>NZ_BNDX01000014.1:0-340035 GCF_020521275.1 Streptomyces daghestanicus | reverse complement strand
AGAGAGCCGTTCATGGACTTCCTTCGCCCCGCCAGCTGGGAGGAGGCGCTCGCCGCGAAGGCCGAGCACCCCAGCGCCGTACCGATCGCGGGTGGCACCGACGTGATGGTCGAGATCAACTTCGACCACCGCCGGCCCGAGTACCTGATGGACCTCAACCGAATCCCCGAGCTGACCGACTGGGAGGTGGGCGAGGAGAGCGTGCGGCTCGGCGCCTCCGTCCCCTACACGCGGATCATGGAGCACCTGCGGACCGAGCTGCCGGGCCTCGCCCTCGCCGCCCACACGGTCGCCTCCCCGCAGATCCGCAACCGCGGCGGCGTCGGCGGCAATCTCGGCACCGCCTCCCCGGCCGGCGACGCCCACCCGGCGCTGCTCGCCGCCGGCGCGGAGGTCGAGGCGGTCTCCCTGCGCGGCACCCGCATGATCCCGATCGACGACTTCTACACCGGCGTGAAGCGCAACGCGCTCGCCCCCGACGAGCTGATCCGCGCCGTGCACGTGTCGAAGGCGGACGGGCCGCAGCAGTTCGCCAAGGTCGGCACGCGCAACGCCATGGTGATCGCGGTCTGCGCGTTCGGGCTGGCGCTGCACCCGGCGACCCGGACGGTGCGCACCGGCATCGGCTCGGCGGCGCCCACCCCGGTCCGGGCGCGCACGGCCGAGGAGTTCCTCGCCGCGGCCCTGGAGGAGGGCGGCTTCTGGGACAACGGGAAGGTCGTCACCCCGTCCGTCGCCCAGGAGTTCGCGCGGCTCTGCTCGGCCGCCTGCAACCCGATCGACGACGTCCGGGGCACCGCCGGCTACCGCCGCCACGCGATCGGCGTGCTGGCCCGCCGGACGCTGACCTGGACCTGGGAGTCGTACCGCACCGCCGCAGGAGAAGGGAAAGCCGCCTGATGCGCGTCAACCTCACCGTCAACGGACGCCCGCAGGAGGCCGACGACGTCTGGGAGGGCGAGTCCCTCCTCTACGTGCTGCGCGAGCGGCTCGGCCTGCCCGGCTCCAAGAACGCCTGCGAGCAGGGCGAGTGCGGTTCCTGCACGGTCCGCCTGGACGGCGTGCCGGTCTGCTCCTGCCTGGTGGCCGCCGGGCAGGCCGAGGGCCGCGAGGTCGTCACCGTAGAGGGCCTCGCGGACGACGAGGAACTCGCCCCCATCCAACAGGCGTTCATCGACGCCGGCGCCGTCCAGTGCGGCTTCTGCACGCCCGGCCTGCTGGTCGCCGCCGACGAGATGCTGGAGCGCAACCCCAGCCCGAGCGACGCCGACATCCGCGAGGCGCTCTCGGGCAACCTGTGCCGCTGCACCGGCTACGAGAAGATCATGGACGCGGTCCGGCTCGCCGCCGCGCGCCGCACCGAGGGGGTCTGACATGGCGTATCCCACCGGCGTCCCCACGAAGATCACCCAGGGCTCCCGGACCCAGGGCGGCATCGGCGAGTCCACGCTCCGCCCGGACGGCACCCTCAAGGTCACCGGCGAGTTCGCGTACTCCTCCGACCTGTGGCACGAGGACATGCTCTGGGGGCAGATCCTGCGCTCCACGGTCGCGCACGCGGAGATCGTCTCCATCGACACCGGCGAGGCCCTCGCCCTGCCCGGCGTGTACGCCGTCCTCACCTACGACGACCTGCCGACCGACGTGCGCCACTACGGCCTGGAGATCCAGGACACCCCCGTCCTCGCCCACGGCAGGGTCCGCCACCACGGCGAACCCGTCGCCATCGTCGCCGCCGACCACCCGGAGACCGCCCGCCGCGCCGCCGCCAAGATCAAGGTGGAGTACCGGGAGCTGCCCGTCGTCACCGACGAGACGTCCGCCACCGCCCCCGACGCGGTCCTGCTCCACGAGAACCGCACCGACCACCACATCGGCCACGTCCCGCACCCCAACATCGTCCACCGCCAGCCCATCGTGCGCGGCGACGTGGCCGCGGCCCGCGAGCGCGCCGACGTGATCGTGACCGGCGAGTACACCTTCGGCATGCAGGACCAGGCGTTCCTCGGCCCCGAGTCCGGGCTCGCCGTACCCGAGGAGGACGGCGGCGTCCACCTCTACATCGCCACCCAGTGGCTCCACTCCGACCTGCGCCAGATCGCGCCCGTGCTCGGCCTGCCCGAGGACAAGGTGCGGATGACCCTGGCCGGCGTCGGCGGCGCCTTCGGCGGGCGCGAGGACCTGTCGATGCAGATCCACGCCTGCCTGCTCGCGCTGCGCACCGGCAAACCCGTCAAGATCGTCTACAACCGGTTCGAGTCCTTCTTCGGCCACGTCCACCGCCACCCCGCCAAGCTCACCTACGAGCACGGCGCCACCCGCGACGGCAAGCTGACCCACGTCAAGGCCCGGATCGTCCTGGACGGCGGCGCGTACGCCTCCGCCTCCCCGGCGGTCGTCGGCAACGCCTCCTCCCTCGGCGTCGGGCCGTACGCCGTCGACGACGTCGACATCGAGGCGATCGCCCTCTACACCAACAACCCGCCCTGCGGCGCCATGCGCGGCTTCGGCGCCGTCCAGGCGTGCTTCGCCTACGAGGCGCAGATGGACAAGGTGGCGAGGGAACTCGGCCTCGACCCGGTGGAGTTCCGGCAGCGCAACGCCATGGAGCAGGGCACCCTGCTGCCCACCGGGCAGCCCGTCGACTCGCCCGCGCCGGTCGCCGAACTCCTGCGCCGGGTCAAGGCGATGCCGATGCCGCCGGAACGCCAGTGGGAGTCCAGCGAGGGCGCCGACGTACGGCAGCTGCCGGGCGGCCTGTCCAACACCACCCACGGGGAGGGCGTCGTCCGGGGCGTCGGGTACGCGGTCGGCATCAAGAACGTCGGCTTCTCCGAGGGCTTCGACGACTACTCCACCGCGCGGGTGCGCATGGAGGTCGTCGGCGGCGAGCCCGTCGCCACCGTGCACACCGCGATGGCCGAGGTCGGCCAGGGCGGCGTCACCGTGCACGCGCAGATCGCCCGCACCGAGCTGGGCGTCACCCAGGTGACGATCCACCCGGCGGACACCCGGGTGGGCAGCGCCGGTTCGACCTCCGCGTCCCGGCAGACGTACGTCACCGGCGGCGCGGTCAAGAACGCCTGCGAGCTGGTCCGGGAGAAGGTGCTGGAGATCGGGCGCCGCAAGTTCGGCTCGTACCACCCCGCCTGGGCCACCGCCGAACTGCTCCTCGAAGGCGGCAAGGTCGTCACCGACGGCGGCGAGACACTGGCCGACCTGGCGGACGTCCTGGAGGGCGAGGCCGTCGAGGTCGAGGAGGAGTGGCGGCACCGGCCGACCGAGCCCTTCGACCTGCGCACCGGGCAGGGCCACGGCCATGTCCAGTACTCCTTCGCCGCGCACCGTGCCGTCGTCGAGGTCGACACCGAACTCGGCCTGGTCAAGGTGGTCGAACTGGCCTGCGCCCAGGACGTCGGCAAGGCGCTGAACCCGCTCTCCGTCGTCGGCCAGATCCAGGGCGGCACCACCCAGGGGCTCGGCATCGCCGTGATGGAGGAGATCGTCGTCGACCCCACGACCGCGAAGGTCAGGAACCCGTCCTTCACGGACTACCTGATCCCCACCATCCTCGACACGCCGACCATCCCCGTCGACGTGCTCGAACTCGCCGACGAGCACGCCCCCTACGGGCTGCGCGGCATCGGCGAGGCACCCACCCTGTCGTCCACCCCGGCGGTCCTCGCGGCCATCCGGGACGCGACGGGCCTGGCGCTCGACCGCACACCGGTCCGGCCGGAACACCTCACCGGCCTGTGACCCGTCCCGGCGCCGGGCGACCGCCTCCACGGCGGCCCCGGCGCCGGCCACCCCCAGGTGCAGTCACCGGGCCGTCCCCCGACCGCGGCACCTCCCGAATCCCGTGCCCGCAAGGGCCCGGGTGCCCCTGTGAACCTTGGGAGACGGCACCATGACCCAGCAGTCAGCGGAGCCCACGACCACCGCCGAGGACGCGGGCGCGGGTTCCCGCGTCCCGGCCGGCCGGTCGTGGCTCGACCGCTACTTCCACATATCCCGGCGGGGATCGACCGTCGCGCGCGAGGTGCGCGGCGGCGTCACCACCTTCATGGCGATGGCGTACATCCTGCTGCTCAACCCCCTGATCCTGTCCGGCGAGGACGCCGCCGGGGACACCCTGGCCGCCCGCGCCCTGATCACCGCGACCGCGTTCGCCGCGGCCCTCACCACCCTGCTGATGGGCTTCGTCGGCAAGGTCCCGCTGGCGCTCGCCGCCGGCCTGTCCGTCTCCGGCGTCCTCGCCTCGCAGGTCGCCCCGGAGATGACCTGGCCGCAGGCGATGGGCATGTGCGTGCTCTACGGCTCGGTCATCATGCTGCTCGTCGTCACCGGCCTGCGCGAGATGATCATGAACGCGATCCCGCTGCCGCTCAAGCACGGCATCACCATGGGCATCGGCCTGTTCATCGCCCTCATCGGCCTGTACAAGTCCGGCTTCGTCCACCAGGGCGAGGCCACCCCGCTCACGCTCGGCCCGGCGGGCGAACTCGCCGGCTGGCCGGTGCTGCTGTTCTGCGCCACCCTGCTGCTGATCTTCATGCTCCAGGCGCGGAACGTGCCCGGCGCCATCCTCATCGGCATCGTCGGCGGCACGGCCGTCGCCGCCGTGCTCAACGCCACCGGGGTGATCGACCCGGGGCAGTGGGCCAACGGCGCCCCCGAGCTGCGCGGCGGCGCGGTCTCCATGCCGGACTTCTCGCTCTTCGGGCACGTCGAGTTCGGCGGCTGGGGCGAGGTCGGGGCGATGACCGTCGGCCTGATCGTCTTCACCCTGGTGCTCGCCGGGTTCTTCGACGCGATGGCCACCGTCATCGGTGTCGGCACCGAGGCGGGGCTCGCCGACGACCGGGGCCGGATGCCAGGCCTGTCCAAGGCGCTGTTCATCGACGGCGCCGGGGGCGCGATCGGCGGGGTCGCGGGCGGCGGCGGCCAGACCGTCTTCATCGAGTCCGCCACCGGCGTGGGGGAGGGCGCCCGTACCGGCCTCGCCTCCGTGGTCACCGGCGGCCTCTTCGCGGCCTGCCTGTTCTTCACCCCGCTCACCGCGATCGTGCCGCCGGAGGTGGCGTCGGCGGCGCTCGTGGTCATCGGCGCCATGATGCTGACGAACGCCCGGCACGTGGACTGGGCGGACCGGGCGACCGCGGTACCGGTCTTCCTGACCGTGGTGCTGATGCCGTTCACCTACACCATCACCACCGGGGTCGCCGCCGGGGTCGTCGCGTACACCGCGATCAAGGCCGCACAGGGCAGGGCACGGGAGGTCGGGGCCTTCATGTGGGTGCTGACCGGTGTCTTCCTCGTGTACTTCGCCCTCGGCCCGATCGAGGGCCGGCTGGGCGTGCGCTAGCCCCCGCCTGGGAACCCGTACCACCGCCCCCCATCCCCGAGGAGACCGACAGATGCTGGACATCGCCGCGGAACTGCACCGGTGGGTCGGGCAGGGCCGTGACTTCGCCGTCGCCACCGTGGTGGCCGTCGGCGGCAGCGCGCCCCGCCTGCCCGGCGCCGCCCTCGCGGTGGACGCCGGGGGGACGGCGGTCGGGTCGGTCTCCGGGGGCTGCGTGGAGGGCGCCGTCTACGAGCTGTGCGCCCAGGCCCTGCGGGACGGCGAGAGCCGCGTCGAGCGCTTCGGCTACAGCGACGCGGACGCCTTCGCGGTCGGGCTGACCTGCGGCGGCGTCATCGACATCCTGATCACGCCGGTCCGGGAGGGGGACCCCGTCCGCCCGGTGCTGGCCGCCGCGCTCGCCGCCGCCGTCCACCGGGAGGCGACGGCACTGGCCCGGATCGTCGCCGGTCCGGCGGAGCTGGTCGGCCGGGCGGTCGCCGTCCGCCCCGACGGCTCCCGGCGGGGCACCCTCGGCGTCCACCCCGCGCTGGACCGCGCCGTCACCGCCGAGGCGGGCGCCTTCCTGGACGCCGGACGCACCGGCACCCTGGAGATCGGCGCGGCGGGCTCGCGCTGCGGGGAACCGCTCACCGTGCTGGTGGAGTCCTCGGTGCCGCCCCCGCGGATGATCGTCTTCGGCGCCATCGACTTCGCCGCCGCCCTGGTCCGCGCGGGGACGTTCCTCGGCTACCGGGTCACGGTCTGCGACGCCCGGCCCGTCTTCGCCACCGAGGCCCGCTTCCCCGACGCCGAGGAGGTCGTCGTCGCCTGGCCGCACGAGTACCTGGAGCGCACCGCCGTCGACGGCCGTACCGTCCTGTGCGTCCTCACCCACGACGCCAAGTTCGACGTACCGCTCCTGGAGCGGGCGCTGCGGCTGCCGGTGGCGTACGTCGGCGCGATGGGCTCCCGCCGCACCCACCTGGACCGCGAAGCGCGGCTGCGCGCGGCCGGCGTCACCGACCGGGAGCTGGCCCGCCTCAGGTCGCCCATCGGCCTGGACCTCGGCGCCCGCACCCCCGAGGAGACGGCCCTGTCCATCGCCGCCGAGATCGTCGCCGCCCGGCGCGGCGGCACCGGCGTCCCCCTGACCGGCGCGCACACCCCGATCCACCACGAGGCGCCGGCCGCCGGCCGGACTCAGCCGATGGGCGCCGGCATCGGCACCACGTCGTAGGCCAGCGCGATCACGTCCCCCGTCGCCGGGTCGCCCAGCTCCACCCGCCAGGCGTCGGCGAACTGGTCCACCTCGGCCGCCATCGGGATGGTCCCCGAGATCAGCACGGTGCCCGGCACCAGCTCGCCCCGCTCGCGCAGCACCCCCGCCCAGTAGGCGGGGGTCAGCAGCTCGGCCAGCGTGCCGTCCTGGATCAGCGTCTCGGTCCCGCCGTGCCCGACCCACGCCCGCAGCGTCAGCGCGTCGAGCCGCTCCGCCACGTCCGCGAGCCGCCACGCCCGCCGGGCCAGCACGTCCGGGCCCGCGTTCTTGCTCCACGCCACCCCGTGGACCTCCAGCTCCCGGTCGGTGTGGTCGCAGGCGGCCGTCAGCAGCAGCTCCCCGCCGTCCGCCACCACCAGCGCCCACTCCGCCTCCCCGGAGGTGCGGCCGTGCTGCGCGGCCACCACGGAGGTCTGCTGCGCGAGATAGGGCGATACGGGGTAGAGGGCGGGGGTGACGGAGGGCGCGGGCACGCCCAGCTCCGCCAGCTCGGCGACGTGCGCGGCGACGTCGTCCTGGCTGCGCCCGGCGTACCCGGCGTTGAGCACCAGCCGGACGTCCACGTCACGGGTGGTGCCGTCGGGCAGCTCGAAGGTCAGCACGGCCATGGGGGTCTCCAGACGTAGTTTCGAGTGGGTTAACTTCCCGCTAGGGGCTTGCGCATACGACCTGTATACAAGAAGTATGCCGGAAGGTCCACGCACCTCCGACGCCATCCGAAGCAAGGACAGGACGCATGCACGACACCCGGCCGGACAGCTCCGGCATCCGCCGCGCCTTCTTCGCCAGCCTCACCGGCACCGCCCTGGAGTGGTACGACTTCGCCGTGTACTCCGCCGCGGCGGCGCTGGTCTTCGGCGACCTCTTCTTCCCCTCCGAGGACCCGCTGACCGGCACCCTGCTGGCGTTCTCCACGTACGCCGTGGGCTATGTCTCCCGGCCGCTCGGCGGGATCGTCTTCGGCCGCCTCGGTGACGTCATCGGCCGCAAGAAGGTGCTGATCGCCACGCTGGTGCTGATCGGCTTCGCGACCTTCCTGATCGGTGTGCTGCCCGCCTACTCGACGATCGGTGTCGCCGCGCCCGTCGCCCTGGTCCTGCTGCGGTTCGCGCAGGGCGTCGGCGTGGGCGGCGAGTGGGGCGGCGCGGTGCTGCTGTCCAGCGAGTTCGGCGACCCGAAGCGGCGCGGCTTCTACGCCTCCGCCGCGCAGATCGGCCCGCCCGCGGGCAACCTGCTCGCCAACGGCGTGCTGGCCGCGCTCGGCGCGCTGCTGAGCGAGGACCAGTTCACCACCTGGGGCTGGCGGGTGGCCTTCCTGGTCTCCGCGGCGCTGGTCGGCTTCGGGCTGTGGATCCGGGCCAGGCTGGAGGAGACGCCGGTCTTCAAGGCGATGGAGGCCGAGCAGGACCGGCCGCAGGCGCCGGTGCGCGAGGTGTTCACCACCCAGCCCCGGGCGCTGGCCGCCGCGATCCTCAGCCGGATCGCCCCCGACGTGCTGTACGCCATGTTCACCGTCTTCGTGCTCACCTACGCCACCGACGAACTGGACATGTCCCGCGGCTCCGCGCTCGCCGCCGTACTGATCGGCTCGGCCCTGCAGATCGGCCTCATCCCGCTGGCCGGCGCCCTCACCGACCGCGTCAACCGGCGGCTGGTCTACGGGGTGTCGGCGATCGGCGCGGGTGTCTGGCCGTTCGTCTTCTTCCCGATGGTGGGCGGCGGCTCCTGGCCGCTGCTGGCCCTCGGTGTCGTGGTCGCCCTCGTCCTGCACTCCCTGATGTACGGTCCCCAGGCGGCCTTCATCGCCGAGCAGTTCTCGCCGCGCCTGCGCTACACCGGTTCCTCCCTGGCGTACACGCTGGCCGGGGTGATCGGCGGCGCGGTGGCGCCGCTGCTGTTCACCGCGCTGCTCGGCGCCTACGGCAGCTGGGTGCCGCTGGCGCTGTACATCGCGCTGACGGCCGTGGTCACGGTGGTGGGCCTGGCGCTGGGACGGGACGCCGACCGCGCCGAGACCGAGGACGCCCTGCTGGTGGAGCAGGCCCGCGAGCACACGGACCACGCCCCGGCCGCACAGTGAAGCCGTACGGCCGTACCACCGGCGACGACCACCGACGACCCCGACGAAGGGACCCGCACCCATGCGCATCGCACTGAGCCAGCTCACCACCGGCACCGATCCGGCGCGGAACCTGGAGCTGATCGAGGAGGAGACCCGGCGGGCCGCGGCGGCCGGCGCCCGGCTGGTGCTCTTCCCCGAGGCGTCCATGGTCTGCTTCGGCACCTCGCTGAAGCCGGTCGCCGAACCGCTGGACGGCCCCTGGGCCGAGGGCCTGCGCGCGATCGCCCGGGACGCGGGCGTCGTCGTGGTCGCGGGCCTGTTCACCCCGGCGGCGGACGGCCGGGTCACCAACACGCTCCTGGCGACCGGGCCCGGCGTCGAGGCGTCCTACGACAAGATCCACCTGTACGACGCGTTCGGCTTCGCCGAGTCGGACACGGTGGCGCCCGGCTCACGGGTCGTCACCATCGACGTCGACGGCGTCCGGTTCGGACTCGCCACCTGCTACGACGTCCGCTTCCCGGAACTCTTCCGGGCCCACGCCGACGCGGGCGCCGTGGCGACGCTGCTGGCCGCGTCGTGGGGGGCGGGACCGGGCAAGCGGGAGCAGTGGGAGCTGCTGGTGCGGGCCCGCGCGCTGGACGCCACGCTGTTCGTCGCGGCCGTCGACCAGGCCGACCCGGAGGCGAGCGGCACGCCGGTCCCGCCGAAGGCGCCCACCGGCATCGGGTACAGCCTGGTCGCGGGCCCCGACGGCACGGTACGGCGGGCGGCGGGCGCGGGGCCCGAGCTGGTCCTGGCCGACCTGGACCCGCAGGAGGTGCCGGCGGTCCGGGAGAAGATCTCGGTGCTGGCGAACCGGCGGCTGTGAGCCGTCGCAGGGTGCGGGGCGCGGCCTGAGGGGCGCGGGGAACCGCGCGACACGCCACGGTGGCGCCGTCGCCGGTCCACGGCCCCTCAGCGGTTGAGCGCCGTCACGACCCAGATGAACGCGACCGCGCAGGGCACGGCCACCGCGAGCAGCGCGAGCAGTGCGCAGCCGAGCGCACCCACGGTGCCGGTGATCGCCGCCCGGCCGAACCGGGTCACCCGCTCGGCCCGCCGTACCGCCTCGTGGTACTCGGTGCAGTCGTCCCAGCCGGCGTCCGTCATGCCCCCCGCTCGCCGACCGTCACCCGGCCAGCAGCACCCGCAGCGTCGACTCCAGGTGGCCGTCGATCGCCGTGCGGGCCGCTTCCTGGTCGCCGGCGGCCAGCGCGTCCAGGATCGCGCCGTGTTCGTGCAGCACCGCGTCCTGGCGGTTGCGGGCGTTGTAGAGGGCGACCTGGCCCGCCCGGACCTGGCGGCTGCGCAGCCCCTCGTAATGGCGGTCGAGGAGGCCGTTGCCCGCCGCTGCCACCAGGGTCATGTGGAACTGCTGGTCCACGGCGATGAATTCGCGGGCCTGCGCCGGACCGGTCAGGGCACGCTGGCGCTCCAGCAGGGCGCGCAGGTCCGCCAGCGGACAGCTGCCCGTGGCGATCACGCGCTCGGCGGCGTACCGCTCGACGATGCCGCGCAGCTCCATCAGCTCGGTGATCTCCCGGCCGGACAGCGGCGCCACCCGCGCCCCGCGCTTCGGCACGAGCTGGACGAGGTCCTCCGCGGCGAGCAGCAGCAGCGCCTCGCGGATCGGGGTGCGGGAGACGCCGATGCGGTCGGCGAGGTCCTGCTCGGAGAGGAACTCGCCCTGCATCGCGGGGTCCGTCAGCACGGTCTCCTTCAGGTAGGCGTACGCCTTCTCCCGTCCGGACGTCACCCTGGCCCCCAGCATCCACGTCGCATACAGCTCGTATACAGCCCCGTACGCAGAAGCTACCACGCGCCGGACGGTGCCGACGAGCCGTGCCGGAGCGGGTCAGGGGCGTCTGAGGAGCTGGTTGACGGCCCGCCCGAAGACGTACCGGCCGGAGCGTTCCAGCGGGCCGCCGAGCGCGGACGGCAGGGGGCGGACGGTCAGTTCCTCGCGCCAGCGCACGCGGGCGCGTCCACCGGGGCCGGGGCCCACCTCGATCTCCGCCCAGCCGCGCACCAGCCGGCCCCGCTTCTCCAGCCGGCACCGGCCCGGCGCGCCGTCCTCCCCGGGCGGCTCCCAGACGGTCACCTCCATCGGGTCGTCGAAGGCGAGCGGTCCGAGGCCCGTGCGGGCGACGAAGCGGGTGCCGACACCGGTGGGCGGGGGCGTGAGGACGGTGACCCGGGTGAGCGGCACCACGTCCCCGTGCCGCTGCCACGTGGTGAGCCGGCGCCAGGCTTCGGCCGGCGGCAGCGGCGCCGTGCGTTCGATCGAGAAGGTGGCCACCTCACGATCGTAGGGAACACCCCCGGCGCGGCTCGCCGCACCGGCCGGGCGCGCCCTCCGGCGCGGTAGCCGCCCCGCGCACACGCGCGAACTCCAGTTCGGGGTACGGGGAGCCGACGCCGGTTACTCGCCGACACGCACGTGAACGCGAGAGTGAGGAGAGCCCCGTGAGCGAGAGCCTCAGCGGCGGCCGGAACTGGCGCCGGGCGCTGGTCACCGGCGGCGCCGGATTCGTGGGATCCCACCTGTGCGGCCGGCTGCTCGACGCCGGCACCGAGGTCGTCTGCCTGGACAACCTGGCCACCGGCGCCCGCGGCAACGTGGTCGCCCTGGAGCGGGAGCCCGGCTTCCGGTTCGTCCACGCCGACGCCACCGACCCCGCCGCACTGCGCGGCCTGCCCGGCCGGTTCGACCTGGTCCTGCACTTCGCCTGCCCGGCCTCCCCGGCCGACTACCTCCGGCTGCCCCTGGAGACCCTCGACGTGGGCTCCACCGGCACCCGCAACGCCCTGGAGCGGGCGCACGCCGACGGCGCCCGCTTCCTGCTCGCCTCCACCTCCGAGGTCTACGGCGACCCGCTGGAGCACCCGCAGCGCGAGAGCTACTGGGGCAACGTCAACCCGGTCGGCCCGCGCAGCGTCTACGACGAGTCCAAGCGGTTCGCCGAGGCGCTGACCACCGCCCACCGCCAGGTGCACGGCACCGACACCGCCATCGTCCGCATCTTCAACACCTACGGCCCCCGGATGCGCACCGGTGACGGCCGCGCCGTGCCCACCTTCATCGCCCAGGCCCTGGACGGCGTACCGCTCACCGTCGCCGGCGACGGTGGCCAGACCCGCTGCCTGACCTACGTCGACGACACCGTGGAGGGCGTCCTCGCCCTCGCCGCGTCCCGCGAGACCGGGCCGATGAACATCGGCGGCGGTGACGAGATCACCATGCTGGAACTGGCCCGGCGGATCATCGACCTCACCGGCTCCGGCTCCCGCGTCCGCTTCGTGGAACGCCCCGTGGACGACCCCGGCCGGCGCCGCCCCGACACCACCCTGGCCCGCGAACGGCTGGGCTGGCGCCCGCGCACCGACTGGACCACCGGGCTCGAACACACGATCGGCTGGTTCGCGCACGCCGTCGCGGCCTGAGCCCCTGGGGCGAGGGGCTACAGAGGGTGCTTTTGCCCTCTCTTTCCGGAATTGAGCTGTTTCCAAGTGTTTGAGACAGCTGTCCCGCGGCACCCGCCGAGCCGGAAGCACACAGGACGGAGCACAGCCCATGCGCATCCTCGGTATCAACGCCCTGTTCCACGATCCCGCCGCCGCCCTCGTCGTCGACGGCAGGACGGTAGCGGCGGCCGAGGAGGAGCGGTTCAGCCGCCGCAAGCACGGCAAGCGGCCGGTGCCGTTCTCCGCCTGGGAGGTCCCGCAACTGTCGGCCCGCTGGTGCCTGGAGCACGCGGGCGTCCGCCCCGGGGAACTGGACGCCGTCGCCTACTCCTTCGACCCCCGGCTCGCCCGTCCCGCCCGCGACCTGGGCCTGGACGACCCCTGGGACCCGCTCCGCCTGGAGTACGCGCGCCGCGCCCCGCAGTTCCTCGCCGAGGCGCTGCCCGGTCTCGACCCCGACCAGGTCGTCTTCGTCCCGCACCATGTGGCGCACGCCGCCTCCGCCGGACCCGCCTCACCCCACGCCGACAACGACGTCCTCGTCCTGGACGGGCGCGGCGAGTGCGCCTCCCACCTGGCCGGCCGCTACCGCGACGGCAAGCTCGACACCCTCGCCACCCAGCTGCTGCCGCACTCCCTCGGCCTGGTCTACGAGGAACTGACCGAGCACCTCGGCTTCCTGCGCAGCAGCGACGAGTTCAAGGTGATGGCCCTCGCCTCCTACGGCAAGCCCCGCTTCGCCGAGCGGCTGCGCGAGCACGTCCACGCCACCGGCGACGGCGGCTTCCGCGCCCACGGCGTCGACTGGGCGGCCCTCGCCCCCGCCCGCCCCGGGGACCAGGAGTGGACCCAGGTCCACGCCGACCTCGCCGCCAGCGCCCAGGCGGTGCTGGAGGAGACCCTCCTCGACCTCGTCCACTGGCTGCACCGCGAGGCCGGCGGCGACTCCCTCACCATGGCGGGCGGCGTCGCCCTGAACTGCGTCGCCAACACGCGGATCGCCCGCAGCGGCCCCTACCGGCACGTCTGGGTGCAGCCCGCCGCCGGTGACGCCGGCACCGCCCTCGGCGGCGCCCTGCACCTCGCCGCGCAGGACGCGGTGCCCGAGCCGATGCCCGGCGCCGACCTCGGCCGCGGCTGGCGCGACGACGAGCTACGCGCCTGGCTGGAGACGGCCGCCGTCCCCTACGAGGAGCCCGACGACATCGCCGAGACGGTCGCCGGGGAACTCGCCCGGGACGGGGTGGTCGCCTGGTTCCAGGGCCGCAGCGAGTACGGGCCGCGCGCCCTCGGCCACCGCTCCCTGATGGCCCATCCCGGCCGCGCGGAGAACCTGGAACGCCTCAACAACGTCAAGGGGCGCGAGGAGTTCCGCCCCGTCGCCCCCATGGTGCTCGCCGACCGCGCCGCCGAGATCTTCTCCGGCGGGCCGGTCCCCAGCCCGTACATGCTCTTCGTGCACGACGTCGACCCGGCCTGGCGGGACCGCATCCCGGCCGTGGTGCACGTCGACGGCACCGCCCGCATCCAGACCGTCGAGGAGCGCCGCGAACCGCTCGTCGCCCGGATGCTGAACGCCTTCGAACGGCGCACGGGACTGCCGGTGGTCGTCAACACCAGCCTCAACACCGCCGGACGGCCCATGGTCGACGACCCGCGCGACGCCCTGGAGTGCTTCGGCTCGGCGCCCGTGGACCTGCTCGCCATCGGACCGTTCGCGGTCCGCCGGGGGAGGGCCTTCGCATGACGACCGGACATCCCGCCGACCCCCCGGCCACCGGCTCCGCCGGCTACTCCGTGGTGATCCCCACCCTCGTCCGGAGCACCCTCGCCGACTGCCTGGCCGCGCTGACCGCCGCGATCGGACCCGAGCCCGACACGATCGTCCTCGTCGACGACCGGCCCGGCCCGGACGCCGACCCCGGCGCGCTGGAGCACCCCCTGACCGTCCTCGGCGTGCTCCGCGAGCGCACGGTGGTGCTGCGCGGCGGCGGACGCGGACCGGCCGCCGCCCGCAACGCCGGGCTGCGCGCGGTCACCGCCCCCTGGACCGCCTTCCTCGACGACGACGTCCAGGTCGGCCCGCACTGGTGCGACCAGCTCGTCCAGGACCTCACCGAGGCCGCCCCCGACACCGGCGCCGTACAGGGCGTCATCGCCGTGCCGCTGCCCGGCGAACGCCGCCCCACCGACTGGGAACGCGGCACCGCCGGCCTCGCCACGGCCCGCTGGATCACCGCCGACATGGCCTACCGCACCGACGCCCTCAAACAGGTCGGCGGCTTCGACGAACGCTTCACCCGTGCCTTCCGGGAGGACGCCGACCTCGCGCTGCGCGTCCTCGACGCCGGGTGGCGCATCCGGCGGGGCCGGCGCACCACCCGGCACCCGGTGCGCCCCGCCTCCCGCTGGGTCTCCCTGACCCAGCAGCGCGGCAACGCCGACGACGCCCTGATGCGCCGCCTGCACGGCCCCGGCTGGTGGTCCAGGGCGGCCGCCCCCCGGGGCCGGCTCCGCCGCCACGCCGCCGTCACCGCCGCGGGCGCCGCCGCCCTCGCCCTCGCCGCCGCCGGCCGCCCCCGCGCCGCCGCGCTCGCCGGGCTCGGCTGGGCGGCCGGCACCGCCGAGTTCGCCTGGGCCCGGATCGCCCCCGGACCGCGCACCCGCGACGAGGTGACCACCATGCTGGCCACCAGCGTGCTCATCCCGCCGGCCGCCGTCTGGCACCGGGCCGCGGGGGAGTGGCGGCACCGGTCCGCCCCCGCCTGGCCGGAGGTCGCCGCATGAGCCGCCCGGACACGGTCGGGGCCGTCCTGTTCGACCGCGACGGCACCCTCGTCCACGACGTCCCCTACAACGGCGACCCCGAGCGGGTCCGCCCGGTCGACGGCGCCCGCGAGGCCCTCGCCCTGCTGCGCGGGCACGGCATCCCGACCGGCGTCGTCACCAACCAGTCCGGCGTCGCCCGCGGCCTGCTCACCGACGCCGACGTCCGCGCCGTCAACCACCGCGTCGACGCGGTGCTCGGGCCGTTCGACGTGTGGGCCGTCTGTCCGCACGGCCCGGACGACGGCTGCCACTGCCGCAAACCGCGGCCCGGCCTGATCCTCCGGGCGGCCGGCCGGATCGGCGCCGACCCCGCCGACTGCGTCGTCATCGGCGACATCGGCGCCGACCTGGAGGCCGCCCGCCGGGCCGGCGCCCACGGCATCCTCGTCCCCAACGAGGCGACCCGCCCCGAGGAGACCGCCGCCGCCGAACACGTCGCCCCCGACCTGCTGACCGCCGTACGCGCGCTCCTCGGCGGGCCGCCCAAGGGGCGGGTCCTGGTCGACGAACGGCCCATCGAGCGGGCCTACGACACCGGCGGCCGGACCGGACCGGCCGACGCGGCGGTGTGGCGGGCGCCCGCGACCGGGACCGGGCGGAGGCCGCGATGAGAGCGATCGTCACCCGGCTCGACAGCTTCGGCGACGTGCTGCTCGCCGGACCCGCCGTCCGGGCCGTCGCCGCCCGCGCCGACCACGTCACCCTGCTGTGCGGCAGCCGTGGCGCCCCCGCCGCCCGGCTCCTGCCCGGCGTGGACGAGGTCCTGGTGTGGGACGCGCCCTGGGGCGGCTTCGACCCGCCGGCCGTGGACCGCGCGGAGCTGGACGCCCTCACCGCCCGGATCGACGCCGGCACCGGCCTGATCCTGACCTCCTTCCACCAGTCCCCGCTGCCCACCGCCCTGGTGCTGCGCCTGGCCGGCGTCCGGTACCTGGCCGCGGACAGCGTGGACTACCCCGGTTCCCTGCTCGACCTGCGCCACCGCCGCGCCCCGCACGCCCACGAGGCCGAGGCCGCCCTGGACCTGGCGGCGGCGGCCGGGTTCCCGAGCCCCGACGACGGCCGGCTGCGCGTCCACGCACCGCCCTCCGTCACCGACCTGACCGGGACCGGCCCGTACGTCGTCCTGCACCCCGGCGCGAGCGTCCCGGCCCGCGCCTGGAGCCCCGGGCGCGCCGCCGAGGCCGTCCGCGAACTGGCCGCCGCCGGCCACCGGGTCCTGGTCACCGGCGGCCCCGGCGAACGCGAACTCACCGCGTTCGTGGCCGGGGAGCACGGCACCGACCTCGGTGGCCGCACCGAGGCACCGGAACTCTCCGGCGTCCTCGCCGGCGCGACCGCCGTCGTCACCGGCAACACCGCCCCCGCCCACCTCGCCGCCGCCGTCGGCACCCCCGTCGTCTCCCTGTTCGCGCCGGTCGTCCCGGCCGAACGCTGGCGGCCCTACGGAGTGCCCTACGTGCTCCTCGGCGACCAGGACGCGCCCTGCGCCGGCAGCCGCGCCCGGGAGTGCCCCGTGCCGGGCCATCCCTGCCTGAACACCGTCACCGCCACGGACGTGGCAGCCGCCGTCGAGAAGCTCGTGGGGGAGACGTCATGAGAATCCTGATCTGGCACGTGCACGGGTCGTGGACCACGGCCTTCGTCCAGGGCCCGCACACCTACCTGGTCCCGGTCACCCCCGACCGCGGTCCCGACGGGCTCGGCCGCGCCCGCACCTGGGACTGGCCCGCGTCCGTGACCGAGGTCCCGCCGGAGCGGCTGCGCGACGAGGAGATCGACCTCGTCGTGCTGCAACGCCCCCACGAACTCGGCCTCGTGGACCGCTGGCTGGGCCGCCGGCCGCCGCTGGTGTACCTGGAGCACAACGCCCCCGACGGCGACGTGCCCCACACCCGCCACCCGGCCGCCGGCATCCCCGGCGTCACCCTCGTCCACGTCACCCACTTCAACCGGCTGATGTGGGACGCGGGCCGCACCGAGACGGCCGTCGTCGAACACGGCATCGTCGACCCCGGCCCCCGCTGGACCGGCGAGCTGGACCGGGCCGCCGTCGTCGTCAACGAACCCGTCCGGCGCGGCCGTACGACCGGTACCGACCTGCTGCCCGCGTTCGCCCGCGCCGCCCCCCTCGACGTCTTCGGCATGCGCACCGAGGGACTCGCCGGGCACCTCGGCCTCGACCCCGCGCGCTGCCGCGCCCGCGACGTCCCGCAGCACGAACTGCACACCGAACTGGCCCGCCGCCGGGTCTACGTCCATCCCGTGCGCTGGACCTCCCTCGGCCTGTCCCTGCTGGAGGCCATGCACCTGGGCATGCCGGTCGTCGCCCTCGCCACCACCGAGGTCACCGAGGCGGTCCCGCCCGGCGCCGGAGTGGTCTCCAACCGTATCGACGTCCTGACCGACGCCGTACGCGACTTCCTCGCCGACCCCGCACACGCGCGCGCCGTCGGCCAGGAGGCCCGAGCGGCGGCCCTCGCCCGCTACGGGCTGTCCCGCTTCCTGGACGACTGGGAGCGGCTGCTGAAGGAGGTGACCCGATGAGGATCGCCATGGTGTCCGAGCACGCGAGCCCGCTCGCCGCGCTCGGCGGCGTCGACGCCGGGGGACAGAACGTCTACGTCGCCCGGCTCAGCGCGGAACTGGCCCGGCGCGGCCACGACGTCACGGTGTACACCCGCCGCGACACCCTCGACCTGCCCGACCGGGTGCCGCTGCCCGGCGGCGCGGTCGTCGAGCACGTGCCCGCGGGACCCGCCGAGGCCGTGCCCAAGGACGGACTGCTGCCGTACATGCCCGCCTTCGGCGCGTACCTGGCGCGCGCCTTCACCCGGGACCGGCCCGACGTGGTCCACGCCCACTTCTGGATGTCCGGCCTCGCCGCGCAGATCGGCGTCCAGCCGCACGGCATCCCGCTCGTGCAGACCTTCCACGCCCTCGGCACCGTCAAGCGGCGCCACCAGGGCCTGAGGGACACCAGCCCGCACGAACGCATCGGCATCGAGCGGCAGCTCGGCCGCTCCTGCGCCCGCGTCCTGGCCACCTGCACCGACGAGGTCGTCGAACTCGGCGACATGGGCGTGCCGCCGCGCCGGATCTCCGTCGTCCCGTGCGGGGTGGACGCCCAGCACTTCCGCCCCGGCGCCGACACCGGCCGCGCCCCCGCGCGCCGCCACCGGCACCGGCTGCTCGCCTGCGGCCGGCTCGTCCCCCGCAAGGGCTACGAGTACGCCGTGCGCGCCCTCGCCCACGTCCCGGACACCGAACTCCTCATCGCCGGCGGCCCGCCCGCCGACGAGGTGGACACCGACGCCGAGGCCCGGCGGCTGGCCGGCCTCGCCCGCCGGGCCGGCGTCGCCGACCGGGTACGGCTGCTCGGCGCCGTCGACCCCGAGCACATGCCGACCCTGATCGGCAGCGCCGACCTGGTGCTGTGCACCCCGCACTACGAGCCCTTCGGCATCGTGCCGCTGGAGGCCATGGCCTGCGGCGTGCCGGTGCTCGCCACCGACGTCGGCGGCCACCGCGACTCCGTCGCCGACGGTGTCACCGGCCGGCTCGTGGAGCCGCACAACCCCGAGGCGATCGCCGACGTCGCCCGGGTCCTCCTGCCCCACGAACGGCTGCGCCGCGCCTACGGCACCGCCGGACGCGAACGCGTCCTGAAGCACTACACGTGGCGGCGCGTCGCCGACGGCGCCGAACAGGTCTACCGGCTGACCGTCGCCGACCACGAACTGGCCAAGGAGGTGGCGTGATGACCGTGCACCCGCCTGTCGTCGGGCACTGCGACGAACTCCAGGAGGCGCTGGGGGCGTTCCGCGCCTCCGCGCACATCACCGAACGCTGGGGCGGCCAACTCGCCGCCGTGCTCTCCGGCGGCGGCCGGCTGCTCGCCGCCGGCAACGGCGGCAGCGCCGCGCAGGCCCAGCACCTCACCGCCGAGATCGTCGGCCGCTACCGCGACGACCGGCCGCCGTTCTCCGCGATCGCCCTGCACGCCGACACCTCCTCCACCACCGCCATCGCCAACGACTACGGCGTCGACGAGGTGTTCGCCCGCCAGGTCCGCGCGCACGGCCGCGAGGGCGACGTGCTGATGCTGCTGTCGACCTCCGGCGCCAGCGCCAACCTGCTGTCCGCCGCCGACGCCGCCCGCGCGGCCGGCGTCCGCGTCTGGGCACTGACCGGCTGCGAACCCAACCCCCTGATGGCCGGCAGCGACGAGGCCCTGTGCGTCGACGCGGCCACCACCGCCACCGTCCAGGAACTCCACCTGGTCGCCGTGCACATGATCTGCGCCGCCTTCGACGCCGCCCTGGAGACGGGCGTACGCCGGGGAGGTCACCGTGCCTGACAAGACCCCGCTGGTCGTCGTCGGCGACGCGCTGCTCGACCGCGACCTGTGCGGCTCCGCCGACCGGCTCGCCCCCGACGCGCCGGTCCCGGTGGTGGCCGACTGCGCCGAACGCGTCCGGCCCGGCGGCGCCGCGCTCGCCGCCTACCTCGCCGCCCGCGACGGCCGCGACGTCACCCTGATCACCGGCCTCGGCGACGACCCCGCCGCCCGGGAACTGCGCCGGCTCCTCGAACCCTGGCTGACACTGATACCCCTGCCGCTCAGCGGCACCCTCCCCGAGAAGACCCGGGTCCTCGCCCACGGCAGGCCCGTCGTCCGCCTCGACCGGGGCGGCGGACGCGCCCGCGCCGCCACCGACGAGGCCCGCGCCGCCCTGCGCGCCGCCCACGCCGTGCTGGTCTCCGACTACGGACGCGGCACCGCCGACGCCCTGCGCGAGGAGCTGACCGAACACCCGCCGCTGGTCTGGGACCCGCATCCGCGCGGCGGCGTCCCCGTGCCCGGCACCCGGCTGGCGACGCCCGCCGAGAAGGAGGCGCACGGCTTCGCACCCGGCGACGGCCGCCCGGACGGCACCCTGCGCGCCGCCGCGCACATCGCCGCCGACCTGGTCCGCGACTGGCGGGTCGCCGCCGTCGCCGTCACCCTCGGCGCGCGCGGCGCCCTGCTCTCCTACGGCGAACACCCGCTGCTGGTGCCCGCGCCCGCCGCCCACCCCGGCGACACCTGCGGCGCCGGCGACCGGTTCGCGGCCACCGCGGCCGGGCTGCTCGCCGACGGCACGCTGGTCGGCGAGGCCGTGGAGGGCGCGGTGGGCGCCGCGAGCGCGTTCGTCGCCGCGGGCGGCGCGGGCGCCCTGCCGCGCGCCGACTCCCGGCCGCGGCCGGCCCCGCGGCCCGACACCGACGACCCGCACGCGCTGGCGGCCCGGGTCCGCGCCCAGCACGGCACGGTGGTCGCCGCGGGCGGCTGCTTCGACCTGCTGCACGCCGGGCACGTCGGCCTCCTCCAGGCCGCCCGGCGGCTCGGCGACTGCCTGGTGGTGTGCGTCAACTCCGACGCCTCCGTCCGCCGCCGCAAGGGCGAGGGCCGCCCGGTCAACCCGCTCGCCGACCGCATCCGCGTGCTGCGCGCCCTGGCCTGTGTGGACGCGGTCGCCGTCTTCGACGAGGACACCCCCGAACGGCTGCTCGGCGACCTGCGCCCCGACGTCTGGGTCAAGGGCGGCGACTACGCCGGCGCGGACCTCCCCGAGGCGGCCCTCCTGGAGGAGTGGGGCGGCCAGGCCGTCCTCCTGCCCTACCTCGACGGCCGCTCGTCCACGGCCCTGATGGCGCGGGCGGCGGAGGGGGTGCGATGAGCCCGGCGTACGGGGGCGCGTCCCGCACGGCCGGCGAGCGGGGGCGGATGACGCTCGTCGCCGGGGGGCGGCCCGGTCCGGGTGCGGAAGGCGTACGGCGGCCGCCGCGGGGCGCCGCGGGCCGTTCCACGCCGGCCGCCCTACGCGCACCGTCCCGGCCAGGGGCCACCGCGTCGCCCTGCTCCGTCGCCGAGGACACCACCGCCTCGCCCCGCTCTGCCGCCGAAAACGCCTTCACGTCGTCTGCCGGTGGTCCGGCCGGGGGCGGCTCCGCCTCGCTGTCCGCCGGCGGTCCGGTCGTGGGTGGTTCCCGCGTTCCGGGCGCCGGCGGTCCGTTCGTGGGCGGTTCCCGCGTCTCGGCCGCCGGTGGGCAGGTCACGGGTGGTTCCCACGTCTCGGTTGTCGGCGGTCCGGGCGCGGGTGACCTCGCCGCCCCTGCCGGCAGTCCGGTGAGCGGTGGTTCCCGCGCCCCCACTGCCGGCGGCCGTGTCACTGGCGGCTCCGCCGCCCCGGCTGTCGGCGGCCGTGTCACTGGCGGTCCCGCCGCCCCGGCTGTCGGCGGCCGTGTCACTGGCGGCTCCGCCGCCCCGGCTGCCGGCAACCGTGTCATCGGCGGTCCCGCCGCCCCGGCTGCCGGCAACCGCGTCACTGGCGGTCCCGCCGCCCCGACCGCCGGCGGCCCCGTCACCGGCGACCCCGTGCATCCACCGCCCGCCCGGCCCCTCGGTGCCGGTGCCGGTGCCGAAGCCGTCGTACGGGCCGGGGCGCCGGCTTCCACACCGCGGCCCGGTCCGGCCGGCACCGGCGCCCGCCCCCGCCTCCTCGTCCTGCGGGCCCTCGGGCTCGGGGACCTGCTCGCCGGCGTTCCCGCGCTGCGCGCGCTGCGCCGCGCGTACCCGGAGCACGAGATCGTCCTGGCCGCCCCCGCCGGACTCGCCCCCCTCGCCGCCGCCACCGGCGCCGTCGACCGGGTCCTGCCCGCCGCCGAGCCCGGCCGGGCCGTGCCCCGCGCCCTGGACTGGGCCGGACCGCCCCCGGACCTCGCCGTCGACCTGCACGGCAGCGGCCCGGCCAGCCTCCGCCCGCTGACCGCCCTCCGCCCAGGCAGGGTGCTGGCCTTCGCGGCGCCGGACGGACCGCCCTGGTACGCCGAGGAGCACGAACGCGACCGCTGGTGCCGCCTGCTCACCGCCTACGGCATCCCCGCCGACCCCGACGACCTGCTGCTGCCCCGCCCGCCGGTGCCGTCCCCGGCCCCCGGCGCCGTGGTGCTGCACCCCGGCGCCGGCGCCCCCTCCCGCCGCTGGCCCGTCGAGCGGTACGCCGCCGTCGCCGAGGCGCTGCGCGCACGCGGCCTCAGGGTCGTGGTGACCGGAGGCGCGGACGAGGGCGACCTGGTGGCCCGGCTGGCCAAGGACGCCCACCTGCCCGACACCGACGTCTTCGGCGGCGGCCTGCCGTACGACCGGCTCTCCGCGCTGGTCGCCGGCGCCCGTGCCGTGCTCAGCGGCGACACCGGCGTCGCCCACCTCGCCGTGGCCCACGCCGCCCCCTCCGTCACCCTCTTCGGACCGGTCCCGCCCAGCCGCTGGGGCCCGCCCCCGCACCCCCGCCACCGCGTCCTGTACCACCCAGGACCGGGCGGCGACCCGCACGGCGACACCCCCGACCCCGCGCTGCTGCGCATCACCGCCGACGACGTCCTGGACGCCGTCGACGCCCTGAGCGAGGCCCCATGAACCACGCCCCCACCACCACCCCCGAGCGCACCCGCGCCGACCGCGCCCCCCAGGCGCCGGTCGGCATCGTCATCGCCACCCGAAACCGCTCGGCGCGGCTGGCCACCACCCTGCGCCACCTCCTCGACCTGCCCGAACGCCCCGAGATCCTGGTCGTCGACAACGCCTCCACCGACGACACCCGCGCCATGCTGGCCCGCGACTTCCCGCGCGTACGGGTGCTGTCCATGCCGGTCAACCGCGGCGCCCTCGCCCGCACCCACGGCGTCCGCGCCCTGGACACCCCCTACGTGGCGTTCAGCGACGACGACTCCTGGTGGGCCCCCGGCGCCCTCACCACCGCCGCCCGCCTCTTCGACGAGCACCCCCGGCTCGGCCTGCTCGCCGCCCGCACCCTGGTGGGGCCCGCCGGGTACGCCGACCCGCTCAACGGCGTCCTCGCCGAATCCCCCCTCGGCGGCGCCGCCGACCTCCCCGGCACCCAGGTCCTGGGCTTCCTGGCCTGCGCCTGTGTCGTCCGCCGGGAGGCGTACCTCGACGCCGGCGGCTACCACCCGCTGCTCTTCTTCGGCGCCGAGGAGACCCTCCTCGCCTACGACCTCGCCGCCCGCGGCTGGGGCGTCACCCACTGCCCCGAGGTCACCGCCCACCACCACCCCGACCCCGGCCCCCGCGCCGACCGCCCCGCCGTGGTCCGCCGCAACGAGGTGCTCACCGCCTGGCTGCGCCGCCCCCTGCCGCACGCCCTGGCGCGCACCCGTGCGCTCGCCGCCGACGCCCGGCACGACCCGCACGCCCGGCGCGCCCTGCGCGAGGCCCTCTCCCGGCTGCCCGCCGCGCTGCGCGACCGGCGCCCGCTGCCCCCGCACGTGGAGCGCGCCGCCCGCCGCCTGGACGGAGCGCCCGGATGACCGATCCCCGCACCACGGTCGTCGTCATCACCCACAACCGGCGCCCCGAACTCCTGCGCACCCTCGGCCACCTGGCCGCGCTGCCGGAACGGCCGCAGGTCGTCGTCGTGGACAACGCCTCCACCGACGGCACCGCGGACGCCGTCGCCCGCCACCACCCCGAGGTACGGCTGCTGCGCCCCGGCCGCAACCTCGGCGCCGTCGGCCGCAACCTGGCGGTCCGGCAGATCCGCACGCCGTACGTGGCGTTCTGCGACGACGACTCCTGGTGGGCGCCCGGTTCGCTGGCCGGCGCGGCCGATCTGCTCGACGCGCATCCCGCGCTCGCCACGGTCACCGCCCGGATCGTCGTGGAACCGGACGGCACCGAGGACCCGATCGTCGGGGAACTGCGCGACTCGCCGGTCCCCGGACCGCCCTGGCTGCCCGGCCCCGCCCTCGGCTCCTTCCTGGCCGCCGCGACCGTGCTGCGCGCCGGCGCCTTCCGCGCGGCGGGCGGCTTCCACCCCCGGCTGTGGCTGGGCGGCGAGGAGGAACTGCTCGCCGCCGACCTCGCCGCGGACGGCTGGTGGCTGACGTACGCCGACGACCTGACGATCCATCACCAGCCGTCGCTGGTACGGGACTCGACGCTGCGGCGCACACACGGCATCCGCAACACGCTGTGGTTCACCTGGCTGCGCCGCCCCGCCGGGTACGCCCTGCGCCGCACCCTGCACCTGGCCCGCACGGTCCCCCGCGACACCGCCTCGCTGCGCGCCTTCGCCGAGGCCGCCGCCGCCCTTCCGTGGGTGCTGCGGGAACGCCGCGTCCTGCCCCCGGACGTCGAGGCCCGGCTGCGGACCCTGGAGCCGGCCCAGCGCGACTCCACGGCCCGCAGCTACACGGGCTGAGGCGTCAGCCCTCCGTCCACCGGCACAGCAGCCGGAACGCAGCGAACATCGTGACCGGCCAGGTGGCGGCGTAGGCCCAGATCACCCCGGGTTCCGAGGTGACGATGCCGGTCACCATCAGGGTGACGGAGAGGGCGAGCAGCAGCAGGACGGTGAGGGTGCGCGGCCGGTAGGCCAGCAGCCGCGCCGGGTCGGGGCGGCGGCTCGCGCGGAACGTGCGCAGTTGCCGGTCGAGCCGGCGGTCGCGGCGCAGGGCCCGCTCGACCTCGTCGAGGACGCGCTGTTCGTGTTCGGGGAGGCGGTCGACGCTCACGGTGTCTCCTCGGGGGGTGCTGGAACGGACCGACAGCCCACCGAGTGCCCGCGCCCCGCCCCCGTCTAACGGAGACCGAGGTCTACCGGGACCGAGGTCCGGCCGAGGCCGAGGTCCGGCGGAGACCGAGCGCCTCGGCCAGCCCGTCGGCGGTGTCCGTCCCGGCACCGGAGCGGAAGCCCGCGCCGAGCCGCCGGGCCGTCTCCCGGCCCTCGCCCAGGCACCACGCCCACCACCGCTCCAGCTCCCCGGCCCGCAGCTCCTCGGCCGCCACCAGCGCGGGCCAGCTGCAGGCCCGCGCCTGCGCGGTCACCTTCGCGCCGCCCGCCACCGGGTCCACCGCGAGCGCGGGCACCCCGGCGCGCAGCGCCAGCACCAGCCCGTGCAGCCGGTCGGTGACGACCAGATCGAGCCGGGCGAGGACCGCCTGGAGCTGGGCGGGGGTCCCGCACAGCCGCCAGTCGTGGGCGTCGAGCCGGGTCTCCAGTTCCAGGCGCGCGCAGTCCTTGCCGCCCAGCCACCCCGTCACGGCCTCGGCGACCTCGGTGTGCCGCCGCAGGCTCCCGTACTCGCGCTGCCCGTGGGTCAGGACCACGCCGACGACCGGCGGCGCGTCCGGGACCGGCGCGCGGGCCGCGAGGTCGAGGGTCGGCCCGGTCCCCGGCGCGTCCCGCGCGAGAACCCGGTGGAAGCCGGTGACGGCCGCCGAGCCGGGGTCCACCACCGAGACGCCGACCGCGATCCGCACACAGTGCGCGAACCGCCGGTGCAGCTCCTCGACCTGCGCCCCGTGCGCGGGCCCGCAGACGAACACCAGATGCGTGTACGCCGCCGGATCGACGCCCTCGAAGTGCGTGCCGTCCGCCCGGAAACCGGGACTCCACACGACGTCGTACGCCACCCCCGCCGCCCGCAGCACCACCGCCACCCGCTCCAGCGCCAGCACGTCACCGGCGGTCGCCTCCCCGTGCAGGAAGCTGAACCACCCGGTCACCAGGACTCTGCGTCGCATGTGCACGGTGCCGACGGGTGCCCGGACGGCCGGCGGGCATGCGCCGCGGGTGTCCGGTGACTGGTGCGACCAGGGGAGATGAGCCGAAGATGGCCCCGAGCCGCCCGGCCATGTCCGGCACCTAGGAGGACGACACGATGACGACGGCGACGGAGAGCTTCCGCACGGCCCGCGATTTCCTGCTGGAGCACCGCGAGGACTACGCGACCGCGTACGCGGGGTTCCGGTGGCCCCGCCTCGAACACTTCAACTGGGCCCTGGACTGGTTCGACGTCATCGCGGCCGGCAACGACCGGACCGCCCTGCACATCGTCGAGGAGGACGGGACGGAGACCCGGCGGTCCTTCGCCGAGCTGTCCGCCCGCTCGAACCGGGTCGCGAACCGGCTGCGTGCGCTGGGCGTCGGCGCGGGCGACCGCATCCTGGTGATGCTGGGCAACCAGGTCGAGCTGTGGGAGACGACGCTGGCCGCGATGAAGCTGCGCGCGGTGGTCATCCCGGCCACCCCGCTGCTCGGCCCCGCCGATCTGCGGGACCGGGTGGAGCGCGGCCGGGTCGCGCAAGTGATCGTGCGCTCGGCGGACGCCGGCAAGTTCGCGGACGTCCCCGGCGCGTACACCCGTATCGCGGTCGGCGGCGCGGTGGAGGGCTGGACGCCGTACGAGGAGCCGGCCGCCGGCTCCGAGGTGTTCGAGCCCGACGGCCCGACGCCCGCCGACGCGCCCCTCATGCTCTACTTCACCTCAGGGACGACCGCCCGTCCCAAGCTGGTCGAGCACACCCATGTCTCCTACCCGGTCGGGCATCTGGCGACGATGTACTGGATCGGCCTGAAGCCCGGTGACGTGCACCTGAACATCTCCTCGCCGGGCTGGGCCAAGCACGCCTGGTCCAACCTGTTCGCGCCGTGGAACGCGGAGGCGACGGTCTTCGTGCACAACTACACCCGGTTCGACGCGGGCCGGCTGCTGGCGGAGATGGACCGGGCCGGTGTGACCACCTTCTGCGCCCCGCCGACGGTGTGGCGGATGCTCGTCCAGGCCGACCTGACCCAGTCGCGCACCCCGCCGCGCGAGGCGGTGGCCGCCGGGGAGCCGCTCAACCCCGAGGTCATCGAGCAGGTCCGCCGGGCATGGGGGGTGACGGTCCGTGACGGGTTCGGGCAGACCGAGACGGCCGTGCAGATCGCCAACAGCCCCGGGCAGGTGCTGAAGACCGGCTCCATGGGCCGCCCGGGACCCGGCTACCGCGTCGTCCTGCTCGACCCCGTCACCGGTGAACCGGGCGCCGCCGAGGGGGAGATCGCCCTCGACCTGAGCGAGCGCCCGGTGGGCCTGATGGCCGGGTACCACGGCGACCCGGAGCGCACCGCCGAGGCCATGGCGGGCGGCTACTACCGCACCGGTGACATCGGCAGCCGGGACGCCGACGGCTACCTCACCTACATCGGCCGGTCCGACGACGTCTTCAAGGCGTCCGACTACAAGATCTCCCCCTTCGAGCTGGAGAGCGCCCTGCTGGAGCACGAGGCGGTCGCGGAGGCCGCCGTCGTCCCCGCCCCCGACGAACTGCGCCTGGCCGTGCCGAAGGCGTACGTCGTCCCGGCGGCGGGCTGGGAGCCGGGCCCCACCCTCGCCAAGGCCCTGTTCGAGCACTCCCGCCAGGTCCTCGCGCCCTACAAGCGCATCCGCCGCCTGGAGTTCGGCGACCTGCCCAAGACCGTCTCCGGCAAGATCCGCCGCATCGAACTGCGCGAGGCGACGGCCGCCGGATCGGACGCGGAGTACCGCGAGGAGGACTTCCGCTGATCCCGGGCCCCGAACGGGGCGGCCCCGGTGGCCCCTCAGGTCTCGCGGACGACGCGGTGGGCGGGAACGTCTAGAAGACCGATGAAGATCTCGCGGAGGGGCTGTCGGGCCGGAGGCTGGACAGCCCCTCCACAAGATCTTCATCAGCCTCTAGCCGGCGATGTCGATGAGCTTGCCGTTCTCGTCCAGCGTGTGGGTGTTCCAGTACACGTCCCACTTGTCGTCGACCTGCTTCGGCACCTTGCCCTCGGGGTAGCGCGCGTACCCCGCCGGCGGCTCCTCCGCGTCCGCCACGCAGGCGGAACCGGAGGAGCCGACCGCCAGCACCGGGTACTCGCCGCCGCCGCAGATGTTCTCGCGGTACTCGAAGCCGGCGCATCCGGTGAGGGCCAGCAGCGCGGCGCCTGCCGCGAGGGCGGCGAGGCGGAAGGGGGCCGTTCGGCGGGGCGCGTTCATCATCGTCTCCAGTCGCTGGGTGTGCCTCCACTCTCGCCGCCGCCCGCCCGCTCCACCTGAGTACGCGCACTCAGTCCGGCCTGCGCGGACACCCAGTTCCCCACCCGTCGGTGAGCCCTCCTCCCTTGACGTCCCCGGACCACCCACCTACCTTACTTCCAACATGTAAAACTCTACTTTCGCTATGCGGAATACGCGGACACTGCACGGCGTGGGCGCGACGGGCGTGGTTCCGACCAGGTTCGACCAGCAGGAGTAACTCGAATGGCTCGTATGACCGCTGCCCGTGCGGCAGTTGAGATCCTCAAGCGCGAGGGCGTCGCGGACGCGTTCGGTGTGCCGGGCGCTGCGATCAACCCCTTCTACGCCGCCCTCAAGGCGTCCGGCGGCATCACCCACACCCTCGCCCGGCACGTCGAGGGCGCCTCGCACATGGCGGAGGGCTACACCCGTACCCACCCCGGCAACATCGGGGTCTGCGTCGGGACGTCCGGCCCCGCCGGCACCGACATGATCACCGGGCTGTACTCGGCGACCGGCGACTCCATCCCGATCCTCTGCATCACCGGCCAGGCACCGACCGCGGTGATCCACAAGGAGGACTTCCAGGCCGTCGACATCGCCTCCATCGCCGCGCCGGTCACCAAGATGGCGGTGACCGTGCTGGAGGCGGCGCAGGTCCCCGGCGTCTTCCAGAAGGCGTTCCACCTGATGCGCTCCGGGCGCCCCGGCCCGGTCCTGATCGACCTGCCGATCGACGTGCAGCTCACGGAGATCGAGTTCGACCCGGAGACGTACGAGCCGCTGCCCGTCTACAAGCCGGCCGCCAGCCGCGCCCAGATCGCCAAGGCGCTCGGCATGCTCAACGCCGCCGAGCGCCCGCTGATCGTGGCCGGCGGCGGGGTCATCAACGCCGACGCCGCCGCCCTGCTGGTGGAGTTCGCCGAGCTGACCGGTACCCCGGTGGTGCCGACCCTGATGGGCTGGGGCGTGCTCCCCGACGACCACGAGCTGAACGCCGGCATGGTGGGCCTGCAGACCTCGCACCGCTACGGCAACGCCACCTTCCTTGAGTCCGACTTCGTCCTCGGCATCGGCAACCGCTGGGCCAACCGCCACACCGGCAAGCTCGACGTCTACACCGCCGGACGGACCTTCGTGCACGTCGACGTCGAGCCGACGCAGATCGGCAGGATCTTCGCCCCGGACTACGGCATCGCCTCCGACGCCAAGGCGGCGCTCGCCCTCTTCGTCGAGGCGGCCCGGGAGATGAAGGAGGCCGGCACGCTGCCCGACCGCTCCGCGTGGGCCGCCGCCGCGCAGGAGCGGAAGGCCACCCTCCAGCGCCGTACGCACTTCGACGACATCCCGATCAAGCCGCAGCGCGTCTACGAGGAGATGAACAAGGCGTTCGGACCGGAGACCCGGTACGTCTCCACCATCGGTCTCTCGCAGATCGCCGGCGCCCAGATGCTGCACGTCTACCGGCCCCGGCACTGGATCAACTGCGGTCAGGCCGGCCCGCTCGGCTGGACCGTGCCCGCCGCGCTCGGCGTCGCCAAGGCCGACCCGGAGGCCCAGGTCGTCGCCCTCTCCGGGGACTACGACTTCCAGTTCATGCTGGAGGAGCTGGCGGTCGGCGCGCAGCACCGCATCCCGTACGTGCACGTCCTGGTCAACAACGCCTACCTGGGGCTGATCCGGCAGGCGCAGCGGGCCTTCGACATCGACTTCCAGGTCAAGCTGGAGTTCGAGAACATCAACTCGCCGGAGCTGGGCGTCTACGGCGTCGACCACGTCAAGGTCGCCGAGGGCCTGGGCTGCAAGGCGATCCGGGTGACCGACCCGGCCGAGCTGGGTGCCGCCTTCGAGCAGGCCAAGAAGCTCGCCGCCGAGTTCCGGGTGCCGGTCGTGGTGGAGGCGATCCTGGAGCGGGTCACCAACATCTCCATGTCGGGGACGAACGACATCTCGAACGTGGTGGAGTTCGAAGACCTGGCCACCGAGCCGGGGCACGCCCCGACGGCCGTGAGGACGCTCAAGGTCTGACACCTCCGCGAGAGAGGGCGGTCCGTTCCCCCGGGACGGGCCGCCCTCTCGTCATGGGGTGTCACCGGTGGTCAGTCACCCCCGCATCCGCCGCCGCCTCCTCCTCCGTCACCCCCGTCGCCGTGGCCGGTCACGTCGCCGAGCGCGCCGGCCCGGCGCAGGAACCGGCCCCGGCGGCGCGCGCGCCCGGCGTCAGGTCCGGCGGCCGGTCCGGTCAGCAGCCCCGCCCGCACGGCGAAGCGCGGCAGCAGCACGCGCAGCGCCTCCGTGCCGTGCAGGGCGACGGCCAGCAGCGTGTCGTCGTCCGCCAGCCCGTGCCCGTCCGCCGGCAGCGGGTACCGCTCCCGCAGGAACGCCACCCGGCGGCGGGCGGTCCGGTTCGGCGAGAGCCGCGGGGAGCGCAGCAGGCCCGCGTCCGCCAGCGGGATGCGGGTCAGGGACACCGCGAGCCGTACGTCCGGATCGCGGGCCAGCTCCCGTACGGTGAGCGGCTCGCGCAGGCAGTCCAGGACGGTGCCGGTGAACGGCGCCAGCCCCTCCGGTTCCGGTCCCGTCGCGCAGAGGGTCCGCCCCGGCCCGGTCTCGACGGCGCCCGCCAGCCGCAGCGCCACCACCGCCACCGTGACGGCCGCCCGTTCCCCGCCGGCCAGCAGCGCGATCTCGTGTGCCGCCAGCCCGAAGGTCGCCTCCGTGTCCATCCGTCTCACCCCCGTGTGCCCGGGAATGTGCCCGGTGTCCGGGGTGGTCCAAGCACGCGGACGCCGGTTTCAGAGGAAGACTTGAGGTCCCGCGACAGCGGGAAGCGCCGGACGCGGGAACGTTCGTCCGCGTCCGGCGCTCGACCGGGGGAGGGAGGTGCTGTGGCCGGGACCGCGGCGGGCGGGACGGGGCCGGGTGTCCCCTCCCCTCAGGTCGTAGGAGAAGACTCCGGTCCCTTCACCACCGCACTGGCTCACGCCCGCCGCGGTCCTCGGTCCCGCACCGCGGCGCACCGGCCGGTCACCCCTCATCCGGGCCGGCCGGTACGCCGCGGGTCGCGCGCGCGGCCCCGGCCTCCCCGCCGGGTGCCGCGCGCGAGCCGGTGGCGTCAGTCCTCGCGCAGGGCGCGGACCGCCGCCTCCACGCGCTTGCCGTACGCGGGGTCGGCGGCGTGGAAGTGGGCGAGGTTCTTCTCGATCACGTCGTCGCGGGAGACCTGCGACAGGCCCCCGGCGATGTTCGCGACCAGGCGCTTCTTCTCGTCCTCGGTCATCAGCCGGTACAGCTCGCCGGCCTGGAAGAAGTCGTCGTCCTTGGTGTGCTGCGGCGCCGCGTGGGTGCCGGTGTGCCCGGAGACGGCGAGCGGGGCGGCGAGCGGACGGCCGGTCTCGACGGGGCCGTCGTAGGAGTTCGGCTCGTAGTTCTTGGCGTACCGGGGCTGGGAGTTGGCGGCCATCAGGCCGTCCCGGCCGTAGTTCTCGGCGGTCGTCGCGCGGGGCGCGTTGACGGCGAGCCGGGTGTGGTTGACGCCGAGCCGGTAGCGCTGCGCGTCCGCGTAGGCGAACAGGCGGCCCTGGAGCATCTTGTCGGGGGAGGGGCCGATGCCGGGCACGAAGTTGTTCGGGGAGAACGCGGCCTGCTCGACCTCCGCGAAGACGTTGTCGGGGTTGCGGTCCAGCACCAGCCGGCCGACCCGGCGCAGCGGGTAGTCCCTGTGCGGCCACACCTTGGTCACGTCGAACGGGTTGAAGCGGTAGCCGGCCGCCTCCGCCACCGGCATCAGCTGCACGTGCAGCGTCCAGGACGGGTGCACCCCGCGCTCGATGGCCTGGAGCAGGTCCGTCTGGTGCGAGGTGGGGTCCTGGCCCGCGATCTCGGCGGCCTGCTCGGCGGAGAGGCAGCGGATGCCCTGGTTGGTCTTGAAGTGGTACTTGACGTAGAACGCCTCGCCCTCGGCGTTCGTCCACTGGTAGGTGTGCGACCCGAAGCCGTCCATGTGCCGGTACGACGCCGGAATGCCGCGGTCGCCCATCAGCCAGGTCACCTGGTGCGTGGCCTCGGGGGAGTTGGCCCAGAAGTCCCAGACGTTGTCCGGCTCCTGACGGCCCGTGAACGGGTCCCGCTTCTGCGAGTGGATGAAGTCGGGGAACTTGATCGGGTCCTTGACGAAGAACACCGGGGTGTTGTTGCCGACGAGGTCGTAGTTGCCCTCGCGGGTGTAGAACTTCACCGCGAAGCCGCGCGGGTCGCGCACGGCGTCCGCGCCGCCGAGCGAGTCCGCCACGGTCGAGAAGCGGACGAACACCTCGGTGCGCTTGCCGACGGTGTCCAGGAACTCGGCGTGCGTGAAGTCCGTGACGTCGTCGGTGACCTCGAAGTGGCCGTAGGCGCCGGAGCCGCGGGCGTGCACCACGCGCTCCGGGACGCGCTCGCGGTTGAAGCGGGCGAGCTTCTCCAGCAGGTGCTGGTCCTGGAGCAGGAGGGGGCCGCCGATGCCGGCGGAGGCGGAGTTCTGGTTGTCGGCGACCGGGGCGCCGGACTCGGTGGTGAGCACGCGCTGCGACATCGTGGACCTTCCGTGCGGGTAATCGGCGGAAACTTGTTTCCGCTTCGTGGAGCCTAGGTTCGGGGTGTTCGACACGTCAACAGTCTGTTGAAGTGGATCCGGGCGGCGCCGGGCGCTCGGGCGCGACGGGACAGGTGTCGACGCCCGGCGCCGCCCGGGGTTCGGGGGCGCGGCTCAGACCCGGGCGCCGGAGAGGCGCTCCACGGCCCGCAGCAGCGCGGAGTGGTCGAGGCCGCCGTCGCCCTGCGCGCGCAGGGAGGTGACGAGCTGCGCGACCACGGCGCCGACCGGCAGGGCGGCGCCGACGGTGCGGGCCGCGTCGGTGACGATGCCCATGTCCTTGTGGTGCAGGTCGATGCGGAAGCCGGGCTTGAAGTCCCGGTTCAGGAAGTTCTCCTTCTTCCGCGCCAGCACGGTGGAGCCGGCCAGGCCGCCGCCGAGGACGTCGAGCGCCGCCTTCAGGTCGACGCCGGACTTCTCCAGGAAGACTACGGCCTCGGCGCACGCCTGGATGTTGACGGCGACGATGAGCTGGTTGGCGGCCTTCACCGTCTGCCCGGAGCCGTGCGGCCCGCACAGCACGATCGTCTTCCCCAGCGCCTCGAAGATCGGCCTGGCCTCGTCGAAGTCGGCCTGCCCGCCGCCGACCATGATGGACAGCACCGCCTCGATCGCCCCGGCCTCCCCGCCGGAGACCGGCGCGTCCAGCACGCGGACGCCCTTCTCCTCGGCGGCCCTGGCGAGGTCGATGGAGGTCTGCGGGGTGATGGACGACATGTCGATCAGCAGGGCGCCGGAGCGGGCGTGCGCCAGGATGCCGTCGGGGCCGTAGGCGATGGCCTCGACCTGCGGGGAGGCCGGGACCATCGTGATGATGACGTCGGCGTCGCGCACCGCCTCGGCGACCGAGCCGGCCGTGCTGCCGCCGGCGGCGGCCAGCCGGTCCAGCTTCTCCTGCTCCAGGGTGAAGCCGGTGACCTGGTAGCCCGCCTTGACCAGGTTCTCGGACATGGGGGAGCCCATGATGCCGAGGCCGATCCAGGCGATCTTCGGGAGCGTGCTCATGAGGGTGCCTCTCGAATGCGGGGTACGGGTACGGGAGCGGGGGCGGCGGTCAGCGGGCCGCGCGGGGCAGCCAGGCGAAGGACTCCGCGCTCGGCCGGTCGCCGGGCTTGTACTCCAGGCCGACCAGGCCCTCGTAGCCGGCCTTCGCGACCTGGTCGAGCAGGTCCTCCAGCGGGAGCGATCCGGTGCCGGGGGCGCCGCGGCCGGGGCTGTCGGCGATCTGCACGTGCCCGGTCCTCGCGGTGAACCGCTCGATGACGCCGGGCAGGTCCTCACCGTTCATGGCCAGGTGGTACAGGTCCATCAGGAACCGCGCGTTGCCCAGTCCGCTGGCATCGTTCACCCGGTCGACGACCTCCACCGCGGCCGGTGCCGACACCAGCGGGCAGCGCGGCGACTCCACCGCGTTCAACGCCTCCACCAGCAGCACCGCGCCGATCCGGTCGGCCGCGCGGGCCGCCAGGACCAGGTTCTCCAGCGCGAGCGCGTCCTGCTCGGCCGGGTCCACGCCCTCCACGCGGTTGCCGTACAGCGCGTTGAGCGCCGTACAGCCCAGCGACTCGGCGAACGCGGCGGTCACCTCGATGTTGGCGCGGAACCGCTCCGACTCCTCGCCCGGCACCGACAGGGCGCCGCGGTCGGGGCCGGGGAGCTGTCCGGCGTAGAAGTTCAGGCCCGTGAGGCGGACGCCCGCGTCCTCGATCGCCCGCTTCAGGGCGTCCAGTTCGGACCGCTGTGGGACCGGCGCGTCGATCCAGGGCCACCACAGCTCGACCGCGGAGAAGCCGGCCGCGGCGGCTGCCGCGGGGCGCTCCAGGAGCGGGAGTTCGGTGAAGAGGATCGACAGGTTGACGGTGAAGCGCTGGTCTGCGAATCCCATGGGGAGGCCGTTTCCCCTTCCGTATCGTGAAAGTTACTTTCTACGTGATGGAAGACTGCCGTCGGGTGTCCGGCGTTGTCAAGGGGGGCCGGTGCGATCGGCCGCCGCGCGTTAGGTTGAGCGCGTGCGATTGAGAGTGGAGTTCACGACCGAGCCCTTCGACCTCGACGAGGCCCCCGCCCACGCGGTGGTCGCCCGGGAGGTCATCGAGGCCGCCGAGCTGGACGCGGTCGACGTCGGCCCGTTCGGCAACACCGCCGAGGGCCGGGCCGACGCGGTGCTCGCCGCCGTGGACGGCCTGCTGCGCCGGACCCTCGACGCGGGCGCCACCCGGGTGTCGCTCCAGGTCAACGTCCTGGAAGAGGGGCAGCGGTGACCGGCGGAGCCGACGAGCCGTTCATCGCGGCGGTCAAGCCCCTGGTGGACGCCATCGGCGGTGAGCTGCTCCCGCCGGACGAGGCCGGCCGGGACGACGTGGTGCTCTCCTGGGAGGGCGCCGAGGTCGTCGCCGTACGCCTGCCCCAGCTCGCCGACTCCCTCGACCACATCCTGGCCGCCATGGAGCGCCGCCGGGGTGTGCCGCTGGCCGACCTCGACCGCAAGGCCAAGCAGGAGGTGGTCCGGAACCTGGAGGCGCGCGGCGCCTTCTCGGTGCGGCACGGCGTGGAGACCGTGGCGAGCGCGCTGGGCGTCAGCCGCTTCACGGTCTACAACTACCTGAACCGCGAAAAGGGCTCCTGACCAGCATATTCAGCCCAGTTGAGCGAGCCGCCGCCCGGACATCGGGCGGCGGCTCCGGCGCAACCACTTCTTTACGGGGAATTTTCAACAGACTGTTGACGCCTTGTTTCCGAGCGCGTTAGCTATCGGCACGCCAGTTCAGCACAAGGCCACGGAGGCTCCCCGTGACGTCCACTTCCACGCCGCCGGGCCTGGCCCGTTTCAACACCCTCGCGGACCCCGCGGCCCGCGCCGCGCTCCACGAGGTGTGCGCCTCGGCGGCCTGGGGAGAGCGGCTGCTCGCCGCCCGCCCCTACGCCGGCTGCGAAGACCTGTACGCCGCGAGCGACGCCGCGACGGCCGCGCTGACCGCCACCGACCTGGCGGAGGCGATGGCCGGGCACCCGCCCATCGGCCGGCCGAAGCCGGGTGACCCCACCTCCTCCCGTGAGCAGGCGGGGATGGCCGGCGCCCCGGACGGGCTGAAGGCCGAGATGCTCGAACTCAACCTGGCCTACCAGGAGAAGTTCGGCCACGTCTTCCTCATCTGCGCCACCGGCCGGACCGGCGAGCAGATGCGGGACGCGGTCAAGGAGCGGATCGGCAACGCGCCCGAACGGGAACGGGAGATCGTCCGCACCGAACTGGGCAAGATCAACCGCATCCGCCTCGCCCGGCTCGTCGACGAGAACTGAAGAGGACGCCCGACCCATGAGCACCAGCACCACCGCCTCCGTGTCCACCCACATCCTGGACACCAGCGCCGGCCGCCCCGCCGAGGGTGTCGCCGTCCAGCTCTCCGCCCGCAGCGGGCGGAACGCCGACTGGCACCCGCTCGGCGGCTCCGCGACCGACGCCGACGGGCGGTGCAAGGACCTCCCGGCCCCGCCGGAGGGCACGACCCACGTACGGCTCGACTTCGCGGTCGAGACGTATTTCGAGAAGAAGCAAGCCGATGTGCAGCAGGACGCCCCCGCGACTCGGGACAGCGGTGCCGTGTTCTTCCCCGAGGTGGCGATCACCTTCGCCGTCAGCCCCGGCGAGCACTACCACGTACCGCTGCTGCTCAACCCGTTCGGCTACTCCGTTTACCGAGGGAGCTAGCAGAAGATGCCGACGATCCTGGGACAGAACCAGTACGGCAAGGCCGAGAACCGAGTCGTAAAGATCACGCGGGACGGCGCCACCCACCACATCAAGGACCTCAACGTCTCCGTCGCCCTCTCCGGTGACATGGACGAGGTGCACTACTCCGGCTCCAACGCCAACGTGCTGCCGACCGACACCACCAAGAACACGGTGTTCGCGTTCGCCAAGGAGCACGGCATCGAGTCCGCCGAGCAGTTCGGCATCCACCTCGCCCGGCACTTCGTCACCTCCCAGGAGCCGATCCACCGGGCGCGCATCCGCATCGAGGAGTACGCCTGGGAGCGGATCGCCACCTCCGACGCCAACTCGAAGTTCATCGGCGCCGACGAGGTCAAGCACTCCTTCGTCCGCAAGGGCCAGGAGACCCGCCTCACCCAGATCACCTACGACGGCGAGAGCTGGGAGGTCATCTCCGGCCTGAAGGACCTGACGGTGATGAACTCGACCAACTCCGAGTTCTGGGGCTACGTCAAGGACAAGTACACCACCCTCCAGGAGGCGTACGACCGCATCCTGGCGACCTCCGTCGCGGCCCAGTGGCGGTTCAACTGGACCGACGACGAGCAGAAGGCCCCCCACTGGGAGAAGTCCTACGAGCAGGTGAGGAAGCACATGCTCCAGGCCTTCGCCGAGACCTACTCGCTCTCGCTCCAGCAGACGCTGTACCAGATGGGTTCGCGCATCATCAACAACCGCGGCGAGATCGACGAGGTGCGCTTCTCGCTGCCCAACAAGCACCACTTCCTGGTCGACCTGGAGCCGTTCGGCCTCAAGAACGACACCGCCGAAGGCGCTGTCTACTTCGCCGCCGACCGCCCCTACGGCCTCATCGAGGCCACGGTCCTGCGGGACGGCTGCGAGGCACGCATCCCGGTCGACATGACCAACCTCTGACGCGGGACGCGCGTCCCCGTGCCCGGATGCGGGCCGGGGACGCGCCACACCGGAGGGAACACCATGGCACAGCCTGCAAAGGGGCCGGCGAAAGCCCCCTGTTCCACCCCGCCGGGGCACACCGAGGACGCCGTCACGTCCGTGCACCCGGTGGACGTCCACCCAGTGGACGAGAAGCTCCACCCCTCGCGGCTCGTCCCCGCCGCGCTCCAGCACATCGCCGCCATGTACGCGGGCGTCGTCACTCCTCCGCTCATCATCGGCCAGGCCTGCGGCCTCGACCTCGCGGCCCGCACCCGGCTGATCGCCGCGTCGCTGCTCATCGCGGGCGTCGCGACCCTGATCCAGACCCTCGGCGTGCGGCACTTCGTCGGCAACCGGCTGCCGTTCGTCAACGCCGCCTCCTCGGCCGGCATCGCCCCGATCCTCGCCATCGCCGAGACCAACGACAAGGGAGCCCAACTCCCCGCCATCTACGGCGCGGTCATGGTCGCCGGTGCCTTCTGCCTCGCCGTCGGCCCCTTCTTCGGCCGGCTGCTGCGCTACTTCCCGCCCCTGGTGACCGGCGTGGTCATCACGCTCATCGGCGTCACGCTGATGCCGGTACCGGTGGGCTGGGCCCAGGGCGGTGACGAGACCGCCGCCGGCTTCGGTTCCATGGGCAACCTGGCGCTGGCCGCGTTCACCCTCGTCGTCATCCTCCTGATGCAACGCTTCGGCAAGGGCTTCCTCAAACAAGTGGCGCTGCTCGTCGGGCTGTTGGTGGGTACGATCGCCGCCGTCCCGTTCGGCATGGCCGACTTCCAGGCCCTGTCCTCCGCGCCGGTCGCCGCCCTGCCCACCCCGTTCGCGTTCGGCGCCCCCGTCTTCCAGCCCGCCGCGATCCTCTCCCTGTGCATCGTGATGCTGGTGCTGATGACCGAGTCCAGCGCGAGCATGCTGGCCCTCGGCGAGATCTGCGACCGCCGCGCCGACGCCGAGGTCATCACCCGGGGCCTGCGCACCGACGGGCTCGCCACGCTGATCGGCCCGGTCTTCGGCTCCTTCCCCACCTCGGCCTTCGCGCAGAACGTCGGGGTCGTCTCGCTGACCCGGGTGCGCAGCCGCTACGTCGTCGCCGCGGCCGGCGCCACCCTGCTGGTCCTCGGCGCCTTCCCGGTCCTCGGCGCGGTCGTCTCGCTGGTCCCGATGCCGGTCCTGGGCGGCGCGGGCATCGTGCTCTTCGGCTCGATCGCCGTCAGCGGCATCCGCACACTGTCCGAGGCCGGACTGGACGACAGCTCCAACATCATCCTGGTGGCCGTCGCGCTGGGCGCGGGCATCATCCCGCTGGCCGCGCCGACCTTCTACGCCGACTTCCCGGCCTGGGCGCAGACCGTGCTCGGCTCCGGCATCAGCGCCGGCGCGATCGTCGCGGTCGCCCTCAACCTGTTCTTCCACCATCTCGGCACCCGGAGCAGCACCACCGCCCCGGCACTCAAATCCTCCTAGGGTCCTGCCGTGCCCTGCCCACGATGAGAAAAGGACGCATCATGGCAGCAACCCAGCGCATTGTGATCGAGAACGGAGCGATCGCGACCGTCGACGACAGGGACACCGAGTACGCCTCCGGGTACGTCGTCATCGCGGACCACCGCATCGAGTCGCTCGGCGCCGGGACGGCCCCCGAGGGCCTGGAGAACGTCGTACGCCGCATCGACGCCTCCGGACACCTCGTGACCCCCGGACTGGTCAACACCCACCACCACTTCTACCAGTGGATCACCCGGGGCCTGGCCACCGACCACAACCTCTTCGACTGGCTGACGGCCCTCTATCCGACGTGGGCGCGGATCGACGAGCCGATGGTGCGCGCGGCGGCCCAGGGGTCCCTCGCCATGATGGCCCGCGGCGGCGTGACCACCGCCATGGACCACCACTACGTCTTCCCGCGCGGCGCCGGCGACCTGTCCGGCGCGATCATCGGCGCCGCCCGGGACATGGGCGTCCGCTTCACCCTCGCCCGCGGCTCGATGGACCGCGGCGCGTCGGACGGCGGCCTGCCGCCGGACTTCGCGGTGGAGTCCCTGGACGAGGCCCTCGCCGCCACCGAGGAAACGGTACGGCAGCACCACGACCCGTCCTTCGGGTCGATGACCCAAGTGGCCGTGGCACCCTGCTCCCCGTTCTCCGTCTCCACCGAACTGATGCGGCAGGGAGCGGAGCTGGCCCGGCGCCTCGGCGTACGGCTGCACACGCACGGCTCGGAGACGGTGGAGGAGGAGAAGTTCTGCCACGAGCTGTTCGGCATGGGCCCCACCGACTACTTCGAGTCCACCGGCTGGCTCGGCGAGGACGTGTGGATGGCGCACTGCGTCCACATGAACGACTCCGATGTCGCCGCCTTCGCCCGCACCGGCACCGGCGTCGCCCACTGCCCGTCCTCCAACGCCCGCCTCGCCGCCGGCATCGCCCGCGTCCCCGACCTGCTCGCCGCCGGCGTCCCCGTCGGCCTCGGAGTCGACGGCACCGCCTCCAACGAGTCCGGCGAACTCCACACCGAACTGCGCAACGCCCTCCTGGTCAACCGTCTCGGCGCCCACCGCGAGAAGGCGCTCACCGCCCGGCAGGCCCTGCGACTGGGCACGTACGGCGGCGCCCGGGTCCTCGGCCGGGCCGACCAGACCGGTTCCCTGGAGGCGGGCAAGCTCGCCGACCTCGTGCTGTGGCGGATGGACACCCTCGCCCACGCCTCCATCGCCGACCCGGTGACCGCCCTGGTCCTCGGCGCCGCCGCCCCGGTGACCGCCTCCTTCGTGGGCGGCCGGCAGATCGTCGGGGACGGCCGGCTGCTCACCGTCGACGAGGACGCGATCGCGCGGGCCACCCGCGACGAGGCGCGGCGGCTGGCCCGGATCGCCGCGCACGGCTGACCCCCACAGAACTCCGGCCGGGAGGGACGGCTCCCGGCCGGCGGCCGCGGCACCCCAGGGCGCCGTGGCCACCGGACCGGACCGCGCGCGGGGACGCGCGCGCTCCGGTCCGGCACCCTCCCCTCCCCTTCCCGTTCGGTCCCGCACGACCCTTTTTCCGCACCACCTCCTTGACACCCACGTCAGAGTCGACGTGCAACCGACCGGAGGCGAGCCGCCGTGGCCGACCACCCAGTTGACGAAAAACTCCCGCCCGTGAAGATGGCGACGACCGGCCTCCAGCACGTGGCCGCCATGTACGCGGGTGTCGTCGCCCCGCCCCTGATCGTCGGCGCGGCCGTCGGTCTCTCCGCCACCGAACTGACCTTCCTGACCGGCGCCTGCCTGTTCACCGCCGGCCTCGCCACCCTGCTGCAGACCCTCGGCATCTGGAAGATCGGTGCCCGGCTGCCCTTCGTCAACGGCGTCACCTTCGCCGGTGTCGCCCCCATGACCGCGGTCGTCGCCTCCACCGACGACAAGTCCGACGCACTGCCGCTGATATTCGGCGCGGTCATCGTCGCCGGTCTCCTCGGCTTCCTCGCCGCACCCGTCTTCTGCAAGGCGGTCCGCTTCTTCCCGCCGGTCGTCACCGGCACCGTCATCACCCTCATCGGCGTCTCCCTGCTCCCCGTCGCCTTCGGCTGGGCGCAGGGCCCCGACACCACCGCCCACGACTACGGATCGCCGACCAACCTGGGCCTGGCCGCCGTCACCCTCGTCATCGTCCTGCTGCTGCGCCGCTTCACCCGAGGCTTCGTCAAGCAGATCGCCGTCCTGCTGGGCCTGGTCGCCGGCACCCTGATCGCCATCCCGTTCGGCGTCACCGACTTCGGCCCGGTCGCGGACGCGGACATCGTCGGCTTCCCCACCCCGTTCCACTTCGGGGCACCCCAGTTCCAGGTCGCGGCGATCGTGTCGATGTGCGTGGTGATGGTGGTGTCGATGACCGAGTCCACCGCCGACATGCTCGCCCTCGGCGAGATCGTCGGACGCCCCGCCGACGAGAAGACCATCGCCGCCGGCCTGCGCGCCGACACCCTCGGTTCGGCGCTCAGCCCGCTCTTCAACGGCTTCATGTGCAGCGCCTTCGCGCAGAACATCGGGCTGGTCGCCATGACCCGCATCCGCAGCCGGTTCGTCGTCGCGGCCGGCGGCGGCTTCCTGGTCCTGATGGGCCTGTGCCCGGTCGCCGCCTCCCTCATCGCCGTCGTACCGCGCCCGGTGCTCGGCGGGGCCGGCGTGGTCCTGTTCGGCTCGGTCGCGGCCAGCGGCATCCAGACCCTGGTCCGGGCCGCCCTCGACAAGGACAACAACGTCCTGATCGTCGCCGTCTCCCTGGCCGTCGGCATCGTCCCGATCACCGCGCCGGAGTTCTACCACGCCTTCCCGGAGACGGCGAAGATCATCCTGGACTCCGGCATCTCCACCGGCTGCGTCGCCGCCGTCCTGCTCAACCTGGTCTTCAACCACCTCGGCAAGGGCCGCGACGCCCAGGACGTGACCCATCCGATGGAGGCGGGGGAGGAGATCAGCGGCGTCGCCCGCACGCCGGCCCCGCACTGACGGCACCCGCCCGGGCCTTCGGGTCCCGCCGCCCGGCGGGACCCGAAGGCCCGGGTCACCGTCACCTCGTGTCCCGCCGGCCGGCCTCGTGGACGCGTGGGCCGGACGGGCTCGTCACGTCCGGCGCGGTGACGCCAGCAAGTGACGGACGCCGGTGCGGGGTTCGGTGTACTCCCCGGCCTGCCAGCCGGCCCGCTCCAGGACGGCCGCCGCCGCCCGCAGCGCCGCGGCGTCCCCGTCGTACACGGCGACCGCCTCGGGCTGCGGGGTCGCCCGCACCCGGTACCCGTCGCCGTCCGGGCCCGCCGGACGGCGCCCGGCCGCCTCCAGGGCCAGCGCGGCGGCCCGCACCAGATGCGTCCGCTCCCAGCCGCAGGGCCGGTCCACGGCACCGTCCGGGTTGGTCATCCGGCGCAGCTCCAGCAGCCCCTGCCAGGCGCCGCGCACCTCGCGGAGCCGGTCCGGCCCGGCGGGCCCCGCCGCCTCCCCGCCGACCCGCGCGGCGAAGACGCCGTCCGGCGCGGAGCCCTCCTCCGGTGCGGGCCCCTTCTCCGGTGCGGGCCCCTTCTCCGGTGCGGGGTCCTCCCGGGTCCGCCGGCCGGCCGGTGTCAGGAAGTGGTCGTGCGGCGGGCGCGGGTGCCGGAAGGCGAGCCCGCGCCGCACCAGGGACGCGAGCTGCGCCGGCGTGCCCTTCAGCCGTCCCGTGACGGGATCGGCGGCGTCGATGAGCCGCCGCTGCGCGGCGGTCGGCGGTCGGAACACCTCACGCACCTTCCTCTCCGGGCCGCAGCCCGATCCGGTCACGGCACGGCTCCGTCACGGCCGAAACGGGCGACGCGTTCACGCCAGTTTGGACGAAGGCGCTTTCCGGCCGCGCTGCCGGCCCGTCCGGCCCGCCCGTCCCCCGCCTTCCGCGCGACCGGTCCGGCCCGGACGGAATCCCTCCGCCGCCGTGGCCAGGAAGCGGGACACCGACACGCCCCCGCCGCCCCGTCGCACGGCCGCCGAATGTAACAGCCGGATTGCGCCCGCGTGACGCCCACCGGTACACCTCCTTCCGAGCGCCGGGAGCGGCGGAATGATTCCGGTGCGCCTTTCACGCCCTTCCCTCGCGTGTTCCCCCCGAACGAATTCGGGCACATGGCCCCTGGCACGGGGGGAGCCGGGTCGGCCGCCCCTGCCGGAGAGCCGCTGAAAAAAGGGGTGGGGGGACATGGTCCGGATTCTCGTGGTGCACGATGAGGAACTGCTGCGTTCGGCACTGGTACAACTGCTCAGATCCGACCGCGCGCTGGAGGTGTCCTCCATAGCGCCGTACGCGGGGATACCGGACCAGGACGTGCTGCCGACGGACGTGTGCGTGGTGGACGGAGAGTGCCTGCAAGGGCCGTACGGGGGGCAGGACGCGCCGTTCCGGGCGCACTGCGGGGAACGGCTGGTGGTCCTGACGACGCCCAGCCGGCCGGGTGTGCTGCGCCGGGCGTTCGACTGCGGCGCGCTCGGGCTGGTCGACAAAAACGCCCCGGCCCAGCGGCTGATCACCGCGGTCCACACCGTGGCCAAGGGGGAGCGGTTCCTCGACAGCACCCTCACCGTGGCCCTGCTCGAAGGCGCGGAGATGCCCCTGACCAGCCGGGAGCTGAGCGTGCTGTCGCTGGCCGCGCAGGGCGCGCCGATGGCCGAGATCGCGGCCCGCCTGCACCTGTCCCGGGGCACCATCCGCAACTACATGGCCACCGCGATCCGCAAGGTGGGCGCCCGCAACCGGGTCGACGCGATACGCATCCTCCAGGACGCCGGCTGGACGTGACCGTCCCGCGCGCCCGGCGGGAAAGGGGGACGGCCACCGGCCGCCCCCGCGCCGCCACGCCGACCTCGTGCGCGTCGACGCGGTCCGGCGTCCCGCGGGCGCGCGCGAGCCTGCCGGTCACCAGGGCTCAGCGGAGCGGACCGGCGTTCCAGTGGCCCGTCAGGTCGCGGTACAGGGGGGACCGGGCCAGCACTTCCTCGTGGGTGCCGCACACCGCCCGTACGCCGTCCAGCACCAGCACCCGGTCGGCGCGGACGGCGGACGACAGGCGGTGCGCCACGACCACCAGCGTCCCCGGCCGCCGGGCGAGCGCCCGTTCCGCGTCCGCCTCGGCCGCCGGGTCGAGATGGCAGGTGGCCTCGTCGAGCAGCAGCAGCGGCGCGGGCGACACGTAGGCGCGCGCCAGCGCGATCGACTGCCGTTCGCCGGGGGAGAGTCCGGCGGGACGCACGGTGGCGTCGAGGCCGCCGATACGGTCCACCAGGGCCGTCAGACCGAGGGCCCGGACGGCCGCGTCGAGGTCGGCGCGGTCCGCGTCCGGACGCAGGTAGGCGAGGTTCTCGCCCACGGTGCCGGAGAAGACGTACGCCTCCTGGGGGATCAGGGTTCGCTCGGCGACGGCCCGGCCGGTGACCGCCCGCCCGGCCACCCGGACCTCCCCGTCGTCCGGCGCGAGGGTGCCCGCGATCAGGCGCAGGAGCGTCGACTTGCCGATGCCGCTCGGCCCCACGACGGCGAGGTGCTCACCCGGGGCGACGCACAGGTCGAGGCCGTCCAGGACCGGTTCGGCGCGGGTCCCGTAGGACAGGGTGACGGAGCGCAGCTCCACCGCCGGGACCGGGCCGGGGCCGCGCGGTACCGCCTCGGCCGGCGGTGCCGCCCGGCCGGAGGCCACCGGTGTCGCGCGGCGGGTGTCCGTGGGCCACGGGTCCGGCCCGGTGACGCGGTCCAGGACGACCAGCAGCCGCGCCCCCGCCGCGCCGAGCGCCGTCATCAGGGTGTGCAGCGCGGGCAGCAGCGACTGCGCGAGATAGGTGAACGCGCCCAGCAGCGCGCCCGTCGTCACGCCCCGCCCGCGCAGCCACGGTACGGCGACCAGCAGCGCCAGCACGGGCAGGTGGCCCGCGACGCCCAGTGCCGCCGTCCGCACCGCCGCCCAGCCGGCCAGGGCTCGGGCCGCCGACGCGGCGTCGGCGACCAGGCGGGCGCCCTGCCGGACCCGGTCGGGTCCGGTCCCGCAGGCCGTGAGGTCGCGCAACGCCGCCCGCGCCCGCGCCGCGTGGTCGCCGAGCGCCTCGTCGGCGGCGAGGGCGCGCCGCTGAGCCGCCGCCATCGGCCGCAGCGTGGCCAGGAACAGCGCCAGACCGCCCAGCAGCGGCGGCAGGACCACCACGAGCAGGGCCGGGTGCAGCGACAGCAGGCCGAGCAGCGCCCCGGCGGCGGTGAAGACGAACGAGCGCAGGGTGAGGACCAGCCCGGCGAAGCTGTCCCGGGCGATCTCGACCTGGTTGGTCAGCCGCGAGACGGCCGCCCGGTCGGTGCCGCCCGGCCCGTGCAGCGCCCGCTCGAGGGACCGGTCGACGGCCCGCCGGACCAGCGCGTCGCGCAGCGGTTCCGTCAGCCCGGCCAGCTCGGCGAACACCCCCCGGACCACCGGCGCGGCGCACACGACGCCGGCGAGGGCGGCCGCGAGCCACAGCAGTCCCGCGCGGGTGTCACCGGCGAGGAAGCCCCGGTCGACGGAGTGGGCGATCGCGTACCCCACCAGGAACGCCTGGCCCGCCTCCGCCAGCGACCACACCGCGAGCCGTATCAGCACCCCCTTGCGGCGGGCGAGGAAACGGCGGGCCGGCGGACCGATCCGCCGCAGCGCCCCGCTCCCGTCGCTCTCCACGGACACCCCGGACGTCATGGACGAGCCCCCTCGGCCGCGGACCGGGACACGGGCGTCCCGGTGTTCTCTGTGTCGTGCACGGGTGTTCTGGTGTTCTCTGTGTCGTGCACGGGCGTCCCGGTGTTGCCTGCGTCGAGCACGGGCGTCCCGGTGTTCTCTGCGTCGAGCACGGGTGCTCTGGTGTTCTCTGAGCCGAGCGTGGGCGCCCCGGTGTTGCCTGCGTCGAGCACGGGCGTCCCGGTGTTCTCTGCGTCGAGCACGGGTGCTCTGGTGTTCTCTGAGCCGAGCGTGGGCGCCCCGGTGTTCCCAGCGCCGAACGCCGGCGTCCCGCCACTCCCGTGCCCGTCCGCCCCCGCGCCCCCGCGCGTGCCCGGCGTCCCGTCCCCGCCGAACACCGCCCGGTACCCCGGGACGCGCCACAGCTCCCGGTGCGTGCCGACCGCCCGTACCCGCCCGTCCTCCAGCCAGACGACCAGGTCCGCCCGGCCGGCGACCGAGGGCCGGTGGGCGACGACCAGCCGTGTGCCCGGACGGGGCGAGCCCCGCAGCGCCCGGTCCACCTCGTGCTCGGTGGCGGTGTCCAGGCTGGACGTCGCGTCGTCCATGATCAGCAGGCGTCCCGCGTGGGCGAACGCCCGTGCCAAACCGAGCCGTTGGTGCTCACCCCCGGAGAGCGGAGCCGCCGCCAGGGGAGTGCCGTCACCGTGCGGCAGCCGGCGGACGAAGCCGTCGGCGCCCGCGGCCGTCAGGGCGGCCCGCACCTGGCCGGGCGAGAGGGACCGCGGCCCCGCGGCGACGGCCTCGGCGACCGTGCCCTCGCCCAGTACCGGCCGCTCGAAGGCGAAGGCGACCTCGGCCCGCAACGCCTCGCGGCTCAGCGCGCCCAGGGGGACGCCGTCCAGCAGCACCTCGCCCTCGTCGGGATCGGTCAGCCGCCCCGCCACGGCCACCAGGACGGACTTCCCCGCCCCGCCGCGGCCGACCACCGCGACGGTCGCGCCGCCCGGAATCCGCAGCGCGTCGGCACGCAGTACTTCCCGGCCGTCGCGCACCACCCGCACCCCGCGCAGTTCGAGCGCGCCCGGACCGTCCGGCGGCAGCTCCCGCGTGCCGTGGACCAGCGCGGGCAGCCGCTCCAGGGCGAGGGTCCGGGCCCGCGCCTGACGGCCCCGTACGAGCGCGCCGAGCAGCGACGCGGCGCCACCGACGCCCGCCGCCAGCTGGGTGTACCGGGCGGCGGCGAGCAGACCGCCCACGCTCAGGGCGCCCGACGCCAGGCGCAGCCCGCCGACGCCGGTGGCGGCCAGCACCAGCAGCGGCACCAGGACGCCGCTGCGGCCCAGCGCCCGGCCGTGCAGCGCCCACATGCGCCGGCCGAGGGCGGCCAGCTCCGGCAACGGGGCCAGCACCCGTGCGCGTTCGCGGGCCGCGGTCCCGGCGGCGGCGATGGTGGCCGCGCCGTCCATGGTCTCCAGGAGCCGGGTGGCGACCTCCGACTGGACACGCTGGTAGGCGGCGACCGACGCGCCGGTGTCCCGGGCGAACGCCCGCAGCACCAGGCCCAGCGCGGGCAGCCCGGCCAGGACGCACAGCGCCACCCATACGTCGACGAGGGCCAGCGCCACGAGCGCGCCGACCGGGGTGACCAGCGACGCCGCCAGCGCCGCCCGGGCCGCCGGGCCGGCCCCCGCGTCGGCGGCGTTGAGCGTGAGGCGGGTCCCGACGTCCCCCGGGGTGAGGTCCCGGGCCCGGTCGGGTACGCAGCCCAGCAGGCCGGCGAGGGCGCGCAGCCGCACGGCGGCCGTCCAGCCGGCGGTGCAGCGGCCGGTGCTCAGCGCGGTGAGGCTGTCGAGGAGCAGCTCGCCGAGGAGCAGCGCGGCGCTGAGCAGCAGCCAGCGCGCCGGGGCGCCGCCGGCCAGCAGCAGATCGAGGGTGGCGCCGAGCGCCAGGGGCTGGGCCACCGCGGCCAGCGCCGCTCCCACCGAGCACAGCAGCACGAACAGTTCGGCCGCGCGGGACGGGCGCGGGCCGTCGGCCGCGTCCCCCGCCGCGCGGGCCCGCCCGGTCGACCTCACCGAGGGCCTCCCTTCCGGCCGTGGACACGGCACCGGCGCCCCGGGCGGACCCGGGGCGCCGGTGCCGAGCCGCGTGGCTCAGTTACAGGTCGTGATGCTCAGGCTGCTGTCGCCGCAGAGGAGCAGGCTCGCGCGGCTGCCGGTCTCGACGTCGCCCATGGCCTCGTCCTTCGGGGTCTCCAGCGACTGCAGTTCGAACAGGTTCATGGCGTTTCCTCTCGTACGGCAACGGGGTCCGTTGTCACGTCACGACCTCTGTTGAGGCCGAGTCAGGGGCCCGCCGGCCGGGTGCCCGGCGGCGGGAGGAACGGCAGCCCGGCCTGCGGGCCGCCGTGCGCGGAGGCGACCGCCAGCAGGCAGCCGGCGGTACCCGTGGACAGGTCCATGGACAGCCGCATCATCTGCTCGCCGGGGAAGGCGAGCCGGCCGCGGTAGGACAGGGCGTGCCAGGACAGCGCGTCGAGCTGGCGGCGGACGGCGGCGGGGCCGGTGCCGGGCGCCGTGGCCGTGGTGCGGGCGAGGTACAGCACCATCCCGGCCACGCCCCGGTACAGGCCCGGCTGGGCGTAGAACATGGCCTGCGCCGCCGCCACGATCTCGTCCCGGGCCCGCGCGAACTCCTCGTCGGCGCGGTGTGCGAGGTAGTCGTCGAGCACCATGCCGATGCCCACGCTGCCCGCTCCCAGGTAGGGCATGGTGCGCCAGCCCTCGTCGACCTGGAGCGCGCCGCCCGCGCCCCGCACACACCGGGCGAGGTCCCGGCGCAGGGCGTCCCGGGCGAGGTCGAGCAGCCCGGTGTCCCCGGTGCGCTCGTACAGCCGCAGGAAGAGCAGGGCACCGCCCGCCGCCCCGTACAGCAGTCCCGCACGCGGCCGGGTGCTCGGCCCCTCGCCGGTCAGCCGGCGTGCCGTCAGCTCGGCGCAGCGCAGGGCTGCGGCGCGCGGCGCGGGGTCGCCGGTGGCGGCGGCCAGCGCGTCCAGCGCCAGGCCGACCCCGGCGGTGCCGCTGTGCAGGTCCGGGGCGAGGTGGTCGAGCGGCTGGTCGAGGAGGAGCGCGGTGAGGTCGAGGGCGCGGTCGCGGTGGCCGAGGTGGTCCAGGGTCCAGGCGATCCCGGCGAGTCCGTCGTGGAAACCGGACGGCGTGCCCGAGGGCGGCTCCTTGGTGCGGTCCAGGAGCCACTGCTCCTCGTCCTCGTCGCGGTCCGCGCCGCTCACCGCGAGGGCGTACAGCACTCCCGCCGCGCCGTACCCGAAGCTCAGCCCGCCGCCCGCCGTCGCGAACTGCGCGATGTCACCGGGGAACAGCCGGTCCGTACGGGAGAGGGTCGCCGACGCGTGGATCGCCGCGGCCATCGACTCCCGGCTGTGCGGCCAGTCACCCGGATCGACCGGGACCACCGGCCCGGACGCGCCCCGCGCCGGGGACGTGCCCGCGGCCCCGTCCGTGATCTCCTCGACCGCCGCGTCCAGCCAGGCCCGGTCCACCGGGAACTGCCCGGCCACCAGGTCGGCCAGGTGCGCCGCCTTCTGCCGGTCCAGGGCGAAGAGGCTGGTCAGGGGGAGGAACAGGGCGAGTCTGAGACAGGCCAGCGCATACCGGTCCACGGCCACGCCCCGACGGTCGGCCGGTGCCACGAAGGCCGGGTTGGCGACGGTCTGCCGGCCGGGCTCGTCGACGTGGTGCGCGGCCTCGAAGTCCAGCAGGGCGACGCTGCCGTCGTCCCGGACCATGATGTTGAACAGGTGCAGGTCGTTGAAGACCACGCCCCGGGCGTGGACGTCGGCGACGGCCCGTTCCACCCGGGCGTGGACGTCCAGGGCCCAGTCGGTGTACTCGGCCAGCCGCCGCTCGTCCGGGTCGGCCTCGATGAGCGGGTGGCGGCGCGCGAAGAACGTGTTGAGCGGCTTGCCGTCGAGGTACTCCAGGACGAGGAAGTGGTGCTCCCCGACCGTGAGGTGGTCCAGCACCTCGGGGGTGCAGTCCAGTCCCGACAGCCGCTCCAGCGCTTGGCGTTCGCGGTGCAGCCGGGTCACGGCGTCGGCGCCGTCGGCGGCCAGCCCGGCGTGCGGCCGGGCCTCCTTCAGGACGACCTGCGCGCCGGTGCGGGTGTCCCGGCCGAGGTAGACGCCGCCGCCGTTGGAGAAGTGCAGCGCCGACTCGACGGTGTAGGGGAGACCGGCCACGGTGACCGCGGAGCGCGCCTGGAGGTGCGGCTGGAGGAAGGCGGGCACGGTCACCCACTCGGGGACGCGGAAGACGGGTCCGCGCAGGTCGGGTATGAGCACGCCGTCGGGGCGGGCCACGGCCGGGCGCAGTTCGCCGTCGGCGTCGTAGCAGTTCCGCCGGGTGAAGCCGCCGTAGCGGACGTGCACCGGGCCGTCGCCGAGCCGCAGGTCGCTGAGGATGTGCGGGCCGGGCTCGCCGGCCAGCAGCTCCGACAGCTCGCCCGCGAGCCGCTCGAACCGCTCCTCGTCCGCCGGGTAGACGGTGATGAACTTGCCGCTGCCGGCCCGGTCGGCGTACTTGGCGTTGCGCTGGTGCAGCAGATAGCGGCTCGGCACGAACTTGAACGCCGTGCCCCCGTCGACGCAGTGCCGGTACACGCGCTCCAGCACGGACTCGGCGTTGTCGAGACAGGCGGCGACGTGGATCTTCCAGCCCTGGTCGGGCAGGGCCGCGTCGACCGGGCGCAGCGCCAGCCAGTCGCCGCTCTCGTTGCGCTGCCAGCCCGCCGGGACGGGCGCCGAGGCCAGGGCGTACCGGGACCGTCCGGTGCCCGGCCGGGCGGAGGTGCGGTGCGGTGCGTCGTAGAAACACGGGTCCGCGTCGCAGTACACGGCATAGCCCTTGTTCATGCCCGCTCCCTCCCATCGGCCTTCGGCGTGCTCCGAAGGTGTCATGGGGCGCACGGGCCCGAACAGTTGCCGCTGTCACCACTCCGATGTGCGGAACGCACGGGTAACCCCGCGGCGGCCCGTCAGGGGTCACGGAGTGCCGGGGAGGCCGGGCCGGACGTTCCACGCGGCGATCACCGGCCGGCCGTGCTCCGTGCCCAGCCGGCACAGCGTGCCCGTGGCGAGCTGGAACAGGGCCCCGGCGGAGGGCGGCAGCCCGAGGTGGCGGGCGGTGAGCACGCGCAGGAAGTGGCCGTGGGCCACCAGCACCACGCATCCCTCGGTGTCGGCGAACGCGGCGTCCACCTTGCCCAGCACCCGGTCGGCGCGTTCGCCGACCTGCTCCGGGGTCTCCCCGGGGTGCTCCGGCGGGCCGGGCGCGACGCCGTCCGTGAACAGGAACCAGCCCGGCCGGTCCCGCTGGATCTCCGGCGTCGTGATCCCCTCGTACCCGCCGTAGTCCCATTCGTGCAGGTCCGGGTCGATCCGCACCCCGTGCAGCCCGATCAGCTCGGCCGTCTCCCGGGCCCGCTGGAAGGGGCTGACGAACGCCGCCCCGATCCGATGCGACCGGATGAGCGGCACCAGGCCGCGGGCCTGCTCGCGGCCGTGCTCGGTCAGCGGGACGTCCGTCAGGCCGGTGTGCCGCCCGGACCGTGACCACTCGGTCTCACCGTGGCGGACGAGGAAGAGATCACCCATGGCGCCCAGGCTACGGAACCCGCGCCGCGGCGGGGCGGGCCGTGCACCGTCCGGCGGAAGGAGCCGCTCCGGTCGGGTCCGGCACCGCGTCGCGTACGAACGAACGTCCGCACCGCGTCCCGTACGGGCTCCCGCGCCGCCTACTGCCGGTACCCGTCGAGGAACCGCCCGATCCGTCCGATCGCCGCCTCCAGGTCCTCCGCGTGCGGGAGGGTCAGGATGCGGAAGTGGTCGGGGGCCGGCCAGTTGAAACCGGTGCCCTGGACGACCTGGATCTTCTCCCGCAGCAGCAGGTCGAGGACGAACTTCTCGTCGTCGTGGATGCGGTGCACCTTCGGGTCGATGTGCGGGAAGGCGTACAGCGCCCCCTTGGGCTTCACGCACGACACCCCCGGGATCTCGTTGAGCTTCTCCCAGGCCGTGTCGCGCTGCTCGCGGAGCCGGCCGCCGGGCGCGGTCAGCTCGTGGATGGACTGCCGGCCGCCGAGCGCGGCCTGGATGGCGTACTGGGCGGGCGCGTTGGCGCACAGCCGCATGGAGGCCAGCATGGTCAGGCCCTCCAGGTAGTCCCGGGCGTGCTGCTTGGGGCCGGTCACCACCAGCCAGCCGGAGCGGAAGCCCGCCACCCGGTACGTCTTCGACAGCCCGCAGAAGGTGAGCACCACCAGGTCGGGGGCGAGCGCGGCGACCGGGTGGTGGACCGCGTCGTCGTACAGGATGCGGTCGTAGACCTCGTCGGCGAGGACCATCAGTCCGTGCCGGCGGGCGAGGTCGAGGACGCCCTCCAGGACCTCCTGCGGATAGACGGCACCCGTGGGGTTGTTGGGGTTGATGATGACGACCGCCTTGGTGCGGTCGGTGATCTTCGCCTCCAGGTCGGCGAGGTCCGGGTACCAGTCCGCCTGCTCGTCGCAGAGGTAGTGCACCGCCTTGCCGCCCGCGAGGGTGGTCACCGCCGTCCACAGGGGGAAGTCGGGGGCGGGGATCAGTACTTCGTCGCCGTCCTCCACCAGGGCCTGTACGGCCATCGACACCAGTTCCGAGACGCCGTTGCCGAGCCAGACGTCGTCCACCCCGACCTCCAGGCCGAGGGTCTGGTAGCGCTGGGCGACCGCGCGGCGGGCGGAGAGGACGCCCCGGGACTCGGTGTACCCGTGGGCCTGGGGCAGCATCCGGATCATGTCCTGGAGGATCTCCTCCGGCGCCTCGAACCCGAACAGGGCCGGGTTGCCGGTGTTGAGCCGCAGCACGCTGTGGCCCGCCGCCTCCAGTGCGTCGGCGTGCTCGATCACCGGGCCGCGGATCTCGTAGCAGACCTCGCTGAGTTTGTTCGACTGCCGGAACTCCATGCGCCGCTTCCCTCCGCCATCTGGTATTGCTTGGTTTTACCAAGTAGATCCTTGGAAAGTCCAACACATTGTCTAGACTGCGCCGCATGTCACCTCGCCGAAGCTACGACCAGTACTGTTCCGCCGCCCGCGCGCTCGACGCCGTCGGGGACCGCTGGACCCTGCTGATCGTCCGGGAGCTGCTCGCCGGACCCCGGCGCTACACCGACCTGCACGCGGACCTGCCGGGTGTCAGCACGGACGTACTCGCCTCCCGGCTGAAGGACATGGAGCGCGACGGCCTGACCGCCCGCCGCCGGCTGCCTCCGCCCGCGGCGGCCTCCGTGTACGAACTGACGCCGCGCGGACGCGCGTTGCTGCCGGTCCTCCAGGCGCTGGGCGGCTGGGGCGCGGGCGAGCTGGGGGAGCGGCGGCCCACCGACGCTCTGCGCGCCCACTGGTTCGCGCTGCCGCTGCTGCACGCGCTGGACGGCGAGGGCGTGGTCGAAGTACGCCTGCGCGAGGGCGACTTCCACGACGGGGTCTTCCACCTCTACGTCGGAGCCCAGGACGGCCCGGCCTACGGGGAGGGCCCCGCGCCCCGCGAGCCCGACGCCCGGCTGGTCCTGGACGCCGGGACCTGCGCCGCCGTCGGCCGGGGCGAGACGGGGGTGGCCGAGGCGGTGCGGGCCGGCCGCATCGAGGTGACCGGCGACGGGGCGCTGGCGAAGGCGCTGCGGGAGGACTGAGGCCGGGGACGCCGGGGGCGCCGGGGAACGGGCGAGGCCCGCCGGTACGCGTCCCCCGGCGGGCCTCCCCTACGCGATATGACGGAGTGTCAGGCGCCCGGCGGCACCCCGCGCGGCCGGCCCGAGCCGCGGGTCAGGGCGTAGCCGCCGATGCCCGCCAGCGCGGCCAGCACGCCGCCGATCCCCGTCCACACCCACCGGTCGGACCACCAGCCGGAGGACCAGCCGTCCTCGGGCTCGATCGCGGAGAGCACGGCGGAGTCACCGGAGTCGTCATCGGCCGCGTCCTGCCGGGACGTCACCGCGATGCCCGGCACCAGCGGCTCGGAGAGCGAACCGTCCACCGCCGCCGCGCCGCCCATGTCCTTCGCGTCGGCCCGGACCTCGGCGCCGACCGGCAGGCCGAGGTCGGCGGCCGGCAGGTCCAGCGCCGTCAGCCGGACGTAGTACGTGCCCGGCAGCGGGTCGTTCGCCCACGGCTCCGACCAGGCGCGGACCGTGCGCAGCACACAGGCCAGCTCCACGGAGGAGGTGCCCGCGGCGGCCGTCCGGGTCTGGGCGCCGTACTGGCACGCCTGCCGCCGGCGCAGACCGTCGTACACGTCGACCTGCCAGGTCTGCGACGCGTGCGTGTCCGGCAGCTTCACGGTCGCCCGCACGGTGGGCCGCTGCCCGGCGTCCGCCGGGAACGACCAGTACAGGTAGTCGCCCGCGGAGGCGTCCGCCGTGGCCCGCTGCCCCTGCTCGATCTCCGTCGCCGTACGGAACGACGTACCCGCCGACGAGGGGGCCGGGGAGCCCGCGGCGGGGCTCGGGGAGGAGTCGGCCGCCGCCGGTCCCGCGGCCAGGCCCAGCGCCAGCAGCGCCGCGCCCGTCACCGTTGCGATCCGCATCAGTTCGTCCTCCAGACGGCGACCCGCCAGCGCGACACCCAGCCCCACACCAGACCGGCGAGGAAGCCCACCACGACCAGCGCGCCCAGCAGCCACCAGCCGCGCCCCAGCCCGAACGAGGCCACGTCGGACGCGTCGTCCGGACCGTCCACGACGTCGACCGTCAGCTCCAGCGGAAGCCCCGGCGTGGTCTTCACCCCGGAGGCCGCCGAGAAGGAGTGCGTCACCTCCAGGCACACGGTCTCGGCGGCCTCCTCGGCCGCGTCGTCGCTCTCGGCCTCCGCCTTCGGGTAGCGCAGCCCCGTCGAGACGACGTCCGTGCGCCCGTCGCCCGCGGCCTCGCCGCGCACGATCTCCCGGCCGGGCGCGGTGACCGCCCGCAGCAGCACCCCGTACGAGGGGGCCACGGCACGGTCGGCCGACACGCTCACCGAGGCGCGCAGCTCCTTGCCCGGCGCCACCGCCACCCGGTACCAGCGCTGCTGCCCGAACTCCACGCGGTCGGTGTACAGCCCGGACTCCAGCGTCGGCGCCGCCGCACAGCGGTCCGCGCCCTCGGTGGCGGCCGGCACCACCACCGGATCGGCCGCCCGCTCCACCAGCTGACTGACCTTGTCGGTGAGTTCATCGGTGTGCTGCACCGACGTGTACGTCCCGCCGGTCGCCTCCGCGATACAGCTGAGCTGCTGGCGCAGCTTGGTGCTGGGCACCAGCCCCAGGGTGTCGATGGTCAGTCCGATGCCCTTGGCGGCTATCTCGCGGGCCACCTCGCACGGGTCGAGCGGCTGGCAGGTGTCCTCACCGTCACTGATCAGCACGATCCGCTTGGAACCGGCGCCGGAGCCGAAGTCGCCCGCCGCCTTCAGCAGCGCGGGACCGATCGGCGTCCAGCCGGTGGGGGTGAGCGTCGCCACCGCCGTCTTCGCCTCCGTGCGGTCCAGCGGACCGACCGGGTAGAGCTGCGCGGTGTCCTTGCAGCCCGTCGCCCGGTCGTCGCCCGGGTAGTCCGCGCCGAGCGTCCGGATGCCGAGGCGCACCTCCTCGGGCGTCGCGTCGAGCACCTCGTTGAACGCCTGCTTCGCCGCGGCCATCCGGGTCCCGCCGTCGATGTCCTTGGTCCGCATGGAGCCGCTGACGTCGAGCACGAGGTCGACCTGGGGGGCGTCCTCGCCGGTGGGTTCGCCGGCGGACGCCGGGGCCGGGAGGGCGAGCCCGGCCGTCAGCGCGGCGAGCAGGGCGCAGACACCCGCCGCCAGCCGTTTACTTGTGATCATCGGCGGATCTTATTGACCCCGGGTGCCCTGCTCCAAAACAGCCGCCGGCCAACGGGTTCACGGGCGGAGGGGATTGGGCAGCCGGGCCCACCGGTCGCCGGACCCCTTAGGCGCCAGCCGCATCAGCGTCAGCGCCTTCGCGGGCAGCGGCTCCTCGCACAGCGCCACGAGGTCCGGTGTGCGCGGCAGCTCCCGTACGGCCGCCGCCAGCGCGTCCCGCAGCGCCGGACCGCTGCCCGCCGTCTGCGCCAGCGCCCCCGCCACCAGCGAACCGAACAGCTTGCGGCGCAGCACCGCGACGTCGTCCGTGACCATCCGGTCCGGCAGTCCGGGCACCGGCACGCCGTGCCGGGCCAGCCGGGCCGGGCTGATCCGCAGGTCGGCGAGGTCCCGGTAGACCAGCCGGACCGGCTCCCCGGCGGCGGAGAGCACCACCAGCAGGTTCTGGCCGTGCGCCTCCAGCGCCACACCCAGCTCCAGCAGGCGCAGCCCCACCCGCAGCGCGAGGCGGGCGAACCGGGCCGTCCAGCCCGCCGACCCGGGCAGCGTGGTCGTCGCCAGGGCCGCCACCGGCACCACCCGCTCCCCGTCGGCCCCGTACCGGTCCGGCGACTCCCGCAGCACGGCGGCGAGATCGGGACTGTGGGCGCTGGCCGCGGCCAGCGTCCGGGTGATGTGCAGCAGCCCCTCGCAGCGCGCGGCGAGCCCCTCGCCGAACGCCGACAGCGTCGCCGAGGCGGCGACCGAGGCGACGGAGATGTCCCGGACCGAGGAGGTCAGCCGGGCCGACAGCGCGGTCTTGACGTGCGGCCCGCCGGGCACGGCGAGGGTCCGCAGCGACATCAGCGGATGCGCGTCGAGTCCCGGGCCGCCGTCCTCGTCCGCGCCCTTCAGCACATGCGCCGCCTGCCACGGATGCACCGGCAGCAGCAGCCGCCCGGCGTCCCGCAGCGCGGCCGGCCAGTCGCCCGACACCAGGCACTCCCCGGCCGGCACCGCCACCCGCCGCAGCGTCACCACCGGCCCGTGCTCGGGCGCGTAGGCGAGCTGTTCGGCCACCGAGAAACCGGGCCGCGAGCGGCAGCCGGGGTGGAAGGGGTGTCCGTCGACGACCCGCTGCTCCCACTCCCAGCCGTTCCCGGGCCACTCCGGCGCCGGCGCGCCCCGGCCCGCCCGGGACAGCGCCAACGAGGCCACACTGTGCCCGAGTTCCCCGGCGAACGACTCGGCGCCGGGCACGGCGAGGGCGGTCATCAGCCGCGCCGGATCGCCGTACTCCCGCCCGGCGCACCGTACGGCGGTGACAGGGGAGCCGGTGCGGTACGGGTCGGCGGGCGGGCCGGACAGCCGGCGGCCGTCCCGCAGCCGCAGGACCAGCTCCCCGGCGGCGGCCTCGCGGCCGGCGATCCACGGCAGCGGCTCATGGGCGAGCGCACGCCAGAGCCGGGACAGCACGGCCGCGCGGGCGCCGGGCAGCGCGGCCGTGTACCCGGCGACGAGACCGGGCCGGACGGCGGCCAGTTCCTCGGCGACCTCGGTCTCGGCGGTGGGGGGACGGTGCACGGCGGCTCCTTCGGGTGCGGACTCGGTACGGGTCGGGGGCGTCACGGCGGAGTGACGAGGGCAGACATACTGATCCTCTCCGCCCATGACAGACCGTAGGGAACGAGTGGAACGCGTGGATGTCCTGCCCCCGCCAACCGGCGGCGACGCCGTGAGCCGTGCCGGCGTCGCGGCGCTCGCCGACGCCCACGCGGCGGTGCCGCTGCTCAACTGCCTGCTGCGCGAGGTGGCCGAGCCCCTGCCCGGCCATCGCGGCGCCGGCGGTGACCGCCGGGTGTACCGGCTGCCCGGCACCGGCCGGCTGCTGCGGGTGCGCGGCGGCCGGCGCCCCGCCGAACCCGAGGTGCGCACGGCGGCCGGCTGGCACCGCCTCGGCCACCCGGACCTGGTCGCCCTCGTCGCGGAGGAGCTGCTCCGGCACACCGGCCTGCCCAACCACGAACTGCCCGCCGAGATGACCGACAGCCGGGACGCGGTCGCCGCCCTGCTGACCGCCCGCGCCGTCGCCGACCCGCCCGCCGACCCCTACCTCCGCTCCGAACAGGCCCTGCTCACCGGCCACACCCACCACCCCGCCCCCAAGGCCCGCGGCGGTGGCCCGGCCGCGGCCTGGCTGCCGTACGCCCCCGAGGCCCACGCCCGTTTCCCGCTGACGCTGCTCGGCGTGCGCGCGGACCTCGTCGTCGAGGAGGGTGACACCTCCGCCCTCGACGCGCTCGGCGACGCCCCGCCCGGCTACCGGCTGCTGCCCGCGCACCCCTGGCAGCTCGCCCTGACCGCCGACGCCCTCGCCCCGGCCTTCGCCGACGGCCGGCTGATCCGGCTCGGCGAGACCCCGGCCCCGGTCTGGCCCACGGCGGCGATCCGCACGCTCTACGCGCCCGGACCCGACCTGTTCCTGAAGTTCAGCCTCGACGTGCGCATCACCAACGACATCCGCCGGCTGTGGCGCCACGACCTGCTGAAGCTGTGCCGTACGGACACGGCGGCCCGCGCGGCGTTCGCGGCGCTCGACGGGAACGCCGCCTGGCTGGCGGACACCGGTTACCGCACCGCCGCCTTCGCCTTCGAGGAACTCGCCGTCCTGGTCCGCGACGGACTCCGCGGCCACCTGCTGCCCGGCGCGGTCCCACTGCTCGCCGCCGGGCTGGCCGAGGGCTTCGCGGGCAGCCCCCTCGACACCGCCGCCGACCCTGGCGCCTGGTGGGAGGCGTACCTCGCCCGGGTCGTCCCCCCGGCCCTGGCCGCCTTCCACGACCACGGCGTCGTCCTGGAGGCCCACCTCCAGAACACCCTGGTCGCGGTCGACGCCCACGGGACGCCCGTACAGGCCCTGTTCCGGGACGCCGAGGGCGTGAAGCTGCTGGGTGACGTGGACCGGGCGGCCGGCTGGGAGCGGCTGGTGTACTGCCTGGTCGTCAACCACCTCACCGAGATCGCCGGTGCGCTGGCCGACCGGCACCCCGGCCTGGACCCCTGGCCCGCCGCCCGCCGCGCGTTCGCCCGGCATCCGCTCCCCGAGATCCCCGCGCTGCTCACCGCGCCCACCCTGCCCGGCAAGACCAACCTGCTGCTGCGCTGGACCGGCGCGGACGGCGCCGACGCCCGCTACCGGCCGCTGCCCAACCCGCTCGCCGGGCAGGGGGCGGTCAGTCCGGATAGGCGTGGGTCTGGGCCGCCTTCACCGTCGCCCAGACCTCGGCGCCCGGACGCAGGTCGAGTTCGGCCGCCGCGACCGCGCTGAGGTCGGCGGCGAGCGGCAGTTCCCCGCCGAGCGCGGCACGGACCCGGTCGCCGTGGCTCTCCAGCCCGGTGACCTCGCAGCGCCAGAGGTTGCGGGCGCTGGCACCGGCGGGACGGTCCCGGTACAGGGTGACGGCGCCCGGCGGGAACGCCACGAAGACCGGCCCGGTCAGCTCCTCGGTGGTGGTGACCGTCTGCCCCGAGCCGAGCCGGACGGTGTGCCCGTCGGCCTCGCCCCGGTAGAGGTTGAGGCCGACGAGCTGGGCGATGTAGTCGGTACGGGGGCGGCGCGCGATGTCGGCCGGGCCGCCCTCCTGCACGATCCGCCCGTTCTCCACGACCACCAGCCGGTCCGCGAGGACCATCGCGTCCAGCGGGTCATGGGTGACGATCACCGCGACCGCCTCGAACTCCGCGAGATGCCGCCGCAACTGGGCCCGGACCTCCAGCCGGGTCCGGGCGTCCAGCGCCGCGAGGGGCTCGTCGAGCAGCAGCAGCCGGGGCCGGGTGGCCAGCGCGCGGGCCACGGCGACCCGCTGGGCCTGCCCGCCGGAGAGCCGGCGCGGCTTGGCACCGGCGTGCCCGGCGAGCCCCAGCCGGTCCAGCCACTCGGCGGCCTGCGCGCGGGCCCGCGCCTTGGACGCGCCGTGGCAGCGCGGCCCGAAGGCCACGTTGTCCAGCGCGGTCAGGTGCGGGAAGAGCAGGTAGTCCTGGAAGACGACGCCGACCGGGCGCAGTTCGGGCGGGGTGCGCTCCAGCGCCGCGCCGTCCAGCCGCAGCCGCCCGCCGGTCAGCGGGGTCAGTCCGGCCAGGGCCCGCAGGGCGGTGGTCTTCCCGGCGCCGTTCGGCCCGAGCAGGGCGACCACCTCGCCGGGCGCGACGGCCAGCTCCACGTCCAGCCGGAACGCGCCCCGCTCCACCACGAGGTGGGCGTCGAGACCACTGCCCGTCCCGGTACCCCCCGTCCCGGCAGTCCCCGTCCCGGTACCCCCCGCCCCGGCAGTCCCCGCCCCGGTCATCTCGTCCCCGTCTTCCGCGGTCATCCGGCGGTCATCCAGCGGTCGCGCAGCCCGGCGAGGACGGCGACGGACACGGCGAGCAGGACCAGGCTGAGCGCGGTGGCCGCCTCGGGGTCGCTCTGCAGGGCCAGGTAGACGGCGAGCGGCATCGTCTGGGTACGGCCGGGGAAGTTGCCCGCGAAGGTGATCGTCGCCCCGAACTCGCCGAGCGCCCGCGCCCAGGCCAGCACCGCGCCCGCCGCGATGCCCGGCGCGATGAGCGGCAGCGTGACCCGGCGGAAGGCGGTGAACCGGGAGGCGCCCAGCGTGGCCGCCGCCTCCTCGTAGCGGGGGTCGGCGGCGCGCAGGGTGCCCTCGACGCTGATGACGAGGAACGGCAGCGCGACGAACGCCTCCGCGATCACCACGCCCGCGGTGGTGAACGGCAGGGTGAGGCCGAACCAGTCGTCCAGCCACTTCCCGACGATGCCGTTGCGGCCGAGCGCCATCAGCAGGGCGACGCCGCCGACGACCGGCGGCAGCACCAGCGGCAGCGTCACCAGGGCCCGTACGAGACCCCGCCCGGGGAACTCCACCCGGGCCAGCAGCCAGGCCAGCGGCACGCCGATCACCAGGCTCACCGCGGTCGCCGCCGTCGCGCACAGCAGCGACAGCCGCAGCGCCTGCCACACCTCGGCGCCGGTCAGCAGCTCCGGCAGGCTCGACCAGGGCGTCCGCACCAGCAGGGCGAGCAGCGGCACGATCAGGAAGGCGAGCCCGATCAGCGCGGGCACCAGCAGCGGCAGCGGCACCCCGCGCACCTGCGCCCCCGCGCGCCGGCGTCGGCGCCGGGGGAGTACGGCCTTGTCGCCCGCCGTCACGACGTCAGGAACCCGGCGTCCGTGAGCACCTTCCGCCCCTCGGCCGAGCGCACGAGGTCGATGAACGCGTCGGCGCCCGCGGCGTTGCCCGCGTCCTCGAGCCGGGCGATCGGGTAGGCGTTGACGGCGCCGGCGGATTCGGGGAAGTCCACGCCCTCCACTTTGTCACCCGCCGCGCGCACGTCGGTCCGGTAGACGACGGCGGCGTCGGCCTCCTTCAGCTCGACCTTGGTCAGGGCGGCCTTGACGTCCTGCTCGTAGGAGACGGGCGTGAGCTTCAGGCCGCTCGCGTCCAGCGCCTTCCGCGCGGCGGCGCCGCAGGGCACCTCCTCGGCGCAGAGCACGACCTTCAGCGCGGTGTCCGTGAGGTCCTTCAGCGACGCGATCCGGTCCGGGTTGCCGGGGAGGGTGGCGATCTCCAGCTGGTTGCGGACGAAGGTGACAGGGGTCCCGGACGTGTCCCCGGCGTCCGTGACGATCTTCATCGTCTTGGGGCTGGCCGAGGCGAAGACATCGGCGGGGGCGCCGCCGGTGATGCTCGCCGCGAGCGAGTCGCTGCCGCCGAAGCTGAAGGTGACCTTCGTGCCGGGGTGGGCCTTCTCGAAGGTCTCGCCCAGCGTCGTGAAGCTCTCCTTCAGCGAGGCGGCGGCGAACACGGTGACCGTGCCGGACACCCGCCCCGAGCCGGAGGAACCCGGAGCGCCGGACGACGCGGAGGAGGAGGAGGCGGATTCGTCGGACGACGAGCAGGCGCTCAGGGCGAGCAGCGCGGCGACGCCCGCGCCGGCCGCCCGCAGGGTACGGGTCATCACAGGTCCACTCCTCGAAGGTCCTGGCAGGTCCCGGCACGGTCCTGGCAGGTCTGACCGGTCCCGACGGACAGGATGTCCCGATGATAGTCCCGCAGATGCCAGGAGGAAGTCACCTGTGGGTTCGCATCAGCGGGACCGGCGGACCGTGAAGGTGGCATGTGCGTTGCTACGGACGCGGCGGCTCAGGCGCGGTCGATGTGCACGTTGGTCGACTTCACGCGGGCGGTGGCCTCCATGCCGACCTCCAGACCGAGTTCCTCCACGGCCTCGCGGGTCAGCAGCGACACCAGCCGGTGCGGACCCGCCTGGATCTCGACCTGCGCCGCGACGTCGCCGAGCTTCACGGCGGTGACGATGCCGGGGAAGGCGTTGCGCGCGGAGGTGTACGAGGCGGCCTCCCCGGTGTCGTCACCGGACCGGGCGAGTTCGACGGAGAAGGCGGCCAGGTCCCGGCCGTCGACGAGACGCCGTCCGCTCTCGTCCCGGTGCGTGGCCACCCGCCCCGCGTCCGCCCACCGGCGGGCGGTGTCGGGGCTGACGCCGAGCAGCCGTGCCGCCTGGCCGATCGTGTAGGACTGCATGGGCGTCAACATACGTGACCGCGCGTCCCGCGACGCCCGGAGGCCGTACGGTCGGAACCCTGCGACCGAGAGGGGACGTGCGATGCGCGGCGTGACCTGTTCGATGGGTGTCTCGCTCGACGGGTACATCGTCGGGCCGGACGGCGGTCTCGACTGGTCGGTGCCCGACGCGGAGGTGTTCCGCCTCGCCACCGACGAGGTGCGCGGGCTCGGCGCCCACCTGCTGGGACGGCGCCTCTACGAGACGATGCTGTACTGGGAGAACGCCGACCGGGATCCCTCCCTCGACGCCGCGGAGCGCGAGTTCGCCGCGCTCTGGAAGAGCCTCCCCAAGGTGGTGTTCTCCCGCACGCTGACGTCGGTGCGGGGCACCGGCACCCGCCTGGCCGGCGGCGGTCTCGCCGAGGAGGTCGAGCGGCTGCGGGCCGAACCGGGGGAGGGCGCCATCGCGATCGGCGGCGCGACCCTCGCCGCCGAGGCGGCCGCGCTCGACCTGATCGACGAGTACCTGATCAGGGTCCACCCCGTACTGGTCGGCGGCGGCATCCCCTTCTTCCCTCACGACGAGCGCCGGGTGGCCCTGGAACTGGTCGAGAGCCGCACCTTCGCCTCGCAGATCGCCCACGTCCGCTACCGCCTAAGGCGCTGACCGGCGCTGACCGCGGGGCGCCGCCGCGCCGCGCGGCCGCACGCGTCCGGGACCGGCAGGAGAGGCGAGTCGGGCGATCGTCGGGTGAGCCGCGCGTCAGTCGGCGCGGCCGGCGGCGGTCACCGGGTGGAAGCAGGCGGTGACCGACTTGCCGTAGGGGCAGGGGCGGGCCTCCCAGCTGTCCGCCAGGGCCTCCACGAGCAGCAGGCCCCGTCCGCCGGGGCGGTCACCGCTGGGCTCCTGGGGCTCGGGCAGGTTCCGGTTGTCGTCGTGCACCGTGATGTGCAGGCACTGGCTGTCCCAGGTCATCACGAGCCGGGCGGTGGAACGGGCGTGCACATGGGCGTTGGTGACCAGTTCCGAGACGGTCAGCAGCACGTCGTCCACCGGCTGCGGGCTGTCACAGGTCCAGCCGATCGTCTCCAGATGGCCGAGTGCCCAGTCGCGCGCGGCCTTCGGACCGGTGTCCATCGGCAGCGAACGCGCCCAGCCCACCGCCCGCACCGCTGACTCCTCAACCGACGGATCGTCCACTGCGTCCTCTTCCTGATGGCCTCTGCGACTTGTGTCCCCGCCGGGTGCACGGCCCCGGTCGCCGGCAGCCGCATCCCCGCACGCGGGCGGGTGAGCTGCCGTAACAGCGCGTACCCGGTCCGGTCGTTCACATGCCAGGCCCTGAGACCGTCACGGACGCGGTCCCGCTTCGAAATTTCGACCGGCATTCGGAAACTTCATCATCCGAAGGATGTCGACGGACCCTAGGGATGTCGCTGGCGCTGTCAACACTTCCGCCAGGATTGCTCGGTCACCGGCCTCTCGATGGCGCGATCGGCCCCGAATGTTTCGGGATGCGGGGCGAATTCTGCGAGAAGGATTGACGGCGCGTGCTGGGCTCATATCATCCAGAAAGCTCGACAGACCGTCCCGCATTCGGCATTCCGAACGTGCGGCAGCTTGCTCATTCCGCGCGAGACCGGGATGCCGCCAGCTCCGCTTGTCATGCCCGCATCAATCAGGCACCGCGCTTCCCGCTCCCCGACCCAGGAGAACGAGGTTCCGTCATGCGCCGCAGACTCCGCGCCTCGGCCGCAGCGCTCATCGCCCTGCCGCTGGCGTTCGCCGCCGCACCGTCCGCCCACGCGGCCGACCCGACCACCATGACCAGCGGGTTCTATGTGGACCCCGACTCCAGCGCGAAAAGGTGGGTGGCCGCCAACCCCGGCGACGGCCGGGCCGCCGCGATCAACGCCTCGATCGCCAACACCCCGATGGCCCGCTGGTTCGGTTCCTGGAGCGGCACCATCGGCACCGCCACGGGCGCCTACGCCGGAGCGGCCGACCGCCAGGACAAGCTGCCGCTCCTCGTCGCCTACAACATCTACAACCGCGACTACTGCGGCGGCCACTCCGCCGGCGGAGCCGCGTCGCCGTCCGCCTACGCCGACTGGATCGCCCAGTTCGCCGGCGGGATAGCGGCCCGCCCGGCCGTCGTCATCCTCGAACCGGACTCCCTGGGGGACTACGGCTGCATGTCCCAGGCACAGATCGACGAACGCGAAGCCATGCTCTCCGGCGCCCTCGCCCAGTTCGCCCGCCAGGCCCCCAACACCTGGGTCTACATGGACGCCGGCAACCCGCGCTGGGCCGACGCGGCGACCATGGCCCGGCGCCTCCACGAGGCCGGCCTCCGCCAGGCCCACGGCTTCTCGCTCAACGTCTCGAACTACTTCACCACCGCCGAGAACACCGCCTACGGCAACGCCGTCAACAGCGAACTCAGCGCCCGCTACGGCTACACCAAGCCGTTCGTCGTGGACACCAGCCGCAACGGCAACGGCTCCGACGGGCAATGGTGCAACCCCGCGGGCCGCCGCATCGGCACGCCCACCCGGACGGGCGGCGGCGCCGAGATGCTCCTGTGGATCAAGACCCCGGGCGAGTCGGACGGCAACTGCGGCGTCGGAACCGGCTCCACCGCCGGACAGTTCCTCCCCGAGGTCGCCTACAAGATGGTCTACGGCTACTGACAGGGGTCCCCGGCGCCCACCGGACGTCCCACGCCCTCCCCCTCACTCCGCACTCCGCACTCCGCACTCCAGACACTCCAGACACTCCAGTCCCTCCCTCCCTCATGTCGACCTTGGAGGCACAGTCATGGGCTCATACGCCCTTGCCGGACCGGCCGTCCGCCGGAAGACCCGCGGCCTGCTGCTGGCGCTGCTCGTCGGCGTCCTCGCGGTGGTCGCCGCACTGGTCGCGCCGCCGACCGCCCAGGCGGCGGAGAGCACACTAGGCGCCGCGGCGGCGCAGAGCGGCCGCTACTTCGGTACCGCCATCGCCTCGGGCAAGCTGGGTGACTCGGCGTACACGACGATCGCCAACCGCGAGTTCAACTCGGTCACGGCCGAGAACGAGATGAAGATCGACGCCACCGAACCGCAGCGGGGCCAGTTCAACTTCACCGCCGCCGACCGGGTCTACAACTGGGCGGTGCAGAACGGCAAGCAGGTACGCGGCCACACCCTGGCCTGGCACTCCCAGCAGCCCGGCTGGATGCAGAGCCTCAGCGGCAGCGCGCTGCGCCAGGCGATGATCGACCACATCAACGGCGTGATGGCCCACTACAAGGGCAAGATCGCCCAGTGGGACGTCGTGAACGAGGCCTTCGCCGACGGCAGTTCGGGCGCCCGGCGCGACTCCAACCTGCAGCGCACCGGCAACGACTGGATCGAGGTCGCCTTCCGCACCGCGCGCGCCGCGGACCCGTCCGCCAAGCTCTGCTACAACGACTACAACGTCGAGAACTGGACCTGGGCCAAGACCCAGGCCATGTACAACATGGTCCGGGACTTCAAGCAGCGCGGCGTCCCGATCGACTGCGTCGGCTTCCAGTCCCACTTCAACAGCGGCAGCCCCTACAACAGCAACTTCCGCACCACCCTGCAGAACTTCGCCGCCCTCGGCGTCGACGTGGCCATCACCGAGCTCGACATCCAGGGGGCCTCGGCCACGACCTACGCCAACGTGACCAACGACTGCCTGGCCGTCCCGCGCTGCCTCGGCATCACCGTCTGGGGCGTGCGCGACACCGACTCCTGGCGATCGGGCGACACACCGCTGCTGTTCAACGGCGACGGCAGCAAGAAGCCCGCCTACACCGCCGTCCTCAACGCACTGAACGGCGGTACCTCCACGCCCCCCACGGACGGCGGACCGGTCAAGGGCGTCGGCTCGGGCCGCTGCCTGGACGTGCCCGGCACCAGCACCACCGACGGCACCCAGCTCCAGCTGTGGGACTGCCACAGCGGCACCAACCAGCAGTGGACGTACACCACCGCGGGTGAACTCAGGGTGTACGGCGACAAGTGCCTGGACGCCGCCGGCACCGCCAGCGGCACCAAGGTCCAGATCTACGGCTGCTGGGGCGGCGACAACCAGAAGTGGCGCCTCAACTCCGACGGAACCATCGTCGGCGTCCAGTCCGGCCTCTGCCTCGACGCCGCCGGCACCGCCAACGGCAGCCCGATCCAGCTCTACACCTGCGCGAACGGGAGCAACCAGCGCTGGACCCGCGCCTGAGCGGATCCGCCCCCGACGACAGCGCACCGGGTCGCCGCCACCACGGCGGCGACCCTCGCGGTGTTTCCCTGCCGGCGGATTCGTGATGCGGCGGTTCCCCATGGGAACGGTCTTCCTGGTCGGCAACGGGATCGGCCTGCTGGTAATGGTCCCGCTGGTGCTGACCAGCGTCACCGGCCTGAGCACCCTCCAGCTCGGCCCCTTCCTGATCCCTGGCGGGGCGGCGATCTCGATCGTGGCGGCCCTGAGCAGCCGGGTCACGACCGCTGGCGGCGGCTGTCGGTGGGGATGCCGGCGGCCACCGGGTCGCCCCGGGACCGCCGGGTCCGCAGGAAGCCCGCGAGATCGTCCATGTGCCTCATGGCTTGGGCAGGGCCCGTGAGGATGGTCCCGCCGTTACCAGGAGGTCCCGGCCGATGGATGAGGAGCCCCTGAACGCCGGACGGCGGGACGCCCAGGATCGGAGGCATCCGATCCGAAGGAGTTCCCAGGAAGACGCCGATCGTCTACGCCCACCCGGAGCCGAAGTCGCTCAACGGCTCGCTGAAGGATGTCGCGGTCTCCACGCTGGAGTCCGCCGGGCACGAGGTACGGGTGAGCGATCTCTATGCGATGAACTGGAAGGCGGTCGTGGACGCCACGGACTACGGCCCCGACACATCGAGCCCGCTGAAGGTCGCCCGGGACTCGGGCAGCCGGGCCTTCGACGCCGGAACGCTCGCGCCGGACGTCCGCGCCGAGCAGGAGAAGCTGCTGTGGGCCGACACGCTCGTCTTCCCGTTCCCGCTGTGGTGGAACACGATGCCCGCGATCCTCAAGGACTGGGTGGACCGGGTGTTCACCTCCCGCTTCGCGTACGGCGTCGGCGAGCACCGCGACACGTGAAGGAGGGACTGGAACCGGCGGGCCGCACGGGTTTCGGGCCGCACGTGCGCCGTTGACCGCCAGCGATGGAACAGGACGAGCTGAGGCGCGGACCCGATAACAGCCCGGGAGCCCGCGCCGCGCCCGGCAGGCAGTCGCGTCCGTCACCGCAGTCGGCCCGCGCCCCCTCCTTCGAGGCGGTGCGCATGCCGGTCTCGACCATGAAGGCGCGGATGACGACTCCCGGACGGGCCCCCGCGGGCGTGGTCAGGTACCTTCGGCGACGTCATCGCGGTGAACGCGTGGAACACTTGCACACAAGAAGCCCGCGCCGGCCAAGGCCGGCGTCATCCGGCCCCAGGCCGAGGGGACGAGGCGGTGGCAGGGGGAAGCGGCCCCGCAGGGCGGTTCCACGTGCCGCGGCACACCTCCGCGTCGATCATGCTGGAGGAGGGCGAGTCGGTGGTGACGTCGGCCCGTCGGCCGGGGCACTCCTCACCGGCGATCACCCTCGGTTACTATGCACACTTCATGCCGGAGGCCGGGAGCAAGGGGCGCAGGGCCGTCGACGCACTGCTGGAGAGGACGGGAGGCAGCATGCCGGTCCGAACTCCCCAGATCCTCCCCATGGCTGATCCCGGACGGACTCACCCGATGAGCGGTTCAAGGAGTGGTCGTGGAACGCAAGGCCAAGTGGGCGGTTCGGGTTCAGGAATGCTGAGGCACGTCACCGCCACCCGCTACATCGAACCCCTCACCACCGGCGGCTCCGTCCCCGCCGTCGTCGAGGCCGACGACCTCGGGACCTACGTGGTGAAGTTCACCGGCTCCGCGCAGGGCCGCAGGGCGCTGGTCGCCGAGGTGATCGTCGGGGAGCTGGCGCGGGCGCTGGGGCTGCGCTTCCCCGAGCTGGTGCTGGTCGGCTTCGACCCGGTGATCGCCGCGGACGAGCCGCACCAGGAGGTGCGCGAACTCCACCGGGCCAGCGCCGGCGTCAACCTGGGCATGGACCATCTCCCGGGCGCCGTCGACTTCACCCCCGAGGCCGCCCGGACCTTCCCGGTCGACCCGGTGGAGGCGGGGCGGATCGTCTGGTTCGACGCCCTCACCGCCAACGTCGACCGGACGGTGCACAGCTCGAACCTGATGATCTGGCCGACCCTCGGCACCGTCCCGCCCCGGCTCTGGCTGATCGACCACGGCGCCGCCCTCGTCTTCCACCACCGGTGGGAGAGCGCGGACCCCGCCAAGGCGTACGACTTCCGCCACCACGCCCTCGGCCGCTACGCCCCCGACGTGCGGGCCGCCGACGCGGAACTGGCGCCGAGGGTCACCGAGGGGCTGCTGCGCGGGATCGCCGCCGAGGTCCCGGACGCCTGGCTCGCCGCCGAGGAGGGCTTCGCCGGCCCCGACGACGTACGCCGGGCCTACGTCGACCACCTGTACGCGCGCGTCCGGGCCTCCGCGGCCTGGCTCCCCACCGACTTCCCCACCGGGGACGAACTCGCCGCCGAGGACGCCCGCCGGGCGGAGCGCACCCGGCGGGGCCGTCCGGACTGGCTCAAACGCGTCCCCGACCTGCACGGCAAACCGGGAGCGGCCCAGGACTGGTCGGTCCACCTGGGCGGCGGCACCGGCGGGAAGACGGACCGACAGGAAGGACACGGCGGATGACGGACGACGAGCGGCGCGTGGAGATCGAGTACTGCACCCAGTGCCGCTGGCTGCCGAGGGCGGCCTGGCTGGCGCAGGAACTGCTCACCACCTTCGAGGCGGAGCTGACCGAGGTGGCGCTGAAGCCCGGCACCGGGGGCGTCTTCGTCGTCCGGGCCGCCGGCGAGGTCGTCTGGGACCGCCGGGAGCACGGCTTCCCGGAGCCGACGGCCGTCAAGAAGGCCGTACGCGACCGAGTGGCCCCGGGCAGGACCCTGGGCCACTCGGAGAAGACCGGCCGGTGACTCAGCCCTTGAGCTGCTCGTACGCCGGCAGGGTCAGGAAGTCGGCGTAGTCCTCGTCGAGGGCGACCGTCAGCAGCAGGTCGTGGGCCTGCTGCCAGTTGCCGGCCGCGAACGCCTCGTCGCCGATCTCCGCGCGGATGCCCGCCAGTTCCCCGGCGGCGACCTCGCGGGCCAGTTCGGCGGTGACCGGCTCGCCGTTGTCCAGGACGACACCGGCGTTGATCCACTGCCAGATCTGGGAGCGGGAGATCTCGGCGGTGGCCGCGTCCTCCATGAGGTTGAAGATGGCGACCGCGCCGAGGCCGCGCAGCCACGCCTCGATGTAGCGGATGCCGACCTGGACGGCGTTGACCAGACCCGCGTACGTCGGCCTGGCGTCCAGGGAGTCGATGGCGATCAGGTCGGCCGCCTTGACGTCGACGTCCTCGCGCAGGCGGTCCTTCTGGTTCGGCTTGTCGCCGAGGACCTTGTCGAAGGACTCCATGGCGATCGGGACCAGGTCGGGGTGGGCGACCCAGGAGCCGTCGAAGCCGTCGTTCGCCTCGCGGTCCTTGTCGGCGCGGACCTTCTCGAAGGCCACCTTGTTGACCTCGGGGTCCTTGCGGGACGGGATGAACGCCGCCATGCCGCCGATCGCGTGCGCGCCGCGCTTGTGGCAGGTGCGCACGAGGAGTTCGGTGTACGCCCGCATGAAGGGGGCGGTCATCGTGACCGCGTTGCGGTCCGGGAGCACGAACCGGGCGCCGCCGTCACGGAAGTTCTTGACGATGGAGAAGAGGTAGTCCCAGCGCCCGGCGTTCAGCCCGGAGGCGTGGTCGCGCAGTTCGTAGAGGATCTCCTCCATCTCGTACGCGGCGGTGATCGTCTCGATCAGGACGGTGGCGCGGACCGTGCCCTGCGGAATGCCGGCGTAGTCCTGCGCGAAGACGAAGATCTCGTTCCAGAGGCGGGCCTCCAGGTGGGACTCCGTCTTCGGGAGGTAGAAGTACGGGCCCTTGCCGAGGTCCAGCAGGCGCCGCGCGTTGTGGAAGAAGTACAGGCCGAAGTCGACCAGGGCGCCGGGGACGGGGCGGCCGTCGAGCCGGAGGTGACGCTCGTCCAGGTGCCAGCCGCGGGGGCGCATGACGACCGTGGCGAGTTCGTCGGCGGCCTTGAGCGCGTACGTCTTGCCGGACCTCGGGTCGGTGAAGTCGATGTTCCGGGTGTAGGCGTCGATCAGGTTGAGCTGGCCGAGGACGACGTTCTCCCAGGTGGGGGCCGAGGCGTCCTCGAAGTCGGCGAGCCAGACCCTGGCGCCGGAGTTCAGCGCGTTGATGGTCATCTTGCGGTCGGTGGGGCCGGTGATCTCCACCCGGCGGTCGTTCAGCGCGGCGGGGGCCGGGGCGACCTTCCAGGAGTCGTCCGCGCGGATCGCGGCGGTCTCCGGGAGGAAGTCCAGCGTGCAGGTGCGGGCGATCTCGGCGCGGCGCTCGGCGCGGCGGGCGAGGAGTTCGTCACGCCGGGGGGTGAACCGGCGGTGCAGCTCGGCCAGGAAGGCGAGGGCCGCGTCCGTGAGGACCTCCTCCTGCCGGGGCAGGGGCTCGGCGTCGACGATGGCCAGCGGAGACGGCGCTGGTGCGGACATGAGCTGTCACTTCCTTCGAACAGGCACAGGCACTTCTGAGGCACAGGCACTTCTGATCACGGAGTAGCACAACGGATAGTAGTTTCCTCATGGTGGAAGTTCAATGGTTTGTTGATGTCGAGATACCGCGTGGTTCACTCCCTCCGCCCCGGGCTCCTCCGCCCCGGGCTCCTCCGCCCGGGGTTCTCCTGTCCGGGGCGCCCTTGCCCGAGGTGGACGAGATCCGCCTCGGTGTCGATGTCGTAGGGCCGCGCCACGTCACCGCACTCCACGAGCGTGATCTCCCGCGCGTGCTCCTTGAGGTAGGCCCGCGCCCCCCGGTCGCCCTCGGCCGCCGCGGCCACCCCCGCCCAGTGGTCCGCGCCGAGCAGCACCGGATGCCCCCGGACACCGGCGTACGCGGCCGAGGCGAGCGTCGCCGCGTCCCGGAAGGCGCCCCGGACCCGGGCCACCGCCTCCGCGCCGATGCCGGGCTGGTCCACCAGGCAGACCAGCGCCCCCCGGGCGCCCGTCCCGGCCAGCGACTGGAGACCGGCCCGCAGGGACGACCCCATGCCCCGCTCCCACTCCGGGTTCTCCACCACCACGCACCCGTCCAGCGCCGCCCGCGCGCGTACGTCATCGGCTCGCGCCCCCAGCACGACGTGCACGCGGGCGCAGCCACCCGCGCGCAGGGTGCGCACCGCATGCTCGGCCAGGGGGCGGCCACGGTGTTCCAGCAGGGCCTTGGGGCGTCCGCCGAGGCGCCGCCCGCCGCCCGCCGCGAGCAGCAGGGCGATGACCTGGTCTTCGTACTCCGTCATGGGTCCTGCATACCGGAGCGCGCGGCCGACACCCCGGCGGGCGCCGGGTTTCGGGGGACTTGTTTTCGGCCTGCGCTGTGGCGCGGGCCCGCCGGGGTGGCGTTTACTGACCCGCGTCCCCCCGGCGCCCACCAGCGTCCTCGGGGATGCGGGCGCCATCAGGGGGCAAGGGGAATGAAGCACGAGAGGGCGCACAACGGCGTGCGAGGGGGAGGGACCGTGTTGCGTGGCGTGGGGCGGGAGCGCATGGCCGACGGCGTGGGACGGGAACGGACGACCGCGGGCGCGGGCCGGGAGCGAGCGACCGCGGACGTGGGTCAGGAGCGCGTGGCCGCCGGTGAAGAGGACGTGCGGGTGCGGGAGTTGCGGACCGCGGTGGCCCGGCTGCGCCGGCTGCTCGCCGCGTTGCCCGCGGAGTTCCCGGACCGGGGCATCGCCGAGGAGGAGCTGGCCGGTCTCGCCGCCATGGCGGCGGACGGCGTGCCGGAGGTGCCGCGGCTGCGGCGCTCCCTGCTGCTGCTCGCCGGCGCGATCGGCTCGGTCAGCGCCCTGTCGGCCGGGCTGACGGAGGTCCGGCACGCGGTCGAACTCTTCGGAGAGCCGCCGCGTCGCCGCGCCGCTGAGCCGCCGCGCCGCTGAGCCGCCGCGCCGCAGCGCCGTCGAGGCGCGGGGGCGCCCCGGTCAGGCGGCCGGGCCGCCGTGCCCGGAGGCGAGGAGGGTCTCCGACAGCTCCGCCGCCACCTGCCGCAGGACCGGCACGATGGTGGCGGTCGCGGCCTCGGTGACCCGGCCGGCCGGGCCGGAGATCGAGATGGCCGCGGCGGTGGGGGAGTCGGGCACGGACACGGCCAGGCAACGCACCCCGATCTCCTGCTCGTTGTCGTCGATCGCGTACCCCTGCCGCCGGACCTCTTCCAGCGCCGCGAGGAACCCGTCCGGCGTGGTGATCGTCTTCTCCGTCGCGGCGGGCATCCCGGTGCGGGCCAGCAGCGCCCGTACCTCCTCCGGCGGGAAGGAGGCGAGCAGCGCCTTGCCCACGCCGGTGGAGTGCGGCAGCACCCGCCGGCCGACCTCGGTGAACATCCGCATCGAGTGCTTGGACGGCACCTGGGCCACGTACACGATCTCGTCGCCGTCCAGCAGCGCCATGTTCGCCGTCTCGCCGGTTACCTCGACCAGCCGGGCGAGATGGGGGCGCGCCCAGGTGCCGAGCAGCCGGGACGCCGACTCGCCGAGCCGGATCAGCCGAGGCCCGAGCGCGTACCGCCGGTTGGGCTGCTGACGGACGTACCCGCAGGCCACCAGGGTGCGCATCAGGCGGTGGATGGTGGGCAGCGGCAGTCCGCTGCTCGCGGACAGCTCGCTGAGGCCGACCTCGCCGCCCGCGTCCGCCATCCGTTCGAGCAGGTCGAAGGCGCGCTCCAGGGACTGGACGCCGCCGCTCGCGGCGGGCCTGGCGGAGTCGGTGGTGCTGGCGCTGGACGTCGGCACGGCGCGTTCCTTTCGGGGCGGACGGGAGGGCAGAAGCCTACCCGGCGGCCGGTTGACTCCCTGCTTGTGCATAGCTACGTTCTGCTTGTCGAAATAGTAATTCCGCTTTGTGGAAACGTCTAGAGGTTCCATCGCGCGCCGGCCCCCGGCGCGCGGTGCCCCTTGACGGCGCGCGGGAGGCGGAGGGAAGCTCCTTCAACAGAACGTTGAAGTCCGTTACGTGGCGGTTAACACGTATACAGCGAGAGGGGTTCGGGTGTCCGGAGCTGAACTGGTGCTGCGTTCCACACGGGTCGTCACACCCGAGGGGACGCGCGCCGCGTCGATCCAGGTGACCGGGGAGACGATCACGGCCGTCCTGCCGTACGACGCCCCCGTCCCGGCCGGTGCCCGCGTCGAGGACGTCGGCGACCACGTCGTCCTGCCCGGCCTGGTCGACACCCACGTGCACGTCAACGACCCCGGCCGCACCGAGTGGGAGGGCTTCTGGACCGCCACCCGGGCCGCCGCGGCCGGCGGCGTCACCACCCTCGTCGACATGCCGCTCAACTCCCTCCCGCCCACCACCACCGTCGACCACCTGGAGACCAAGCGGAAGGTCGCCGCCGACAAGGCCCACGTCGACGTCGGCTTCTGGGGCGGCGCGCTCCCGGACAACGTGCCCGACCTGCGCCCGCTGCACGAGGCCGGCGTCTTCGGCTTCAAGGCGTTCCTCTCCCCGTCGGGCGTGGACGAGTTCCCGCACCTCGACCACGAGCAGCTCGCCCGCTCCCTGGCCGAGATCTCCTCCTTCGGCGGCCTGCTGATCGTGCACGCCGAGGACCCGCACCACCTGGCCGCCGCCCCGCAGCAGGGCGGCCCGCACTACCGGAACTTCCTCGCCAGCCGCCCGCGCGACGCCGAGAACACCGCCATTGCCGCCCTCATCGCCCAGGCGAAACGGTTCGACGCCCGCGTCCACGTCCTGCACCTGTCCTCCAGCGACGCGCTCCCGCTGATCGCCGAGGCCAGGGCCGAGGGCGTCCGCCTCACCGTCGAGACCTGCCCCCACTACCTCACCCTGACCGCCGAGGAAGTCCCGGACGGCGCCAGCGAGTTCAAGTGCTGTCCGCCCATCCGCGAGGCCGCCAACCAGGACCTGCTGTGGCAGGCGCTGGCCGACGGCACCATCGACTGCGTGGTCACCGACCACTCGCCGTCCACCGCCGACCTCAAGACCGACGACTTCGCCACCGCCTGGGGCGGCATCTCCGGCCTCCAGCTCAGCCTGCCGGCCATGTGGACCGCCGCCCGCGCCCGCGGCCACTCCCTGGAGGACGTCGTCCGCTGGATGTCCGCGCGCACCGCCGCCCTGGTCGGACTGACCGGCAAGGGCGCCATCGAGGCGGGCCGCGACGCCGACTTCGCGGTCCTCGCCCCCGACGAGACGTTCACCGTCGACCCGGCCGACCTCCAGCACCGCAACCGCGTCACCGCGTACGCGGGCCGCACCCTGTACGGCGTCGTGAAGTCCACCTGGCTGCGCGGCCGACGCGTCGTGCACGAGGGCGCGTTCACCGAACCGAAGGGACGGCTCCTCTCCCGCACCCCCTGACCCTCTCCCGACCGTGCCCGACGACCGAAAGGCAGAACTGATCACCGTGACGGCGACCTCGATGTTCACCGGCGACGCGAACCCCTACGCGGGCGGCGACCCGTACGCGGACTACCGCACCGCCGACTTCCCCTTCACCCACCTCGCCGACCTCGCCGACCGGCGGCTCGGCGCCGGTGTCATCGCCGCCAACGACGAGTTCTTCGCCCAGCGCGAGAACCTGCTGGTGCCCGAGCGGGCCGAGTTCGACCCCGAGCACTTCGGCCACAAGGGCAAGGTCATGGACGGCTGGGAGACCCGCCGCCGCCGCGGCGCCTCCGCCGAGCACCCCTGGCCCACCGCCGACGACCACGACTGGGCGCTGGTCCGCCTCGGCGCGCCCGGGGTGATCCGCGGCATCGTCGTCGACACCGCCCACTTCCGCGGCAACTACCCGCAGGCCGTGTCGGTCGAGGCCACCTCGGTGCCGGGTTCCCCGTCGCCCGGGGCCCTCCTCGCCGACGACGTGAAGTGGACGACGCTCGTCCCCCGTACCGCCGTCGGCGGCCACGCCGCCAACGGCTTCGCGGTCGACGCCGAGCAGCGCTTCACCCACCTCCGCGTCAACCAGCACCCCGACGGCGGCATCGCCCGCCTGCGGGTGTACGGCGAGGTCGTCCCGGACCCCGCCTGGCTCGCCGCGCTCGGCACCTTCGACGTGGTCGCGCTGGAGAACGGCGGCCGGGTCGAGGACGCCTCCAACCTCTTCTACTCGCCGGCCACCAACACCATCCAGCCGGGCCGCTCCCGCAAGATGGACGACGGCTGGGAGACGCGCCGCCGCCGCGACCAGGGCCACGACTGGATCTCCTACGGCCTGGCCGGCCGCTCCGCGATCCGCGCGCTGGAGATCGACACGGCCTGCCTGAAGGGCAACGCGGCCGGCTGGGCCTCGGTCTCCGTACGCGACGGCGAGGACGGCGAGTGGCGCGAGATCCTGCCCCGCACCCGCCTGCAACCCGACACGAACCACCGTTTCGTGCTCCCCGAGGAGGCCGTCGGCACGCACGCGCGCGTGGACATCTTCCCCGACGGCGGCATCTCCCGCCTGCGGCTGTTCGGCTCCCTCACCGAGGACGGCGCGGCCCGCCTCGCCGCCCGCCACCAGGAACTGGGCGGCTGACGCACGGCCCGACCGGCCCGCCGGGTGGCCGGAGCCCTTCCGTCCGCCTGGCCGGCCTTCCTGCTGTCCCGCGCGGGGTGAGCGGGTCACGTGCCTCGCCCCGCGGCCGGAAGGCGTGGGGGGTCCGCGGGGCGAGGGGCGGAAGGCGCCCGGGGCCGGACGCGGCACGTCGGGGCGATGCTCAGCAGTCGTGGTCGACCAGGTCGAACGACGCGTAGTGGTCCGCCGTGCAGTAGTCCTCCTGGTACTCCTCGCCGGTGACGATGCGCCGGGCGCCGCGGGTGGCGGAGCCGAGCGTGATCACCGTGTACTCGGGGTAGTACCCGCCCGCCCGGCTGGGCAGCACGCCCTCGCGGTTCCGGAAGACGGTGCCGTCCTGCTCGTACGGGAAGGGGCCGCCCCGCTCGATCAGGGCCAGGGTGTCGTGGGCCTGCGCGGAAACAGGTCGCTGTGGCAGATGCCGCCGACGGCCGCGACGGAGGTGTCCGCGGAGTGCGCCGCGGCGGTCCCGCCGACGATGACAAGCTCACCTTCCCCCGTGCGGGCAGCGGACCTTTCCGCCGTTCGACGTGCGGGCCGTGGTGCCGCCGGGCGCGGTGACCCCGCCGGTGGAGGGGGTGGCCGGACGCCTGTGGACCGTGCTGCCATATGTCCGGACAATCGGACGACACGACTTCCCGTCAACCGCGCGCGAGGCTACGCTCGGTCACGTGCCGAAACCAGAAGTGGACCCGACCGTGGCGCTCGGCCTCGGCGTCGACCGCGGCAGCCCGGTGCCGCTGTACTTCCAGCTCTCGCAGCAGCTGGAGGCGGCCATCGAGCGCGGCGCGCTGACCCCGGGAAGCCTGCTGGGCAACGAGATCGAGCTGGCCGCCCGGCTCGGCCTGTCCCGGCCCACGGTCCGCCAGGCCATCCAGTCCCTCGTCGACAAGGGCCTCCTCGTCCGCCGCCGCGGAGTCGGCACCCAGGTCGTCCACAGCCAGGTCAAACGCCCCCTGGAGCTGAGCAGCCTCTACGACGACCTGGCGGCGGCCGGCCAGCGCCCCGGCACGACGGTGCTGGTCAACGATGTCGTCCCGGCGCCCGCCGAGGCCGCCGCCGCGCTCGGCCTGGGGGAGGGGAGCGAGGTCCACCACGTGGAGCGGCTGCGGCTGGCCCACGGCGAGCCGATCGCGTACCTGTGCAACTACCTGCCCCCCGGCCTCCTCGACCTCGGCACCCGCCAGCTGGAGGCCACCGGCCTCTACCGGCTGATGCGGGGCGCCGGGATCACCCTGCACAGCGCCCGCCAGTCCATCGGGGCCCGCGCCGCCACCGCCGCCGAGGCCGAGCGGCTCGGCGAGGACCCGGGTGCCCCGCTGCTCACCATGCGGCGCGCGACGTACGACGACACGGGCCGCGCCGTCGAGTACGGCACCCACACCTACCGGCCCTCCCGGTACTCCTTCGAGTTCCAGCTCCTCGTACGGCCCTGAGCCGCCGCCCGCGCACGCCGCAATGTCCTGACAAGGTGGCCGGCACCCGCCCCCCGCGTGCCGCCTCCGGCGCCCGTGCCCGACAATAGGGCGTTTGGGTCGGTGGGCCCACCGGTCCTCACGCGGGACAGAACCACCACAGAACGCCGCAAGACAGCACACAGCAAGAAGGGCACCGCCTCGTGGCACGGTTTCGGACCTGGACAGGCATCGCGCTGGCAGGGGCATTGTCACTCTCCCTCGTCGGATGCAGCAGTACCGGCGGCAAGCGCGCCGAGGACGCCCGGAAGGCCGCCGCGGCCCAGGGGAGGGCGGCGGTGGACACGCCCCGCTGGACCGTCGCGATGATCACCCACTCGGGAGACGGCGACACCTTCTGGGACATCGTCCAGAGCGGCGCCGAGCAGGCCGCCGTCAAGGACAACATCAACTTCCTGTACTCCCACGACGACGAGGCCCAGCAGCAGGCGCAGCTCGTGGACGCCGCCGTGGACAAGAAGGTCGACGGGATCATCGTCACGCTCGCCAAGCCGGACGCCATGAAGGCAGCCGTGGCCCGCGCGGTCAAGGCCGGCATCCCGGTGGTCACCGTGAACTCCGGGTCGGCCGAGTCCAAGGAGTTCGGCGCGCTCACCCACATCGGGCAGGACGAGACGATCGCCGGCGAGGCGGTCGGCGAGGAACTGAACGAACGCGGCCGCAAGAGCGCCGTCTGCGTCCTGCACGAGCAGGGCAACGTCGGCCACGAACAGCGCTGCGACGGCGTAGAGAAGACCTTCGACGGCAAGCTCCAGCGGCTCTACGTCACCGGCACCAGCATGCCGGACGTGCAGTCCGCCCTGGAGGCCAAGCTCCAGACCGACAAGAGCGTCGACACCGTCGTCACGCTCGGCGCGCCGTACGCGGACACCGCCGTCAAGGCCAAGGAGGGCGCGAACAGCAAGGCCGAGATCGACACCTTCGACCTCAACGCCAAGGTCGCGGCCGGCCTGAAGAACGGCACCCTCGGGTTCGCCGTCGACCAGCAGCCCTACCTCCAGGGGTACGAGGCCGTCGACCTGCTCTGGCTCTACCGGTACAACGCCGACGTCCTCGGCGGCGGCCAGCCCGTGCTCACCGGCCCGCAGATCATCACCGAGGACGACGCCGACGCGCTGGCCGACTACACGGAGCGGGGCACCCGATGACCGCCACCGACGCCCCGGCCGCCGACGAGAGGATCCTGCGGGCCTCGCCGCTGCGGAAGCTGCTGGGCCGCCCCGAGCTGGGCTCGGTCGTCGGCGCGATCGCCGTCTTCCTCTTCTTCGCCTTCGCCGCCGACAGCTTCCTGCGCGCCTCCAGCCTCAGCACGGTCCTGTACGCCTCCTCCACCATCGGCATCATGGCCGTCCCGGTGGCGCTGCTGATGATCGGCGGGGAGTTCGACCTCTCGGCGGGGGTCATGGTGACCTCCTCCGCCCTGCTGTCGTCGATGTCCAGCTACCAGATGACCGCGAACGTCTGGGTCGGCGTGGGCGTGTCCCTCCTGGTCACCCTCGCCCTCGGTGCCTTCAACGGCTTCATGCTCAGCCGCACCCGGTTGCCCAGCTTCATCATCACGCTGGGCACCTACCTGATGCTGATCGGCATGAACCTCGGCTTCACCAAGCTGATCGACGACACCGTCTCCACCAAGTCCATCGCCGACATGGAGGGCTTCACCTCCGCCAAGGCGGTCTTCGCCTCGACGGTCACCCTCGGCGGCGTCGACTTCAAGATCACCATCCTGTGGTGGGTCGTCCTGGTCGCGCTGGCGAGCTGGGTCCTGCTGCGCACCCGCGCCGGCAACTGGATCTTCGCGGTAGGCGGCAACCAGGACGCGGCCCGCGCGGTCGGCGTCCCGGTGACGAAGACCAAGATCGGCCTCTACATGGGCGTCGCCCTCGGCGCCTGGATCTCCGGTCAGCACCTGCTCTTCTCGTACGACGTCGTCCAGTCAGGCGAGGGCGTCGGCAACGAGCTGATCTACATCATCGCCGCCGTCATCGGCGGCTGCCTGATCACCGGCGGCTACGGCAGCGCGGTCGGCTCGGCGGTCGGCGCGCTCATCTTCGGCATGACCAGCAAGGGCATCGTCTTCGCCGAGTGGAACCCCGACTGGTTCAAGTTCTTCCTCGGAGCGATGCTGCTCCTCGCGACCCTGCTCAACGCCTGGGTCCGCAAGCGCGCGGAGGCCACCAAGTGACCCAGCCATCGAGTCGTACGCCCCTCGTGGAACTGTCGGACGTCAGCAAGCAGTACGGCAACGTCCGCGCCCTGGAGGGCGTCTCCCTGACGGCCCGCGCCGGCGAGATCACCTGCGTGCTCGGCGACAACGGCGCCGGCAAGTCCACCCTCATCAAGATCATCGCGGGGCTCCACCAGCACGACGGCGGCACCCTCGCCCTGGACGGCGAGGAGACCCGTCTCTCCTCGCCCCGCGAGGCCCTGGACCGGGGCATCGCCACCGTCTACCAGGACCTGGCCGTCGTACCGCTCATGCCGGTGTGGCGCAACTTCTTCCTCGGCTCCGAGCCGCGCAAGGGCGCCGGCCCCTTCAAGCGCATGGACGTCGACCACATGCGCCGCACCACCCGCGCGGAGCTGCTCCGCATGGGCATCGACCTGCGCGACGTCGACCAGCCCATCGGCACCCTCTCCGGCGGCGAGCGCCAGTGCGTGGCGATCGCCCGCGCGGTGTACTTCGGCGCGAAGGTGCTGGTCCTGGACGAGCCGACCGCCGCGCTGGGCGTGAAGCAGTCGGGCGTCGTCCTGAAGTACGTGGCCGCGGCCCGCGACGAGGGCCTGGCCGTCGTCTTCATCACGCACAACCCGCACCACGCGTACCTGGTGGGCGACCGTTTCGTCCTCCTCAAGCGCGGCACGATGACCGGCAACCACACCCGCGACGAGATCACCCTCGACGAACTGACCCGCCAGATGGCGGGCGGCAACGAACTCGAGGATCTCCGCCATGAGCTGGAACGCCGCTGAGGGCGCTGACTCCGCTCCCCTTGCGCCGACGGCCCAGGGGCGCGGGGAACCGCGCGCTCGACCACGACTCACCCGCACCCGCCCCCGGGGCCGGGTCCTCCCCTGAAGGGCGCGAGGAACCGCGCACCCGGACCGGGCGCCCCGCACCCCTCCCCTCCCGCCCACCATCCCCCCCACCCAGCCGCCACCCGCAGGGTTCGGCACCCACCACCCCCGTACGGCACAATCGCACCCGATGAGCACCTACCGCGACCTCACCGCCCCCATCGGCTCCCGCCGGGCCACGGCGCTGCGCACCGTCGGCACCAGGGAACGCCGTTCCCACCTGACGGCCCCCCGCGTCCCCACGGTCGGCATCGACATCGGCGGCACCAAGGTGATGGCGGGCGTCGTGGACGCCGACGGCACCATCCTGGAGAAGGTCCGCGCGGAGACCCCGGACAAGTCCAAGAGCCCCAAGGTCGTCGAGGACACCATCGTCGAACTGGTCCTGGACCTCTCCGACCGCCACGACGTCCACGCGGTCGGCATCGGCGCGGCCGGCTGGGTCGACGCCGACCGCAACCGCATCCTCTTCGCCCCCCACCTGTCCTGGCGCAACGAGCCCCTGCGCGACCGCCTCTCCGGCCGCCTCTCCGTGCCCGTCCTCGTGGACAACGACGCCAACACCGCCGCCTGGGCGGAATGGCGCTTCGGCGCCGGCCGCGGCGAGGACCACCTCGTCATGATCACCCTCGGCACCGGCATCGGCGGCGCCATCCTGGAGGACGGCCAGGTCAAGCGAGGCAAGTACGGCGTCGCCGGCGAGTTCGGGCACATGCAGGTCGTCCCCGGCGGCCACCGCTGCCCCTGCGGCAACCGCGGCTGCTGGGAGCAGTACAGCTCGGGCAACGCCCTGGTCAGAGAGGCCCGCGAGCTGGCCGCCGCCGACTCCCCGGTGGCGTACGGGATCATCGAGCACGTCAAGGGCAGCATCGGTGACATCACCGGCCCGATGATCACCGAGCTGGCCCGTGAGGGCGACGCCATGTGCATCGAGCTGCTCCAGGACATCGGCCAGTGGCTCGGCGTCGGCATCGCCAACCTCGCCGCCGCCCTGGACCCGTCCTGCTTCGTGATCGGCGGCGGCGTCAGCGCCGCCGACGACCTGCTCATCGGCCCCGCCCGCGACGCGTTCAAGCGCCAGCTCACCGGCCGCGGCTACCGCCCCGAGGCCCGGATCGTCCGTGCCCAGCTCGGCCCCGAGGCCGGCATGGTCGGCGCCGCCGACCTGGCCCGCCTGGTCGCCCGCCGCTTCCGCCGCGCCAAGCGCCGCCGGGTGGAACGCCACGAGCGGTACGAGCGCTACGCGCAGACCCGCCGTGCGGAGCGGGAGGCGCTGTGACGGGAGCCGTAGCGCCGCACGGCGGACCCGCGAAGGAATCCGGGTCCCCGGCCGAGGACCGCCGGCACATGATCCGCCGCCGGGCGCTCACCCTGCTCATCATCGTGCTGCTGATCGGCGTCCCGGCGGGCTACCTGCTGATCTCCGCCGAGCAGAGCCGCAGCAGCGGCCGGGACAAGGAGGAGAAGTACTCCGCGACCGGGCTGACCGAGGGCTGGCCCTCCAAGCTCCAGCGCCGCCTCTACCAGATCCCCGTCCCGCACCCGGCCGGCAAGGTCGCGTACTACGAGACGAACAACTGGAAGACCAGCCGCCTCTACATCCAGTTCGAGACCAGCGCCGCCGGACTGGACGCCTTCCTCGCGGGCGTCGGCGTCGACCGGGGCGATCTGGAGCGGGACGACATCTCCATCAGCGACCGCGACCGGCGGGTCACCGGCTGGGACTTCTCCGCGCCGGGCCAGTGGTGGGGTCTGATCCACACCCAGGAGAACCCCGCCCCCACCCAGGACATCGTGATCAACCTCGCCAACCCCCAGACGCCGATGGTCTACGTCGTCTCCCGCACCGTCCCCTGACCGGCCCGCGGCAGGAGTCCGGAGCCGATTGTCAGACCCCGCCCGTAGAGTCGAAGACAGGTGGTCCGACGACGGGTCGGTCCGGCGACGGGCCGGTCCGGCGACGGGCCGGTCCGACGACGGGAGGTGGCAGGACGTATGAGCGGCATGACAGCGGCGCCCGGGCGGGAAGTACCGGGCGGCGAGGCGGACCCGGCCGCGCGCGTCCCCGTCCGCCTCGCCGCCGTCTTCCTGCCCGCCGCGCTCCCACGCGAGAGCCGGATCGCCTTCTGGGACCCGGACACGGCGGAGCGACCGGAGGCACGGGCACCGATCGACGCACCGACCCCCTACGAGCCACGGACACCACCCGGCCCAGGGGCGTGGCCCGAGCCGCGCCCGCCGGAGCCGGACGCACCGGCCGAGCCGGCCGTGAGCCCGCTCACCCCCGCCCCGCTCACGGTCGTACGGCGCCACGGTTCCCGCGTACGCCGCAGGATCGTCCCCGCGCTGACCCTCAGCGTCGAGGAGGCGCTCCCCCTGCTGGTGCGCGCCCGGCACGACCCGGCCGCGCATCCCGCCACCGCCTGCTGGGGCGCCGCCGCCCTGCACGCCCTGCGGCTCGCCGCGCGCGGCCGGCTGCTGCCCGGCCTGACCGCCGACGGCCACGACGCCTGGCGGGCCGGCCCGCTGGAGCCGGACGACATCGCCCACCTGCGGGCCGTCGCCGCCGCCCTGCCGCCCGAGGGCCACGCGGTGCCGCTGGACGGCCCCGGGCCGCTCCGGCTGCCCGAACCCCGCGCGCTGGTCCGCGCCTTCCTGGACGCGGTCACCGACACCCTGCCCCGCACCCCGGCGGCACCGCACGCCCTCGGCCGGCCCTTCGCCGCCCGCCCCGCCCAGCGGCTGCCCGGCGCGCGGGACTGGGCCGCCGAGGTCGCCGCCGGCATGGACGCCGGGGTGCGGATCTCGCTGCGCCTGGACCTGTCGCCGTTCGACCTGTTCGACGCTTCGGGGCTGGGCGACGCGGACAGCGGGCGCGGCCGGGCCGCCGGCGCCGCGGTGGTCCAGGTGCACAGTCTGGCCGACCCCACCCTGGTGGCCGACGTCGCCGATCTGTGGTCGGGCGCGGCGGACCCGGCGTTCGGCCCCCGCGCCCGGGTGGACACGGCGCTCGCGGTGCGCCGCGCCGCCCGGACCTGGCCCCCGCTGGACCGGCTCACCGAGCAGGACGTGCCCGACGTACTGGCCCTGTCCGAGGAGGAGCTGACCGACCTGCTCGGCGTCGCGGCCACCCGGCTCGCCGCCACCGGCGTCGCCGTCCACTGGCCCCGCGACCTGGCCCAGGACCTCACCGCGACGGCCGTGGTCCGGCCCGCGCCCGGCTCGGCGACCGACGGTACCGGCTTCTTCGAGAGCGGCGACCTGCTCCGGTTCGGCTGGCAGCTCGCCCTCGGCGGCGACCCGCTCACCGAGGCCGAGATGGACCGGCTCGCCGAGGCGCACCGCCCGGTCGTCCGGCTCCGCGACCGCTGGGTGCTGGTCGACCCCGCGCTGGTCCGCCGCGCCCGCAAGCGGGACCTCGGCCTCCTCGACCCGGTCGACGCGCTGTCCGTGGCCCTCACCGGCACCGCGGAGGTCGACGGTGAGACGGTGGAGGCGGTGCCGGCCGGCGCGCTGGCCGCCCTCCGCGACCGGCTGACCGCGGGGCTGCGCCCCGCCGAGCCGCCGCCCGGCCTCGCCGCCACCCTCCGCGACTACCAGCTCAAGGGCCTGGCCTGGCTGGACCTGATGACCTCGCTCGGGCTCGGCGGCTGCCTCGCCGACGACATGGGCCTCGGCAAGACGATCACCCTGATCGCGCTGCACCTGAAGCGGGCCCGTCCCGAGCCCACCCTCGTGGTCTGCCCGGCGTCCCTGCTGGGCAACTGGCAGCGGGAGATCAGCCGGTTCGCCCCCGGCGTCCCCGTCCGCCGCTTCCACGGCCCCGGCCGCACCCTGGACGGCCTGTCCGGCGGGTTCGTCCTCACCACCTACGGCACCATGCGCTCGGCGGCGGCCCTCCTCGCCGACCGGCCGTGGGGCATGGTCGTCGCCGACGAGGCCCAGCACGTCAAGAACCCCTACTCGGCGACGGCGAAGGCCCTGCGCACCATCCCGGCCCCCGCCCGCGTCGCCCTCACCGGCACCCCGGTGGAGAACAACCTCTCCGAGCTGTGGGCCCTCCTCGACTGGACCACCCCCGGCCTGCTGGGCCCGCTGAAGTCCTTCCGCGCCCGGCACGCCCGCGCGGTGGAGACCGGCGAGGACGAGGAGGCGGCGGCCCGGCTGGCCCGCCTGGTCCGCCCGTTCCTCCTGCGCCGCCGCAAGTCCGACCCCGGCATCGTCCCCGAGCTGCCGCCGAAGACCGAGACCGACCACCCCGTGCCGCTCACCCGGGAGCAGGCCGCCCTGTACGAGGCGGTGGTGCGCGAGTCGATGGCGGCCATCGAGACGGCGGAGGGCATCGCCCGCCGGGGCCTGGTGCTGAAGCTGCTGGGCGCGCTGAAGCAGATCTGCGACCACCCCGCGCTGTACCTCAAGGAGGACCACCGGCGGCAGGGCGACGGCGCGGCCGTCCGTTCCGGCAAACTGGCCCTGCTCGACGAGCTGCTGGACACGGTGCTCGCGGAGGACGGCTCGGTCCTGGTCTTCACCCAGTACGTCGGCATGGCCCGCCTCCTCACCGCCCACCTCTCCGCCCGCGCGGTCCCCGTCGAGCTGCTGCACGGCGGCACCCCGGTGCCGGAGCGCGAGCGGATGGTCGACCGTTTCCAGGACGGCGCCACGCCGGTCCTGGTGCTGTCCCTGAAGGCGGCGGGCACCGGCCTCAACCTCACCCGGGCCGGCCACGTCGTCCACTTCGACCGCTGGTGGAACCCGGCCGTCGAGGAACAGGCCACCGACCGCGCCTACCGCATCGGCCAGACCCAGCCCGTCCAGGTCCACCGCCTGGTCACCGAGGGCACGGTCGAGGACCGCATCGCGGAGATGCTCGCCGCCAAGCGCGCCCTCGCCGACGCGATCCTCGGCTCCGGCGAGTCCGCCCTCACCGAGCTGACCGACCGGGAGCTGTCCGACCTGGTCTCCCTGCGGAGGCCGGCATGACCTCCCGGCCCGCCGACGAGGCCCGCCGTGCGCTGCGCGCCGCACGCGAACGACAGGGCGCACCGGCGTCCGCCGAGCCGCGGCCGGCCGAGCGCGCATCGCCCGCAGCCCCCCGCCCGGGCGACGCGGCCCGCGCGGCACTGCGCCGCGCGGCGTCCCCGCAGCCCCCCACGGCCGAGGACCAGGACGCGTCACCGGCCCGTCCTGAGGAGGGCGACGACACGCCCCCGCCCCCGGCTTCCCGCCGCACCCGCCCCGCCTTCGCCCCGCCCCGGCCGGACGCCGGCCCGACTGCGGCGCCGGCCTCGGCGTCCCCTGCTCGCGATGAGGCCCGGCCCGCTCCCGGTCCGCCCGCCGGGGAGCCGGCCCCGCCCTCCGCCGGCCCGGCCAAGGCCGCGTCCCGGGCCGCCGCCGGCGGCACCGGTACGGCCGCGGCAGCCGCCCCCGATGCGGACGGGACTTCGCCCGCCCCGGGGCCGCACGACGTGCCGACTCCGCCCCCGTCCGCCGGGGACCAGCCCGCGGCCTCCGAGGCGGAGACGTCCGCTCCCGCCCGCCCCGGGGACGGCGCGCGGGAGGCGTTGCGGGCAGCGCGCCGTCAGGCCCGTCAGGCCCGGGAGACCGCGTCCGCGCGCAGGCCCGGTTCCGGGCGCCGTCCGGTGCGCTCCCCGTCCGCCGCGGACGCCCGCGCCCGCACCGTACGCGACCTGCTGGCGCACGCCTTCCGGCCGCCGTACCAGGAGGAGCCCTCCGGGGACGCCGCAGCCCCCGCCGCACCTCGGCCGCTTTCCGAGGACGCGGCTGCCCCCGCCGCACTCCGGCCACCCTCCGAGGACGCGGCGGCCTCCGCCGCACCCTCCTCGCCCGCCGCAGGAAGCGACTCCACCGGCACCCCGCCGCACCGGCCGTCCGACGCCCCGGCGGGCAACCCGACCGCCACTCCGACGCACCTGCCGGACAACGACCCGCCGCACCGGCCGTCCGCCGCCCCGGCGGGCAACCCGACCACCACTCCGACGCACCTGCCGGACAACAATCCCCCGCAGCGGCCGTCCGACGCCCCGGCGGACGGGCGCACCAACACCCCACCGCACAAGCCGGCCGCCACCACCCCTACCGCATCCACCAACCCTCCGCCCCCCACCGGAGCCCCGGACGACGACGCCCCCGCCCTCGAAGCCGCACCCCCTCGGACACCCCCCTCCATGGCCGCTCCCCGCCGGGACGGCGAGCTGCGGCGGACCTTCCCCGCGTTCCCGCCGGGCCCCTCCGCCGGGCCGGGCTTCGCGGGGACCTGGTGGGGCAACGCGTGGGTCACCGCGCTGGAGGAGGGCGCCCTGGACGCGGGGCGTCTGGCGCGGGGGCGGACGTATGCCGAGCGCGGGCATGTCGACGCCATCACCGTCACGCCCGGACTCGTCCTCGCCTACGTCCAGGGCAGCCGCCCCCGGCCGTACCGCGTGCAGGTACGGCTGCGCACCCTGGACGACACCGACTGGGACCGCTTCCTCGACACCGCCGCCGAGCGGCCGGGACACATCGCCGCCCTCCTCGACAAGGAGTTGCCGCCCTCGCTCGCGGACTGCGGGGTCCGCCTGCTCCCCGGCCCGGGCGACCTCGCCCCGCGCTGCAACTGCCCCGACTCCGGCCACCCCTGCAAGCACGCCGCCGCCCTCTGCTACCAGACGGCACGGCTGCTCGACGCCGATCCGTTCGTGCTGCTCCTGCTGCGCGGCCGGGGCGAGCGCGAGCTGCTCGACGCCCTGTCCCGGCTGAGCGCCGCCCGCGCGGCCCGCGCCGCCCAGGGCGAGGAACCGGCGGCGTTCCCCGGCGTCCGTGCCACCGAGGCGCTGACCCCCCGCGCCCTTCCGCCCCTGCCGCCGCCGCTGCCCGCCCCGCCCCATCCCGAGCAGCCCCCCGCCTATCCGGCGGCGCCCGGCGGTCCGGACCCCTTCGCCCTGGACCAGTTGGCCACCGACGCCGCCGCCCGCGCCCACGCCCTGCTCACCACCGGCCGGGACCCGGTCGGCGGGCTGACGCTGTGGCAGGACGCGGTGCGCCTGGCCGCCGCCCGGCCGGGGTCCGGTCTCACCGCCGGGACCCGCGCCCTCTACTCCTCCCTGGCCCGGGCGGCCGGCCGTGACACGGCCGAGCTGGCCCGTGCGGTGGCCGCCTGGCGGCAGGGCGGCGCGGAGGGACTGAGCGTCCTGGAGGAACCGTGGGACCCGCCGGCCGGACGGTTCGACCGGGCCCGGCCGCTGCTGCTCGCCGCCGACCTGCCGGCGTTCCGCCCGTGGCGCAACCACCTCACCCACCCCGGCGGCCACATCCAGCTCCGCCTGGGCCGCGACGGCCTGTGGTACGCCTACGAGTCCGAGCCGGACCGCGACGACTGGTGGCCCCGCGGCACCCCGGACCTCGACCCGGTGGGCGCCCTCACCGGCCTGGGCGCGGCCGACGGGAACTGACCGGCCCGCGCGGGGCGCGGGGGCGGCCCCGGGGCATCGGGAGGTCCAGGGACGTGGACTCGGCAGCGGGTCCGGCTGCCAGATGACCGGGTCCGGTCACACGTGCGCGGAGGGCGCCAGCCGGCACGGGCCGGTCGCGGAGTCCGCGGGGACCACCCAGCCGACCTCCTGGGAGGCGGTGTACTCCGTCCGCCGGGGGACGGACCACATGGCCGGGTCCGCGCGGAACGTCCCGCCGGCGGCACGCTGACGGTGTGGGCGCCCGTCGCCCGTGGGACAGGCGTGGAACCCGCGGTGCCGGGGCGTACCGGACCCGGACGGTGGCGCCGACCGGGCGCGGTCCCGGGTCGGTGATCTCGACGGCGGAAACGACGTGGTCCTGGGTGACCCGGGCGCACACCCGCCAGACGGCCGGCTCCGGCCCGGCGAACGGCACCCCGTACCGGCTGTCCTCCCCGAGCGGCCCCTCAGCTGATCGCCCACGGCCGGCCCCGCACCTGAACCCGGCCACCACCCGACCATGGCGGCGGCGCCCGGCAGGCCGGCGAGCCGGACGGCACCGACCGGGTCTTCGCGGCCACCGAGTCCGGCGGTACCCGGACCTCCCGGTCCGTCGTCCCCGGAGTATCGGCGGACCGGCTCGCGGTACGCCGTGACAGCGACGGCGGTGACGTGCTCCACCTGCCCGACACCACCCGCCGGACCCCGTACTACGCCCGCCGCTGAGCGGCCCCGGCGAGGAACGGCAGGACGACGCCGGCCATCTCGTCGGGCACCTCCTCCGCCAGGTCGTGCCCGGCGTCGAAGACATGGGCGGTGACGTCGTCGGCGACGTGCCGTACCTGGGACTCGACGCGCTCGCCGATGAAGGCCGCCCCGCCGAGGGCCAGCACGGGGATGTCCAGCTTCTTCCGCGCGGCCCGCCGGTTCTGTTCGGCGTCGGTGAGCATCGCCCGGTAGACCGCGAGCATCGCGCGGACGCCACCGGGCAGGGAGTAGCAGCGGACGTACTCCTCGATCGCGTCGGGGGTGGCGCTGTCGGGGCGGCTGCGCTCGTTCTTGATCATGTAGGTGATCAGTTCGCGCTCGTGGCCGGCGATCAGCATCTCGGGCACATCGGGCTGGAAGTAGAAGCCCAGATGCCACAGGTGCATGCCGCCGTGGACGTTCTCCGGGGTGAGGGCGGTGTGGTCCTCGAAGCCGAAGCCGGGGAAGAGGGCCTCGGCGAAGACGAGGGCGGTGACGGCCGAGCGGTGGCGGGCGGCGAGCTGATAGCCGATCACCGCTCCCCAGTCCTCGCCGACCACGGCGTACGACGTGTGTCCGAGGCCGGCCATCAGCTCGGCGATGTCGTCGCTCATCGTCGCGGAGTCGTAGCCGCCCGCGGGGCGGGCCGAGTCACCGAGTCCGCGCAGGTCCGGTACGACGACGGTGTACCGCGGCGTCAGCCTCGGCAGGAGGTGGCGCCAGTGGTAGCCGGTCTTGGGCACGCCGTGCAGCAGCACCACCGCGGGGCCCGTCCCGGCCGTCCGGTAGTGCAGGCTCGTTCCGTTGACGGTGGCCCGGCCGGTGCGGACGGGCGTTCCCTCGTGGTCGGACATCATGACTCTGCTCCGTTCTTCTTCGCGGTCGTCGGGGTGTCCGGGGGTCCGGCCAGGACCAGCAGGCGGCTCGGTCCGCCGCCGTCCGGGGCCGTGCGTCCGGCGCGGTCGTCGGCGGGGTGGGCGGCGGCGCGCAGGGTGACGTTCTCCGGGTAGAGCCGGCCGAGGAGGGCCAGGGTGACCAGGGGGTCCTGGCCGGTGGCGTCGACGGTGGTGTCACCGGCCCCGGTCCACACCAGTCCGGGCGCGCGCAGGGCGGTCCACAGCTCCGCGGTGCGTGCGGGGAGAGGTGCGGCGGCGTCCTCCCGGCGGGCGAAGCGGTGGCCGCGCAGGGCCTGGCCGAGGTCGACGCGGGCGGTGGTGCCGTCGGTGCGGGTGACCTCGACGGCGGCGGTCCTGGTCGCGCCGGTGACCGGCCCGGGGACGACCCGTGCGGTGAGCGGGCCGGCCGCCGCCGGGGTGGCCGGCAGCTCCTCGACGGGCGTGCGGGGGGCCGCGTAGTAGTCCGGCAGCTCGGCGACGTAGGAGACGGGGGCGCCGGGGGCGGGGCCCGGACGCCAGGTCAGCAGGTACCGGGGGGCGGTCAGGGGCGGCAGGCCGAGGACGGCGGGCAGGGCGGTGCCGCCGGGCGCGTCGAAGCCGTAGCCGTCCGGGCCGTCGGTGCCGGTGACGGCCCGGCGGGCGAAGGCCACCACACTCGTGTGCCGGACGCGCCGGACCAGGAGTTCGGTGAGGAAGGTGTCGCGGGCCTCCTCGAGATGGCGCAGCCCGAGCGGGGAGATCCGCAGCGGCACGTCCTGCCACGGGGTGAAGGGGAGCAGGGCGTCGCGCAGCAGGACGATCTGGTGCAGCCACTCGTTGTAGAGCTGCATCGTGACGGGGCCGCCCCGGTGGAGGAGGCGCTCGGCCGCGGCCGGGGTGAGCAGATGGCCGTAGCAGTGGCTGCGCACGACCAGCGGGCCGGCGGGCAGCGGAATCCGGTCGGTGAGCAGCCGCCGGAAGGACGCCGTGGCCCAGGAGGCCAGCTCGCGGCCGATCTCCTCGGCCTGCGCGCCCAGTTCGCGGGCCGGCGGCGCGCTGTCGGGGCCGATGCGCAGCGGCAGGGAGGTCTCCCGGGTGCCGAGGGCGAGGGTGGCGCGGATCTGCTCCGCCAGCAGCGCGTCGTCGGCGGCGGTGAGGGCGCCGGCGTCGATGACGCCCTGCAGCAGCGGCTCGGTCGCGGTGAAGAACTCACGGGCGGTCAGGGTGGTGCCGGCCGCGGGGAACGTGTGCCAGCGGCTGCCGCCGAGGGCGGGTGGTGCGGTCGACGTGGGGGAGTGGGCGGTCATGGGTCCTCCGAGGTGCTTTCCGGTGTGCTCCGGTGTGTTCTGCCGAAGTTTCTTTATCGATCGTTACAGAATCAGGCCGTGAAAAACGGCCGGCCGGGGTGCCGGCGGGCCGTCAGTCGAGGGCGGTCAGTGCCACGTCCACGAGGGGTTCGAGGGCGCGGGCGTCCGGGGTGATCTTCGCGGAGACCAGCAGGCCGTTGAGGAAGGTGACCAGGAAGGACGCGAGCGTGTGAGGGTCGTGCCGCGCCGCGATCTCGCCTCGCTCCCGCGCCGCCCGCAGCAGCTCGGTGAGCGCCTCCCGGCTGGCGTCCTGCATGTCCCGCACCGTGCGCCGGGTCGTGGCGTCCTCGGGCAGCCGCTCGCAGACGGCGTTGACCGCGAGGCAGCCCCGGCCGCCCTGTCCGACGGCGATGCGGACCCGCTCGGTCAGCAGCGCGCGGACCGCCGCGCGGACGTCCGCGCCCTCCGCCAGGTCACGCAGGGCGGCCGCCGCGAGGGTGCTGCGGTAGTGCTCCAGGGCGGCCCGGTACAGGCCGTCCTTGTCGCCGAACGCCGCGTACAGGGAGCCCTGCCCGATCCCCAGGTGCTGGGTCAGGTCGCGTACGGAGGTGGCCTCGTAGCCCCGCGTCCAGAACAGGTCCATCGCGCGGCTCACCGCCGCCTCCGTGTCGAATGCCCGCGTTCTCGCCATGGCCTCACGGTAGCTTATCTGGATCGATCGATCAAGAAAGGGGGTGGCGCCCGTGGGTCGGCGGGCCGTCACCGGTTCCCCGGTGAGAGGCACGTCAGGGTTCGCGCGGTTGCTGACGATCGCCAGGCGGGGACCGACCGTGCCCATGTGCCACTGGCCGCCGACCAGGGGGAGCAGGGCGATGCCGGGCGTCGGCCCCCCGCGTCCAGTCCAGGGGGCCGGCGATGGTGACGAGCCGGGCGCCGGCGAGGGCGTCGGCGACCCAGGCCCGGTCGGTGGGATCGTCCGCGGCGGTGAGGGCGTGGTGCGCCGCCTCCAGGAGGGCGTGGGCCAGGCCGAGGGGCTGGAGCCTCTCCCGGGCGCGCGTGCCCGGCACCGGTTCAGTGCCGGTCGGCGAGTTCCCGTCGCGCTCCGGGGACGTCCACACCGGTGGAGGCCCCGGTCTTCCGGCGGCCCGGGAGGACCGCGAGGACGATCAGCGCGCCGACGGCCATGATGACGCCGCCGATGAGGCTGGTGTGCGCCACGCCGTGGGCGAAGGACTCGTGCACCGCGTCCACCAGGGCCTGCGCCTGCCGGGGGCCGGCGGCCGGGTCCTTCGCCACCTGCTCGGCGACGGCGAGGCCGCCGCCCACCGAGTCCTCGGCGGCGTCCAGCGCGGCGGCCGGCAGCCGGCCGCCCACCAGTTCGCCCAGCCGGTCCTCGTAGGACGTGGCCAGCAGGGAACCGAGCACGGCGATGCCCAGGGAACCGCCCAGTTCGAGCGAGGTGTCGTTGGCGCCGCCGCCGACGCCGAGCTGTGACTCGGGGAAGGAGTCCATGATGGTGTCGGTGGCCGGGGAGACGCTGAGGCCGATCGCGAAGCCGAGGAGCAGCAGCGAGGCCAGGAAGTCGGTGTACGTGGAGCCCTGGCCGATCCGGACCAGGAGGAGGACGCCGGCCGTGCCGATGGCCATGCCGGCCGTGATCGTCACCCGGACCCCGAGCCGCGGGGTCAGCCGGCCGGTGACCGCGGCGCCCGCGAAGACGGCGCCCGCCAGCGGCAGCAGCCGGACACCGGTCTCCAGCGGGCCGTGGCCGAGGACGAACTGCAGGAACTGGGTGGAGTAGTAGATCGAACCGAAGGTGCCGAAGAAGAAGAACAGCACCGCGAGCATCGACCCGCTGAAGGGGCGCCGGCGGAACTTGCGGACATCGAGCATCGGGTGCGGGTGGCGCAGCTCCCACAGGGCGAACGCGACCAGGCCGGCGCCCGCGACCACCGCCGCGGCGACCGGGCCGGCGCCCCAGCCGAAGTGCGGGCCCTCGATGATCGCGTACACCAGGCAGCCCACGGAGACGATCGACAGCAGGCCGCCGACGTAGTCGATGCGGCCCATGTCCCGCGCCCTGGACGGCGGCACCAGGATGAAGGCGCCCACCACGGCGACGGCGGCGACGGGCACGTTGATGAGGAAGGTGGAGCCCCACGCGTGGTCCTCCAGCAGCCAGCCGGCCAGCAGCGGGCCGGCGGCGATGGCCAGTCCGGAGGTGGCGGTCCACGCCGTGATGGCGCGGGCCCGCTCGCCCCTGGGGAACATGGCGACCAGCAGGGACAGCGTGGCCGGCATGACCACCGCCGCGCCGACGCCCATGACGGCGCGGGCCGTGATGACCAGGCCGGTCTCGTCGACCAGGCTGCCCATGACGGAACCGCCGGCGAATATCAGCAGGCCCGTGACGAGGGCGCCGCGGCGGCTGTACTTGTCGCCGATGGCGCCCAGCACCAGCATCAGCGCGGCGTAGGGGACGGTGTAGCCGTCGATGACCCACTGCAGGTCGCTGCTGCTCAGCCGCAGATCCCGGGTCATGGCCGGCGCGGCCACGATCAGGGACGTGTTGGCCATGACCACGATCAGGAGGCTCAGGCAGAGCACGGTCAGGCCCCACCAGCGCCGTGGGTACGGCCCGGTCATCTTCTCGACCGGGGTGTTCGCGACGAGTGGCATCGGAAGCTCCTTGGGCCGGCACGCGGCGTCGGGGGAGACAGGGGCGGGCGGACGAGCAGGCCCGCGCCAGAGCACTACTTGCCCACCGATGTGCAGATTAGTTTCTTGCTCGCAAGTGTGCAAATACCCCGGGGGTGAGACAACAGGCGTCCGGCGGGAGGACACGCGTGAGGCGCCGCGGGCCGTCGGGCCGCGGCGCGGGGCAGGCGCAATCCGGGACCTCGGTGCGGAACAGACGGAACCTGGGACCTCGGTGCGGAACAGGCGGAACCTGGGACCTCGGTGCGGAACAGGCGGAACTTGGGACTTCGGTGCGGCGCAGGCCGAAATCCGGGGCCTCAGCGCGCGGTCGTGCCGTCCCGCACGTCCGGGGTGACGTCACCGACGACCCGGACCGCCCGCTCCTCCGGCACGCCCGCCGCGACCAGATTGATGACGGCGGTCCGGGCGCCGTCGTCCTCCCACGCCCCCGTGTTGACGCTCTCCAGCAGGGAGACGTTGAGGGCTTCGAGGCAGGCGCTGAAGGCGGCCGGCGGCAGCTGGCGGTGGAACACGGCCCGCCGCTGCCCCCGCTCCAGGATCGCGGCGATCCACGCGCGGGCCGGCGCGAGGATCTCGGACACCCGCTCCATGCCCAGGTCCCGGCGGGCGAGGGTCAGCAGCAGCCGGTAGCGGTCTCCCACCGGCCAGATGGAGAGCATGAACCGCGCGAGCGCCCGCTCGGGGTCCTCCACCGCCTCCGGCTGCGACGCCACCACACCCTGGAGCGCCTCGGCGGCCTCTTCGGCGAGCGCGTCCAGCAGCGCCGCCCGCCCCGGGAAGTGGCCGAACAGTGTACGGCGCACGACACCGGCGGCCTTGGCGATCTCCTCCAGCGTGACATCCGGGTTGCGGCCCAGCTCCTGCCGCGCGGTCACCAGGATGCGGGCCCGGTTGGACCGCGCGTTGCGCCTCAGGGGTTCACGGGCCACGGGCTTGGACACGGGACGGACCTCACGGATCACCGGACGAGCGGACAGCGGGTCCATCCTCCCACGCAGGGGTGCCGCCGGGACTCCTCCGGCGCCCGCGGCCACCGGAGCCGGACCCCGCGCGGCACCGGGCCGCGAGCCGGTCGGCAGGGGTAACCCTCCGTCCGTCGGCGTGCGCGGGTACCTTTCCGGGGAGGGCCCGAGCGGGCCGCCGGTGTGGAGGAGAGGCAATGGACGTGACCGGTTCCGGTGCGAGTGGGCGGTCCCGGCCCGGTCCCGGGACGGCGCCCGCGCTGCCGGCGGACGTGGCGGCGGCGGTGCTCGTCGTCGACGCGGACGGCCGCATCGCCGAGGCGAACGGCGTCGCCCAGCGCGTCCTGGGACACAGCCACGAGGAACTCGTCGGCCACGACTCGCACGACCTGCTGCACCGCGACAGCCACGGGCACACCATGCCGCGCACCCGCTGCCGGCTGCGGCAGGCCCTGCTCGCCGGACGCACCGAACACGGCGGTCCGGAGTGGTTCAGCCGGGGGGACGGGACCTCCGTCCGGCTGTGCTGGTTCCTCGTGCCGCGCTCGCCCGTGCCGGGGAAGACGGGCGCGCTCGTCCTGCTGTACGGGCCGGACGGGGCCGCGGCGGACGGCGCCCCGGCACCGCTCTCCGAACTGGACCGCCTGGCCCTGCTCGCCGAGACGACCACCCGGATGACGTCCACCCTCGACACGGACGAGGCGCTGCACCGGCTGGCTGCCCTGACGGTGCCCCGGCTCGCGGACTGGGCGGTGATCGACCTGCTCACCGAACGCGACGAGGTACGCCGGGCCCTGGTGATGGAGTACCGGGACGGCGCCCTGGTCGAGCGGGAGGACCTCCAGGGGCCCATGCCGCCCGTGCCGCAGGAGTCCCCGATGCCCCTGTCCCGGGCGCTGCGCGGCGCCGCGTCCTCCCTGGCCGGGCCCGCCACCTACCAGGGGCCGCCCGACTCGGGGATCGCGGTGGAGCAGCGCCGGCTGTTCGCGGCGACGGACATGCACTCCGCCGTCATCGCGCCCATCCGGGGCCTGCGCGACGTGCTCGGCGCGCTGACCCTGGGGCGGGCGAAGCACGCCGCCGCGTTCACCGCCGCCGACCTGCCCCTGCTGGAGGACATCACCCGCCGGGCCGGCCTGGCCCTGGACAACGCGCGGCTCTACCAGCGCCAGCGCAAGGTCGCCGAGACCATGCAGCGCCACCTCCTGCCCCAGCTCCCCACCGTGCCCGGGGTGGAGATGCGGGCCCGGTACGTGCCCGCGCCGGACGCCTCCTCGGTCGGCGGTGACTGGTACGACGCCTTCGCCCTGTCCTCCGGCACCCACGCCCTGGTCATCGGGGACGTCGTAGGGCACGACCTGGACGCGGCGGCCGGGATGGCGCAGGTCCGGAACATGCTGCGGGCCTTCGCGTGGTCCCGGCCCGACGCCGCGGCCAGTGCCGTCGTCAGCCAGCTCGACGAGGCCGTGAAGCACATCGCCGAGGTACCCATGGCGACCATGATCCTGGCCACGCTCGGCCGGGGTGACGACGAGCTGTGGCGGCTGTGCTGGACCAACGCGGGACACCCGCCGCCGCTGCTGGTCGACAGCGACGGCCGCACCCGCTACCTCACCGACGCGCACGGCATCCTGCTCGGCACCGGGCTCGTCAAGCCCCGCCCCGACGCGGTGACCGTCCTCCGGCCCGGCACCACCGTCCTGCTCTACACCGACGGCCTGGTTGAGTCCCCCCGGCACTCCATCGACGAGGGCCTGGACCGGCTGAGCCGGCACGCGGCCGCCCTCGCCCACCGCCCCCTGGACTCCTTCTGCGACGTCCTGCTCGAACAGGTCCGCCCCGTCGGCAGCGACGACGACGTCGCCATGCTGGCCGTGCGGATCCCCGACCGGGCGTAGGGCCTGTCGTTCGGATCAGGTCGCGGGGAGTCGGCTGCGTCTTCCTCGCGCCGGTGAGCGGGGCCTGGTGCGCGCGGATGCAAGGCGGAGGAGGGAGTCGACGCGGAGCGTCGGCGAGTGACGACAACGCGGCAGGTGCGCGTGCCAGGCCCCGCGTCCGCGGCGTGATCCAAACGACAGGCCCTAGAGGGCCCAAAGCTCGTTCCCCACTGGTACAGCCGGTCCTCCAGGTCCCGCACTCACTGTTCCTGCTCGTGCGACGCCGGCGCGCACCGCACTTCACGCACCCGGTCCATGCCCATCGCCTGCCACGTCCGCTCCAGCGGGCCCAGCGCGCGCCGCGTACGCGCACGTGGCTTCCGGGTGGCCGGCCGCCACCTCGACTGCGGCGAGGTCGCCGAGCACGACGGTGCTCTGTTTCTCCTCGGCCGGGCTGAGCGCGTCGAGGACGTCCTGGAGGCAGGACTCGATGCGCCGTGGGCCGCACTGACACAGATCGTCAACTGATTGATTCTCACGGGGCTGGTCGCTGTCCCGGACCTGCGAAAGGGTTCCAGGAAGGCGGCAGTGCGGCAGGTGCGCACTCGACCTGTTGCCGCGCCGAGTGTTCAGGCACATCCATGAGAGAAGGAAACACCCCCCTATGCGCGCCCTTGTGGTCGATCACAGTGAGGCCGGACCCGTCCGGTTCGCCGATGTCGATGAGCCCGTCCCGTCCACCGGTGAGGCGCTGGTGGAGATACGGCACATCGCTCTCAACTTCGGAGAGCTGAATTACGTGCGCCAGTGGCCAGCCGGCGCTGTGCACGGTCATGACGCCTCCGGCATCGTGGTGCGCGCCGCATCCGACGGCTCGGGGCCGCCCGAAGGCACGCGCGTCGCCGTGGGAATGGCTCCCCACGCGTGGGCGGAGCGGGTGGCAGTCAGCCCCGCCTCGCTCGGCACCGTCCCCGAGGGCGTGGATCTGGCCGACGCCGCCGCGCTGGGGATCGCCGGGGTCACCGCATTCCGGGTGCTGCGCAAGCGTTCCCTGCTGGCGCGCGACGTGCTGATCACCGGCGCCAGCGGGGGCGTGGGGCACTTCGCCGTCCAGCTGGCGGCGCTGGCGGGAGCCCGGGTGACGGCACTCGTCGGTTCGCCGGGGCGGGCCGCCGGGCTCCGCGAACTCGGCGCCGACAAGGTCCTGACCGACCTGGCCGAGACCGGGGACCGGTTCGACATGGTTCTGGACACGGTCGGTGGACCACTTCTGGCCCAGGCATGGAGTTCCCTCGCCGAGGGCGGCACCATCCACCTGGTCGGTTACTCCTCGGGGCAGGAAACCACGTTCCCGTCAGGGGCCTTGTTCGGCTTCGGTGAGCCCCGCAGCATCGCCACCTACGGCGACATGACGCCGACCGGCGGGGAGCTGACGGACCTGCTGGGTCTGATGGCCGCCGGGAGGCTCTCGGCGCCGGTCGGACTGCGAGGCGACTGGCAGGGCGTCAAGGACGCCGTCCAGGCGCTGTTCGCGCGGAAGGTACACGGAAAAGTCGTTCTTGACGTGGCCTGACTCTGTGCACGAGGACAGATGCGTCGTCGGCAGTCGGCAGCCGGCAGTCGGCCGTTGGCGGCGGTGGACGAGGATGGACCCATGGATGTGCTGGCGGAAGTCTTGCGTGTTTCGGGTGCGCGTGGAGCGCTCGGGGTCATGCTGAAGGCCGGAGGAACCTGGGGCCTGTGGCTGGACTCCTATCCAGGAGCGGCACTGCACGTAGTGTCCCGCGGCACCATGTGGCTCCACGCCACAGGCGAGAAACCTCTTCAGGTGCAGGCCGGAGACGCCGTCCTCGTGTCGCCGGGCACCGCACACGGGATAGCCGGCGGCGCCAACGCGACGATGGGTTCCTGCGACCGCGAGGCGGCGGCCCGGGCTTTCGGCGATGGCCGGGCCCTGCGGCTGGGCTCGGCGCCGGCGCAGACCGAAGTGATCGTGCTGCACTACGAGCAGGACCCGGAGGTGCGCACACCGGTGCTGACCTCCCTCGCTCGGCCGATGCACGTCACAGCCCGGGAGAACGCGCAGCTCAGGAGGACCGTCGAGCTTCTCGCTGCCGAACTCGCACAGCCGCAGATCGGCACCACCGCCGCCATCAACAGCATCGTCGACCTTCTGCTCGTCCAGTTCGTACGCGCCTGGCTGGCCCGCCACCCGCAGGAGCCGTCCGGCTCATGGCTGGGAGCGATGCGTGATCCGGTCGTGCGCGCCGCTCTGGCACACGTCCACGCCCAACCGGAACACCCCTGGACCACGGAGACCCTGGCCGCCGCGACGAGCGTCTCCCGGGCGACGCTGTCCCGGCGTTTCCGGTCCGCCCTCGGACAGACGCCGGGCGCGTACGTGACGCAGTGGCGCATCGACCTGGCGTCCGTCCGGCTCCGCGATACCGATGAGCCGGTCGAATCGATCTCCGGCGCGGTCGGATACGGCTCTCCCCACGCTTTCAGCCGCGCCTTCAGACGCGCCCGAGGCACGGCCCCGGGCGAGTACCGTTCTCTGCTCCGCAAGTGATCCGGGCTCCGGAGAGGTCAGCACCAGGCAGGTGCCGTCCCCCTTCCCCCAAGGCCCACATCGGTACAGGAAACAGGAAATACGCGACACCTCGGCATGTGAGCCCATCCGTCCCGCAGCCGAAAGCAGCGGACACCTCGTTGCCCGACAACGCACTTGCCCAATCAACGGCCGGGAAGTGCCAGGTGTCCGGCGCCTACGCGCAGTCCGAATGGCACGGACCGAGGAGGAACGCGACACCCGAAGCGGGAGACCGCCGACGCGCCGTACTGGAAGTGGGCCCGCCTGTACCGCAAGGAGCGGTCAGCCGCAGTCGTTGCGGTTGATCCTCAGGGAGCGGGTCTATAGGTGTGTCGTCCGGGCGGGTCGGTGACGCGGCCGGCCGGTCGGTGGCCGCCGGTGCCGGTGCCGGTGCGGGGTCGGTGGTTGGTTGTACCTGTCCAGCCAGCCGAAAGACGCCGGGGGCTGATGCCCGCTCGTGGCAGGTGTCGCGCCAGGTGTTCCTGGTGCAGGCCCAGGCGTTGTCGGTGAGGTCCCGCTCGACTATGAAGCCCTACCGGGCGAACCAGGCGGCTGCTCGTCGCGGGAATGCCGCGCAGGTGGCGGCCTTCTCGCCGGGCGGGTCCTCGGTGTGGGCGAGGGGGTGTGGTCGTCCAGGGCGGTGTGCGGACAGGCGGCTACGAACGGCGCCCGGCCCGGCGAACCGGTCCACCTCGCCGTCAAGAAGCCCGGCCGGGTCCCCGACGGCGGCGGCCACAAGGTCCTCGGCCGGGCGGCCGGCAGCCCCGACAACGACCGCCGCAACGGCGCGGGACATGGTGCCGGAGGAGGATGCGGGGGCGGTGGAGGCGGCGATGCCGCATCGGGCGGCCGGCCTCACCGGCCCGATCCGGTGTTCGCGCCGCAGCCGCAGCCGCAGCCGCAGCCGCAGCCGTAGCCGCAGGACCCGCTGACCGACCGGGGCGGGCGTCTGCCGCGGGCTGTGGCGCGGGCGGCTGGGGCGGTCGTGCATCCCGGCCGCGCCCAGGTGCCGGTAGCGGCTCGCCCGGCGGGCGGCGGTGGTGTGGCTGACCTGGAAGCGTTCCGAGCCCCCGCCGCAGCGGCCGGCCGTCGTCCACGACACACCGGGCCGGACGCGGCCTCCTGGCCGGTGTCAGCGGGGCATCGCGGTGGGACACGAGGGCTTCTTGGCCTTCGGTGCAGATGTCGCAGTCCGCACCGACCCCGAAGGCCCTCACCCGTTCAAGCACCCAGCGCGCGTGTCACCGACGTCCCGGGACGGCACACCCGGGCGCCGCCTCAGTCGCCGGCCGCGGCCACCCGCGCGCGGACGCTCTCGACACTGCCGCACCCGTCCTTCAGGTACCGCGCGCGGGCCTCCAGGAACGCCTGGCCCAGCTCGGCGCGGCGCTCGTCGCGGACGTTGGCGCGGGCGTCGTTCAGCAGCGTGCGCTCCTCCTCGTCCGCGTGGTGGTTGACCGCCGACACCAGCTCCTCCAGGGCGTCCTCCCACGCGTCGGAGGCGGTGTCCTCCACCTCCAGCAGCGCCAGCAGCGCCTCGTCGGCCTCGTGGTGCTCGTGGACGCTGTGGTCGACGTCCTCGCCGTCGACGTTCTTGTAGCGCCGCAGCGCCGGATAGACCTCGTCCTCCTCGGCCGACGCGTGGGCGATCAGCAGGTCCGCGAACTCCCGCAGGGCGCGGGCCCGGTCCGCCTCCGCGTTGCGCATCGTACGGAAGAGGTCTTCCATGCGGCGGTGGTCCTTCAGGATGAGGTCGACGACATCGGTGGACGCCACGGCGGCTCCTCACTCGGGGTGACGGTGTTCCGCTGTGCTGCTACCCCGGCTCGGGCGAGTGAGGCGTGGCGAGGCCGCCCCGGCGCCGGCCGTTCCCGCCGGGCCGTCAGCCGAGGCCGTGCACGGTGGTCAGTTCGGCGAGTCCGGAGACCTCCAGTACGGGGGCCAGCAGCGGGGTGGCGACCAGCTCGATGCGGTCGGCGTGGCGGAACAGGACGCTCAGACCGGCGCTGTCCAGGTACTCGATCCCGGTCAGGTCGATGACGAGCGGCCCGTCGGTGGTCTCGATCGCCGTGGCCAGCGCGTCGGTGTTGCTCATGTCGATCTCACCGACGGCCGTCAGCTCGGTCACACCGTCGGGCCGACGACTGGCGGTCAGGGTCAGAAGCGTGGTCATCAGGCGATCCTCGTGTGCATGTCGACGGTGGTGCCGGCGGCGCCGGAGGTGATGGTGACCTGGTGCATCAGCGCCCGCATCAGAGCCACGCCACGGCCACGGTGGGCGTTGGCCTCGGGCTGAGGTGTCTTCCAGCGGCCGGTGTCGGCGACGGTGAGGCGCAGGTCGTCGACGAGTGCCTCGGCACGGAGGCGGACCGTGTCGCCGGGGGCGTCCCGGTGACCGTGCTCGATGGCGTTGGCACACGCCTCGCCCACGGCGACCAGGACGTTCTGCACCGTGTGCGGGGGGAGCTCGCACTGGGCGAGCCAGCTGCGCAGGGCCTTGCGGACCGGCGCGAGCTGCGCGGACTCGGCGGGGAAGGCCATGTCGAGCGGCGCCGGGTGCCGGTACAGCAGGAGCGCCACGTCGTCGTCGTAACCGTCGGCCGGCGCGAGTCGCTTCATGACCTGGGTGGCGAGGTCGTCGACCGCGGCGTCGCGGCCGGCCTGCACCGCCTCGCCGGCCTGGTCGATGCCGGCCGTCAGCGGCCGGCGGCGGCGCTCCACGAGCCCGTCGGTGTACAGCAGCAGGGTGGCCCGCGCCGGCACCGTGCAGGTGCCCTCGGGACGGGCCCGCCCCGGGCGCACCGCCAGCGGCACGGAGCGCCCCTTGTCCAGGAGGACGAGGGTGCCGTCCGGATGGGTGAGGATGCCCGGCGGGTGCCCGGCGCTGGAATAGGTGAGGTTGCCGGTCACCGGGTCGAGGACGCCGCAGAACACGGTGGTGCACATGGCCCCGGGGACACCGGCGGCGAAGTGGTCCAGGGCCATCAGGGTCTGTGCGGGGCTGGAGTCCTGGAGCAGCAGGGCGCGGCAGGCGCTGCGCAGCTGGCCCATGACGGTGGCCGCTTCCAGTCCGCGTCCCACGCAGTCGCCGACGACGATGCCGATCCGGCCGTCCGGGAGCCGGACGGTGTCGTACCAGTCACCGCCGACCTCCAGCGGCCGGGTGGCGGGTTCGTAGCGGACGGCGAAGCCGTCGGGGAGGTCGGCCGGGCCGAGGATCGCGCGTTGCAGGGCGATGGCGGTCTCGCGCTGCTGGTCGATCTGGTGGGCCCGGGACAGCCCCTGGGCGAGCTGCCCGGCGAGGAGGGACAGCAGCAGCTGGTCCTCACCGGTGAACGGCCGCTGCTCTCCCAGGTCGATCCAGAGCACCATGGTGCCCTCGGGATGGCCGACGGTGATGCCCGCCCCGGTGCCGTCCTCGACGGGCGTCAGCAGCGGCCTGTCCAGCCATGAGGTCAGCCGCTCCCGGCGCTCGGCGGGCAGGTCCGCCCAGCGCAGCCCGGCGTCGGTCGCCGTCACCGACATGTCCTGCCCGGCGGTCGCGACGGCGGCCAGCACGCACTCGGCCCGCCACAGGGTCTTCAGCTCCGCCAGGGAGCCCGCGAGGGCCTCCGGCAGGCTGGTCGCCTGCGTCAGCCGCATGCCCAGCGCGGCCTGGGCGCTCTTGCGCTGGACCGCGTAGTGCTCGGCGGTGACGTCGCGGAAGGTCCCGACGGTCACCCGGCGTCCGGTGTCCGGGTCCTGCGCCTGGTTGAAAGTGGCCGTCACCCACAGCCGGTGCCCGTCCCGGTGGGTCACGGGGATGGTGTACGAACCCTTGGGGTTGTTCAGCAACTGGGCGAAGGCGTCACCGACCTCGCGGTGCGCCTCGGGGTCGGCGACGGCGTCCGGCCACCAGGGGTGGACCGGCCGGTAGGGGAGGCCCTCGGGGCCGTAGCCGAGGGTGTTCGTGAAAGCGGTGTTGATCTCGATGACGGCGCCGTCCTCGTCGCAGACGAAGAACGCCTCCTGGAGGGAGTCCACCAGCGCCTTGCGCCAGCGTGCCTGGTGGTTGCGGAGCCGGGCCAGCTCCACGTTGGCCCGCACCCGGGCGAGGAGTTCGGCCGCGGCGAACGGCTTGACGAGATAGTCGTCGGCGCCGGCCCGCAGCCCCTCGATGGACGCCTCCTGACCGGCCCGCGCCGACAGCAGCACCACCGGCACCGACGCGGTGCGCGGGTCGGTGCGCAGCGCCGCCACCAGCCCGAGGCCGTCGAGGCCCGGCATCATGACGTCGCTGATCACCAGGTCGGGAGCGCCGGCCCGGACCGCCTCCAGCGCCGCCAGGCCGTCGACGGCGGTGTCCACCAGGTATCCGGCGCCGTCCAGGAGCCGGGTCAGGTACTCGCGCATGTCGGCGTTGTCGTCGGCGACCAGCACCCGCGTCGCGACGGCCGGGGCGGTGGCGTACCCCGACGGGTCGGCCGCCGTCGCCGTGGTCCGCGCGTCCCCGGAGACCTCGTCCGGCAGCCAGCGCAGGGCCTCCTGCACGAACGGGTCGGCGCTGGTCGCCGCGTGGCCGTCCGCGGCGGGGGCCAGCGCCTCGGCGGGCAGGTGCGCCGAGCCGAACGGCAGCCGGACGGTGAAACAGGTGCCCTCGCCCTCGGTGCTGTCGGCGGTGATGCTGCCGCCGTGCAGCGTCACCAGCTCCTTGACCAGGGCGAGTCCGATGCCGCTGCCCTCGTTGGAGCGGGAGCGGGCGTTCTCGATCCGGTGGAACCGCTCGAACAGCCGGGGCATCTCCGCCGCGGGCACCCCGATGCCGCTGTCGGCGACGGTCACCACGGCGTGCGCGTCCTCGGCGCGCACGGCGACCCGGATCGAGCCGTCGAAGGTGAACTTCAACGCGTTGCTCAGCAGGTTGAGGACGACCTTCTCCCACATGCCGCGGTCGATGTACACCGGCTCGGGCAGCCGGTCGCAGTCGATCCGGAACCGCAGGCCGGCCTTGTCGACGGCGGACCGGAACACGCTCGCCAGGTCGGCCGTGACGACCGCCAGGTCGGCCGGTTCGTACCGGGCCTGCATCCGGCCCGCCTCGATGCGGGAGAAGTCCAGCAGGGAGTTGACCAGCTTGCCCAGGCGCAGTCCGTTGCGGTGGACGACGTCCAGTTCCTCCCGTACCTGCGGGTCGGCGCCGGCCAGCCGGGTCCGCAGCTCCTCCACCGGGCCCATGATCAGCGTCAGGGGGGTGCGGAACTCGTGGCTGATGTTGGAGAAGAAGGCGGTCTTGGCCCGGTCCAGCTCCGCGAGTTCCTCGGCCCGCCGCTGCTGGGCCTCGTAACTGCGGGCGCTGGCGATGCCCGCCGCGACATGGCCCGCGGTCAGCTCGACGAACCCGCGGTAGGCGTCGTCCAGGGCCCGGTAGCGGTTCAGTCCGGCCACCAGGAACCCGTACGGCGTCCCGCCCCGCTGGAGCAGCGGCAGCACCAGCGCCCGCGTGGGCGGCAGCGGCCATTCACCGGCCGGGAGCGCGTCGGCGAACGGGGCGTCGCCCAGCTCCACCAGCACCGGCTCGCCGTGGGCCAGCGGCGCGACCGGCCACACGCCGGAGCCGTCGGCGGGCAGGGTCGGCGGCGCGGCCGGGTGGCCCGCGGCCACGCCGGTGGCGTCCGCGAGCCGGGCACCGCCACCGGCGTCCGCGAGGTAGGTCAGGGTGAAGGGCAGGTCGCGCTTGTTCCGGGCGAGCTGCTGGTTGGCGAAGGCGAGCCACTCCTGCTCGGTGCGGACGACGCTGGGGTCGGAGCCGAGGTCACGCAGGGTCGTCATCCGGCGCTCGCCGATGACCCGCTCGGTGTCCTCGCTGACCACGCAGAGCATGCCGACCACGGTGCCGTCGTCGTCGCGCAGCGGGCTGTAGGAGAAGGTGTGGTAGCTCTCCTCCGTGTAGCCGGACCGCTCCAGGAACAGCAGCAGGCCCTCGTCCCAGGTCGCCTCCCCGGTGGTCATGACGGTGTCGATGCGCGGGCCGATGTCGTCCCAGATCTCCGCCCACACCTCGCTCGCGGGCCGTCCGAGCGCCCACGGGTACTTGGCGCCCAGGGTGTCGCGCCGGTACGCGGCGTTGCAGAAGAACGTCAGCTCCGGCCCCCACGCCATCCACATCGAGAACCGGGAGGACAGCAGGATGCTCACCGCCGTCCGCAGGGACTGCGGCCACTGTCCCGGCGCGCCCAGCGGCGTCGCCGGCCAGTCCACCCGGGCGAGGTCCGCGCCGACCTCCCGGTCGGCACCGAACACGTCCGACCCGGGCACCGCCACGACCTCGCGCGCAGCGTCTTCCGAACGCCCCACTGGACACCCTTTCCCTCACACCGCCCGAACCGGCAGCCGCCCACCGGGGGTCGTCGGCCAGCTCTGCCGAACGCCCGCACCGTCGTCCCGGAACAGCACTGCGGGGGACCGTCCGCACCGTCCTCGCCTGCCCCTGTCGCCGCCGCTGCCTGCGGGGACCTCGGGGGGATCGCCGGCCACGCGCGTCGGCTTCGTAGGATAAGCCAGGCGCCGGCACGTGCCGAAGGCAGGGGAAGAGGATGCGACAGAGACGACGCAGGGGGAGACGATGACGGTGAGCCCCGTGCGGACCGTCCCGGAGGCATCCGCCGACGAGGCCGCGCGGCTCGCCGCCGTCCGTCGCTACCGGATACTCGACACGCCGCCCGACGGCGCCTTCGACCGGATCGCCGCGCTGGCCGCGCGCCTCTTCGACGCGCCCATGGCCACCGTCTCGATCGTCGACACCGACCGGGTGTGGTTCAAGGCCGCCCACGGCCTCCAGGGCGTCACCGAGATCGACCGCGGGCCTGGCCTGTGCGCCTCCGCCATCCTCCGCGGCGAGCCCTACGTGGTGCCCGACGCCGGTGCCGACGCGGGCGCGTTCGCCGACCCCCTGGTCCGGGGCGAGCCGGGGGTCAGGTTCTACGCCGCCGCGCCGATCACCACGGCCGACGGGCAGCGCCTGGGCACCGTCGACGTCCTGGACACCAGGCCCCGCCGCCCCACCGAGGACCAGCTCCAGGCCCTGCAGGACCTGGCCGCCCTCGTCATGGACGAGCTGGAACTGCGGCTGTCGGCCATGCGCACGGTCGCCGCCGAGCGCGAGCGGCGGGCCGAGGCCGAACGCCTGGCCCGTGCCCTCCAGCGCACCCTGCTGCCGCCCGCTCTGCCCGAGGTACCCGGTCTGCACGCCGCCGCGGCTTACCACACGGCCTCCCCGGACGAGGTCGGCGGCGACTTCTACGACCTGTTCCCGCTGAACGACGGCCGGTGGGCGTTCTTCCTGGGCGATGTGTGCGGCAAGGGCGCGGACGCCGCCGCGCTGACCTCGCTGACCCGCTACACCCTGCGCGCCGCCGCCATCTACGACCCGGACCCGTGCGCCGCCCTCGCCAACCTGGACGCGGTCCTCAAGGGCGAGTACCAGGGCAGCGACCCGCGCTACTGCACGGCCGTCTTCGGCGTGCTGCGGCCGCTGCCGGACGGGTCCCACGCCATCACCCTGGCCGGCGGCGGGCACCCCTCCGCCCTGGCCGTCCGCGGGGACGGCTCGGTGGAACCGATCTCCACGATGGGCGGCCAGCTGGTCGGGATGCTGCCCGATCCGCAGTTCGTACGGACCAGTACGCGTCTGCGGCCCGGCGAGAGCCTCCTGCTGTACACGGACGGCCTCACGGAGGCGCGTACCGCCGGGGGCACAATGCTGGGGGAGGACGGTCTCACGCGCCGGCTGACCGCCACCGCCCCCCGCACGGCGCACGAACTGCTGGACTCGGTCGAGGGGCTGCTGCGGCAGCTGGGTGACGGCGTCAGCGACGACACCGCCCTGCTCGCCCTCTCTGTACCCCCACCCCCCACGCCCCGTATTCAGGAGAACCGGTGATCGAGAACGAACACCTGCTGACCGTCACTCCGCACCAGATGCCCGCGGGGCCCCTGGTCCTGCGGGTCACGGGAGAGCTGGACCACCACAGCGCCCCGCTCCTGTCCCGGGCGGTGGACGACGCCGCCTTCGACGACACCGGTGTGGTCCTGGACCTGTCCGGCCTGACCTACTGCGACTCCACCGGCATCACCGTGCTCATCGGCGCCTACCAGCGGTCGCAGCGGACCGGTGCCCCGCTCATCCTGGCCGGGGTCAACCCGGACCAGATGCGCGTCTTCACCGTCGTGGGGCTCGACCAGGTCTTCACCTTCCACCCCAGCACCGAGGCGGCCGTGGCGGCGCTGGCGAAGTGACCGGGCGGCCCGCCCGGCCCACGGCGCGGGGGCGGCGCGCCCCGAAGCGCGCGGCCCGGCCGTACACGCCGGCCTCAGGCGGCGGGCCCGCCCAGCGCGATCCGCGCGGTGACGCGCTTGCCGGTCGGCTCGCGCCGGATGTCGACGTCCTGGCAGAGCGCGGCGACGATCTCCAGGCCGTGCTGTCCCACCCGGCCGGGGTCGGCGGGCCGGGGGACCGGCAGGGTGCTGCCGCCGTCCCGCACGGTGACGGAGAGCAGGTCGCCGGTCCGGGCCAGGACCAGTTCCACGGGACCGGCCCCGTACTTGACCGCGTTGGTCACCAACTCGCTCACCACCAGCTGGACGGTGCCCGTCGCGCCCGGCGGCAGCGGGCGGTCCCGGTCCCGCTGGGTCTCGGCGAGGTACTCCGCCGCGAAGCCGCGTGCCTCGGCGATGCGCACGGTGTCCCGCCCGAACGTCCGCGAGACCTCCCGCGGTCCGGTTCCCTCCGGTGTACGGCCGGTCAAGCCGTTCAGTCCGGTTTCCCCCATACCAACCGTCACATTACCCCCGTGTGCTGCAGGGCACGCTGACGTCTCCCGCGCCCCAGGAACATCTGTCGTTCCCACAGTAGTTCCATGGGTCACGCGCCACCGCGCTCGGTCCAGGGGAGCGGGTGCCCGGAGATGAGGCCGGTATGGCTGCGGTCTCCCGCGACACGCGAATGTTTCGGTGCGGACGGCGATTCTTGCGGGAAGTCTTGACGCCGTGTGCCGGTGCCCCGATATTCGGGTTGCTCGACACTCCGGCAAGCGTTCGATATCACGAACGTGCGCCGCCCTGTGTGTCATGTTCTCGTCAAGGCCGGTCGACGGGGTCGGCCGGAACCGTCTACTCAGGATCGGGGAAGCCCCTATGCGCAGAGGAAGTTCCCGCCGAAGGCGTCCGTCCGGAACGCTCGCCGCCGTGGTCGCGGTCCTTGCCGCGCTGGCGGCGATGCTCGCCGCCGTCCCGGCCCAGGCGGCGTCCACCGGCGCCCTGCGCGGCGCCGGGTCGGGCCGCTGTCTCGACGTGCCGGGCGCGAGCCAGACCGACGGCACGTACCTCCAGCTGTACGACTGCTGGGGCGGGACCAACCAGCAGTGGACGCTGACGGACAGCAACCAGTTGACCGTGTACGGCGGCAAGTGCCTGGACGTTCCCGGTCACGCCACCGCACCCGGCACCCGGGTGCAGATCTGGGGTTGCTCCGGCGGCGCCAACCAGCAGTGGCGGGTCACCTCCGGCGGCACGGTGGTCGGCGTGGAGTCCGGGCTGTGCCTGGAGGCCACCGGCGGCGGCACGGCCAACGGCACGACCGTGGGGATCGGGACGTGTGACGGCGGCAGCGACCAGAAGTGGTCCGGCCTGACCGGGACCCCGCCGACGGACGGCCCGTGCGCCCTCCCGTCGTCGTACCGCTGGGCGTCGACGGGCGTGCTCGCGCAGCCGGCGAACGGCTGGGCCGCCCTGAAGGACTTCACCACCGTGACGCACAACGGCAAGCACCTGGTCTACGCGTCGAACGTGTCGGGATCGTCGTACGGCTCGATGATGTTCAGCCCGTTCACCAATTGGTCGGACATGGCGTCGGCCGGCCAGACCGGGATGAACCAGGCCGCGGTGGCGCCCACGCTGTTCTACTTCGCGCCGAAGAACATCTGGGTGCTGGCGTACCAGTGGGGCGCCTCGCCCTTCGTCTACCGCACGTCCAGTGACCCCACCAACCCCAACGGCTGGTCCGCTCCGCAGCCGCTGTTCACCGGGAGCATCTCCGGCTCCGACACCGGGCCGATCGACCAGACCCTGATCGCCGACGGGCAGAACATGTACCTGTTCTTCGCCGGTGACAACGGCAAGATCTACCGGGCGAGCATGCCGATCGGGAACTTCCCGGGCAGCTTCGGCTCGTCGTACACGACGGTCATGAGCGACACGAAGGCCAACCTGTTCGAAGCGGTCCAGGTCTACAAGGTCCAGGGCCAGAACCAGTACCTCATGATCGTCGAGGCGATGGGGGCGAACGGGCGTTACTTCCGCTCCTTCACGGCCACCGGTCTGAGCGGCTCGTGGACCCCGCAGGCCGCGAGCGAGAGCAACCCCTTCGCGGGCAAGGCCAACAGCGGCGCCACCTGGACCAACGACATCAGCCACGGCGACCTGGTCCGCGACAACCCCGACCAGACCATGACCGTCGACCCCTGCAATCTGCGCCTCCTCTACCAGGGCAAGTCCCCCACCGCGGGCGGCCCCTACGACCAGCTCCCGTGGCGGCCGGGCCTCCTCACCCTCCAGCGCTGACCTCCCCGCGGCGCCCGGACGGAACCCCGGCCCCTTCGGTGGCCGGGGTTCTCCGCGCGCCCGGGAGGAACGGCGGCTTCCGGCCAGATGATCCCCGGCATCGTTGCCCCAGGCATCTAGTGCGGGAAGCATGGAGGCACGGCACCCCCCACCGTCGCGGAGGCAGGCATGACCGAGACCTTTTCGCACACCCCGGACGACCTCGCCGCATTCCCGATGCCCAGAGCCGCCGGGTGTCCCTTCGACCCACCCCCCGCCCTGCGGACCCGGCAGTCGGACGCCCCCCTCTCCCGGGTGCGGATCTGGGACGGCAGCACGCCGTGGCTGATCACCCGGCACGACCACATGCGCACCCTGCTCGCCGACCCACGGCTCAGCTCCGACGTCACCCGCCCCGGATACCCGCACCTCAGCGCCGGCGCCAAGGCCGGCAACGACGCCCGGCGCTCCTTCATCACCCTGGACGACCCCGAACACGCCCGGCTGCGCCGGATGGTGACCGCGCCGTTCGCCATCAAGCGGATCGAAGCCCTGCGGCCCGCCGTCCAGAAAATCGTCGACGACCTCATCGACGACCTGCTCGCCGGGCCGAAGCCCGCCGACCTGGTCCAGGCGTTCGCCCTGCCGGTGCCCAGCCTGGTCATCTGCGCCCTGCTCGGCGTGCCCTACGAGGACCACGACCTCTTCCAGAGCAACACCAAGGCGATCGTGCACCGCGCCTCCACCGCGGACCAGGTCGTCACGGCGCTCACCACGCTCACCGACTACCTGGACGACCTCCTCGCCGCCAAGCTGGCCCGGCCCCAGGACGACCTGCTGTCCGTCCTCGCGACCCGGCAGGTGGCCACCGGCGAGCTGTCGCGCCGGGACGCCGCCCGGACGGGCGTCCTGCTGCTCGTCGCGGGCCACGAGACCACCGCCAACATGATCGCCCTGGGCACCCTCGCGCTGCTGCGCAACCCCGACCAGCTCGACCTCCTGCGCGGCGCCGACGACCCGAGGACGACCGCGTCCGCCGTCGAGGAACTGCTGCGCTACCTGAACATCACCCACAGCGGCCGGCGCCGCGTCGCCCTGGCCGACATCGAGATCGACGGACAGACCATCCGCGCGGGTGACGGCCTGGTCATCGCCGGTGACATCGCCAACCGCGACCCGGCCGTCTTCCCCGACCCCGACCGGCTGGACCTCACCCGCGACGCCCGCCGGCACGTCGCCTTCGGCTTCGGCGTCCACCAGTGCCTGGGCCAGCCCCTGGCCCGCATGGAACTCCAGGTCGTCTACGGCACCCTGTACCGGCGCGTCCCCACCCTCGCCCTGGCCACCGGCCTCGACGAGCTGGAGTTCAAACACGACGGCGTCGTCTACGGCGTCCACGAACTCCCGGTCACCTGGTAACGCCCCCCCCCGAACGGAAGCGAGCCCCCATGCGCGTGGAAGTCGACCAGCCCAAGTGCGTCGCCTCCGGCCAGTGCGTCCTGCTGGCGCCCGCCGTCTTCGACCAGGACGACGACGGCATCGTCACCCTGCTCGACGCCGACCCCGGCCCCGAACACCACGCCGACGTACGGGAGTCGGCGGCGATCTGCCCGGCCGCCGCCATCCGTCTGGTGGAGAAGTGACCGTCGCGCCGCGGCGGGTGGTCGTCGTCGGCGCCTCGGTGGCCGGTCTCACGGCCGCCGAGACCCTCCGCAGGGAGGGGTACGACGGCTCGATCACCCTCATCGGCCGCGAACCGCACCCGCCGTACGACAGACCGCCGCTGTCCAAGCAGGTCCTGCTCGGCGACTGGCCCGCCGAGCGGGTCTTCCTGCGCCGGCCCGAGGACGTGGCGGCCCTCGGCCTGGACCTGCGGCTGGGCACCGCCGCGACCGCCCTGTCCACGGCCGCCCGCACCGTCACCCTGTCCGACGCCACCGAGACCGGCTACGACGCCCTGCTCATCGCCACCGGCGTACGGCCCCGGCGGCCCCCCGGGTACGACCTCCCCGGCACGCACGTGCTGCGCGACCTGGCGGACGCCCTCGCCCTGCGCGAGCGGATCGCGCCGGGCCGCCGGCTGGTGGTGCTGGGCGCGGGCTTCCTCGGCGCGGAGGCGGCGTCCTCGGCCAGGGCCCTCGGCGCGGAGGTGACCCTCGTCGAACCGGCCCCGGCCCCGCTCGCCCACGCCGTCGGTCCGCAGGCCGCCGCCCACCTGGCCCGCCTCCACCGCGAGCACGGCGTCGACCTGCGCACGGGCACCAAGGTGACCGGCGTCGAGACCACCGACGGACGGGTGAGCGGGGTGCGCCTGTCGGACGGCACACGCACACCCGCCGACGACGTGCTGATCGCCGTCGGCTCCGAACCGGACACGCGCTGGCTGGAGGGCAGCGGACTGCGCCTGGCGGACGGGGTGGTGTGCGACGCGTACTGCGCCGCGGCTCCGGGCGTGTACGCGGCCGGTGACGTGGCGCGCTGGCACAACCCGCTGTTCGGCGTCTCGATGCGGATCGAGCACCGCACCAACGCCGCGGAGCAGGCCATGGCCGCCGCGCGCAACCTGCTCCGCCCGGAACAGGCCCGGCCGTACGCCCCGGTGCCCTACTTCTGGTCGGACCAGCACGGGGTCAGGGTGCAGGCGTTCGGCCACCTCCGCGGGCACGACGAGGCACGGGTGGTCGAAGGCGACCCGGAGGAGGGCGGCTTCCTCGTCGCCTACCGGGCCGGCCGGACGCTGACGGGCGCGCTGTCCGTGGGCCTGCCACCCAGGGCATTGCGCCGCTGGCGGACGGCGGTGGCCGGCCGCGCGGACTGGCGCGCGGCGACCGAGGACCTCCCGGAACGGTGAGGACGCCGGCCCGCCGGCCGTCCCCGGCCGGAAGGCGGCCGGGAGCGGAACGGGCTGTGGGGTGGTCGCTTCCCACCGGTGCCGGAGGGACGCCCCTGGCGGCGGGCCGGGCGGACCGCGGAGCCGCCGCACGCCTCGCCGGCCGGCTCCGGGGTGCCCTCGGCCTGCCGCTCCTGGACCCGGTCGAACCCGGACGAGTCACCGGGGGAGTGGCCGGAGTGACGAACCACCACGACGAGTGGGGAGAGCGCGTGCGGACGGACGGGAGGAGCGGACGGGGCGCCGGTGGTGCCCGCGCCCCCGGAGGACACCGTCGAGGCCGCGCGGCTCGCGCCGGACCACCGGATCAGCGTGGCCGGCCCCGGCCGGCACGGCGAGGGCGTGCCGCCCGACTGGGCCGCGGTCGGCCGCCGGCGCACGGGCCCGGCCGGTGAGAGCGAGGAGTGGGAGGACGACGAGCGGCACCGCCCCCCGGAGGCGCTCGGCTGGCCCGCCCCCACCGACGACGTGGACCGCGCCCTTCAGCGAACCGTCACCGGACACGGACCGGCCGGGTACGTCCGGCCCGTGGTGCCGGTCTCCACCTTCCCGCCCCACCTCGACGCCGTGGGCGGCTTCGTCCTCGAACGCCTCACCGCGACCGACCTGCTGGACCGCCTGCCGGCCGGCCACACCCTGTACGCCGGCCCGCCCAGCCCCGCCGGCACCGTACCGGAGCCCGGCCCGCTCGCTGGGACGGCCCGCGCGCACACCGCCGGCCGGTGCGACCCGGGCCGGGGAACCCGTACGGCGGTACGCGTCGTCCTCAGCGGTGACACATGAGCGGACGCGCGGTCGCCGTCGGCTCACCGCACCGTTCGGGAGGTACCCCATGGCCCTGGTCGGCCTGTTCTGGATCACCGAGGACTGCGTCTACGTGGGAGCCGAGCCGGTCGGCGCGGCGACCGGCGTCCGGCTGACCGAGGACGGCGTGGAAGCACTGGGGCTGGGGCGGGGCGAGTCGTGGCGGTGGGACCGGGTCCGGCGGATCGAGGTCCGTGACGTGGCCGTGCGGTCCGCCGCCCGGCGACTGGTGTCCGTGGCGTTCGACAACCTGATGGTGATGGTGACCGGCGACGGCGAGCTCCCGCCCGCCTTCACGGTGTGCGTGGACGCCGCCGACGGCCCCGTCGAGGTGAGCGTGGTCTCCGCCGTCACCGGCGGGGTGTACACGCCCGCCGAGTACGAACTGTCCCGCGCGCTCCTGACCCGGCTCACCGACGGCAGCACGCCGGTCGGCGAGCTGCTCGCCTGGCGCCGCGACCACGGCACCGGCGGAACACCGTCCCGTGCGGAGCGCGAGGCACTGCTGCGCAAGTGGACCGGCGACGACCGCGTCTGACCCTCGGCGGCGCCGACGTCCGCGGTCCGGCAGGACCGGGACGTCGTGCCGAGGTGGGCGGAGCCGTGGGACCAGGTTCCCGCGGTCGATCCGCGAGCGCGGGGTGCCGGTGATGACCGAGCGCGGCGGCGGATCGGTCATCGACGTCACCAGCGGCCAGGGGCTGTCCGGGACCGTCTGCGGCCGCGAGGGACACGGCCGCACCGGCATCGGGGCCGTCGCCACCGGGGCGAGGGAGTCCACGCGCGCCATCCACCACCGCTTCCAGGGCGAGGACCACCTCCTCCCGGAGGCCGTCCACGACGGCGCCGGCCGGTCGCGGACGCCTTCGTCGCGACGGTGGCCGAGCAGCCCTCCGGCACCGGCGTCCGCACCCCGACACGGACCGGGCACCTGTGCCGCGTGCCGTGGGTGAGGGAGACGGCGTACTGAATGAAGTTTCGAAGGAGTGTGTGAACACCGTGTCGCCGGGCACAAGGGCTATCGCACCGAGGTCCTGACAGTCGGAACTGGTCGGGATCTACCAACCAAGGGACCAACTCAGGCCCTTGTGAGGCTTGTACGCACACGCGCCTGAGCCGAAATTGACGATGGGATTTGCAATGATCATTCTTGGGCTCATTCTGCTGATCATCGGCCTGCTTGTCGGCATGGGGCTGCTGACGACGATCGGTGGCATCCTCATTCTGGTCGGTGCCATCCTGTGGATCCTGGGTGCGACCGGCCGCGCGGTCGGTGGACGCAAGCATTTCTTCTAGAGGCAGGGCGTCTCACCGGCTCTCTGCGACGAGTGACTGTCCCTGAGCCGGGCTCTGCTCGCCGGTCATCGAGCGCGGAGCCCGGCTGCGGGGCGAGGCGGACGCCGCCGCCACTGCCCCTCTCGCCGGCCCCTGTGCCGTCGAGTCACTCGGCTGCCTGCTCGGGGTCAGGCAGTGGGGGCAGTCCGTGCCGGCCGTTCAGGCCGGTTCCGGACACGTTGAGGAACCGGCCAGGGCCGTCGCTGCCGAAGGCGCTGTCGACGCGCTCGACCGCGGCCTTGACCAGCCCGGCGAAGAGCGGGTGCGGGCGGGTCGGGCGTGAGCGCAGTTCCGGGTGGGCCTGGGTGGCGACCAGGTAGGGGTGGGTCTCGCGGGGGTACTCGACGTATTCGACGAGTTTGCCGTCGGGGGAGGTGCCGGAGAAGACGATGCCCGCCTTCTTCTCCAGTTCCGCGCGGTAGGCGTTGTTGACCTCGTAGCGGTGGCGGTGGCGTTCCTCGACGTACTCCTTGCCGTCGTAGACCTCGCGCACGATCGAGCCCTCGGCCAGTTTGGCCGGGTACATGCCGAGCCGCATGGTGCCGCCCATGTCGCCCTCGCCGGCGACGATGTCGAGCTGCTCGGCCATGGTGGAGATGACCGGGTGGGCGGTGGCGGGGTCGAACTCGGTGGAGTTGGCGTCGGCGATCCCGGCCAGGTTGCGCGCGGCCTCGATCACGATGCACTGCAGGCCCAGGCAGAGGCCGAGCAGCGGGATCTTGTGCTCGCGGGCGTACTGGATCGCGCCGACCTTGCCGAGCACGCCGCGGTCGCCGAAGCCGCCCGGGATGCAGACGGCGTCGACGTCACCGAGCTGTGCCCGGGCGCCGGCCGGGGTCTTGCAGTCGTCCGAGGTGACCCACTTGATCTTCACGCGGGCCCGGTTGGCGAAGCCGCCGGCGCGCAGTGCCTCGGTCACCGACAGGTAGGCGTCGGGCAGGTCGATGTACTTGCCGACCAGTGCCATGGTGATCTCGTGCTCGGGCTGGTGGACGCGTTCCAGCAGGTCGTCCCAGGTCGTCCAGTCCACGTCCCGGAACGGCAGGTCGAGCTTGCGCACGACGTAGGCGTCCAGGCCCTCGGCGTGCACGACCTTGGGGATGTCGTAGATCGAACGGGCGTCCGGGCAGGCCACCACGGCGGCCTCGTCGACGTCGCACATCAGCGAGATCTTGCGCTTGATGGCGGTGGGCACCTCGCGGTCGCAGCGCAGCACGATGGCGTCCGGCTGGATGCCGATGTTGCGCAGGGCGGCGACGCTGTGCTGGGTCGGCTTGGTCTTCAGCTCGCCGGAGGGGCCGATGTAGGGCAGCAGCGAGATGTGGACCACGAAGACGTTGTCCCGGCCGACCTCGTGGCGGACCTGGCGGACGGTCTCCAGGAACGGCAGCGACTCGATGTCACCGACCGTGCCGCCGACCTCGGTGATGACGACGTCGACCTCGTCGGTCGCCATACGGCGGATGCGGTGCTTGATCTCGTTGGTGATGTGCGGGATGACCTGCACGGTGTCACCGAGGTACTCACCGCGCCGCTCCTTGGCGATCACGGTGGAGTACACCTGGCCGGTGGTGACGTTGGCCGAGCCGTCCAGGTCGCGGTCGAGGAACCGCTCGTAGTGGCCGATGTCCAGGTCGGTCTCGGCGCCGTCGTTGGTGACGAACACCTCACCGTGCTGGAACGGGTTCATCGTGCCAGGGTCGACGTTGAGGTAGGGGTCGAGCTTCTGCATCACGACACGCAGACCCCGGGCCTTGAGCAGCATGCCGAGGCTGGAGGCGGTCAGCCCCTTGCCGAGAGAGGAGGCGACACCCCCCGTGACGAAGATGTGCTTGGTCGTCGAGGATGTGTGCGGCATGGCCAAGAGGGGGCTCCCGTGGTCGCGGTCCGGTGTGCGGAGCGGCTTATGAGGACGTGCCGTTCGGGACAGAGCCGCTGGGACACAGACGTCTGACAATGTCTGTCTCGCAGTCGAGGATGTGCGGAAGTGCTCCGAGCGTGTCCGCGATGAAGCCGTACAGGCTCGCTTCGCGCTCGACGGACACGTCGGCCAAGAGGTTGTGTCCGCCCGTCACGGCGGCACAGAAGCGCACGTCGGGACAGGCGGCCAAGGCGGTACCGACCGTTTCGATGCCTGCCGGGTGAACCTTCAGCCGCACGCGTGCGTCCACTCGACGGCCCAGCAGGGCCGGCTCGACGAGCGTGCGCAGGTGGAGCACCCGGCGCTCCAGCAGAGACGTGATGCGTCGTCCCGCCGTAGCCGTGGAGAAGCCGATGTCCCTGGCGAGTTCGGTGAGGCTCACGCGTGCGTTCCTCATCAGGGCCTCGGCGACGCGGATGTCGGTGGGAGTGAGGTCGTAGTGGTGCGCGAGATCGGGCAGGGGCCGGACCAGACTCGCGCGCAAGCGCTTCTCCTCTTCAGCCGTCAGGACGGGGGCGTGCCACTCGGCCTCACTCAAGAACGGGCGCAGTGTGATGTGCGCGCCGAGCACCTGGACGTCCAGGAGGCCGGGAACGTCTTTCGTCGACAGGGAGTGCAGATGCGACCGGCCCTCCAGCAGTAGCTCGCACCAGAGCTGGCCGACCCCTCCGCTCACTGTGGCGACGTTAAGCACATCAGGAAGCCTTGCCAATCTCTGAGAGACGCTTTCCAGACAGCTTGTGGAAGTCTGGAGCAGCAAGTGACCTGTGGGGCCGCGGCCACAGCGCAGCGGAGCGTACTCAGCCGTACAGTGCACGACCCCCGTGTCCAGGAGCCTCTGGAGACGTCGTGCCACCGATCGCTCGTGTTCCCCGAGGATGCGGCCCACCTCTGCCACACCGGCCCGGGGGTTGATCTGGAGCGCGGCGACGATCCGCTGGTCGAGTCCCTCAAGGATGTCGGAATCATTCATCATGACCGCATGATGGCAGGATCTTTATCACGGGGGCCAGGTTCGTTGTCGGAATCGATCTGCTGATGCACACTGTTGCCTGCTACGAACAGTGATGAGTGCTCAGCCTGCTGTATTCAACCTGGCTACGGCCCGAGAGGACAGAGCCCTTGTTAGGCGAGAGCAACCCCGCAGCAGTTCAGGACCACGTCACGCCGGATGCGTTCCGCTTCGTCATGGGGCGGTTCTGTTCAGGAGTCACCGTAGTCACCGCGATGGGTTCCGCAGGGCCGGTCGGGTTCACCTGTCAGGCGTTCTCCTCGCTCTCCCTCGACCCGCCCCGTATCGTCCTGTGCGTCAGCCGCACCTCGACGAGCTGGCCGTCCATCAGGAACCGTGCCTCCTTCTGCGTCAACGTACTGTCCCGGCAGCAACACGCACTCAGCGAGCGGTTCGCGCGGTCCGGCGGTGACAAGTTCCGCGGAGTCGCGTGGGCCCCGTCGTCGGATGGCGCGCCACGGCTGGCCGAGGCGGCCGCATGGATCGACTGTTACCTGCACGCCGAGTACGACGGCGGCGATCACCTCGTGGTGATCGGCGACGTGAGCCGGCTGGAGGCACCGGCCGAGCCCCGGGAACCGCTGCTGTACTACCGAGGCCGGTACACGGGCGTCGCCGACGCCTTCTGACCGGCACAGCCTCGACCGATTCCCCCGGCCGGGCGGCGCGGACCGCACATCCCACCGCGACTGTCCCTTGGCGGGGATGACGCATGCCGGTGACTCCCGGCCGCGGTACACGCATGCCCGGCGCCGGAGTCACCCGCTCTTCTCCACCACCACTCACCTCTCCGAAGAAGAAGGAGCGACACAGTCATGGAGACCACCTCGGCCACGGACGAAGTGTCCACACACAAGAGCGGTCTTCTCGCAGGACTCGATGTCTTCGTGGGCGGCCCGATCCAGCACGCCATCCTGGAGAACGGCTTCGTCGGTCACTTACAGGACGCGATCACCACCGCGATCGGCACGGTCAGGGAACACGGCGGCAACATCTTCTCGGCCCACGTCGTCGAGAAGTTCGGCGCCGAGACCGCGGCCTTCACACCGGAACAGGTCTCGGTCCGCGACTTCCGCTGGATGAAGAAGTGCGACGTCTTCGTACCCGTTCTTCCCCTGCTGGAGGACGGCACACTGCGGCGTACCGACGGCACCCATGTCGAACTCGGCTGGGCCACGGCTCTGGGGCGTCCCATCGTCCTGATCACCCAGCAGCCCTTCGTCGAGTCCGCGAGCCACCTCCTCAAGGGCCTGCACCGGGTGGGCTTCGTCCAGGCCATCGGCTTCGAGGAGTTCATGGAGAAGCCGGGCCTGCTCATCGACGCCGTGCTCGCCGCCACCGAGCGGCAGCGCGAGGCGATCGGCGCGAGCTTTGTCGCCTAGACACCCGCTGACCGCCCATCCGCTCATCCGCCGGACGGAGATACCAGTGTCCGATGTGACCGCTCTGGGCCTGCCGATCGCCAACCCCGTGATCGTCGGATCCGGACTGCTGACGGACCAGGAACGCAACATCCGCCGACTCATAGAAAAGGGAGCCGGTGCCGTAGTCACCAAGACCATCCACCCCAACCCCCCCGAGGGGTTGGACGAGCGGATAGTACGGCTGCCCGTCGGCATGCTGAACAGCACCACGTACTCCAAACGGCCGGTCAACCACTGGCTTCGGGTTCTGCGTTCGTTCGCCGACGACCGGCTTCCCGTCATCGCTTCTCTGCACGCCGACTCGCCGGCCGAACTGGCCGCGCTGGCCAAGGACGTCGAAGCGACCGGCTGCCGGGCACTGGAACTCGGCATCTCGTGCCTCAACGAGGAGGACGGACTGGAGGACGACAACCCCGACCGGGTCTACGCCTACACCTCCGAGACCCGCAGCCGCACCGGGCTGCCCATGTCGGTCAAGCTCGCCATCGGTGAGGGCCTGCAGGACCGGGTCCGCGCCGCCATCGCCGGTGGAGCCGACGCCGTCACCGTCAGCGACACCATCTCGGGAGCGGCCGTGTCGCCCGCGACGGGGGACCTGGAACTGAACGGCGTCTTCGGATACTCGGGGCCGGGCATCAAGCCGCTGGTCCTCGCCGCCATCTGGCAACTGCGCCGCCGAGGTATCGACCTGCCCGTCCTGGGCTGCGGTGGAGTGGGCAACGGCCGCGACGTGGCCGACTACCTCCGGGTCGGCGCGAACGCGGTGCAGGTCTACACGGCCCTGCACACCGACATGTACCAGACGCTGGAGCGCATCCTGGCGCAGACCCGCGAGCTTCTCGACCCACGGACCGACTTCCCGGTTCCCGGCCACCGCGAGCCCGAGGGGGCGGTCACATGACGGGCGGGCGGCAGGCCGCCCTGCGCCTCACCGACCTGACGAGCAGTCGCGTCACCGAAGCCGTCCGCGGACGTACCGTCGTCTGGCCCGTCGGAGCCGTCGAGCAGCACGGCCCGCACCTGCCCCTCTCCGTCGATCTGCTCCTCGCGGAAGCCTTCGCCGACGAGATCGCGCGGGAACTGGACGCCTTCACGCTCCCCGCACAGGCGATCGGCGCACGCTCGCTGCCGCAGAGCGGCGGAGGACTGCACTTCCCCGGCACCGTGTACGTCGCCGGTGACACCTTGATCCGCTTCCTGCGCGAGAGCATCGGTTCCCTGGCGAAACTACCGATGGCCCGCCTCGTCGTGGTCAACGGCCACTACGAGAACGAACCCTTCCTCTTCGAGGCGCTGGACCAGGTACGGGAGCAGGGCCTGCTCGACGGCAAGGAAGTCTTCGCGTTCAGCTGGTGGAGCCTGGTGCGCGACGCCTTCACCGACGCCGAGATCCCCCGGTTCCCCGGCTGGCACGCCGAACACGCGGGAGTCACCGAGACCAGTCTGATGCTCCACCTGCGTCCGGACCTCGTCACCGACCAGCGCCCGGACCACGACCAGCCGCCCCGCGCGGGCGTCTACCTCCATCCGGTGGACGCGGAGAAGACCACCGACCGTGGTGTCCTCTCATCGACCTCGGGATCGAGCGCCGCACTCGGCGAGAAGCTCCTGCGGCACGTCGTCGAGGAGGCGACGGCCCTGGTGCGCGACGGCGAGGGGCTGATGTTCGCATGGATCCAGCCCGACCGCCGGCGTACCGACCCCAAGCACCGAACCACCGCACCGTCCGGAGGGAAGCGACCGTGACACGCAAGTTCCATCTCGCCTGCATCTTCAACTTCACCCCGGACGACTGGCAGGGCCCGTTCGGCACCGGCGGTTCTCCCTGGGACGGCAGGTTCCACACGGAAGTGGCCCAGGCGCTGGAGCGCGCCTGCTTCGACTACGTGATCATCGAGGACAAGCTCATGGTCCCGGAGAGCTACGGCGGATCCTCCGAGCGGGCGCTGCGGCAGGGCATGGTCGTCCCCAAACACGACCCGGTCCCGCTCGCCGTCGCGATGGGGCTGGCCACCTCTCACCTGGGCATCGTCGCCACCCTGTCGACCATGGCGTACCCGCCGTTCATCACCGCGCGACTCGCCTCGACAACCGACAGCATGCTCGGCGGCCGGTTCGGCTGGAACATCGTCACCAGCGCCGAGGACCTCGCCGCGCAGAACTTCGGCATGGAGAAACTGCCACCGCGGGACGTCCGCTACGCGATGGCCGACGAGTACGTCGACGTCGTCCGGCAGCTGTTCGCTTCCTGGGACGCGGACGCCGTCGTGCTCGACCGGGAGCGAGGGATCTACGCCGACCACACCAAGGTCCGGCCGATCCATTTCAAGGGCGAGCACTTCCAGGTGCGCGGCCCGCTGAACACCGTGCCCTCCCCGCAGCACCGGCCCGCGTTCGTCCAGGCCGGCGCCTCGCCCAGAGGCCGGATGTTCGCCGCCCGCAACGCGGACTCGGTCATCGCCATCGCCAACGGCCCCTCCGGCATGAAACAGTTCCGGGACGACGTGCGCAAACACGCCGAGGCCGCCGGCCGCGATCCGGACGACGTCAAGGTGCTGTTCTGTGTCACGCCGACTCTCGGCGAGACAGAGCAGGACGCACGGGACAAGTACCAGCGGATGATTTCCTCGCCCCAGTTCATCCACGACATCCTCGCCGAGACGTCCGCGCTCACCGAGATCGACTTCGCCCAGTTCGACCTGGACAAGCCGCTGCCCTACCGGCTGGAGACCAACGGCGAACAGGGGTCGCTGGACCAGCTGCAGCAGTGGGGAAGCGGCAAGACGCTGAGAGAACTGGTGATGGACGCGGCCGGGGGACTGGTTTCCTCGGTGGAACTGATCGGTACGCCGGACCAGGTGGCCGAGCGCATGGGTGAGGTGATGGAGGAGGTCGGCGGCGACGGCTTCATGCTGACCACACCCGTACTCCGGCTCAACCGCCGATGGGTCGCCGAGGTCACCGACGGTCTTGTGCCCGCGCTGCAACGCCGTGGTCTGACCCGGTCGACGTACACGCCGGGGAACACCCTCCGGCAGAACCTCGCGGAATTCTGACACCGGCCCCAGCGATGACGACCTCCATGGAATCCCGGCTGGTCCTGGACGCAAGCGCCCAGGACCTGCTGTTCAGGCGGGCGCGCACCGCGGACCGCTTCACCGGCGAACCGGTCGACGACGAGGCGATACGGGCCGTGTACGATCTCGTCCGCTACGGCCCGACCGCCTTCAACCAACAGCCCCTCAGAATCCTCCTGCTCCGCTCCCCGGAAAGCCGGAAACGGCTGGCCGTTCACCTCTCGCGGAGCAATCGGGAGAAAGCCCGGCGGGCGCCGCTGACCGCCCTGCTGGCGGTGGACAATGAATTCCACCGAAGACTTCCCGAACTGTTTCCCCAGTTCCCCGGAGCGGCAGACCTCTACGCCGGGAATTCCGCACTGCGGGAGCGGTCTGCGTTGCTGAACGGGGCGTTGCAGGCTGCCTACTTCATCATCGGGATACGGGCTGCGGGTCTTTCCGCCGGACCCATGAGCGGCTTCGACGAGGACGGGGTCAACCGGGAGTTCTTCCCCACGGGCGATCTCTCGGCACTGTTCGTGGTGAACATCGGCCGGCCCGAGACCTCCGGTGAGCGGCCGCGCGCGCCCCGGCTGTCCCACAGCGAGGTCTGTTCGACACTGTGACGTCGCGCCGTCCGGCCCTCGCCCGTGTCAGGAGGACGGGCGAGGGCCGGACGGGGCCTCGGGACGTACGGTCTCGCGGTACCAGCGGCCCCACTTGTCCAACTCCTCCGTGATGGAGTCCAGGCTGTGCCCGACCTCGGTGAGCGCGTACTCGACCCGCGGCGGCACCTCGCGGTACACGGTCCGCGTCACCAGGCCGTCGGCTTCGAGTTCCCGCAGCTGCCGGGTCAGCATCCGCTGGCTGATGCCCGGCAGCGCGCGCATGAGTGCGCCGAATCGATGGGTGCCCGCGGTCAGCTGCTTGAGAATGGCCAGCTTCCAACGCCCCCCGAGCATCTCCATGGCGAACTCGACCGCGCAGTGATCGGGAGTTTCCTGGACGCTGGAACGCACGACTGACCTCCATCGGTATACAGCGTGGCACTAAGGGACGCCAAAGACCGTACTTGTGCCCCGGGTTGATACATCCTGAAACTGAGACTATGTCAAACAAGGAGGCAGCCGCACAGATGCGAGCAATCGAAGACACCGAACACGGGGAGGCTCCGGCCGCCCCGCCGGGACGGCGATGGCTGGTGCTGGCCGTGGTCTCGGGCAGCCTGCTGCTGTGCGGTATCGACCTCACCGTGCTGCACGTCGCAGTACCCAGCATGAGCCGGGAGCTCGAACCTTCTCCCGCCGGGCTGCTGTGGATCGTCGACGTCTACTCGCTCACGCTCGCGGCCCTGCTCGTGACCTGCGGCACCCTCGGTGACCGGATCGGCCGGCGCCGCATGGTGCTCAGCGGTTTCGTCACCTTCGGCCTCGCCTCGGCGGCAGCCGCCTTCTCGACCTCGACGGCGCAACTCATCGCCTCGCGCGCCGCGCTCGGAGTCGGCGCGGCGATGATCATGGCGTCCACGGTGGCGATCATCAGGGTCGTCTTCACCGACGACCGCGAACGGGCCGTCGCCATCGGCATCTGGACAGCCGCCCACAGCGTCGGCGCCACGATCGGCCCGCTGGTCGGCGGTCTGGTCACCGCGAAGTGGGGCTGGGGCGCGGTCTTCCTGATCAACCTGCCCATCATCGTCGTCATCCTGGCCGTCGGCGCCCGGGTCATCCCCGAATCCCGGAACCCCGTCCCCCGCCGCTGGGACCTGGCCAGCGTGGCGCTGTCCGTCACCGGCCTGGCCGGTGTGGTCTACGCGCTCAAGCAGGCCGGCGAGCACGCCGGGGTGAACAGCGTCATCGTCATCACGGCAGTCCTGGGAAGCTTCCTGCTCTACGTCTTCGTGCGCCGCCAGCGGCGCATCGCCGAGCCACTGCTGGACTTCACCCTCTTCAGTGAACGCCGCTTCACCACCGCCACCTTGTGCGTCATCGGCTGCTTCGGATCGTATGTCGCCCTGCTGTTCTTCCTCACCCAGTGGCTCCAGCAGGTGGGCGAGTACTCGCCCCTGCGCGCCGGACTCGCCCTGATGCCCCTGGCCGGCGCCAACGCCATCGGCGCCGTCACGGCGCCCTGGGCAGCGAACCGGTGGGGCAACCGGTGGGCGCTCACCGGGGCGCTCGCCCTCTTCGCCGTCGCGCTGGCCGTCATGGCCGGCGTCGGCGACACCGCCCACTACGGGGTGCTGCTCGTGCCCTTGCTGGGCGCGGGCTACGGCGCGGGCATCGTGATGACCCTGGGGGCCGACTCCATCATGAGCGCCGCGCAGCCGGAACGCTCCGGGGAGGCGGCGGCCATCCAGGAGACGTCGTTCGAACTCGGCGCGGGCCTGGGCGTCGCCGTCCTCGGCACCGTCCTGACCGCCGTGTACCGAACCGGCCTGCCCCGGGTACCGGGACTCGGCCCGGACGGGCGGGCGACTGCCGAGGAGTCGTTCGCCCACGCCGAGGGCCTCGCGGCCGGCCTCCCGCCCGAAACCGCCCGGACGCTGCTGCACGCGGCACAACGGGCCTACGACCACGGCTTCACCGTCGTACTGACATGCGCCACCATCGGCTTGGCCGTCACCGCCACCATGGCGGCCGTCCTGCTGCGCCCGCCGAGGACGAGGTGACGGGCCGCGTCGGGACCGCGCCGCCCTCGTGCGCCGCTGAAGGGGCGCCGCCTGCGTACCCCGGGAGGGCAGCCCAGCCCCTCTGGGTTCCTCGGGCCGTGCGGCTCGGCCGCCGTGCTGTCGCCGTCGGCGCGCGGTCCCGCGGACGCCCGGGTCAGCCGGACACCGCCCCCAGCGACCGGCCCTGGGCCGACGTCGACAGGGTGAGGGTGAGCACACAGCCCGCGGCCAGGACGGCGCAGATCAGGGTGAGGACGCCGGTGAAGCGCGGCGAGACGTACCGGGTGCCGGTGATCCTCGGGGCGGTGATGCCGCCGATCCGGCCGAAGGCGTCGGAGGTGGCGGCGGCCATCGGGCGCGACCACGTCGGGTACCCCTCGGGGAGGTAGGTGTACAGCGGCGCGTACAGGCCGTTGAGGAAGAAGCCCAGCAGGATGCTGAGGATGAGGACGGCGGTGTTGCTGTCCGCCTGGGAAGGAGACGGACAGGGCGTGGTCGGTCACGTGTGCTCCTCGGAGGGTGCGGCGGCCGGGAGGGCAGTTCCCAGTCGGTGCCGTCGGCGTCGGGCAGGGTGTGGCGGGTGGGGGCGCCGTGAACGCCTCACGCCCGCTGACCGAACCGGCCTCGCGGTGTCAGAGGGAGGTGATCTCCAGGGTGACGGCGGAGTAGACGCTGTCGACCGTACCGAGTCCGAGGGTGCAGGCGAGGATGCCGGTCGCGGGTCCGGTACTGATCTGCACGACACTGTCGCCCGCGATCACTCCGGAGGTGACGTTGCCGGTGATGGTGACCACCAGGGCCGCGCCGACCACGGTGGCGGTCCGGGACCCGGAGATCGTGCTGGTCTCCCCGGTGTCCCAGGTGATGGTGAAGGCGGACACCGCGGTCTCCAGCAGGGTGAGGCAGGACCGGTCCGGGGTGAGGACGTGCAGCGACCGGGAGCCGGAGTCGATGTCGGGGCGGCTGAGGGAGACGCACGGTCCGTACTGGACGGTGGAGGAGAAGGTGACGTCCTGCGGGGCCAGCGTGAGGGGCGGGTCGTAGGTGGTGGCCTCGCTGCTGGGTGCCGTGCACGTGAGGTCGAGGAGACCGTCGGTGGAGGCGGCTGCGGGAGAGGCGAAGACGAACGCGCTGACGACGAGGCAGGCGGTCGCCAGCAAGGCGGAGAGCCGGGACCGTGCCCGGGGGGAAGGGTGCGCGACGAGGGACATCGAGTCCTCCGATCGGGGAGTACCGCCGCATGCGCGAGAGGGAGGGCCACCGTGAGCGGCAGGTGCTCAGGAGCGTAGGGACGGCCCTGCCCGTGAGTAAGGGTGCGAAGGCGCCGGACGCGTGCCCACCGTGCACACGGGGCACGCCGCTTCCCCACCCCGCCCCCGCGAGGTCCCCGCCCCATCCGGGCCGAGGGCGGCGGCGCGGGCGGGACGCGGCGGGGCCGGGCGGCCGGGTTCGGCCATCACGGGGTGTTCGTGCTCGTGTTCTGGAGAGGTGGCGCGGGCCGTGCCACCGGTGCCGGCGCGAAGCCGTGGACGGCGACGGAGATGTCGGCCTGCTGCGGGGGCCCGCCTGGTTTCGGGCGGCACGGCAGGCACGGCCGTACCGGGTCCAGTGCTCGGGGGTGCCGCCGAGGATGCCGAGGAACTTCGGCAGGCCGAGTTCGACCGCGCGGTGGACGGAGTCGGGGCTGCCGCCGGTTGCCCAGCCAGATCCTCCGTTGCCGACGATGTGCCGGCCGAGGCGCGGCAGATGCCGCTCGCCCTGATGCCCCGGCCCACGCCCACCGGTCGGCCTGATCACCGCCCGGGTCATCACCGCCGCGGGACGGACGGCAGGCATCGACGCCGTACGCGGCGTCCGGGTCCTGGCCGTCGGCGCCCCGCCCGCACCCCGCACTCCGCCTTGGCGGCCCGCGACCGAGGCCGGTGGAGACGGGGGACACGCTGAGGTGAGCGTTGACGGGGTGGTTCCGGATCACGCCGGAGGCATGCCTTCTGCCAGTGGCAGAACACCGGCCCGACCGGGCCCGACGATCACTACAGTCCAGGCTCATGACGACAGTTACCTCGCGCACGGTCGCATACACGGCCGACGGCCTGACGATGACCGGGCACCTCGCGCTCCCGGCCGGTGCCGGCCGCAGGCCGGCGGTCCTGGTCGGGCCCGAGGGGGTGGGGCTCAGCGACGTCGACCGCCGCCGGGCCGATGCGCTCGCCGAGCTGGGATACGTGGCGCTGGCCTTCGACCTCCACGGCGGACGCTACCTGGGCGTCCCCGAGGAGATGCTGGCCCGTTGCATGCCACTGCTCGCCGACCCCGACCGGATGCGAGACATCGGCTACGCGGCGCTCGACGTGCTCCGCGCCGAGCCGCGCACCGACCCGGACCGGATCGCCGCCGTCGGCTACGGCACCGGCGGTGCCATCGCGCTGGAACTCGGACGCGACGGCGTCGACCTGCGCGCGATCGCGACAGTCAACGGACTGACCACGGGCCGACCAGGCGAGACGGCGCGCATCCGCTGCCCGGTGTGGGCCGGGGTCGGGTCGGAGGACCCGATCATGTCGCCCGCGCAACGGGACGCGTTCACCGCCGAGATGCAGGCGGCGGGCGCCGACTGGCGCCTCGTGGTCTACGGCGGCGCCCTGCACGCCTTCCATCACCCACCGGTCGACCACAGCGTGCTTCCCGGGGTGGGTCATCACCCTCAGCACGCGCAGCGAGCCTGGCGGGACATCGTCGACCTGCTCACCGAGTGCCTGCCCATGACGGAGTGAGCAGGCGGCGGACAGCGATGCCGAGGCGGGTGCCGTGGGCGAGGGCGGTGGCGCGGTGGCCCAGGTCAACCCACGCCGCCCGCGGGGGCGGCTCGCCCGATCCGTGCGGGCCCGGCTTCGTGGTCGCCGGGCTTCGGCCGGTTTCAGCGAACCTCGGCAGCACCTGCGGTTCGACAGCAGGGGTACTCGACGAAGCGGTGGACGACGGCCGACACGAGCAGGGTCGCGGCCACGAGACGAATGACCAGCGCGAGCGGCACCAGCGGCAGCGCCGAGACGGAGAACGGAGCGGGCAGGACGAGGCAGATGAGGACTCCGAGCATCTGATGGACTTCGTTCCTGACCCGTTGCGGCCGCAGAACCTCCTGGGGACGTGGCCCGAGGGTCGCGGGGCGGGCGAGCTGGACGAGGTAGTTGCGTTCCAGTTCGTCCAACTGCAGCGCGCGAGCGATGGCCATCAGGACCGAGTCGGAGACACTGGGGTTTCGGCCCTGTTCGATGCGTGCGTAGTAGTCCGCGCTCACACCGGCCAGCTCCGCGACTTCCTCGCGGCGCAGTCCGGGCACCCGGCGGGAAACCACACGGGCCGGGCAGGCCCACCTTCTCCGGCGCCAGGCGCGAGCGGCGGGAGCGGAGAAACTGCCCCAATTCGGTGTGCTGATCCATGTATCCAGCTTCTCGCAGAGTGACGGGCCCGAGGTGTCTCAAGGTGGACCTGCTGGACCTACCCAGAGCCACAGGGCCGCCGGGCGGGGGCGTATGACCGGTTCGTCCACGCCGTCATCGTGGCGTCGCGGGCACGAGGTCGGCACTGGCACGGGCGGACCGGACCTGGCGGCAGTTCGCCCCCAGCATCGCGCCGCCAGGAGGCTGAGGGGGAGGGAGGGGAAGACGTATCTGGTCCGTTGATCATTTCACGCGAGCGCCTTCTCCGGCCTGTCACCCAGGCCTGGAGACGCTCCCCGCGAAACGGAATGCGCGGCGTGGCGGGGGCGTCACGGTGTGACATTCCGCCTGATATGCAAGCCTCTGCTCCATGATTGACCGACACCATTCCATGGATTGTCGGACAAAAGTTGGGGCAAGCGATCCATCAGTGTGGCGCTGAAGTGGGGTCTTCGGTGCAGTCTCTTGTGTGATCTTTTCGTTGGTGTTACGTTCACGCGCAAGTTGTTCGACAATCAACGTGTCGACTATGTCACGCACAGTAATGGCCCTTGTGTGAGACCGCCCCTGAAGGGACCTTGCAGCAAATGTCACCTGATATGAAACGTCGAGCGTTCCTCATAGCGGGCGCAACCGTCGCCGGCGCCGCGCTACTCCCCAAGCCCTTCGCCATCGCATCCGCCGCCGCCGGGAAAAAGGGCGTCATGCTGATGAACCGGATCGGCCCGTCGGCATCGACCCTGTACATCGCCGACGCGGACGGAACGAACGAGCGCAAGCTGCTGAAGGACGCGGCGTTCGATTACCACGCGACCTTCGGCAACGACGGTGCGTCGGTGTACTTCACGTCGGAGCGGACGGGCGACGGCAACTCCTGTCTGTATCGAGCGGCCCTCGACGGGTCTCGCGTCGAACCCCTGGTGACCGGTCCGGCCATGGACGACTGGGCGGTTCCGTCGCCGGACGGGACCAAGGTGGCCTACGTGTCCACGAGCGGGGATCACAGGACGCACATCTGGCTGCTCGACCTGAGCACGCGCAAGCGCATCAACCTGACCGGCGCCGCGGGGCTCGCCGGCGACCCGGCGAGTCCCGACTGCCAGTTCCGACCCGCCTGGTCACCCGACGGTCAGTGGATCACCTTCTCCAGCGATCGCAACACCACCTGGCGCGGCCACGGCAACGGCGCGGGCTGGGAGCACACGCAGGAGCTCAGCATCTACGTCATCCGGCCGGACGGCACCGGCTTCCGCCAGGTCGCCACCCGGGACGGATACTGCCTCGGCTCGCCGAAGTGGTCACCGGACGGCTCCCGGATCGTCTTCTACGAGATCACCGTCGAAGGGACGTGGGGCGCCCACCGTCCGGAGGCCATCGGCCAGGTCGAGTCGCAGATCGTCTCGGTCGACGTCACGACCGGCGCGCGGGTCGAGCACACCTCCGGCCCGCACCTGAAGGTCGCACCCCAGTACATCGGCGCCGACGAGATCGGCTACCTCGTCAAGGGCGGACCGGACGAGGGACTGGCCTACGTGTCGGGCACGCGGCCAGGCGTCAAGCGGGCGTTGCGCTCGCCGGTCTGGTCACCCGACGGGAAGTCGGTGATCTACGAGAAGCTCGACTACGCCACCCGCGCGCTCGACGCCCCGCTCTACAGCTGGGACTCCGACTGGGAGTACCGCTTCTGTGACGTGTTCCCGGTCCTGTCGAAGCAGGGCCGCCTCGCGATCACGGACAAGCAACTCGGCACGTCCTCGATCGTCACCATGCGTCCGGACGGCTCGAACCAGAAAGTCGTCTTCGACAGCACGAGCGCAGGGCTCGACCCGGCGATGGTCGCCAAGGGACTGGCCGGCGCCTTCCGGCCCACCTGGTCGCCCGACGGCAAGTGGATCGCCTTCGGCGTGGGCGGCTGGTTCCAGACCCGCGCGACGAGCACGGCCACGCTGATGCGGGTACGCAGCGACGGATCCTCCTACGAGCCGCTCACGGACGGCACGGTCAACGCCGGCTTCCCCAGCTACTCGGAGGACGGCAACCGCATCGTCTACCGCGTCTGGGGTCCGGACGCGAAGGGCCTGCGCATCCTCGACCTGAGGACCGGCCGGTCGACCGTCCTCACCACGGAGGCAGACAACCTGCCGGACTGGTCTTCGGACGGCAAACTCATCCTCTTCACCCGCAAGACGAGCGCCACCAACTTCGACGTCTGCACCATCAAGCCCGACGGCAGTGGGCTGCGCGTCCTGACGACGAGCGGGGCGAACGACGGCCACGCGGTCTGGAACCACGACGGTCGCATTCTGTACAACAGCGGCATGTACGGGTTCCGGGAGGAAGCCGCGCTGTACGACGACACATTCCAGCCCTACGGACAGATCTTCAGCATGAACGCGGACGGGTCGGACAAGAAGATGCTGACCGACAGTCAGTGGGAGGACTCGATGCCGCTCTATCTCCCGCAGAGCGTTCTTTCCGGATGATGTGAAAGCGTCGGCGCGCAACGGCCCCCCTGTGTGTCATGCTCGCGCCAAGCGTGTGCTGCGGGGGAGAGGACGAGGGGAGGCCGGGCATGCGGTGGCACAGCGCGCCCGGCCCGCCCCGACTCACCTCAACGACGCCGGGCCGCGCTGACCGGTCGAGGACAGGACGAGTACGACGATCCCGACGCAGGCAGCGGCCACCCCGCCGACCAGCAGCGCGCTGCGGGCACCCCAGTACGCGCCGACCGCTCCGACGAGCGGCGCCCCGATGACCGTGCCCCCCATCCAGCCGATGGACCAGATCGCCATGACCCGCCCACGCATCTGGGGCGCGGCCCCCATCTGTATCAGCGTTCTGGCCGACGAATTGAACGTGATGGAGCCGACGCCGACGAGGACGAGCAGGGCCAGGGCCACCGGGAGGCCGGGCGCCAAGGCAGCTGCGCAGATCAGAACTCCCCAGATCATCGCCGACACCGACAGCGAACGGGTGCTGAGCCGGTGACGCCGTACGGCCACTAACCCGCCCAGCACCCCGCCCACGCTCATCACGGCCGTGGCCGCGCCGTAACCGGCGGGGCCGGACCGGAACACCGATGTGGTGAGCAGCGGCAGACTCACCGGAAACTCCCAGGTGAGGATGCCTGTTACGTACACCATGAGCATCGGGTACAGCAGTTCCGGGGTGCGGCGGATATGGGCGAGTCCGGCGCGGATCTGACCCTTGGCGCGCACCTCCCGTTCCGCGGGACTCATCTCCGCCGTCCGCAGCATGGCCAGACTGACCAGCACGGCCAGGAAGGACACGGTGTCCAGGGCGAAGCACGGCACCACGCCCAGGGCGGCGATGACGAAGCCGGCGACGCCAGGGCCGACCAGTTTCGCGGTGTTGATGAAGGTGGAGTTGATCGCGATGGCGTTGGTCAGAAGCCCCGGGGTGACCAGTTCGCTGATCAGCTTCTGACGCGCGGGACCGTCGAAGAGGTTGGTCAGGCCGAGCGTCAGCATGATCAGGACGAGTAACGGCAGCGTCACCAGATGAGCCGCGGACAGCCCGGTGAGGAGTGCGGCCTGCGCGGCGAAGCCGACCTGGGTCCAGGCGAGCACCCGGCGGGTGTCGTGGCGGTCCACCACGAGACCGCCCCAGGCCCCCAGCAGCAGGACGGGCAGATACCGGGCGCCGGTTACCACCCCCAGCATCGTCCCGCTGTGCGTCAGCTCCAGCGTCAGCCAGCCGACGGCGATGTTCTGCATCCAGTTGCCCACGACGGACGTGGATTGGCCGAGCGTGTAGATGCGGTAGTTCCTGATCCGCAGCGAGGCGAAACCGCTGCTGCGCCGAGCGTCCCCGGCCGGGGTGGGCCGGCCGGACGGCGGGCCCTGGTCCACATCCGTCATCGGCGCACCGGTGCCGGTCGGCTGCGGCGACAAGGGCGACGCGTCGCGTCGCCCCGATTGCGGACGCGGAGGACGGCCGGGTGCGGCCGGGAAGACGTCATGACGCTCCGTTCCTGGTGGCCGGTGCCGACCGTGGACTCGTTTCCGGGCGTGGTCGCGCCGGAACGGTTCGTCGACGGACGCCGGCCGGCGAACTGATGACGATCCGCCGGCACAAGGTGCGGCGGGGACCGGGTCGCCACCGCGGGTGGCGGCAACCCGGTCGGGACGGTGGGCAGCCGGAGGCGGAGGCAGTCCGGTCAGAACCGCGGCCGGCCGGAGGCGTCAGCACGGACGTGGAAGGCGATGCAGTCGGGGGCGGGCACGGCCACACCGGCACCGGTGTCCGTGAGGCGCCCGGACTCCGGGTCGACGCGGAAGAGGTTCACTGTGCCGCTCGCCTCGTTCGCGACGAACAGCCATCGGCCGCCGGGGTGCAGGGCGAAGCTCCACGGTGTGACGCCCCCGCACGGGACGCGCTGGATCTCGGTGAGCCGACCGGTTCTCGCATCCGCCGAGAAGACGACCAGGGTGTTCTCGCCGCGGTTGGAGACGTAGACGTGGTGGCCGTCGCGGCTGACGGCCAGCTCGGCGGCGCTGGTCGCCCCGGTGTGACCCGGTGCGTTCGTCGAGAGAACCTGGCGGAGTGTCAGTACGCCTCGTGCCGCGTCCCAGCGCAGGGTCTGGATATCGGCGGTCAGCTCGTTCAAGAGGTACACCGCCTGGCCGTTCGGGTGGAAAGCCAGGCGTCGTGGGCCCGATCCCGGTGCCGTCGCGTAGGCGCCGGGGCCGTCGGGAGGCCCGGCGGACAGCCGGTGCGTGGTCCGGTCGTAGTCGTAGACGAACACCCGGTCGGCGCCGAAATCCGCGACCAGCGCGAACCTGCGGCTCGGGTCGACGACCACATGGTGCGGATGGGGGCCCGCCTGCCGAGGATGGGGCCCGGACCCGGTGTCCTGCACCCGCGAGACCACCCCACCGAGTCGTCCGTCCGCGTCCACGGCGACGGCCACGGCGGAGCCGGCCGCGAAATCGGCGACCAGCAGGGCGTCCGCCGCCGCGGTCAGCCCGATGTACGACAGTCCTCCGGTGCCGGTCGGGACGGACTCCGTCTCGACCTGGCCGATCTGCCGCAGGGCTCCCGAGGCGCCGTCGATACGGAGGACGCGGACGAGACCGCCTTGTTCACCGCCGGCGACGTAGAGGACCGGCCGGGTTGGATGTGCCGCGACCCAGTTCGAGCTGACCTCCGCGACGCGTCCCAGGGATGTCATGGTCCCGTGATCGGATTCGAACCGCACCGCGTGCACTTGGCCCTGCCCCCAGGTGCCGATGTACAGGAGGTCACCGTGCCGCTCAGGGGCCGCCTCGGCCCGCGTGGCCGGGAGCAGCGGTGCGATCACCGCGGGCGACGCGGCGATGGTGGCCAGTACGGTGCGGCGGGAGGGCCGCCCCTCTGGCCTGTCACCCGAAGGGAAGTGCGAGGACGTGTTCATGGGGAGGGAGTCCTTCCTCGGTCACAACGCGTGCGCGGCCCGCTCCGGGAGCGCGGTGCCCTGGTGCTTCGCCGGTCCTGTGCACGTGCCTCGGGGGATTGAGGGCGTCGCGCATCCGATCGGACTCGTTCCCCGGCAGGATTGTCGGACAAGATCTGTCAGGAACGTAACGCCACGGGCTGGCGCTGGCAAGAGAGCTGCGTCAGGAGCTGAGGGTGGCGGAAGAAGCACCTACGGGACGCTGCGGATTGTTGGCCAATTTTTGGTGAGTTCGGGATGGACCCGTAAAGCTTCGAGCGTGGTTCCCCCTGAGGGGGTGTACGTGCGCCGGGGTGCGAAAGGGGGGCATGCGCGGCTCGGGGCTGCCGCAGATGCTCGGCGACACCTGCGAACCCCACGGCGGGGGGCGGTCTCGGCCTTCCAGTGATCGACCCCTCGTCCCGTAGGTGGCGGTCCTGCGGTTCAGCTGGCGGTTCCGGATGCATGTCGCTCGCCACCTTGAAGTCCATCTGGAGCGACGTTGTCCAACAATCTCCTGTCATCGATTCAAGGGGACTGTGGGCGAGCATCTTCTTCCTGCAGACTTCTTGTGGACGTGGGTCGGCGGTGTTACGTTCCCCTCACCGCTTGTCGGACAATCTTCAGGCGGGGGTGGTGCCGCCGAGATCGCGTCAAGCGGAGAACGAGCCGCCCTGATGTTCCCCGGGGCACGTCCGGACGCACCAACTGCCAGCGGTTCACCGCACCGTCACACATGAAAGCCGCCGCGGGTGAGGGCGCAGGGCCCCGCTCCGTCTCTTCGTGAGGAGGCGGCCGAGGAGACAGATATGTCGAGCAGTCAGCGCATCTCGCACCCGGAAGCACTCCGGCTCGAACACGTCACTCTGCAGTTTCCCGGTACTCACCGACCGGCGATCGAGGACGTGTCGTTCAAGGTCGACCGCGGCAAGGTCGTCGCCGTGATCGGACCCAGCGGGTGCGGCAAGAGCACCATCCTCAACCTGGCCGCCGGGCTGCTCACTCCCACCCAGGGCGAGGTGCACTACGCCGGCGAGCGGGTCACCACGGTCAACTCCGACGCCGCGTACGTGACTCAGCACTCCCACCTGCTGCCCTGGCTGAGCGTCGACGCGAACATCGGCCTGGCGCTGAAGTTCCGCAAGGTGCCCAAGGAGGAACGCGAGGAACGCATCGCCCACTGGGTCGGACTCGTCGGCCTGAAGGGCTTCGAGAGGCACTACCCCCGGGAGCTGTCCGGCGGTATGCAGAAGCGCTGCGCGATCGCGCGTGCGCTGATCTACAACCCGTCCATCGTGCTGATGGACGAGCCGTTCGGTCCGCTGGACGCCATCACCCGGCTGGAGCTCCAGCAGGAACTGCTCAACATCTGGCGGGAGCAGAACGGGACGCTCATCTTCGTCACGCACGATCTCAACGAGGCCATCTACCTGGCCGACGAGGTGGTCGTGATGTCGAAGGGCCCGGGCACCATCCGCCGCATCCTTCCCGTCCCCTTCGAGCGCCCCCGCCAGATCGGCGAGCTCGTCGAGTCGCCCGAGTTCTCGGAGCTCTACAACGAGCTGTGGAGTCTCTTCGCCGCCGAGCGGAAGGCCGCCGCGTAACGCGGGAGCCACTCGCCACCGCGGCCCGCCGCCCGTGCGGACTCCCCGGTCCTCTGCGGGAACTCCCCGGACCCGGTCCCGGATCTCCGCGCCCAAGTCGCCAAACCGCCATGCCGGTCGTGCCGTCGTGCCCTTTCCCCGATGACGTCAGACCTGCCGCCGAGTGAGGTTCACAGCTTTGATATCGATCACGGAAGAGATCACCGTACCGAGTCCGCCCACACGTGTCTGGGAGGTCATCTCCGATCCCTCGGCCGTCGTGTCCTGCATCGGCGGCGCCGAACTCGGGGCGTCCCACGAGGACGGCTCCTTCGACGGAACCCTGGCCATCAGGTTCGGTGGCCTGCGGGTCAAGTTCGCCGCCCGGGTCGCGCTCGACCTGGACGAGTCCGCGCTCGAGGGTCGCCTGACGGCCCGCGGCGGCGACGGGCAGGGCGCCACCCGATTCAGCGCCGGCGCCACCTTCAGGGTCACCGAGGGGGACACCTTGGGTACCTCGCGGGTCTACTGCGACGGTGAGATCAAGCTCAACGGCAAGCTCGCCAAGCTGATCGAGTCGGGCGCGGGAGTGGTGGTCACCCGGATGACGAAGGAGTTCACCGACGAACTGGTGAAGGCATGCGCCGCACCCGCCGAGCCCGGCACGGCGGCCGTCCCGAAGCTGCTGACGGCAGTGCCCGCCGGCCCCTCCGCGGCAGACTCCGCCGAACCGTCCGCGGCGACGGCCGCCCGGCCGCGCCCGACCGCGCCCACCGGCCTGTTCGCCCGGTTGCGTGCCTGGTGGGCGGGGCGGAAGTCCCGACGCCAGGGTCTGTCGCCACAGCCGGCACACCACTCGGCGGACAACACCAGTGACGCACTCGGCCAGGGAGGTCGGCGATGACAGGGTTCAGGCACAACAAGGTGATCGAGCGGCTGGCCGCGGGGGAGCACGTCTTCGCGACCTTCTCGGCCGCCGACCCGACGGCCGCCGTCGAGCTCACCACCACGGACTACGACGGGGTGGTGTTCGAGATGGAGCACAAGCCCTGGGACATCAACGCGCTCAAGGACAGCTTCCAGTACCTGCTGAGCCGCCGTCAGGTCTTCGAGGCGGACAGCCTCGCGCCGGCCGTCACTCCGATGGTGCGCATCCCGGCCAACGGCGCGGAGAAGGCCCAGTGGCATGCCAAGCAGGCCCTCGATCTCGGTGCGTTCGGCATCATCTGGCCGCACGTCTCCACGGTGGAGGAAGCCCGTAACGCCGTCGCCGCCTGCCGTTACCCGCGGCTGCCCGACACCGCGCTGTACGAACCCGCCGGTCTGCGCGGGGACGGCCCGCACGCGGCGACGCGTTACTGGGGCATCTCGAACATCGAGTACTACGCCAAGGCGGACGTGTGGCCGCTCGCCGAGGACGGTGAGATCCTGGTGGGCCTGATGATCGAGGACCAGCTCGGCATCAAGAACCTGCCCGACATGCTCGACCAGGTGCCGGGGATCGGACTGATCCTCATCGGCGAGGGCGACATGAGCCAGGAACTGGGCTTCCCCCGCCAGTACGAGCACCCCCGCGTCCTGGAGTGCAAACGGCGGATCCTCGACATCTGCAACGAACGCGGCATCGCCGTGGGCCACCCCCATGTGACGGCCGGCAACGTCAAACAGGTACTCGACGACGGCTACCGCTTCCTGATGTCGGCGCCGGTGCGCACCTACCCCGGCCTGGAAAAGGCCCGCGAGCTGACCGGCCGCGCCTGATGCGCCCCCGGTCCCGCCGTACACCACGCGAACACCGCACCGCGATTTCGGAGTGATACATGATCATCGACTGCCACGGTCACTTCACCACGGCGCCCGCCGCGCTGGGGGAGTGGCGCCAGAAGCAGATCAGGGAGTTCGAGGAGTCCGGCGCCCGCCACTCACCCGACGAACTGCGCATCACCGACGACGAGATCCGTGCCGCCATCGAGAACGGGCAGCTCAAGCTGCAGATCGAGCGCGGCACCGACCTGACGATCTTCTCGCCGGGCGCGGGCAAGATGGCCCACCACTACGGGGACGAGCGGACCAGCCTCGACTGGTCCCGGGTCAGCAACGACCTGATCTCCCGGGTGTGCGGCCTCTTCCCCGAGCGGTTCGTGGGCGTGTGCCAGCTCCCGCAGTCCCCGGGCGACGCCCTCCCCGCCTCCCTCCGCAACTCGGTCGTCGAACTGGAGCGCTGCGTCGAGGAGCTGGGCTTCGTCGGCTGTCTGCTCAATCCGGACCCTTCCGATGGTTACTACCAGGCCCCGCCGCTGACGGACCGCGTCTACTACCCGCTCTACGAGAAGATGGTCGAGCTCGACGTCCCCGCGATGGTCCACGTCGCGATGTCGAGGAACCCCGCGCTGCAGGGCACCTGCGCCCACTACCTCGCCGGTGACACCGCGGCGTTCATGCAGCTGTGCGAGTCGGACCTGTTCAAGCACTTCCCGACGCTCAAGTTGATCCTGCCGCACGGCGGCGGAGCCGTTCCGTACCACTGGGGCCGCTACCGGGGAATGATGCAGGACCGCGGCCGGCCGCCGCTCGAGGAGTCGATCCTGCGCAACGTCTACTTCGACACCTGCGTATACCACAAGCGGGGCATGGAGCTGCTGCTCGACATCATCCCCGCCGAGAACGTGCTCTTCGCCTCGGAGATGATCGGCGCCGTGCGCAGCGTGGACCCGGAGACCGGCCGCCGGTTCGACGACACCAAGTACACCCTCGACTCCATCGACAGCCTGAGCGACACCGAGCGGCAGGCGGTCTACGGAGGCAACGCGCTGCGGGTCTTCTCCCGGCTCGACGGCGTCCTGAAAGCGCGGGCGACGGCCGCGGCGAACGCGAAGGAGTCATAGGACGTGAAGGTCTACGAAGCACTGGCCGAGGCATTCGTCAAGGAAGGCACCACCGATGTCTTCGGCATGATGGGCGACGCCAACATGCACTGGATGGCCGCGCTCGCCGACCGAGGGGTGCGGCTGTACGAGGTGCGGCACGAGGGGTCCGGCCTCGGCATGGCGGACGGCTGGGCCCGCGGCGCCGGGCAACCGGGCGTGGTCACCACCACCAGTGGCCCCGGTGTCTCGCAGCTGGCCACCTCGATGCTCTGCGCGAGCCGGGCGCGTACCCCCCTGGTCGCCTTCTGCGGCGAGACCCCGCTGGGCGACGAGGGCGCCACCCAGTACCTCGACCAGCGGCGCTTCGCCGCCGCGATCGAGTGCGAGTTCATCCACGTGACCCGGCCCGAGAACGCCCAGGAGGCCGTGCGGCAGGCCTTCTACCGGGCCCGGACCGAGTCCAGACCGGTCATGATCAGCGCGCCTTTCGACGTCCAGGTGGCCGAACTGGACGACTACGACGAGGACTACGTCCCCTCCACCGCGCTGATCGACACCCCGCGGCTGCTGCCCGACCCGGCCAGGCTCCACAACGCGGCCGACCTGCTGCGAGACGCCAAGCGGGTGGTGATCATCGCGGGGCGGGGCGCGCGCAAGGCCGAGGCCGGCGAACAGATCCTCACCCTGCAGCAGCAGACGGGTGCTCTCCTGGCCACCACCCTGCAAGCGAAGAACTGGCTGTGCGACCGTACCGACTTCCACGTCGGCCTGTCGGGTCTGTTCGGCGACAAGCTGTCGATGGAACTGCTCCAGGAGGCCGACTGCGTGCTCGCGGTGGGCGCCAGCCTGAACCACTACACCATCGAGAGCGGCTACCTCTACCCCGAGGCCAAGTACATCCAGATCGACACCGCTCCGCACCTGGTGATGGGCAACGGCAGGACGGCGGACTGCTATCTGCAGGCCGACGCGGTCACCGCCCTGGGCGAATTGACCCGGGCCCTTGAGGAGCGTGGCGTCCGGCTGGAGGGCTACCACACCGAGCAGGTCCGGCAGCACCTGACCGGCAGGCTCCAGCAGCCGGAGTACGTACGCGAACCCGGACGGCTCGACCCGCGCGAGGCCATCTGGGTCCTGGACCACGAGCTCCCCGCCGAGATGGGCCTGGTGCTGGGCAGCGGCCACCAGACCGACTTCGGCACCATGCTCTTCCAGCGATCGCGCGACGTGCTCTCCAACTACGGCATGTTCGGCGCCATCGGCCAGGCTCCGCTGATCGCGATGGGCCAGATGGTCGCCAAGGGCAACAAGCCCGGCTTCGTGGTGGAGGGCGACGCCAGCTTCCTCATGCACCTCTCCGAGTTCGAGACGGCCTGCCGGTACGACATCCCGCTGCTGGTCGTCGTGATGAACGACCAGGGCCTCGGCGCCGAATACCACAAGGCGAAGGCGAAGGGACTCGACCCTGAGCTGGCGACCATCTCCACGCCCGAACTGGGCGACGTGGCGAGGACGCTCGGTGGCGGCGGAGCCACCGTCCGCACGGCCGGTGAGCTGCGCGCCGCACTCGCGGAGTACGTGCGCTCCCCCCGGCCCACCGTGATCGACGTCCGCATCACCCGCGAGGTGCTGAGCACCCCGTACCGCCGTATCCAGTACGGCGAGGACGTGTGAGCGCGCGAGAAGGAACACCCATGCCGACGCCGTTGAAGGTGCTGCTGGGCGATTACCCGCACACCCGTCCGCTGAAGGAGGGCACCGTCTCCGTGGAGGGGGTGGAGTGCCGGTATCCGGAGTCCTCTCCACTGCCCCCGGCCTTCGCCCGGATGGTCCGTGACCTGGCCTACGACATCTGCGAGCTGCCGATGGCCACCTACCTCCAGGCCCGCGACGCCGGCATACCGGTCACGCTGCTGCCGGTGGTGCTGGTCGGAAGCACCCACCACCGCTCCCTCACTAGGCTGCCGGAGGGACCGGAGATCGGCCCCCGGGACCTCGTCGGCCACCGCGTGGGTGTCCGTGCCTACGGCCAGACCACCGGCCTGTGGGTGCGCGGCTGGCTGCGGGAGGAGTACGGGGTCGAGTCCTCCGACGTCACCTGGGTGACGACCGAGGACGTCCATGTCGCCCAGTACGTCAACCCGCCGTACGTGGAGCGGTCGAAGACCGAACGGGTCGCGGACCTGCTGCACTCCCACGACGTCAGCGCGGCGGTCCTCGGTCCCAAGGCGATCGGCGGGCAGGGCGCGGGCCTGGTCCCCCTGGTGGCGGACGCGGAGCGCGCCGGGCAGGCGTGGATCGAGCGGCACGGGACGATCCCGGCCAACCACCTGCTGGTGGTGCGCGACGAGGTCCTGCGCGACACCCCGGACGCCGTGCTCGCCGTGTACCAGGCCCTGAAGCAGGCGATCGCGGACACCGCGGGCGAGCGCGACGACTCACCGGCCGGCCGAGCGGTCGCCGCCGGCTGGAGCCCGGGGCTCACCGCGTGCGTGGAGATCGCCGGCCGCTACGCCCTGCAACAGGGCCTCGTCAGGGACGCGGTGGACGTCGCGGCGATCGAGCGGAAGACGGCCTTCCTCGACGCGTGAGGAACCAGCGAACACGTGCGGAACCAGTGAAAGGAGGAGCAGCGATGGGAGAGCCGGTAGGGCTGCGCAAGCGGGGCAACCCGCCCACGCGCAAGCCGGAGACCTGGACACCCGACCTGCTCGACAAGGTCGCCTGGCGGGTGAAGGCGGCACACGAGCCCTTCCGGGGAGTGGCCACCTCCGACGGCATCCGGCCGGGCCTGTTCCCGCTGCGCGACACGGGCGCGGATGTCCGCAAGGCGTGCCGGGCGGTGGAGGAGTACTTGGCGGGCCTGACGGCGCAGCAGCGTGCCGAGGGCCGGTTCACGATGGACGACGAGAGCTGGCGCCACTGGAACAACGGCGCCCGGTACTTCCTGCGCCACGGCGTCCTGCTGGAGGACCTCGACGACGTCGGACGCCGACAGGCCATGAACGTCGTCCGGGAGAGCCTCAGCGCCTACGGGTACGGCCAGGTGGTCGACCTGATGCACCTCAACCTCACCATCGGCGAGCTGAGCGGCAACACGCACGGACTCAACGAGTGGCTGTACTGGTTCTCCGTCTACGGGGAGCCGGAGAACGGCGGCCCATGGGGATGGCAGCTCGACGGACACCACGTCAACGTCAACTGCGTGTTCGTCGGGAACCAGATGGTCCTCACCCCGACCTTCCTCGGAGCCGAGCCGGTGATCGCCGGCGGTGGCAAGTACGCCGGAACCATGGCCTTCCGGGGCGAGGAGGCGCTCGGCCACGAGCTGTTCACGCGGTTCGACGGCCGGCAGCGGGAGCGCGCCACGATCGCGGACACCAAGCCGCAGGAACTGTTCGTCGGAGCCTTCCGGGACAACTATGAGCTCGACTACCGGGGCCTGCGCCTGGCCGAGATGTCCGCCGGCCAGCGTGAGACCGCGCGCCGGCTCCTCGGCCTGTACGTGAACCGGGCCCGCGAGGACCAGGCCCGCACCCGCATGCGGGAAGTACTGGACCACGAGGGCGACACGTACTTCGGCTGGGCCGGGGACCCCGACGGCACCTTCTACTACCGCTTCCACAGCCCGGTGATCATCGTGGAGTTCGAGCACATGCCCGGCGTGATCTTCGACAACGATTACCACTCGCGCCGGCACATCCACACCGTCGTCCGCACCCCCAACGGCAACGACTTCGGCGTCGACCTGCTGCGGCAGCACCACGAGCGGCACCACCGGCACCGTCCCTCCGCACAAGGACCGGCACCAGAACGCGCACAGGAATCGGCACAAGGAGAAGAAGAATGAAGCTGGTGCTCGGCCGCGACGATCTCGCGGCAGCCGCCGCCTCGTCGGCCCGCGAGGCGGGCGCGGAGCCGGAGCGGGTCGGCATCAAGCCGGTGCACAAGGCATCCCGCGGCTTCGTGAACCGATCAGACGTGGACCTGTGCGAACTGGCCATCGTGACCGTCCTGCAGGCCCTCGCCCACGACAAGCCGGTACTGCTGCTGCCGGTCACCACGCTCGGCCGCCACCAGCACCAGACCTTGGTGACCACCGGCGAGCTGTCGGTCGCCGACGTGGAGGGGCACAGCATCGGTGTGCGCGCCTGGAGCCAGACCACCGGCGTATGGGTGCGCGGCTTCCTCACCGAGCAGTACGGTGTCGATCTGCGCAAAGCCCACTGGACGACGTACGAGGGCCACCACGTCGAAGGCGCCGAGGACCCGGCCTGGGTGCAGCGCGCGCCGGAGGGGACCAAACTGCCGGCGGACTTCCTGGCCGGCCAGGTCGACTTCGGCATCATGGGCAATGAACTGCCCTCCGACGACCGCATCCGTACCGCCATCGACGACGCCCGCGCGGTCGCCGAACAGTGGTCGAAGGACCAGGGCTTCATCCCGGTGAACCACGTGGTCGGCGTCTCCGAGGCCGCTGCCGCGCAGTACCCCGAGGCAGTCCTCGCCGCGTACGACGCGATGCGGTCGGTACTCGTCGCCAAGGAGGAGGCCGGACGGCCGTTCCCCCTGCACCCCGTCGGCTTCGAGGCCCTGCGCGGCGCGTTCACCAAGGCGGCCGCCTACGCGCTGGAGCAGGAGGTCATCCCGCGGGCGGTGGACTACGACGAACTCGTCGAGCGGACGTGCGCGGCGCTCGATGTGTCACCGGCCCGCCTCGGCGGCTGAGACCCCTGCCGACGGTCACGACGGAACACGGAACGAAGAGGAAACAGGGTAAACAAGGTATGGACAAGCTCACGGTCGTCCTCGGTGACTACCCCCACGCGCAGCCGCTGCTGGACGGCGATGTCGCACTGGACGGATACGCGGTCGAGCCGGTTGAGGTCAAGCCGGTCATCGGTGCCTACCGGCGGATGATCCGGGACCTGGAGTTCGACGTGTGCGAACTCGCGCCGGTGTCCTATCTCATGGCACGCCAGGAAGGGATACCGCTGACCGCCGTCCCGGTCTTCCTCAACCGGCGGTTCCACCACGGTGACGTGCAGTGCGCCGCGCACTCCGGTATCCGCGTGCCCCGGGATCTGGAGGGACGCCGGATCGGTGTGCGCGCCTACTCGGTGAGCACCGGGGTGTGGGTGCGGGGCGTGCTGCGCGACGAGTACGGGGTGGACATCGACACGATCACCTGGGTGGTGGACGACGACGACCACGTCGAGGGCCGCGTCCCGTCCAACGTCGAGCGGGTCACCGACGGCCGCACGCTGGGCGAACTGCTGCGCGCCGGGGAGACCGACGCGGCGCTGACGGGCAACGCCGGGACCGGACGGGCGGGCGCGCCCAAGGCGGGCTGGACGGCGGCGGCCGAGCCGGAGGACGGCGGAGACGGCGGCCCGTACCCACTCTTCCCCGAGGCCGGCACGCTCGCCGTGGACCACTACCTGCGCAAGGGCGTCTACCCGCTGCACTCGCTGGTGTCGGTGCGTACCGAGCTGGTGGAGCGCGACCCCGACCTGCCGGCCAAGCTGTACGCGGCGTTCGCCGAGAGCAAGCGCCGGCACCTCACCGACCGGCCCGAGTGGGCGGCGGTGCCCCGGCTGGCCCGCCAGGCGCAGCAGATCGGCGGCGACCCCGTGCCGTACGGCATCACGGCCAACGAGTCCAGCCTGACGGCGATGGTGCGGTTCGCCAAGGACCAGGGCCTGCTCGACGCGGACTTCCCCGCCGACCTGAAGTCGCTGTTCGCCGCGGGTGACTACCCGGACGCCTGAGCCGGTCCGTACCGCACATACCGAAGACAAGGGAGCACCACGCATGGACTTCGTCGACGCGCACTGCCACATCATCTCCGAGGATCTGAGCGCTTACCCCAAGGCACCGATCGGGGGCAAGCAGTCCGAGTGGGCCGCGACCCGCCCGGTGACCGCCGAGGGCATGGTCGCCCGCATGGACGAGACCGGCATCGACCAGGCCGTCCTGGTCCAGGCCACCACCAACTACGGTTACGACAACTCCTACGTCCTCGACAGCAGCCGGCGGTGGCCGGAGCGCTTCGTGGCCGTAGGCACCGTCGACCCGCTGCGACCGGACGCCGCCGCCGGTCTCAAGGCCGCGGTCGGTGCGGGAGGCCTGGCCGGCGTGCGGCTGTTCACCAGCGGCAGTACCGTGCCCACCCAGGGCGAGTGGTTCGTCGCCGGGGAGACCTTCCCCTTCTGGGAGCAGGCCGCCGAACTCGACCTGCCGGTCTGCCTCCAGATGCGCCTCGGCGCGGCCACCCGTCAGCTGGTGGAGCTGCTGGAGCGGTTCCCCGGAGTGAAGGTGCTCCTGGACCACATCGGGTACCCCGACATCGCGTCCTCGCCCGCCCGCGCCGGCGCCGAGGTCGCGGAACTCGGCGTCCACCCGGGCCTGCACCTCAAGCTCACCCACCGCAACCTGGAGCGGCTGCGGGACGCCGGGGAGCAGGCCGGTGACTTCCTCACCCCGGTCCTCGAGGCGTTCGGCGCCGGGCGGATCGCCTGGGGGTCCAACCTGCCGGCGGCCGAGCAGTCCCTGCCCGAATTGCGCGCCCTCGCCGAGAACGTCCTCGCGGGGCTGCCGGAGCAGGACCGGCAGGAGATCTTCGCGGGCACCGCCCGGCGGCTGTACCCGGGGCTCACCCAGAGCGGCGCCTGAGCGTCCGGCCGCGGCCGACATCCTGTCGCGTTGTCGCAGAATGTCGGCCGGGCCCCGGCGATTCCCGCCGACGGCCGGCTCCTCCGAGCAGACCCACAAGGTGATCATGATGGATTCCAACGGTTTCGACGACGACGCGGGCCGGACGGCGCTCACCCGGCAGAGCCAGGCCTACGAAGGGCTGCGTTCGCTGCTGCTGTCGGGGAGCATCGAGCCGGGAACCCGGCTCACCGAGGCCGACCTGACCCGGATGTTCAGCGTCTCGCGCAGCACCATGCGCACGGTACTGGTCCGGCTGGCCCAGGAGGGGTACGTCACCAGTGAGGTCAACCGGGGCGTACGGACCCGCAGCTTCTCGGTCGAGGAGGCCGCGGACATCCTGGAGGCGCGCGAGACGCTGGAGTCCGCTCTGGCGGGCAAGGCCGCCGAACGGGCCACCGAGGAGGAGATCCTCGGGCTGCGCCGCACGCTGGAGGCGATGGAGGACTGCAAGGCCCGCGGGGACGCGACGGGCTACTCCCAGGGGAACCGGCGCTTCCACCAGCAGGTGAAGGAGGCCGCCCACCAGCAGACCCTGGCCCGGGCGTACGACACCCTGCTCTACCCCCTGGTGATGCGCCAGTACCGCAACCTCTCCGCACCGCACCCGCGGGCCGGCTCGCTGGAGGAGCACCAGGCCATCCTCTGGGCCATCATCACGCGCAATCCGCAGGCGGCGACCGCCGCCATGTTCCACCACGTCAGCAGTGCCCGGCAGGCACTGCTGCTGCACGTGCGACGGGAGCGCACCGCAGGCTGACGAACGGCTACGGAAAGAGAGACCATGCTCCAGCGAGTGAAGACCGAAGCGGGACTGGTGGAGGGCATACCCGGGCGGGACCGGTCGGTCACCGTCTTCCGCGGCATCCCCTACGCGGCCCCGCCGGTCGACGATCTCCGCTGGCGGCCACCCCGCCCCCCGGCGCCCTGGGCCGGGGTGCTCAAGGCCGACAGATTCGGCCCGATGAGCCCTCAGGTGCCGGGCTCCGAGCGGGACGGCAACAACCTCCCGGTGAGCGAGGACTGCCTGCGCATCAACGTCTGGACCGGGGCAGGCGCCGGGCAGGAGCGGCTTCGCCCGGTGCTCGTCTGGATCCACGGCGGTGGCTTCCGGGTCGGCACGGGCGCCAACCCCCGTTACGACGGTGAGGCACTGGCCCGTAAGGGCATCGTGGTGGTGACCTTCAACTACCGCCTGGGCGCCCTCGGCTTCCTGGCCACGCCCGAGCTGAGCGAGGAGTCCGAACACCGGGCCTCCGGCAACTACGGGCTGCTCGACCAGATCGCCGCGCTGGAATGGGTCCAGCGCAACATCACCCACTTCGGCGGCGACCCGGACCGGGTCACCGTCGCCGGTCAGTCGGCCGGTGCCGGATCGGTCAGCTTCCTCGCTATGTCACCGCTGGCCGAGGGACTTTTCCACCGGGCGATCGCACAGAGCCACGCCCGCCACGCCCGCGATCCCGAACTGCGCTATCTGTCCTCGTCCTACCGGACCCTGGCCGACGCCGAGGCCGCCGGCACCCGGTATGCGGCGGCGCGTGGCGCGCGCACCCTTCGGCGGTTGCGGACGCTGCCCTGGCAGAAGCTGGTCGAGGGCAACGCCTCCGCGGTCGACCACACCGTCGAGACGGGGAGCGAGGCGAAACCGCCCTTGTTCCGCCCGGTGGTCGACGGCTGGGTGCTTCCCCACGGCTACGAGGAGACGTACGCCAAGGGCCTGCAGAACGACGTCTGGTATCTCGCAGGGAGCAACCTCGACGAGAGCGGGGCGGTTCCCGCCGACACCTTCGCGATGTACCGGGAGGCCGGCCGGAAGAGCTGGCGGCCGGGCGCGCCGCCGGTCCACGTGACACTTGAGGACTACGTCACCGCCTCCCGTCTCAAGTTCGCGGCGAAGGCCGAGGAGTTCCTCCGGCTCTACCCGGCACACACCGACGAGGAAGCGGCGCACGCGCATTGCGCCGCGGTGCGGGACAGTGCCAAGATCTCCACCTGGCTGTGGGCGAGAGACTGGACCGCACACGCAAAGCGGCCCGTGTACACGTACTTCTGGACCTACGCCGCCCCGACGGCCGGCCACGGCACCCGCCGCGCTTCGCACGGCTCCGAGATCGACTTCGTGCTCGGAAACCTGCATCCCGACCGTGCCGCGTGGTCCGACGAGGACCGCGAGGTCGCGGAGACGATGAGCGGTTACTGGGCCAACTACGCAGCCACCGGCGATCCCAACGGCCCCGGGCTGCCGCACTGGCCCGCGTGGGCGCCGGAGAACCCGGCGGTCATGGAGGTCGGTGCGCACTTCGGCGCCATCCCCTTGGCCGACCCGGCCCGACTCGATTTCTGGCAGCGCTACTTCCTCACTCAGCACGCTTGGTGACAGGAGACCGTTCATGACACACGACCACCCCACCGCCCGCCCGGCCCGCGGCAGCTTCCGGGTCCGGACCGGAGGCAGCCGGCGGCTGCTGGCCACAGCCTCGGCCGCGGTGCTGGCACCGGCGTTGCTCACCGCCTGCGGCGGCAGTTCCCCCACCACGACCACCGCCGACGGGCTCACCCAGATCACGGTGGGCGGTGGAGGCAGCATCTTCGACACACCGCTGCACGTGGCCGACGCACAGGGCTTCTTCAAGCAGCAGGGTCTGCAGATGAAGTTTGTGAGCCTGACCGCGGCCACCGGACCCTCGGCGCTCCAGTCGGGCTCGGTGCAGTTCTTCGACAGCAGCCCCACCGGGTTCGTGACCTCCCTCGCCAAGGGCCTGCCACAGATCGCGGTCTCCGCCGACGGCCTCGGCAACCCGCTCGGTCTCGTCGTGAGCAAGAAGTTCGCCGCAGCCCACGACCTGACCGCGAAGACCCCCGCCGCGCAGGTGGCCAAGGCGCTGTCGGGCTCCACCGGCGGCGCCAGCTCGGCCAACACCAGGGCCGAGGCCGGCATCTTCCTGAAGAAGTACGGTGTCGACCCCGACAAGAAGGTCAAGTGGGTCTCGCTGCCGAGTCCGGCCGCGGACAAGGCCGCCATCAACAATGGCCAGATCGACTGGTTCCTCACCTCCGAGCCGATCCCGCTGCAGATCCAGGACTCCGGGGACGGCATCCTGGTCGCCGACCCGGTCAAGGTTCCCCAGTGGGCCGCCGAGCAGGCCGGCTACGGGCAGGTGGTGGTGACGCAGAAGAGCTACGCCGCCGAACACCCCGACATCGTGGAGAAGTTCGTCACGGCGGTCCAGCAGGCGACCGCATACATGAACACCCACCTGAAGAACAGCAACGACAAGACGGTGGTGCAGGCGGCGCAGAGGGCGCTGGAAGGCGTACCGGACACCGTGGTGGAGGACAGCCTCCAGCAGGTCGAATGGCCCACGGAAGGATCGATGGACGCCGCGGGCTGGCAGAAGACGATGGCCTTCCTGAACAGCCTGGGCACGCTCCCCGACGGAGCGAAGGTCACCACCGACAACTGGACCAACAAGTACCTGCCGTAAGACGGCCGACGTGCCGCGCCCGGTGAACCGGAAGGAGCAGACGATGGCGACTGCCACCAGCAGTGCGGAGAGCAAGACCGAGGTCAAGAAGGTGACCCCGACAGGAGGCGGCAAGAACAGTGTGTGGCGGAGGACCGCCCTGGTGGTGGTGCTGCGTATCGCGGTGATCGCCTTGTGTCTGGTCCTCTGGCAGGTGATGAGCGGGCCCGTGCTGCCGGAGTACGCCGTCAGCAAGCCGACCGACGTGTCACACGCCCTGTGGGATCTGCTGGGCTCGTCGACCGGATGGAACGACATCAGGGCGACGGCCGTCGAGATCGTGGCGGGCTTCGGGATCGGTGTGGCGATCGGCACCGTGATGGGCCTGGTGCTCGGCTCGGTACCGCTCGCGGGCCAGGTGCTGGAGCCGCTCATCGCGGCCGTCAACGGCATACCCAAGATCGCGCTGGCGCCGTTGTTCCTGCTGTTCTTCGGCATCGGCCCCATGTCGAAGATCACGATCGCGGCGGCGGGCGTGGCCTTCGTGGTCTTCTACAACGTCTACCTGGGCCTGCGCCTGAGGGAACGCGAACTGGTGGAGATCGTCCAGGTCATGGGCGGACGCCGGCACCACGTCCTGAGCTACGTGACGCTTCCCACCCTGGCCGCGCCGTTCTTCGCGGCGCTCAAGACGGGCGGACCGCTGGCCATCCTCGGTGTCATCGGCGGTGAGTTCATCGCCTCCACCGAAGGCGTCGGCCACGAGCTGTTCACCGCGGCCACCAACCTCGACGCCCCGACCGAGTTCGCCGGCCTGATCGTCCTGGTGGCGATGACGCTCATCCTCAACGGGGTGCTCACCGCGCTGGACACACTGGCCCTCAAACGCCTCGGCCTGGGAGACCGGCGGTCGGGTCGCAAGATCACGTGAGCCACCCCCCTCAGCGACCGTGTGGGGAACCGGGAGCCGCGCTGGAAGACCGCCGGACGCGCACCCCCCGATACTTACGCCCCCGCCCGCGGCGCGGGCGGCTGGTACCTACGCTTGTCCCGATAGACCGGCAGGCTTCGCGCGTTGCCGGGTCGCTCACCACCGGTCAGGAGTTGAGCGTCACGCCGGCGGCCGGGCGAGTTTGGCGGCCACGGCGTCGAGGACCCAGTCCAGGCCGGTCGCGAAGGATGCCTCGGCGTCCACGTCCGTGCCCTCGTACACGGCCTTGGTCAACGCCGGGAAGCGGCCCGTGGCCAGCATTCTCGTCAGGTGCGGGCCGTGGGTGCGCTGCCAGTCGTGCTTGGACAGGCCCGTGGCGCGCGCGGCCCGCAGATTCGTGATCTCGCGCCTGATCGCGCCCGTGAAGTAGGCGCTGACCGTCTCCACGGCACGCATGACGGTGTCGATGTCGGCGAGGCCGTCGAGGGCGGACAGGGTGGACTCGGCCACGGCGAAGCCGTTCGGGCCGAAGGCCGGGCGGCCGCCGAGCAGGTCGGCCAGCCATTCGTGACGGAGGGCGGCCTGCCTTGTGCGGTGGGCGAGGACGCGCAGCGCCTCCCGCCAGTCACCGGGCTGCTCCTCGGGGACAATCTCGGCCTGGACCTCGTCCACCATGAGGTCGAACAGCTCCTCCTTGGTGGAGATATATCCGTACAGCCGCATCGGGCCGGCCTCCAGCCGGGCGGCGACCTTGCGCAACGACACCGCCGCAAGGCCGCCCTCGTCGGCCAGCGCGATGGCGGCGGCGACGATCCGCTCCCGGTCGAGCGGCACGGGGCGAGTCGGCGGCTCCGGCCGGTCCCACACGGTCATGGTTACTCCGAACTGTTGCGATGCATCGTAATGAGCAAATACAGTGTATAGATATGAGACATCGTATCGCTGTGATCGGGAGCGGCCCCGCCGGCCTTACCTTCGCCCGCGTCCTGCACCGCCATGGCCACCCCGTCACCGTCCTCGAACGCGATCCCGCCCCCGACGCCCGCCCCCCGGGCGGCACCTTGGACCTGCACGAAGGGCTGGGCCAGCTCGCGCTGGACAAGGCGGGGCTGCTGGCGGAGTTCCAGGCGCTGTCCCGTCCCGAGGGGCAGGCCATGCGCATCCTGGACACGGACGGGACCGTCCTGCGCGACTGGCGACCCCGTCCGGATGACCGGGCCAATCCCGAGATCGACCGCGGGCAGCTCCGTGACCTGCTGCTCGGCCCCCTCGACGTCCAGTGGGGCCGGGGCGTGACGCAGGTGGCGCCAGGGACCCGGGATGGCGTACTGGTCCATTTCGCGGACGGGCGGCAGGAGACGTTCGACCTCGTGGTCGGCGCGGACGGCGCCTGGTCCCGGGTCCGCCCGGCGGTCTCGTCGGCGACACCGCACTACACCGGCGTCACCTATGTCGAGACCTTCCTCGACGACGTCGACACCCGCCACCCTGACCTCGCCCGGCTGATCGGCGACGGTTCCGTGGCTGTGTACGGGGTGAACCGAGCTCTCGTGGCCCAGCGCAACAGCGGCGGCCACGTCAAGGTGTACGCCCAGTTCCGCGCGCCGCTGGACTGGCACACGAACCTGGACCTGGCCGACGTCGAGGCCGTGCGATCGAGCCTGCTGGCTCTGTTCGACGGCTGGGCCGCTCCCGTCCTCGACCTCCTCCGCCACGGCACCGCTTTCGTCGACCGCCCCCTATACGTCCTGCCCGTGTCCCACACCTGGACCCACGTCCCCGGGGTGACGCTACTGGGCGACGCCGCACACCTGATGCCCCCACTGGGGGCTGGCGCGAACCTTGCGATGCTGGAAGGCGCCGAACTCGCCGAGTCCATCGCCACCGGGCCTGCAGATCTGGACGAGGCCGTCCACGCCTTCGAGGAACAGATGTGGGCACGGGCCGGCAGATGGGCAAAGATCACGACGGCCGGTCTGGAACGCCTCGTGAGCCCGGACCCTGCCGAAGCCCTCGCCCTCTTCGACCAAGTCCAGCCATCCTGAACACCAGCACTTCTGCGGACGGTTTCCGCATGTTGCCGCTTTGTCGGTGACGCTACCAGGACAACGGGCGTGCGGCCGATGATCGCTATGGCGTCATGCTCGACCGGCTGGGACTTTGGACGGCACTGACCATGAGGCTGACCTAGCCGAGCACCAGGCCGTCACCGCCGAGACCGGAATGCCGATCTACCTTTGCAAGCCACGGAGTCCGTGGCAGCGCGGCACCATCGAGAACACCAACCGGCTGCTGCGGCAGTACCTCCCCAAGAGAGCGGACCTCCGCACGTTCAGCCAGGCCAACCTGGACGCCATCGCCCATGAGCTCAATCACCGTCCGCGCAAGATCCATGGGTATCGCACTCCGGCGGAGGTCTACGCTGACCTTCTGAACAGCGATGATGCGCTGACCGCTTGAGGGAGCGGGACTGGGCGGGCTGACGCTCGCCCGGGTACTGCAAGCTCACGGCGTCGCCGCGACGATCTACGAGGCCGAGGCCTCGGCGACGACCCGCACGCAGGGCGGCCTGCTCGATATCCACGAAGAGACCGGACAGGTCGCCGTCCGCGCAGCCGGTCTGTACGACGAGTTCCTCACGCTCGTCCGCCCGGGCGAGGACGCCAAGCGCGTGGTCGACCGCCACGGCACGATCCTGTTCGACCAGCCCGCGGACCCCGGTTCGGCCCGTCCAGAAGTGGATCGCGGCGAACTGCGGCAGCTGTTCATCGACTCGCTGGCACCCGGGACGATCAGGTGGGGGCACAAACTCGCTTCGATCCGGCACCGCCCGCAAGGCGGTCACGACCTCACCTTCGCAGATGGATCCACCGCGCATGCCGACATCACCATCGGCGCGGACGGCGCCTGGTCGAAGGTGCGTCCACTGCTCACGCCCGCCAAGCCCCTCTACAGCGGCACCTGCTTCATCGAGATCGCTCTCAGCGCAGATGGCCATGACTGTCAGGCGAGCGTGGCCGCGATCGGCAGTGGCACGCTGATGGCGGTCGCGCCGGGCAAAGGCATCATCGCCCACCGCTACGCCGACGGGCATGTGCGCGGGTACGTGGCGCTGAACAAGACCGAGGAGTGGATGAGGTCGATCGACTTCGGTGACCCAGCTGCTGGCCTCCGCCGACTCGCCGACTCGCCGACGGCTGGTCGCCCCTGCTCACCGCCTTCGTGACGCAGAGCGACGCGGAACCGTGGCTCCGGCCCATCTACGCGCTTCCTGTCGGACTCACATGGGACAGGTCACCCGGCGTGACGCTCGTCGGCGACGCCGCGCATCTGATGTCCCCGTTCGCCGACGAGGGCGCGAACCTCGCCATGTTCGACGGTGCCGACCTGGCGAACAAGTTGCTGGAGCAACCCGACATCGAGGTCGCGCTCGCTTCCTACGAAGAGCGGCTGTTCCCGCGCAGCAGCGACTCCGCCGGACGCTCGGCACAGAACCTGAAGGTGTTCTTCGGCCAGGAAGCGCCGCAGAGCATAGTCAGCCTGTTCAATCGCCTCTGATACTTCAGTACCACCGGTGAACTGGTCTTCTACCTGCGCTGGTCGCCCACCGCGGTCGCATGGTGCTCCGTTGCTGTAGATCGTTGACGGAGGCGGCGTGATGCCCACGGCTTCGCGGCAGGTGATGAGGGATGGGTGCGGCGTCTGTTCAGTTCCCGGCCGCCCGGTCGAATCGAAGTCGAGGAGCATCGAGACGAAGAAGTCGGGGTTCTTAGTGGGCGTTTGCATAGCTTTTTTTCGTTATGCGAGTTTTGCCCATGCCCTGCTTTGGGCGCCTTCACCGGGTAGGAGCTATTCGTACTCTGCGGGGCCGAGCACTCGACTGTCCGTCTCATGCGGCTCCATGCCCGAAAACCCGTCTGATTTGAAAACACCCCAGAATCGTCCGAGTCTCAGCGGAACCCACCCCTCCGCAGTACTCAGAATCACGCTGCCCCGTGAGCGAGCGCAAGCCGTACCCCAGCGACCTGTCCGTCGCCCGATGGGCCCTGATCGAGCCGACGCTGACGGCCTGGAGAAAGGCCCGCCTCGAACGCCGGCCGACGGGACAGCCGGCCAAAGTCGAACTGCGCGACGTATTCGACGCACTCCTCTACATCAACCGCACCGGAATCCCCTGGAAGTACCGCCCGCACGACTTCCCGGGCCACGGCACCGTCTACTTCTACTACGCCGCCTGGCGCGACGAGGGAATCCTCGCCCAGCTCAACTACGACCTGACCGGCCTGGCCCGCGTCAAGGACGGCCGCAAACCCGAACCGACCGCCTCCATGATCGACACCCAGAGCGTGAAGACCTCCACCAACGTACCCCTGACCAGCCAGGGAACAGACGCCGCCAAGAAGATCGTCGGCAGGAAGCGCGGCATCCTCACCGACGCCATCGGCCTCATCCTCGCCGTGACCGTCACCGCCGCCAGCCTCTCGGAAAACGCCCTGGGAATACGCCTCCTCGACCAGGCGAAGGAGAAGTACCCAACCATCTCCAAGAGCTGGGTCGACACCGGCTTCAAAAATGCCGTCATCGAACACGGCGCCCGCCTCGGAATCGACGTCGAAGTAGTCAACAGAAACCCGGATAAGCGCGGATTTCACGTCGTGAAGAGGTGCTGGGTAGTAGAGCGAAGTATTGGCTGGATCATGATGCACCCGCCGTCTCGCCCGCGACTACGAGACCCTCACTGCCAGTTCAGAAGCCATGATTCACATCGCCTCGATCAACAACCTCGCCAAACGCATAACGGACGAGACCACACCAACCTGGCGAGGAACCTACTAGGGCATACAGGGTAATACGCCTAGATCAAATGCCCTCTTAGCGTAAGCCAGAGGCTGAACCACGATTTTCCGACGGCCGGCCAAGCCGCTCGGGCTAGTGCTGTAACCGCATACGTTCACCGGGTCGGAGCGATGGGGCAGCCATGATGTGAGCCATGCGGCATGTGCACGACATCTTCGGTCCGTTCACACACCGGCCGCGGAAGGACGAGCGGCCGCGCCCGGGGCGCTGGGAGGTCCTGGCGGCTCCTCCGTGTACTTCGCTGCTCGACCACCCGCATCCTCCTGCATCCGGCCTGCTCTCAGTGAGGATGGGCAAGACTCACGGTCGGGTGCGCCGACGTCGACCGATCGGCCTTGCCCCTCACCGTGGAAGCATGCCCGCCTGCTTGCACGCACCAACGCATACGTCACTCGGGCGGCGTCCACCAACCCCTGTGTACGTAGGCGACCGGCTCACCGCCTTTTCTGCTCGAAAAGCCAGTCCCGGATGCCCTCGATGGTGTAGGCGGCCCGCCAGGTGCAGACGTGGTTGTCGACGGAGTTCTCCTCCAGCCCCGACCACACCACCGTGCCCTTCTTGAGTGCCACGAAGTTGACCGGGGTGTTCTTGGCCCGCATCCGCGCGGTGTACGGGGCGAACTGCTCGGGGGTGAGCTGGCCGTCCCAGACGGCGCGGCTGATCTTCGCTCCCGCCGCTTCCAGGGTGTTCATGATGCCGGTCATGCCGGGGTACGCCTGCTCGTCCCCCTGCGACACGACCGCCCAGATCTTCTGCTTGGCCAGCGGCTTGACCTGGGAGAGGTCGTCCCACTGGCCGGCCACCAGGAAGGAGGCGGCGAAAAGGTCCGGGTAGGTGAAGTCGAGGGCGATCGAGGTGATCGTGCCGCCCGACTGCCCCGTGGTGTAGAGCCGCTTCCGGTCGATGCTGTACTGGTCGGCCAGTGAGTCGAGCAGACCCTTGATGGTCCTCAGGGCGGGGGCGTTGCCGTCACTGCCCTCGTCGTCCTCACCGGTGAACTGGGGCGCGAGGACGAAGCACTCGTGCTTGGCCTGTTCCGACGGGCTGGCCCAGACGACCGCTCCGAGCCCCTGGGTCAGTGTGATGAGCGGGTTGCTGCTGGCGGTTCCGCCGTCGTGCATGAACAGCACCATCGGATACGACTTCGCCTTGTCGTAGTTCTCCGGTACGAACAGGTTGTACTGCAGGGACCGTCCGGTGCCGGCGTCGGTGTACTTCAGCTGCTGGAAGTCGTCGACGATCAGGTTGTCGACCTTGCTCGTCGCGACGGCAGTACTGACGGCGGCGTAAGTGTCGCCGTCGACGGTGGTCACCGAGCCGACCTGGGTCACCTCGGCCGAGGCCGTCTTCAGTGTGGGCTCCCGCATGCCCCCGCCGCCTCCCGGTCCGCCACCGGACGGAGAGCCCGACGGGGACCCGGACGGAATCGGCGACGACGACGTGGCGGCCGAGGGCTGCTGTGAAGACGATGACGAACCCGAGAACGAGTCCTCGTACAGGCGGGCCGCGTGGTCCAGCGGCGAGAGTTCAATGACGACGTACTGGCCGTTGACGCCGTGCGCCGCCTTCGCCGGCTCGGTGTTGGCGTAGACGTTCGTCACTGTTCTGTCGGTGACCTCGAACGCGGACGGCGACAGCTTGGCCGCATCGATCTCCTTGTCGTACTTCAGTGCCACGGCGGTGAGCTTCTGTCCGTCACCGAAGACCTCGGTGATGGCGGTGCCTTCGGTGATGTGGCCGGCGCTGGCGGCCAGTTGCGCGGCGGCTGCCGTTTCGGTCTGCTGGGTTCCGGACGAGCATCCGGCGACGACGGGGGTGACGGTCGCGGCCATCATTCCGGTAAGGAGGCTGCGGCGTTTCATGTCATCTTCTCCCTTGGCGGGCCGCCTCTCCTCAGGAGTGCGGCTGCGTACCGTCCGGTTCGACATGCGATGCGGACGTCGGTCGGTGGGGTTGTCCCGGCCTCGGTCGGCGCTATTGTCAACGATTTCGTCCGTTTCTTGAGTGATCATGAATTTCCGCTGTGAGTCAGCCGTGAAAAGTTGTGTCCGCACCATGAGTCGACGTCAGAGTTAGCGAAATTGTCAACATTCTTCTAGCGTCACCGACAGGGCTCAGAGAGCCCGTGAACAACTCGCAAGCACACACGCGGGACAAACCGGAGAGGACCTCACGGTGAAGCACAAGGCAGTCAGGCGCAGGTCGGTCGTTATGGGCATCGGAGCCACCGCGGGTATCGCGGCGATCGGCGGTATCGCGGTCGGAGCGCAGGCGGCAGGCACGAGTTCCGCCTCGTCCTCGTCGGATGGCCTGCTCTTCGATCCGGACGGCTACACCGAGATCACGACCACGCTGACGGACACCGACGGCACCGACCATGAGGTGACCTACCACTTCTGGAAGGCGATCACCTACGTCTCCAAGCCGGTGGACGCCACCTACCAGAGCCTGATCGTCAGTGTTCCCGTCACCATCGACGGCAAGGCCGTGGACGCGTCCGACGCGCCCATCGTGCTGTCCAACGTCATCGCCGGTTACGTCGAGTCCTCCGTGGCGGAGGCCACCGGTATCGGTGGTGCCGCCATGGGGGGTACACCGCCCACCGGGGGCGGCGGTCCCTCCTCCGCGCCCCCCTCCGCCTCCGCTTCCCCCACCCCGTCCGCCTCCGCCGGAGCACCTGCCGGCGGTGGCGGTGCGGCGGCCATGCCGCAGATGGCACTGCTCGCCGGCTACGTCGTCGTGGAACCCGGCGCCCGGGGCCGCACCCTGACCGACTCCAGCGGCGAGTACTACGGCACCGCTCCCGCCGCGATCGTCGACCTGAAGGCGGCCGTGCGGTACATCCGCCACAACCGGGGCCGCATCCCCGGTGACGTCGACCGGATTGTCTCCGTGGGCGTGAGCGCGGGCGGCGCCCTGTCCGCGCTGCTCGGTGCCTCCGGTGACAGCCCGCTCTACGACGAGTACCTGAAGGAGATCGGCGCCGCCCACGCCTCCGACGCGATCTTCGCAACCGGCGCCTGGTGCCCGATCACCGACCTGGAGCACGCCGACGGCGCCTACGAGTGGAACTGGGGCACCAACACCACCCAGTCCACCGGCAAGACCGTCGACCAGACGGTGTCCAAGGACCTGCGCACACAGTTCGCCGAGTACCAGGCGGCACTGAAGCTCCGGGGCCTGAACCACTTCGGCACGCTCACCGCCCGCAACTACGACGAGTACCTGCTCAAGCAGTACCTCCAGCCGTCGGCGACCACGTACCTGGCCGGCCTGTCGGACACGGAGCGCGAGACCTACCTGGCCGCCAACACCTTCATCACCTGGAAGAACAGCAAGGCGTCCTTCACCTGGGAGGACTTCCTCACGCACGTCGGCACGCGCAAGAAGACCGCTCCGGCCTTCGACGCCTTCGACCTGTCGGCCGGCGAGAACAACGAGTTCGGCACCGGCACCACCAAGGCCCGCCACTTCACGGCGTACGGCCTCAAGAACGACATCACCGGTGTCACCGGCACCCGCGTCGACAGCGACATTCCCGAGAAGCTGCGGCTGATGAACCCGATGTACCACCTGCTGGAGAAGACCAACCCCAAGCGCACCCGGCACTGGTGGATCCGGCTCGGCACCAGCGACACCGACACCTCGCACGTCATCTCCGCCAACCTCGCCGCCGCCGCGAACAGCCTCGGCGACCAGGTCGACCACCGCTACTACTGGGACCAGGGCCACGGCGCCAACATCGATCTGCCCGACTTCGTGGCCTGGGTCGCCGGCATCACCGGTCACAAGAGCGCGCTCAAGTAGGGCGTCGAGCACCCACCGTGGCCACCCGCGCCCGGCCAGCCCGTCCCCAGGGAGGCGGACCGGCCGGGCGGTCAGCGCGCGGGCTGCCTCACATGGCGGGGCTGATGTCGTTCCACAGCGCGCAGTTGTGCTCGGCGTCGATCTGCGCATAGGTCACCCGGTGGGCGGAGGGCGCCTGGAACTGGAGCAGGTCGCCCTGCGGGGCGTACCGGGGCCAGGCGGGTGCGAGCCGCACGTTCGGGCGCCCGTCTTCGCTGAAGCTGCCCCAGTAACTGATCATCTGGTCGGAGAGCCGCACCTGATCGGCGCTGAACGGCAGGGCGGTGCCGAGGTAGTCCCACAGGTAGCCGAGCTCGTTGACATGGGTGGCGCCGAAGGGGTAGTCGGTGCCGAGCCGCCAGATCGAGGTGAAGGCAGGGCCGTCCTTCTCGGCGAACTCGTAGGCATACGTCCGGGTGTCGGCCGCCAGCCGGTCGCGCAGGGTCTGGTCGCGGCAGGCCCGCTGATCGCTCTGGATCGTGCCCCAGGCCACCGTCGGCGACCAGTACTCGTCCACCGGGTATGCGGCCTCGACCCGGTCCGCGCCCTCCGGGTACGTCTGCTCGATCAGGTCGCCGACCTGGGCGGCGGTGAGCGGGTTGCCCCGGTAGTCGTACTGGCCGAAGACGCTCTGCTGGGACTCGTCGGAGTTGCCGCCGACCACGACCGGCAGATTGGTCAGCTTCCCCGTCTTGAGCAGGGCCAGCGGGTCCGCGGGCAGCACGGACGTGCCGTAGACCGAGGAGTTCTGGGAGACCTTCTGCTGGGCGGCGAGGATGTCCGCGGGGCTCTTGGCGCGCAGGCAGGCGAGCTGGCCGGTGCCGGTGGGGCAGTGCAGCTCGGCGGCGAACCGGTCACCGCTGTCGGCGGCCTCGGTTCGGGTGCGGGCTGGGGCGTTGCAGCCGCCGCTCTGCAGGATCACCCGGTCGAAGAGTCCCTTGGCACCCGGTGCGGCGAGCTGGGTGCAGGTGTTGCGGGCGCCCGCGGACTGGCCGGCGAGGGTGACGTTGTGGGGGTCGCCGCCGAAGGCGCGGATGTTCTGCTGCACCCAGCGCAGCGCGGCCTGCTGGTCGAGGAGGCCGTAGTTGCCGGCCGCGCCGTCCTTGTTGTCCTGGTTCAACTGGTCGGTGTAGAGCCAGCCCATGGCGCCGAGGCGGTAGTTGAGGGTGACGAAGACGGCGTCCTGGCGGGTGATGAACTTGGCGGGGTCGGTGTCCCGGCCGGCGCCGCCGGTGTTGCCGCCGCCGTGGTTCCACACGAAGACCGGCAGGTTCTTCTTCGTGCTGTTCGACGGCCGGTAGACGTTGAGGTACAGGCAGTCCTCGGTCAGCGTGGGCTTGTCGTATCCGGGGTCCCAGCCGGTGCCCTGGACGCAGGAACCGCCGAACTCGGTGGCGTCTCGCACGCCGTTCCACTTCGCGGCCGGCTGCGGGGCCTTCCAGCGCAGGGTGCCGACCGGTGGCTTGGCGTAGGGGATGCCCTTGAACGAGGTGACCATAGACGCGGCCTCGCCACGTAGCTTGCCCTGCGCCGTGCTGACGACGGGATTGCGGCCCGGGTAGGACGCCGCCTCGTCGCCGGCGGACTCGGCGCCCGCCTGGGCCATCGCGGTGAGTGTCGTGGCCGCGGCGACCGCGGCCGACACTCCCGCCACCAGAAACGTTCTCAGTTTGGTTCGCATGCGCTGCCTGCCTCCTTCTCGCCGGGGCGGGACCGGGCACGGACTGCCGCGGCCTGACCGCCCCGGGCGGCTTTGGTGGTATGCGGTGGTACGTGGTGGTAGGGGAGGGCCGGGTAGTGGTCAGTACTCTTTCGTCTGTGACTCCAGGTAGTCACGCAGGAAGGCGTACTTGACCTCGCTGCCGGCGGCCGGGACGGGCCCGAAGCGGTCGCCGAGTTCCATGGTCTGCGGCTTGCCGGGGCGCAGGGCCGGCCAGGTGAGCGGGGCACCGCGGCCGTGTCCGTTGGGGTTGCCCGTGGCGGCGAAGTCGGCCAGATAGGTGGTGGTGAGGTCCGCGAGCCTGTGGTCCTTCGCCGTCCAGGGGCGGCCCGCGCCCTTGAGGTTGCCGAAGAGGTAGTACATCTCGGCGCCGTGGTACGCGCCGAGCGTGGCCGCGTCTCCGCGGGTCATGATCGGGTTGCCGGTGTCGGCTCCCGGCGGCACGTGGGACCACCAGTAGTTCCAGACCGGGCTGCGGTTGCCGGCCGTCTCCTTGAACAGCGTGCCCCACAGGAAGGTGGAGACCCGTTCCTCGTCCCGCGCGTAGTCGTTGTAGGACGTCACGGCCTCGGCGTCGGTGGCCGCCGGGTAGAGCGCGAGGAACTCCTCGGCCCCGTCACCGAAGGTCGTCGTGGCGAATTCCCGGTACTGCGCCACTGTCATGGACAGCGAGGGCGAAGCGCCGTTCTCGTCCTTGTTGTTGCCGGTGAGGACCGGTACGTCGATCTCGGCGCCCGATGTCATCGCGGCCCCGTACGTGCTGGGCAGCACATACCCGTCAAGGGTGTTGCCGCCGGTGGCGGGGGCACCGGCCGCGTTGGACCCGGCCACGATCTCGTCCGCGCTCAGGGCCCGCAGCCCGGCCAGCGAACCGGCGCCCGTGAACTCCTGGAAGGCCAGGCCGTTGGCCTCCGCGACATCCAGGGTTTTGTAGCCACCCGCCACCCGCCCCAGGGCCGGGTCCTTCGGGTACTGCACGCCGGCGCAGAGCACGGCCCGCTGGTACAGGCCCCGCGCGAGGCAGGAGGCCATCAGGATGTTGACCAGCGAGGAACCGTGGGACCAGCCGGCCAGCGTCACCCGGTCAGGGTCCCCGCCGAAGGCGCCGATGTTCCGCCGGATCCATTCCAGCGCTGCCACGGTGTCCATGGCGCCCCAGTTGCCGGACGCGCCATGCCCGGACTCCGCGCTCAGCTCGGGATGGGCCAGGTTGCCGAAGGCGCCGACCCGGTGGTTGAAGGTGACGAAGACCAGCCCCTTGCTCGCCAGGTACGACCCGTCGTACACCGGCTGCTGGGTCCACATCGCCGTCCTGGCACCGCCGTAGACCCAGACGACCACCGGACGGCGTTCGCGCGAGGAGGAGGCACCGGTCCAGATGTTGAGGTTCAGGCAGTCCTCACTGAACTCCGGCAGCTCGGCCCAGGCGGGCGTGTCCGTCGTGGGCTGCGGACAGGCGGGCCCCCACGTGTCCGCCCTGCGGACGCCCTTCCAGGACGGTGCGGGCTGCGGCGGGCGCCACCGGTTCTTGCCCGCGGTGGAGGCCGCGAAGGGGATGCCCTTGTAGACGGTGACACCGGGCAGGGCGGCACGGACGCCCGTCACGAGGCCGGACCGGGTGCGCACGGGCGTCTCGGGGCGGCTGCGTGCGGGGGTGGAGGCCGTGGCGGAGGCCGGGAACGCGGGCTGTACGCCTCCGAGCAGCGCCGCGCCGACGGTGGTGGCGGCCGCGCGGCCGAGAAAGCCGCGCCGGTCGGACGCCGCTGCGGGGAGTATGGGGAGGAAGGGTTCGTCCGAGGTCACAGGGGCCTCCAGCGGTGGTGGATCGGATGTGCCGCGTCGGTCGTCTCGTCCGGCTCCGGATCGGGTCGGTTCATGCTGTTGGGCCGTGCCACAGCCATCAAGACATCGGACCGGAACTACGGTTGCCTCCCGCGAAATCACAGTGTGCGGAGGCGGGGGGTATGAGAAGTCGGTCGTCAGGCTCGGTGCTTCCGGCAGGCAGATGCTGAGAGCATGACCTGGGGCACGGGGTGGTACGGGCGGGCGGTGGCGGCGGGCGGGTCCGGGGGCGACTGGCCCGCCGCGCGGACTCAGCCGGTGCTCGTGTTGTACAACTTGTCACCGCTGTAGACAACGGTGACGGTTTTGCCGGACCACTGGGACGCGGCGCCGCGGAGAACGGCGTGGCCGTCGCTGAGCTTGACGGGCTTGCCCAGGTCGACGCCGTCGGCCTTGAACTGGACGGTGCCGGTCGCGGTGGCGGGTTCACTTGACGCGGGGGTGACGGTGGCGGTCAGCTTCGAGGTGCCGGTCGTCACCGCGGTGGTGGTGGCGCGGAAACCGACCCGGGTGAGGAAGTCGTGCAGGGTCTGCTGCCAGAACGCCCAGGTGTGGCCGCCGCTGGCCGAGTAGTAGGTGAAGGGGACGCCGGCGTTGATGAGGCCCTCGCGCTCGGTGATGGCGGTCATCATGGGCGCGTTGCCGCCGAGATCCTGCTGGCCGATGGCGAGGTGGATGCCGAGAACCTTCTTCAGGGCGGGGTCCTTGTAGGCGTCGTCGATCGGGGTGTTGCCCTGGCCGGTGACTGTGACGGCGGGCGCTCCGGAGGCCGGGGACCAGACGCCGATGTAGCCGAAGGCGGTGGTGTCCTTGAAGAGGAAGTTGTTGGCCTGGGTGCCGTAGGCGCTGGTGCCGGCGAAGGCGCGGTCGGCGGCGCCGGTGCCGACGTTGTAGTGCGCTTCGACGTACGGCAGCACGGTGCCGGTGATCTCCGTGGTGTAGCTGCCGGAGGTGAGACCGCTCCCGTTGGGCATGACCACGATGGCGGGCTGCACCCTGCCGGAGGCGATCAGGTTGTCGACTATCTGCCGGAGCCGGCCGCGGGTGGACCAGGCGATCTCGTTCTCGCCGCCGCCGTGGCTGAGGACCAACACCGGGTACGGGGTGGAGCGCTTCGCGTTGTAGCCGGGCGGGGTGTAGACGGCCAACTGGTGATCGCCGGTGGTGGTGTTGGCGGTCGGATAGGTGACCTCGGTGAGCTTGCCCTGCTTGGATGCCGGGGCGTCCGCCGTGTACGAGAGGTCGGCGGTGCCGAACCTCTCGTCGGAGGGCACGTACACCTGGCTGAACACGGCGGACGAACCGGTATCGTTCCAGGCCGGGTTGGCGGGGTCGGTCTTCGCGGTGCAGCCACTGAGCGTGGCGGAGGCGCAGTCCGCGTAGAACTGGTAGTCGAAGGTGCCTGAAGGCAGCGGCACGGTGTAGGACCAGACGCCGGTCTTGGCGTCCTTGGTCATCGAGGCCACCGGCCATGCCTCGCCCGGCTGATTGGGCGACTGGAGGGGGAAATCACCGGGTCCCCAGTCAGTGATGGCGACGGCATCGGCGTTCTTGGGGTCGGTGCTTGTGGACTCCGTGGACGCGAACGACCAGGTGCCCTTGATACGCATCGAGGTCGCCGCGGAATCCTTGACGCGGAAGGTGACCTCGTAGCCGGTGGGGCCCGTCCCCGTATGCGTCACGGTGAGGCCGAGGGCTGCGGGGGAAGCCTGGCTCGGCGAGCCGACGGTCGCCAGTGTGGCGGCCAGGGCGAGGCTGAGCATGAGGGGGGTGACGACTCTGCGCGTGATTCTGGGCATGGGCGGCTCTTTCGAGTACACGCGGGGACAGTGACGTCCGGCGCAGGTGGCCGTCCGCAGGCTGCGGACACCGAGCACGACGGGGTGGGCGGAGGACGTTCCGTTCCCTCTCATCGGAAACAGAGTGGGGTCAGAACGTCGTCACGAGCCGGGGGCGACTGGGAGGGCGAGTCCTGCGGACTGCGTCGGGCTGCGCGACCGCGCACTCTGGCGGTACGAGCGGCGTCGCTGAATGTGCTGCTTGTATTCGGAGGTTGAACGATCGTGGTGTCGAGCGTCGTATTTTTAATCCTTCTGAAATCAACCTGTCAACAGATCGAGCAACGCCCGGGGAAAGTCACAGCGAGACTCGCCCGTCAGCCCCCAGGGCAGAGCCGCTCCCAGTTGTCGGCCGGGAACGAGGGCCCCACAAAGGTCGACGAAATTGTTGACATGAGCCGGGGGCGGACTTACGTTCGCTGAGCCCCGGCCGCGACCTGCCCGGTTACGGCCGCACCGGCGCCGCTGCGGGCGACACAACCGCTCTTCACACCTCCGGAGCCCGCACGACGGAAGACAGCCGTCACCTGTCGCAGCACGAAGGGACAGCCATGCAACACAGATTCGCGCACCGAAGGACGGTTCTGAGGGGAATCGGTGCCGTGGCGGGCGCCGTCGCGGCAGGCGGTCTCACCGCCACCGGCGCTCAGGCGTCCCCGGCGGCGCGGACGACCGGCGTAGGCCGGCCGCACTCCCTCGTCTTCGACAAGACCGCCTACACCCTCCGGACGGCCGTCCTCCCGTCCGCCGACGGCGGGACGAAGGAGGTCACCTACCGCTTTTACGCACCGACCACCTACGTCACCGACCCGTTGGACGCAGCTCATCAAAGCCTTGTCATCAGCGTGCCCGTCGCGATCGACGGCCGGAAGGTGAACACCGAACGCGCCCCGATCGTCTTCGCGAACTGGGTCGGCGGTTACTTCCCCGTCAGCGTCGCCGAGGCCACCGGTGTGGGCGAAGGCATCATGGAGATGCCGAACGGCCAGGTGCTGGAGAACAACGGCAACGACACCAACCTCCCCAAGCTCGCCCTGGCGGCCGGCTACGTGGTCGTCGAGCCCGGCGCCCGCGGACGTACCCTCGTCGACGGCGAAGGTGTCTACTACGGCACGGCCCCTGCCGTCATCGTCGACCTGAAGGCCGCGGTCCGCTACCTGCGCGCCAACAAGGGCCTGGTCCCGGGAGACACCGACCGGATCGTCTCCACCGGCACCAGCGCCGGCGGCGCCATGTCCGCCCTGCTTGGCGCCTCCGGCGACAGCCCCCTGTACGCCGGGCATCTCCGGCAGCTTGGTGCGGCGGACGCGAGCGACGCCGTGTTCGCCGCGGCCGCCTGGTGCCCGATCACCGATCTCGAACACGCCGACATGGCCTACGAGTGGTGCTGGGGAGAGGCGCAACTGTCGTCCACGGGCACGCTCGTCGACCAGAACCTGTCCAGGGAACTGCGCGCGGCGTTCGCCGAGTACCAGGCTTCTCTGCGGGTCGATGGGCTGGGCGGCTTCGGCCGGCTGTCGGCCCGCAACTACGACGACTACCTTCTGAAGACCTATCTCCAGCCCGCCGCCACGGCTCATCTCTCCGGGCTGTCCTCCGACGCACGGTCGGCCTATCTGGCCGACCGTCCGGCCATCCAGTGGAACGGCAAGCGGGCGTCGTTCACCTGGGACGCCTACCTCGCGCATATGGGCGGCCGCAACAAGAACGTCCCGTCGTTCGACGGCTTCGGGCTCACCACGGGCGAGAACAACCTCTTCGGCAAGGGCACCGTCAGCGCCCGCCACTTCACCCGGTACGGCCTGGACCACGACACGACGGGACTCGGCGCGGACCGTCTCGACAAGGACATCCCCGAGACGCTCGCCCTGATGAACCCCATGCACTTCATCCGGCGACGCCACGCGGGCCGGTCCCGGCACTGGTGGATCCGGCTGGGCACCAGCGACCCCCACACCTCGCTGACCGTCGTCGGCAACCTCGCCGCGTCCCTCTCCGGACTCGGCGACCACGTGAACTCCGCCATGTACTGGGACGCCGGCCACGCCACCAACCGGGACCCCGCCGCCTTCCTGCGCTGGATCGCCGAGGTGACCGGCTCACCAGCCACGCACCGCTGACACCGACGCCCGCACATCCTCGCCTCGGAAACTCCTCAGCCGACTCCCGAAGGGCCGGCCCTCCAGGGAGAGCAGGACAACCGCTGGGGGTCATCGCCGCATGCGGCTCCACTGCGACCGCCGCCCTCGCCGCCGGCATCCCGCCGGATCACACCGTCGGTCCCGGTCCCGACGCCCGCGGCCGGCGCCGACCGCACGGGCACCGGCCCAGTAGCCCGGCCGAAGCGAAGAAGCGAGCGCCATCCTCCACACCCGGTGTCCGCAGCGGCCACCCAGCTACCTCGACAGGATGGAAGTCGCATGTCCATGACCAGACGCGAGGCTGCCCGCGCGGTGGCCGCCACCGCTGGCAGCGTCTCACTCGCCGGCCTGACACTCGGAGCCTCACCCGCCTCCGCGGTGGTGCAGGGCCGTGGCAGCACATCGGAGAAGAGCTCCCGCAAGAAGCCTGGACCTCTGGTACGGCACACCGGCAAGGGAGCCACCGGGTACGAGGTCACCTTCCGTTACTACGCTCCGACCGCCAAACGTGTTCAGCTCAAGGGCGAGTGGTATTTCGAGCGGCCGAGCGAACTCGCCGAACGCCTCACCGGCCCCGACCACCTCGTGCAGACCCCGGGTCTGCTGCCCCGGCAGTGGCGGCCGGGCGACGTCCCCGCCGCTCACCCCAACTCCACCAGCCCCCTGTGGCCGGTCGTCGATATGGCCAAGGGCCGCGACGGGGTGTGGACCTACACCACACCCCTGCCGGGCGGTGTCTACACGTACGGCTTCTTCGTCGACGCACAGGCCGACTCCACCACGACGACCGGGCAGCTGCCCGACCCGGGCAACCCGACCTGGAACGTGACCGACGGTGTCGCCGACGGCAGGGCCGTCGACCGCAGTCAGATCTACGTGCCGTCCGACCCGGAGTTCAACGGGGCCGATCACTCCTGGCAGGGCCCGACTCGCGGCAAACGTGGGAAACTGCGCCACGTCACCTACGCCTCACCCGGTCACGTCGTGCCCGCCGACACCAACTACCTCGTCGTGTACACCCCGCCCGGCTACGACCCGAAACGTAGCAAGCCCTATCCGACGCTCTACCTCAGCCACGGCGGAGGGGAGGACGAGATGGGCTGGAGCACCCAGGGCGACCTGGCCGACATCATGGACAACCTCATCAACTCCGGTGAGGTACAGCCGATGGTCGTCGTCATGCCGAACGCGACTGGCTACGCGAGTTCGGCGGCGGACCAGCAGGAGCACCGCACCGACCTGATCGACCGGGTGTTCCCCTACGTCGAGGAGCACTACAACGTGTCGTCCTCGGCGGCCGACAGGGCCTACACCGGACTGTCCGCGGGCGGCATGCGCACGGTCTTCCTCCTCCTCCACAACACCGAACAATTCGGCTACTACGGAATCATGAGCGCGGGGCTGCCGCCCGGCACCACGTTCACCGAAGCGCAGGTCACCGCCATGAAACAGGTGTCGGTCTACCTCGGCTGTGGCTGGCAGGACCCCATCAACGCCGGATTCTCAACGCTCCACCGCGGCCCGTTCCGGGCCGTGCGGGATCTCACCGAAGCCGGCGTTCACGTACAGACCGACTTCATCGACGGCGGACACTCCTGGCACGTCTGGCGCATTCTGCTCAAGGACTTCCTGACCCGCGTGGCCTTCCTGCCACCGACCTCGGCTTCCGTTACTTGGGGTGCTTGACCTCCTTCGGACGCTGACCCGCACACCTTGCGCTCGTCGGCCGTCGAGCCCGCGAGAACGACAGTGTCATCGTTGCTCTCGCTCCGGCCGGTCCCGGACGCTCCCTGATGGATCTGGTCAAGGCCGGAGCGCAGTGGGCGCGAACGGGTGAGCCCGAGCTGAGCACGCGAGCGACTGCCGGGTCAGCACCGTGTGGCACCGAGATGTGAGCCGATCAGCGCAAACCGTGCTGTGCCCCCCGGGGAGGGGGAGGGCCCAGCACGGTGCAGGCCGCTACGGAACGGCTGCCCGGGATGTGGGCGCGACGGCCCGGGAGGTCGTGGACGGCCCGGTGCTGCTCACCCGCGCCGAAGGCACGGCCGGCGGGCGGCGAGTCAGCTCGCCAGGGCATCGATCCGGCCGGCGCACGGGGTAGGACAACACTTCGCGCTACCACGAGAAACAGGGACCTGTCGCCATTGTCCCGGACGTGCACTGTCGTGCTCGGCTTGTCACTTGAGCCGGCCGGCGGCCCAGAGCACTCCGCCCCGGACGTGCTCGATGAACGCCGCGTCCTTGTAGGCGTCTGCCGCATGCCCGAGGGCTGTATAGAAGACGCGTCCGTCCCCATGGTGCCGACACCAGGCTATGGGGTGGTCCGTTCCCATCCCGCCGCCGGTGTAGGAGGATTCGTCTACGACTGCCAGGATGCGCGAGGTTCCTCGTGGACTGGTGTCGAAGTCGTACCACTCGTCCTCGAATTCCCAGACCGTGGGGAGATGCCGTGTGGCAGGGTGATCCGCGTCCTCGACCAGCGCCATGCCTGGCTGGTAGTCCGGGTGCCGGGTGAACCGTGCTTTCAGGAAGTCGCCGTAGCCGGGCCACCCGTACTCGGTGCAAGCGGCTGAGTGGATGCCGACGAAGCCTCCTCCCGACTCCACGTACCTGGTCAAATGTGTCCGTCCGGCCGGGTTGAGAACGTCTCCGCTGGTGGACAGGAAAACGACCGCTTCGAACCCTTCCAGGCCGCCCTCGAAGGATGCGGGGTCTTCGGTGTGCACCATGTCGATGCCCACCATCGAGCGCAACGCTGCCACGGCCTCGGGTATCGAGGCGTGACGGAACGCGGTGGTACGGGTGTACACGAGCACACGGCAGTCCATGGTGTCCCTGTCGACCAGCGGGTTTTCAAGGTTGAGCGGCACGGGTTCTGTGCTGCTTCAGCTCGACGCAGACGGCCGAGTGCGGGGCGAGTCGCCGAGTGAAGTCGGCGTCCTGGGCGATCGCGCCTCGGGTGTCGAGCGCTCCCAGGTCGACGGGGGTGGACCGGTGGTTGACGATCACGGCTCTGGTGCCGAAGACGGCCACTTCGACACCCTTGGCCGGCGGGAGGAGAGCTGTGGGGGCGGGCCCGGCCAGTACCCCGACGGGAGTGCGGTGCAGGAGCACCAGGGGGTGCATCTCGCGCTTGCCGTAGCGGGGAGGGACGATGGGCATCGACTCACGGCAGTAGGAGTAGCCGTACTGGAAGCCGAAGGAATAGACATTTCCGGCGCCCCAGGATGTCTGTGAGATCGCCGTCTCCTGTGAGTTCAGATACGCGGCCAGGGGCTCTCCGCTCGTGAAGGTGACGGTCGACCAGCCGTGGGGGATGACCTCCTCGTCGCTCCAGGCGAAGCAGTCGAAGTCGATGTCCGATTCCTGGATGTCGAAGGCGCGGCGCGCGAGTTCACACGAGGGGCCGTGCCAGGTGGTTCCCCCCGCGGCGGTCCACTCGCGCACAGCGTTTTCGAGGGCGGCGTTGTCGCCGAGGTCATAGAGGGAGTTCGTGGGAACGACGAGGTGCTGGTAGTGAGCCAGGGTTCCGTCGGTCACTTGATCGGGGTGGATGATGTCGACGTGCCAGCCCAGGTCGGTGAACTGCTGGTACCAGCCGAGCAGGTCCATCCGGTGCCGGCCGCCGTGGTCGAGTTCCACGGGTTCGTACAGGCTCATCTCGGCGGGGAAGAGGAGGGCGACCTGGCGGGTCCGGGGTTCCGTGAGCAGGGGCATCACCTCGGCGGCCCATGTCATGCCGGTGCGCAGGGAATCCTTGAAGAGGGGGTCCGTACGGAAGAGCACGCCTCCGTCGTCCAGACCGCTGTAGCCGTAGATGTGGAGGCCGCGGGCGCCGGCGGCTACCTGGGTTGCGATGGCCTCTGCCGGAGGCACGGTCCGGTAGACGTCCGTGTTGACGTGCCGGCCGAGGTACAGACCGGCGGTGAACGGTGCGAACCCGTTCGCCGCGCGGGCGATGGATCCCTCCACGCTGACCACGGAGGCGTCGGCTCGGTTCTCCGCGTTCAGCGGGGCGGTGATGAACAGGACTCCGTCCAGGTGCCGGGCGCACCGGTAGACGTCCAGGGCGCGCTGGCCGGTCTGCCAGTCACGTTGTCGTGGCGGGTTGAAGAAGTACCCCCACTGGTGGAGCACCGGTTCGGCGAAGACATCGAGGTCGTTCCAGTGGCTGCGCATCGTGGCGAGGTAGTCGTCGAGGACGTCGGCGAGGTAGGTCTGGTTGTCGATCCACCGGTGGAAGTCGGGGGTCCGGCGTGCGAAGTCCTCGTGGCCGGGGAGGGCGCAGCCCACCCAGTTCAGTTCGTCGGGCCGCAGCCAGTACGTGTGGGGCTCGAGGTCGTCGAACGAGGTGGCTCGCAGTGCATAGCGTTCGTTGAGGTGCTTGATGTCGTCGTTATAGCGGTCCGCGAGCCAGGTCAGGTAGTGCCGCCGTCCCTCGGCGTCGAAGCTCGGTTTGGCGATGGGGTCGAACATGGTCTGGACGACGGTGCGTCCGTCCGAGGCGCGTCGCATGCCGGAGCCGTAGAGCTTCAGCAGGCCCCGCACATGATCGACCATGGTGGCCTGCGCCGCCGGCGACCAGTACTTGTAGGTGCCCATCGGCCGGCCGTCGGGCAGGACGGCTTCCTCGCCGCGCACGGGCGGCACGTCGCGGATGGTCGGGTACAGGTTGTCGCCGCACAGGTACAGGGCCAGGGATGTGTAGTCCATGCCGCGGGCTGCGGCTTCGGCCATCATGAATTCCTGCATCGCTACATACTGGCTGGCCTCACCGCCTGCGTAACGGGCGAAGAAGTCCTCCCAGGGTTTCGAGTCCAGGTTGATGGCGTTGAAGCCGAGGTCGGCGATCTCGGCTATGCCACGCCGGGTGGCGTCGTAGTCGCTGTAGAAGGGCTCGAAGAAGTTGCCGAACCACATGCTGAGGAAGGGGCGTTCGGTGTTGTCCATGTCCTTCTCGTAGGTGGAGGGGCCGTTGTGGGGTTACGGATGCGGCGATGGGTGTGCGGCGGCTCGCGCGGATGATGACGGGGTCAGGAGGCCGATGCTCTCGGCGCAGGGCCGGCAGGCTAGGCGGAAGTCGCGGAAGTCGGCGGTGAAGGACGCGTCGACGAGGTCGCGGGCGTGGATGCCGACCAGGGTTCCGGTGAAGCGGAGGGTTCCTCCGTGGTCGTCGGAGAGGCGGGTGCAGTCGAGCGGGAGTCCGATCTGGGTGCGCTGCCCGTCGGTGGCGTACCAGAAGCGGGCGGACGTACCGGTGATGGTGACGCCGAGTGTGACGGGGTTGTTCGGTTCGATCTCCTGCAGCGCTGCCTGCCGGGCGCCGTGTTCGTCGCGCTCGACGAGGCTCAGGACGACCCGGCCCGCTGACTGCCACTGCTGGCCGCGCTGGGCCTCACCGTCCGGTTCGGTCCAGGTGAGGTCCAGTGAGAGGTAGGCCGCGGCGTCGTAGCGCAGGATCAGGCCGGCGGCCTGGGTGAAGGTTCGCGGCCGGGCGTCGACGGTGACCTGGGCGGTGGCGTGGTGTTCGGTGAGGCGCTGGGCGAGCAGACTCTGTTCCCACCGTGACTCGGGGCCGTGCCGGCCTCGCAGCCGGATCCACCCTGGGCGGGTGGTGGTGTCAGCCCAGGTGGAAGAGGGCGGTTCACGCAGTGTGCTCCACGGCCAGTTCAGCGATGTCGGCTCTGCTTGGCGCGGGGAAGGCGGTGCGCAGGGCGTGGTCGCCACGGTGACCTCGGTTGCCGGATGCCATCCCCCCTGCTGCAGGCGGGGCCATTGCTCCTCGTCCCAGGTGATCGCTTGGATCGCGGTCTCCCGGCCCAGGGTGCAGCGCGGACCGGCCGCTGTCTGCAGGGGGCGGGCTGCCAGATGGCACAGCACCCATTGTCCGTGCGGTGTCTGGACGAGTTCGCCGTGCCCGGCCTTCTGCAGCGGAAGCGTGGCGTCGTCCCGCGTGGTCAGCAGGGGCAGGGTGTCCAGTTCGTAGGGCCCGCCGAGGCTGCGGCTCCGCGCCATCCGGACACCGTGCTCGAAGCCGGTGCCGCCCTCGGCGAGGGTGAGGTAGTACCAGCCGTTGCGGGTGCAGACCTTGGGTCCTTCGATGAGGCGGTCGTGCTGGAGGAGCAGTCGTGTCTCGTCGACGGGGGCGAGGCTGGCGGGGTCGAGTTCGGTGAGGACGATTCCGCTGAAGCGCTGGCCGCCCGGCCGGTGGTCGTTTTGCAGGTTGAGCAGCCACAGGCGGCCGTCTTCGTGGAAGAGCGCCGGGTCGAAGCCGTGGCTGGCCACCCGGCGCGGCGGTGTCCACGGGCCGCGGGAGTCGCTGGCCGTGGTGATGTAGGTGTCCAGGTCGAAGTACGGGGTGCCCACCGAGCGCACCACCGCGTACACCATCCAGAACCGCTCGCCGTCCCAGCTCATGGACGGGGCCCAGATGCCACCCGAGTCGGGGACGCCGGCGAGGGACCCGCCGGGAGCGGCTCCCTGCACGTGGCCGGCGTACTCCCAGTGGGCCAGATCCCGCGAGCGGTGGATGGGGATGGTCGGGAACCACTCGAAGGAGCTGTTGGCCACGTAGTACCAGTCGCCGACGTGGATCATCGACGGGTCGGGCATGAAACCGCGGATGACGGGGTTGCGCGCAACAGTCGTGCCGTCGGGTACGGGGCTGGTCACTTCAGCGCTCCCAGGGTGACGCCGGAACGCCAGTAGCGGCGCATGGCGATCATCAGGATGGCCATGGGCACGATCGACAGCAGAGCACCGGTCAGCACCAGGCTGGTCAGGTCCACTCCGGCTTCCAGGCGCTTGCCCGACCAGTTGTACAGGCCCAGGTTGAGCGTCCAGTTCTCCTCGCCGCGCAGGACGGTCAGGGGCAGGAAGAAGGCGTTCCAGGTGTTCACGAAGGCGAGGAGGAAGATGGTCGCACCGCCGGTGGTCATCATGCGGACCACGATGCTGAAGAAGATACGCAGCTCGCCCGCTCCGTCGATGCGCGCGGCCTCCAGCAGTTCGAAGGGGATGGTGGCCTCCGTGTACACCTTGGCGAGGTAGACGCTGAAGGGATTGATCAGGCACGGAATGAGCATCGCCCACGGCGTGTCGACCAGGCCGATGTCGGAGAAGACCAGGTACAGCGGCAGGGCGAGCAGTGCGATCGGGATCAGGAACGATCCCACGACGCAGGCGAAGATGAGGCCGCGGCCGGGAAAGGTGAAGCGGGCGAGGCCGTAACCCGTGGCGAGGGCGATCAGCGTGCCGCCCAGGCTTCCCACGCCGGCGTACAGGAGTGAGTTGGCTGTCCAGCGCAGGAAGATGCCGCCCTCGTAGGTGAACAGCTGGTGCAGGTTGTCCGTGAGGTGCCAGCCCGAGAACCAGAGACCGTTGCTCTGATAGAGGCCCACGCGGTCCTTGGTGGCCGCGATGATCAGCCACCACAGGGGGAAGAGGCTGTAGGCGCAGGCGAGGATGAGGCCGATGAGAACGAAGCGCTGGCCACCGCGTGAGCGGGAGGCCGGGTCGGGCCGTGTGACGCGTTGCACGCTGCGGACGCGGGGCTTGTCGGTGGTGTGCTCGGTGAGCGTCATCAGTCGGCCTCCTTCGAAGTGAGCCGGTAGAACACGAAGGAAGCGATGCCGAGGATCAGGGCGAGCAGTACCGACAGCGTTGCCGCGTAGTGGTAGTTGCCGGCGTTGAACGCGGCGTTGTAGATGATCATGATGGGGGTGAACTTGTCGTCCACGGTCTGCGGTGTGACGTTGCGGAACAGGGCGGGCTCGTTGAAGATCTGCAGCATCTGGATGATGGACAGCAGGCCGGTCAGGACCAGCGCGCTGCGTACGTAAGGGATCTTGATGCTCCGGGCGATGCGCCACTCCGATGCCCCGTCGAGCCGGGCCGCCTCAAACAGTTCACGGGGAACCGCCTGCAGCGCGGAGTAGATGATCACCATGTTGTAGCCGATGCCGTGCCAGGTCAGGAGGTTTCCGATGGAGGGCCACACCATCGAGGGGGTGAAGAAGTCCCAGTCGAAGCCCAGTGCGTCGCCCAGCGGGGTGAGCGGGCCGACGTTCGGGCTGTAGAGGTTGATCCAGACGATGGCGGCTACGACACCGGGGATCATGTACGGGACCAGCAGCAGGATGCGGAACCGGCCGGCCGTGCGTGAGGTGAGCGAGTCCAGCAGCAGGGCCAGCACCAGGCTGATGAGCAGCATCAGCGGGATCTGTACGCAGGCGAAGAGCGCCACCCTGAGGACCGAGCCCATGAAGGCGCTGTCGGTGAGTCCTTCGAGGTAGTTGTCCAGGCCGACGAAGCTCTGGCTGGAGCCGCCCAGACCGAGTCCGGACTGTTCTTCGCGGAACAGGGACTGGTATGCGGCGTAGCCCATCGGCAGCAGGTAGAGGAAGACGAAACCGAGGAGGAACGGCGCCGTGAAGGAGGCGCCCTTCCATCGCAGGGAGGAGATCATGAGCGTTCTGCCTCTGCCTTCGTCAGCCCTTGACGTTGATGCCGCGGGACTTCAGGTCATCGACGGTCCACTTCTGCATGTGGGTCAGCAGCTCGGTGACCTTCAGCTCCTTGCTGACGACCTTGCCCCACTGGCTCTGCAGCTCGGTGAACATGGCGGTCCAGTTCGGGCCGAAGGTCCAGTCCGTGTTGACGGTGTCCAGGCTGTCATTGACGATCTTCTTCGCCGGCTCGTAGTTCTCGCCCAGCAGCTCCTTGGAGATGGTCACGTCGGTGTATGCGCTGCTGTCCTTGAGGGCCGGCAGTACTCCGCTGCCGGTGCCCGGAGTGGCCATGGTCTTCACGGCCCCCGGATCGGTGGACAGCCACAGTGCTGCCTCGGCAGCCTGTTCGGGGTGCTTGCACTGCTCCGTGACCAGGTTCAGTCCGGCGCTCTGGTTGGTGCCGGCCGGGGTGCGGACGGCCGAGCCGGCGAAGGCCGGCCAGGGGCTGAGGGCCCAGTCGCCGAGAGACTCGGTGAAGTTCTGGACCATGCCGGACATCTGCCAGGTGGAGATCTGACGTGTGACCGTACCGCCGCTGTCGAAGTTGCGCTGCACTGCGGCGTAGTCCGCGAACGACAGCTTGGAGTTGAGGTCCTTGTCGATGATCTCTTGGATGACTTCCGCGGCCTGGAGGCTCCCCTTGTCCCGGAAGTTCACTCGCCAGGCGTCCCCGTCGATGGCGTACCAGTGGGCCTCGGCCTGCATGGCGAGGACCTCCAGGACACTGGGGTCTTCCCCGGCGAAGTTGGTGATTTTGATGCCGTGCTTCTTCAGCACCTCACCCGCGGCGATGAAGTCGTCCCAGGTGGCAGGCGCCTCCAGCCCGTACTTCTCGAACACGTCGGTGCGGTAGATCGTGAAGGAGGGCGCCGAGCTGGTGGGGACCCCGTAGACCTTGCCCTGGACCTGAACCCCGGCCCACGCTCCGGGATTGAAGGCCGACTCCTTCGACTTCACGTACTGGGTGATGTCGGCGAGAGCCCCCTGTGAGACCCAGCTCGTCACGTACTCGGCGGTGTTCTGGACCAGGCAGGGGGCGTTGCCGGCCTTGACGGCATTGCTGAGCTGCTTCTGCGTACCGAGCTGATCGGTGACCTTCGTGTACTTGAGCTGGACATCCTTGTGCGCGGCGTTGAACGCCTTCACCACGGCCTCCTGGCCGTTGGCCCACCCCCAGAACTCCAGCGTGATGGGGCCCTGGCTCAAGGCATCGTCGTCGCCGCCCGACCCGCCGCACGCGGTGAGCAGAATGGACAGCGCAAACGTCGCGGTGGCGGCTCGGCGAACGCTTCGACGCGGACTGATGGACTTCATTGACCCAGATCCTTCGACTGAGGGACGCCCTCGCCAGGAGGGAGGAAGAGGACTGCGCGGAACGCAGTGGACTGCCGGGGAAGCCGGCTGGGTACGGCGACGACCCACCGCAGCACAAAACTGTAGTAATCGCTTCCCATGGAAGCTACGTTCAGCCTGCGTATCAGAGCAAGAGCTGCGGCCCAAAATGTTTCGACTACTTGTCCGTTGGGTTCATTCGGCGTTCCACGAGCCTGCCCGGATGGCCTCATATTGACTGCTCATAGCCCAGGTACGCCCCTGGGAGGGGCCCGGTCCGGGCAGGAGAGCGGGAGACGCCTCAGCTGACCTCATCGGGCGGCGAAGTGGACCGTAAACGATTACTCACAATGTCGAGCTGAACGTCGCGGCGGTCAGGCCAGGCGCGTCAGATCGGCCCGGCGGACCGGATGGACCAGCGGCTGCCCGGCGGCCAGGCGGGCGACCTCGTCCACCACGACGGCACCGAGCCGCTCGAGTTCGTTGCCGAGAGAACCAGCGATGTGCGGTGTGAGGAAGACGTTGGGCAGCCGGTAGAGCGGCGAGCCGGCCGGAGGCGGCTCCGGATCGGTGACGTCGAGAATGGCCTGCAGCCGGCCCGCCACCAGTTCGGCGGCAAGTGCTCCGTGGTCCACGAGCGCCCCTCGGGAGGTGTTGATGAGCACCCCGCCGTCACGGATGAGGGCGAGCCGGGTGCGGTCGAGCATGTGATGGGTCTCGGGCGTGTCGGGCGCATGCAGGCTGACGATGTCGCTGCGCCGCAGCAGCTCCTCCAGCGGCATGAGCGCCGCGCCCAGGCCGGCGGCCTCGGCGGGGTCCACGTAGGGGTCGTAGAGCAGAACCTCCAGGTCGTGGGAGCGCAGGAGCTTCAGCAGGTGGCGGCCCACGCGGGAAGCACCGATGATCCCCACGCGGCGGCCGACGTTGCCGATACCGGCAGTCTGGACCGCGGTGGGGTAGGCGTGCGTGTCGCGGTAGCGTTCCCGCTGTGCGAAAGCGTCCTTGCCGGCGAGCAGGATCATCGCCAGGGTGTACTCGGCCACGGGGACCGCGTTGGCGGCAACCGCGCTGGACACGGCGACCCCGTGGGACCACAGCGCGTCGCTGACGAGTGCGCGGACGGAGCCGGCCGCGTGCAGTACGGCCCGCAGCCGCGGCGCGGCTTTGAGGACCTCCGGCCCGAGCGGGGGGCACCCCCATCCGGTGATCAGCGTGTCGGCCCCGGCGAGAGCCGCGGCCGACCTGGGGTCGGCGAAGTCCCGCACAACGACGTCGGGGTCTATCCGGGCCGATGCCTGGAGCCTGGCCATGAGCGCCGGCGGGAACAGCATCGGAAGGTGAACCGGGTCCAGGGCGAAGACCGCTCGGGGAAGTGGGGCGCTGGGCATGACTCTCCTGAGGAGCGAGCAATCACGGGTTGGACGACAGAAAACGTTTGCCGTGAAGCCACGGTAAGCTCGCCCCGGAACGCTGGTCAATGAGCCGGGCAGAGGCTGCGATGCTTTGCCCGGATGCCGCGGCCTGCGTGAGGGAGGACTCCGCAGCGTTCCCGAAGGGGGCGCCGGAGATGTCGGCGGATGCGGCGGGCGCCTCAGTGGGTCACTGTCGGGTACGGCACAGACGCCTCATGGAGGCTGCCAGACGCCTACTGCCAGGCGAGCCGGCGGACCGACTTCCGGATGATCAGTTGCGTGCCGAGCACGACCCGGTCGTCGTCGGACATGGCGTCCCTGCGGGTGAGGGCCAGACGGACAGCAGTGCGGCCGAGTTCCTCGTAGGGCACGCGGATCGTGGTGAGCGCGGGGGTCAGGTCGGTGGCGAACGGGACGTCGTCGAACCCCACGACCGAGACGTCGTCCGGGACACTCCGTCCGGCTTCCCGCAGCGCTGCGAGGGCGCCGAGGGCGACCATGTCCGAGGCCGCGAACACGGCGGTGAACTCCACGCCGTTGCGCAGGGCGTCGCGGGTGCGGGCATAGCCGGAGACGCGCGTGTACGGGCCCTGCGTGTCGAGAGCCTCGGCGCGGAGGGCGACCCCGTGGGCGCGCAGTGCGTCCAGGTAGCCGGCTCGGCGCTCGTCCGGACTGTTCAGCCCGGCCTCACCGCCCAGGAACAGCACGCTGCGATGGCCGGATGCGAGCAGGTGTGACGTGGCCTGGAAGGCGCCGCCGCGGTTGTCGTAGTCGACCACGGTGACCGGCAGGCCCGGAGCCGGCGCCGGGCGGCCGACCAGTACCAGCCGGGAGCCGGCCGCGTCGAGCGCCCGTGCGTATTCGCTCATGCGGCGCTGATAGCTCTCGTCGGGTGCGGCACTGCCCACGAGGACGACGGCTGCCGCATGCTGCTCCCGCATGAGCTGCACCAGGTCGTTCTCGCGGGCCGAGTCGTCGTGTGTGGCGCACACCAGGCTCAGCCTGCCCAGGGAGGCCGCCTCCTGCTCCACGCCGGCGGCGACGTGGGCGAGCGAGGGGCCGGTGATGTCTTTGATCACCAGGGCGACGGGGCCCGCGACGCGCCCGGACAGAGCCTTGGCGTGGACATTGACCACATAGTGCAGTGACTTGACGGCGGCCATGACGCGCGCCCGGGTTTCCTCCGAAACCGGATAGTTGCCGGCCAGGGTGCGTGAAACGGTTGCTACGGAGACTCCGGCCTCTCGGGCCACGTCGGTGATGGTGCTGGGCCTGTCCGCGGGCCCGCGCCGGGACTTTCCCCTTTTGCCCTTCGAAGTCTTGGTCGCACTGTCGACCGCCTGATGATTCACGCTGTCAGTCACGGCTCGACGTTACTGCATCTTGCATGCGCTGCCGACCCGTGGGCAGGGCAGAGACCGGGCAGGACCGGTAATCGTTTCCCGCAGGAGGGAAGAAGGGCTTGGTCTCGCCCTGCGTCGCCCCCATTGCCGAGAAGGACGGGAGGGCGTCGCTCCCGCGCGAGCCGGAGCGACGCCTGGGCACCCGCGGGGTCTCAGCCCCTCCTGAGCACGACGGTGGTCCCCGGCTTCAGCCGCAGGTCCCCGACGGCCCTGGCTCCGGTCGGGAGGCTCCTCGACGGGCCGAAAGTCCTGGTGTCCAGGGTGTAGGTGCGGTCGCTGGAGGTGTTCATCGCGATCAGGTAGGGGCCGTACTGGCACCGGTAGAAGGATGCGCGGCCGGCGAAGGGGCTCTCCACGCCGGGGGCGCGCGGCGGCACATCGCCGGGGGCTTTGGCCAAGGGCAGTGGCTGACCGGCGAACGCCTGGTGCAGGGCCGGGCCCGGTGGGGGGAAGCCCCCGTCGGGTATGTCGAGATCGCCGACGGTGAACTCCCAGTTGGTCCAGTCCGGCTCGGCGAAGCTTCGTCCGTCGGGCTGGTACTTGACGTGCTGCCAGACCGTGGCGGAACGTTCGATGCCGTCGGCTGCGATGTGGTGGATGCGGGCCAGGCAGTTGATGCCCCAGCGCGCGCGCCAGTACAAGGACACGTAGAGGATCTCGCTGCCGTGCTTGACCGCCACGACACCGGTCTCCTCGTCGCTGAAGACGAAGTCGGGCTCTCCCGGGGTCATCGGCATGCGGGCACCGCTCGACGGTGCGGCGGCGATGTAGCGGTAGTCGTCAGCCACGCTCAGCAGGTTGAGGTTGGTGCGGGCGGACGCGGTCAGTGCCGCGGCTTGGTCGAGGACGTGGAAGACCTGGTTGTCGGTGAGGGACTGACGGGCGTAGGAGGTGTAGTCGGCGTCCTTGAGCAGGGTGGCCAGGTGGAGGGGGTGGCCGTCCCACTTGTTGCCTTCGTCGTAGGCGATGTCGCCGGGGTATTCCGTGTCGCGCCAGCCGACGACCGACTCCAGGCGCATCGCCTGGTAGCCGTCTCCGTCCAGGGCGGGGTAGTGGAAGACGGCGCGGGTCTTGGCCATCGTGCTCAGGTGGTCGCGCAGGACGTTGTCGTCGACGCCGCCGATGCCGATCACGGCGTCGTAGACCATGGACAGCCATTCCTGCAGTTCACCGTAGTTTCCTACGTAGCCGAGTTCCTTCGACAGGCCGTTCTTGCTCACCTGGTAGTAGGAGCTGCCCAGTGGTTTCGTCGGCGTCCCGTCCTCCTCCTCGGGGCCGAGCCAGGGCGCCAGCCCGACGGACTGGTAGATGTAGTCGCGGGCTCTCCTCTCACCCCAGGCTGCGTCGGATCCGAGGAGGGTCAGGCCGCGGTCGGCGAGGTAGAGGCCGATAGCGCAGATGATGGCCTGGTTGGTGTACTGCGGGATGCGCCGGCGCCAGTACTCGCGGCTGTCGAGCAGCATCTTCGTCCAGGCGGCGCGGCGCACGACGGGCGCGTGGCCGGAGCCGTCCGGCCCGGTCATCGTCAGGTCGTCGAACCACGCGATGCCGGCTCCGGAGAGACGGACGCTGACCGTGACGTGGGTTGCGGTGGCGGGCGTGGCGCAGGCGAAGGTGACGTGCTCGAAGTCGTGGGTGCCGCCGGCCGCGTAGCCCTTGTTGTCGCTGCCCACCTGCTGGCCGCTCGCGTCGTGGAAGACGACGTCGAGGTAGGCGCTGTCGGTGCCCACGTTCTCGGTCTTGACCCAGGCGCCGTAGATGTAGGTTCCCTGGTCCACGGGGATCTTCACGCTGGTGCTGTAGCCCACGGTGCCCGAGGCCGGGATCGTGATCTTGGCTGAGGCGCTGCCCGAGCGGTGCACCGTGGTGTCACGGGAGGCGGTGCCGCTGCCGGACCAGGTGGCGGATCTCCATGCAGTGGTCCCGATCTCGAAACCGGGATTGGTCAGACCGTACGGGGAGCCGAGCACGGGTTCGTCCAGCAGGGGCTGGATGCTGTCGGAGAGGCAGAGCAGGACGAGGCCGGCCCGGCCGAGCCCCATCCACTGCTGGCTGGAGTCCGTCATCACGGCGGCGTCGGCGGTGTACTTCCAGTAGATGCCGTCCAGGCTGCGTGCGACCTGCGGGGCAACGGCGGTGCTGCGGTACGCGGGGGTCGACGGCATGCCGTGGGCGCGGGCCAGGAAGTCCAGGTACCACAGGTCGAGCTGCGCGGTGGTGCGTGCCATCTCCGTGGCGACCTGAGCGTTGACCCGGGTGTTGATGCGCTCGACCACCTCCTGCCCCGGGGAGGTGCGCGTGGCGGGCTCGGGCATGACACCCGTGACGTCGTCCGGGGCGAGGGCGAGGTAGGGCTCGTCATGGGTGTATACCCGGTAGATCCCGCGACTGGGCCCGACCTTGTCCTTGTAGTACGCCGTGGCTGTGGTCGCGTAGCCGGAGAGGGCTCCCGTGGAGCGGATCTCGAGGGAGAGGGTCTTCTTCCCCGCGGTCATGGCGAGCGGAAGGGGGAGCGTGTGGAAGTAGAAGCGCTCCGGGGTGCGGGGCTCGGCGCTGGCGATGTCCAGCGGATCGACGGCGCCCAGGTGGAAGTGGCCGACCTGTTTGCCGTCGGCGAAGAGCTGCAACCGCCCGAGGTCCGCACCGCTGTCGGAGCCCCACAACTTGACGGTGACGTAGGTGGCCCCCGAGGGGTTGCAGGCCATATGCGCGGTGAGCGTGCCGCCCCAGAAGCTCGCCGCGTCCCCTGGGTTGAGGACGCGAGCGCTTTGCCCCAGTCCGCCAGAGATGAGATCAGACCGGGTCGAGGTCAGGGTGTGCCGGCGTTCTGAGGCGGTGTTTCCCAGGACGAGGGTGTCACGGGGGCCGGCCTCGGCCGGGACGGCATGGGCGGCGGCCCCGGCGTCCAGTGTGCTCGCCTGCCACAGCCACCCCCCGGCGGCGGTGGCCGCGGCCGTTCTCAGGATGGACCTGCGCGGATAGTTCGTGGGCATGCCAGCTGTCCTTTCGGCTCTGGGAGCACAGTTGAGGCATCGGTGGGCGTGGGCTTCCGCGGACGGCGTCCCGTGCAGTACGCACAAGCCCGGCGGTGCTGCGGGGTTCATGAGCCCAGAAGTGGAAGGACGGATCGGCACCGTGTGGTCCTTGGATGTCAGGTCGTCCACGGTGGCGGACGCACCGACTGCTGGTGCCCCGCCCATGACGGCTCCAGCGTGGGTGGCTGCCGTCGCCACTGGGTGGGAAGTGCCCTTCGCTTGGTGCGGGGATGTCGTAAGGGTGTGCGTGGGCCTGGATGACTTATCGTCCGGCGCGACGCCTAGGCCGTTTCTGTGCACACCGCAGAGTGTGCCGCGCCGACGAGGCAAGGATCTCGTTCGGTAGTAATCGTTTGTTTCTGGAGAGCTTCACGCCGCGAAGACGTGGCGTCAAGCCCCAGGGGTGAGGTTTCGGATAGAACGGCCGTGGCACCGAGCCCCATACGCAAGGCAGCCCGCTGCCCATGGCTGCCTCTGCTTACGAAGCCGGGCCGGCCCAGAACCCCTGATCGCAATGACTTCAGGCGACTCCAGCGCATCAGTGCGCAACCGAGAGTGCGAGGCAGCCCGCTGCCCGCCCTGCCTCGGCTGACGGGGTGTCACCCAATCTCGGCCTCACCGCGCAGGGCAGCGAACTTGGCGTTCTCGGCGTCGATCAGTGCCGCCAGTGTCACGGCGTTCTCCGCAGCGCTTGACCGTAGCGCAGGTGATCCTGCACGCAGCCGAGTCGCCGAGTCCAGACTCGCCACGCCGAGGTTCCCTGGATCAGCCAGCGCTGCGGGACCAAAACCCAACCCGCTCACGGGCGGAGTCGTCAATGCCGACGGCCATGCTTGGCACCTGGAGTTCGAGGGCTGCCACCCAGTCAATCAACATGTCGACTCATAGGGGTCATGCGGCGCAAGCTGCTGCGTCGACTGCCTACGGTTCGCAGAACGCGCCCGACACGTAGCTCACCGCCACGAGGCCGGCAGCGGCGGGTGATCACGCCGCCGCGTAGCTTGCCCGGAACAGGCCCTGCGCCCGTTCCCCATCCCTCGGCGTACGAAGCTGCGCTTCAGATCACCCGTCCCTTGGTGACGCGTTCCGCTGGCTGCACCGCTACAACACCCGACGCCGTCACTCCCGCCTCGGACATCGCAGCCCAATTGCTTGCGAGACAGCGTCCGAGACGACATCGACTACGCCGGCACCAGCCGTATAACCCGTGTCCAGGATTCGGGGGCAAGGCCCAACCAAAGCCACGGTGTCCAGGTGTCCACGGTGAAGGGGAAGCTCCAACGGCCCCCTCCCGAACGGAGAACAATGACGACCACTACCGCGACACGTGCCTGCCGGGCGCGACATCCCGGGACAGCGATTCAGTGGCACGTCCGCCGTAGGTGAGCCCGGCCAGGGAGGTGATCCATTGTCCTTACCCATTTCCCATGTCTCGCCCTCGGCGCAAGTCTGCGACTTCGGCGCCGTGCAGGAGTCTTGACGCTGCCGGACGGCCCACCCTACGGTCAGTAATCGTTTTCTATCCGAGTCGTTCATCCTTTCCGGAGCCGCAGATGTCCGATCGTCCCGAGCTGTCTTGCCCACCGCGTCTCTCCCGCCGTGCCCTCCTGACCGCCGCGGCGCTGGGGGTCGCTGCCCTGGGCCTGCCCGGCGTGGCAGCGGGACGCGCCGTCGCCGACATGGCGGCCGACGAGGGCCTGCCGACCCTGCGGACGTGGAGGAGTAAACAGGGTTTCGTCCACCCCGGCGTCGGGATCACAGCCGAGCGTCTGCGCCTCGCCCGCAGCCAGGTGCTCGCCGGGATCGATCCCTGGGCGAGCGCCTACGCCGCCGTGCGGCAGACCCCGTACGCCTCCGCGACCCTCGTGTCGAAAAACGTGAGCAGCGTGCCCGACCGGCCCGCCAACGATGCCTTCACCTCCCAGGGCACGGAATCACAGCTCATCGCGGACTCCTGGGGCGTGCTCACCCAAGCGGTCCTGTACTTCTTCACCGGCGACCCGGTCTACCGGGCCAACGGCATGAAGATCATCCGGATCTGGAGTCACATGGATCCGGACAAGTACGCCTACTACGCGGACGCCCAGATCCACTCCGGCGTCCCGCTCTTCCGGCTGCTGTACGGTGCCGAGATCTTCCGCGCCACGGACCATGACACGGCTTACCCGGAGTACGACCTGGCCTGGAACGACGCCGACACCACGAACCTGACGGACAACCTCATCGTCCCGATGACCGAAACGTTCCTGCACAAGAACACCTACTACTACAACCAGCACCTCTACCCGCTCATCGGAGCACTGGCCGGATACATCTTCACCGACAACCTCGACCGTTACCGGGAAGGGGTCGAGTGGTTCACCTTCAACCGCACCACCACGGCGCCCCATCAGAACGGCGCGCTCGCCACGAACTTCGTGAAGGTCGACAAGAAGGACCCCCTCAATACCCACGGGCACACCTTCGTCCAGGTCCAGGAGATGGGGCGCGACCTGGCGCACGCCGAGGACAACGTCTTCACCGTCGCGAACATCGCCCGCATCCTCACCGCCCAGGGCACCCTGCTGCACCCGGAGAAGGGCACGGTCTCCACCGCCCGTGGCGCCGTCAGCCCGTACCGCTTCCTCGACAATCGCCTGCTGGCCGGAGCCGACGCCATCTACCGCTACATGCTGGGGTACGCGGTCCCCTACGTCGACACCACGGGCGGTGTCGGCACCCTCTCGGACGCCTACCGCGGACGTCTGTTCAAGCCGCTGGACGAGGTGTACTACACGTACACCTACGACGAGCCCGTCGACCTCCGCGAGCAGGCGCCCGGCGTCCTGGAGGCGAATCTCCACACCGAGGGCCCCGTCTACTACCACGGAAGCGCCCTTACCAATTTCTGGGCCAACACCGAACAGCAGAACTCCGAGTACTGGCTCTCGCTGCCCAAGGCCGCCGCCGGCCCCGTTCCGGCGGTGCCGGCCGGCCCGAACGTGCCGTTCGCGACCAAGGCGGTTCTGCTGGACAGCAGGTCCAAGGTCCGGGACGAGGACGGGCACAAGTTCGTCCGGGTCAGGCCCACGAGTGACGGCAGTGTCGTGGCCGTCCGGCAACTCATGTACGGCGACACCTCGAAGTACTATCCGGTAGGTGTCCGTGTCCGCACCAACGCCTCCGCGACCCTGGAGATCGGCCGGGACCGGTCATCCACCCCCTACTACAGGCTCACCGTGCCCGACACGCAGGGCGAATGGCGGTACCTCACCTACAACCTCCAGGCGTCCGTCATCCCCGCCTCCCTCGTCGGCAACTACATCGCGTTCTTCAGGATCAAGGGCTCGCCCGGCACCACCGTGGATCTCGACCATGTGAACCTCGTCGCGGCCAGCCAGCTCTCGCCGCCGCTGTTCCCGCAGGGCGACTCTACGACGATCATCGGTCTCAAGGAGGTGCCCCTCACCCGGTCCCTCGCTGCCACCGACTCGAACGCCGCGGACACCCTCATCTACCGGGCCGAAAAACTCCCCCCGGGTGCGCGACTGGACGCCTCCACCGGGGCTTTCCACTGGACCCCGGGCGCCTCGCAGATCGGCACGCACACCTTCCACGTGGTGGCCTCGGACGGCACGGTGGACACGGTCCTCGACGTCACCGTCGCGGTGGCCGCCGACCGCGCGGCCGCGCACCAGCTCGCTCTCGGCGGCTTCGACGGCATCGCCACCTACACCACCGTCTCCCTCGCCGCCTTCCAGCCCGTCGCCGACTCCGTCAAGGCGTCGATCGACACGGCGGACGACGAGGCGTTCCTGGGGAACCTGGTGACGCTCCAGGCGGCCGTGGCCAAGCTCCAGCTCCTCTCCCCGCTCCTGAGCGACGACGGCAGCCTGGCCTACCCCGCCCTGGTCACCTCGCCCACGCTGACCGCCGCCGCCATCGCCAACATGACGGACGGCGACTTCAACACCACCAGCGGTGACCTCCGGGCGCCCTTCGTCCTCGACTTCGGCGCGGACTACCGCTTCACCGCGACCGCCTTCGGTCTCCGGGCCCGGTACAACTTCGCCAACCGCTCGCAGGGCGCCAACGTCTACGGCTCCAACGACGGGGGGACCTGGACGAAACTGACCGTCAGCGAGACGACGGACACCACGGACGACAACTTCGCCATGGAGACCATCGACGTCTTCGACGCACTGCAGGACGAGCAGTACCGCTACCTCAAGGTCCAGGTCGACGATCCCGGTGTTCCCACCGACCCCGCCTACCCGGGCATCTCCTCCTTCAGCGAGCTGCGCGTCCACGGCAGCCGTCACGAGACCGTCACCAAGATGTCCTCGGTCGGTCTCACCTCCAGCAACGCCCTCCCCGGCCGTGCCGTGAACGGGGACACCGTCACCGTCACCTTCGTCGCCAAGGAGGCGGTCACCGGACTGGCGGTGACCATCGAGGGCCAGGCGGCCCGGATCACGGCGGACAGCGACACCGCCTTCCGCGCCAGCGTCGTCCTCCCCGACGACATCGACTCCGGCCGCAACCTGCGCTGGAGCGCCGACTACCGCACCGCTGACGGCGTCAAGGGGACGACCCTCTACGCCACCACTGACAACTCGTACCTCTACCTCTCGAACGAGAAGAACCTCGTCGACGACGTCATGGCGAAGTCGGACCTGGTGAGCCTCACCGGCGCCTCCGAGACCTCCCTCAAAGAGGCCGGCACCGCCGTGATGTTCGACGCGAAGCCTCTGACCTGGTCCGACACCCGAGCGGTCAACGGCGCGTACTACATAGTCTGGGACTTCCACGAGGGCGGTTCGCTCGCCCTCGACCGTGCCGATCTGCTCGTGCGGCAGGACGCCTACGGCCCTGCTCGGGCCGGCGGCCTCCAACTCCTCGGCTCCAACGACCTGACCACCTGGACGGCCATCACCAAGACCGCCCAGTCCGTCCTGCAATGGCAGAACCTCGCCCGCACGGACACCACCTCCGATCCGGTGCCCTACCGGTATATCCGCCTGTCCAACACGAACATCATCGGCGTCTCCGAACTCCGGTTCTTCGGTACCTGCACGGCACCTGACGCGAGCTGACGGGCACCGGCCCGCATCCCGTGCCCCCGCGACCCGGTCCCGGCCACCCCACGTACGCCGGCGGAGCGGCGACACCGCGCCGGCCCAGCGGCCTGCCGACCTCGGCGGCCCAGTCCTGCGGTGGTCCGGGCCTGCGGTGTACGTCCGGAACGTGTGTGTCCGGACGATCCGGAGCGGGTCGGGGAGGCCCGATCGGCGGCTCGGGCCTGAGCCAGGGGAAAAAGTGTTATCGAGCCGGTCCGGGCCCGTCTCCTGTGCGCACCACATGCACCTCAGTACGCGCAAGGAGTGATTCATCCCCATGGCAGAACACAACCGGCACCGCCTCAGCCGCCGCAGCGCCCTCGGTATCGCGGGCGCACTGGCGACCGTCGGGGCCGTCAGCAGTGCCGCTCTCACCCTGAGCGGCCACGACACGGCGGGCGCGGCGCAGAGCCGTCGTCTCACGCACCCCGGCATGCTGCACAACGCCGGTGACCTGAACCGGGCCAAGGTCCGGGTAGCGGCCGGCCAGGACCCGTGGCTGAAGGGCTGGAACCGTCTGACGTCCAACGCCCACGCGCAGAGCGGCTGGACACCCCGTCCCCGGGCCACCGTGGTACGCGGGGGGACAGGGGAGAACTACACGATGCTGTACAACGACATCCACGCCGCCTACCAGAACGCGCTGCGATGGCGGATCGGCGGGACCACGGCCAACGGGGATACCGCCGTCGCCATCCTGAACGCCTGGGCCTCGCAGCTCAAGGCCGTCGAGGGCAACGCCGACCGCTTCCTCGCTGCCGGCATCTACGGTTGGCAGTTCGCGAACGCGGCGGAACTGGTACGGGACCACGCGGACTTCGACCTGGACGCGTTCAAGAAGATGATGCTGGACGTCTTCTACCCCATGAACGACGACTTCCTGACGCACCACAACGACGCCTACATCACCAACTACTGGGCCAACTGGGACCTGTGCAACGTCGGTTCCCTGATGGCGATCGGCATCCTGTGCGACGACCGCGCCAAGTTCCGACGCGCGGTGCAGTACATGAAGACGGGTGCGGGCAACGGCTCCCTCCCGCATGCCGTCCCCTTCCTGTACGAGGATGTGGACGGGTACGCCCTCGGTCAGTGGCAGGAGTCGGGCCGTGACCAGGGGCACACCCTGATGGGCATGGGCCAGATGGGCGCGATCTGCGAGATGGCCTGGAACCAGAAGGTCGACCTGTACGGCTGGGACGACAACCGGTTCATGAAGGCCGCGCAGTACGTCGCCAAGTACAACCTCGGCCAGGACGTCCCCTTCACCAGCTACACCTGGGGGACCGGCCAGCGGGGCAGCATGATGTCGCAGACCGTCATCTCCGAGGCCGGACGGGGCGGGGTACGGCCGGTGTGGGACCTGCTGCACTATCACTATGCTCGGCGACGGAGGCTGGATGTGCCGTACATCACCGCGATGGCGGAGAAGACGAGGCCGGAAGGGGGTGGCGGCGACTACGGCCCGAACAGCGGCGGCTACGACCAGCTCGGCTTCGGGACCCTGGCGTACGCCAAGTGAAGTGAGAAGCACACGGACGCCCGTGGACGGGCGGGAGTGGCGCGATGTCGTCGTGGCCGCGCAGAACGGGGACCGCCTGAGCCGGGACGCCCTGGTCGAGGGCTGGCTGCCGCTCGTCTACAACGTGGTCGGCCGCGCCCTGAACGGTCACACCGACGTCGACGATGTCGTCCAGGAGACCATGGTGCGGGCGGTGTACCGCCTGGAGGGGCTGCGCGACCCGGATTCCTTCCGGTCCTGGCTCGTCGCCATCGCCATGCGGCAGGTGCGCGAGTGGGCCAGGACCCGCGACCACGTGCGGCGCGCCGAGGTCGACGACACAGCCGCGGCCGCTGATTTCGCCGACCTCACCGTGCTGCGACTCCAGTTGGAGGGACAGCGGCGCGAGGTGACGGAGGCGGTGCGCTGGCTCGACTCCGAGGACCGGCAACTGCTGTCCCTGTGGTGGCTGGAGACGGCGGGCGAGCTGACCCGGCGGGAACTGGCCGCCGCGGCCGGCATCACCCGGCAGCACGCCGCCGTACGCGTCCAGCGGCTGAAGGGCCGCCTTGAGACCGCCCGCGGAATCGTCCGCGCCCTCGGTTCAGGCTGCCCGGAGCTCGCCCGCGAGGAGTCCGCCCGCCAGGGGCGGGTGGACTCCGTCTGGCGCAAGCGCATCGCCCGCCATGTGCGGGGCTGCGCCCGGTGCGGTACGCCCGACGAGGAGCACGTGCCGGTCGAGCGACTGCTCGCGGGCATGGCGCTCGTGCCGGTACCGGTGGCGCTGACCCTGTCCATCCTGTCCGGCGGCGGGAAGACCGCTGCCGCGGCGGCGCCGGCGTCATGGGCGGCCAAGAGCATCGCCGTCCTGACGAAACCGGCGGTCGCCGCCACCGCCGGCGTCACTCTCGTGGCGGGAGGTCTCTACATGGCGGCCTCCTCCACGGGCCGACCGCAGCCCTCCGGTGGGCGAGCCGCGCCGGCCGTGAGCGCGCCGGTGCCGACGGCGGCCTTCCCTGACGCGTCGCCGGCGACGCCGTCGCGGGCGGACGCGTCCCCGTCCTCGTCCCCGACCGCGACACCGGCGGCGCCGCACGCCGCGTACGGTACCGTCGTCGACACGGCCGATTCCGCTCCCGCGGCCGGCGCCCCGCCGGCGGCGCTGCCCCGACGCGCCGAGACGCGCGTTGTCCTGTCGGGGGCGCCGGCCGCCGGACTGACGCACCGGGGCGAGTCGGTGACCCTCACCGGGGTGGGCTATGTCCGTGTCCGGTGGCAGGTGCTGCCGTCGCAGCGGGCCGGGGCACTGGTGATGCCGACGTGGACCGGGCTCACCGGCCGGCTCTTCCACGTGGCCTCGGGCGGCGGGCACCGGATGGACGACCGGCGGCCCGGCGTCGCCGACGGCACCACCTGGATGGAGGACCCCGTGAACGGGGCCACCGTGCTGCCCGGCGGCGCCCAGCAGATGTGGCAGAACGAGTACTTCTGGATCAACGGCAGTGTCACCCTCCACCAGAACGAGAAGGGGGCGGACTACAACCTCTTCGTGGAGGCGTCCAGCTGGACCGCGGTGACCGAGGACGTCGGGACGGCACCCGGGGACGGAGTCGTCCGCTACGGACTGGTGCGCGACACCGGGACGGATCGAGCACCAGTGCCGCAGTACCTCACGCGCGAGTCCCCGGACGCGCCGGAAGCGGTGCCACAGCGGTCCCGCCCGGGACCGCCCTGAAGCGTCCGGCGGCGGCGTGGGCAGGTACTCAGATCCGGCGCAGGTAGATCTGCGGGGCGCCGCCGTCGGCCCAGCCCGGGACCAGGTCGGTCGCCCAGGAGTAGAAGACCACCTGACGTCCGGACGCGGACACAGCGCCCGCATAGCCGCCGCCCCCGCCGGTGGCCGTGCTGGTGACCACCCATGCGGTGTTCAGCCGGAGGTCGCGCACGAAAACCTGGTAGGCGCCGTTCAGCGGCTGGGCGACCAGGTTGGAGGAGAAGGACTGGAAGGCGACATGACGGCCGTCGGCCGACAGGGAGGCGGCCCGGCTGCCGCTCCAGCCGTTGCCGGACAGGCCGTCGAGACCGAGGGACGCCTTGACGGTCGTACCGGTGCGCAGACTGTGCACGAGGACGTCACCGGCGGGGTTGGCCGGCCCGTCCGCCGTCAGTCCGGCGGCCCCGGAGGTGAACGCGACGGTGGAACCGTCCCGGGAGAACACGGGCGAGGTGCTGGAACCCCCCGTCGCCTTTGCACCGGTGGAGCTGACCGAGCCCCTTGGACGTCTCCGGTCCTGAGGTTCCGGATGAACACGTCGTACTGGGCGTTGGTGTCGCCGGGCACCAGGTCGGCGGCGGCGGACGCGGAGGCCACCAACCGTCCGTCGCCGGATATCACCTGGCTGCGGCTGAGGCTGTCGGTGGCCGGAGCCGACACCGGCGCCGTGGTGCCGGTGCGCGGGTTCCTTACCTACACCGCGGATCCGGAGGCGCTGCCGGCGCCCGCGACCAGGTTGGTGGAGTTGGAGGAGAACACGGCCTCGCGTCCGTCGTCGGAGACTGCGGGCGGCTGCTGGAAGCCCGGCAGCACGCCCATGTCGGCCTGGCTCCCGCCACCGGCGACCGACACCCGGGTGGTGACGCCGGTGCGCACGTCGAACTCGAACTCGTCGGTCGAGCCGTTGGTGTCACCGGCGACCAGGTTGCCGGCGGACGAGTAGGACACGATGTGCCGGCCGTCGGGAGTGATGACCGGGGGGTGCTGGCGAGGTCACCGGGAACTCCGGCGAGGGAAGCCGAGACCAGGCGGGTGGTGCCCGCGACGACGTCACGGAGGTAGGTCTGCCGCGGAGCCGGATCGTCGCCGGGGCGCCCGGCAGCAGGTTGGTGCAGGGCGCCCAGAGCGACGACGTCCGTGAGGGCGAAGACCCCGTCGACCCTGCCGCTCGTCGGCGGCCGTGCGCGTGAGCCCCGCGGTACGGAGACGACCTGCGCAAAGCACGCCGGGCACCGGGCTCGGGACTCGATGCCGCGGGCGGACAAGGCCTCGACGGGCCGGGACAGCCCAGGAGTCCGCCCGGCGCCCACGTGGCCGGTACGGAACCCACCCATTCCACAGTCCAGGCAGCCCACCCCGGGTCTGCCTGGAACCACCTGCGCACGGATGAGGACCCACCCCTCCACGACCAGCTCACGGCCCCGGATCGTCGTCAACCTCGACCTGCCCGGCGCCATCGTCAGCCGTCATCTCCACGGTCGCTTCGCCGAGCGCCTCGGACGCTGCGTCTACGGTGGTTTCTGGGTGGGCGAGGACTCGCCCCTGCCCAACGAGGGCGCGCCGAGGCGTACACCGACCTCGCGTGCCAGTACGCCACCTACTGCCGTGACCAGGGCGACAACAAGCTCTACCCCATCGCGGCCGGCGCCAACGTGGACGGCTACGCGTGGACCGAGGCGCTGACGAAGTCCTTCGGCTGCCTCACCTGCGGCGCAACCCGGGCCCCTTCCAGGCGATCTGCACTACTACGCGATGAACGGCTCCTGGGATGACAAGGGGCACGCCACTGATTTCACCGCGGACGACTTCTACGTCACCATGCTGCGGGCCCGCAGGATCGAACACCTGCTCAAGCGGCACTCCCGGTGCTGGACCGTTACGACCCCGACCGGGAGATCGGCCTGGTCCTCGACAAGTGGGGCACCTGGTGGAACGGCGAGGAAGGCACCGACCCCGGCTTGCTGTGCTAGCAGAACTCCCTGCGGGACACGCTGGTGGCGAGCGTGCACTTTGACGCCTTCCACGCCTTCGCGGACCGGCCCGTGATGGCCAACACCGCCCAGACGGTCAACGTGCTCCAGGCCATGCTCCTCACCGACCCCGGGACCGGGGCCCTGGCCCGCACGCCGACCTATTACGTCTTCGAGATGAACGTGGGCCACCACGACGCCACCGCGGTACGGTGCACGTCCTGGCGCACCGGACGCGCGGCGCGAGGCCGAGGGCAAGAACCTGCCCCTGTTGTCTGCGTCGGCCTCCACGAAGGACGGCGGGGCTCTGATCTCCCTCTCCCATCTGGACGCCGACCAGCCGCGCACCGTCGTCCTGGACCTGCGTGGCGACACGGTGACAGGGCACCAGGCCCGTGTCTCGACAGCGCCGAACCCGCAGGCGCACAACACGCCGGAGCGGCCTTGAGGTCGACCTGCCGACGCACTCCTACGTCACCGTCGCCCTCACCTTCGCCGATGAGCACTGACCGCGATGAGCGAGACCCGGCGGGCTGGCGACGGAGGTCCTCCGTCGTGATCCGGCCCGTCGGGCCCTCCCGTGCGCCGGGGAACGTGGTCGTCCCGTCGCCGGGATGTGAGGAGTCGGCTACTTGGCGTACATCAGCGTGCCGAAGCCGAGCTGGTCGTAACCGCCGCTGGTGGACTCGTAGTCACCGCCGCCCCCCTCGGGTGCGACGAGGGCGTACATCTGTGCGATGTACTTGTCGTCCAGGTACAGGCGCCGGTTGTAGTGGTAGTGGAGCATCCCCCACACCGGACGGAGCAGACCGCGCGAGCCGCTTCCCAGCGCCGTCTGCGAGTGCACGGCGCAGTTGGTGCCGCTGCCCCAGGTGTAGGTCGTGTAAGGCACGTCCCGGCCCACGTTGTACTTGGCGACGTACTGGGCCGCCTTGAAGAACCTCCGGTCGTCGTAGCCGTACAGGTCGGTGCCCTGGTTCCAGGCCATCTCGCAGAGGGCGCCCATCTGGCCCATGCCCAGCATGCAGTGGCCCTGGTCGCGGCCGGACTCCTGCCACTGACCGAGCACGTAGCCGTCGTCGTCCATGTACAGGTACGGCACGGCGTGGGCGATGGAGCCGTTGCCGGCCCCGGACTTGAAGTAGGTGACGGCCTGGTCGAACTTCTCGCCGTCCTCGCAGAGAATACCGATGGCCATGATGGACGCCATGTTGCACAGGTCCCAGTTGGCCCAGTAGTTGGTGATGCAGGCTGCGTTGTGGTTGACGAGGAAGTCGTTGTTCACCGGGTAGAACACGTTCAGCATCATCTGCTGGAACGCCGCGAGGTCGAACCCGGAGTAGTCGCGCAGGAGTTCTCCGACGTTGGCGAACTGCCAGCCGTAGATGCCGGCGGCAAGGAAGCGGTCAGCGCTGCCCTGGATGGAGGTGAGGGTGTCCGCCCAGGCGTTACAGATGGCGGCGGCGCAGGCGGCGTTGGCGGTGGTGCCGCCGATCCACCAGCGCAGGGCGTTCTGGTAGGCCGCGGCGATGTCGTTGTAGAGCGCCGCGTAGTTCTCGGCGTAGCCGGAGCCCCGGTACACGATGGAGGCGGGGCGGGCCGTCCAGGTGGAGGCGGAGTGCGCGTTGGCGGTCAGGAGCTTCCAGCCGGAGTACCAGGGGTCGGTGCCGGCGGCGACCCTGACCTTGGCGCGGTTGAGGTCACCCCGGTTGTGCAGACCTCCGGGGTGGGTCCAAGTGACCGGGGCAGCCCCGGCGGACCACATGGTGGCGCCGCCGAGGGCTCCGGCCGCGGTGAGGCCGCCGGCAGCACGAAACAGCGCGCGCCGGCTGGGCTCCGTACGGGGGGACGGTGGAACAGTGGGGGGTCGTCGGTGGAGATTTCTGCGGCTCATGGGGGAACATCTCCCATCCTGTGTCGAGGCCCGGCCTGTCCTAGCCGGAGGTGACGATCACCTGCTCGAACTGAGCGGTGCCGAGGGTCCGGGGGTCACGGGAGCAGACCACCAGGCCCACGTGATAAGGGGCGTCACCGAACGCGGGAGCCTCGCCGGAGGCGAGGACGGTCCAGGTGGCCCCGTCGTCGGTGGACGCCGCTGCGGTGAAGGCGGTCCCGGTGCGCGTAAGCCGCAGCAGGCAGGGAAGGGTGACGGCCGCGTTGCCGGTGAAGACGGACTTGCCGGCGACGGTGGTGCGCAGCATGAGCTGCGCGGATGTGCCGCCCGTGACGATCGCTCCGGCCGCCAGGTCGAACGGCGACAGCGACTTGGTCATGAGCAGGCCGATCTGGTCGGTGGTCGCCCCGCTGCGGGATACTAGCCGGGCCGTGACCTCGCAGTCGCCCGTGACGGTCCGATGCGCGAACTGGCCCGTCATGGCCTGACCGTTGACGTTGAGGTCGGGGCCGGCGCCGCGCACCGTGAAGGTGCCGTCGTGGTAGGCGGTGCTTCCGGCCGCGCGGACGGCGATGACACCGAAGGTGCCGTAGTCCCGTGGGTTCAGGACGACGTCGGCGAGGTCGGTGTGGCTCCACGGGCTTGGCGGTGGTGTGCCGACGGTCAGTTTCAGGGTGCCACTCGCGGTGCCCGCCGCGTTGACCGCCGTGGTGGTGACGCTGAACTCCCCGGTCTCCTGCGGGGTGCCGCTGACGAGGCCGGTGCGGGTGTCCACCGTGAGGCCCTTGGGTAGTCCGTCTGCGGTGAGGCGCACGGGCTCGTGGGATGCCCGCAGGTACCACTGGAACGGCTCGCCGAGTCCGGCGAACGCGGTGGTGGGCGAGGTGAGTACGGGGTTGCTCGGGGTCGGCATGACGGCGCTCGCCGACTGCGACCGGGGTCCGACACCCCCGCTGCCGGTCTTGGCGACGGTGTAGTGGTAGGTACGGCCGGGGATGCCGGTGGCGTCGGTGAACCGGATGCGGGTGCCGAATCCGACCGGGCCGACGTCGGTGGCGAGGGCTCGGTACGGGCCGCTCGCAGTGTCGGATCGCAGCACCGTGTACCGGGCTGAGAGGTCCGGGTCGGTCCAGCTCAGGCCGATGGCGTCGGCGCCGGCGACCGCGTGCAGGTCGGCGGCGGTGCGGGTGGGGCGGGGGGTGGCCCACACGTCGCCGGACGGGGCGGTGACACTGACGTTGTCGAATGCGCCGGTGCCGGTCTCTGCGTGGTCCTCGTCCACGCCGAGGCACGAGGTGAGGACGAGTCCCGCGTACACGGTGCCGCCGAGGCCCACACGGGCCGTGCCGACCTCGGTCCAGTGGACGCCGTCCGGGGAGATGGCGCCGGTGCAGCGGGCGTCCTGGCGGGTCACCCGCACCCAGTAGGGGGCGCGCAGTCGGTATCCGTCACCGGCCCCCTCCACGTACGGGGCTTGGAGCGGGGTCGCCGACTCGGGCAGGGTACCGAGGTCGGAGATCGGGAAGGACGCGGCGGTGGTGATGGCCTGCTGTTGGGAAGGCGGTACCGGGGTGCTGCCGGTGGCGGACACCTCGGCTCCGGCCGACGGACGCACGGTCCACACCCCGCTCCAGGTGTGCAGGGGCAGGCCCTGGATCAGCATGGCGGCGTAGGCGGCCTCCGGGTCGAGGGAGTCGCGGAGGGTGACGCCGATCTTGGCGTACTGGGAGCTGAGAGGGAACACGATCCGCGCGGTGATGGTGCCGTTGCCGCGCAGGGGCAGGTGCACGAGGCGGTAGGTGTCGGCGGTGCCGCTCGCCTCCAGCACGAAGCGCTCGCCGTCGTAGGCGGCGGATCCGGGGATCTCGACGGTGCCGACGTCCCGGGTGGACCAGGGCGCCGGCAGCCCGCGAGTGGCCGCCGCCGGGGCCGAACCCGCGCCGGTGCCGCGGGCGTTGGCCGCTGTCACGGAGTAGAGGTAGGTTCGTCCGGCCTCCGCGTGGCGGTCCGTGTACGTGGCCGTGTCGACACCGGTCGCGATCGTCTCGTACGGTCCGCCCGCGGCCTTCGCCCGCCGCACGGTGTAGCTCTCGGCGCCCGCGGACGGCAGCCAGGACACGGTCACCGCGTCGGCGTCGCCGACCGCCGTGACGCCCGCCGGCGCGGTGGGGACGGCCGGCGCGGAGGCCTTGGCCCCCGCGTAAGCGAAGGTGCCGAAGCCTGGCAGGTCGTCGTTGCTGCCCTCGACGACCCGGCTGCCGCCGGTGCCGCGGAAGACGGCGGCGCGGGTGTACGGGGCGTCGCGGCCCCGGACGCCGGCGTAGTGGGCGTAGACCATCTCGTAGACGGGCGGCAGGGTGCCGCGGCCGGTCGCGGAGACCGCGGTCTTGATGTACTTGCCGGTGCGGTCCAGGTCCGGGACGAAGGGTACGTCCCCGCCGAGATTGTAGCGGGCGGCGTACTCCGTGTTGGCGAGTATGCGGTCGGCGTCGCAGCCCCACAGGTCGACGCCCTGGTTCCAGGCGACCTGGGCAGCGTCCGCGAGAAGCCCGACCGCGAGTTGTTCGTGGCCCTGGTCGCGGCCGCTCTCCTGGCCCTGGCCGTCGGCGGTGACGACGCGGTGCGGGACACTGCCGTTGCCCGCGCCGGCCGCGGCGAAGCGCAGCGCGTCCTCGAAGAGGACCGGCTGTTCGCAGAAGACGCCGATGGCGGCGATGGTCTGCAGGCAGGTCAGGTCCCAGTTCCCGTTGGCGTACAGCGCGTAGCCGGAGACGGCCGGGTACCAGACGTCGAGGAAGGACCGTTCGCAGCGTGCGACGTCCGCGTCGCTCCAGCCGTCGTAGTCGGTGTGCCGCAGGAGTTCGGCGGCGTTGACGAACTTGAACGCCTGGAGTCCGGCGCCGAGGGGGCCGTCCGCGCCGGTGACGCCGGTGAGCGAGGACGACCAGGCGTTCAGGATGTCGCGGGCCTTGTCCGCGTGGGCGCGATCGCCGGTCACGGCCCACATCAGCGCGTTCTGGTACGCGGCGGCGGAGTCGGCGACGGCCTGGGCCTGGTAGTTGGCGGGGCCGCGGCCCCAGGTGGTGATCTGACCGGTGTTCTGCACGGTGTACGTGGCCGACGAACGGGCGTGTGCCGCGAGCACCAGGTAGCCGTCGTGGACGGGTGATTCCTCGGCGGCGACCGCGGCCCTGAGGCGGGTGAGGTCGTCGGCGCTGTGGAGCAGGCCGGGATGGGCGAAGGAGCGGGCGACGGTGTCATGTCCTGAGGCGCCGACGGCCCGGGCGGTGCCGGGCGCGAGCAGTCCGCTCGCGCCCGGCACCAGCAGCAGGGCCGCGGCGCCGCCGAGGAAGCCCCGGCGGCTGGTCGCGGGCGTCTGTGTCATGACGCGGCCGCCTCGGCCGTGGTGAGGAACTTGAGGTTGGTCACGTGCTCGTTGGCGTACCACTGGACGACGTCGGTGGTGTAGTACCAGGACGGCTTCTGCATCGAGTCGGCGATGACCGTGCCGTTGATCACCAGGTTCTCGAAGGTGACGTTGTCGATGGCGTGGTCGGCGTCGTAGCCGAGGAGGAGCGACGGGTTGGCACGGGTCCCGGTGTAGGAAAGGTTCTTGACGTAGACGTTCTTGATGCCCCGGCCGATGGAGGTGTTGTATTTGGTGTTGTACATGACCTTCATGTAGATGACCTGGCCCCAACGGAAGTCCTCGATCCGCACGTCCTCGATGTGGACGTTGCTGAGGAGGTTGGAGTCGCCGACGTTGAGGGCGATGCATCCCTGGTAGTTCATCTGGGGCTCGCGGTGGTCGAGGATGTCGATGTTCTGGATGACCAGGTTGTCGATCACTTCGGGGGCCTCACTGTTGCCGTGCGTCCCGACGTTGATCGGGTGGGCCACGTCGGCCCAGAGGGTGCAGTTCTTGACGGTGACGTCGCGGGTGTCGCCGTAGTAGTCCCAGCGGTGACCGTAGACGGCGACGCAGTCGTCCGAATTGCGCAGGAAGCAGCCGTCGAGGACGACGCTGCTGCTGGAAAAGACGTCGATGCCGTCACCGTTGCCGCGGGAGCTGAAGCCGCGCAGCTTGCTGATGGTGACGTTCTCGCTCTCCCCCAGCATCGCGACGTAACCGCCCTTGGGATTAAGGACGATGACGTCGTTCACCTCGATGTTCTTGCTGCCCTCGCACAGGATCGCGTTGACCGGGCTCGCGTAGAGCACACCGCGGCCGGTGAGCGCCGCGTTCTCCACGTCCTTGAAGTGGACCTGGCCGACGAGAACCGCGCCGCCCGCCAGGTACACGGTCTTGCCGCTGGGCACGGTGAGCGTACCGCCGGTGACGGTGTGGATGCCGGGTCCGTAGTAGAGGATGTCGGGGTCGGTCTCGGCCGGCGGGTCGGGATCGATTCGGTTGGTGATCAGGTGCAGGCAGTCGAAGATCTCGTCATTGATCTGGACGACGACGTCCTTGGGCTCGTCCAGGGTGAAGCGCAGCGTGTCGCCGTGGAGTTCCGGCGTGATGCCGAGTGCGTCGGGCCGCACCCGGGCCTTGATGGCGCCGCCCTTGAGGTAGGTCACCTCAACCTCGACCGAACCCCGGCAGTCGAAGTACGCCAGTGAGGAGTCGTACACCTTGCCGACGCCGGTGGTGGGGTTGATCTCCTCCAGCTGGGGGAGCCAGATGTCGAGGTTCTGCCAGGCTCCGTGCGGCGCGGTGCGCACCCTAGCCCGAAAGCTGGTGTTGGTCGGCATGTCGGCCGGGCGGGGATAGGTGACCAGCCGCGGCTGGGACTTGCCGGACGAGGCTTCGGCCTCGGTGATGCCGGCGGTGCCGGCGAGCCCCGTGGCGAGCGCGACGGCACCAGCCGACCGGAAGGCGGTTCTGCGGGACAGGGGCGTGTTCATGGGACCTCCGGAGCAGCTGGACGGAACAGGGGAAGCGGGGTAAGGGGCTACCTGTAGGGGGCTAGCAGTTGATCATCATCGTGATGGTCTCCCCGGAACCACTGACGCCGGTGGAGACCCGCATCGCGCATCCGTTGAGAGCCGTCGCACCGGCCACGGCCGACCGACAGTGCAAGGAACCTGCGGCGGCTGGTAGGAGCGCCGGCTTGGGCGCGCATGACTGTCTCACCTTCATTGGGGTTCGATGTGGGGAAGGGCTCTGACATCGTTCGCTGTTTAGCAAACGATTTCTACACGCTGGGCCAGAGCTTCCATCGCTCCATACACGACGTCAAGACCTTCGACCGGCATTCGGAGACGCTGAGCGGTCGCTCTCATGAGCACACACCGGGCAGTCATCTCCGTGCACCACGCCGAACACGCTGTTCAGGGTCGTTCCACAAGTGGCACGACGCCAGTCAGGCCGACATGGCCGAGGGGTGAGGCCGGGTCAGAGCAGAGTACGTCCCGACCGGAGGCCGCAGCCTCGGAGCGGCGACGGGTTGATCGGTCGACTGCGTCACACCTCCGATGGACTCACGTTGTAGAAAACGTTTCTTACTGATCTTTTCGTTGGTTCGGTGGGGTTGGCGAGTGCTGGGTGAGGCCGGTGTGGGCGAGGAAGGACCAGGGCAACTATCGCTTCTGTTTGATGCGGCGGATGCCCTGTTCCGTGGCGTCCGCGATGTCGGCGAGGTGGTCACCGGCGAGGTCGGCGAGCTCGTGGTCGGTCGTTGCCCTTGCCGGTGTCTGCCTGCTGCCGATGGCCGTACTGCACCGCATCGCCGAGACCGTGGAGTCGTCGTCCCCCTCGGCGTCCGCCGCCCGCCCCGGTCGGCGGGCCGTGCGGTCGCTGGTGCGTCAGCCGGGGGTCGCTGTGTGGGCGGGCGTCCTCGTGCCGCTGGTATGGATGGGCATCATGCTGCCGCAGGCGCTCATCCCGCCGCTGCTGGTGGACCGGGGCTGGCCGCTCGGCCGTATCGGGCTGCTGACCGTCCTGCTCGGTGGGGCGGCCGGGATCGCGGGGGCGTCCGTCACCGGGCGACTGGTCGCCCGGCTGGGACGCGGCCGGGTGCTGCTCATGGGCTGCGCTGGGCAACTGGCGGCAACGGGCGTGCTGTTGGCCGTGGCTGTCGGGGCGCAGGGGGCGGTCGCGGCGGTCGCGGTCGCCGCGCTCGGTCTAGCCCGGGGTGCGCTCAATACCGTGATCTTCACGGTCTTCATGGACTTCTGCCGACCGGCCACCGCGGGGACCGACTTCACTCTCCTGTCGGCCTGGGGCTTCGCCGTCGCGGTGGCGGCGCAGTCCGCGGGGCCACCGCTCGCCGGGGCCGTCGGCTACGGAGCGGCCGTCGCCGTCGCCGGGATGATGACCGCCGTCGCTCTGGTGTGGGCGCGGGCGGTGTACGGCCGTGAGGCACCGGATTCGCCGTCAGAGGGTGCCGAGCATGCCGTCCAGGACGCGCGGTAGGGCCCAGGCCAAGTCGTCGCGGGACACACTCGCCCCGGGCGGGCCGGGGACCGGTACGGCATCCGCGTCCCCGGCCTCGTGGGCACTTTCGGGGCCGACGCCCTCGGAGCGGGTGTGGCCCACCGGATGGGCGTTGAGCACGTGACCGAGCAGCAGATGCCACAGCACCCGGTACACGCGGGCGATATCGGCCCGTGATTCCGCCGTACCCCCGGCCAGCACCCTCAGTGTGCCGAGCGCGCTCTCGGCGAAGGCCGAGGCGCCGTCCGCCACATGCTCGCCCTCGGCGATGATCCGAGCCGCCCAACGGTGTTGTGACAGGTAGTCGTAGGCGTCCAGCCACTGGCCGATGACCTGTTCGCGGACGTCCGGGCACTTTCTCGGACCCGGGAGATGGACCGCGACGTCCTCCGCGAGGAGGCGGAGCAGTTCGTCGCGGTCCTCGATGTGGCGGTAGAGGGACGCCTGTCCGGTGCCGAGGCGCTGCGCGACCCGTCGCACGGTCAGCGCGTCCAGCCCCTCGTCGTCCGCGATGCGCCGCGCCATGGTGACGATGCGTTCACGCGACAGGATGCGCGGTCGGCCGGGAGCACGTGCGTTCACGCGGACACCCTACCCGCCGCCCCCCCCGGCTGGACTTGTGGCCCAGGGCGAAGGACGCCTATCCTCGTAATTAGCGAACACTGGTCGCAAATCAAAACGCAGAGGTGACCCTTGACAGCCCCCGCCGCCGGAGCCCCCGCCCGGCCAGGAACGAAGGCCCTGCTGGCCCTCATCCTGGCCGTCCTGTCCTACTCGCTCGTGCAGACGATGCTGGTGCCCACGCTGGGCATCCTGCAGACCGAGCTCGACACGAGTGCCGCGGGCGCCTCCTGGGCGGTGCTCAGTTCCACCCTGCTGGCGAGCGCGGTCCTCACCCCGCTCATCAGCCGGCTCGGCGACAGCCACGGCAAGCGACGCGTACTGCTGGTCACGCTGGCGCTGCATCTGCTGGGCAACATCGGCGCGGCAGCCGCCTGGAACGTCGGCTCGCTCATCGCCTTCCGTGCCGTCCAGGGCGTCAGCCTCGCGCTGCTCCCCCTGTCCCTGGGGCTGATCCGCGAGGTGCTGCCGCCCCACCGGGTGGCGTTCGGTCTGGGCCTCACCTCGGGCCTCGTGGGCGGTGCGGCCGGCCTCGGCCTGCTGGTCGGCGGCCTGATCGTCGACCACGCATCCTGGCGGTGGCTGTTCGTCGCGGGCGGGGCCCTGGTTCTGCTGGCCCTGGCCGCCGTGGTGCGGTACGTGCCCGAGAGCCGTCCGAGCGCACCGGCGCGGCTGGACCTGGCCGGTGCCCTCCTGCTGGGCCTGGCCCTGGTCTGTGTGCTGCTGGGGCTGACCGAGGGGCCGACCTGGGGCTGGTCCTCCAGCCGAGTGATCGGGCTCTTCGTCGGCGGCGTGCTGTTCTCCGCGGTGTTCCTGCGGTGGGAACGCCGGGCGCCGCACCCGCTGATCGACCCGGCCCTGCTGCTCGGCCGCCCGATCGCGGGAGCCCACATCGGCGCATTCCTTCTGGGTGCCACCCAGTTCGTCTTCTACGTCCTGGTGCCCAAGCTCGCCGAACTGCCGACGGGGCTGCCGCCGGAAGCGGCGCGTCTCGTCGATTACGGCTTCGGGGCTTCGGTCACGGCAGCCGGCCTGATCCTCATTCCCGGGACGCTGCTCGGCCTGCCGGCCAGCTCGGCCGTCGGACGGGTGGAGGGCCGGCTGGGCCCGCGTGCCCCGCTGGCGCTCGGGCTCGCGCTGAGCGCGGTGGGCGGGGCGGTCATGGCACTGTTCCACGCCCGGGAGTGGCAGGCCGTGGTGGCGTACGGCGTGATCGGCACCGGCTTCGGGTTCGCCATGGCGGCGCTGCCCAAACTGATCCACGACGCCACTCCGCCGCACGCCATCGCCACGGCCAACGGCATCAACACGGTGGCCCGGACCGTGGGCGGAGCCGTCGGCAGCCAGCTCGCCGCCGCGGTCCTGGCCTCCCGCACGATCTCCGGCACCTCGCTCCCCGACGACTCGGCCTTCACGCTCGCGTTCTGGATCGCCACCGCCATAGCGGCGTCCGGGGCGCTCTATGCCCTGATGACCGTCAATCGCTTGACCACTGAAGGAGGAAACGGTCAGGAATTCATTAGGACCAAAAAAGAGGTCGCCGATCAGGTAATGGGAGAATAAAAAGTGAGTCGACTGTCACGTCCGTCGATTCCGCCAACTCGCCCAATGAGCCACCGAAGAAAAGAAGTGCCAGGTGACGGGGGGTTCGACGGTCAGTAAGGGTACCCTACCTTGGCATGGAGCGAGGGTAGTGTCAACTGTCCGCGCAACCATGCCGAATGGCCGAGAAATGACGTTGCGAACAACGGTCGCAATCTGCCGGTGATCAACTCTTGCCAGACCCTTCAGGCATGTGCTGATACTTGTGCGGCCCGGGGAAGTTCTCGCCGTGTCGAAATCCCGGGACATCCGAACGCGCAGGAAAACCGTCCTTGCCTGGAGGGGTCTTGCCTGGTTCCGCCCGTCACACCGCACCGTCCTCCGGCCTTCCCATGAGCCAGGAGGACCTACGCCGGCACCTCGCGCGCAGCCTCCGGCTGGATCCCGCGGAGATCGGCGACGACGACGATCTCGTCGGCCTCGGCCTGGACTCCGTGACCGCCATGACGATGGTCGGAGCCTGGCGCGACGCGGGGCTGACGGTCACCTATCGTGAGTTCACCGTCAGCCCGACCGTGTCCGACTGGTGGGCCCTGCTGGCCGACGGCCGGTCCGAGACGCCGCCCGTCGCCGAGACGGTCACCGCCGTCGATCCGGGGGCTCCCTTCCCGCTGACGCCCGTCCAGCACGCGTACTGGATCGGGCGGCACGAGGGGCAGGTGCTCGGCGGGGTCGCCTGCCACGGGTACTTCGAGTTCGACGGGCCCGGTGCCGACCCCGCCCGTCTGGAGGACGCCGTCCACCGGCTGACCGAGCGCCACGGAATGCTCCGGGCGGTGATACGGGACGACGGCCGCCAGGAGATCATGTCCCGTTCCCCGTGGCCCGGTCTCACCTGTCACGACCTGCGATCGCTGAGCCCGGACGCCGCAGGGGAGCGGCTGCGGGCCGTCCGGGAGGAACTGTCCCACCGGTTGCTCGATATCCAGGCCGGTCAGGTCTTCGACATCCAGCTGTCCCTGCTTCCTGACGGCAGTGCCCGGCTGCACCTCGACGTAGATCTGATCGTCGCCGACGTCATGAGCATCCAGGTGCTCCTCGCGGACCTCGCGGCCCTGTACCGGGGCGTCGACCTCCCGCCGCTCACACTGAGCTTCGCCGAGTACCTGGCCGACCGCACTGCCCGCCGCCGCGAGGAGCGGGAACAGGCGCGGGCCCACTGGCGGGAGCGCGCCGAGCGGCTGACCGTCGGCGGCCCGCGCCTGCCGCTTGCCACCGACCCGGCCCGGGTGGTGCGGCCGCGCTTCCGGCGGCGCTCCCACCTGCTGGAACAGGCCCGCTTCGACCACCTCAAGGAGTGGGCCCGCGCCCACCGCGTGACCCCCTCGATGGTGCTGGCGACGGCGTTCGCGGAAGTCCTCGGCCAGTGGAGCGAGGACCGGCGATTCCTGCTCAACGTCCCGCTGTTCGACCGACAGGCGGGCCATCCCGACACCGAGCGGATGATCGCCGACTTCACCAACCTGATCCTGCTCGAAGTGGAGACAGGCGGCACCGCGCCCTTCGGGGACCGGGTGCGCGCGGTCCAGGACCGCTTCCAGCAGGACGTGTCGTATGCCGCCTACTCCGCGGTCGAGGTGCTGCGGGATCTCGCCCGGAGCCGGCCGGACGGGCCGGTCACCGCTCCCGTGGTCTTCGCCAGCAGCATCGGCGGACTCTTCGTGGACGACGACTTCCGCGGCCTCTTCGGCGACATGAGCTGGATGCTCTCGCAGACCCCGCAGGTGTGGCTGGACCATCAGCTGTACGAGACCCCCGACGGGTTGTTGCTCACCTGGGACACCGTGGACGCCCTGTTCCCCGACGGCCTGGTGGACGCGATGTTCACTGCCTACACGCACCTGGTCCGGCGCCTGGCCGAGGACGAACGGGCATGGACCGGCCCCGTCGCGCGGGCGCTGCCGCCCGCCCAGGCCGCCCGCCGTGCCCAGGTCAACGCCACCGCCGCACCCGTACCGGAGGGGCTGCTGCACGACGGCTTGATCGCCCAGGCCCGGCGCACCCCCGACCGCACCGCTGTCGTCGCCGCTGACCGCAGCCTCGCCTACGGCGAGCTCCTCGGCCGCGCCGAGGCCGTCGCCGAACTGCTGCGGGAGCGATGTCGATGTACCACCGGGGAGATCGTGGCCGTCGCCATGCCCAAGGGCTGGCAGCAGATCGTCGGCGTGCTCGGCACCCTGCTGGCCGGCTGCGCCTACCTCCCGCTCGACACCGCCCAGCCGCCCGCGCGCCGGGACCGGATCCTGAAGGACGCCGGGGTCCGCCAGATACTGGTGTGCGAGGGCGGCCCCGGCCCGGCTGGCTGGCCCGAGCAGGTCCGCGTCGACGCGGTCGACGACCTCACCTCCGCCGCCACATCGCCGTACACCTCACCACCGTACGGCGAACGGCCGCGGCCCGAGGACCTGGCGTACGTCATCTACACCTCCGGGTCGTCCGGCACGCCCAAGGGCGTGATGATCAGCCACCGCAGCGCGCTCAACACCGTCGCCGACATCAACACCCGGTACGGCGTGGGCGAGGACGACCGGATCCTCGGTCTGGCCGGCCTCGGCTTCGACCTGTCCGTCTACGACGTCTTCGGCCCCCTGGCCCGGGGCGGCGCCCTGGTGCTGCCCGCCCCCGACCGGCGCGGCGACCCCTCCCACTGGGCGGAGCTGATCCACGAGCACCGCGTCACGCTGTGGAACTCCGTCCCCGCGCAGCTCCAGATGCTCGACGACTGTCTGGGGCCCACCGCCGAGTGGGACCTGTCCCGGTTACGGCTGGCCCTGATCAGCGGCGACTGGATCCCGGTCACCCTGCCCGACTCGATCCGCGGCAAGCTGCCCGGACTGCGTGTGATCAGCCTGGGCGGTGCCACCGAGGCGGCGATCTGGTCCATCCACTTCCCCATCGGCACCGTCGACGAGAAGTGGACCAGCATCCCCTACGGCACCCCGCTGGCCGGCCAGACCTTCCACGTCCTGGACGCCGAGGACCCCGCACTGCCCCCGTGCCCCGACTGGGTCACCGGTGAGCTGTACATCGGGGGCGTCGGGCTCGCCCTGGGATATCTCGGCGATCCGGAGCGCACGGCCGAACGGTTCGTCCGCCACCCGGTCACCGGCGAACGGCTCTACCGCACCGGCGACCTGGGGCGCTACCGCCCCGACGGCGTCATCGAGTTCCTCGGCCGGGCGGACTCCCAGGTCAAGGTGCTCGGGCACCGCATCGAACCGGGCGAGATCGAATCGGCCCTTGAACGGCACCCCTCGGTCGGGGCCGCCTGCGTGCTGGCCGACGGCGGCCGTACGGACCGCCGCCTGGTCGCCTTCGTGACCGGCAGCCACCGCACCCGGAACGCCGGCTCCACGGCGGAGCTGGCGGCAGCCGCCGACGCCGCCGGACGCTCCGCCGCGAAGGCACCGGACGCGGCCCGGATGCGCGCCTTCCACACCGCGCTCGACGAGGCCGTGCTGCTCACCGTCGGTCACGTGCTGCAAGAACCCCTCGCCGAAAGGCATACCGCGGACGAGGTGCTGCGGCTGATGCGGGCAGTGCCCCGGCACCATTGGATCGTGCGCCGCTGGCTCGGCCTGCTGCACGAGGCGGGCCGGGTGACCCACGATCCCACCACCGGCATGTACACCGCCGCCCCCGGGGCGCTGCCGGACAGCCGGTCCGAGGTCGACGCGGCCTGGCGGCGGGTGCGCGAGCTGCACGCCCACGGCCACGACCAGTGGTCGCCGGAAGCGGTCGCGCTGTTCGAACGCAGCGGGGCCCGCCTGCCCGAGCTGGTCAGCGGCGCTCAGGACGAGGTCCACCTGCTCTTCCCCGAGGGGCGGGCGGACACCGCCGTGTCCCTCTTCACCGACAGCCTGATCGCGCGCTACACCAATGCCGCCACCGCCGGAGCCCTGCGGGAGATCGCGCTGAACCACACCCCGGACCACGGTCCGCTGCGGGTGCTGGAGGTGGGGGCCGGTGTCGGCGGCACCAGCGCGGCAGCCTTCGAGGCCCTGGCCGACCAGGACGTGGAGTATCTGTTCACGGACGTGTCGCCGTTCTTCCTCAACGGAGCACAGGAACGCTTCGCCGACGTCCCCTTCGTGGACTACGGCCTGTTCGACATGAACACCGACCCGCGCTCCCAGGGCCTGGACCCGAACTCCTTCGACGTGATCGTCGCCGCGAACGTCCTGCACAACGCACGGAACGCGGCCACGATGCTCGGCCGGCTGCGGGAACTGCTCGCCCCCGGCGGGCGGCTGCTGTTCACCGAGCCGACGCGGGAGAGCCCGGAACTCCTGATCTTCATGGCCTTCCTGATGGACGCGGGTGAGACGGGCGTCGACTTCGCCGACGTCCGACGCGGCCAGGACCGGATGCTGCTCGACCGGGAGGAGTGGACCCGGTTGCTGCGACAGGCGGGCGCCACCGAGCTGTGGCACCTGCCGCGGGACCCCGGCCCAGACGCCGACCTGCTCCCGCCGTCGCTCGGACAGGTGCTGCTCGCCGCCCGCTTCAAGACCGATCAGGCCCGGGTGAGCCCCGACGCCCTCGGCACCTACCTGGCCGGCCAGTTGCCGGCGCACATGGTGCCCTCCCGTACCCAGGTGCTCGACGCCCTGCCGCTGACCGCCAACGGCAAGGTGGACCGGGGCGCGCTGGCCGCCTGGCTGCGGGCTGCCCCGGACCCGGCCGCCGGCCGCAAGGGGGCGCTCCCGCCGCGGGACGCGCTGGAGGAGGCGATAGCCGGCCTGTGGGCCGAAGTGCTGGGGGCCGGTGAGCAGATCGGCGTCGACCAGGACTTCTTCGCGGCCGGCGGCGATTCCCTGCTGGCCACCCAGCTGATCGGCAAGGTCCGCGGACAGGTACCGGAGGCGACCGGGCACGGCTTCGACGCCCTGCTGAGGTGTCTGATCGAGTACCGGACGGTCGAGGCTCTCGCCGCGGCCGTACGACAACCCCCGGGCGTGGACCCCGGTGAGGAGCCGGGCCGGTGAGTGCCGTCCCGTCGCGCCGGTCCGGCCTGCTGCAACGTCACACTTCCGGGCACCGAGGCCGGGCACGGCTGGTGTGCCTGCCGCACGCCGGAGCCGCACCCGGCATGTTCGTGCCCTGGGCCGACGGTCTGGGCCCGGACGTGGACCTCGTCTCGGCGCGGTACAGCACGCCCGACGATGTTCCCCGCAGCGTGGCCGACCTCGCCGACCGCGTCGCCGGAGAGCTGGAGCGCCTGTCCCGGCGCCCCACCACACTGTTCGGCCACAGCATGGGCGGCATCGTCGCCTACGAGGTGGCCCGCCGCTGCTCGGCCCGAGCCGGCCTCGTACGCCTGGTCGTGTCGGGCACGGTGTCTCCCGCCGCGCACCGGCCGGGCGGCACCCACCGGCTCGACGACACCGCGTTCGTCGCGGAAGTGCTCGCCCTCGGCGGCACCGCCCCGCACCTGTTCGCGGACCCTGCCGCCCGCGCCGTGTGGCTGCCGCCGATCCGCCAGGACTTCCGGCTGATCGACACCTACCGGCACCGGCCCGGACCACCGCTGACCTGCCCGGTCACCGCGATGGCCGGGCAGCACGACCACGAGGCACCGCCGGACCTCATGCGGTCCTGGCAGGACACCACGGCCGCCGACTTCGATCTGAGGGTTTTCCCCGGCGGCCACTTCTATCTGCTGGACGCCCAGCGAGCGGTCGTCACCGAACTGCGGCGCCGGCTGGAGCGGCCGAGCGCCGTGCCGTCCCCCCTCACCCTGCCCTGACCGGCGGCGCACCACCGGACGCACCCGTCCCCCACTCACACACTCCACCCGCAAGGAGTTGCCCGTGCAGTTCGGCCTGAACTTCTTCCCCGTCATCGACCCGGCGCGCAAGAGCGCCCCGCAGTATTACCAGGAAACGATCCAACTGGCCCTGCTCGCCGAGTCGTCGGGCTTCGAGCACGTACAGACGGTGGAGCACTACGGCTCCCCGTACGGCGGCTACTGTCCCGACCCGGTCACCCTGCTCACCGCCATCGCCGCCAGGACCAGCACGATCCGCCTCACCACCGGCGCCGTCATAGCCGCCTTCAACCACCCGCTGAAGACGGCGGCCAGACTGGCCATGCTCGACAACCTTTCGGGCGGACGGCTCGACGCCGGCTTCGGCCGGGGTTTCCTTCCCGACGAGTTCGCGTGGTTCCAGGTGCCCATGGCCGAGAGCCGGGCCAGGTTCGCCGAGATGGTCGACGCGTGCGTCGCCCTGTGGTCAGAGGAAAGCGTCACATGGACCGGGGATTTCTACCGGTTCGGCCCGGTCTCCCTGCTGCCCCGTCCCGTGCAGCGACCGCACCCGCCGGTGTTCGTCGCCTCCGCGACAAGCGCCGAGTCCTGCGCCGCCGCCGGCAAGGCCGGCCACCACCTCCAGGTCGTGCCGTCCGTCACCTCGCGCGAGCAACTGCGGGAGATGCTGGCGGCCTACCGCGAGGCATGGGCGGCGAGCGCCCACCCCGGTCGTCCACGCATCCAGATCAAGTACACCTGCTACCTCTCCGAGGACCGGGCCGAGGCGCTCGACGCTGCCGAGCGGTACGAGCGCAACTACGTCGAGCACATGGCGGGCGCGGTGGCCGGCTGGGCGGGAGCCCGCAGCGACCAGTACCCCGGGTACGAGAAGTTCGTCGACAAGGTCCGCGACTACGACTTCGCGGCCTCCCTGGCCGCGAGGAAGGTACTGGCCGGCACCCCGGCCGAGGTCCGCGACCAGCTCGCGGCCATCGCGCAGTGGTACGGCGACGACCTGACCGTCAGCATCCAGGTCAATCCCGGCCACATGCCCTACGAACAGAGCGAACGCGCCCTGCGGCTGTTCGCCGACCACGTGATGGCGGAGGTGTGACCGTGCTCGACGGATGTGTCGCCAGACCGCAGGAGGAGATCGACCGCTACCGCGCAGCCGGATACTGGACCGGTGAGCCGCTCGGCGCGGCGCTGCGGCGCTGGGCCGCCACCCACCGGGACCGCACCGCCCTGGTCGGGGAGGGACGGCGCATCTCGTACGCCGGACTCGACTCCTGGGCCGACCGCCTGGCGGCCGGGCTGCGCGGGCTCGGCATCGGTCCCGGCGACCGGGTGGTCGTGCAACTCCCCAATGCACCCGACTTCGTGGCCGTCTGCTTCGGCCTCTTCCGCCTCGGGGCGGTGCCGGTGTTCTCGCTTCCCGCCCACCGGTCGTACGAGGTGCGTCACCTGTGCGAGCTGTCCGGTGCGGTCGCCCATGTCGTACCCGGGTCACAGCGGGGCTTCGACCATGTGGGAATGTCCGTGGCCCTGCGCAAGGAGGTCCCGTCCCTCCGGCACACGCTGGTGGTGGGCGAACCACGGCCCGGGACACCAGGGGACGTCGTCCTGCTGGACGGCCTCACCGGGCACCCGGGCAAGGCGTACGCGCCGGACCCGACGGACGCGGCGTTCTTCCTGCTCTCCGGCGGTACGACGGCCCTGCCCAAGCTGATCCCGCGAACGCACGACGACTACGGCTACCAGATCCGCACCACCGCCGAGGTGTGCGGTCTCGGACCGCAGACCGTGTACCTGGCGGTTCTGCCGGTGGAGTTCAACTTCACCTGGGGGTGTCCCGGCATCCTCGGCACCCTGCACGCCGGAGGCACCGTGGTGTTCGCTCCCGACCCGAGCCCCGACACCTGCTTCCCCCTGATCGCCGCCGAGAGGGTCACCCTGACCTCCGTGGTGCCCACCATCGCACACCTGTGGATGGGCGGGAACGAGCACGCCCGGCACGACCTGTCGAGCCTGGCTCTCCTCCAGATCGGGAGCGCCAAGCTGCACCGGCACGTCGCGGAACAGGTCCGTCCAGTGCTCGGATGCGCGCTCCAGCAGGTCTTCGGGATGGCCGAGGGGCTGCTGACCATGACCCGGCGCGACGACCCGGATGACGTCGTCCTCGCCACCCAGGGACGGCCCGTCTCACCGGCCGACGAGATACGCGTGGCCGATCCGGTGACGGGGGAGCGGGCGGAGCCCGGCGAGGTGGGCGAACTCGTCACGCGTGGTCCCTACACGCTGCGTGGCTACTACCGGGCGCCGGAGCACAACCGGACGGCGTTCACCGACGACGGCTTCTTCCGCTCCGGTGACCTGGTCCGGCTCACCGCGCGGGGTGATCTGGTGGTCGAAGGCCGGGTGAAGGATGTCGTGATCCGGGGCGGCGACAAGGTGTCCGCGACCGAGCTCGAAGGTCATCTGACCCGGCACCCCCGTGTCGCTCAGGCAGCCGTCGTGGCCGTTCCCGACCCGGCGCTGGGCGAGGCGATCTGCGCGTGCGTCATGCCCGACGGCGATCCACCGGGCATGCCGGAACTGCGGCGCATGCTGCGGGAGAGCGGCGTGGCCGACTTCAAGCTTCCCGACCTGCTGGAGATCTACGACGCCTTCCCGCTCACCGGTCTGGGGAAGGTCGACAAGAAGGCACTCGCGGCCGACGCCGCCGGCCGGCGGGCCGCGCGCGGTGAGGAGAACCACTGATGCGCGGCGACCGTGTGTACGACGTGCCCTTCGCCCGCCGGGGAAGCGTGCTGGACGACACCGAGTTCCGGGCACTGACCGAGGTGCTCCACTCCGATGCCCCGCTGTCCATGGGGAAGTGGCGCACCGCGTTCGAAGACGAGTTCCGCACCCTTGTCGGTGCCCGACACGCCCTGTCGGTGACAAGCGGAACCGTCGCACTGGAGATCGCGATCGCGCTGCTCGACCTGCGTCCCGGCGACGAGGTCGTGGCCAGCCCGCAGACCTTCCAGGCGACGATCCAGCCACTGCTCGACCTCGATGTCCGGGTGCGGTTCTGCGATGTCGACCCGTACTCGCTCAACATGGACCCGAACCGGCTGGCCGACCTCATCACCGAGCGGACCCGCGCCGTCCTCCTCGTCCACTACGGGGGCTGGCCCGCCGAGATGGAGGCGGTGATGGACCTGGCGCGCGCCCGGGGCATCGTGGTCCTGGAGGACTGCGCGCACGCCCTCGGTGCCGAGTACCGGGGACGCCGGCCGGGAGCCCTGGCCGACATCGCCTGCTTCAGCTTCCACTCCTCCAAGAACATCACCACTCTCGGCGAGGGTGGCATGATCACCACCGACCGCGACGACTGGGCGGAGCGCATCGAGCGCCGCCGCTCCAACCAGGTCGATGGCGTGTTCACCGGGTCCCCCGCCCCGCCCGGTGACGTCCCCGCACTGCTGCCATGGATGCAGTACTCCGCCTACATCTACCGGGAGTCGTGCGAGTGGGTGCGCAGATCGGGCACCAACGCCACCCTGTCCGAGGCGGCCGCCGCCGTCGGCCTCGCCCAGCTGGCCAAGCTGGACGCCTTCGTCGCCCGCCGCCGGCAGATAACCGCCCGGCTCGACGAGGTGGCGTCGGCTCATCCCGGGGTCCGCGTCCAGCGGCCCGGCAGCGGTATCGGGCACGCCCACCACCTCTACACCTGTTTCGTGCCGGGCGGCCCCGAGGCACGCACCCGGCTGGTACGGGCCCTGGACGAGCGGGGCGTGGAGATCCAGCTCCGGTACTTCCCGCTCCACCTCGTCCCGGAGTGGCGGACCCGTGGCCACGGCCCCGGGGAGTGCCCCACCGCTGAGCGGCTGTGGTTCACGGAACAGCTGAACCTCCCCTGCCACCCCGGACTGACCGACCGGCAAGTCGACCATCTTGTTGAAGCGTTCTCCGACAGCCTGGACGAGGTCCTGCCTGTCGGCGCCATGTCCCTACCGCGGCAAGGAGGCTCTGTCTGATGCCCTTGATCGAAGTCAAGCTGTACGAGAAGCGGGTAACGCCCGAGACGCGCGGGCAACTGATCGAGCGACTGACCGACGCCGCGGCGGAAGTGCTGGGGGACGAGGTACGGGAGCACACCTGGGTAGTGCTGCATCCGGTGCCCGAGACACACTGGGGAATCGCCGGCAAGCCGGGCGGCGACTGAGATGCGGCTCGGATGAGGACCCGATTCGACGACTGGCCCGTCGTGACCCTCCTCGCCGAGGGGGAGGCTCCGGACGTGGTACGCGACGCAGTACTGGACCTGCTCCACTCCGCGCTGGAACGGGGGCAGCCGTTCGCGGCCGTCCTCGACCTCACGGCCACGGCAGGCGCGAAGGAGGCCGACCGCGGCCCCCGGACCGCGGAACATGCCAGAGCGGTCGAGGAATCACGGCCAGCTCTGGCCAGCTGGTGCCGCGGCCTCGTGGGTGAACTCGGGGGCGCGCTGAACGGTCGGCAGCTCCGAACGCGGGCCTGCGAAATCATGGACGCAAACGGCCTTGGGTGCAGTTCCTCTGAAGTGAAGGTCGTGGATCAGGCGGTCAGTCTGTATGTGGCCAGGCCAGAGCTGGGGTAGAGGCGTTCGTGTTCGCGGGCGGTGTGGTAGGTGAAGTAGGCGTCAAGGTGTCCGTTGCTGGTGACGGCGCGGAGTTTGAGGACGGCTTCGGCGCCGGCGAGGCCCCAGCGGGCGCCGGTGATGTCGAGGCGGTCGGCGATGAGATGCCGGCAGGCTCCTTCGATCGCGCCGGTGGCGATGGGCCAGCCCGCTGCGAGGGCGGTGTCGTAGTGGAGTTGGTCGAGGTGGCCGGTGAGGTAGCGGTGGCAGGTGATGACGGCTTCGCGGGGTGAGGCCGCCAGGTGGGCCTGGTCGGCTTGTGCGAGGAGTTCGTCGGCGACGCGGGCGGCGTGACCGGCGAGGATCGCGGTGAGCCGGTCGGCGGTGAAGGCTTCGGCCTCACGGCTGCCGGGCTTGTGGAAGGCGTGCGCGGCCGCCCAGACGTATTCGGTGACGTGGACGAAGTCGATCAGGACGTGGATCGTCACGCCCCGGCGGGCGGCTTCGGCCTGGACGACGTCGAGCTGGTGTCGGGCGCCGTCGACCAGGACGATCCAGTGGCGCAGGTGGTGCGGGTCGCGGGCCTGGGCCTGGTCGAACGCCTCGGCGATGACCTCCTCGGGGGGTTTGACCAGGGAGGCGGTCAGCCACTTGTTCTCCGCCCTGGGGTGCGGGCGGCGGGTGCGACGGTGGCTGCGGCCCTCGGGCGGGCCGATCACGTCGTGCGGGCGGCGCGGGGCCGGGCGGATGTCGAAGACGCAGGCGATGGTGGCCATCCGTTTCCGGTTGGGTTTCTCGCCCGGGGCCAGCCGCCCCCGCCGGCCCGCGGCGGCGGCCCGGGCGGCCTTGCGGCGGGTGGCCTCGCGCAGGGCTTCGGGCCGCATGACCACACCCTTGCCGTCGGCCTGGATGACCAGCGGCATGTCCCGGCTGCAGGGCAGCGCGGTCTTCGCCCGGTAGAAGCCCTCGACATCCGCGGCGGTCTCGACGACGAGTTCCTCCAGCCGGCGTTTGCCCAGCACCGGCCCGCACTGCCGGCCGACGGCAGCCACGGCCTGGTCGAAGGAGCCGCGCACGGCCTCGGTGACGGCCAGGCGGCGCAGACCGGCCGAGTGCCGGCCCGCGGGCAGCGACAGAGCTACGTCCGCGGGATGCACGTTGCTCACCCCAGGTCCACGATGCGCGACCCGTCGTACCCTCACGTGGCCGAAGACGGTGGACAGCCACCGCTCATGCCCCTTCTCCCGCCACGGACGCGGGATGCCGTCGCCACCCGTCACCCTCAGGCAGGGACGGGCCGCGAGGTGTTCTTCCTCGCGCAGCGCGCGCAGGTCGAGGTGGTCCTGCAGCAGTTGGCGTATCAGCGCGCGTCCGGCTTCCTGGAGGTGTTCCTCCAGCTCACCATGGGTCCACTCTTCGGCCTCGCGGCCTGACAGGGTGGCCGTCAGCAGGTCGAAGGCACTGACCGAGCGTGCGAACGCCTCAGGCGTGCCCCGCATGTCGTAGGGTTCCATCCGGGCTCTTCTCTCGCAGGTTCGTTCTGGTTCGCACCTTCGAATCTAGAAGGAAGAGCCCTTCTTTCAGGGCGTGTTGGACGAATGAGTCTTTCTCGTGGCGGATGGGGTGAACAGGCCGGGAGTGGTCTCGTCCAGCCAGCCCCGTACCACCAGACGCTTCAGCTTCGACCGCGTCACCTCGATCTTCCCGTTCTCCACCGGCAACCCGATCCTGGGCACGATCTGCTTGGCCCGCACCGGCCCCGGCGCATCATCGACGACCTCGAGAATGTCCTGGTAGACCCGCGGCAGCACAGTCGCGGCCATGCCCGGCTGCCACTTCGGCACCGACAGCACCCCCACGACCTGGCGCTCGGCCCCGGCGAACGGCGATACGTCCGCCGCCGCCGCCGTCGGCGGCGTCTCGTCCGCAGCGCTGCCGTCGCTCATCCTCGCCAGGAGTTCCCCTGCCGTCTCACGGGTGATCACCAGCCGTGACAGCCTCTCCTGCTCAGCCTCCAGCCGCTCGGTCAACTCGGCCAGCTGGGCCTTGAGTTGTTCCACCCGGCCCCGGACCTCCGCCTCCTCGGCCTCGATCGCCTCGAACAACGAGCCCACCGACACCACCTCCTCCCCTCAGGGAGAAGACCTGCCCACCTGGACGCCAATCAACGTCTCCCCAGGTCAGCCCGTCCCTCGAAACGAGCCGCACCCAACGGCCTTCGCAGGGTCCGTCTGTACGATGCTCGGGCGTCTTGCCTCACGTACCTGGCCAACAAGGGGGTGCCGGATCACCTGCTAGCCAGGTGGGCTGGGCACACCAACGTGAAGACGACGAAGAAGTGGTACGTGAAGCCGGACGTGGCGGACCTGCTTCCAGCGGCGGGGGCATGGGGAGGTCTCGCAGGTGGCGTGTGACAGATCGTGACAGATGAAGGTGTGAACCCGTGACCGAAGCCAGGATCGAAACGCTGCAATACCGCTTTGACGGGCCAGAACACCTTCCTGTGTTGATCTTGGGGCCGTCCCTCGGTACCACCTGGCACATGTGGGACCGCCAGGTTCCCGAACTGGCCCGGCACTGGCGGGTCTTCCGGTACGACCTGCCGGGGCACGGCGGCGCGCCCGCCCACCCCGGGGGGTCCGTCGGTGACGTCACCGAGCGGCTGCTGGCCACGCTGGACGGGCTCGGCGTGCAGCGGTTCGGGTACGCGGGCTGCGCGTTCGGGGGCGCGGTCGGGATCGAGCTGGCGCTGCGGCACCCCGAGCGCCTCGCCTCCCTCGCGCTGATCGCCGCCTCGCCGCGGTTCGGCACCGCCGACGAGTTCCGCCAGCGCGGCGTGATCGTCCGCACCAACGGCCTCGACCCCATCGCCCGCAGCTCGCCCGACCGGTGGTTCACCGGCGGGTTCGCCGCCGCCCAGCCCGCGATCACCGAGTGGGCCGTGCAGATGGTCCGCACCACCGACCCCGGCTGCTACATCGCCGCCTGCGAGGCCCTCGCCTCCTTCGACGTACGGCACGAACTGGGCCACGTCGGCGTGCCCACCCTCGTCCTGGTCGGCTCCGAGGACCAGGTCACCGGCCCCGCCGAGGCCCGGACCCTGGTCGCCGGCATCCCCGACGCCCGCCTCGCCGTGGTCCCCGGCGCCTCCCACCTGGTCCCGGTCGAGCAGCCCGCCGCCGTCACCGACCTCCTCCTCCGGCACTTCACCACCGCCTGGCAGCCCGCCCCGGACGCCACCGGCCAGACCGTGCTGCCCGGCGTCCCCGGCAAGCCGGTGCTCGCCGCGGCGCCGCAGACGGTGCCCGTGGCCGAGATCGCCCCGGCCGTCGCCCAGCCGCAGGCCGCCCAGGGCCGGCCCGACCCCTACGAGGCGGGACTGAAGGTACGCCGCGAGGTCCTCGGGGACGCGCACGTCGACCGGGTGCTGGCCGACGCCGACGACTTCGCCGGCGACTTCCAGGAACTCCTCACCCGCTACGCCTGGGGCGAGGTCTGGAACCGGCCGGGCCTGGACCGCCGTACCCGCAGCTGCGTCACCCTCGCCGCCCTGATCGCGGGCGGCCACGCGGAGGAGATCGCCCCGCACCTGCGGGCCGCCCTGCGCAACGGCCTGACCCCGGCCGAGATCAAGGAGGTGCTGCTCCAGACCGCCGTCTACTGCGGCATCCCCGCGGCCGACCGCGCCTTCCGCATCGCCCAGCAGGTGGTCCGGGAGGAGACGACCCCCTCGGAATGACCCGGAACGACCTCGGGGCCAGGATGGAACCATGACGCTGAAGCTGACCAAGAAGTCCCACTCCTGCGTCCGCCTGGAGAAGGACGGACAGACCCTCGTCCTCGACCCCGGCGGGTTCAGCGAGGAGGACGCCGCGCTCGGCGCGGACGCCGTCCTCATCACCCACGAGCACCCCGACCACTTCGACGAGCTGCGGCTGCGCGCCGCGATGGAGATCAACCCGGCCGCCCAGGTGTACACGCTGCGGTCGGTCGCGGAGAAGATCACCGCCGCCTTCCCCGGCCGGGTGCACACCGTCGGCCACGGCGACACCTTCACCGCCGCCGGTTTCGACGTGCAGGTCCACGGCGAACTGCACGCCGTGATCCACCCGGACATCCCGCGCATTACCAACATCGGCTTCCTCGTCGACGGCGGCCGGCTGTTCCACCCCGGCGACGCCCTCACCGTCCCCGACCACCCGGTCGAGACGCTGATGCTGCCCGTCATGGCCCCCTGGAACAAGATCTCCGAGGTCATCGACTACGTCCGCGAGGTCCGCCCGCAGCGTGCCTACGACATCCACGACGCCCTCCTCACCGACCTCGCCCGCCCGATCTACGACCGTCAGATCGGGGCGCTGGGCGGCTCCGAGCACCTGCGGCTGGCGGCGGGGGAGACCACCGTCCTGTGAGTGTCGGAGGCGCCCGGTAGGTTGGGGGACATGCGCATCGCGACCTGGAACGTGAACTCGATCACCGCCCGCCTTCCGAGGCTGCTGGCCTGGCTGGAGAGCAGCGGCACCGACGTGCTGTGCCTCCAGGAGGCCAAGGTGGCCGAGGACCAGTTCCCGTTCGAGCCGCTGCGCGAGGCGGGCTACGAGGCCGCCGTCCACGCCACCGGCCGGTGGAACGGCGTGGCGGTGCTCAGCCGCGTCGGCCTGTCCGACGTGGTCAAGGGCCTGCCCGGCGACCCCGGCTACGAAGGCGTCCAGGAACCCCGGGCGATCTCCGCGACCTGCGGTCCGGTCCGCGTCTGGTCGGTGTACGTGCCCAACGGCCGCGAGGTGGAGCACCCGCACTACGCGTACAAGCTCCAGTGGTTCGAGGCGCTGCGCGCGGCCGTCGAGGGCGACGCCGCCGGCGACCGCCCGTTCGCGGTGCTGGGGGACTACAACGTGGCGCCGACCGACGACGACGTCTACGACCGCGCCGCCTTCGAGGGCTCCACCCACGTCACCCCCGCCGAGCGCGCCGCCCTCGCCTCCCTGCGCGGCGCCGGCCTGTCGGACGTCGTCCCGCGCCCGCTGAAGTACGACCACCCGTACACGTACTGGGACTACCGCCAGCTCGCCTTCCCGAAGAACCGCGGCATGCGTATCGACCTGGTGTACGGCAACACGCCGTTCGCCAAGGCCGTCACCGACTCCTACGTCGACCGCGAGGAGCGCAAGGGCAAGGGCGCCTCCGACCACGCTCCGGTCGTCGTCGACCTCGACGTCCAGGTCTCCTGAGGTCTAAGGGACCAGCAGCCGCAGGTCCACCGAGTCGGCCAGCGCCTTCAGCCCCGCGTCCCCGGGGTGCAGATGGTCGCCGCTGTCGTGGGCGGGCCGCATCCGCGCCGGGTCCGCCGGATCGCGCAGGACGGCGTCGAAGTCGAGCACGGCGTCGAAGGCGCCGCCGGTGCGCAGCCAGGCGTTCACCGCGCGCCGCTCGGCGTCCACGGCGGGCGTGCACGCGGCCCGGCCGCCGCAGGGCAGCACCGTCGCCCCGAGCACCCGCAGCCCGGCGGCCCGCGCCCGGTCCGCCAGCGCGCGCAGCCCGGCGGTCAGCGTCCGCGCGTCCGCGCCCGCCAGCAGGTCGTTCACACCCTCGAAGACGACCACCGTGCGCACCGAGGTCTGCGCGGTGACGTCGCGGTCGAACCGGTGCAGGGCGCTGACCCCGGCCTGGTCGGTGGAGACGCCGTCACCGGGGTAGCGGTCGGTGACCACACGGTTGCCCGAGACGCCGTGGTTGAGCACCCCGTAGCGGGGGACGGCGCGCTGCGCCCGCAGCCGTCCGGCGAGGACGTCGGGCCAGCGCCGGTTCGCGCCGACCGTCGACCGGTCGCCGTCGGTGATCGAGTCCCCGAGCAGGACGACCGACCCCGGCCCGCCGCCGACATCCACCCCGGTCAGCAGCGGCCAGGACGTCAGGCTGGTGGTGTACGCGCCGCCGGTCCGCTCCGCCGTGTGATCACCCGGCCCGCTGAGGTACGACCGCTGCACCGCGAGCCGGTGCACCGGCGCCGCCTTCACCGGGCCGGGCAGATGGAAGCTCACCAGCAGGTCGGCGCCCGCCGGCACCGCGAACCCCAGTGGATCGCTGTACGCCTGCGCCCCCGCCGGGATCACCGCGCCCCGCGCACCCCCGAACGTCAGCCGCGCGGGCGCCTTCCGCGCCGCCGCGCCCGACGCCCGGACCGCGACCGTCGCGCCGCCGATCCGCACGGGCGCCGCCGCGAAGGTGTTGTCGAACCGCACCCGCACCCGTGTCCCGCCCACCGAGGCGCGCACCACCAGCCGCAGCGTACGGTCCGTCCACGGCCCCACCGCCGGGTGACCGGACGTCGACGCCGCCCAGGTCCCCGTCCAGCCCCGCCCGGTGTCCCGTACCGCCAGCGCGAAGACATGCAGGTCCGTCGCGCGGGGCAGCCGCACCGAGGCCACCTCGCGGCCGGCCGCGAGCGGCACGGTCACCACGTACAGCCGGGCCCGCCCGGCGCTCCGGCCGGCCGGCGTGTTGACGCGCGGCACGGTCACGGCCCTGGTGGCGAGCGGGCCGGTGCGCCAGTGGGGCGCGAGGAGGCGGAAGCCCGACCGGCCGCCGTCCGCGTACGCCACCTCGCCCGGCCCGCCCGCCGTACCGCCGCCGGTGCCCGCCACCAGGAAGGCCAGTGCGTCACCGCGCCCGGTGACCCGCACCTCCTGCCCGTCCGCCCGCACGTTGTCCGGTTCGCCCGCGGGCCGGTCCGGCCAGGTCAGCCGGGCACCGAGCACGGTCAGCGGACGGCCCGGCGTCCAGCCGGCGGCGGTGAGACCCTGGGCGGAGAGGGAGGCGCCCGCACCGTCGAAGTCCGCCTCCGCGGGGCGGGCGTCGTCGCTGACGGCCGTGTTGTCGAAGTACCGCTCCAGCGGCAGCGGCGCCGCCGCGCGCGCCGGTGCGCCCGGCGTCAGGACCGCCAGCAGGGCGAGGACGACCGCGGCTCTCCGGACCCCTCGGCGCACGACCGGCTCCTCCCCCTCGACTCCCCCGACGGACGCACGCGAAAGTAGGGAGACCTCCGGCGGCCGTCAATGCGCCATGCCGCCGCGACCCGTCATGTCACCCGGAAGCGGGACCGCGCGCCTGTGGTGCGAACGGCGGTACGAATGCCAGGCTGGAGGCATGAACATCCCCTTCCTGGGCAAGCGGCGCGTCGATCCGGGGACTCGCGACCCGGAGGGCATCGCCGGCCTGCTCGCCGAGTGCGAGCTGCTGCGGTCCCAGGCGGACCGGGAGGGCGTCCGGCTGGACGACTCCCCGGCCTCGCTGGAGCAGCTCGACCAGGTCGTGCCCCGCTGGCGGGACGACGAGGAGATCCTGCCCTGGCTGGGCAACGACGCCGGGCTGTACCTGGGCACCGTCATCGTACGGACCGTGCCGGGGGCCGCCTGGTGGTTCAGGGCGGACGGCCAGCCGGTCGTCCGGCTCGCCTCCGGCCGGGAGTTCGACGTGGTGGCCTCCGGGCACGAGTGGGCCGCCAGCGGCGCGCCCGAGCTGTCGCAGTCCTACGCCGAGGTCGCGGAGACCTGAGCGGCCGGGCCGGGCATCGTGGTCTCGCCCTACCCCCATGGCCGTAAATACGGCTAATGCCCGGAAAGTGCGTGTCGGGTGGGGGCCGCTCTCCCGGCCGGATACCTTGCGGCAGCCAGGACACAGCTGAGGAAAAGGGCTGGGATGGTCATCGATCCAGTGATCGAGTCGAGTGACGCAAGGAAGCACGCGGGGGAGAGGGCCGGGGGCAGCGGGGGGCGCGCGAGCCCGTCGCGCCGGTGCCCACGCGCTCGATGCCGGTGCGGGTGCGCTCCGCGCCGGTATCCACGCACCCCGTTCCGTGACGCCCGGCACCCGGGCCGCGATGCCGGGTGCCGCCGCCTCCGGAGCGCCGGGCAGCTCGCCCGCCGGTGCGCCGGGCACCCCGGCTGACACCGCCGGGAAGCTCCTTCCGACAGTCGGACCCGTCCGGTGCCGGCCGCAGATCACTCCCGCCATGGAGAAGGTCAGCCGCGCGCCGGCCGGGCCCGCCGAGCCGGGTACGCCGAGCCGGGTACGCCCAGGGCGCCCGGGTCGAGGTCGCCGTCTCTCGCGGTTCCCCGGGTTGAGGTCGCCGTCTCTCGCGGTTCCCCGGGTTGAGGTCGCCGTACTCTCGCGGTTCCCCGGGGCGAAGCAGCCGTACCCCTCGCGTCGCCCGTACCCCGAACCCGGCGCCCCGGACGGCCCTGTCCAAGCGACCGGATCTGTCGCTTGGACGTCCCTTCGTGCATTCTTGGCGACGCGGTGGCGGCTCCGCCCCGCCCGTCACTGACCGGCCCCGCGCCCGTGCCACGACCCGCGCGGAGCGGGCGGGTACGTACCGCAGGTCTCCCTGCCCCCGCCTCCCGCAGCCCCGCCGCGCCGGCATCGCACCCCGGCCGGTGGCACCCCTGCGCGCAGCGGCGTCCGCACGTGTCCGCGAGGACAACGCGTCCGGTCAGGACAGCAGAGAAGGGACAAGGCATGAGGCATGCGAACCGGTACGGCTCGGTTCCCGGGCGCACCTTCGGGCGTACCAGAGCCGGCGCCGTCACCGTGGTGCTGGCCACCCTGGTGACCGCCCTGGCGGCGCCGTCCGGCGCGGCCGGAGCGCAGGGCGGACTCCGCCCGGAGACACAGTCGCTGGACGGCAGCGGCAACAACCGGGCGCACCCGGGGTGGGGGCGCGCCGGTGGCGCCTACGCCCGGCTGGCGCCCGCGCACTACGCCGACGGGCGCAGCAAGCCGGTCGCCGGTCCGGACCCGCGTTACGTGAGCAACCGGATCTTCGCCGACGAGGAGGTCCAGGGCGGCCGGGTGATGCCGGCGAACATCTTCTCCGAGCGTCAGGTCAGCCAATGGGCCTGGACCTGGGCGCAGTTCCTCGACCATACCTTCGCCCTGCGGCTGGGCGAGCAGGCCACGGACCCGCAGGGTGAGTCCGCCGACCTGACGGGCGACGACAGCGACCCGCTGGAACTGGTCTCCGGGAAGCACTACCTGCCGTTCACCCGGTCCACGCCCGCCCGGGGCACCGGAACCCGCTCGCCGCGGCAGCAGGTCAACATGGCCGGCTCCTACCTCGACGCGTCGGCCGTCTACGGCGGTGACGGCGAGCGGCTGGAATGGCTGCGGCAGGGCGAGGTCGACGGCGACCTCTCCGACAACGGCGCGAAACTCCTCCTGCCGGACGACTACCTGCCGCGCCGGGACGCCCGGGGCGACGCGCGGTCCGCGCCCGCCACCGACATCGACGGCCGGCTGCGTGCCGATCCCGGCAGTGCGGTGGTCGCCGGGGACGTACGCGTCAACAACAACATCGCGGTGACCGGCGTACAGACGCTGTTCGCCCGGGAGCACAACCGGATCGTGGACGCGCTGCCCGCCCACCTCTCCGAGGAGGAGAAGTTCCAGACAGCCCGGCGGGTCGTCATCAGCGAGATCCAGTACATCACCTACACCGAGTTCCTGCCCGCGGTCGGCATCACCCTGCCCGGCTACCGGGGCTACGACCCGAGGACCGACGCCACGCTCACCAACGAGTTCGCGACCGTCGGCTACCGCGCACACAGCATGATCCACGGCGCCACCTCCCTCAACCAGCCCGCGGGGCGCTACACCGAGGCACAACTGGAGGCATTCCGGGCCGCCGGGCTCGTCGTCATGGGCGCGCCGGACGGGCCGGTGAGCGTCGAGGTCAGCCTGGAGTTCATGCGGGACAACCCCGAACTCCTCAAGGACCTGGGCCTGGGGCCGCTCCTGCAGTCCCTCGGGGACAAGGCGCAGTACCGCAACGAGGAGATGACCGACCACCTGCTGCGCAGCGTCCCGTGCTCCGCGCCGAACGCCGACCCCGCCTGCGTCTTCGACCTGGCCGCCACCGACCTGGCCCGCAGCCGCGACCACGGCATGCCGTCCTACAACGACCTGCGCGAGGCGTACGGACTCGCCCCGGTGACGTCCTTCACCGGCATCACCGGTGAGGCCCGCGACACCTTCCCGCAGGACGGCGAGCTGACCCCCGGTGCCGAGATCGACGACCCGGACAGCGTCGACTTCACCGACATGCGCAACCTCTTCGGCAGCAAGGTCGGCTTCCAGGCGCTGCCCGGGGACACCTCCGCCACCACCTACACCCGGCGCACCCCGCTCGCCGCCCGCCTCAAGGCGATCTACGGTTCGGTCGACCGGGTCGACGCCTACGTCGGCATGCTGGCCGAACCCCACCTGAGGGGCTCGGAGTTCGGCGAACTCCAACAGGCCATGTGGGCGGACCAGTTCCGGCGGCTGCGCGACGGGGACCGGTTCTTCTACGGCAACCAGTCCGCCACGCTGAGGGCGATATCCCGGACGTACGGCATCGACTTCCGCCACCGCCTCGCCGATGTCATGGCCGCCAACACCGACATCGAGCGCTCCGCCCTGCCCGACAACGTGTTCTACTCCCACGGTGAGGTCCCCGCCGGGAGCTGCCGGGTGAGGTACGCGGCGGGCGAACCCGACGCCGCCGGCGCGTTCACCGGCACCCTCGAGATCAAGAACACGGGCCGGACACCGCTCACCGCCTGGGCGCTGCGCTACCGCTACGCCGACGGGCAGAAGGCCCTCGAGGCGAAGGGCGCCGTCGTGTCGCAGAACGGCACCGACGTGACCGTCCACAGCCCGGACTCCGGCGGCACCATCCGGCCCGGTCGGACCCTGCGGGTGCCGTTCACCGGCACCGCGGGCGCGACCGGCGGCGACGCCGCCGATCCGGCCGCCTTCACGCTGAACACCACCCGCTGCTCGACCCGGTAGGCGCCGCGCACCGGTCCCGGGGGCTACGGGGGAGTGTCGGCCCCGGGGACCGGTTCGCCGCCGACGAGCAGATTGATGACCGTGAGGTGCTCCCCGCAGTGCGGACAGGCGTGCAGGGCGCCCAGCCGGACCGCGGCCGGGCCGGCGGGCTCCCCGGCCCCGGCGGCCTGCTCGGCGCTCCGGCCGCGCCCCGCCCGCCACCACCGGGAGCGGCACCTGGGGCCGCAGAACCTGCGGTTCGGATTCCGGCTCGTCCAGGCGAACTCCGTGCCGCACTCTGCGCACCACCGGGGCGCGGTGACCATGGGGCCTCCTCTTCCGCTCGCGGGGCCGCGTGCTCCGCGCGCACCAGTACACCGCGGAACAGGTAACTCCGCCGTAACACAGAGCCACGGCCCCGGCCGCCCCGCCCGTCCCGTCCACCCGGTCCGTTCTGTTACCTGGCCGAGACGTCGCCTCCGGAAGGATGAGTGCCTGCGGACAAGGGGGCGATGAGGTGCGGAGGATGGCGGGCGAAGCGGCACGAGGGACCGGCCGGCGGACGGAACCGGTGGCGCGCGAGCGGGAACACGGCACACTGGACGTCCGCGCGGCCACCCGGCGCACCGCCCTGACCCTGTCCCCCGGACTGCCACTGGCCCAGTGGCGCCACCTCGGCCGGCAGATGTTCGTGGTCACGGACTCGTCGGCGTGGTGGCTGGGGGACTGGCTGATCTACGGTCGCAGAGAGTATCCGGACCGCTATCGCCGCGCCCTCACCGAGAGCGGCCTCGACTACCAGACCCTGCGCAACTACGCCTGGGTGGCGGGCAAGTTCGAGCCGTCCCGGCGCCGCGCGCGGCTCAGCTTCCAGCACCACGCCGAGGTCGCCGGCATTCCCCCGGACGAGCAGGACGAGTGGCTCGCCCGCGCCGAGCGGGAGGGCTGGTCCCGCAACGAGCTGCGCCGGCGGGTCAGGGCCCACCGCCGCGACGACCGGGCGCTGCCGCATCCGCTGGTCCCCCTCCGGGTCCCCTCCGACCGCCGGGTCCGGTGGCAGCAGGCGGCGGAAGCCGCAGGTCTGGACCTGCTGGACTGGATCGTCTCCCGCCTCGACGAGGCGGCCGGTGAACCGGTGCGCCCCGAGCCCTGGACGGACGCCGACATCGGAGCCTGAGTCTCCGTTTTCCCCTGGTGAGCGCCCGCGCGGGCGGCGGGCGGGCGGCCGTGTCCCGCCGGCGGGACGGGCCCGCCGGCCACCGGACCGCGTCACCCCGGTGGCGTGTCTCCGTTTTTTCGTCATATTCACGCCGCTGTCGAGCGATCGTGACGCAAAGGTGCGCAGCCCGCTCGACCTGCGGTTCTCCCCGTGTGCGGCGGCCCGGCCCCGGCACCGGTCACTCCCTGTGGCCCATATGCCGGGCGGGCGGGCTCTGGACGAGGCGTAAGGCGTCTGCTGTTCTGGTGTCCAACTCGGCGTGCGGCCACCGGCCGCCGTCGGCCATTAGGGCCGCAGTTTCTGGTGGTGCGGCTCATGTGGTGGTAACACGGGGGAAGTCGAATGATCTCAAGCATGGGCACCATTCGCAGATCAACACCTAGAGGCCGGACGGAAGTTCCGGCGGCCGAAGTGCGTCGGGGGGCCGAAGTCGCGCCGGGGACGTCGTCGCGCGCGTCCGGTCCTTCCGTGCCGAGACACCTGACTCCCTGTCCGGCGGAATTCCCACCTGCCGGCTGAACTCGCTGATCCCGTCGTGCGCGTCGTGCGCTCTCGGAACGTCCTGCGCGGTCGACACGTCATGAACGGGACGTCTGTCATTCGTCACGGAACACGAACGTGTGTACAGAAAGAGCCTCGGGGGAGTTTGTAATGCAGCTTGACCAGACGCAATTCGAACAAGGGCTGGTCGTCGAAGTCGAGATCGGTTCCTTGGTCGTGGAAGGGTCGCCGCGCAGTGCCGGGGAGGACCAGGACCATATCCAGGCCCTGGTGGAAGTAAGGGCTCCGCTTCCTCCCGTACTGGTGCACCGGCAGACGATGCGGGTGATCGACGGGATACACCGGCTGCGGGCGGCACAGCTCCGCGGCGACGACAAGATCGCCGTGGCGTACTTCGACGGCAGCGAGTCCGACGCCTTCGTACTCGCCGTGGAATCGAACATCACGCACGGTCTGCCGCTGTCCATGGCCGACCGGAAGAGAGCGGCGAGCCGGATCATCACCTCGCACCCGCAGTGGTCGGACCGGATGATCGCCTCGGCCACCGGCCTCTCGCCCGGCACGGTCTCCGAGATCCGCCGCCGGGCGGCCGGGGACACGCTCGCGGAGGGCAGCCGGATCGGCCAGGACGGACGGGTCCGGCCCGTCAACAGCGCCGCGGGACGCGAACTCGCCGGGCGGCTCATCAGGGAGAACCCGGGTCTCTCCCTGCGGCAGATCGCCCGCGCGGCCCGGATCTCGCCGGAGACGGCCCGGGACGTACGGAACCGCATCCACCGGGGCGAGGACCCGCTGCCCAAGCCGCGCGTCCGGGCCCGTCCGAAGCCGAAGCCACTGGCCGAGGAGCCGAGCCGGAACCGGGCCGGCGCCGCCGGACAGACCACCGGCACCGCGCGGATCGCGGCCCGGGTCGCGGCCGTGGACCGGCTGAAGTCCGACCCCGCCCTCCGGTTCAGCGAAACCGGCCGCACCCTGCTGCGGCTGCTGAACCTGCACACCCTGAGCGGCGCCGAATGGCAGGCGATCATCGACAGCGTCCCGCCGCACTGCACCTCCGTGGTCGCCGACCTCGCCCACGCGTGCGCGGGAGTCTGGGGCGAGGTCGCCGCGCGGATGGAACACCAGACGGTCCGGCACGGCTAGGTGTGCTGTCCCGGGACGTTGGTGACACGCGTGCTGGGTGCTTGAACGGGTGAGGGCCTTCTGGGTTCGGTGTGGATTGCGACATCTGCACCCGACCGCAGGAGGCCCTCGTGTCCCACCGTAACGCCCCGCTGACTCCGACCGGGCGGCTTCGCCTGGCCCGGTGCGTCGTGGACGAAGGCTGGCCGTTGCGGCGGGCCGCGGAACGCTTCCAGGTCAGCCACACCACCGCCGCCCGGTGGGCGGGCCGCTACCGGCAACTGGGCCCGGCCGGGATGCGGGACCGCTCCAGCCGCCCCCACCACAGCCCGCGCCAGACGCCCGCCCCGGTCGAACAGCAGGTGGTGCGGCTGCGACGCGAACACCGGATCGGTCCGGTGCGGCCGGCCGCCCGTTGCGGCATCGCCGCCTCCACCGCGCACCGCATCCTCCTGCGGCACGGCCTGCCCGCACTGGCCGCCTGTGACCGGGCCACCGGCGAGCCCGTGCGCCGCTACGAGCGTGCCAGGCCCGGAGAACTGGTCCACATCGACGTCAAGAAACTCGGCCGCATCCCCGACGGCGGCGGCCACAAAGTCCTCGGCCGGGCAGCCGGCCGGGCCAATCAGGACCGCCGCAACGGCACCGGATACGCCTACCTGCACACCGCCCTGGACGACCACACCCGCCTCGCCTATACCGAAAACCTCCCCGACGAGAAGGCCGCCACCTGCGCCGGCTTCCTCACCCGGGCCGCCGCCTGGTTCGCCGCACGCGGCATCACGATCGAACGGGTCCTCACCGACAACGCCTGGGCCTACACCAAGAACACCTGGCGCGACACCTGCCGCGACCTGGGCATCAGCCCCCGCTGGACCCGGCCCTGGCGGCCGCAGACCAACGGCAAGGTCGAACGCTTTCACCGCACCCTGCTCGAGGAGTGGGCCTACCAGCGGCCCTACACCTCAGACCGCGAACGCCAGGCAGCGTTTCCCGACTGGCTGGACTGGTACAACTACCACCGACCCCACACCGGCATCGGCGGCCACCCACCAGCCAGCCGCGTCACCAACCTGTCCGAACAGCACAGCTAGGGCCTGTCGTCTGGATCAGGTCGCGGGGCATCGGCTGTGCCTTCCCCGCGTCTGCGGCGTGATCCGAACGACAGGCCCTAGGACGGGCCGAAGGGCGGCCGGGGACGAGCCGAAAGGCCGTCCAGACGTCCGTGACCGACGGTTGGACGGCGGCCGGCCCCTTTCGCGGAAGCATGCGAAAGGGGCCGGCCGCCCGGCCGAATGCGCCTGCATTCTCGCATTCATTACCGTCCATTTCCGACCCGCTCCCTTCTCGCGCAATTACCGTGTCCAAGCGTGCGCATCGCGCAGTTGGACGACGTTGTCGAATCATCGGGGGGCGTGTGATGCTGAGCCCGCGAATTCCGCACCGGAGATCGCGTCGACGGCTTTCGGAGGGAATCCATGGCAGCGCAGCACACCGGAAAAGGTGCCCGCTCCGGCGATTCCCCTGACCCGACCGGACGGGCGGCCGACACCGCCGACCGCGCCCTGTTCGACCGCACCGGACTCGTCCAGGGGCGGTACGGGTCCGCGGGGCCGCCCGACACCGGGGTGAAGGTGTTCGGCCGGGCGTGGAGCGCACCGGTCGTCGTCGTCCCCCAGCCCGACCGGACCCGGCCCGGACAGGAACGCGCCGCGATCCGGGCGAGCGCCGCCGCGGGACTCCCCGCCGTCGTGAGCACGCCACCCTGGTCCGCGACTCCGGCCGGTGACGGTGCCGGTGACGGGCCGCCGTGGTCCGTGGCTCCCGCCGGTGACGGCGTCGTACCGCCGTGGCTGGACGTCACCGCCGTACGGGACCGGCGAGCCGCCCGTGAACTGGCCGTACGCGCGCAGGACGCCGGCTTCGGCGCCCTCACCCTGGGGCTCGCGCCGGGCCCCGGCCCCCGGCCCGCCGCCTACTGGTCCGTCCTCGCCACGCTGCGCCCGGTGACCTCGCTGCCGCTGCTGGCCGCCGGGACGGACACCGCGCGGGACGCGCTGCGCGCGGTCGAGGCGGGCGCCGACGGTGTGGTCGCCTCCGGCCTCGACCGACTGCCCCTGATCGCGGACGCCGTGGGCGGGGCGGTGCCCGTCCTGCTCGACGGCGGCGTCCGCACCGGCGCCGACCTCGTCGTGGCCCTGGCCCTGGGCGCCGACGCGGTGGTCCTCCGGCCGGACACCCCGGGCACCGAGGGCGCGGCACCCGATCTGCCGGGCCTGGTGAGGGACTTCGCCCGTGCCATGGAGTTCACCGGGGCCGGCGCGGTGACCGACCTCGGGCGGGAGGTGATCCGCGTCCAGACCGCCCCGGCGGACCCCGCGCCGGCACCCGTGCCGCCCGTCCCGGAAGCCGCGCCGGGCCCCGCGCCCGCACTGCGCCGGACGGAACTGCACAGCGCGCTCTCCGACCCCGTCCTGGACACGATGAACTTCCTCAACGAGGTCACCTTCCGCTACCCCGACGCCATCTCCTTCGCCCCGGGACGGCCCTACGACGGCTTCTTCGACACCGAGCAGGTCTTCACCCACGCCCGCCGCTACCTCGACCACCTCGCCGAACGGGGGCACACCCCCCGGCAGATCCGGACGGCGCTCTACCAGTACGGCCCCACCGCCGGCCTGATCCGCGACATCATCGCCGACTCGCTCAGGACCGACGAGGGCATCGACGTACCCGCGGAGGCGCTGGTCGTCACCCTCGGCGCCCAGGAGGCCATGCTGCTGGCCCTGCGGGCGCTCATCGGCGGCCCCGAGGACGTCCTGCTCGTTTCCAGCCCCTGCTACGTCGGGATCGTCGGAGCGGCCCGGCTGCTGGACATCGAGGTGCACCCGGTGGAGGAGCGGGAGGACGGACTGGCCTGCGCCGACGTGGACGCCGCCGCCCGCGGCCTGCGGGCCCGCGGCAAACGCCCCCGCGTCCTCTACGTCCTGCCGGACCACGCCAACCCCTCCGGCAACACCCTGGACCTCACCACCCGCGAGGAACTGCTGCGGACGGCCGCGCACCACGGCATGCTGATCCTGGAGGACAGCCCCTACCGCATGGTGAGCCCGGGGCCACGGCTCCCGACGCTCAAGGCCCTCGACCGCGACCGCAGGGTCGTCCACCTCGGCTCCTTCTCCAAGACCGTCTTCCCCGGCGCCCGGGTCGGCTACGTCGTCGCCGACCAGCCGGTGAGCGACGACGCGGGCGGCACCACCCTGCTCGCCGCCGAACTAGCCAAGATCAAGAGCATGGTGACGGTGAACACCCCCTCGCTCAGCCAGGCCGCGGTGGCGGGCGCGCTGCTGGCCGCGCGGGGCCGTGTCTCGGAGATGAACACCGACGCCGCCGCCTACTACGGCGAGGCGATGCGGTCGGTGCTGCGGCACCTGGACCTCGACCTGCCCGCCGACCGCCGGGCCCGGCTCGGCGTGCGGTGGAACGAACCGGCCGGCGGATTCTTCCTCAGCGTCCGGGTGCCGTTCCGGGCGGACGAGGCGGCACTGACCCGCTCGGCCCAGCAATTCGGCGTCATCTGGACGCCGATGGAGCACTTCCACCCCGGGGGCGGCGGCCGGAACGGAATCCGGCTGTCCATCAGTTATCTGACGCCCGCGGAGATCCAGGAGGGAACAGCACGGCTCATCCGCTTCATCGAGACGGAATGCGCCGCGAACGAAAGGTCAGGCACATGAATCACGTCGTACGGACACTGCGCAGCACACCGCGCAGGTGGGGGTGGACTTACCGATGACCACGACCGTGGAACGGCCCGTCACCGCGGAACCGGAATTCCTGCCGGGAGGATTCGTCCGCCCGCGGATCGTGGGAGTGGGGACGGCGGTGACACCGACCTCCTACTCCCAGCAAGAAGTGCTCGACGCCTTCGGGATCGGCGATCCCCGGGTCCGTTCGGTCTTCCTCAACAGCGCCATCGAACGGCGCCATCTCGTCCTGCCCGCGCCGGACGACACCGGCGAGCGGCGGCCCGAAGCCCAGGGCGACCTGATCGACAAGCACAAGTCGCTGGCCGTCGAGATGGGCGCCGAGGCCCTGCGCGCCTGCCTGAAACGGGCCGGCGCCGACCTCTCCGACCTGCGCCACCTGTGCTGCGTCACCTCGACCGGCTTCCTCACCCCGGGCCTGAGCGCCCTGCTCATCCGGGAACTCGGCATCGACCGGCACTGCAGCCGCTCCGACATCGTCGGCATGGGCTGCAACGCCGGCCTGAACGCCCTCAACGTCGTCACCGGCTGGTCCGCGGCGCACCCCGGCGAACTCGCCGTCGTCCTCTGCGCGGAGGCCTGCTCCGCCGCGTACGCGATGGACTCCTCGATGCGCACCGCCGTCGTGAACAGCCTGTTCGGCGACGGAGCGGCGGCCGTGGCGCTGCTCGCCGGCGAACACCCCGGCACGGTCTCCTCCGAGGGACCGCGGCTGCTCGACTTCGCCAGCTGCATCATCCCCGAGGCCGTCGACGCCATGCGCTACGACTGGGACCGCGACCTCGGCAGGTTCAGCTTCTTCCTCGACCCGCAGATCCCCTACGTGGTCGGCGCGCACGCCGAGATCGTCGTGGACCGGCTGCTCGGGGGCAAGGGCCTGCGCCGCAGCGACATCGCGCACTGGCTGGTGCACTCGGGCGGCAAGAAGGTCATCGACGCCGTCGGCGTCAACCTCGGACTGACCCGGCACGACGTACGGCACACCACCGGCGTGCTGCGCGACTACGGAAACGTGTCCAGCGGATCGTTCCTCTTCTCGTACGAGCGCCTGCTCGACGAGGACATCACCCGACCAGGGGAGTACGGCGTGCTGATGACCATGGGGCCAGGCTCCACCCTCGAGACGGCGCTGGTCCAGTGGTGAGGCCGGCGAGCGCGATGAGCGAGGCGCTGACGCTCACGGTCGACGGGAGCGAGCCGCTGACGGCGGCGACCGTCAAGGCCGTCCAGGACGTGTGCGACCGCGCCGAGGACCAGGACGCCCACGGCCCCCTCGCCGTCCACGCCACGGGAACCCCGTCCGGCGACTGGACCGGCGGGCTCGACGTGATGCTGGTCAGCAAGTGGGAGCGGGTGCTGCGCCGGCTGGAACGGCTGCCCGTGGCCACCGTCGCGGTGGCCGACGGCGAGTGCGGCGGCCCGGCGCTCGACGTGTTCCTGGCCGCCGACGTCCGCGCGGTGACCCCCGGCGCGCGGCTGCTCGTCGCCCGCGACGCCGCCGGCACCACCTGGCCCGGCATGGCCGGCTACCGGCTGGTCCAGCTCGCCGGCCCGGCGGGCGTCCGCCGCGCGGTGCTGTTCGGGCTCCCGGTCGAAGGGCCCGAGGCGCTGCGCCTCGGCCTCGCCGACGACCTGGTCGACGACCCCGCCGCGGCCGTCGCCGCCGTGGCCGGCCTCACCAGCGGCCTGTCCGGCAAGGAGCTGGCGATCCGGCGGCAACTGCTCTTCGACGCCGCGAGCACCTCCTTCGAGGACGCCCTCGGCCCGCACCTGGCCGCCTGCGACCGGGCCCTGCGCGGCACCGCCCGGGAGGCGGCCTCGTGACGGCCGCCGCCCCGCCGCTCTGGCCGGAGGCGCGGGAGGCGGACACCCACGTCGACAAGCTCGTCGCGACGCTGCCCGGACCCGCCCGGCGCACCGAGGAGCAACGCGCCGAGATCGCCGCCGCGAAGAACGCCGCCCGCGCCCTGCGGACGTCCTACCTGGACCGGTACGCGGACCCCGTGTACCGGCGGCTCACCGAGGACACCGGCGGGCTGCGCCTCGGAGAACTCCTCGACGCGGCGGCGGCCCGCTTCCCCGGCCTGGTGCCGGGCGCCGAGCACATGGCCGCCGACCGCGGCCGGCGCCAGGCCGACAAGGAGGGCTGGGAGATCGACCAGGGGATCTTCCTGCGCGCGGTGCTCCGGTCGCCGTACGCCGGTCCGCACCTGCTCGACACCATGCTGCGGCCCACCGACCGGGCCCTGGACCTGCTCCCGGAGTTCCTGCGCACCGGCGTCCTGCGCACCCGCTCGGTGCTCCTCGAACGACGGGACGGCACCGCGCACCTGACCCTGTGCCGGGACGACTGCCTGAACGCCGAGGACGAACAGCAGGTCGACGACATGGAGACCGCCGTCGACCTGGCCCTGCTCGACCCCGGGGTCCAGGTGGCCGTCCTCCGCGGCGGCACCATGTCCCACCCCCGCTACCAGGGGAAACGGGTGTTCAGCGCCGGCATCAACCTCAAGGCGCTGCACGCCGGCGACATCTCCCTCACCGGGTTCCTGCTGCGCCGCGAGACCGGCTACCTCCGCAAGATGATCGCCGGGCTCTTCGTCGACCACGACGGTTCCTGGCACTCACGTACCGTCGAGAAGCCGTGGATCGCCGCGGTCGACACCTTCGCCATCGGCGGCGGCATGCAGGTGCTGCTCGCCTGCGACCTCGTCCTGGCCGCCTCGGACGCCTACCTCACGCTGCCGGCGGCCCGCGAGGGCATCGTGCCCGGCGCCGGCAACTTCCGGCTCGGCCGGTACACCGGACCGCGGATCTCCCGCCAGGTGATCCTCGGCGGCCGCCGCCTGTGGGCCGCCGAACCGGACGCCCGGCACCTGGTCGACGAGGTCGTCGAACCCGAGGACCTGGACGCGGCCGTCGAGCGCGGCGCGGCCCGGCTCAAGAGCCCCGCCGTCGTCGCCAACCGGCACATGCTGAACGCCGCGGAGGAACCGCCGGAGGAGTTCCGCCGGTACATCGCGGAGTTCGCCCTCCAGCAGGCGCTGCGCCTGTACGGCGAGGACGTCATCACCAAGGTCGGCCGGTTCGCGGGACGCACGGCATGAGCCCGGCCGGCCCGGGGACGCGGCCCTGCCCGCCCGAGGCGTGGCTCGGGCTGGTCCCCGGCGCCGGCCGGGTCTGCGCGGGGCCACCGCCCGGCGGCCCGGCGCCCCGGGCCCCGCGGGTCGACCAGCCCGCCCTCGCCTCGGTCGGCACGCTGCTCGCGGAGGCGTTCACCGCCGTCGCTCCGTGGGGGGAGTGCCGGCGCCGCGAGGGCCGGGAGGCGCGTGAGGGCGCCGGGGCGGACGGGGGCGGCCCTCCTGCCGCCGGGCCCGCGGCGGCCGGGGCTGCCGGAGCTGCCGTGACGGGCGTCGACAGGGCTGCCGGAGCTGCCGGGACCGCGGTGGCCAGGGCTGCCGGAGCCGCCGTGGCGGGCGTCGACAGGGCTGCCGTGGCCCGGGCTGACGGGACTCCCGGGATCTCCGACATCTTCCGTATCCGACAGCGACAGTGAGGGGGCCGCCCGATGCCGGTGGCGCACGTCAACGGAATCAACCTCGGCTACGACGACCACGGCTCCGGCGAGCCCGTCGTCATGATCACGGGTACCGCGGCCCCCGGCCGGATCTGGCGCGCCCACCAGGTACCCGCCCTCAAGGCCGCCGGCTACCGGGTCGTCACCGTCGACAACCGCGGCATCCCGCCGACCGACCTGTGCGAAGAGGGCTTCACCCTCGATGACATGGCGGCCGACGTCGCCGCGCTCATCACCCACCTGGACGCCGGGCCCTGCCGCGTCGTCGGCTTCTCCCTCGGCGGGATCATCGTGCAGGAACTGCTCCTGGCCCGGCCCGACCTGGTCAGCCAGGCGGTGCTCATCGCCTCCTGCGGCCGGGCGGACGCCCTGATCACCGCCATGTCCGCCGCCGACCTCGCCCTCGCGGACAGCGGCATCACCCTCCCCGCGCGCTACGCCGCCTACGTCCAGGCCCTGCAGAACCTCTCCCCGGACACCCTCAACGACGAGGAACAGCTCCAGGACTGGCTGTCGGTCCTCGAACTGTCGCCCCCCTCGCCCGCCGCGGTCCGCGGCCAGCTCGGCCTCCAGCTGATCGGCGACCGCCTGCCCGCCTACCGGCGGATCACCGTCCCCTGCCAGGTCATCGGCTTCCGGGACGATCTCATCGCCCGCCCCGCACTCGTACGGGAACTCGCCCGGCACATTCCGGGAGCCGCCTACGCGGAAATACCGGGCTGCGGTCATTACGGCTGTCTCGAAAAACCCGACACCGTCAACGAGATCATCACCGCATTCTTCACACGGAACTGAGCACTGCGGCGATACCCTGTTCCGCTGGATACAACTCCCGTGACATCAGGGCCAGTTCGCAGGGCGAGCGTCGCGGTCGGCGGAGTTCTTCACGAGGGGCGGACGATGAGAGTACTGGTGGTCGAGGACCATGCCGTGCTGGCGGACTCGGTGGCGCGGGTGCTGCGCCGCGAGGGTATGGCCGTCGACGTCGTCCACGACGGGGAACGGGCGCTGGAGAGCACCTCGGTCGTCGACTACGACGTGGTCGTGCTCGACCGGGACCTGCCCGGCATCCACGGCGACGAGGTGTGCGGCACCCTCGCCGAACAGCCGGTCCAGCCGCGCGTGCTGATGCTCACCGCGTCCGGCACCATGGACGAGCGGGTCGAGGGGCTCAACCTTGGCGCCGACGACTACCTCCCCAAGCCCTTCGCCTACCCGGAGCTGATCGCCCGGATCAGGGCCATCGGCCGGCGTCCGCAGCGGGCCCTGCCCCCCGTCCTCGTCCACGGCGATCTGCGGCTCGACCCGGCGAAGCGGCTCGCCACCCGGGCCGGCCGGCGACTGCCCCTCAACCCCAAGGAACTCGCGGTCCTGGAATACCTGCTGGCCGCCCAGGGCAGGCCCGTCCCGACCGAGGAACTCCTCGAACGCGTGTGGGACGAGGCCACCGACCCCTTCACCAACACCGTCAAGACCACCATCAACCGCCTGCGATCCAAACTCGGTTCCCCGCCCGTGATCGAGACGGTACCCCGCGGCGGGTACCGGATTTGAGGTGCCCGTGCGGCTGTTCCCGTTTCCCGCAGACGTCCTCGGCCGCGCCAGGGCAGCCGCACTGCTGAAGCCGCGCAAGGTGCGCATGCGGCTCACACTGCTGTACGGCGCGCTGTTCATCGTCTCCGGCACGGTCCTGCTCGCCGTCACCTACCTGCTGGTGGCGGGCACCACCACCAGCCTCATCCTGATCGACGGCACCCGGGACGCGCCCGGCGGCTCCCGGCCCCCGCAGGTCCACCACTACATGGGCGACGACGCCGGCGCCGCCGGCAGCCCGGGGAACATCGACCGGCAGGCCGAGGCGCTGCACCAGCAGGCCGAGCACACCCACCAGGCGATGATCGACAACCTGATGTTCAACGCGGTGATCGCCCTGGCGATCACCTCCGTCGTCTCCATCTGGCTCGGCTGGGTGGTCGCCGGACGCGTCCTGCGCCCCCTGCGCTCCATGACCACCACCATCCAGCGCATCACCGCCCGCAACGTGCACGAACGGCTGGCCGTCGAAGGCCCCCGCGACGAGCTGAAGGACCTCGCCGACACCGTCGACGGCCTCCTCGGCCGGCTGGAGACCGCCCTCGACTCCCACAAACGGTTCGTCGCCAACGCCGCCCACGAACTGCGCACCCCGCTGACGCTGGAACACGCCCTGCTGGAGGAGTCCCTCATCGACCGGGACCCCACCGTCGACACCTTCCGCACCAACTTCGAACGCCTGCTGGCCATCAGCAAACAGCAAGGACGCCTGCTGGAGGCACTGCTCTTCCTGTCCACCAGCGAACGCGGCCTGGACCGGCCCGAGCCGGTGGACCTCGCGGCCCTCGCCGACGAGGCGGTACAAGCCGTCCGCCCGGCGGCCGACCGGCGCGGGCTGCGGCTCGACGCCCGTGTCGCCCCCGCCTGCCTCGAAGGCGACCCGGTGCTCGTCGGGCGGCTGGTGGCCAACCTCCTCGACAACGCCCTCTCCTACAACGTCCCCGACGGCCGGGTCGACCTCACCGTCGGCACCCGTGACGGACGCGCCTTCCTCACCGCCGCCAACACCGGACAGCAGGTCCCCGAGGACCAGGTCGACCGGCTCTTCCACCCCTTCCAGCGGCTCGACCGCAGCGCGGACGACGGCCACCACGGCCTCGGCCTGTCCATCGTCCGCTCCATCGTCGACGCCCACGGGGCCGCTCTCACCGCCCGCGCCGGCACCGACGGCGGACTCGTCGTCGACATCGTCTTCCCCGAGCGCCATCAGCTCTCCGGCAAGCACCCCAAAATGGCCGGCACCCTGCCGCGTTGAGTCACCGCCGCACGTGTCCAAGTGCCGATAATGAATAGTTGGACACCGGACCGTAATTCCGTCGCTTGTCGCCCCGGAAGGGGCTCACTATCGTGGGCAACGCACTTGGTGAACCCCACCGACGGGAGTGGTCACAGTGAATCCTTTCGACGATGAAAACGCGTCCTTTCTCGTTCTCGTGAACGACGAGAATCAGCATTCTCTCTGGCCCGCGTTCGCCGAGGTGCCGGACGGCTGGAAGGCCGTGTTCGGCGAGGACACCCGGGCGGCCTGCATCGCGTACATCGAGAAGAACTGGACGGACATGCGCCCGAAGAGCCTGGCCGACCGGATGGACGCCGTCCAAGCCGTCAACTGACCGAAGGCCGCCGGCGAGACAACGGGACAGAGGTGGTAGCTGTGGCCATGATGGGTGGCCCAGGACCGGTGATCGTACGGGGGGACGGACCTGACCCCTCCCTTTCCAAGCAGGACGTAAGGCCCGGCACGGCAAAACGCATCATCCCGTACGCCAAGCGGCATCGCCGCAGCATCGGAATTCTCCTGGCCGCCACAGTGCTGAACGCGGGCAGCGCGGTGGCCATTCCACTGATGTTCAAATACCTCATCGACAACGGCATCATGAAAGGCGACACCTCGGTCGTCGTATGGATAGCCGTGGGCGTCGCCGCCCTGTCGGTGGTGGCCGGACTCCTCGGATTCGCGGAGGCGTGGCTCTCCGCCCGCGTCAGCGAGGGCCTCATCTACGACCTGCGCACCGAGGTGTTCGACCACGTACAGCGCCAGCCGCTGGCGTTCTTCACCCGCGCCCAGACCGGGGCCCTCGTCAGCCGGCTCAACACCGACGTGATGGGAGCGCAGGCGGCACTCACCTCACTGCTCTCCACCGTCGTCTCCGCCGCGCTCACGCTGACGTTCGTCCTCGTCACGATGGTCTACCTGTCGTGGCTCATCACGCTCGTAGCCCTGCTGCTCGCGCCGTTCTTCATCCTGCCCGGCAGGATCATCGGACGGCGCATGCAGCGTCTCATGCGCCGGCACATGCAGATCAACGCCGAGATGGGCTCGATGATGCACGAGCGGTTCAACGTCACCGGCGCGCTCCTCGCGAAGCTCTACGGCCGGCCCGACCGCGAGTCCGGCGAGTTCTCCGGACTGGCGGGCCGCAGCCGCGACGTCGGTGTCCGCACCTCCGTCCACATGAAGCTGCTGTTCCTGTCCACCATGCTGGTCAGCTCACTGGCGACCGCCGCGGTGTACGGAGTCGGCGGCCACCTGGTCGTCCAGGCCACCATCCAGCTGGGCACCCTGGTGGCCCTGGCCACCCTCCTGACCCGCCTGATGCAGCCGCTCGGCCAGCTCGCCAACGCCCAGGCGGACGTGATGAACACGCTGGTCAGCTTCGACCGGCTCTTCGAGGTCCTCGACCTGGAACCGCTCATCGCCCAGAAGCCGGACGCGGTACCGGTCGGCGGGGCCACGGACATCGAGTTCGACAACGTGTCGTTCCGCTACCCGAACGCCGCCGACGTCTCCCTGGCCTCCCTGGAATCCATCGCCCTTCCGATGCCCGAACGCGCGGGCGACGCCTGGGTCCTGCGCAACCTGAGCTTCACCGCGCCGGCCGGGAAACTCACCGCGCTGGTCGGCCGCTCCGGGGCGGGCAAGACGACCATCACCCATCTGGTGCCGCGGCTGTACGACCCCAACGAGGGAACCGTCCGCATCGGCGGCCAGGACCTGCGGGACGTCACCCTGGACTCCCTGCTCGACACCGTCGGCATGGTCACCCAGGACGCCCACCTCTTCCACACGACGATCCGCCAGAACCTCATGTACGCCCGCCCCGACGCCGTCGAGCAGGACCTGATCGACGCCTGCCGGGCCGCGCAGATCTACGACCTCGTCGCCTCGCTGCCCGACGGCTTCGACACGGTGGTCGGCGACCGCGGCTACCGGCTCTCCGGCGGCGAGAAGCAGCGCATCGCGATGGCCCGGCTGCTGCTCAAGGCCCCGCCGGTCGTCGTCCTCGACGAGGCCACCGCCCACCTCGACTCCGAGTCGGAGGCGGCCGTCCAACTGGCCCTGAGCACCGCGCTGAAGGGCCGGACGTCCCTGGTCATCGCCCACCGGCTGTCCACGATCCGGGACGCCGACCAGATCCTCGTCATCGACGAGGGACAGGTGAAGGAGAAGGGCACGCACGAGGAACTCCTCGCCTCGGGCGGTCTCTACGCCGAGCTGTACCGTACGCAGTTCGCGGGACAGTCGAAGAACGGCGCCGGCCCGGAACGCGACGAGTCCGCCGCCCGGCCCGCCGAACCGGCCGGAATCACCGGTCCGGGCGGCCACCACGGCCCTGGTGGCCCTGGCGGTCCCGGTGGCCCTGGCGGTCCCGGTGGTCCGGTGTACGTCGGTGGACCGATGCCCGGCATGGGGCACGGACCGCACCCCGTGCCCGGCATGGGGCCCGGCCCGGTGCCGATGCCCGGCGGCCCGGGACCGGTACCGAGGCAGGGACCCGGCGGGCCGGGCGGCGGCCCCCGCTTCCACGTAGCCCCGAGCGATGGCCCCACCGGCGGTCCGAACGGCGGTCCGAACGGCGGCCCGAGCGGAGGCCCGAACGGCGGCCCGAGCGGAGGCCCGAGCGGAGGCCCGAACGGCGGCCCGAACGGCGGTCCGCCACCCAAGGGGCGCCGCAGGCCCTCCTAGGGACCCTCCCACAGGGACCCGCGTCCCACCGTGAACACGCCCCGGCGCGCACACCGTGCCGGGGCTCCGGACCCGCCCCGGGCGGACTCGCCCCGCGGCCGTGCCGCCCGCCCCGCCCCCGCGGCCGTCGAAGCTTCCCGATCCAGCCAGTGGAGACCCTGCGATGTCTGACGCCCGCTCGCTTCGCCCGGACCACGCGGACCGCCCGGAGGCCACCACGCCCCGAGCCGGCCGGCCCTCGACCCCGGCGGCCCGGCAGTCCGTGCCCGACCGCGTCGCGGCCTGGGCGGCCCGGTCACCGCGGGCCGTGGCGGTGCGCTGCGGCACCAGGACGGTGTCGTACGCGGAACTGGACGCACGGGCGAACCGGCTGGCCCGGTATCTGCGCCGGACGGGCACGGCCCCGGAGGCGCGGGTCGGCCTCGCGCTGGGCCGGGGCGTCGACATGGTCACCGCCGTCCTGGGCGTGTGGCGGGCCGGGGCCGCGTACGTGCCGCTGGACCCCGCCTACCCGGCGGACCGGCTGCGCCACATGGTCACCACCAGCGGCGCCGCCCCCGTCATCGACGACGCCTGGCTCGCGGCGGCCGACGCGGTGATCGACGCCGAACCGGACACCCCCCTCGGCATACCGCTCGACCCTGACCAACTCGCCTACGTCATCTACACCTCGGGCTCGACCGGCCGCCCGAAGGGTGTCGCCGTCACGCACCGCGCCGTCGCGGACCTGGTGGACGCGATGACCCCGATCCTGGGCGCCGGACCGGGCGAGACGACCCTGCAGTTCGCGTCGTTCAGCTTCGACGCGTCGGTGCTCGACCTGGCCGTCACCCTGGCAGCGGGCGGCACCCTGGCCATCGCACGGACCGAGGAACGCGCGGACCCCGCGGCGCTGGCCCGGATGATCCACGACACGGGCGTCACCGTCGCCAGCGTCGTCCCCTCCCTGCTCTCCACACTCGACCCCCGGTCGGTGCCCGGCGTACGGAACTGGCTGCTGGGCGCCGAACGGCTCACCGCCAGCCTCGCGGCCCGCTGGCGCGCGCACACCGGCCTGTGGAACACCTACGGTCCCACCGAGGCCACCGTGATGGCCACGGCGGTGGAGATCCCCTCGGGCACCACCGCCCAGGACGCGCCGCCGCCGATCGGCCGCCCCCTCGACGGCACCCACGTCCTCGTCCTCGACGCCGCCCTGCGCCCCGTACCGGCCGGCACGGTCGGCGAGGTGTATCTCGCCGGCCCCGGCCTGGCCCGCGGCTACCTGGGCCGCCCGGACCTCACCGCCGAACGGTTCGTGGCCTGCCCGTTCCTCCCCGGGCAGCGCATGTACCGGACCGGTGACCTGGCCCGCTGGTCGGACGACGGGCTGCTGCACTTCGCGGGCCGCGCCGACGACCAGGTGAAGATCCGCGGCTTCCGCATCGAACTCGGCGAGGTGCAATCCGCCCTCGCCGCGCACCCGGCGGTCACCCAGGCCGTCGTCCTCGTACGGGACGGCCGGCTCGCGGCCTACGTCGCCGCCACCGGCGCGCCCGGCCCGGCGGACCTGCGCGCGTTCACCGCGGGACGGCTGCCCGCCTACATGGTCCCGGCCACGGTGACCGTCCTCGACACCCTGCCGTTGACGGTGAACGGCAAGGTGGACACGGCCGCCCTGCCCGTCGGGGAACCGGCCCGCCCGGCGGGCCGCGCACCGTCCACCCCCGTCGAGGAGCTGCTCTGCGGCCTCTTCGCGGAGGTCCTGGGCGAGGAGGGCATCGGCGCCGGCGACGACTTCTTCGTCCTGGGCGGCGACTCGATCCTGTCGATGACGGTCGTCTCCGGGGCCCGCCGGGCCGGTTACGTCCTCACCACCCGCGAGGTCTTCGAGCACCGCACCCCGGCCCGCCTCGCCGCCCTGGCCCGCCCGCTCACCACCACCCCGGCCCCGGACGGCACGGCCACCGCCACCGGTGAGATACCGCTGACCCCCGTCATGCGGGAACTCCTCGACCGGGTCGCCCCCCAGGACGTCGCCCAGGTCTACCAGTCGGTGCTGGTGGCGACACCGGCCGGCCTGGACGCCGCGGTCCTGACGTCCGCGATCCGCGCGTTGCTGGAACGGCACGAGATGTTGCGGGCCCGGCTGGTGCCGGGTCCTGGCACGGACACGGGCACGAGTACGAGTACGGGTCCTGGTGCGGGTTCGGCGGAGTGGCGGCTGGTGGTGCCCGAGGAGGTGCCGGAACGGGTCCGGGTGCGCCGGGTGGACGCGGCGGGCCTCGGTACGGCCGAGCTGGACGCGCTGGTGGCGGCGCATGCCGAGCAGGCGGTGGGACGGCTGGACCCGCTGGCCGGCGTCATGCTCGAAGCCGTCTGGTTCGACGCGGGCCCCGCCACTGCCGGCCGACTGCTGCTGGTGGCCGACCACCTGGTGGTCGACGGTGTCTCGTGGCGGGTGTTGTCGGCCGATCTGGCGTTCGCGTACGGGGAGTTGTCGGCGGGGCGGCCCGCCGGGTTGCAGCCGGTGGTGACGTCCTTCCGGCAGTGGGCGCGAGGACTGGCCGCACAGGCCGGGAGCGAGGAACGGCTGGCCGAACTGGCACGGTGGCGGGACCTCCTCCGCACCGCGGAGCCGGTCCTTGCCGAGGACGCCCCGGACCGCTCCCGGTGGCTGGGCGCGACCGTGCGTCGGGTGTCGGTGCGGGTGCCGGTGGGTGTGACGGCGGGGTTGCTGGGTGGGGTGCCGGCGGCGTTCCACGCGGGTGTCGAGGATGTGTTGTTGGCGGGTCTGGTGGGTGCGGTGGCCGGGTGGGAGGTGGCCGGGGGCTCGTCGGTGTTCGTGGTGGATGTGGAGGGGCACGGTCGGGTGCCGTTGGGGGAGGGTGATGATCTTTCCCGGACGGTGGGGTGGTTCACGGGTGTGCGTCCGGTGCGGGTGGATGTGCGGGGTGTGGACGCCGGTGCAGCCCGGTCGGGTGGTGGTGCGGCGGGTGAGCTGGTCAAGCGGGTCAAGGAGCAGTTGAGGAACGTACCGGGTGACGGTCTCGGGTTCGGGGTGCTGCGGTATCTGAACGAGGAGACGGCGGAAACACTGGCAGGGCTGCCGGTACCGGAGATCGGTTTCAACTACCTCGGACGCTTCGACAGCCGCGACGACGCGTGGCACCTCATCGGCGACGGATTCGGCGAAGGCATCGCCGGTGACGCACCCGTCATGCACGCCCTGGAGGTCGAAGGCATCGTTCACGACCTGGCCGGGGGGCCGGAGTTGGTGTTGTCGGTGTCGTGGCCGGAGCGGTTGTTGGGGGAGGGGTCCGCGCGGGCTCTGGTCGAGGGCTGGGCGGGGATGTTGGAGGGGCTGGTCGCTCATGTGGAGCGGGCGGGGGGTGGTGGGTTCACGCCGTCGGACTTCCCGCTGGTGGCGTTGGATCAGGCGCGGGTGGAGGAGGTGGAGGCTGCTGTGGCGGGGCTGGTGGAGGTGTTGCCGGTTTCGCCGTTGCAGGAAGGGCTGCTGTTCCACTCGCTGTTCGATGTCGGGTCGGTGGATGTGTATGTGGAGCAGTTGGTCCTGGAGGTGCGGGGGCTGCTGGATGTGGGGGTGTTGCGGGCTTCGTGGCAGGCGGTGGTGGACCGGCATGCGGGGTTGCGGGCGGGGTTCTGGCAGCCGTCTGGTTCTGTGCGGCCGGTGCAGGTGATCGCTGAGGGTGTCGAGGTGCCGTGGCGGTGTGTGGATCTGTCGCGGGTGTCGGGTGGGCAGGCGTGGGCGGAGTCGGAGCGGATCGCGGTGGAGGAGCGGGCGCGGCGGTTCGATCTGGCGCGGCCTCCGTTGTTGCGGGTGTTGCTGGTGCGGGTGGGGGTGGACGAGTGGCGGTTGGCGGTGACGTTGCATCATCTGGTGCTGGACGGCTGGTCCCTGCCACTGCTCCTGCGTGAGGTCTGGACGGCCTACGCGGCCGGCGGAACCGCCGACGACCTCGCACCGGCGCTCCCCTCCCGCGCGTACTACTCCTGGCTCGACCACCAGGACCGCCCCGCGGCCCGCCAGGCATGGACCCGAGCCCTGGCCGGCCTCGACGAACCGACCCTCATCGCACCCGCGACCGACGCCCTCGGCCCGGGAACGACCGCCCAGTACGTCGTCCGGCTGGACGACGAACTGGACACCGCGCTCCGCGAACTGGCCAGTGGTGCGGGTGTCACGCTGAACACGGTGGTGCAGGTGGCGTGGGCTGTCGTGGTCGGCGCGCTGGCGGGACGGCGTGATGTGGTGTTCGGGGCGACGGTGGCGGGCCGTCCGGCGGAGCTGCCGGGTATGGAGACGATGCTCGGGCTGTTCATCAACACGGTGCCGGTGCGGGTGCGGCTGGAGGGGTCGTGCACGGTCGCCGAGTTGCTGGGTGTCGTGCAAGCGGAACAGTCGGGGTTGCTGGATCATCAGCACCTCGGGCTGAGCGAGATCCAGCGGGCGGTGGGGCCCGGTGCGGGCTTCGACACGCTGCTGGCGTTCGAGAACTACCGCGTCGGCAGGAGCGACCCGCCCGCCCCGCTGCGCCTCGTCGGTACCGGAGTCCGCGAGTCGACCCACTACGCGCTGACCCTGGGAGTCAGCCCGATCGACGGTCTGGAACTGCGGATCGACCACCGACTGGACCTCTACGACACGACGGCAGCCGAGGCGCTCGCCGGACGACTGATACGCGTACTGGAGCAAATGGCCGCCGGCCCGGAGGCGCGAGTCGGCACGCTGACCCTCCTGGACGCCGGCGAGCGGGCGCGGGTGGTCGAGGAGTGGAACACCACCGGGCGTCCCGTCGACGCGGCACTGGTACCGGAGCTGGTCGCCGAGTGGGCGGCGCGGACGCCGGAGGCTGTGGCGGTGCGGTGTGGGTCCGTCGAGTTGTCGTACGCGGAGTTGGATGCGCGGGCGAACCGGTTGGGGCGGTTGCTGCGGGAGTGCGGCGTCGGTGTGGAGTCGCGGGTGGGTCTGAGGCTTCCGCGGGGTGTCGACATGGTCGTGGCGGTCCTGGGTGTCTGGAAGGCGGGGGCGGCGTATGTGCCGTTGGACCCGGAGTATCCGGCGGAGCGGCTCGCGTTCATGGCGGCGGACAGTGGTGCGGCGCTGGTGATCGACGAGGCGTGGCTGGCGGATGCGGCCGTCGCGGCTCAGTCGGACGCTCCCCTCGGTGTCGAGGTCGGTTCCGATCAGCTGGCGTATGTGATCTATACGTCGGGGTCGACGGGCCGGCCGAAGGGTGTGGCGGTCGCGCACGGTGGGCTCTCGAACCTGGTGGCGGCGATGGGGCCGGTGCTGGGTGCGGGGCCGGGTGAGGTGACCTTGCAGTTCGCGTCGTTCAGCTTCGACGCCTCCGTGCTGGACGTGGCCGTGACCCTCGCCAGGGGTGGCACGCTGGCGATCGCGTCGGGCGAGGAGCGCACGGACGGCCAGGCGTTGGCGGAGATGGTCCGTGAGGCTGGGGTCACCGTGGCCAGCGTGGTGCCGTCCCTGCTCGGTGTCCTGGACCCGCAGGCGGTGTCCGGTGTCCGGAACTGGGTGCTGGGTGCCGAGCGGCTCAACGCCGATCTCGCCGCCCGCTGGCGTGCGCAGGCGGGTGTGTGGAACACGTACGGGCCGACGGAGGCGACGGTGATGACCACGGCCGTCGAGATCGCGGAAGGCGTCACACCCGAGGATGCCCCGCCCGCGATCGGGCGTCCGCTGACGAACACGCGCGTCTTCGTGCTGGACGGTTTCCTGCGCCCCGTGGCACCGGACATGGTGGGTGAGGTCTATCTGGCGGGGCCGGGTCTGGCTCGTGGGTATCTGGGCCGCCCGGACCTGACGGCGGAGCGGTTCGTGGCCTGCCCGTTCCTCCCCGGGCAGCGCATGTACCGGACCGGTGATCTGGCCCGTTGGTCGGACGACGGGTTGCTGCACTTCGCGGGTCGCGCGGACGAGCAGGTGAAGATCCGTGGTTTCCGGATCGAACTCGGTGAGGTGGAGTCCGTCGTCGCCGCCCACCCGGACGTCGCCCAGGCGATCGTCGTGGTGCGTGAGGGTCGCCTTGTCGCCTACGTGGTGTCGAGTGGTGAGCCGGCGGGGGTGCGGGAGTTCGCCGCCGCGAGGCTGCCCGAGTACATGGTGCCGTCCGTGGTCATGGTGCTGGACGCGTTGCCGCTGACGCCGAACGGAAAGGTCGACCAGGCCGCCCTGCCCGCCCCCGAGACGGGAGCTGAGGCAGGCCGTGCGCCGTCGAGCCCGGTCGAAGCCGTGCTCTGTGACCTGTTCACGGAGGTACTGAGCCGTGAAGGGGTCGGTGTGGACGATGACTTCTTCGTCCTGGGCGGTGACTCGATCCTGTCGATGCTTCTGGTGTCGGCGGCGCGGCGTGCGGGCTTGGCCATCTCTTCCCGGCAAGTGTTCGAGAAGCGGACACCGGCCGGGCTCGCGGGCGTGGCCGACGTACTGGGCGAGAACCTGACCGCGGACGGTGAGTCCGGTGTGGGGGACGTGCCGCTGACGCCGGTGATGCGGGAACTGGTGGAGCGGGTCGGGCTCGACCGGCTGAGCGAGGTCGTCCAGTCCAACCGCGTCAGGACGCCGGTGGGTGTGGATGTCGTGGTGTTGGCGTCTGCGGTGCGGGCGTTGGTGGAGCGGCATGAGGTGTTGCGGGCGCGGCTGGTGTCGGACGCGGGCGCGGGTGCGGGTGTGGGTGTGGGTTCGGCGGGGTTGCGGTTGGTGGTGCCGGAGGAGGTGCCGGATCGGGTCTGGGTGCGGCGGGTGGACGCGGCGGGTCTGGGTGCGGCCGAGGTGGATGTGTTGGTGGGGGTGGAGGCCGAGGCAGCGGTGGCGCGGCTGGACCCGTCGGCCGGGGTGATGTTCGACGCCGTCTGGTTCGACGGCGGGTCGGAGGCCGAGGGGCAGTTGCTGCTGGTCGCTCATCACCTGGTGGTCGATGGCGTCTCGTGGCGGGTGGTGTTGGGGGATCTGGCGTCTGCGTTCGGGGAGTTGTCGGCGGGGCGGGGTGCTGGGTTGGAGCCGGTGGTGACGTCGTTCCGGCATTGGGCTCGGGGGTTGGCCGCGCAGGCGGGGAGTGCGGGGCGGTTGGGTGAGTTGGCGGCGTGGAGGGGGTTGTGGGAGGGGGCCGGGCGGGTTCTGGGTGGGTTGGTGCTGGACCCGGTGCGGGATGTGGAGTCGTCGGTGCGTCGGGTGTCGGTGCGGGTGCCGGTGGGTGTGACGGCGGGGTTGCTGGGTGGGGTGCCGGCGGCGTTCCACGCGGGTGTCGAGGATGTGTTGTTGGCGGGTCTGGTGGGTGCGGTGGCCGGGTGGGAGGTGGCCGGGGGCTCGTCGGTGTTCGTGGTGGATGTGGAGGGGCACGGTCGGGTGCCGTTGGGGGAGGGTGATGATCTTTCCCGGACGGTGGGGTGGTTCACGGGTGTGCGTCCGGTGCGGGTGGATGTGCGGGGTGTGGACGCCGGTGCAGCCCGGTCGGGTGGTGGTGCGGCGGGTGAGCTGGTCAAGCGGGTCAAGGAGCAGTTGAGGAACGTACCGGGTGACGGTCTCGGGTTCGGGGTGCTGCGGTATCTGAACGAGGAGACGGCGGGGGTGTTGGCAGGGCTGCCGACGCCCGAGATCGGCTTCAACTACCTCGGACGCTTCAGCAGTCGTGACGACACCTGGCAGCTCATCGGCGACGACTTCGGTGGAGGAGTGGGCGGGGACTTTCCGGTGCTGCATGCGCTGGAAGTGATGGGTGTGGTGCGTGATCTGGCCGGGGGGCCGGAGTTGGTGTTGTCGGTGTCGTGGCCGGAGCGGTTGTTGGGGGAGGGGTCCGCGCGGGCTCTGGTCGAGGGCTGGGCGGGGATGTTGGAGGGGCTGGTCGCTCATGTGGAGCGGGCGGGGGGTGGTGGGTTCACGCCGTCGGACTTCCCGTTGGTGGCGTTGGATCAGGCGCGGGTGGAGGAGGTGGAGGCTGCTGTGGCGGGGCTGGTGGAGGTGTTGCCGGTTTCGCCGTTGCAGGAGGGGCTGCTGTTCCACTCGCTGTTCGACCAGGACGACACCGATGTGTATGTGGAGCAGTTGGTCCTGGAGGTGCGGGGGCTGCTGGATGTGGGGGTGTTGCGGGCTTCGTGGCAGGCGGTGGTGGACCGGCATGCGGGGTTGCGGGCGGGGTTCTGGCAGCCGTCTGGCGTCGAGCAGCCGGTGCAGGTGATCGCAGAGGGGGTGCGACTGCCCTGGCAGGAGGCGGACCTGTCGTCTCTCGACTCACTCACGGCAGTGGCCGGGTCGGAGGACCTGGAACGCGAGGAGCGGGCGCGGCGGTTCGATCTGGCGCGGCCTCCGTTGGTGCGGGTGTTGTTGGTGCGGGTGGGGGTGGACGAGTGGCGGTTGGCGGTGACGTTGCATCATCTGGTGCTGGACGGCTGGTCCCTGCCCGTCTTGCTGCGTGAGGTGTGGACGGCGTATGCGGCCGGTGGCAGTGGTGCGGGGTTGCCGGTGGTGACGCCGTACCGGGAGTACGCGGCGTGGCTGGCCCGGCAGGACGGGGAGGCGGCGCGGGATGCCTGGCGGCGGACGCTGGCCGGCGTCGAGGAACCGACACTCGTGGCACCGGCGGCGTCGCGGAACACCGTGGTCGAACCGCGCCAACTGACGGCCGCCCCGGGGGCCGAGCTGGCGGCAGCGCTGGGCGAGCTGGCTCGTGGTGCGGGTGTCACGGTGAACACGGTGGTGCAGGTGGCGTGGGCCGTCGTGGTCGGCGCGCTGGCGGGACGGCGTGATGTGGTGTTCGGGGCGACGGTGGCGGGCCGCCCGGCGGAGCTGCCGGGTATGGAGACGATGCTCGGGCTGTTCATCAACACGGTGCCGGTGCGGGTGCGGCTGGACGGGTCGTGCACGGTCGCCGAGTTGCTGGGTGTGGTGCAAGCGGAACAGTCGGGGTTGCTGGATCATCAGCACCTCGGGCTGAGCGAGATCCAGCGGGTGGCGGGGCCCGGTGCGGGCTTCGACACGCTGCTGGCGTTCGAGAACTTTCCTGGTGATCCGGATGTGCCGTCGTCGTTGGATGCGGTGGTGGTCACGGGCGCGGGGATGCGGGAGTCGACGCATTTCGTGCTGGCGTTGGGTGTCGATCCGGCGGAGTTGAGGTTGCGGCTGGATTACCGGCCTGATCTGTTCGACGCGGGGCGGGCGGAGCGGGTCGTGCGGCGGGTCGTGCGGGTGCTGGAACAAATCGCGGCCGACCCACGCGTACGCCTCGGTGAGATCGACGTCTTGGACGCCGATGAGCGGACGCGGGTGGTCGAGGAGTGGAACGGCCCTGCCCGGCCGGTGCCGCTGACTTCGTGGTTGGACCTGTTCGACGGCAGGGTTCATGCGACGCCGGAGGCTGTGGCGGTGCGGTGTGGGTCCGTCGAGTTGTCGTACGCGGAGCTGGATGCACGGGCGAACCGGTTGGCGCGGTACGTGCGCCGGTCGGGTGTCGGTGTCGAGGACCGGGTCGGTCTGCGGTTGCCTCGTGGCGTCGACATGGTCATGGCGGTTGTGGCGGTGTGGAAGGCCGGGGCGGCCTACGTGCCGCTGGACCCGGAGTATCCGGCGGAGCGGCTCGCGTTCATGGCGGCGGACAGTGGTGCGGCGCTGGTGATCGATGAGGAGTGGCTCGCGGATGCGGCTGACGCTCTTGCCGTTGAGTCGGCGGAGCCGCCGGCGGTTCCCTCTGACCCGCAGCGGTTGGCGTATGTGATCTATACGTCGGGGTCGACGGGCCGGCCGAAGGGTGTGGCGGTCGCGCACGGTGGGCTCTCGAACCTGGTGGCGGCGATGGGGCCGGTGCTGGGCGCGGGTCCGGGTGAGGTGACCTTGCAGTTCGCCTCCTTCAGCTTCGACGCCTCCGTGCTGGACGTGGCCGTGACCCTCGCCAGGGGTGGCACGCTGGCGATCGCGTCGAGCGAGGAACGCACGGACGCCCAGGCGCTGGCGGAGATGATCCGCGACTCGGGGGTCACGGTCGCCAGCGTCGTGCCGTCCTTGCTCTCCGTCCTGGACCCGCAGGCGGTGTCCGGTGTACGGAACTGGGTGCTGGGTGCCGAGCGGCTCAGCGCCGATCTCGCCGCCCGCTGGCGTGCGCAGGCGGGTGTGTGGAACACGTACGGGCCGACCGAGGCGACGGTGATGACCACCGCCGTCGAGATCGCGGAAGGCATCAGTCCCGAGGACGCCCCGCCCGCGATCGGGCGTCCGTTGCCCGGGTGCCGGGTGTTCGTGCTGGACGAGTTCCTGCGGCCTACGCCGGTCGGTGTGGTGGGTGAGGTGTATCTGGCCGGCGCGGGATTGGCGCGGGGGTATCTGGGCCGGGTGGATCTTACGGCGGAGCGGTTCGTGGCCTCTCCCTTCGGGGCCGGGGACCGCATGTACCGGACCGGTGACCTGGCCCGTTGGTCGGACGACGGGTTGCTGCACTTCGCGGGCCGCGCGGATGAGCAGGTGAAGATCCGCGGTTTCCGGATCGAACTCGGTGAGGTGGAGTCCGTCGTCGCCGCCCACCCGGACGTCGCCCAGGCGATCGTCGTGGTGCGTGAGGGGCGCCTCGCCGCGTACGTGGTGTCGAGCGGTGAGCCGGCGGGGGTGCGGGAGTTCGCCGCCGAGCGGCTGCCCGAGTACATGGTCCCCGCCACCGTCGTACGCCTCGATGAACTGCCTCTCACTCCCAACGGGAAGATCGATCAGTCGGCTCTGCCCGCGCCCGACGTGGAGCGCGCCGCGGGTCGGGCGCCCTCGTCCCCGGCCGAGGCGGTGCTCTGCGATCTCTTCGCCGAGGTGCTGGGACTGGAACGCGTAGGCGTCGACGACTCCTTCTTCGCGCTGGGCGGTGACTCGATCCTGTCCATGCTTCTGGTGTCCGGTGCGCGGCGCGCGGGGTGGGTGCTCTCGCCCCGGCTGGTGTTCGAGGAGCAGACGCCGGCTCGGCTGGCCTTGGTTGCTCAAGCGTTGGCAGACGGTGCGGCCTCCGGGGGTGAGTCCGGTGTGGGGGACGTGCCGCTGACGCCGGTGATGCGGGAACTGATCGAGCGGGTCGGACTCGACGCCCTCGGACAAGCCGTGCAGTCGAGTGTGGTGCGGACGCCGGTGGGTGTGGATGTCGTGGTGTTGGCGTCTGCGGTGCGGGCGTTGGTGGAGCGGCATGAGGTGTTGCGGGCGCGGCTGGTGTCGGACGCGGACGCGGGTGCGGGTGCGGGTGTGGGTGTGGGTGTGGGTTCGGCGGGGTTGCGGTTGGTGGTGCCGGAGGAGGTGCCGGATCGGGTCTGGGTGCGGCGGGTGGACGCGGCGGGTCTGGGTGCGGCCGAGGTGGATGTGTTGGTGGGGGTGGAGGCCGAGGCGGCGGTGGCGCGGCTGGACCCGTCGGCCGGAGTGATGTTCGACGCCGTCTGGCTCGACGAGGGCCCTGGGCATACCGGACGGCTCCTGTTGGTGGCCAACCACCTCGTGATGGACACCGTTTCGTGGCGGGTGGTGTTGGGGGATCTGGCGTCCGCGTTCGGGGAGTTGTCGGCGGGGCGGGATGCTGGGTTGGAGCCGGTGGTGACGTCGTTCCGGCATTGGGCTCGGGGGTTGGCCGCGCAGGCGGGGAGTGCGGGGCGGTTGGGTGAGTTGGCGGCGTGGAGGGGGTTGTGGGAGGGGGCCGGGCGGGTTCTGGGTGGGTTGGTGCTGGACCCGGTGCGGGATGTGGAGTCGTCGGTGCGTCGGGTGTCGGTGCGGGTGCCGGTGGGTGTGACGGCGGGGTTGCTGGGTGGGGTGCCGGCGGCGTTCCACGCGGGTGTCGAGGATGTGTTGTTGGCGGGTCTGGTGGGTGCGGTGGCCGGGTGGGAGGTGGCCGGGGGCTCGTCGGTGTTCGTGGTGGATGTGGAGGGGCACGGTCGGGTGCCGTTGGGGGAGGGTGATGATCTTTCCCGGACGGTGGGGTGGTTCACGGGTGTGCGTCCGGTGCGGGTGGATGTGCGGGGTGTGGACGCCGGTGCAGCCCGGTCGGGTGGTGGTGCGGCGGGTGAGCTGGTCAAGCGGGTCAAGGAGCAGTTGAGGAACGTACCGGGTGACGGTCTCGGGTTCGGGGTGCTGCGGTATCTGAACGAGGAGACGGCGGGGGTGTTGGCAGGGCTGCCGACGCCCGAGATCGGCTTCAACTACCTCGGACGTGTCGATGCCGGGACTTCCGAGGCGGGACAGGGCCGGGATTGGGCGCCCGTTGGGGAGGGCGTGGTCGGCGAGAGCGTCGGCGGGGACTTTCCGGTGCTGCATGCGCTGGAAGTGATGGGTGTGGTGCGTGATCTGGCCGGGGGGCCGGAGTTGGTGTTGTCGGTGTCGTGGCCGGAGCGGTTGTTGGGGGAGGGGTCCGCGCGGGCTCTGGTCGAGGGCTGGGCGGGGATGTTGGAGGGGCTGGTCGCTCATGTGGAGCGGGCGGGGGGTGGTGGGTTCACGCCGTCGGACTTCCCGCTGGTGGCGTTGGATCAGGCGCGGGTGGAGGAGGTGGAGGCTGCTGTGGCGGGACTGGTGGAGGTGTTGCCGGTTTCGCCGTTGCAGGAGGGGCTGCTGTTCCACTCGCTGTTCGATGTCGGGTCGGTGGATGTGTATGTGGAGCAGTTGGTCCTGGAGGTGCGGGGGCTGCTGGATGTGGGGGTGTTGCGGGCTTCGTGGCAGGCGGTGGTGGACCGGCATGCGGGGTTGCGGGCGGGGTTCTGGCAGCCGTCTGGTTCTGTGCGGCCGGTGCAGGTGATCGCTGAGGGTGTCGAGGTGCCGTGGCGGTGTGTGGATCTGTCGCGGGTGTCGGGTGGGCAGGCGTGGGCGGAGTCGGAGCGGATCGCGGTGGAGGAGCGGGCGCGGCGGTTCGATCTGGCGCGGCCTCCGTTGTTGCGGCTGTTGTTGGTGCGGGTGGGGGTGGACGAGTGGCGGTTGGCGGTGACGTTGCATCATCTGGTGCTGGACGGCTGGTCCCTGCCACTGCTCCTGCGCGAGGTCTGGACGGCCTACGCGGCCGGCGGGAGTGCGGTGGGGCTGCCGGTGGTGACGCCGTACCGGGAGTACGCGGCGTGGCTGGCCCGGCAGGACGGAGAGGCGGCGCGGGACGCCTGGCGGCGGACGCTGGCCGGCGTCGAGGAACCGACACTCGTGGCACCGGCGGACCCGGCGCGGGTGCCCGGTGAGACCGCGAACGTCAGCGCCCAGCTCTCACCACAGCGTGCTCGTGACCTGGAGCGATTGGCTCGTGGCGCGGGTGTCACGGTGAACACGGTGGTGCAGGTGGCGTGGGCCGTCGTGGTCGGCGCGCTGGCGGGACGGCGTGATGTGGTGTTCGGGGCGACGGTGGCGGGCCGCCCGGCGGAGCTGCCGGGTATGGAGACGATGCTCGGGCTGTTCATCAACACGGTGCCGGTGCGGGTGCGGCTGGACGGTTCGTGCGCGGTCGCCGAGTTGCTGGGTGTGGTGCAAGCGGAGCAGTCGGGGTTGCTGGATCATCAGCACCTCGGGCTGAGCGAGATCCAGCGGGTGGCGGGGCCCGGTGCGGGCTTCGACACGCTGCTGGCGTTCGAGAACTTTCCTGGTGATCCGGATGTGCCGTCGTCGTTGGATGCGGTGGTGGTCACGGGCGCGGGGATGCGGGAGTCGACGCATTTCGTGCTGGCGTTGGGTGTCGATCCAGCGGAGTTGAGGTTGCGGCTGGATTACCGGCCTGATCTGTTCGACGCGGGTCGTGCGGAGCGGGTCGTGCGGCGGGTCGTGCGGGTGCTGGAACAGATCGCCGCCGATCCGCAGGTGCTGCTGAGCGGGCTCGACGTCCTGGACGCCGATGAGCGGGCGCGGGTGCTCACGGAGTGGAACGCCACGGAGGAGCCGGTCGGCTCTGCGACGGTGGTGGAGCTGGTCGCCCAGTGGGCGGCGCGGACGCCGGACGCCTCGGCGGTGCGGTGTGGGTCCGTCGAGTTGTCGTACGCGGAGCTGGATGCGCGGGCGAACCGGTTGGCGCGGTTGCTGCGGGAGTGCGGCGTCGGTGTGGAGTCGCGGGTGGGTCTGAGGCTTCCGCGGGGTGTCGACATGGTCGTGGCGATCCTGGCGGTGTGGAAGGCCGGGGCGGCCTACGTGCCGCTGGACCCGGAGTACCCGGCGGAGCGGCTCGCGTTCATGGCGGCGGACAGTGGTGCGGCGCTGGTGATCGACGAGGCGTGGCTGGCGGATGCGGCCGTCGCGGCTCAGTCGGGCGCTCCCCTCGGTGTCGAGGTCGGTTCCGATCAGCTGGCGTATGTGATCTATACGTCGGGGTCGACGGGTCGGCCGAAGGGTGTGGCGGTCGCGCACGGTGGGCTCTCGAACCTGGTGGCGGCGATGGGGCCGGTGCTGGGCGCGGGTCCGGGTGAGGTGACCTTGCAGTTCGCCTCCTTCAGCTTTGACGCCTCCGTGCTGGACGTGGCCGTGACCCTCGCCAGGGGTGGCACGCTGGCGATCGCGTCGGGCGAGGAACGCACGGACGCCCAGGCGCTGGCGGAGATGATCCGCGACTCGGGGGTCACGGTCGCCAGTGTCGTGCCCTCGTTGCTCTCCGTTCTGGACCCGGGTTCCGTCCCGGGTGTACGGAACTGGGTGCTGGGTGCCGAGCGGCTCAGCGCCGATCTCGCCGCTCGCTGGCGTGCGCAGGCGGGTGTGTGGAACACGTACGGGCCGACCGAGGCGACGGTGATGACCACCGCCGTCGAGATCGCGGAAGGCATCAGTCCCGAGGACGCCCCGCCCGCGATCGGGCGTCCGCTGACGAACACCCGCGTCTTCGTGCTGGACGACTTCCTCCGGCCGGCACTGATAGGCGCGGTCGGTGAGGTGTATCTGACGGGGCCGGGCCTGGCCCGTGGGTACCTGGGCCGGCCGGACCTCACTGCCGAACGGTTCGTGGCCTGCCCCTTCCTCCCCGGGCAGCGCATGTACCGCACCGGTGACCTGGCCCGCTGGACGGACGACGGGCTGCTGCACTTCGCGGGCCGCGCGGATGACCAGGTGAAGGTCCGTGGTTTCCGGATCGAACTCGGTGAGGTGGAGTCCGTCGTCGCCGCGCACCCGGACGTCACGCAGGCGGCCGTCCTCGTCCGCGACGACCGTCTTGTCGCCTACGCCGTGTCCCAGGGGGACCCGGCGTCCATCCGGGCCTTCGCCGCCGAGCGGCTGCCCGAGTACATGGTCCCCACCACCGTCATGCTCCTCGGCGAATTCCCCCTCACCCCCAACGGGAAGATCGACCGGTCCGCGCTCCCGGCTCCCGAGAGGGAGCATGGTGCGGGCCGGGCACCCTCCACCCCGGTCGAGACGGTGCTCTGCGGTCTCTTCGCCGAGGTGCTGGGCGCGGAGGGGGTGGGTGTCGATGACGATTTCTTCGTGCTGGGCGGGGATTCGATCATGTCGATGCAGTTGGCGTCGCGGGCGCGGCGTGCGGGGTGGGTGCTCTCGCCCCGGCAGGTGTTCGAGGAGCGGACCCCGGCACGGCTGGCGGGCGTGGTTGAGCCCGTCGAAGCGGCCGCACAAGGTGTACGCGATGTGGGTACCGGTGAGGTGGCGTTCACGCCGGTGATGAAGGCGGTGGGGGACACTGCGGCGAGCCCCGAATTCGCGCAGTGGATGGCCGTTGTGGCTCCGCCGCGGCTCGGTGTGGAGGTGTTGTCGGCGGGGTTGTCGGCGGTGGTGGACGCGCATGACATGTTGCGGGCTCGTCTGGTGGCCGGTGAGGACCGGTTCGTGGTGGGGGCGCGTGGGTCGGTGGACGGGTCGGGGTTGGTGTCGCGGGTGGATGCGGCCGGCCAGGGCCAGGCCGGCCAGGGCCAGGCCGGGCTGGAGCAGGTCGTGGGGGTGGCGGCGCGGGCGGCTGTGGGCCGGTTGGATCCGGTGGCCGGTGTGATGGTGCAGGTGGTGTGGGTCGATGCGGGTCCGGGAGTGCCGGGCAGGATCGTGCTGGTGGCGCATCACCTGGTTGTGGACGGGGTGTCGTGGCGTGTTCTGCTGCCCGACCTGCGTGCGGCCTGTGAGGCGGTGCTCGCAGGTCGGCCCCCCGTCCTCGACGTGGTGGGTACGTCCTTCCGCCGCTGGTCGCAGTTGTTGGCGGAGGAGGCCGTGAGCGAGCGGCGTGGGGCGGAACTCGATGCGTGGACGCGCATCCTGGCCACCCCCGGCCCCCTGCTGGCCGGGCGTGCCCTGGATCCCGTACGGGACACGGTGGCGGTGTTGCGGCGGCGGGAGTGGCAGGTGCCCGCGGACGTGGCCCGGACGCTCGTGGGACGTACGGCGGCGGCGTTCCACTGCGGGGTGCATGAGGTGCTGCTGGCGGCGTTGGTGGGGGCGGTGGGTGTGTGGCGGCCGGAGCATGCCGGCACGGGACTGCTCGTCGACGTGGAGGGGCACGGACGGGAGGCCGTGGCCGAAGGGGTGGATCTGTCGCGGACGGTGGGCTGGTTCACCAGCGTGCATCCCGTGCGGCTGGCCACCGGCGAGGCGGACCTGGGTGAGGTGCTGGCCGGCGGTGCGGCGGCCGGTGTGCTGCTGAAGACGGTGAAGGAGCAGGTGCAGGCGGTGCCCGGGAGCGACGGCCTCGGATACGGGCTGTTGCGGCACCTGAACCCCGCCACCGGCCCGATCCTCGCCCGACTGCCGGTCCCCCAGGTCGGCTTCAACTACCTCGGCCGATTCACCGAAGGCCGATCGACCGAAGTCTGGGAACCCGCGGCCGACGCGGGTCCGGTGGGCGCCGCCGACCCGCACGCGCCCGCCGCCCATGCCCTGGACGCCGGTGCGGTGGTGCGGGACACCTCGGAGGGCCCGGAGCTGACGATCTCGCTGGCCTGGCCGGGCACGCTCGTCGAGGACGCCGAGCGGCTCGGTGAACTCTGGCGGGAGATGCTGGCCGGACTCGCCGCGCACACCGACGCCGACCCCGGCGCCGGCGGCCACACCCCCTCCGACTTCCCCCTCCTCACCCTGACCCAGGACAACGTCGAGGAACTAGAGGCGGCGGTCCCGGACCTGGTCGACGTATGGCCGCTGTCACCGCTCCAGCAGGGGCTGCTGTTCCACACCACCCTCGCCGAGCAGGGACCCGACGTCTACGAAGGACAACGGGCGTTGCTGCTGACCGGCCCCCTGGACGCGGCGCGGCTGCGGCGGGCGTGGCAGACCGTCGTGGCCCGGCACCCCGTGCTGCGGGCGGGGTTCCACCGGGGCGTCGCGGACGAGGCCGTACAGGTGATCGCCGGGCAGGTCACGGTGCCGTGGTGGGAGGCCGACGTGAGCGGGCTGCCGCCGGACCGGGCGGACGCCGAGGTCGCCCGGCTGTGCGCGGCGGAGATGGCGGAACGGTTCGACCTGACCGCGCCACCACTGCTGCGCGTCCTGCTCATCCGGCTCGGCACGGAACTGCACCGCATGGTGGTGACCACCCATCACGTGGTCGTCGACGGCTGGTCGCTGCCGGTCCTGTTCGACGAACTGTCGGCCGCGTACGCCTCTTACGCCGCGGACGGCGCCGCACGGGCCGCCCTGCCGCCCGCGACGTCCTACCGGGAGTACCTGGCCTGGCTGGGCCGGCAGGACAAGGAGGCGGCGCGCGCCATGTGGCGGGCCGAACTGGCCGGCACCGAGGGACCCTCCCGGGTGGCGGCGGCGGAGTCCACCCGGGAACCGGCGCGGCCGGTACCGCTGGAGTTCGAGTGCTCCGCCGAGCTGACGGCGGGCCTCGCCGACCTGGCACGCACCCATGGCCTGACCATGAACACGGTGGTCCAGGGTGCGTGGGCGCTGCTGCTGGCCCGGCTGACCGGCCGTACCGACGTGGTGTTCGGCAGCACGGTGGCCGGACGGCCCGCGGAGGTGCCGGGCCTCGACAGCGCGGTCGGCCTGTTCATCAACACCCTTCCCGTACGGGTCCGTCTGGACCCGGCGCAGTCGGCCGTGGACCTCCTCACCGACCTGCAACGACGCCAGGTCGCGCTGATGGGCCACCAGCACCTGGGCCTGGCGGAGATCCAGCGGACGGCGGGTTCCGGCGCCGAGTTCGACACCCTGGTGGTCTACGAGAACTACCCGCGCACCGCCGACGACGCGACCGGGGACGCCCCCGGCGCCCTGTCCATCCGGCCGGACGGCAAGTCGCGGGACGCGAGCCACTACGCGCTCGCCCTGATCATGGCTCCGGGGGACCGGCTGGCCGGGGAGGTCGTCTACCGCCCCGACCTGTTCACCCGGGACTGGGCTGCCCGGCAGCGGGAGCGACTGCTGTGCGTCCTGGAGCAGCTGGCGGCCGACGCCACGCTCCCGGTGAGCCGGGTCAGCCTCCTGGCCGCGGACGAGCGGGCACGCCTCGCGGAGTGGAACGACACCGCCCGGCCGGTGTCCGCCGCCCCGCTGCCGGAGCTGCTGCGGCGCCAGGCACGCCGCACCCCCGACGCCCCGGCGCTGGCGTCCGCCCCGGACGGGCGTACCCTGTCGTACGCCGAGGCCGAGGCCGAGGCCGGCCGGCTGGCACGGCACCTGATCGCGACGGGCGGGGTCGGCCCCGAGAGCAGGGTCGCGGTGATCGCGGAGCGCTCGGTGACGACGGTGCTCACCCTGCTCGCCGTGTCCATGGCGGGCGGAGCCTTCGTCCCCCTGGACCCCGGCTACCCGCCGGACCGGATCGCGTACATGCTGCGCGACTCCGACCCCGCGCTGGTGGTGTGCCCGACGGGGTCGCGCGCCGTCGTACCGGCGGAGTTCGCCGACCGTGTGCTCGTCGTGGACGACACGGCCGTCGTCGCCGCTGTCGCGGACCGTCCGGCCGGCGCGGTCGAGGACGCGGAACGCCTCATGCCACTGGAGCCCGAGCACACGGCGTACGTCATCTACACGTCGGGGTCGACGGGCCGCCCCAAGGGTGTCGAGGTCCTCCACGCGGGGCTGGCGAACCTCGCGCAGGCGCAGATCGAACGGTTCGCCGTCCACCCCGGCGCCCGGGTCCTCCAATTCGCCTCGCTGAGCTTCGACGCGTCCGTGTCGGAGCTGTGCATGGCGCTCCTGTCCGGCGGCACCCTGGTCGTGGCGGGCGCGGAGCACCTGCCGCCGAACGTGTCGCTGGCCGAGGCCCTGCGCAGGACGCGGGCCACCCACGTCACCGTGCCGCCCAGCCTGCTGGCCGTCGCGGAGACACTGCCGGACACACTGGAGACGGTCGCGGTGGCCGGCGAGGTCTGCCCGGCCGCCGTGGCGGACCGCTGGTCGTCGGGGCGGCGGCTGGTGAACGCCTACGGGCCGACGGAGGCGACCGTGTGCGCCGCCATGAGCCCGCCGCTGTCCGCGGGCGGCGGGGACACCGTACCCATCGGGGAGCCGATGGCGAACGTACGCGTCTTCGTCCTCGACGCCTTCCTGCAACCGGTGCCGGCCGGGTCCAGCGGCGAGCTGTACATCGTCGGCCCGGGGCTCGCCCGCGGCTATGCCGGCCGGCCGGGCCTGTCGGCGGCCCGGTTCGTGGCCTGCCCGTACGTCGAGGGCGCCCGCATGTACCGCTCGGGCGACCTCGCCCGGTGGACCCCGGACGGCCAGCTCGTCTTCCAGGGCCGGGCGGACGAACAGGTGAAGATCCGCGGCTTCCGCGTCGAACCCGGGGAGGTGGAGTCCGTACTGGGCACACACCCCGGCGTCGCCCACGCCACCGTCGTCGTACGCGAGGACCAGCCGGGCGAGAAACGGCTCGTCGGCTACCTGGTGCCGGCGCCCGGCGAGCCCCTGGACGGTGACGGGGTACGGGAGTTCGCCGCCGCCCGGCTGCCGGAGTACATGGTCCCGGCCGCGTTCGTCGTCCTGGACGCGCTGCCCCTGACGGTGAACGGCAAGGTCGACCGCGCAGCCCTGCCGGCCCCGGAACGTGCCCCGGCGGGTGCGGGCCGGGCGCCGACGACACCGGCGGAGGTGGCGTTGTGCGGTCTCTTCGCCGAGGTGCTGGGCGCGGAGGGGGTGGGTGTCGATGACGATTTCTTCGTGCTGGGCGGGGATTCGATCATGTCGATGCAGTTGGCGTCGCGGGCGCGGCGTGCGGGGTGGGTGCTCTCGCCCCGGCAGGTGTTCGAGGAGCGGACCCCGGCCCGGCTGGCACGGGTCGCCGAACGGCCGGACGGGCAAGCGGCGGACGGGGAAGTGTCCGGAGTGGGCGAGGTGGCGTTCACGCCGGTGATGAAGGCGGTGGGGGAGGCGGCGCTGCGGCCGGGGTTCGCGCAGTGGATGGCCGTTGTGGCTCCGCCGCGGTTCGGTGTGGAGGTGTTGTCGGCGGGGTTGTCGGCGGTGGTGGACGCGCATGACATGTTGCGGGCTCGTCTGGTGGCCGGTGAGGACCGGTTCGTGGTGGGGGCGCGTGGGTCGGTGGACGGGTCGGGGTTGGTGTCGCGGGTGGATGCGGCCGGCCAGGGCCAGGGCGGGCTGGAGCAGGTTGTGGGGGTGGCGGCGCGGGCGGCTGTGGGCCGGTTGGATCCGGTGGCCGGTGTGATGGTGCAGGTGGTGTGGGTGGATGCGGGACCGGGAGTGCCGGGCAGGATCGTGCTGGTGGCGCATCACCTGGTGGTGGACGGGGTGTCGTGGCGTGTTCTGCTGCCCGACCTGCGTGCGGCCTGTGAGGCGGTGCTCGCAGGCCGGTCCCCTGTCCTCGACGTGGTGGGTACGTCCTTCCGCCGCTGGTCGCAGTTGTTGGCGGAGGAGGCTGTCAGCGAGCGGCGTGGGGCGGAACTCGATGCGTGGACGCGCGTCCTGGCCACCCCCGGTCCGCTGCTGGGCCGACGTCCCCTCGACCCGGCCCGGGACACCGTGGCGGTGTTGCGGCGCGGTGAGTGGCGGGTGCCCGTGGAGGTGGCCGAGACGCTGATGACGCGTACGGCGGCGGCGTTCCACTGCGGGGTGCACGAGGTGCTGCTGGCGGCGTTGGCGGGGGCGGTGGGTGTGTGGCGGCCGGAGCAGGCCGGCACGGGGCTGCTCGTCGACGTGGAGGGGCACGGGCGGGAGGCCACGGTCGAGGGCGTGGATCTGTCGCGGACGGTGGGGTGGTTCACCAGCGTGCATCCCGTGCGGCTGGCCACCGGCGGGGCGGACCTGGGTGAGGTGCTGGCCGGCGGTGCGGCGGCCGGTGTGCTGCTGAAGACGGTGAAGGAGCAGGTGCAGGCGGTGCCTGGGAGCGACGGCCTCGGATACGGGCTGTTGCGGCACCTGAACCCCGCCACCGGCCCGATCCTCGCCCGACTGCCGGTCCCCCAGGTCGGTTTCAACTACCTCGGCCGATTCACCGAAGGCGACTCCAGTGGCGCGTGGGAACCCGCGGCCGAGGCGGGACCGGGTGGCGCCGCCGACCCGGAGGCCCCCGTGCTGCACCTGCTGGACGCCGGTGCGGTGGTGCGGGACACCTCGGAGGGCCCGGAGCTGACGATCTCGCTGGCCTGGCCGGGCACGCTCGTCGAGGACGCCGAGCGGCTCGGTGAACTCTGGCGGGAGATGCTGGCCGGACTCGCCGCGCACACCGACGCCGACCCCGGCGCCGGCGGCCACACCCCCTCCGACTTCCCCCTCCTCGCCCTGACGCAGGACGAGGTCGAAGAGTTCGAAGCGATAGCGGCAGAACGAGAAGGTGGGCAGTGACAGTGAAGAAGCCGAGTCCGGTCAAAGCGGCGGCCCTCGCCGAGGTCTGGCCCCTGTCACCGCTCCAGGAAGGGCTGCTCTTCCACACCTCCTTCGACGCCGGCGGTCCGGACGTCTACGCCCTCCAGACCGTCATCTCCATCGACGGCCCCCTGGACCCCGACCGCTTCCGGGACTCCTGGCAGGCCCTGCTGAACCGGCACGCGGCCCTGCGCGCCAGCTTCCACCAACGCAAGTCCGGCACGCCGGTCCAGCTCATCGCCCACCAGGCGGACCTGCCCTGGCAGACGACCGACCTCTCGGACCTGGCCGAGGACGGGAGGACGGCCGAAGCCGCGCGGCTGGCCGCACAGGAGCGTGCCCACCGGTTGGACGTGTCCGTCGCGCCCCTGCTCCGGCTCCTCCTGATCCGGCTCACCGACACCCACCACCAGCTCGTCATGACCACCCACCACTTGCTCCTGGACGGCTGGTCGATGCCCGTCCTGCTCGACGAACTGGCCCGGATCTACGCGGCCGGCGGCACCGCCCGCGCCCTCCCGCCCGCCGCCGCGTACCGGGACTACCTGGCCTGGCTGAGCCGCCAGGACAAGGACGAGGCACGCGCCGCCTGGCAACGGGAGATGGCGGGTACGGACGAGCCGACCCTGGTCGCCGCCGAGGGCCGGCGGCGCGCCGCCGCGCTGCCCCGCGAACACACCCTGGAACTGTCCGAGACGGCCACCGCCACCCTCACCGGCCTGGCCCGGGAACACGGCCTCACCGTCAACACCGTGGTCCAGGGCGCGTGGGCGCTGGTCCTCGCGCGTCTCACCCGACGTGACGACGTGGTGTTCGGAGCGACGGTGGCGGGCCGCCCGCCGGAACTGCCGGGGGCGGAGACCATGGTCGGCCTCCTCATCAACACCCTCCCCGTACGGGTCCCGCTCCGGCCGGAGCAAGCGGTACTGGACATGCTCACCGCGCTCCAGCGCCGCCAGACCGCGCTGCTGCCCCACCAGCACCTCGGCCTCGCGGAGATCCAGCGGGTGGCCGGCCCCGGCGCGGGCTTCGACACCCTCGTGGTCTACGAGAGCTTCCCCCGGGCCCCCGAGAAGCCCGAACGCCCCGAGACGTACACCATCTCCGGCGGCGCCACCCAGCAGGCGACCAATTACCCGCTGACCGTGGGCGTCACCCCGCACGACCGCCTCCGCATCGAGGTGGCCTACCGCCCCGACCTCTTCGACGCCCGCCAGGCCGACCGCATCGGCCACCGCCTGGCCCGCGTACTGGAACAGATCGCGGCCGACCCACGCGTACGCCTCGGTGAGATCGACGTCCTGGACGCCGATGAGCGGGCGCGGGTGCTCACGGAGTGGAACGCCAGGGAGGAGCCGGTCGGCTCTGCGACGGTGGTGGAGCTGGTCGCCGAGTGGGCGGCGCGGACGCCGGAGGCTGTGGCGGTGCGGTGTGGGTCCGTCGAGTTGTCGTACGCGGAGTTGGATGCGCGGGCGAACCGGTTGGGGCGGTTGCTGCGGGAGTGCGGCGTCGGTGTGGAGTCGCGGGTGGGTCTGAGGCTTCCGCGGGGTGTCGACGTGGTCGTGGCGATTGTGGCGGTGTGGAAGGCGGGGGCGGCGTATGTGCCGTTGGACCCGGAGTATCCGGCGGAGCGGCTCGCGTTCATGGCGGCGGACAGTGGTGCGGCGCTGGTGATCGACGAGGCGTGGCTGGCGGATGCGGCCGTCGCGGCTCAGTCGGACGCTCCCCTCGGTGTCGCGGTCGGTTCCGATCAGCTGGCGTATGTGATCTATACGTCGGGGTCGACGGGCCGGCCGAAGGGTGTGGCGGTCGCGCACGGTGGGCTGGTGAATCTGGTGGCGGCGATGGGGCCGGTGCTGGGCGCGGGCCCGGGTGAGGTGACCTTGCAGTTCGCCTCCTTCAGCTTCGACGCCTCGGTGCTGGATGTGGCGGTCACTCTGGCCGCCGGTGGCACGCTGGCGATCGCGTCGGGCGAGGAGCGTACGGACGGCCAGGCGTTGGCGGAGATGGTCCGTGAGGCCGGGGTCACCGTGGCCAGTGTGGTGCCGTCGTTGCTCTCCGTCCTGGACCCGCAGGCGGTGTCCGGTGTACGGAACTGGGTGCTGGGTGCCGAGCGGCTCAGCGCCGATCTCGCCGCCCGCTGGCGTGCGCAGGCGGGTGTGTGGAACACGTACGGGCCGACGGAGGCGACGGTGATGGCCACGGCCGTCGAGATCGCGGAAGGCATCACACCCGAGGACGCCCCGCCGGCGATCGGGCGTCCGCTGACGAACACGCGCGTCTTCGTGCTGGACGGTTTCCTGCGCCCCGTGGCACCGGACATGGTGGGTGAGGTCTATCTGGCGGGGCCGGGTCTGGCTCGTGGGTATCTGGGCCGGCCGGACCTGACGGCGGAGCGGTTCGTGGCCTGCCCGTTCCTCCCCGGGCAGCGCATGTACCGGACCGGTGATCTGGCCCGTTGGTCGGACGACGGGCTGCTGCACTTCGCGGGCCGCGCGGATGACCAGGTCAAGGTCCGCGGCTTCCGGATCGAACTCGGTGAGGTGGAGTCCGTCGTCGCCGCGCACCCGGACGTCACGCAGGCGGCCGTCCTCGTCCGCGACGACCGTCTTGTCGCCTACGCCGTGTCCCAGGGTGACCCGGCGTCCATCCGGGCCTTCGCCGCCGAGCGGCTGCCCGAGTACATGGTCCCCACCACCGTCATGCTCCTCGGCGAACTCCCCCTCACCCCCAACGGGAAGATCGACCGGTCCGCGCTCCCGGCCCCCGAGAGGGAGCATGGTGCGGGCCGGGCACCCTCCACCCCGGTCGAGACGGTGCTCTGCGGTCTCTTCACCGAGGTGCTGGGCGCGGAAGGGGTGGGTGTCGATGACGATTTCTTCGTGCTGGGCGGGGATTCGATCATGTCGATGCAGTTGGCGTCGCGGGCGCGGCGTGCGGGGTGGGTGCTCTCGCCCCGGCAGGTGTTCGAGGAGCGGACCCCGGCACGGCTGGCGGGCGTGGTCGAGCCCGTCGAAGCGACCGCACAAGGTATACGCGATGTGGGTACCGGTGAGGTGGCGTTCACGCCGGTGATGAAGGCGGTGGGGGAGGCGGCGCTGCGGCCGGGGTTCGCGCAGTGGATGGTGGTCAAGGCTCCGCCGCGGCTCGGTGTGGAGGTGTTGTCGGCGGGGTTGTCGGCGGTGGTGGACGCGCATGACATGTTGCGGGCTCGTCTGGTGGCCGGTGAGGACCGGTTCGTGGTGGGGGCGCGTGGGTCGGTGGACGGGTCGGGGTTGGTGTCGCGGGTGGATGCGGCCGGCCAGGGCCAGGGCGGGCTGGAGCAGGTTGTGGGGGTGGCGGCGCGGGCGGCTGTGGGCCGGTTGGATCCGGTGGCCGGTGTGATGGTGCAGGTGGTGTGGGTGGATGCGGGACCGGGAGTGCCGGGCAGGATCGTGCTGGTGGCGCATCACCTGGTTGTGGACGGGGTGTCGTGGCGTGTTCTGCTGCCCGACCTGCGTGCGGCCTGTGAGGCGGTGCTCGCAGGCCGGTCCCCTGTCCTCGACGTGGTGGGTACGTCCTTCCGCCGCTGGTCGCAGTTGTTGGCGGAGGAGGCTGTCAGCGAGCGGCGTGGGGCGGAACTCGATGCGTGGACGCGCATCCTGGCCACCCCCGGCCCCCTGCTGGGCCGGCGTCCCCTCGACCCGGCCCGGGACACCGAGGCGTCCACCGTGCGCCGGCACTGGCGCGTACCGGCGGCTCAGGCCGAGACGCTGGTGACGCGTACCCCTGCGGCGTTTCACTGCGGGGTGCATGAGGTGCTGCTGGCGGCGTTGGCGGGGGCGGTGGGTGTGTGGCGGCCGGAGCACGCCGGCACGGGGCTGCTCGTCGACGTGGAGGGGCACGGACGGGAGGCCACGATCGAGGGCGTGGATCTGTCGCGGACGGTGGGCTGGTTCGCCAGCACCCATCCGGTGCGGCTGCGGCTCGGGGCCGTAGGACTGGGCCGGGTACGTACCGGGGGTCCGGCGGCCGGCGCGCTGCTGAAGACGGTGAAGGAACAGGCGCAGGCCGTTCCGGGAGACGGTCTCGGATACGAGCTGCTGCGGCACCTCAACCCCGAGACCGGCCCGGTGCTGGCGCGGTCGCCCGTCCCGCAGCTCGGCTTCAACTACCTGGGCCGGTTCCCCGCCGGCCGGGCGGACGGTCCGTCCGGCGCCTGGGAACCGGTCGACGGATCGGGGCTGGGCGGCGCGGTCGCCCCGGACACACCGGCCCGGCACGCGCTGGAGGCCGTGGCCGTGGTCGAGGACACTCCGACAGGCCCGGAGCTGACGATCTCGCTGGCCTGGCCGGGCACGCTCGTCGAGGACGCCGAGCGGCTCGGTGAACTCTGGCGGGAGATGCTGGCCGGACTCGCCGCGCACACCGACGCCGACCCCGGCGCCGGCGGCCACACCCCCTCCGACTTCCCCCTCCTCACCCTCGCCCAGGGCGAAGTCGACGACCTCGAAGCCGAGTTCGCCGACGACCCCGCCTGATCCGACGCCCCCCCCGCACCACAGACACACAGCGCACAGCAGACGACACACAGCGCACAGCGCACAGCGCACAGCACGCCGCACACCGCACACCGCACACCGCACGCCGCACACCGCATGGAACGACGAAGACGTGTTAACGGCACCACCCAGGTAACGGTGAGGAGACACTCCGATGGCCCGAGCTCGTGTCGAGGACGTATGGCCTTTGTCGCCCCTTCAGGAGGGACTGCTCTTTCACGCGTCCTTCGACGGCCGGGGCACCGACGTGTACCAGGGCCAGCGCTGCCTTGACGTGCTCGGTCCGCTCGACGCGGATGTGCTGCGCGCGTCGTGGGAGGCGCTGCTGACCCGCCACGCCGCGCTGCGGGCCGGTTTCCGCAGGCGCGCTTCCGGTGAGTCCGTGCAGGTCATCGCCCGTGAGGTGACCCTGCCCTGGCAGCGGGCGGACGTCAGCGCGCTACCCGAGGCCGAGGCCGACGCCGAGATCGGCCGGCTCTGCGCGGCGGAGATGGACCGGCGTTTCGACCCGGCCGTCCCGCCGCTGCTGCGGCTGCTGCTCATCCGGGTCGCGCCGGACCGGCACCGGCTCGTGCTCACCAGCCACCACCTGCTCATGGACGGCTGGTCCCTGCCCGTCCTGTTCGGCGAACTCACCGCCGTCTACGCAGCGGGCGGTGACGCGCGCGTCCTGCCCCGCACCGCCTCCTACCGGGAGTACCTGGCCTGGCTGGCACGCCAGGACAAGCCCGCCGCACGGGCCGCCTGGCGTGCCGAACTGGCCGGCGCCGAACAGCCGACGCTGGTGGCCCCCGCCGACCCGGGCCGCCGGTCCGGCGAGACGGCGCATGTGATCACCGAGCTGTCCGCCGCGCTGAGCCGGGACCTCGCGGGGGTGGCCCGTGGCCAGGGCGTCACCCTCAACACCGTGCTCCAGGGCGCCTGGGCGCTGGTCCTGGCCCAGCTCTCCGGCCGGACCGACGTGGTCTTCGGGGCGACCGCCGCCGGCCGGCCCGCGGACCTGCCCGGTGTGGAGTCCATGGTCGGCCTGTTCATGAACACGCTCCCCGTACGGGTCCGGCTGGACGGCACGCTCACGGTGGCCCGGCTCCTCACCGACCTCCAGGCACGGCAGTCCGCGCTGATGCCGCACCAGCACCTAGGACTCCCCGAGGTACAGCGACTGGCCGGGCCCGGCGCCGTCTTCGACACGATCGTGGTGTACGAGAACTACCCCAGCCCTCCCGAGGAGGAGCCGGACCGCGCGGCCGGCGCCATCGAGATCCGGCGGACCAGGGAGGTCAAGGACGCCTCCCACTACCCGCTCGCCCTGGTCGTCGTCCCCGACGAGCGGATGCACCTCAAACTCGACCACCAGCGGGACCTGTTCGACGAGGACGCCGCCGGGTCGGTGCTGGCCCGGCTGGTACGGGTGCTGGAACAGATCGCGGCGGACCCGCTGAGGCGCGTACGGGACGTCGACCTGCTGGCCGCGGACGAGCGGGCGCGGGTGACCCGGGAGTGGAACGACACCGGCGTCCCGGCCGCCGTGGCGACGGTGCCCGGCCTGTTCGCGGCCCGCGCGGCACGGACCCCGGACGTACCGGCGGTGCGGTGCGGGACCGTGGAACTGTCGTACGCGGAACTGGACCGGCGGGCGAACCGGCTGGCCTGGTACCTGCGCGGACGCGGCGTCGGCGCGGAGACACGGGTCGGGCTGCGGCTGTCCCGCGGGGCGGACATGATCGTGGCGATCCTCGGGGTGTGGAAGGCCGGGGCCGCGTACGTGCCGCTGGACCCGGAGCACCCGGCGGACCGGCTGGCGTTCATGACCCGGGACAGCGGGGCGGCACTGACCCTCGACGACGAGACGCTGACCGCCGCGGCCGGGACCGTCACCGCCGAGCCGGACACGCCGCCCGACGTCACCCCCGACCCCGACGGGCTGGCGTACGTCATCTACACCTCCGGCTCCACCGGCCGGCCGAAGGGCGTCGCGGTCGCGCACCGCGGGGTGGCCGCCCTGGCGGACGCGATGCGTCCCGTCCTCGGCGCCGCCGAGGGGGAGGTGAGTCTCCAGTTCGCGTCGTTCAGCTTCGACGCGGCCGTCCTGGACGTGGCCGTGACCCTCGCCGCGGGCGGGACGCTGACGATCGCCACCGAAGCGGAACGCACCGACCCCGAGGCGCTGGCCCGGCTGATCCGCGACGCCGGGGTCACCGTGGCCAGCGTGGTGCCGTCGCTGCTCTCCGTCCTCGACCCCGAGTCCGTCCCGGGTGTACGGAACTGGGTGCTGGGCGCCGAGCGGCTCACCGCCGACCTGGCGGCACGCTGGCGCGCGCGGGCGGGAGTCTGGAACACCTACGGCCCGACCGAGGCCACCGTGATCAGCACGGCCGTCGCCCTCGCCCCGGACCTCCACCCGGAGGACGCCCCGCCGCCCATCGGCCGCCCCCTCGCCCACACCGGCGTGTACGTCCTGGACGCCTTCCTGCGTCCCGTCGCCCCCGGCGCGGTGGGCGAGGCGTACCTCACGGGCCCCGGTCTGGCCCGCGGTTACACGGGCCGGCCGGACCTGACGGCGGAGCGGTTCGTGGCCTGCCCGTTCCTCCCCGGGCAGCGCATGTACCGCACCGGTGACCTGGCCCGCTGGTCGGACGACGGGCTGCTGCACTTCGCGGGCCGCGCCGACGACCAGGTCAAGATCCGCGGCTTCCGGGTGGAACCCGGTGAGGTGGAGTCCGTCGTCGCCGCGCACCCGGACGTGGCCCAGGCCGCCGTCGTCGTCCGCGACCAGCGGCTGCTGGCCTACGTGGTCGCCGGGGACGGCCCTCCGGACCCGGCCGCCGTACGCGCGTACGCCGCCACCCGCCTCCCGTCCTACCTGGTCCCGGCGGTGGTGACGGTCCTCGACCGGCTGCCCCTGACGGTCAACGGCAAGGTCGACAAGGCCGCCCTGCCCACCGTGGAGGCCGCCGGGGGCACCGGACGGGCGCCCGCCACGCCGGTCGAGGAGATCCTGTGCGGCCTCTTCGCGGACGTGCTGGGCCGGGAACGGGTCGGACCCGACGACAGCTTCTTCGAATCGGGCGGCGACTCCCTCCTCGGCATGCGGCTCACCGCCCGCATCCGCGCGGTGCTCGACGCGGACCTCAGCGTCCGCGACCTGTTCGCCACCCCGTCGGCGGCCGGCCTGGCCCGGACACTGGCCGACGCGAGCGCCGGTTCACGGGCACCCCTGCGCCCAGCCGTACGACCCGACCGCGTACCGCTGTCGTACGCCCAGCGGCGCATGTGGTTCCTGAACCGGATGGCCACCGGCACCGGCGCGGACGCGGCGGGCGCGTACAACCTGCCCCTCGCGCTGCGGCTCACCGGCGACCTGGACCGGGCGGCGCTGGCGGCGGCGCTCGGGGATCTCGCGGACCGGCACGAGAGCCTGCGCACGGTGTTCCCCGACACGGACGGCGAACCGTGGCAGCGGGTGCTGTCCGGCCCGGCCGCCCGGCCCCCGCTGACGGTGACCGAGACCGATACGGCCGGGCTGCCCGACGAACTCGCCCGGCGGTCGCACCACCCCTTCGATCTGAGCACGGACCTTCCGTGGCGGACGGTGTTGCTGACGACGGCTCCGGGTGAGGCGGTGCTGCTGCTGGTGGTGCATCACATCGCGTCGGACGGCTGGTCGATGGGGGTGTTGGCGCGTGATCTGCGGGTGGCGTACGGGGCGCGGTGTGCGGGGCGGGTGCCGGAGTGGGAGCCGTTGCCGGTGCAGTACGCGGATTACGCGTTGTGGCAGCGGGAGACGCTCGGTGATCCGGAGGACCCGGAAAGTCTGATCAGTGCCCAGCTTGACTACTGGCGGCGCGCGTTGGCCGACTCGCCACCGGAGCTGCGGCTGCCGGTGGACCGGCCCCGCCCCGCCGAACCGTCCTTCCGGGGCGGCAGCGTCCCGGTGGAGGTGGACGCCGACACCCACGCCCGCCTGGTGGCCCTGGCGGCCCGCGGCCGGGCGACGATGTTCATGCTGGTGCACGCCGCGGTGTCGGTGGTGCTGTCGCGGATGGGCGCGGGGTCGGACATCCCGGTGGGGACGGGGATCGCGGGGCGTGGTGACGCTCAGTTGGAGGGGTTGTCCGGGTTCTTCGTGAACACGTTGGTGCTGCGGGCGGATCTGTCGGGTGATCCGTCGTTCGCCGAGGTGCTGCGGCGGGTGCGGGAGACGGATCTGGCGGCGTACGCGCATCAGGACGTGCCGTTCGAGCGGTTGGTGGAGGAGCTGAACCCGGCGCGGTCGCTGTCGCGCAACCCGTTGTTCCAGGTGATGCTGGCCTTGCAGAACGTGCCCGAGGCCGCATGGGACCTGCCCGGACTACGGGTCGCGCCCCTGCCACCGGTGACGGAGCTGCCCGCCCGCTTCGACCTCTCCTTCTCCCTGGCGGAGCGGCGGGGGGCCGATGGCGCGCCGGGTGGTCTGGGCGGCGGCATCCTGTACGCGGCGGATCTGTTCGACGCGTCGACAGTACGGTCGCTCGGTGACCGGCTGGTGCGGGTGCTGGAACAGATCGCCGCCGACCCGCAGGTGCGGCTGAGCGAGATCGACGTGCTCGACGCCGACGAGCGGGCGCGGGTGCTCACGGAGTGGAACGGCGAGACACGCCCCAAGGCGGCCGGTTCATGGCTGGAGCTGTTCGACAACCGGGTCGTCCTGACCCCGGACGCACCGGCCCTGCGGTGCGGGTCCGTCGAGTTGTCGTACGTGGAGCTGGATGCGCGGGCGAACCGGTTGGGGCGGTTGTTGCGGGGGTGCGGCGTCGGTGTGGAGTCGCGGGTGGGTCTGAGGCTTCCGCGGGGTGTCGACATGGTCGTGGCGGTCCTGGGTGTCTGGAAGGCGGGGGCGGCGTATGTGCCGTTGGACCCGGAGTATCCGGCGGAGCGGCTCGCGTTCATGGCGGCGGACAGTGGTGCGGTGCTGGTGATCGACGAGGCGTGGCTGGCGGATGCGGCCGTCGCGGCTCAGTCGGACGCTCCCCTCGGTGTCGAGGTCGGTTCCGATCAGTTGGCGTATGTGATCTATACGTCGGGGTCGACGGGTCGGCCGAAGGGTGTGGCGGTCGCGCACGGTGGGCTGGTGAATCTGGTGGCGGCGATGGGGCCGGTGCTGGGCGCGGGGCCGGGTGAGGTGACCCTGCAGTTCGCCTCCTTCAGCTTCGACGCCTCGGTGCTGGATGTGGCGGTCACTCTGGCCGCCGGTGGCACGCTGGCGATCGCGTCGAGCGAGGAGCGCACGGACGCCCAGGCGCTGGCGGAGATGGTCCGCGACGCCGGGGTCACGGTCGCCAGTGTGGTGCCGTCCCTGCTCGGTGTCCTGGACCCGCAGGCGGTCTCCGGTGTACGGAACTGGGTGCTGGGTGCCGAGCGGCTCAACGCCGATCTCGCCGCCCGCTGGCGTGCGCAGGCGGGTGTGTGGAACACGTACGGGCCGACCGAGGCAACGGTGATGACCACCGCCGTCGAGATCGCGGAAGGCATCACACCCGAGGACGCCCCGCCCGCGATCGGGCGTCCGCTGACGAACACGCGCGTCTTCGTGCTGGACGAGTTCCTGCACCCCGCACCGGTGGGCGCGGTCGGTGAGGTGTACCTCGCCGGGCCGGGCCTGGCCCGTGGATACCTGGGCCGGCCGGACCTCACCGCCGAACGGTTCGTGGCCTGCCCGTTCCTCCCCGGGCAGCGCATGTACCGCACCGGTGACCTGGCCCGCTGGACGGACGACGGGCTGCTGCACTTCGCGGGCCGCGCCGACGACCAGGTCAAGATCCGCGGCTTCCGCATCGAACTCGGCGAGGTCGAGTCCGTCGTCGCCGCCCACCCGGACGTCACGCAGGCGGCCGTCCTCGTCCGCGACGACCGTCTTGTCGCCTACGCCGTGTCCCAGGGGGACCCGGCGTCCATCCGGGCCTTCGCCGCCGAGCGGCTGCCCGAGTACATGGTTCCCACCACCGTCATGCTCCTCGGTGAACTCCCCCTCACCCCCAACGGGAAGATCGACCGGTCCGCGCTCCCGGCCCCCGAGGTCGTACGCGGTCCGGGCCGGGCCCCCTCGTCCCCGGTCGAGGAAGTCCTGTGCGGCCTCTTCGCCGAGGTGCTGGGCACGGAACACGTCGGCGTGGACGACGACTTCTTCGCGTCGGGCGGTGACTCCCTGCTCGGCATGCGGCTCGTCGCCCGGGTCCGTACGGTGTTCGACGCGGACCTGAGCATCCGGGACCTCTTCGCCGCACCGACCGTCGCGGGCCTCGCACGAGCCGTGGTCCAAGCCGAAGCCGATACCGAAGCCGCCGAATCCGAAGCGGCGGCCGGCACGGGCGCGTCCGTCGGAGGTCGGCCCGTGGCTCTCCGCCCCCGGCCCAGGCCGGAGGAGGTGCCGCTCTCCTTCGGGCAGCAGCGGATGTGGTTCCTGAACCGCATGGACGGGACGGACTCGGACGCGGCGGGCGCGTACAACCTGCCGCTCGCGCTGCGGCTCACCGGCGACCTGGACCGGGCGGCGCTGGCGGCGGCGCTCGGGGATCTCGCGGACCGGCACGAGAGCCTGCGCACGGTGTTCCCCTCCCACGAGGGCAAGCCCCGGCAGGACGTGCTGACCGGGCCGGCCGCCCACCCCGAACTCATCCTCAGGAACACCGACCCCGAGCACCTCCACGCCACCCTGGACGACCTGTGCGCCCGCGGCTTCGATCTGAGCACGGACCTTCCGTGGCGGACGGCGTTGTTGACGACGGCTCCGGGTGAGGCGGTGCTGCTGCTGGTGGTGCATCACATCGCGTCGGACGGCTGGTCGATGGGGGTGTTGGCGCGTGATCTGCGGGTGGCGTACGGGGCGCGGTGTGCGGGGCGGGTGCCGGAGTGGGAGCCGTTGCCGGTGCAGTACGCGGATTACGCGTTGTGGCAGCGGGAGACGCTCGGTGATCCGGAGGACCCGGAGAGTCTGATCAGTGCCCAGCTGGACTACTGGCGGCGCGCGTTGGCCGACTCGCCGCCGGAGCTGCGGCTGCCGGTGGACCGGCCGCGCACCGCCGAGCCGTCCTTCCGCAGCGGCACGGTCGACGTCGAGGTCGACGCGCGGACGCACGCGCGGCTGGTCGAGGTCGCCGGACGCGGCCGGGCGACGATGTTCATGCTGGTGCACGCCGCGGTGTCGGTGGTGCTGTCGCGGATGGGCGCGGGGTCGGACATCCCGGTGGGGACGGGGATCGCGGGGCGTGGTGACGCTCGGTTGGAGGGGTTGTCCGGGTTCTTCGTGAACACGTTGGTGCTGCGGGCGGATCTGTCGGGTGATCCGTCGTTCGCCGAGGTGCTGCGGCGGGTGCGGGAGACGGATCTGGCGGCGTACGCGCATCAGGACGTGCCGTTCGAGCGGTTGGTGGAGGAGCTGAACCCGGCGCGGTCGCTGTCGCGCAACCCGTTGTTCCAGGTGATGCTGGCCTTGCAGAACGTGCCCGAGGCCGCATGGGATCTGCCCGGTCTCCGCGTGACACCGCTGCCCCCGATCGCCGAACCCCCGGCCCGCTTCGACCTCTCCTTCTCCCTGGCGGAGCGGCGGGGGGCCGATGGCGCGCCGGGTGGTCTGGGCGGCGGCATCCTGTACGCGGCGGATCTGTTCGACGCGTCGACGGTACGGTCGCTCGGTGACCGGCTGGTGCGGGTGCTGGAGCAGATCGCCGCCGACCCGCAGGTGCGGCTGAGCGAGATCGACGTGCTCGACGCCGACGAGCGGGCGCGGGTGACCGAGGAGTGGAACGCCACCGGGCGTCCGGTCGACCCGGCCCTCGTACCGGAGCTGGTCGCCCAGTGGGCGGCGCGGACACCGGAGAGTGCGGCGGTGCGGTGCGGGTCCGTGGAACTGTCGTACGCGGAGCTGGACGCGCGGGCGAATCGGCTGGCGCGATCGCTGCGGGAGCGCGGCGTCGGCGTGGAGTCGCGGGTGGGTCTGAGGCTCGCGCGGGGTGTCGACATGGTCGTGGCGATTGTGGCGGTGTGGAAGGCCGGGGCGGCCTACGTGCCGCTGGACCCGGAGTATCCGGCGGACCGGCTCGCGTTCATGGTCGCCTCCAGCGAAGCCGCCCCGGTGATCGACGAGGCGTGGCTGGCGGACGCCGGTGAGGCCCTCGCCGCCGGGTCCGCCGGGCCCGGAGAGCCGCTGGACGTGCCCTCTGACCCGCAGCGGTTGGCGTATGTGATCTATACGTCGGGGTCGACGGGCCGGCCGAAGGGTGTGGCGGTCGCGCACGGTGGGCTCTCGAACCTGGTGGCGGCGATGGGGCCGGTGCTGGGCGCGGGCCCGGGTGAGGTGACCTTGCAGTTCGCGTCGTTCAGCTTCGACGCCTCCGTGCTGGACGTGGCCGTGACCCTCGCCAGGGGTGGCACGCTGGCGATCGCGTCGAGCGAGGAACGCACGGACGCCCAGGCGCTGGCGGAGATGATCCGCGACTCGGGGGTCACGGTCGCCAGCGTCGTGCCCTCGTTGCTCTCCGTCCTGGACCCGCAGGCGGTGCCCGGTGTCCGGAACTGGGTGCTGGGTGCCGAGCGGCTCACCGCCGATCTCGCCGCCCGCTGGCGCGCACAGGCAGGGCTGTGGAACACGTACGGGCCGACCGAGGCGACGGTGATGACCACCGCCGTCGAGATCGCGGAAGGCATCACACCCGAGGACGCCCCGCCCGCGATCGGGCGTCCGCTGACGAACACGCGCGTCTTCGTGCTGGACGAGTTCCTGCACCCCGCACCGGTAGGCGCGGTCGGTGAGGTGTACCTCGCCGGGCCGGGCCTGGCCCGTGGGTATCTGGGCCGGCCGGACCTCACCGCCGAACGGTTCGTGGCCTGCCCGTTCCTCCCCGGGCAGCGCATGTACCGGACCGGTGACCTGGCCCGCTGGACGGACGACGGGCTGCTGCACTTCGCGGGCCGCGCCGACGAGCAGGTCAAGATCCGCGGCTTCCGCATCGAACTCGGCGAGGTCGAGTCCGTCGTCGCCGCCCACCCGGACGTCGCCCAGGCCGCCGTCCTCGTCCGCGAGGACCGGCCCGGCGATCCCCGGATCGTCGCCTACGCCGTCCCCACCGCCGCGGCCGGCGCACTGGACACCGGCGCGCTGCGCGCCTTCGCTGCCGAGCGCCTGCCCGCATACATGGTCCCGGCCACCCTGATGGTCCTGGACGCCCTGCCCCTCACCCCCAACGGCAAACTGCACAAGTCGGCCCTGCCCGCACCGGACTACGCCGACCTCGTCTCCGCCGAAGCGGCGCAAGGAGAACTCCAGGAAACCCTCTGCGCCCTCTTCGCCGAGGTGCTCGGCCTCGAACGGGTCGGCCCCGACGACAACTTCTTCGACCTCGGCGGCAACTCGGCCCTCGCGATGCGGCTCGCCGGACGCATCCGCACCGAACTCGGCGCCGAACTGAGCATCCGGCACTTCTTCGGGTCCTCCACCCCGATCGGCGTGGAACGGCTCCTCGGCGCCAAACTCCGCCCCCCGCTGCGAGCCGGGGAACAGCGGCCCGACCGGATCCCCGCATCCGTGCGCCAGCGGCAAATCTGGCACGCGCAGCGCCACGGCGACCGGGGAGCGACCAGCAACCTGCCCGCCGCGCTCCGGCTCGACGGCGACCTGGACGTGCCCGCCCTCAACGCCGCCCTCGGAGACCTCGTCGAACGGCACGAGATGCTGCGCACACGGTTCCGGGAGACCCCGGAGGACGGACTCGTCCAGGAGGTGTCGGACGCCGGGGACCTCGTGAGCGAACCGGTCCTCGTACGCACCGACGCCGAGGAACTGCCGAGGCTGCTCGGCTCCCGGGTCCGGCGCGGCTTCGACCTGACGCGGGAGGCGCCCTGGGCGCCGTACCTCTTCGCGCTCTCGGCGACCGAACACGTGCTGCTCCTGGTGGTCCACCCGATCGCCGCGGACGAGTCCTCGGTGAACCTGCTGCTCCGGGACCTGGCCGCCGCCTACGGGGCACGGCGCGAGGGACGCGTCTCCGAACGGGCCCCGCTGCCCCTGCAGTTCGCCGACTACGCGGTCTGGGAACGGGAACTCCTCAAGGGCGAGGAGAAGCCCGACAGCCTCGTCACCGACCAGCTGGAGTACTGGAAGGCCACCTGGGCGGACACCCCGCCGCGCACCCACCTCCCCGTCGACCGGGAACGGCCCCCGGCCCCCACCTGGCGGACCGCGTCCGTGCCCGTGCGCGTCCCGGCGGAGACACACGCCCGGCTCATGGACGCGACCGAGTCCGCCGACGCGACCTCCTTCACCGCCGTGCACGCCGCGCTGGCGCTGCTGCTGACCCGTCTCGCGGCCGGCTCCGACCTGGTGCTCGGCACCGTACTGCCCCGGCCGGACGGCGAGGAGAGCCTGGAGGGCGTGGTGGGGCCGCTCGCCGGACTGCTCGCGCTGCGCCTGGACACCTTCGGCAACCCCTCCTTCCTCGGCCTGGTCAAACGGGCCCGCGAGGTGTACCAGGAGGCCCAGCAGAACCAGGACGTGCCGTTCGAGCGGCTGGTGGAGCTGCTGGCGCCGCCGGAGTCGGCGGGACACCACCCGGTGTTCCAGGTCGTGCTCGACGTACGCGACGACATCGCCGAGAAGTGGGAGGACGCGGAACTGCCCGGCCTCGCGACCGAGCGGCTGCCGGTGGCGCCGCCGGCCTCCCCGTTCGACCTGCGGATCGTCCTCACCGAGAGCTTCGGGGACTACGGCGACCCGGACGGCATCGTCGGCACCCTGGAGTACGCCGCCGAACTCTTCGACGCGTCCACCGCCGACGCCCTCGCCCGCCGCCTGGTGCACGTCCTGGAACAGGTCGCCGACGATCCCGAACTGCGGGTCGGCCAGGTCGAGGTGCTGCTGGACGAGGCCGAGCGGCGGGCGGCCCTGCCGGCCGGGAACGAGACCGGGGACGAGACCGGTGACCCCGGGCGCACGCTGACCGAGCTGCTGGCCGAGCGGGCGGCGCTGACCCCCGAGGCGGTCGCCGTGTCCGACGCGGAGACCTCCCTCACCTTCGGCGCCCTGGACACGGCGGCCGACGCCCTGGCCCGGCGGCTGGCGGCACGGGGCGTGGGCCACGAGGACACCGTGGCGATCGCCGTGCCGGCCGGCGTACGCCTGGTCACCGCGCTGCTGGGGGTGCTCAAGTCGGGCGCGGCCTGCTGTGTCACCGGGGACGGGCGGTCACCGGACGAGGCCCTCGTGCTGCCGGGCGGGACCCGGCCCGCCGCCGTGGTCACCGACGCCGCGGCCCCCGCGGGCCTCCCCGCGCTGCCCGTCGAGGACGCGGCGACCGGGGCGGGGCCCACGGGTCCCCCGCCCGCCCCGCCCCTGCCGGCCCACGCGGCACTGCTCCTCCCCGCCGCACCGGCGGCGGACCGGGGCACCGCCGCGGGCGTCGTCGTCGAGCACCGCGCGCTCGCGGAACAGGCCGCCGCGTTCACCGGGCGACGGGACGACCCACGAGCGCGCGCGGCGGACCCCGTCCGGACCGTCCTGGACACCCGGATGCCCGTCACCGAACTGCTCCTCCCGCTGCTCACCGCGCTCGCCGGCGGCACCGTCCACCTCGGCACACCGGACGGCACCGGCACCGACACCGGCACCGGCGCCGCCGAGGGGACCGGCGTACGCCTGGTCACCACACGGGCGTTGCTGCCGACCGTGCCGCGGCCACGCGCCGCCGAGGTGGTCATGGTGGGCGGCGACGGACCCGAGCCGGTGAACGGCGCGGGGGAGTGGCGGGCCCGCCACCCCCGGCCCGCCCTGCTCAGCGGCCAGGACGCGGCGGAGACCGCCGGACCGTGGCTCGGCCACCGGACCGCGCCCGGCGAGGACCTCCCGGCGCTGCTCGACACCGGAACCCCCGTCGGGGACACCCGCACCTACCTCCTGGACTACTACCTGCACCCGGTCCCGCCCGGCACCCTGGGAGAGGTGTACGTGGCCGGCCGCGGCCTCGCCCGCGGCTACGCCGACGCCCCCGGAGCCACCGGTGGCCGGTTCGTCGCCAGCCCCTTCGGCGGGCCGGGGGAACGGATGTTCCGCACCGGCCGGTGGGCACGCCGGGACCCCGACGGACGGCTCCGCCTGCACGCGGACGTGCCCGGCCGGCACCTGCGCGACGGCGTGCACCGGCGCACCGTACGCAACTCCGAGGACCTCGGGGTGCTGCTGCCGCTGCGCCCCGAAGGCAGCCGGCGGCCGCTGTTCTGCGTCCACCACGGCACCGGGCTGAGCTGGAGCTACGCCACCCTGCTGCCGTACCTCCCGGCGGACCTGCCGGTGTACGGCGTGCAGGCGCGCGGCCTCGCGGGACCGGAACCGCTGCCGAAGACCATCGACGAGATGGCCGCGGACTACATCGAGCAGATCCGCGGCGTGCAGCCGCACGGGCCGTACCGGCTGCTCGGCTGGTCGCTCGGCGGCGTGGTCGCCCAGGCCATCGCCTGCCGGCTCCAGGACGCCGGCGAGGAGGTGGAACTGCTCGCGCTGCTCGACGCCTACCCGCTGCGCGACGTCGGCGAGATCGCGGGTGAGGACGAGTCCGTGCTCGGCCCCGACGACGGCCGGGCGACCTGGGGCGAGGGCCAGGCCGGGAAGGACAGCCGGGCCATGGAGGTGCGCGGGCCGCTGCTGGAGAACATGCGGGAGGTCATCAAGAACACCGTCGGTCTCATCCGGGACCACCGGCCGGCCGTCTTCCGGGGCGACCTGCTGGTGTTCGTGGCCACCGACCGCAAGACCGAGACGCTCCTCGCGACCGAGGCGGTCGCGAGCTGGCGGCCGTACGTCGCCGGGGACATCGAGACGCACGAGGTGCTCGCCGCCCACGAGGACATGCTCGAACCGGCGCACCGGCCCGTCATCGGCCGCGTCCTCGACCAGAAGATCCGCACCGCGCCGACGCCCGCACGGAAGGACCAGCGATGACCAGGGAAACCGGTGAACTCAGGGGCCGCAACCGCGACCGGACGGCGGACATCATCCCCCACCACCTCAGGGAGGGCATGGACCCGCCGCCCGGCCTCGGCCGCATGAGCACGGAGACACCGCTGGTGCCGGAGACCGGACCGGGCCTGATCGACTGGGTCGCCACCGGCCGGGAGGAAGTACGGGCCATCCTCGGCGACGCGGACCGGTTCAGCACCCGGCCACCCGCCGACACCGAGGAGGAGTCCCGCCAGATCACCCAGATCGGCAACCCGCTGATGTACGACCCGCCGGAGCACACCCGGCTGCGGAAGCTGCTGGCACCGGAGTTCACCCTGCGCCGGATGCGCCGGATCGAACCGCAGGTCGAGCGGATCATCGAGGACCGGCTGGACGTCCTGGAACGGGCCGGACGGCCCGCCGACCTCGTCCGGCACTTCGCCTGGCCCATCCCCGGCCTGGTCGGCTGCACCCTGCTCGGCATCCCCCGCGACGACCAGGCGGAACTCGCCCGGCACCTCGACCTCAGCCGGCGCGACAACCGGGGCTGGCAGGCCCGCCGCGCCTCCGCCAAGACCTTCGACAACTATCTGGCCCGGTACGTCGCCGCCCGCCGCCGCGACCCCGGCGACGACCTGGTGAGCATGCTCGTCAAGGACCACGGCACCGACGTCTCCGACAAGGAACTGGTGGGCCTGGCCGCCTCCGTCATGGCCGCCGGCATCGAGAACATGGTCGGCATGCTCGGCCTGGGCGTCCTGGCCCTCCTCGACCACCCCGACCAGCTCGCCCTGCTCCGCGAACGCCCCGAACTGATGGGCCAGGCGGTCGAGGAACTGTTGCGGTACGTCACCGTCGTCGCGGTCGCCTCGCCGCGCACCGCCCTGACCGAGGTGACCGTCGGCGACCACGTCATCGAGCCCGGCCAGGTCGTCTCCTGCTCGTTCCTCGCGGTCAACCGGGCCCAGCCGCCCGGCGCGCCCCCGGACCGCCTCGACATCCTGCGGGAGGGCACCACGCACGTGGCCTTCGGGCACGGCATCCACTACTGCGCGGGAGCCGCCCTGGCCCGCATGGAGCTGCGGATCGCGTTCGCGGGGGTGCTGCGCCGCTTCCCGGGGCTCCGGCTCGCCGTACCGCGCGAGGAACTGCGCTTCCGCCCGCCGTGGATGGCCACCTTCGGCATCGAGAACCTGCCCGTCTCCTGGTAACCACCGCCCAGAAAGGCCCGTCATGCCGAAGCCGCCGGACATTCCCCCGCACCTGCGCCGCCGCATCCTGGACCCGCTGCCCGAGCTGAGCCGGATGAGCGACGAGACACCCGTCTGCCCCGACCCCGGCGGAGCGGACTGGCTGGTCACCGGGGACGCCGAGGCGCGGGCGGTGCTGGGGGACGCGGACCGGTTCACCGCCAAGCCGCCCGATCTCGAACGGGCCATTTCCCGAGGGGCCAGGGAAGAAGGGAACCTGCTGCATTACGACCCCCCGGAGCACACCCGGCTGCGCAAACTGATCGCGCCGGAATTCACGCTGCGCCGCATGCGCAGAATGGAACCGGTCGTCGAACAGATCGTGGCCGAACGGCTGGACGCGCTGGCCGCGGCGGGATCACCGGCCGATCTCATGCGCCATTTCGGCTGGCCCGTACCGGGACTCGTCATCTGCGCCCTCCTCGGGATTCCCCGCGACGACCTCGCCGCGCTCGGCAGAATGCTCGACGTACGGGCGCCCAGCCGTATGGACGCGCATTCCAGCGGGCGTGCCCGTAAACGGGTGGCGGCGCAGAAGGCCTTCGCCTCGTACCTGGGCGGAATCGTCGCGAGGAAACGCGCCGACCCGGGCGAGGACATGCTCGGCACGCTGATCCGGGAGCACGGCGACGAGGTCACCGACGCGGAACTGGCCGGGGTCTGCGCCTCGTTCCTGGCGGCCGGCCTGGAGGGCTCGGCGCAGATGCTGGGCCTCGGGCTGCTCGCCCTGCTCCAGCACCCCGACCAGCTCGCCGCCCTGCGGGCCGACCCGGCGCTGCTGCCGCGGGCGGTGGAGGAACTGCTGCGGTACGTGTCGGTGGTCTCCACGGCCTCGCCGCGCACCGCGCTGACGGACGTGACCGTCGGCGGCCAGGAGATCAGGAAGGGGGAGGTCGTCACCTGCTCCCTGCTCGCGGTCAACCGCGCCCGGCCGCGGGGCCTGTCGCGGGACCGGCTGGACATCACCCGCGAGGACACCGCCCACGTGGCCTTCGGACACGGCATCCACCACTGCGTCGGCGCCGCCCTCGCCCGCGCCCAGCTCCGGCTGAGCTTCGCCGCGCTGCTGTCCCGCTTCCCCGGCCTGCGGCTCGCCGTGCCCGTGGAGGAACTGCGGTTCCGTCAGTTCGCCGTGCAGTACGGCGTGGAGGAGCTGCCCGTCGCCTGGTGAGGCCCCCGGCGCGGCGAAGCCGGCGGCCCGTGCGGGGTGCGCCGGCTTCGGCGTGCGGTTTCCTCGTGCGGCCTTGTCGTACGGCCTTGTCGTACGGCCGTGTCGTGCGCGGAGCAGTCCTCAGCGCACGGCCGAGGCGCAGTCGTAGAGCGTCTCCGTGTTGCCCTCGGCGTCCTTGCCGCTCGGCGCGGTCACGCCGTAGGAGGCCGGATCGACCTCGGCGCAGGCCGACTTCACCCACCGGTCGATCCGCGCCACCGAACTGTCCGGCGGCGGCTCGCTCGCCTGCCCGCCCCCGGCGCCGCTCATGCTGCCCGCGTGCGTGCCGACCAGGGCGAAGCGCAGGTCGCCGGCCCGGATCAGGTCCTGGTACTCGGCGAGCGTCACGACGTTCGCCTCGCCCAGGAAGCCGCCCAGGGGCAGGACGGGCAGGGCCCGGTTGTAGATGTAGCGCGAGGCCGTCTGCCAGCTGTTCGTGGAGAAGGCGTAGGCGGCGCCCCGGTTGTTCTGCTGCACGTGATCGATGAGTTTCTCCTGGTCGGGGCTCAGCTCGGCGAGTACGTCCGGGCCCTGGGAGGTGGTGGACGTGACCCCGCCGAGCACGCCGTTCTTGGACGTACGCATCCCCTTGCCGCCCGGGCCGGAGCCCCCGGGCACCTTGAACGGCGGCCCCGCGTAGGCGTCGAACGGCGAGCCCGCGTACCGCTCGTCCAGCACGCTCAGCGACCAGACGGCCGGCGCGGCGATCACCGCGACGCACCCGCTCACCAGACCGAGAGCGGTGACACGCCGGGCCAGGCGGCGGCCCGACGGGCGCGGCAGCGCGGTGTACACGAAGGCCGCGCAGGCGGCGACCGAGGCCACCAGGACCAGGGGGACGAGCCAGGGCGCGAAGTCCGCGTACGGGGCGGCCGTACGGATCGTCCAGACCTCCTGCGCGAGAATCGCCACGGGCAGTATCCAGGCCCAAGGGCCGCCGCGGGCCGCCCGGTGGACGCGCCACAGGGCCACCGCACCGGCGCCGGACAGCGCCGCCAGGGGCGGGGCGAGCAGGGCGGCGTAGGCGGTGTGCGGGATGCTCATCGCGCTGAGCACCAGCGCGGCCGTGACCAGCCACAGGCCCCACATCAGGTAGCCGGCGCGGCGCCGGTCGGTCCGCGCGGCCCCGCGGTGCCGTACCAGGCCCAGGACCAGGGCGATCAGCGCGAGCGGGTACAGCCAGCCGATCTGGGTGGCGAAGCGCGGCCCGAGGAGCTTGCCCCAGCCCTCCGAGCCGGGCAGCACCGCGAGCGCGGCGGACCCGCCCTGCGGGGGCTGCGACGCGGACGCCGGTGCGCTCGCCCCGCCACCGTCCCGGGCGGTGCCGCCGTCGGCCCCCTGGGAGGTGTCCTGGGCCGTACCGCCCGCCGCCGCGCCTTCGGCCGCACCCGTATCCGCACCCGTATCCGCACCCGTATCCGCACCCGCCCCCGCGCCCCCCGTCGCCTCCGCGCCCGCCGACGTCCCCGTGTCCGTACCGTCCGCCGCCGCGCCCGTGCCGCCGCCCCCGGAGGGCGCGCCGACGGCCCCCGGGATCAGTCCCTCGTGGAAGCGGTTGAAGCCGTTGTAGCCGAAGACCATGGCGAAGGCGCTGTTGTTGGTCGAACCGTCCGCGTAGGGGCGGGAGTCCTCCGGTGTGAAGGTCATCAGCGCGACCCAGGAGAGGGACACGGCGAGCAGCACCCCGCCCGCCGTCAGCAGGTGCCCGACCCGGCGCCGCAGCCCGTGGGGGGCGGCGACGAGGTAGGCGACGGCGAGCGCCGGGACGACGAGCCACGCCTGCATCATCTTGGCCTGAAACCCCAGCCCGATCCACACGCCGCAGAGCAGCAGCGGGTTCAGCCGGCCCGTGAGGACCGCCTTCTGGCCCTGGTCGGCCGCCAGCACCAGGCACATCGTGACCGAGCAGTCGAGGATCGCGTGCCCGAACATGGAGGCGGCCAGCGGCGTCAGGGCCAGCAGCCCCGCCGCGACCAGCCCGGCCGCCGCCCCCTGCCAGCGCCGCACCAGCCGGTACAGGACGAGCACGGTGACCACGCCCTCGACGCACTGCGGCAGGGTCAGCGCCCAGTCGTGGAAGCCGAACAGCCGCGCCGACAGCGCCTGCGGCCACAGAAAGCCGCCGATCTTGTCGAGGGTGATGGTGGAGGAGGGGTCGAAGGCGGTGAACAGGAAGGCCTTCCAGCTCTCCGACATGCTCCGCGCGGCCACCGAATAGTAGGGGGACAGATCACTGCCGGCGATGTTCCAGGTGTACAGCAGCGCGGCGAGCGCGGCGACGGCCAGCAGGGCCGGGCGGGCCCAGCCCGGCTGGTCCGGGGGCGAACGCCAGAACGCGAACCGGTGCCGTCGCGGCGGCGCGGGATCGTCGGGAAAGGCGGTCGAACCGGGAGCGAGGGTCAAAAGGTCCGAGGGCATATCGGACTTCCTTTCGTCGTCCGGGTAAAAGGAATTTCGGCGAGCCACTGGGGCAAGTGGACTTACCGTGTCAGGACATCGGGTCACAGGACGGTCACACGTTCCGCCGGGGCAGGGATAATCGGTCGGCACCCGGTTCCTTCTGTGTCCGCCGTGTTACCGCCGCCCGCGTATGACTTACGGCATGTCGAACACACGTAAGCGCCTCAAAGCGCACCTTCTTCTCGCCGCCTCCGCCGTTCTCGTGATGGGCGCCGCCGTGGGCTGTTCCGACTCCGACGCCGCGGAGACCGAGGCCGAGGGGTCGTCGTCGGCCGCCGCCGGATCGGGATATCAGCAGGCCCTGGACTACGCCCAGTGCATGCGGGAGAACGGGGTCGAGGATTACCAGGACCCCGAGCAGGGCGGTGACGGCCGGGTGCTCATCAACCCCGGCAACGCGGACGACCCCGACTCGCAGGCGGCCCAGGAGGCGTGCCGCGACAAGATGCCGCAGGGCGTCGGACAGGACGCCAGGGGCGGCGACGTCGACTCCGCGAAGGTGCAGGCCTGGGCGAAGTGCATGCGGGAGAACGGAGTGCCCAAGTTCCCCGACCCGGAGGTCGAGGGCGGCCAGATCAAGATCAACATCGATGCGCTCGGCATGGACCCCAGTGACGCGCGGATGCAGAAGGCGTCGGCCGCCTGCCAGGACAAGTCCCCGGGCGGCTCGCTCATCTTCGAGGTCGGCGAATGACCGCCCCTGACGAGACCCATGAGCGCGGGGCCGTCGGGCCCGGCGGCGAGTCGTCCGGCACCCTCGAAGTACGCGCGCCCGGCACCGTGGCCGCCGAACCGGAGCCGGACAGCGCCGTGCCGGCCGGGAGCGGTGACCACGGCGGCCCCGCCGTGCCGGCCGGGGAGCCCCCGGCGGACGGCCGCAAACGGCGACCGCTGCGGACTTCCCTGATCGTGCTCACCGCGATCGTGGTGGCCGCCGCCGCGGGACTCGCCGCCAGCGGCGTCCTCGGCGGCGGGGACGACGACACCTCCCGGGCGCCCACCGGCCCGTCGGCCACGGCCAAGGTGAAGCGGACCACGCTCACCGACTCCGAGACGGTGGCCGGCACCATCGGCTACGGCGAGGCCGCCACCGTGCAGGCCGTGGCCCCGGGCGGCTCCGCCCAGGGCGGGGCGGGCGGCAGCGGCGGCTCCGGCATCCTGACCTGGCTGCCCGAAGCGGGCGCCACCATCGAACGCGGCGAGAACGTCTACAGCGTCAACCAGCAGAAGACACCGCTGCTCTACGGCGACATCCCCTTCTACCGCACGATGCGCTCCGGGGACTCCGGCAGCGACGTCAAGATCCTCGAAGCCAACCTGAAGGCCCTCGGCTACGACGGCTTCACCGCCGACTCCACGTACAACGCGGCCACCGCCGCCGCCGTCGAGGAGTGGCAGGACGACCTGAACCGCGAGGAGACCGGCGAAGTCGACCCGGGCGACGCGGTGGTGGCCGACGGCGCCCGGAAGGTCTCGAAGGTGACCGGCTCGACCGGCACCTCGCCCAGCGGCCCGCTGCTGAGCTGGACCGCGACCGAGCGCGTGGTCACCGTGGACCTGGAGGCGCAGTACGAGGACCTCGTCGAGGTCGGCACCAAGGCCGAGGTTACGCTCCCCGACGGCAGCACCGTCCAGGGCACGGTCACCGACGTCGGCGCGCCCTCCAACGTCGCGGACGACCAGTCCGCCGACGCCGGCGCGGCGGGCGGGGAGGGCGACCAGGAAGCCACTCTCCCGGTGGAACTGAAGGTGAAGGACCAGAAGGGCCTCGGCGACTACCAGGCCGCATCCGTCGACGTCACCCTGCAGTCGGAGAGCCGCAAGAACGTGCTCGCCGTCCCCGTCAACGCCCTCGTGGCCCGCGACGGCGGCGGCTACGCACTGGAGGTGGTCAAGCCCTCGGCACCGCACGGCGTCGAGTACGTGCCGGTCGAACTGGGCATCTTCGCCGACAGCATGGTCGAGGTCTCCGGAGCCGGCATCACCGAGGGAACCGTCGTAGGAGTGGCGAAGTGACCGCTTCCTCCCATCCGGTCGTGGACCTGGCCGGGGTGTCCAAGTCCTACGGGGACCTGACCGCCCTCCGGTCCGCCGACCTGGTCGTCCACCGCGGCGAACTGCTCGCCGTCGTCGGACCCTCCGGTTCGGGCAAGTCCACGATGCTCAACATCATGGGCACCCTGGACCGGCCCACGGCCGGCAAGGTGCGGATCGCCGGCCACGACATCGACGAACTCCGCGACCGCGACCTGTCCGCGCTGCGGGCGGCCACGATCGGCTTCGTCTTCCAGCAGTTCCACCTGGCCCGGGGCGTCCCCGCGCTGGACAGCGTCGCCGACGGGCTCCTCTACAGCGGCCGAGGCCGCGCCGAACGGCGCGAACTGGCCGAACGGGCGCTGCGCAGGGTCGGCCTCGGCCGCCGCCTCTACCACGAACCGCACCAGCTCTCCGGCGGCGAGAAGCAGCGCGTGGCCATCGCGCGGGCCGTGCTCGGCGATCCGCCGCTGCTCCTGGCCGACGAACCCACCGGCGCGCTCGACTCCCGCTCCGGGGCCGTGGTGATGGAACTCCTGCACGAGCTGCACGAGGCCGGGACGACGGTCGTGGTCATCACCCATGACCGGGACATCGCCGCCTCGCTGCCCCGTGAGGTCCGGCTCAAGGACGGGCGGATCGAGTACGACTCGGCTCTCGGCGACGCGCCGGCCGGGGAACTCGTGGCCGCCGAAGGAGGGCTGCGATGAGCCTGACGACCACGGACCGGGACACCGGCCGGCCCCCGTGGCGGGACCTGCCCCCGCCACCGCGCCCCAAGGCGGCGCGGATGGGACCCGCCGACGTGGTTCGGGTCGGCGGCTCGGGACTGCGCGCACGGCCGATGCGGGTGTTCCTGTCCGCGTTGGGCATCGCCATCGGCATCGCCGCGATGATCGGCGTGGTCGGCATCTCCACGTCGTCCACCCATGACCTGAACCAGCGGCTCGCCGCGCTCGGCACGAACCTCCTGACCGTCTCGCCCGGCGAGTCCTTCGACGGCGGGCAGGCGCACCTGCCGACCACCTCGCTCGCGATGATCCGCGACATCCCCGAGGTCGAGACGGTGTCCGCGCTCGGCAAGACGTCCGCCAAGGTCTACCGCAACGACCACGTGCCGGTGGCGCAGTCCGGCGGCCTCAGGGTGACCGCGGCCCGCACCGACCTCCTGGCGGCGATCGGCGCCGAACTCACGGACGGCACCTGGCTGAACGCGGCCACCAGCCGGTACCCGGCCGTCGTCCTCGGCTCCCACGCCGCCGAGCAGCTCGGCATCCACTACGCGGGGCCCGAGGTGAAGGTGTGGCTGGGCGACCGCTGGTTCACGGTGGTGGGCCTGCTCGCCCCCAACGAGCTTCTGCCCGACCTCGACAGCAACGCGATGGTCGGCTGGGCCGTGGCCGAGGAGGAACTCGGCTTCGACGGCTACCCGACCTCCGTCTACACCCGCGTCGAGGAGTCCGCCGTCGGCGACGTGCAGGCGAAGCTCGGCGCCACCGCCAACCCGGAGTTCCCCAACGAGGTCGACGTCTCCCGCCCCTCCGACGTGCTGGCGGCCAAGGAGGCCACCGACGACACCCTCAGCGGACTGCTCCTCGGGCTCGGCGGCGTCTCCCTCCTCGTCGGCGGTGTCGGCGTGGCCAACACGATGGTGATCTCCGTCCTCGAACGCCGCTCCGAGATCGGCCTGCGCCGCTCCCTCGGCGCGACCCGCGGCCAGATCCGTACGCAGTTCCTCGCCGAGGCGCTGCTGCTCTCCGCCCTCGGCGGCATCGGCGGCGTGCTGCTCGGCATCGGCGTGACCATCGCCTACGCCAGCTACCAGGGCATGAGCACGGTCGTGCCGGTCTGGGCCATGGCGGGCGGCATCGGCGCCACCCTGGTCATCGGCGGCCTGGCCGGCTTCTACCCGGCCCTGCGCGCCGCCCGGCTCCCCCCGACCGAGGCGCTGGCCACGTCGTAGCCGCCGCCTCGCACCGCGGTGCCCCCGCTGCCCGCCCCCGTGCAGCGGGGGCACCGCCCCGCCCGGGGAACGGCCCGCACCAGGGGGCGAAAGTGCAAACCTTGTTGCGGACGGGCGCGCATGCTGGCGGCCGGAGGGGGAGAGGTGTTCGACTGACCCCTGACGGGGGCATGACGGCCAACTGGCCGTCCCGAACGGCTTCTTCCTGGAGGTGCAGGTGCGGATGCGTCATCCGGTCGCACGGAAACTGACGGTCCTGGCGGTGTCGGCCGCCGTCGTGTCGGTGGGGGCGGCGGCGCCGCCCGCCACGCAGAGCGCGCGGGGCACGGGGAGCGGTACACCGGTGAAGACACCGGTGGCCACCGGGTACGGCGGCGCCGTCGCGAGTGTCGACGCGGACGCCACCGCCGCCGGCGTCGAGGTGCTCAGGAAGGGCGGCAACGCGGTCGACGCCGCCGTCGCCACCGCCGCCGCGCTCGGCGTCACCGAGCCGTACTCGGCCGGCGTCGGCGGCGGCGGCTACTTCGTCTACTACGACGCCAAGTCCCGCACGGTGCGCACCATCGACGGCCGGGAGACCGCGCCGCTCACCGCGGACGCGTCGCTGTTCACGGAGAACGGCAAGCCCCTCGCCCTCGCCGACGCCGTCAGCAGCGGCCTGTCCGTCGGCACTCCGGGCACGCCCGCCACCTGGGCGAAGGCCCTGGACAAGTGGGGCAGCCGCAAGCTGGGCTCCCTGCTGGCGCCCGCCGAACGGCTGGCCCGCGACGGCTTCACCGTCGACGAGACCTTCCGCTCCCAGACCGCCGCCAACGAACAGCGGTTCCGCTACTTCCCCGACACCGCCGAACTGTTCCTGCCGGGCGGCGAACTCCCCGCCCTCGGCTCCACGTTCAAGAACCCCGACCTGGCCCGCACCTACCGCGAACTGGCCCGCGAGGGCGTCGACGCGCTCTACCGGGGCGACCTCGGCGAGGACATCGTCGAGACCGTGAACAAGCCGCCGGTGGACCCCGCGGCCGGCTGGAACGCCCGCCCCGGCGACCTCTCCGAGCAGGACCTCGCCGCCTACCGCGCCAAGCTCCAGCCGCCGACGAAGACCTCCTACCGGGGCCTGGACGTGTACTCCATCGCCCCGTCCTCCTCCGGCGGCACCACGGTCGGCGAGGCCCTCAACATCCTGGAGCGCACCGACCTGTCCAAGGCGAGCGAGGCCGCCTACCTGCACCGCTTCATCGAGGCCAGCCGGATCGCCTTCGCCGACCGGGGCCGCTGGGTCGGCGACCCCGCCTTCGAGGACGTACCGGCGAAGGAACTGCTGTCGCAGCGGTACGCCGACTCCCGGGCCTGCCTGATCCGCGACGACGCGGCGCTCACCAGCCCGCTCGCCCCCGGCGACCCGCGCCACCCGGCGTCCTGCGGGGCCGGCGGCACGGCGGCGCCGACGACGTACGAGGGCGAGAACACCACGCACCTGACGACCGCCGACAAATGGGGCAACGTCGTCGCCTACACGCTCACCATCGAGCAGACCGGCGGCAGCGGCATCACCGTGCCCGGCCGGGGCTTCCTGCTCAACAACGAGCTGACGGACTTCTCCTTCGCCCCGGCCAACCCGGCGGTCCACGACCCGAACCTGCCCGGCCCCGGCAAGCGGCCCCGCTCGTCCATCGCGCCCACCATCGTGCTGGACCGGCACGGCAAGCCGGTCGTCGCGGTCGGCTCGCCCGGCGGCGCGACCATCATCACCACCGTGCTCCAGACCCTGACCGGGTTCCTCGACCGGGGGCTGCCGCTGGTCGACGCGATCGCCGCGCCGCGCGCCAGCCAGCGCAACGCCGCGCAGACCGAGCTGGAGCCCGGCCTGTACGACAGCGCCCTCCGGCGGGAGCTGGAGGCGCTCGGGCACGCGTTCAAGGCCAATCCCGAGATCGGCGCGGCGACGGGGGTGCAGCGGCTGCCCGACGGGCGGTGGCTCGCCGCCGCCGAGAAGACGCGCCGGGGCGGGGGATCGGCGATGGTGGTGCGGTCCGCCGGGTGAGGTCCACCGTGCGGCCCCGTCGTGACCGGTCGCGCGGTTCCTCACGCCCCTAGGGCGTCGTCGCGCCCGGTTGTCCGGAAGACCAGGCGCCCGTCCGCCACGTCGACGGTCACGCCGCCGCCCTCCGCGACGCGGCCGTCCAGCAGCAGGCGGGACAGTTCGTTGTCGACCTCGCGCTGGATGGTGCGGCGCAGGGGGCGGGCGCCGTACTCGGGCTGGTAGCCGCGCTCGGCCAGCCACTCCACCGCCGCGGCGGTGAAGTCGACGGTGATGCCCTGGGCGCTGACCATCCGGCGGGTCTGGTCCAGCAGCAGGACGGTGATCTGCCGCAGCTGCTCACCGGTGAGCTGGCGGAAGACGACGATCTCGTCGATGCGGTTGAGGAACTCCGGCCGGAAGTGCTCGCGCAGCGGACGCAGCACCTGCTCCCGCCGGGCCTCCTCGTCGGCCTCCGAACCGCCCGCGCCGAAGCCCAGCGTGGCCCCGCGCCGGGTGATCACGTCGGAGCCCAGGTTGCTGGTCATCACCACGACCGTGTTGCTGAAGTCGACCGTGCGGCCCTGGGAGTCGGTGAGCCGCCCGTCGTCCAGGACCTGGAGGAGGACGTTGAAGACGTCCGGGTGCGCCTTCTCCACCTCGTCCAGGAGGAGCAGCGAGTACGGGTGACGGCGGACGACCTCGGTGAGCTGGCCGGCCTCCTCGTGACCGACATAGCCGGGCGGGGCGCCGACCAGGCGGGAGACGGTGTGCCGCTCCTGGTACTCGCTCATGTCGAGGCGGACCATCCGGTCCTCGCTGCCGAACAGCGCCTCCGCCAGCGCGCGGGCCAGCTCCGTCTTGCCGACACCGGTCGGGCCGAGGAACAGGAAGCTGCCGATCGGCCGGCCGGGGCCGGTGAGCCCCGCGCGGGAGCGCAGCACGGCGTCGGAGACGACCCGGACGGCCTCGTCCTGGCCGACGACCCGCTCGTGCAGGTGCTGCTCCAGACCGAGCAGGCGGTCCTTCTCCTCCTGGGTGAGGCTGCTCACCGGGATGCCGGTCTGCCGGGACACCACCTCGGCGATGGACTCGGTGCCGACGACCAGGTTCTGCCCCTCGTCGGCCTGGCCGTCGCCGGCCGCCTCGAAGATCCGCTGCTTCAGGTCCACGATCCGGTCGCGGAGCCGGGTGGCCTGCTCGTAACTCTCGTCCGCGACCGCCTGGTCCTTGTCCCGGATCAGCTGCTCGACCTCGCGCTCCATCGCCCGTACGTCCGTGCCCTTGGTGCGGGCCCGCAGCCGGACCCGGGCGCCGGCCTGGTCGATCAGGTCGATGGCCTTGTCCGGCAGCCGCCGGTCGGTGAGATAGCGGTCGGACAGCTCCACCGCCGCGACCAGCGCCTCGTCGGTGTAGCGGACCTGGTGGTGGGCCTCGTAGCGGTCGCGCAGACCGCGCAGGATCTCGATGGCGTCCGCGGGGGTCGGCTCCGGCACCAGGATGGGCTGGAAGCGGCGGGCCAGGGCCGCGTCCTTCTCGATCCGGCGGTACTCCTCCAGCGTCGTCGCGCCCACGATGTGCAGCTCGCCGCGGGCCAGGGCGGGCTTGAGGATGTTGCCCGCGTCCATCGAGCCGCCCTCGCCGCCGCCGCCCGCGCCGACCACCGTGTGCAGCTCGTCGATGAAGACGATCAGATGGTCGGAGTTGGCGCGGATCTCCCCGACGATGGTGTTCAGGCGTTCCTCGAAGTCACCCCGGTAGCGGGTGCCGGCCACCACACCGGTCAGGTCCAGCGCGACCACCCGGCGCCCGGACAGCACGTCCGGCACGTCCCCGTCGGCGATGCGCTGCGCCAGCCCCTCCACGACGGCGGTCTTGCCGACGCCCGCGTCACCGATCAGCACCGGGTTGTTCTTGCCCCGGCGGGAGAGCACCTCGACGGTCTGCTCGATCTCGTCGTCCCGGCCGATCACCGGGTCGATCCGGCCCTGCTGGGCCAGGTCGGTGAGGTCTCGGCCGTACTTGTCCAGGGTGGGGGTGCCGCCGGCCCGCTGCCCCTCGGGGGCGCGGGTCCGGTCGGTCTCCGGGGCCTCCGGCGGCAGACCGGACGGCGCGAAACGGGCGGCGTTCAGGATGTGCCCGGCCGCCGAGTCCGGATTGGCGGCGAGCGCGCTCAGCACGTGCTCGGGGCCGATGTACCCGGTTCCGGAGGCACGGGCCAGCTCGTGCGCGTCCAGCAGGGCCCGCTTCACCGCCGGGGTCAGTGAGAGCGAGGTGGGCGGCGGGGCCTCGCCGGGGTCGTGCTGCACCGGCCCGGACCGCTCGTCGATCTGCGACGCCAGCGAGTCGGGATCGGCGCCGGCCCGGCTGAGCAGGCTCCGGGTCGGCTCGGTGGTGAGCGCTGAGCGCAGCAGGTGCTCGGTGTCCAGGTCCCGGCTGCCGTGCTCGGCGGCGTACTGGGCGGCGCCCCGCACCAGCTCACGGGCGGGCTGGCTGAGCAGCCGCCCGATGTCGATCTGGCGGGGGCCGCCGCCCTGGCGCGGTCCGCCGAAGAAACGGGCGAAGAACTCCGCGAAGGGGTCGTATCCTTCCGGTCCGCTGAAGCCGCTGGTCATGGCCTTCCCATCCGGCGTCCCCGCGCCGGTCCGGGACGCCTTCGCTGGTCGACGTGCGGGGCTCGGGTAACCCGGGCGGGCGCCGGTCACACACGGGGGCACGCTCGCCGCCCAGCCTGGCACGGACACCCGGCGGCGGCATCCTCAGCCGTCGCCGGGGAGTACCGGCACGGGCCGGCCACGGCCGCGGGGACCGGTATTAGAATGACGGCATGGTGCGCACCCCCCTCACCCCCGAAGAGCGTGAACGCGGCGAGCGGCTGGGGCGGCTGCTGCGCGAGGCCCGCGGCGCTCGCAGCATGCCCGAGGTCGCGGCCGGCGCCGGTGTCTCCGCCGAGACCCTGCGCAAGATCGAGACCGGCCGGGCCCCGACCCCGGCCTTCTTCACGGTGGCCGCGCTCGCCCGCGAGCTGGGCCTCTCCCTGGACGACCTGCTCAGCTCCTGCCATGTCCCCGACACGGACACGGCCCCGGGAAAGCTCCCCGTGGCCGCGGCGTAACGCGGCCGGAGGCCCCGCCGGGCGGCGCACGCCCTCCCGGTGGCAGGCCGCGCAGGGCCCCGCCGAGCGGCTCCCGCGCCGGGGCGTCGTACGCCCCGCCGCCGTCTTCGACCGGGACGCGCCCGGCCCCGCTCCCGCCGAGGGCCGCGACCGCGAGCAGGCCGTCCCGCCCGGGGCCCGCGCTCGCGCCCCCGCCGAGGAGGCCGCGCGCGGCGCCGGCGGGAGCGGACCCGCCGCGCCGGGTGCCGCCGGGGTGTCTCCCTGACGTGCCACCGGCCCCCGCGCACCGGCTCGCCCGACGGAGTGCGAAACCCCGCCGACACCCCGCCGGACGGACGATGGTCTTGGCAAGTCCGCCCGGGAGGCTTACGTTCGTCCTTCCACGCCCTGTTCTACGGGCGTAGAGGCTCTGACGCCGCGTCGAAGGGGCAACTCATGGCCAACGTCGTACGTGCCGCTCTGGTCCAGGCCACCTGGACCGGGGACACCGAGTCCATGGTGGCGAAACACGAGGAGCACGCGCGCGAGGCCGCGCGGCGGGGCACGCGGATCATCGGCTTCCAGGAAGTCTTCAACAGCCCCTACTTCTGCCAGGTCCAGGACCCCGAGCACTACCGCTGGGCCGAACCCGTCCCCGACGGCCCCACCGTCCGCCGGATGCGGGCACTGGCCCGCGAGACCGGCATGGTGATCGTGGTCCCCGTCTTCGAGGTCGAACAGGCGGGCTTCTACTACAACACCGCCGCCGTGATCGACGCCGACGGCACCGTCCTCGGCACCTACCGCAAGCATCACATCCCGCAGGTGAAGGGCTTCTGGGAGAAGTTCTACTTCCGCCCCGGCAACGCCGGCTGGCCGGTCTTCGACACGGCCGTCGGCAAGGTCGGCGTCTACATCTGCTACGACCGGCACTTCCCCGAGGGCTGGCGACAACTCGGCCTCAACGGAGCCCAGTTGGTGTACAACCCGTCCGCCACCCACCGCGGCCTCTCCGCCCACCTGTGGAAGCTGGAACAGCCCGCGGCGGCCGTCGCCAACGCCTACTTCGTCGCCGCCATCAACCGCGTCGGCCAGGAGGAGTACGGCGACAACGACTTCTACGGCACCTCCTACTTCGTCGACCCCCGCGGCCAGTTCGTCGGCGACGTGGCCAGTGACAGCACGGAGGAACTCGTCGTCCGCGACCTCGACCTCGGCCTGGTCGACGAGGTCCGCCGGCAGTGGGCGTTCTACCGCGACCGCCGCCCCGACGCCTACGAGGGGCTGGTGCGGCCGTGACCCACGACCTGCTGGGCCGCCACCGCGCCGTGCTGCCCGACTGGCTCGCCCTCTACTACGAGGACCCGCTGGAACTCACCCACGGCGAGGGCCGGTACGTCTGGGACGCGGCCGGCCGCCGCTACCTGGACTTCTTCGGCGGCATCCTCACCACCATGACCGCCCACGCCCTGCCCGAGGTGGCCAAGGCGGTCGCCGGGCAGGCCGGCCGGCTGCTGCACTCCTCGACCCTCTACCTCAACCGGCCCATGGTCGACCTCGCCGAGCGGATCGCGCAGCTGAGCGGCATCCCCGACGCCCGGGTCTTCTTCACCACCTCCGGCACCGAGGCCAACGACACCGCGCTGCTGCTGGCCACGGCGTACCGGCGCAGCGACACGGTCCTGGCGATGCGCAACAGCTACCACGGCCGGTCCTTCGGTGCCATCGGCATCACCGGCAACCGGGGCTGGTCCCCGACCTCCCTCTCCCCGCTGCGGACCCTCTACGTGCACGGCGGCGTCCGCACCCGGGGGCCGTACGCACACCTGGACGACCGCGAGTTCACCGCCGCCTGCGTCGCCGACCTGAAGGACCTCCTCGGCCACACCCGGCCGCCCGCCGCGCTGATCGCCGAACCCGTGCAGGGCGTCGGCGGGTTCACCTCCCCGCCGGACGGGCTGTACGCCGCGTTCCGCGACGTCCTGCACGAGCGCGGCATCCTGTGGATCTCGGACGAGGTGCAGACCGGCTGGGGCCGCACCGGCGACCACTTCTGGGGCTGGCAGGCGCACGGCCGCTCCGGCCCGCCCGACATCGTCACCTTCGCCAAGGGCATCGGCAACGGCATGTCCATCGGCGGTGTCATCGCCCGCGCCGAGATCATGAACTGCCTGGACGCCAACAGCATCTCCACCTTCGGCGGCACCCAGGTCACCATGGCGGCCGGCCTCGCCAACCTGACCCACCTCCTCGAACACGACCTCCAGGGCAACGCCCGCCGGGTCGGCGGCCTGCTCATCGAACGGCTGCGGGCGGTCGCCGCCCGGTCCCCGCACGTACGCGAGGTACGCGGCCGGGGCCTGATGATCGGCATCGAGCTGACCCGGCCCGGCACCGACGAGGCCGACCCCCGCGCCGCCTCCGCCGCCCTGGAGGAGGCCCGTGCCGCCGGCCTGCTCATCGGCAAGGGCGGCGGCCACGACACCAGCGTCCTGCGCATCGCCCCGCCGCTCTCCCTGACCGTCGCGGAGGCCGAGGAGGGAGCCGCGATCCTGGACCGCGTCCTCAGCAGCCTGTGAGCGCCCTGCCCTGACCGAGGGGGAACCGCATGAGCAGCAGCAGCCGCCGTACCGTCGTCCGCGGCGGTCTCGTCGTCACCGCCTCCGACGAGACCTGCGCCGACGTCCTGATCGAGGACGGCCGGATCGCCGCCCTCGCCGCCTCCGGCACCCCGGCGGCCGAGTCCTTCACCGCCGACCAGGTCCTCGACGCCACCGGCAAGTACGTCGTTCCGGGCGGGGTCGACGCCCACACCCACATGGAGATGCCGTTCGGCGGCACCTACGCCTCGGACACCTTCGAGACCGGCACCCGGGCCGCCGCCTGGGGCGGCACCACCACCATCGTCGACTTCGCCGTCCAGACCCGGGGCGGCTCGCTGCGCGAGGGCCTCGACGCCTGGCACGCCAAGGCGGAAGGCGTCTGCGCCGTCGACTACGGCTTCCACATGATCGTCTCCGATGTGCACGAGGAGACGCTGAAGGAGATGGACCTGCTGGTGGCGGAGGGCGTCACCTCCTTCAAGCAGTTCATGGCCTACCCCGGCGTCTTCTACTCCGACGACGGGCAGATCCTGCGCGCCATGCAGCGCGCCGCCGGCAACGGCGGACTGATCATGATGCACGCCGAGAACGGCATCGCCATCGACGTCCTCGTCCAGCAGGCCCTGGCCCGCGGCGAGACCGCCCCCCGCTTCCACGGGGAGGTCCGCAAGGCCCTGCTGGAGGCCGAGGCCACGCACCGCGCGATCCGGCTCGCGCAGGTCGCCGGGGCACCCCTGTACGTCGTCCACGTCTCCGCGACGGAGGCGGTCGCCGAGCTGGCCCGGGCGCGGGACGAGGGCCTGCCGGTCTTCGGCGAGACCTGTCCGCAGTACCTCTTCCTCTCCACCGACCACCTGGCCGAGCCGGACTTCGAGGGCGCCAAGTACGTGTGCAGTACCCCGCTGCGACCACGCGAGCACCAGGCGGCGCTCTGGCGGGGCCTGCGCACGGACGACCTCCAGGTGGTCTCCACCGACCACTGCCCGTTCTGCTTCACCGGACAGAAGGAACTCGGCCGCGACGACTTCTCCAAGATCCCCAACGGGCTGCCGGGCGTGGAGCACCGCATGGACCTCCTCCACCAGGCCGTGGTCGACGGGCACATCGGCAGGCGCCGCTGGATCGAACTCGCCTGCGCCGCCCCGGCCCGGATGTTCGGCCTGTACGGCAGGAAGGGCACGATCGCGCCCGGCGCCGACGCCGACCTCGTGATCTACGACCCGCACGCCGAGCAGGTCCTCTCCGCCGCCACCCACCACATGAACGTCGACTACTCGGCGTACGAGGGCAAGCGGATCACCGGCCGGGTCGAGACGGTCCTCTCGCGCGGCGAACCGGTCATCACCGAACGGCGCTACACCGGCCGCCCCGGCCACGGCGTCTACCTCCCGCGCTCCACCTGCCACTACCTGAACTAGGAGCCGCGCCCATGGACTTCGGACTCGTCCTCCAGACCGATCCGCCGGCCGCCCGTGTCGTCAGCCTGATGAAACGGGCCGAGCGCAACGGTTTCCGCTACGGCTGGACCTTCGACTCGGCCGTCCTCTGGCAGGAACCCTTCGTCATCCACAGCCAGATCCTCGCCCACACCACGAAGCTGAAGGTCGGCCCCATGGTCACCAACCCGGGCACCCGCACCTGGGAGGTGACCGCCTCCACCTTCGCCACCCTCAACGACATGTACGGCAACCGCACCGTCTGCGGCATCGGCCGCGGCGACTCCGCCCTGCGCGTCGCCGGTCGCCCGCCCACCACCCTGGCCCGGCTCAGCGACGCCATGCGCGTCATCCGGGCCCTGGCCAGGGGGGAGGAGGCCGACCTCGGCGGCGGCACCACCGTCCGCTTCCCGTGGGTCGCGCCCGGCGCCGAACTCCCCGTCTGGATGGCCGCGTACGGGCCGAAGGCGCTGCGGATGGCCGGCGCGGAGGCCGACGGGTTCATCCTCCAGCTCGCCGACCTCCACCTGACCGAGTACATGGTCAAGACGGTGAAGGACGCGGCGGTGGCGGCCGGCCGCGACCCGGCCGAGGTGACCGTGTGCGTCGCCGCGCCCGCCTACCTCACCGCCGACGACTCGCCCGGGGCGCTCGCCCACGCCCGGGAGCAGTGCCGCTGGTTCGGCGGCATGGTCGGCAACCACGTCGCCGACCTGGTGGCCCGGTACGGCGAGCACTCCGCCGCCGTCCCCGGGGAACTCACCGCCTACGTCAAGGCGCGCCGGGGCTACGACTACGCCCACCACGGACGCAGCGGCAACCCGGACACCGCGTTCGTGCCGGACGAGATCGTGGACCGGTTCTGCCTGATCGGACCGCCCGCCGCCCACATCGGGAAACTGAACGCGCTGCGCGCCCTCGGTGTCGACCAGTTCGCCCTCTACGCCATGCACGACGCGACGGAATCCGTCATCGACGCCTACGGGGCACAGGTGATCCCGGCCGTCCGGCGGGCAGCTCAGCCCTGACCGTCCGCCAGGGCCGCCACCGCCTCCCTGGCGGCCTTGATGGCGCCCTTGTTGATCTCGTCGGTGCCGGGTGCCTTCTTCGACTCGAAGTCGCTGCCGTTGTAGGTGACGACCACCAGGGCGTTGGCGGCGCGGACCACCACGGTGCCCTCACGCGTCTCCTGCTTGTCCTCGGTGGTGAGGTCCACCACCGAGTAGGCCGCGTCACCGAGTCCCTCGACGGTGCCGCCGCCGCTCCGGTCGGCGAGCCGCTCCTGGTACGACGTCCCGGCCGCCTGGTCCGTCTCCATCACCTCGAAGGAGACGTCGAGCCACCGGTAGTCGTACCCCTTCAGCGCGTTCCAGGAGCAGGTGCGGCGCACCTCGGCGTCGGTCGAGGCGATCTCCTTGCCGGCCGTCTTCGCCCCCGGCACCAGCGAGGTGATCGTCCGGGCGGCGAGGCTCGCGCACGGATCGGGAGCGGCGGTGTACGTCCGGGCCGCCGCCTCGGTGGCGGGCGCGGAGGCGGACGGCGACGCGGTCGCGGACGCCGCCGGGCCGGGCTTCGAAGCGGCGGTGGTGTCCGGAGCGGACGACATCGCCCAGCCCGCCGTGGCGAGCACGGCGACCGGCGTCAGGCGCGCGGCGAGGGCGAGCGGCAGGGGCAGCGAAGGCACGGCGCACTTCTCGTGGGTCGGTGCGGAGGGTCCGCACAGCGGACGGGGACGCCAGTGTCACACGCTTCCCTGTGGGGCGGAAGGCCCGACTCGGTGCGTGGCCGCCCGGTGACACAGCGCCCGGAGACCCGCCTCGGGGTGTCCCGCCGAAAGGGGGCGGGGCGCCCCGAGGCGGTACGTCAGTACAGCTCGGGGTCGGCCACCACGTGCATGGCCGCCTCCTCCGCCGACGCCCCGGCGCCGTCCAGTCCCCGGTCGGACGCGAACAGGTCCGACTCGGTGTTGGTACGGCTGCCCTCGTCCGGTGCGACGAGCCGGCCCGCGCGCGCGTCACCGACCTCGTCGTCGAGCAACTCGCCGTCCGAGCCGAGGAGATCGCCGATCCCGTCGCCGTCCGGGACGCCGATGTCCGGCACCTCCTCCGCGAGGCGCTCGTCCAGGCTCTCCCCGCGCCACCGTTCGGCCGCCGTGACCCCGGTGTGCTCCACGCCCCAGGGCCGCTCCGGGGGCGAGTAACCCTCGTCCAGCGCCTCGGTGCCGCCCCGGTCGTCGAGGGTGTCCGACGCGTCCAGCAGCCCGGCGTCGTCCAGCACCTCGGACCCGTCCGGCTGGTAGACCTCGTCACCCGTCAGGTCGTCCCTCATGCCTGCTCCTCGGGCGCCAGCAGCACGGCCGCGCGGCTGTGGTGGGCGACGAGGTCGCTGACCCGGGGGTCGATGAGGGCCTTGAGCGCGCCGCGGTGGTGGGGGCTGAGCACCAGCAGGTCGGCGCCCCGTTCCTCGGCGACGGAGGAGATGGTGGTGGCTATCTGCGTCGACAGGGCGTGCACGACGGTGCCGTCGGCCTCGACACCCGCGTCCCGCAGCCGGGCGAGTGCCTCGTCGAGGACGGCCGCGGCCTCCGCGTCGTCCTCCAGGGGCACCACGGCCGCGAGCGTCGCCGTGGACGCGGCGACGTGCAGGACACTGACCTTGCCCCCGGTCAGCCGCGCCATGTCACCGGCCAGGCGTACGGCGGAACCACGGGCGGGTCCCGCGTCGACAGCGACGAGAATGCGCTGGAACATGTGCTTCGTCCTTCATGGGTGTGCGGCGAGGGTCGGGTGCCTCGAAGACGTGACCAAGCATCCTCCGGAGCGGCCCGGTGGCACCGCCGCCGGCCCGGCCCGTGCACCCCCGGGCAAGACCCCGTGCGCTCCCCGGCAAGCTTCGCCGGCAGACCGCCCCGGGGGCGTGGACGCCTGACGGTCCCCATCCTGCGGGGCGTACCGCGCCCGGCACCATGGGGCTGGCCCTACATCGCGCGTCCGCGGGGTCTCGGTCGTCGTACGCCTGGTCACCACCGGCGCCGCCCGGCGGCCGTTCGCGGACAGCCCTCCGCGGCACACCCGCGACCGCTCCCGGGGCCGACCGGCCCGCCCGCACGCCCGGGAGGCCGGCGCCGACGGGGCCCGGAACTGAACCCGGCCGCCCCCGGACCGACCTGACCAGCACCTTTCTCCCCGCCGACGGGGGAAACCCGCGGGCTAGGATGCCGACCATGAGCCAACCACTGCGGGCGGTCCTCGGGGAGGACCAGCCGATCGTGCGCGAAGGCATCGAGACCATACTCCGCAGGGCCGGCGTCGACGTCGTCGCGGCCGTCGGCAACGCCGTGGACCTCGTCCGCGCGGCCGGCACCCACCGGCCCGACGTGGTGATCACCGACATCCGGATGCCGCCCGGCCTGGAGGACGACGGGCTGCGCGCCGCCCAGGAGATCCGCACCGCGCGGCCGGAGACCGCCGTCATCGTCCTCTCCCAGTTCCTCGACGCCTCCTACGCGCTCGACCTGGTCGGGGACGACCCGAGCGGAGTGGGGTACCTCCTCAAGGAGAAGGTGGCGAGCCCGCAGACCCTCACCGACGCCGTCGAGCGGGTCGTGGCCCGTGGCTCGGCCCTCGACCCGGACGTCATCTCGGCGCTCCTCGGGCGCAAACGCCCCACCGACCCGCTGGCCGCGCTGACCCCCAAGGAACGGGCGGTCCTGGCGCTGATGGCCGAGGGCCACTCCAACACGGGGATCGCGGACCGGCTCTACGTGAGCGTCGCCGCCGTGGAACGGCATGTGACCGGCATCTTCATGAAGCTGGAGCTGAGCCAGGCGGCGTCCGACCGGCACCGGCGGGTGACGGCCGTCCTGCGCTACCTCGGGCAGTGACGGCGGCCGGGCGGCCGAGCGGTCAGGACCCGGCGAAGAGGGCGCGCAGATCGGCGTCGAAGAGCTGGTCCTTGGCGACGAAGGACTCGATCCCCGCCCGCGCCAGCTCCTCCTCCGACCAGACCGACTTGTCGGTGGAGGTCAGGACGATCCGCGGCGGACGCTCCCGCTCGCTGAGCAGCCGGGCCACCGCCAGCCCGTCGAGGTCGGGCAGGTGCAGGTCCAGCAGCATGCCGTCGGCGCGCTGCTCCCGTACCGCGGCCAGCGCCGACGTACCGTCCCCGCACTCCGCCACCACGCGCAGGCCCCGGGCCGTCAGCAGCGTCGCGGCGATGCGCCGGAAGCCGGGATCGTCGTCGACGACCACGATATTGATGCACATAATCCCCAGCATGCCCGCGGGTCGGGCCGACCGACCATAGGGGGAGCCCTACGGTTTGGCGTCGTCGCAGGCAGGCAGCCATGGGGCCGGCCCGCCCACGCGGCCGTGCGCCTACACTGCGGCGCGGGATGTCTCGATCCCGCACCTCTTCTTCACACGCTGGACGGGGCATGCGCGCACGACATGAGCACAAGGGCCGGCGGCTGGGGCTGACCAGCCTCACGATCGCGGCGAGCGGTCTGCTCGCCCTGCTGATAGGCGTCGCGTTCACCGTCCTGCTGTGGGCGATCGAGGACGCGAACAGCTCCACCTCGGCGCGTCGCGCCTCCCGGTCGGCGCTCGTCGAGGCCGGTGACATGGAGCAGCTCCTCGTCGACATGGAGACCGGACAGCGCGGCTACGTCATCACCGGCCAGGACGCGTTCCTCCAGCCCTGGGAGGACGCCCGCTGCCGGTTCCCGGCGGAAGCGCGGCGGTTCACCGGATCGGCCACCTCACCGGCCCACCGGCGGGCCGCCGAGGAGATCACCCGGGGCATCGAGTCCTTCATCGAGGACTACTCCGTCCCCCTGGTCGAAGCCGTCCGGCGCGAGGACCCGGCCGCGTCGAGCCTGTCGGTGTCGGTCCGCGGCAAGGAACGCGTCGACGCCCTGCGGGGCCGGATCGACCAGTACGTGAAGAACGAACGCGAACAGCTCGCGGCACGCGAGGACGCCGCGGAGGCCAACGGACGGCAGGCGGTGCTCGCCGCCGGCATCGGACTCACCGCGTCCATGGCGCTGGTGGCCGTGTTCACCGTGCTCCAGCACCGGGCGGTGGTCCGGCCGGTGCGCGGCGCGGCGGCCGCCGCGCAGCGGTTCGCGGCGGGGAACCTGGGGGTGCGGATCTCGCCCAGCAGGGTCGCGGAGATCGGCGCGCTCGGCACCTCCTTCAACACCATGGCGGCCTCGCTCCAGGACAGCCGCAGACGCACCATGGAGAGCGTGCGGGCGGTGCACCAGCGCACGGCCCGGGACCTGCACGACGGCGCGCAGCAGCGCCTGGTGAGCCTCATGATCGGACTCAGGCTCGCCCGGGAGATGCTCCCGGACACCGAGACCGCCACCGCCGACCTGCTGGACCAGTCGATCGGCAACGCGCAGACGGCCATCAACGAACTGCGGGAACTCGCCTCGGGCATCTACCCGTTGGTGCTTACCGTCAAGGGCCTGGTGGCGGCCGTCCGGGATCTCGCGTCCCGCTGCCCCGTACCCGCCGTCGTGGAGAGCGTGGGCGAGCGCCGGACCGACCCGGCCATCGAGGCCAACGCCTACTTCGTCGTGGCCGAGGCGGTCACGAACGTCGTCAAGCACGCCGGGGCCACCCGGATCGACATCCGCCTGGACTTCACGGACGACCTGCGGATCGAGGTCGCCGACGACGGTGCCGGCGGCGCCGGCACCGCCCCAGCCGGCAGCGGGATGACCGGGCTGGCCGACCGCGTGGCCGCCTTCGACGGCACCCTGACCCTCGACTCCCCGCCCGGTGGCGGCACCACCCTGCTCGTCCGCATCCCGCTGCCCGCCCCGGCGGACGGGCGCTGACCGGCGTTCCTCCAGGAGCAACGGCGCATGCGCGCAGCGACAACGGCCGCGCGCCCGGGTCCTTAGGGTCACCCCAGGCAGATCCAGTCCTGTTCCCACGTCCCGGGAGACCCCATGAGCCAGCACCTCGGTCCCGTCCTGCGCGCCCTCACGGTCGTCGTCAGCGTCCCCGACCAGCGCGGCGTGCCGCTGCCCGCCCGGCTCCGATACGACCGGGAGGACCCGTACGCCGTCCGTCTCTCCCTCGGGACGCACGAGAGCAGACCCGTCGACTGGGTCTTCGCCCGCGACCTGCTCGCCGAGGGCCTGCGCCGCCCGGCCGGCGTCGGGGACGTCCTGGTCTTCCCCCGGCACCGGTGCCTGCCCGACACCCTGCGCATCGTCCTGCGCCGCCCCGGCGCGGGGGCCGCGCTGGTCGAGCTGTCGGCCTCGGAGACCGGGCGGTTCCTGCGGGACACCTACGCGCTGGTGCCACCCGGGGCGGAAGGGACGTACGCCGACGTCGAGCAGGGGCTCGCCCAGCTCACCGCCCGGCGCGACTGAGCCGGTCCCCGGCCGAGGACCCACGCGGCGCTCACGGACGAGCGGCAGGGGCGAGTCAGGTGGATGCCGGGCCGGGCGGGGCGGGCCCAGGGGCGGGGCGGACCGTCCGAGGGGAGAGCCATGGAGCCGCCTCGCGTCCAGGAGACCGGTGCGGACACCGGCGCCGCCGCGCGGATCACCGGTACGACCCGGCTGTACGCGGTGCTGGGCGACCCGGTGGCCCAGATCCGCACGCCGGCTCCGCTCGATCCCGTGTTCGCCCGGCTCGGCGAGGACGCCGTGCTGGTGCCGGCGGACGGGCTGGCCGACGCCGTCCGGGGACCGACCGCCGTACGCGACCTGGACGGGCTGCTGGTCACCGTGCCGAGCCGAGGTCGTCGCGCGTGCCCTGCGCGAGCCGGGGGCGGAGGTCGTCCGCACCGGCCCGCACCGGACACCCCGCCAGATCGTCGCCACCGCGCTCCAGGAGGACGCCGACGGCATCGGCCTCCCGGTGCTATCCGGGGCCCGCATGACGCTCTTCGCCGAGGTGCTGCGGCTGCTCAGGGAGGAGGGCGCCGAGGACATCGTGGTGTTCGGCGGCGGGATCATCCCCGCGGACGGCATCCCCGAGCTGCTGGACCTCGGTGTGGCGGGCATCTTCACACCGGGCGCACCGGGCCGGGCGATCACCGGCTGGGTGCACGCCGGCATGGGCCGCCCGGTGGCGGCCCGACGGGTCACGGGCCGCCCCGCCCCGGGACCGCCGCACCGGCGGCGGCGCGGAAAGGAGGGGGGCCGGACGGCCCCTGGCGGGTGAGTGCCGCCGGCCGCGCGGATGCCAGTGCGTCGGCGGGCAACTCCCCGTGCGCTCAGCGGAAACCGGGCCGGAACGCCGGACATAGCCTCAGGGTGACACGACGAACACACAAGGTGACCGCTGGTGCCCAGGAGGTTGTCCACAGGTGTCCACCCTTCCGAACGGCGGGCTGACGCCCCGCGCCCCCGACGAGACCGCCGACCTCGTCGTCCGCAACGCCATGATCCACACGGGTGACCCGCGCCGCCCCCGGGCCGAGGCCGTCGCCGTGCGCGACGGCGTCATCACCGCCGTCGGCGACGACCGGGACATGGCCGGCCGGATCGGCCCCGCCACCCGGGTGATCGACGCGCTCGGCCGCCGGGCGGTCCCCGGCCTCAACGACGCCCACCTGCATGTCATCAGGGGCGGCCTCAACTACGTACTCGAACTGCGCTGGGACGGGGTACGCACGCTGCGCGAGGGCCTGGCCATGCTCGCCGAGCAGGCCGCCCGCACCCCCGAGGGGCAGTGGGTGCGGGTGGTCGGCGGCTGGTCGGCCGAGCAGTTCGCCGAACGGCGGCTGCCCACCGTCGCCGAACTCAACGCCGCCGCGCCCGGCACCCCCGTCTTCGTCCTGCACCTGTACCAGTCCGCGATCCTCAACGGGGCCGCCCTCAAGGCGGTGGGCTACGGCCGCGACACCCCCGACCCGGCCGGCGGTCAGATCGTGCGCGGCCGGGACGGCACCCCCACCGGCATGCTGCTCGCGGCCCCGAGCGCCGTCCTGCTCTACTCCACCCTCGCCAAGGCGCCCGTGCTGGACGCGGAGCACCGCGCGGTCTCCACCCGGCACTTCCTGCGGGAGCTGAACCGCTTCGGACTCACCTCGGCGATCGACGCGGCCGGAGGGTTCCAGAACTTCCCCGAGAACTACGAGACCGTCGTGGAACTGGCGCGGGCGGGCGAGCTGTCCCTGCGCATCGCCTACCACCTCTTCCCGCAGACCGCGGGGCAGGAGATCGACGACCTCACCCGCTGGACCTCCATGGTCCGGCCCGAGGACGGCGACGAGTGGCTGCGCCTCAACGGCGCCGGTGAGAACCTCACCTGGGCCGCGGCGGACTTCGAGAACTTCGCCCAGCCGCGTCCCGACCAGGCCCCCGGCTACGAGACCGAGTTCGAGAAGGCCGTACGCCTGCTCATGGAGCACGGCTGGGGCTTCCGGCTGCACGCCACCTACGACGAGTCCATCCGCCGCGACCTGGCCGTCTTCGAGAAACTGGCCGCCGAGGGGCTCTTCCCGGGCGGCAACCGGTGGCTGTTCGACCACGCCGAGACCGTCTCCGCCGACAGCCTCGACCGGATCGCGGCCCTCGGCGGCGCCGTGTCGGTGCAGAACCGGCTCTCCTTCCAGGGCGAGGCGTTCCTGCGCCGTTACGGCCCCGGTGCCGCCGCGGACGCCCCGCCGCTGCGTGCCATGCTGGAGCGGAACCTGACCGTCGCGGCCGGCACCGACGCCACCCGGGTCTCCTCGTACAACCCGTGGGTCGCCCTGCACTGGCTGGTCACCGGCCGGACGGTCGGCGACCTGGCCCTGCGCCCGCCGCACAACCGGGTCGACCGGGAGACCGCGCTGGCGATGTTCACCACCGCCGGCGCCGCGCTCACCGGCGAACAGGACCGCAAGGGCATACTGCGCCCCGGACACTTCGGCGACCTCACCGTCCTGACCGAGGACTACTTCACCGTCCCCGACGCCGGCATCCCGCACATCGAGGCCCTGGTCACCGTCGTCGGCGGCCGGGTCGTGTACGCCGCCGGCGAGTACGAGGGCGTCGACGAACCGCTGCCCCCGGTGACTCCCGAGTGGAGTCCGGTGCGGCACTTCGGCGGATACCGGGCCGCCCCCGCGGCCGCCCGGCGGGGCGTCCACCAGGCCGAACTCCTGGGCCAGGCGGCCGAGGAGGCCGGGGAGCACCACCAATGGCGGGTCCGCCGGGGGCTCGCCGGGGAGACGGGCACGGCCGGCCCCGTGGGCGACCCCTGCTTCTCCTGACGGACCCGACCCACCAGACCGGCACCGGGGCACGCGTGGGCCGGCCCGCCGCGGCGAGCACGACCGGCTCCGGCGGCGGACCGCCGGCCCGCGCGGTGCCCCGGCACCGGCACCGCACCGCACGCGGCACGACGCCGCACGGAAGGACCCCCCATGCGCAAGCTGCTCACCGACGCCGCCCACACCCTGGCACCGCCACGGGACGACCGGCACGGACCCCTGCCCCCGCTGATGCTGGCGCTGACGGTGGTGACCGGACTCGTCGACGCCGTCAGCTATCTGGCGCTGGGCCAGGTCTTCGTCGCCAACATGACCGGCAACGTCGTCTTCCTGGGCTTCGCGCTGGCCGGCGCCCCCGGACTGTCCGTGCCCGCCTCCCTCGTGGCGATAGCCGCCTTCCTCGGCGGGGCGCTCGGGGGCGGCCGGCTCGGCACCCGGTTCCCGGCCCACCGGGGCCGCCTGCTGAGCACCTGCACGGCGGTCCAGGCCGTCCTGATGGCGGTGGCGGTGATCGTGGCCGCGGTCGGCGGCGGTGAGGTGACCGGCCCCGTCCAGTACAGCCTGATCGTGCTGCTCGGCGTCGCGATGGGCATGCAGAACGCGGTCGCCCGCCGCCTCGGCGTTCCCGATATGACCACCACGGTACTGACCCTCACCCTGACCGGGCTGGCCGCCGACTCCGTACCGGCGGGCGGGGCGGCCCCCCGGCCCGGCCGGCGCGTCCTGTCCGTCCTGGCCATGTTCCTCGGCGCGTTCGCGGGCGGACTGCTCGTGCGCCACACCGCACTCGCCCTGGCCCCGGCCCTCGCCCTGGTCGTGCTCGTGGTGGTGTCGGCGCTCACCCGCCGGCTGTCCGCCGGTACGCCCGCCTGGACCGGAGCGCGGCCGTGACGGGCCGGGACGCCTCGGCCTGGGCGCCGCTCGCGGCCCGGGTCTTCCGCGCCCTCTGGATCGCCCAACTCGTGTCGAACACCGGTACGTGGATGCAGACGGTCGGCGCCCAGTGGCTGCTGGTCGGGCACAGTGCCTCGCTGGTGACGCTCGTGCAGACCGCCTCCAGCCTGCCGGTCGTGCTGCTGGCCCTGCCCTCCGGCGTGCTGGCCGACCGCTACGACCGCCGTACGGTGCTGGTGGCCGCCCAGTGCGCCATGCTCGCCGTGTCCGGCACCCTGGCGGTGCTCGCGTTCATGGACGCGCTCACGCCCGGCACGCTGCTCGTCCTGACCTTCCTGCTGGGCTGCGGGTCGGCGCTGATGGGCCCGGCCTGGCAGGCCGTCCAGCCCGAGCTGGTGCCCCGGACCCAACTGGCCCAGGCGGCGGCGCTGGGCGCGGTGAACGTGAACCTGGCGCGCGCGGTGGGCCCGGCCGTCGGCGGCGCCCTGGTCGCCGCGGCCGGCGCCGGCTGGGTCTTCGCCTTCAACGCCCTGTCCTTCCTCGGCATCGCCGCCGTCCTGCTGCTGTGGCACCGGCCCACGACCCCGCGGCCACCCGGCGGGGAGGGCCTCCTCGCCGCCGCGCAGGCGGCCCGCCGCTACGTCGCCCACGCCCCCGGCGTCCGCCGGGTCCTGCTCCGTACCGCCTTGTTCATCCCCGGCGGCGCCGCCCTGTGGTCGCTGCTGCCGCTGGTGGCCAGGGACTCCCTCCGCCTGGGCTCCGGCGGGTACGGACTCCTCCTCGGCGTGGTCGGCCTCGGCGCGGTGGCCGGGGCCTTCACCCTGCCCGTGCTCCGCCGCCGGCTCGGCGCCAACGGCACCCTGGCCGCGGGGTCCGTCGTCTTCGCCCTGGTCCTCGCCGTCCTGGCCACGACCCACGCGCCCTGGCTCGCGGCGCTCGCGCTGCTGCCCGCCGGTCTGGCCTGGATCGGAGTCCTGTCGACCCTCAACGCGGCCGTGCAGCAGCGGTTGCCGGGCTGGGTCAGGGCGCGCGGACTCGCCGTCTACCTGGTGGTGTTCCAGGGCGGACAGGCCCTCACCGCGCCCCTGTGGGGCGCGCTGGCCGACGCGCTCGGCCTGCCCGCGGCCCTCCTCATCGGCGCCGGGCTGCTGCTGGCCGGGGCGCTCAGCGTGCGCCGCTGGCCGCTGCGCGGCACGGACGGCATCGACCCCAGCCCGTCCGACCACTGGCCGGAGCCGCCCCTCGTCTTCGAGCCCGGCCCGGCCGACGGCCCCGTGCTCGTCTCCGTCACCTACCGGGTGGCTCCCGAACACTGGGGCGCCTTCACCCGCCGCATGCGGCGCGTCGCCCGTTCCCGGCACCGCACCGGCGCCCTGAGCTGGGGGCTCTACCAGGACGGGAATGATCTCGGCCGGTTCGTGGAGACCTACCTCGTCGCCTCCTGGGCCGAACACCTCGCCCAGCACCACACCCGGGTCACGGTCACCGACCGCCGCTCCGAGGAGGCCGCCCGCGCACTGCTCGTCGAGGGCACCGCCCCCGAGGTGACCCACGCCTTCGACGCGACCGCCGGCCCCGTGGCGGAAGTCCCCGGCCGGGCGGCGGGTACCCCCTGACGCCCCCGCCCCGCGGTCTTCTCGGGGGCGCGGTCCACCGGTCGGCGGCCGGCGGACCGCACCCCGGCCGACACCACCCACGCACACGGCAGGGCGGCCTCCCCTCGGGGAGGCCGCCCTGCTCACGTGTGTGCCGTACGGGCCTGAGGTCAGACGCGCACCAGCGGCGTGTCGACCAGGTGCTCGGCCACGAACCAGGCCTGCAGCTCGCCGGTCCTGATCACCTGGGAGACCAGCAGGTCGTTGGTGCCGTCGTCGCCCATCTCGACGGTCCGCGCGGCGGCGTCGTGCGCCTCGACGAGGATCGTCTCGTGCGCCTCCAGCAGGCGGGACAGCATGGCCGGAACCTCCTCGACCCCGTCCGGGGGACGCGGGATGGACGTGATCTCCGCGACGTGCCGGGGGTCACCCACGGCGACCCCGCCCAGGGACTGGACCCGTTCGGCGATGGTGTCGACGAGTTCGAGCTGCTCACCGGCGTGCTTGTCGAGCAGCAGGTGCAGCTGGTAGAAGGTGGCCCCGCGCATCAGCCAGTGCGACTTCTTGTAGAGGCCGTAGAGGATCTGGGTGTCCGCGAGCACCTTGTTCAGACGCTGGCAGGCGTACATCCGGGTCTCGTACGTCAAGCCGATCGGGAACTGCTTGACGGTACCGAACTCCTGGATCACCTGTCCCTTCTGGTGCAGCCAGGGCTGGCTGCCGTGCGTCGTGTTCGGCTCATCGGCCATGAGGTACCTCCTGTGAAGTGTCGGGTGGGAAGTGGAGACGAGCGGGCTCAGTGACCGGAGCGCACGGACCGGACGGCGTGGCGGATCACGTCGGTCACCGCGCGGGGGTCGCTGACGGAGACGGCGTGCGGGGCGTCGACGGCGTGCACGTGGGCCTTGGCACGGGCGGCCATCCAGCGCTGCGCCTTCGGCGGGATGTTGCGGTCCTCGGTGGCGATGAGGTACCAGGTGGGCAGCTTCTTCCAGGCGGCCGCGGTGGCCGGCTCCTGGAGGGCGGCCACGGTGATGGGACGCTGTCCCACGGCCATGGTGTCCGCGGTGGTGCGGGGCACCCCGGCGGCGAACTGCCGGTGGAAGGCGTCCTGCCGGATGAGGAGTTCGTCGCCCTGCCCGCCGCCCGCCAGCGGGTACTTCTGGGTGACGGTGGTGCTCGCCAGGGAGCTGCCCGGGAACTTGTCGGACAGCTCGGCGGCGCTCTCACCGACGTCGGGCACGAAGGCGGCGATGTAGACGAGAGCCTTGACCTGGGCGGAACCGACGGCGGCACGGCTGATCACCGAACCGCCGTAGGAGTGACCCACCAGGACGACGGGGCCCTCGACGCTGTCCATGACGCTGCGGAGGTAGGCGGCGTCGCTCGCCACGCCGCGCAACGGGATCGGCGGGGCGATGACGCGGTGGCCCTTCTTGAGCAGCCGCTCGATGACGGCGGACCAGCTCGAGGCGTCGGTGAAGGCGCCGTGGGCGAGGACGATGGTGGGCTCGACCGCACCGGAGGCGGCGCTCGCGGTACCGGCGGTGGTGTGCGCCGGGGTGCCGTGGGCGAGGCCCGTGGCTCCCAGCGCGGCCGCTCCGGCCAGCATGGACGTGGTCACGGTGCGACGGGTCAGGGGTCTGTTCATCGGTGGCTTCCCGGGGTGAGGTGCGGTGTTACTTGCTGGTGGCGTCGATGGCTTCTTCGATGAGGGCGATGACGCGTGCGGGGTGGGCGAGCATGACGAGGTGGGAGGAGTCGACCTCGGTGACGGTCATGCCGGCGCGCTGGTAGCCGAAGCGTTCGACGTCGGGGTTGATGGTGTGGTCGGAGGAGGAGACCAGGCCCCAGGAGGGCTTGGTCTTCCAGGCGGCGGCGGGGGCGGCGTCGGCGAAGGCCTGGGCGGCGAGGGGGCGCTGGGAGACGGCGAGGACCTTGGCGGTGTCGGGGTCGACGTCGGCGGCGAAGATGGCGGGGAACTTGTCGGGTTCGACGGAGACGTCGGTGCCGGGGGTGTCGGAGCCTTCGATGGGGAAAGGGGTGTAGACGAGGGCGGCGGCGAGGTCGGAGTCGGGGAAGCGGCCCTGGAGTTCGCCGAGGCTTTCGCCGACTTCGAGGGCGTAGCCGGAGAGGTAGACGAGGGCCTGGACGTTGTCCTCGACGCCGGCGACGGTGATGACGGCGCCGCCGTAGGAGTGGCCGACGAGGATGACGGGGCCGTCGATCTGGCGGATGACGGAGGCGATGTAGGCGGCGTCGCCGATGAGGCTGCGGTTGGGGACGGCGGGGGCGACGACCTTGAGGCCGCGCTTGAGCAGGCCGGGGATGACACTGGCGTAGCTGGAGGCGTCGGCGAACGCGCCGTGGACCAGGACGACGGTGGGCTGCTGCGAACGGGACATGAACGAACTCGCTTCTCTTGCTCGGTACGGAGTGACAAGAGCCCCTGCCGAGGGGCGGTGGCCGTGGGCCTGGGGACAAACTAGGACCGTGCGGAAGCCGCGACTTTGCTCTGCGCGTCCTCTGGGTGGTCTCTGAGCGCCGGGACACGGCCAGGTGCCACGGCCGGGACCGCCCGTGCGCGCGAAGTGCCCCGGCGGTGCACGGACGGGCAAGAAAACCCGTGCGGTCTTCCTAGCGTGAGCCTCCTCAGGCCAACCGACCCCGAGGAGTGCCGTGGCCAAGCAGAGCATTGCCGAGCAGTACGTCGACCTACTGGCCCGCGCGGGCGTGGAACGCGTGTACGGAGTGGTGGGGGACAGCCTCAACCCCGTCGTCGACGCCGTGCGGCGGCACACCGCCCTCGACTGGGTCCAGGTCCGGCACGAGGAGGTCGCCGCCTTCGCCGCCGGTGCGGAGGCCCAGCTCACCGGCAAGCTCGCCGCCTGCGCGGGCTCCTGCGGACCGGGCAACCTGCACCTGATCAACGGCTTGTACGACGCCCACCGGTCGATGGCCCCGGTGATCGCGCTGGCGGCACAGATACCCAGCGGCGAGATCGGCACCGGGTACTTCCAGGAGACCCACCCGGACCGGCTGTTCGCGGAGTGCAGTCACTACTCCGAGCTGATCTCCTCGCCCCGGCAGATGCCCCGGGTGGCGCAGACGGCCATCCAGCACGCGGTGGGCCGGCGCGGGGTGTCGGTGGTGGCGCTCTCCGGTGACGTGGCCGACCAGGACGCCCCGAGCGCCGGCGCCGAACTGGCCATGCCGCTCGACCTGCCCGCCATCCGCCCCGCCGACCAGGAACTGGCGAGGCTCCGCGACCTCGTGGACGCCGCCGACAAGGTCACCCTGTTCTGCGGACGGGGCGTCGCCGGGGCGCACGCGGAGGTGATGGCGTTCGCGGAGAAGGTCAAGTCCCCCGTGGGCCACGCCCTGCGCGGCAAGGAACACATCCAGTACGACAACCCGTACGACGTCGGCATGTCGGGACTCCTCGGGTACGGCGCCGCCTACGAGGCGATGCACGAGACCGATCTGCTCATCCTGCTCGGCACCGACTTCCCGTACGAGAACTTCCTGCCCCGGAACGTGAAGACCGTGCAGGTCGACACCCAGCCCGAACGGCTGGGCCGGCGGACGCCGCTGGAGCTGGCGGTCTGGGGCGACGTACGCGAGACGCTGAGGTGCCTGACGCCGATGGTCCGGGAGAAGCGCTCCCGCCAGTTCCTGGACCGGATGCTCGACCGGCACGTCCACGCGCTGGAGAAGGCCGTCCACGCCTACACCCACGACGTCGAGACCATGACCCCCATCCACCCCGAGTACGTGGCGTCGGTGCTGGACGAGGAGGCCGCAGACGACGCCGTGTTCACCGTGGACACGGGCATGTGCTGTGTGTGGGCGGCCCGTTACCTCACTCCCAACGGCCGGCGCCGCATCCTCGGCTCGTTCGTGCACGGCTCGATGGCCAACGCCCTGCCGCAGGCCATCGGCGCCCAGTTCCTGGACCGCGGCCGGCAGGTGGTGTCCCTCTCCGGCGACGGCGGCTTCTCCATGCTGATGGGCGACTTCCTCACCGCCGTCCAGTACGGCCTGCCCGTCAAGGTCGTCGTCTTCAACAACTCCTCGCTCGGCATGGTCGACCTGGAGATGCTGGTCGACGGTCTGCCCCCGCACGGCACCTCCTACCCGCACACCGACTACGCGGCCATCGCCACCGCCGCCGGCGCGCGCGGCATCCGCGTCGACACCCCGACCGCCCTGCGCGGCGCGCTGCGCGAGGCGTTCGCCCACGACGGGCCGGTCCTGGTCGACGTGGTCACCGACCCCGACGCGCTCGCCGTCCCGCCGAAGACCACCGCCGAGCAGGTCAGCGGCTTCGCGCTGGCCGCCGGCCGCAGCGTCCTCACCGGCGGGGTCGGCCGCATGATCCACCTGGCCCGTACCAACCTGCGCAACATCCCCCGACCCTGACCATCCGAGGAGAACAGCACGACATGCGCGTCACCCGAGCGGGAATCCGCACCGGCCTCATCGCCTCGGCCCTCACGGCCGCCCTCGCCCTCGCGGCGGCCGGCCCCGCGCCCCTGGCGTCCGCCGCCCCGCGCGGCACCGCCCGCGTCCTCGCCCACCTGGACATCACCCAGGGACAGCGCCCGGAGAACATCGCCCTCGAACCCGGCGGCGGCGCCGTGGTCACCTTCGCCTACAGCCGCCAGGTCGCCCGGATCGACCACCGGGGCACGGTGCACGTCCTCGCCACCCTGCCCCAGCCGCCGGCCGGCTCCGTCACCCCCGCCCTCTCCTCGCCCTTCCTCGGCGGTATCGTCCGCGCCCAGGACGGCACGCTGTACTTCCTCTACGCCACCGGAAGCGCCGATCTCACCGGCCTGTGGCGCCTGCGCCCCGGCGGTACCCCGCAGCGCGTCGCCGCCCTCCCGGCGGACGGACTGCCCAACGGCCTCGCCCTGGACGAGCGGACGGGCCGGCTGTACGCGGCCGACTCCGTACTCGGCGCGGTCTGGCGCATCCCCGTCACCGGCGGCAAGGCCACCCGCTGGGCCGACGCACCCGCTCTGGACTCCCAGGGCTTCCTCGGCGCCAACGGTCTCAAGCTGCACGACGGCGCGGTCTGGGTGAGCAACCTCGACCAGGGCACCATCGTGCGCATCCCGGTCACCGGACGGGGCACCGCGGGTCCGGTGCAGACCCGGGCGACCGGTCTGACCGAGATCGACGACTTCGCGTTCACCGGACACGGCGACACCCTCCTGGCCGCCCTCAACGCCGAGAACGAGATCGCCCGGGTCCGGTCCGACGGCAGCCACCGCACCGTACTGACCGGTGCCGACGGACTGCAGAACCCCACCTCGCTCGCCGTGCGCGGCGACACCGCCTACATCGCCAGCGGGGCCTATTTCACCGACGAGGACCCCAACATCCTCGCCGCCCGCACCGGAAGGACACCCCGATGACCCAGCTCCGGCCCGATGCCACGCCCGCCGCGTTCGACCCCGCGGCCTTCTCCGTCGTCCCGCCGCGCACCTTCGAGGACCTCCGTGTCGGCGAGGTCTTCCGCGCCCCCAGCCGTACCCTGACGGACGCGCACGCCGCCGCCTTCCAGACGGTGTCCGCGGACAACCACCCCATCCACTACGACGCCGAGTTCGCCCGCCGGCACGGCCACTCCGCGCCCGTCGTGCACGGCCTTCAGGTGCTCGCCTTCACCGCGCCGGGCGCCACGCTGTTCCCGCACCACATCGGCGAGGTGTTCGTCAGCTTCCTGGAGCTGTCCTGCGAGTTCCTGGCCGAGGTGCACGCCGGGGACACCCTCTACCCCGCCCTCACCGTCACCGCCCTGGAACCCCGGGGCGACAACGGGGTCGTCACCACGGCCGCCACCGTGCACAACCAGCACGGCGAACTCGTGCTCTCCGGCCAGCACAAGTACCTGCTGCGACGCTCCTGAGCGATCCGCGGACGGACGGGGAAGGGGCACGCCTCGACGGTGAGGCGTGCCCCTTTCGGCTGAGCGGTGGCACGGGAGACCCGCCCCCGCGCGGGGGCGGGTGTCTGTGGGGTGGACCCTACAGCGGCCTGGGGGAGCCCCGAGGCGGCCGGAGGGGACACACGACAGACCGCGACGCGGCCCTCTCCGAGACTGAGAGCCGTGACCGGGGGGCTGGACATGGTGCGGACACGCGCGACGAACAGAGCCCGTCGCCCGGCCTACCACATCCCGCTCTCCGCTCTCCGAGGAGCCGACCGTGCGACAGTCCACCCTTGCGCTGAGGATCACCTACCGGGTGTCCTTCTCCTTCTCCCTGCGCCTGAACTGCGAGCTGTCCTACCGGACGGACGACCCGCTCGCCGTCACGCTGCTCATCGGCAGAACGGGCCTGCGCCCGGTGCGCTGGGTCTTCGGCCGTGACCTGCTGGCCGAGGGCATGGCCGCCCGCTGTGGTGACGGTGAGGTGGTGATCTGGCCGTCCCGCGCCGACGGTGACGGACCGGCCCACTTCTGCCTGCGGATCGGCGACGCGCGTACCGCGCTGTTCGAGATACCGGCCGCACCGGTCGCCGCATGGCTCGACGGCACCTACGCCATGGTGCCCCGCGGCACGGAGCTGGAAGGAGCCGACTGGAACCGGCTGCTCCAGCTCGCGGAGTGAGCGCCCGGCAGGGCCGTCACTTCACCGACCCGGCCATCACCCCCTGCACGAAGTGCCGCTGGAAGGCGAAGAAGACCACCAGGGGCACCACCAGGGACAGGAACGCGCCCGGCGCGAGGACGTCGATGTTGCTGCCGAACTGCCGGATCTGGGACTGGAGCGCCACCGTCAGCGGCTGCGCGGAACTGTTCGCGAACAGCAGCGCCACCAGCATGTCGTTCCACACCCACAGGAACTGGAAGATGGCCAGCGACGCGATGGCCGGCTTGCCCACCGGCAGGATCAGCTGCGCGAAGATCCGCCACTCGCCGCCGCCGTCCATCCGGGCCGCCTCCAGCATCTCCTTGGGCAGCTCGGCGAAGTAGTTGCGCAGCAGGAACACCGCGAACGGCAGCCCGTAGGCGACGTGGAAGAGGATGACACCGGGAATGGTGCCGAACAGGCCCAGCTGCCCGAAGAGCTTGGCGACCGGCAGCAGACCGATCTGCACCGGCACCACCAGCAGCGCCACCACGACGAGGAACACCGCGTCGCGGCCCGGGAACTCCAGCCATGCGAAGGCGTACCCGGCGAGTGACGCGACGACCACGACCAGCACGGTCGTCGGCACCGAGATCAGCACCGTGTTCCACAGCGCCCGCGTCATGCCGGTGTTCTCCAGCAGCGCCGTGTAGTTGTCGAAGGAGAGCTGCCCGGGGCTGCTCAGCGCCGTCCACCAGCCGCCCTTCGCGGTGTCCTCGGACGACCGCAGCGACGACAGGAACAGGCCGGCCAGCGGGGTGAGCCAGACGAGGGCGACGAGGACGAGGAAGGCCTGGACGAGCCCCTTGCCCAGCAGGCGTCGTACGGCGGTCATCGCTGACTCCTTCGGAAACGGCGGACGTTGAACACCATGGCGGGGACCACGAGCAGCAGCAGCAGGACACCCAGCGCGCTGCCCATGCCCTGGTCGTTGCCGCCGCCGAAGGACACCAGCCACATCTGCGTCGCGAGCACGGTGGCGTCCTCCTGCACCGGGCCGGGCGCGATGATGTAGACGAGGTCGAAGACCTTCAGCACATTGATGACCAGGGTCACGAACACCACGGTGAGCACCGGCGCGAGCAGCGGGACGGTGATCCGGCGGAAGATCTGCCACTCGTTGGCGCCGTCCATCCGCGCCGCCTCCAGCGCGTCGCGCGGCAGGGTGGCGAGGCCCGCGCCGATCAGGACCATCGCGAACCCGGTCCAGATCCACAGGTACGCGCCGATGATGGCGGGGGTGACGAGGGCCGGCCCGAGCCAGGAGATCCCGTCGTAGGGCGGGGCGAAGTTCGCCGCGGGCAGGGTCAGCGTGTACCGGCCGGGGTCGAGGCCGGTGAAGGCGAAGGAGCCGTCCGGCGCGGTGGTCGCGGTGGCCGCGGTCCGCCCGTCCTGGACCGCCCGTACGGTCATGCCGGGCAGGCCGCGCTCCTCGGCGTCGACCTGGCCGGGGGCGCCCTTGCCGCCGGGCGCGAAGTCGAGGTAGGCGACGCCGCGCAGCTCACCGGGGGCGGCGCCGCGGGCGGCGGCCGCACCGGCCCGCTTCGTGCCGGCGGGGAGGTCCTTGGGCAGGACACCGACGAAGGGCAGGGTCACCGTGTCGCCGGGGGAGACGGTCCGCGCCGTACGGTACGAGCCGTCACCGGCGTGGGTGAGGCCCTGGCCGTCGCGGGCGCGGGCGGTCGGGTAGGGCGAGGTGCCCGCGAAGGCGTCGTGCACGGCGACGGCCGCCGCGTTGAGCACGCCCTTGTCGGGGTCCTCGTCGTAGGCGAGCCGGAAGATGATGCCGGCGGCGAGGAAGGAGACCGCCATGGGCAGGAACAGCAGCGTCTTGAACGCGGTGGCCCAGCGGACCTTCTCCACCAGCACGGCCAGGATCAGTCCGAGGCCGGTGAGCAGGACCGGGGCGACCACGACCCAGACCACCGTGTTGCGGATGGCCTTCAGGGTCGCGGGGTCCCGGACCATCTCGGTGTAGTTGTCCACGCCGATGAAGCGCGTGCCGGAGGCGTCGAAGAAGCTGCGGCCGACGGAGAACAGGACCGGGTACACGACCAGCGCGCCCAGCAGGAGCAGCGCGGGCAGCACGAAGAGCAGGGCGACGGCCCGGCCGCGCCGCCGGGACCGGCCGCCGGGGGCGGTGCCGGGCCGCGGCGGGGCGGGGGGCCGGGCGTCCTTGACGAGGGTGTCGGTCATCGCCGGTCAGCCCTTGTACGCCTTGGCCGCGGCCTGCTCCAGTGCGGCGGCCGTGGCCTTCGGGTCGGACGGGTCGCGCAGGAAGTCCTGGAGGATCTTCCACTCGCCGGTGCCCTTGGTGCCGCCGAAGGCCGCCGGTGCCTGGTCGGACATGTCGAAGCGGACGGTGTCGCCCGCGGCGACCAGGGACTTCGCGGTGGCCCGGGTGACGTCGTCGGCGTAGGCGCCCGGGTCGACCTGCTTGTTGGGGGAGAGGAAGCCGCCCGCGCCGGCCCACACCTCGGCGGCCTCCGGGGTGGCCAGGTACTCCACCAGCGCCAGCCCGGCCTCGCGCTGCTTGCCGTCCTTGAGGACGACCGCGGCGTCACCGCCGCTGACCACCGGCGCCGGGCCGCCGTCGACGGCGGGGAAGGGGAAGAAGTCGGCGTCCTCGCCGATGGTCCGCTGGTACTGGTCCTTGGCCACCCCGGCGACGAAGTCACCCTCGTAGACCATGCCCGCCTCGGGCTCCGGGCCGAACACCTTCTCCACCGAGCCGGGGAAGTCGGTGTTCAGCGCGCCCTTCTGCCCGCCGGCGATGAGCTGCTTGTCCTTGAACAGGGTGCCGAGGGTGGTGAGGGCCTTCACCACGCTCGGGTCGGTCCACTTCAGCTCGTGCGCGGCGAGCGCGTCGTACTTCTCGGGCCCGGCCTGTGAGAGGTAGACGTTCTCGAACCAGTCGGTGAGGGTCCAGCCGTCCTGCCCGGCCACGGCGAAAGCGGTGAGTCCGGAGTCGGAGACGGTGTGCCCGGCCGTCAGCATCTCCTCCCAGGTGGCGGGCGCCTCGACACCGGCCTGGGCCAGGGACTCGGGGTCGTACCAGACCGTCGACTTGTGGGCGGCCTTGAAATACAGGCCGTACAGCGTGCCGTCGACGCTGCCGTACTCCTTCCACACCTTCGCGAACCCGGCGTCGACGTTCTTCTCCACGTCCGCGCCGAGCGGCTGCAGCCAGCCGGCCTCCGCGAACTGCCGCAACACCCCGACCTGCGGGACCATCACCACGTCGGGCGCGTCCCCGCCCTCGATCTTGCTGCCGACCACCGTGGAGACGTTGTCACCGGTGGAGACGAACTCGGTCTTCGCGCCGGTCTTCGCGGTGAAGGCGTCCAGCACCTTCTGGAAGTTCTCCTGCTCGCTGCCGGACCAGACACCGGCGACGGTGACCGTCCGGCCGTCCAGGCTCTTGTCACCACCGCCGGCGGCGACCGGCTCGCCGCCGCCGCAGGCGGTCGCGCCGAGCGCGAGGACGAGGGCGGTGCAGCCGGTGAGCAGGGTGGAGCGTCGCATCATCATCGATGGCCTTTCCATGGGGTGTGCGGGGACGTACGTCAGTCGTGGGTGCCGTCGGTGATCCACCAGGCGGCGGTCGAACCGGCGAGGACACCGGGCGGGCAGGGGCCGCTGGTGAGCAGCGGCTCCCCGGCGACCGGGGCGGGTGTGGGCGCGGTGCCGAAGTTGACCGCGCAGACCAGGCCGTCGCCGCGGGAGAAGGCGAGGATGCCGGGCGGGGTGTCCAGCCAGCGCAGCGTGCCGTCGCCCAACTGGGGCAGACTCGACCGCAGTTGGAGACCGTCACGGTAGAGGTGCCAGAACGAGCGGGTGTCCGCGAGGGCCCGGTCGGTGGCGTGCTCGGCGAACCACTCCGGCTGCGGCAGCCACGGCTTGACGTCCGCCGCCTCCTGGGTGAAGCCGAACGGCGAGGCCTGCCCCGACCAGGGCAGCGGTACCCGGCAGCCGTCCCGGATGCGGGCCCGGCTGCCGGTGCGGCGGAAGATCGGGTCGGTGAGGACGTCGTCGGGCAGGTCGACGACCTCCGGCAGCCCCAGCTCCTCGCCCTGGTAGATGTACGCGGCCCCGGGCAGCGCCAGCATCAGCAGCGCCGCGGCGCGGGCCCGGGCGGCGCCCAGTCCGCTGCCCTCGGGGGCGGGTTCGCCGTAGCGGGTGACGGTGCGGACCTGGTCGTGGTTGTTGAGGACCCAGGTGACGGTGGAGCCGGTGCCGGCGATGTCCTGGATCGCCTCGGAGATCACCTTGCGGAAGGCGTCCACGTCCCAGGGCGCGCTGAGCAGGTCGAAGAAGAACGCCTGGTGGAGTTCGTCGGGGCGGACGTACCGGGCGTGCTCGCGGGCGGTGGGCACGGAGACCTCGCCGACCAGGAGGCGCTCGCGGCCGTCGCGGGCGGTGTACTCCTCGCAGACGGCCCGCCAGTGCCGCCACACGTCGTGCACCTCGGGCTGGTTCCAGGCGAGCGGGTTGACCGAGTCGCGGGTGCGGGCGTCGGCCTCCGGGTCGGGGGAGTCCGGCAGTCCGGGGTGCTTGAACAGGCCGGCGGCCACGTCGATGCGGAAGCCGTCGACGCCCCGGTCCAGCCAGAACCGCAGCACCTGGTCGAAGTAGGCCGGGACCTCGGGGTTGCGCCAGTTCCAGTCGGGCTGCTCCGGCGTGAACATGTGCAGGTACCACTGGCCGGGGCTGCCGTCGGCCTCGGTGACCCGGCTCCAGGCGGGCCCGCCGAACATGGCGTGCCAGTTGTTGGGCGGCTCGGACCCGTCCGGCCCCCGTCCGTCGGCGAAGTGGAAGCGGGCGCGGGCGGCACTGCCGGGCGGCGCTGCCAGCGCCTCGCGGAAGGACGGGTGCTCGCTGGAGCAGTGGTTGGGCACGATGTCGAGCAGGACACGGATACCCAGCCGGCGGGCCGCCGCCACCAGCAGGTCGAACTCGCCGAGGTCGCCGAAGACCGGGTCCACGTCGCGGTAGTCGGCGACGTCGTAGCCGTGGTCGTGCTGCGGCGAGGGGTAGAACGGGCTCAGCCAGATGCCGTCGACCCCCAGTTTCTTGAGGTACGGAAGGCCGGCCCGGACGCCGGCCAGGTCGCCGATGCCGTCGCCCGTGCTGTCGAGGAAGCTGCGGACGTAGACCTGGTAGATCACCGCGTCGCGCCACCAGTGGCGCGCGTCGTTGCGCTGGGAAATCACCCCATGTGCCTGTCTGTGAGGCGTGGTTGTTATGCATGCATGTTAGGTAGCGATGACGCGCGCGTGTCAATGGCTTGAACAGGGAAATGCCCCGACGTGCATACCTAACGCGTAAGTAGGGAGATCAGCGCTCGGCGACCGCGGCCAGCTCCGCGGCCAGCCGCCGTACCGCCGCGTCCGGGGACAGCCGGCCGGTCAGGGCGTCCTGCGCGACCGCCTGCACCACCAGGCTCACCTGGTCGTAGCGCGGGCTCTTGGGCCGCGGCGCGGCCGACAGGACCGCGTCGCGCAGCACCGGCAGGTACGGGAACCGCCGCACCAGGCCGGGGTCCTCGTACAGCGCGGCCCGCACCGGCGGCAGGGCGCCTTGGGTGAGGACCCGGCGCTGCACCGGCGTGCTCGTCAGGTACGCGATCAGCCGCTGCGCCGAGTCGGGATGCCGGGCGTGCGCGGCCACGGCCAGGTTGGACCCGCCGAGCACACTGGTGCCCGGCCCGTCCGGCCCCGGCAGCCGGACGACGCCCACGTCCCCCGCGACCGCCGAACCGGGGGAGTCCGCGGCGACGTACGCGTAGGGCCAGTTGCGCAGGAAGAGCAGGTGCCCGTCCTCGAAGGCCCGCTTGGACTCCTCCTCCGTGTACGACAGCGCCGCGCGCGGTATCCAGCCCTCGCGCACGCCCCGGGCGAGGAAGGCGATGCCCTCGCGGGCGGCCGGGGAGTCCGCGGTGACCCGCCCGCCGTCGTCGTCCAGGAGGGTGCCGCCCGCCGAGTACACCGCCTCCGCGGTGTTCACCGTCAGCCCCTCGTACGGCAGCAACTGCCCCGCGTAACCGTCGAGTCCGTACTCCGGCGCCACCGTCGCCGCGGCCCGCTCCAGCTCGGCCCAGGTGCGCGGCGCGGACAGTCCCGCGCGCGCGAGGACGTCCTTGCGGTACAGCAGCAGCCCCGCGTTGGTGACGTACGGCACGGCGTACAGCCGGCCCTCGTATGTGGCCGTGTCGACGACCGGCGGAAGGAACCCGTCCAGCGGGAAACGCTCCCGGGACAGCGGCCGGACCCACCCCGCGGCGGCGAACCGCGAGGTCCAGCCGACATCGATGTTGAGCACGTCGAACCGGCCGCCGCCGGCGCCGCGCAGATCCGTCTCCATCTGCTCACGGGTCTCGTCGGCGGAGTCCGGCAGTTCGACCAGGGTCACCTTCTCCGCCGGGTGGGCGCGGTTCCACCGCGCCAGCAACGGACCCAGGTACCCGGTCAGGTCACCGGCGGTCGCCAGGGTCAGCGGACCCCGGCCGGCCCCGGCCCCCTCGGCCCGCGTACCGGCGGAGACATAACCGGACAGGAGCACCAGCAGGACCAGCAGAACCCGGCCGGAGGCGCGCGTCCTTCCCATGCGCCCCTCCCGTTCCACAGCACCGGGCCCCTTCGCCACGACGCCACCAGCATGTATACCTGTTAGGCATGCGCGATACTAGGGGCTACGGCCCGGCGGACATCCGGCGCACCCGCCCGTGGTCGCCCGGCCCGCCGGACCGACACGGAGACGAGGTGGAGAGCGCAAGTGCGGCTGCCTCTCCTGGCCCTGCTGGCCCAAGGCCCCGCCCACGGCTACGAGCTGAAGCAGGATCTTGAACAACTGCTGGGCGCGGCATACCCTCAGCCGAACATCGGCCAGATCTACGTCACCCTCGGTCGCCTGGAGAAGTCGGGGCTCATCGACGGCGAGGAAGTGGAGCAGTCCGGCCGGCCCAACAAGAAGACCTACCACCTGACCGACGCCGGCCGCGAGGCGGTGCAGGCCTGGTTCGAGGAGACCTCGGAGGAGCCGCGGGTCAGGGACGAGTTCTTCATGAAGCTCGCCCTCGCCCCGCGCACCGGGCTCGCCGACCGGATCGCCCTCATCAACAAGCAGCGGCGCCAGTACCTGAACACCATGCGCTCCCTGTCGAAGCTCGCCGCCGCGGAAGACCGCGACAACCGCGTCTCCCAGCTGCTGATCGAGGGCGCCATGCTGCACCTCCAGGCCGACCTGGACTGGCTGGAGCGGTGCCAGGAGGAATGGGAGAGACCGCAGTGAGCGAGGACGCCGTCCCCCTTCTGCACGCCGAGGGGCTCGTCAAGACCCACCACGGCCAGGGCGCGCCCGCGCACGCCGTGCGCGGGGTCGACCTCACCGTGCGGCGCGGCGAGTTCGTCGCCGTCACCGGCCCCTCCGGCGCCGGCAAGTCGACCCTGCTCCACCTGCTCGCCGGCCTCCAGCGGCCCGACGCCGGGCACATACGCCTGGACGGCGCCCGCACGGAGGAGTACGACGAGGCCCGCTGGGCGGTGGAACGCCGCACCCGCATCGGCCTCGTCTTCCAGTTCTTCAACCTCGTCTCCGACCTCAGCGTCGCGGACAACGTCGAACTGCCCGCCCTGCTCGCCGGCACCCCGGCCCGCCGGGCCCGCGCCCGCCGCGCCGAACTCCTCGCCGAACTCGGCCTGGACGGCAAGGAACGCAACATGCCGGGCGAGCTGTCCGGCGGCGAACAGCAGCGCGTCGCCCTCGCCCGCGCCCTGGTCAACCAGCCCGACCTGCTGCTCGCCGACGAGCCCGCCGGCAGCCTCGACAGCCGCGGCACCCGCGAGGTCACCCGGCTCCTGACCCGCTTCCACGCCCGCGGCCAGACCATCGTCCTCGTCACCCACGACGCCCGCCTGGCCAGCGCCGCGGACCGGGTCATCAGCTTCTTCGACGGCCGGATCGTGGACGACGCCGTCCTGAGCGCCGGCCCGCTGCGCGCCCCCGGCGCCTCGGGCGTGCTCCGGCTGAGGGACTGACGGGTGGACCACCGGGGTACGGCCGGCCCGCGGACCGGCGGGCACGAGAGAGGACGGTGACGGGGTGCGGGCCATCCTGCGCTGGGCACGGGCCGACTTCCACCGGCACCGCGGACAGGCGCTCTTCCACGTCCTCGCCACCGGGGGCATCGTCGCCTCCCTGCTGCTGGCGACGGCCCTGTTCGCCTACGCCACCAACCCGTGGCAGCGGATCTTCACCCGCTCGAACGGCGCCCACGTCACCCTCCACACCGACACCTCCGCCGACCCCCGCCGGCTCGCCGGCCTGGACGGCGTCGACACCGTCTCCGGCCCCTACCCCACGGAGTCGGTGACCCTCGCCACCCACGGCGTCCGCGCCTCCGCCGAACTGCGCGGCACGCCCGCACCGCCGGCGGTGGGCCGCCCCCTGCTCACCGCCGGCCGCTGGCCGCGCCCCGCCCAGCCCGACGGCGTGGTCCTGGAGAGCGGCCTCGCCCGCGCCCTGCTGGCCGGACCCGGCGACACCCTCACCCTGCCCGGCACCGCCCGGACCCTCACCGTCACCGGAGTCGCCGACAGCGCCGGACCCGGCTACGCGCCCGGGGAGCGGCCCGGCACGGTCTGGGCGCTCCCGGACGCCCTGCGCGCCCCCGACGGCCAGGTCACCGACCTGCGGCTGACCGACCCGGACGGCACCGACTACGCCGTCCAGCGGGCGGTCACCGTCCTCGGCGCCGGCACCGTCGGCGAGGTGACGACGTGGCAGCAGGCCCGCTCCCGGGCCCAGGGCGACGACCGGCTGCTCGGCCAGGTGCTCGGCCTGTTCGGCCTGGCCGCGCTCGCCGCCGCCTGTCTCGCCGTGCACGGCGCGATCGGCACCCGCGTCCGGGGCCACCTGCGTGACATCGCGGTCCTCAAGGCGATCGGCTTCACCCCCGGCCAGGTCGTCGGCGTCTTCGTGCTCCAGCACCTCGTCCAGGCGGTGCTGGGCGCCGTCGGCGCGGCCCTGCTCGTCACCGGCACCGGCAGCCGCCTGCCCGGCCGCCTCGGGGAGGCGCTCACCGTCTGGCAGGGCCTGCCGTCGCACACGGCCGGCCTGCTCGCCGTGGTGGCGGGCACCGTGCTGTTCATCGGTGTCGCCACGGCGCGGGCCGCGCTGCGCGCCGGCCGCGTGCCGGCCGTGCCCTCCTCCCCGCAGGTCACGCACCCGGGCGCCGCGCTGTCCCCCCTCGTCCGCTCGGCACTCGGCCGGGGACTGCCGCCCGCCCTGCTCCTCGGGGCGCACCGCGTCGCGGCCCGCCGGGGCCGCTCCCTGGCCACCCTGGGCCGGCTGGCCCTGCCCCTGCTGCTGATCGTCGTGGCCATGAGCGCCTGGACCACCATCGACCGCCTCCACGACCACCCCGAACAGGCGGGCCGCGCCGCCGCGCTGCGCGCGCAGGGCGACGGCCTGGGCCCCGCCGAGGTCCGCGCACTCCTCGGTCGCGACCCGCGCGTCATCGCCGTCTACCCGGGCGTCGAGCTGAGCGCCCTGGTACCGGGCCAGACCGCCACCATCGCCCTGCGCGGCGTCGGCACCCGCCAGGAGCCCTACCCGTACGCGCTCGCCGAGGGACGCCCGCCGCGCGGACCCCGCGAGGCGGTGGCCGGCCAAGGTCTCCTCGACCTCCTCCAGATACGCGTCGGCGACTGGGTGCGGATGACGGTCGGTGCCCGCCCGCAGATCCTGCACATCGTGGGCCGCGCCATCGAACCGGAGAACTCGGGCCGGGTCGTCTCCACCGCCCTGGACAGCCTGCGCGTCGACGCCACCGCGACCCGCCCCACCCGTTACGACGTACGGCTCGTCCCGGGCGCCGACGCCGACGCGGTCGCCGCCCGCCTCACCGCCCTGGCGGACGGCCGCCTCGACGTGCACACCGTGGCCAACCCCGTCGACGGGCTCGCCCCGCTGCGCCAGGTCGTCGCCGGGCTGATCGCGGTCCTCGCCTTCATCGGGCTGGTCGAACTGCTCACCGCGATCGGCGCCGCCGTCCGCGAGGGACGCCAGGACGTACTCGCCCTCCAGGCCCTCGGACTGTCGCCCCGTCAGGTCATCGCGTCGTTCACCGTGGCCGTGCTGTGCACCTGTCTGGCCGCCGTCGGCATCGCCCTCGCGGCGGGGCTGCCGGCCGCCCGGTGGCTGATCGACGCGCAGGCCCGCGCGACCGGCGTCGGCGGCGGGCTCGCCCACGTGCCGCCGGCCGGCCCGCTGGCGGTGTTCGCGCTGACCGCGGTGGCCGGCGCCGCCGTCCTCGCCACGCTCTCCGCCGCCCGCACGGTGCGCCGCCACCGCCCCGACCCGGTGCGCTGACCTTCCCTCAGACGGGCAACACCCCCGGCCGGGAGAGAAGTTGTTCGACAGTGCACTGCTTCTGCTTGATAGTGCATGGTCAGGCGCTTGAACACGGGTGCGCGCTCCGGAAGCTGTGATGATCGGAGCCGAGTGAAGAGCGCGCCGTCCGACCCGAACGGCACGGCCCGGGACGCGGGCCTCGTGGGTCGCGCGCTCGTTCCGCGCAGTCGCGCCCTCGACAAGGAGTTCCATGCCTGCTGACAATGACGAAGTGCGCCCTGTCCCGGGAGTCGTCGTACAGGCCGACGACCTTCTCACCCGGGACGGGACGGCCGCCTTCCTGGAGGCGGACGACCGGGTCAAGCTGCTGCCGGCCGAGGATCTCGCCGACGCCGACATCCTGATCGTCCTGACGGCCGCGGTGACCGGCAAGACGCTCTCCGCGATGAGCCGGGCCGGCCAGATCTCCGGCGGCCGGCTCCGGATCGTCCTCGTCGCGGACAACATCAACGAACAGCAGCTCGCCCTCGCGGTCAATCACGGCCTGGTCAGCTTCCTGGTACGCCCCTACACCAGTTTCAGCCAGATCGCGGCGGCGGCCGTCGAAGCCCACCACGGACGCGCGGTGCTCCCTCCACTGCTGACGAACATGCTGCTCGACCGGATGCGCACCATGCAGCGGACCGACAGCCACTCCGGCCTGCTCCCCGTGGAGTTGTCCCAGCGCGAGGTCGACGTGCTCCAGCTGCTCGCCGAGGGCATGGACACCGTCGAGATCGCCAACAAGCTCAGCTACTCGGAGCGCCTGATCAAAAGCGTCATCCAGTCGGTGACCAAGCGACTGGAACTGCGCAACCGCACCCACGCCGTCGCCTACGCCATCCGCATGGGCATCCTCTGACCTCCTGCGCCGTGTCGAGAAGGGTACGAGTGATGTGCGTCCGTGCAGGCCCGTCCGGGCCGGTCCGCGCCACTGCCGGGCGCTCCCTAGGATCTCCGCGTAGGCGTCGGCCGATGAGCGGTCACCTATCCGTTCCACCGGGGAAGGCACCGGGAAAGGCACCGGGAAAGACATGGGGATGAACCACCGCGAGCCGGGGGCCGGCCACTCCGACGCGCACGCCGGGGCACCGGGCGGAGAGGCGGTGTGGGAGAGCGAACTTCCCTGGGAGTTCCCGGCGCCCGACGACACCGCGGCCACCACGGTCATGCCTCCCGTCCCCGCTCCGGCTCCCGTCGCCGCGGACACCGCCCCCGCACCGGCGGCCCCCGTCGAGCCGGCCGTCGAGGAGGCGCCGCTCGTCGCCCGGCCACCGGCCCGGCGGCCCGGCGGGCGGCGGTCCCGGAACGCCACCGGTGAGCGCCCCGTTTCCCGCGGCCATCTCGCCAAGCCGATCCTGGCGGGCGCGGGCGTCCTCAGCGCCCTGTTCCTGCTGGGCCCCCACCTCCTGAACGACGACGCGCCGTCCAGGGCCGTGCAGGCCGGCGCGGAGGACATCGACCCGGAGATCGCGCCCGCCACCGGCACCCCCGAGGACCCCGCCGCGACACCCGCCCCGACGGCCGCCGGCGCCCCGCGCGGCACCGTCGGCAGCGGCGCCGGACACGACCGCATCGCCGAAGTGGCGGCGGCCGTGCCCACCGGGTCGGGGAGCCCCGTCGCCGCCACCGGCAGGGCCCACGCCCCGGCCGGCGCCACCACCACCAGGAGCGCGACCCCCCGCGCCACCACCGGCTCCAGCGCGCCCCCGCGACAGCAGCAGCAGTGGACGAGCACCGCCATCGACGGCACCAGCGTGCTGGAGCCCGGACAGAGCTGGTCCACCAACCGGATCGTCCTCGCCTTCCAGGGCGACGGCAACCTGGTCCTCTACGACCGCCAGGGCACCCCGCTGTGGTGGTCGGGCACCGCCGGACAGGGCGGCGTCAAGGCCGTCTTCCAGGCGGACGGCAACCTCGCCGTGTACGCCGGGGACGCGCGGACCGTGTGGTCCTCGCGCACCGACGGCCACGACGGCTCCCGGCTGGTGCTGCGCGCCGACGGGAACATGGTGATCGAGTACGGCGGCACGGTGCTGTGGTCCACCGGTACCGCCATGTGACGCCCCCTCAGGACGCCGGCCCGTCAGCTGCCCTGAGGACGGGCCGGACCGCCGTGCCGCCCCGCCCCCCGTCGGGGCGGCACGGCACCCCCGGCCGGACCCGGTGGTAGGACGCGACCGCACGGAGAGGCAAGGCATGAGCGGCAACCCCACAGCAGCGCCCGCCCACCCCGGCGGACCGGCCGCGCCGCCCGCGCCCGGCCCCCGCTTCACCGCCCACCACGCCGGCCGCGCCTGGCTGCTGGCCCCGGCCGGCCCCGTCGACCCGCGCGCCCGCGCCTTCACCGCCGGACTCGCTCCCGACCCCGAGGCCACCGTCGTCGTCGCCGATCTGCCCGACGGCGCCGACGACGCCACCTTGGACCGGCTCGCCCGGGCCGTTCCCGCCGGGACCGGTGACCTGCGGCTGGTCTTCGGCCGCCCGCCGCTGCGGGACCCCGTCGCCGTCGCCCGGTGGCTCGCCGCCCGGCTGGGCCGTGCCGTCGTCGTCGCCCGGGGACCGCTGCTGTCCGTCCCCGGTGGCGGCCTCTACGCGGGTCCCGCGCACGGACCGGGCTGGCTGCGCTGCCCGCCAGGCGGGCCCGCCGTGCCCCACTCCCGGACCTTCCCCCGGCCCACCTGGGAGGCCGCGCTCCCCGACCACCCCTGGCGGCTCGGCCGCAGCGTCGCCGAACCCCTCCCCGCCGGCGTGTGGCTGCGCCCCGCCGACGGCGTCGCCGACCCGGGCGGCCACCGCGGGCGGCTCCTGCGCGGCGCCGGCGTCCACGCCGACCTGCTCACCGTGGCGGTCGGCGCCCCCGGTGCCCCGGCCGTGCCCGTCGCGGACGTCGCCCGGTTCTGGCAGGACCTGCCGCCGTCGCTGCGGCCCGCCGTGCGGTTCCTCTGCTACGGACCCGCCCGCCTGAGCGGCGGACGGCACTTCGGTGACGTCCTCGCCCAGGTCGTCGGCGAACCCGTCCGCCTCCTCGGCGGTCTGCCCCGTCCGGGCCGTGACGGGGCCGACGCCGCCCTGCTCACCGGCCCGGACGGCACGCCGGGCAGGCCGCTGCGGGCCCGGGAGTTCGTCCATCTGCCGCCGGCCGCCACGGAGCCGCCCGCCTCCCCGTACGCGGTGGCCCACGGATGGCCCCTCGGTGATCTCCCCGAGGCCGGCCCGGGCGCCCACCGGCTCGCCGAGGACGTGGTCGTCGAGGTCGTCCGCGGCGGACTGTGGGTCCGGCCGGAACCGGCCCCCGCGCACGCCGCGCAGGTACGCGGCGCCGACCCCGACCCCGAGCACGAACGCGTCCTGTGCGACGCCGGGTCGGAGGACCTGCTCCCCCGGCTGCGGAGACTCGCCCAGGAGCTGACGCGTTCCTTCCCCGCCGACCTGCGCCGCGCGGTCCGCCTCGGCGTCTGCCGGCCCACCGGACCGGACGGCGGCGCGGTGCCCCACGCCGCACCCGCGCCGGGAGGCGGCACCGCACCCCACCGTGCCGCCCCGCCTCCGCTCACCTCCGGGGCCGGTGACGCGGCCCGCACCGGTCTCACCGCCCTCGCGGCCGAGGTGCTGCGCCGGCACCCCGAACTCACCGGCCGGGAAACGGACGCCGACGCCGTCACCGCCCTCGCCGCCGTCCTCGGCCGGCTGGCGGGCGCCGCCTGCGAGAGCCCCGGCGACCTCGCCCTGCTCCGCCGCGGCCTGGACATGCTCCCCGTCCACCACGGCCCCACCGGGCTGCGCGCCCCCCTCGACGAGCCGATGCGCCAGTGGTACGCCACCCCCCGCGAGATCACCGACCCGCAACCCTGCGAGGCGTCGGCGCGGGGGCCGGCCGACGCTCCGGGCGGCACCGACTTCCTCATCTGGTCCACGAACGGCCGCCGCACCGATCTGCTCGACCCGCTCGTCCCCGGCCGGGTGCTGTTCGCCCCCGGTACCCGGTTCCGGGTCCTGGAAGCGGACCCCGGCGCCCCGGGCGTCGTCCTGATGCGCGAACTGGCCCCCGGCGAACCGGCCGGCGACACCGCCGCCGACCGCGCGGCGGCCCGGGACCTGGTCCGCGCGCTGCGGACCTGGAACACCGGCCACGACACCCCCTGAGGCAGGAACGCGCCCCACCCCGCGCGGTCCGCCGCGAGGACGTGTGCGCGGGGTGGGGCGCGTCCCACACCCGGGGACGGGTGCCTCGGTCTCAGTCGTCGTAGATCTCGGTGCACCGGTTGTTCGAGAACAGCGGGCCCTCGACCACGGGGAGGTCGTCGGCCGGGTCCTGGATGACGGTGGTCAGGCCCGTCACCTTGCCCAGACACTCGTCCGCGGCGCTCTCACTGTCCCCGCTGCCGCCACCGACGTACATGTCGAGCCAGGTGGTGGCACCCTCGGGCGCGGAGTCCAGGTTGTGGCAGGGCCCGTCCTGGGGACTGCCCCCGTCACCACAGGCGTCCTCGACGATGAAGTACCGGCGGACCTTGGGGAAGTAGAAGCGGGTGCCGGCCGGATAGTCGAGGGTGTCCTTGCCTCCCTCGTTGACATGCCCGACCGCCAGGGTGATGGGGTCCTCCCAGGTACCGGTACCGCCGGCCTCGTCGTGAACGACGGGATGGGAGATCTGCGCGCTGCCCCGGGGCGTGTTGTCGAACCAGGTGTAGCCCGTGGTGAACGCGTTGGAGATCGTCTTGCCCGAACCCGAACCCGAACCCGAGGCATCCACCGCGCCTTCCCGCATCCCAGCCACCGGCGAGGGGTCGACCGCGCCGCCGCGGAGCGTTCCCTCTTCCGTGGCGGACGGGGACGCCGGCGGTGACACCGGTACCGGATCGACCGCTCCGCCGGGAAGAGTGGCCTTACCCGTCCCGGGGGCTGTCGTGTTCACCTTGTTGAAGATCTTCAGGAACTCGTGGGCCTGCTGCTCCGTGCCGCTGCAGTCCTCGGAGAGCCCGCCCGCCTCCGGGCAGGCCTTGTCCCGGCCGACCGCCCAGAACGAGAGCTGCTGGATCCCCTTCTCCACCGCGAAGTCCGCCAGACGCGACGCGTCCTCCACCGTGAACGTCTCACCCGGGGTGTCGTTCACACCGATCATCGGCGTGTTCCCCTGCATCGCCCACAGCTCCTGCTCGGACTTCCCCGGCCAGATCTGCCCCAACTGCCCGTGCAACGCGGTCGCCGCGTCGATCGCGGCCTGGCCCATGTCCGCCACCGCCGAGCCGTAGTCCATCGTCATGATGTTCACCAACGACACCCGCAGCCCGGACTCCGCCGCGTCCTGGAGCATGGCCACCCCGTCCGCCTGCAACCCGTCCACCCCCGACGGCAGCGTGAACTGCACGTCCAGATGCCCCCCGGCACCCTCCACATCCTTCTGCAACGCCGCGAGCGCCTCATTGCGACGCCGGTTGGCGTCCATGTCGGCCAGCGTCGCACCCTCGATGTCGAAATCGATCCGGGACAACCCGTACGCGTCCACCACCGACCGGTACTGCGCCTCCAGCGCCTCCACCGAGTCACACCCCGACGCCAGCTCGGTGCCCGACGCCCCACCGAACGACGCGATCACCTCACCGCCCGAACCGCGCAAGCCCGTCACCGCCGCCAGCCAGCCCTCGTCCGACACCGGCGTCGTCCCGTTCAGCGCGGCCTTGCACCCGCCACCGTCCAGCACGAACGCCAGCGACGCGTACCGCAGTCCCGCCGCCCGCGCCTCCTCCAGCACCGACGGCGACTTCCACGTCTCCACGTACGGAGCCGCGTACCGCGACGGGAAGGCCGAGTCGGTCGCCAGCGGTGCCTCGCCCCCCGTCGGCGGGGCGATGTCCTTGCCGTCCTCGGTGACGAACTTCCAGGTGATGCCCTCCACCAGGCCCTTCTCCAGCGGCGCGAGCTGCTCGAAGGCGGACTGGGAGAGGTCGAGGTGGCCGGAGTCGCAGGAGGGGCACATGTCCTTGACGGGCACGGTGATGGTCTTGCCCCCGTACGACACCTGCACCGAGACACCGTCGCAGAGCGGGTCCTGGTTGGGGTCGGCGGAGGTCCACCACTCGTGGGACACCGCGACGAGGTCCTCGGTCGCCGCGTCCACCTGGGTGCCGCAGGCGCCGTACCCCTTGTCGTTGTAGTACGTCATCTGGCCGGCGATCTCCTCGGCACTGACCGGGGTGTCGGCCAGCGCCAGGGACACGCCGCCCAGGGCGACGGCCACCACGGCGACTGCGCCGCCCGCGATGACCCGGTTCCGGATGGGCACGCTTTCTCCTGATCGGTCGGACGGTGGTGTTCGGCCCCCGGCCCGGCTGATCCAGACCAGGGCGACGGCGCCGAACGGGGCCCGTAGCGCGGGCCCGCGCGGTCCGTGGCGGACGCGGCACCGGGCTGATCATGGGAGAAGGGGGCGGGTCCGGGCGGAGAACCGGCGGGCGTGTGCCCGGTGGGCCACTCACTCCGCCTCTTCGGCCACCGCGCCGCGCGGGTCGTTCACGAGCGGGCGATGGCCACTCGTGCAGGGCTGTCCGCAAACGGGCAGTCCTTCGCCGCCCGCCTGGAGGAGCCCCCGCCGCCTCTGGTCCGATGGTCCGGTCGGATGCCACCCCTGCCAGGGGAAGCGCGTACAGCACGGCCAGGACAGCGGGTGAGAAAGGCTTGGGCGAGACGCCTCAGCGCCGCCCCGGCGGCGCGCCGGCCCACCGCCCCGGCGTGCCGCCCGCCGGGGACGGCACCCCGTGAGCAGGCGCACCTCCGGCGGACGCGGCCCCCTGCGGAGCCTCGCGTCCCGGCTCGGCGGCTCCGGACCGGTCGCCGGTGCCGGCCCCGTGGTGCTGCTCCGGCCGGACGCCGCGCGGTCCGCGGACCTCTCGGCGACCGTCGACGCCCTGCGCCACGAGGACCGGGACCACGCGACCGTGGTGGTCGAGCCCGGCGACGACGCCACCCGGGGCGCGTGGCGGCACCTCGGCTCGGTACTGGACAAGTTCGTGAAGTCCGGTGTCACCACGGTGCGGTTGGTGTGGGCGGGCGCCGCGGCCGAGCGGCCGGGCCGGACCGCCCCCGCGCGGCGGATCAGCGACGACTGGGGGCTGGCGGTCGTCGCCCCGGCAGGACCGGTGGTGGTCGTCCCCGGAGGCTCGCTGTTCGCCCCCACCGGGCCCGGGGGCCTCGGCGGCTGGTGGCGGCTGGAGCCCGGCTCGGACCCCCGGCCGCTGGGCCTGCGGCATCCCCTGCCGGTCTGGGAGGACGCGGCGGCGCTCCTCGCCTCCGACGCCGTCGAGCGCCATGTCGTGGTCTCCGTGCCCGCCGGGGTGCAGATCCGCCGGGCGGAACCACTGCCCGGCGGCGCGGCGGACATCGGCGCCTTCATCCCCGTGGACCGGGACCGGCTCACCGTCGTCGTCGGTGCCCCGGGCACGTCCGAGGTGACCGCGCGGGCGCTGGCCGCACTGCTGACCCGGCTGCCGCCCCGCGCCCGGTCCGCCGTGCGGCTCGTCCCCGGTGACGGACGCGACCTCCTGGACGTGGGCCGGCGGACCGCGAACCTCCTCGGCACCGAGGTGGAGGTCGTCAACGGTGTTCCCGCGCTGCTGGAACCGGCGGACGGCACGGCGGGCGAGGCGGCGGTGGTCCTGGTCGGAGCGGACGGCGAACCGGCCTGGCGGCCCTTCGCCGAAGCGGTCGCCTGCCTGCCCGCCGGGGGCGGAGGCACCCCCGTGCCGCGCGTCCTGCGCCCCCGGTCGCCGGTGGCGGGGGAGACGGTCGGCGACGACGGGACCCTGCAACTGGACGACGACTGGCAGGTCACCGTCACCCGCGCGGGGCTGTGGGTCGGACCGCGCGGCACGGAACGGCCCGCCCACCTGGGGTGGACGCTGGACCCCGAGACCGTGGTCGTGGACGTCGGCGTGCCCGGACGGCGGCTGGACGACGGGGTGTGGCCGGTGCTCGACGGCTTCCTGGAGCGGCTGGAACCCGGCGTGAGCGAGCGCACCACCCTCCACGTCAGGGGGGTGAGCGGCACCCGGGGCGGACGTCAGGCGCGCCGCGTCGCCGAACGCCTCGGGCTCGGCCTGGAGTACGACGTCGAGCCGTCCGCGGACCACGACGAGCCGGAGGCCCGCCCCGCGCCCCAGCGGGACGGCGCACCGGACGCCCCCTGGCACGCGTCACCGATGAGCGTCCGCATCCGCCATGTGGCGGCACCGCCCGCTCCCACGGCGACCGCCGCGGCCGGTCCGACGACGGGTACGGCCGCCGAGGGCGGCGGTGCCGGCGTCCGCCCGGAGGGCGGGGGGCGGACTCCCGGGACGCCGGCCGGGCGGCCGGTGCCGGCGCCGGACGGCGTGCTTCCCTCGTGGCTCCCGGCGACGGGCACCGCGACGGCTGCGGCGACGGGCGGCACCGCCGGGGTGCCGGGCGGCGCTGCCGGAGTGCCGGGCGGCGCTGCCGGAATGCCCGGAGTGCCCGGAGTCACTGGGGTTCCCGGAGCGTCCGGGTCCTCCGGGGTGTCCGGGTCCTCCGGGGTGTCCCGGACATCTGGGGTGTCCGGGGCGGCCGGTGACGGAGTCGCGGGCGCCGGCGCGGCGGTTGCGCGGCCGCCGGTGGTGCCGGTCGTCGCCTCCTCGCGGATAGCCGACGGTCCGGTCACGGGAACACCCGCCGGGTCGGCCCTACCGCCGGGATACGCCGAGGCGTACGCGGCCAGCCGCTCCCTCGGGGCGCCGGGGCGCCGCCCGGTGCCGGTGGCCTGGAACACACCGGGTGCGAAGGAGACCACGGCGGCCGTGGCCCGGCCTGTCCCGGGGCCGCCCTTCCCGGCCCCGCCCGTCGTGGCTCCGCCCCTGCCGACCCCGCCCGCCCCGAACCCGCCCGCCCCGGCTCCGCCTGTCCCGGCTCCGCCCGCCCCGAATCCGCCCGCCCCGAACCCGCCCGTCCCGGCTCCGCCCGCGCCGACCCCGGCCACCGGGGCCGGGCCCGGCGCCTCCCGGCCGGCGGCCGTACCGCCTGCCGCGCGCCCGCTCGCCGGGAGCCCCGCCGGTACGGCCCTGCCGTCTCCCGCGTCCGGTCACCCTGGTCCTCCCGCCGGCTTCCGGCCGGGTGGTACCCCGACGCCCCCCGCCCCGTATCCGGTCACCGGGAACCGGCCCGGTGCGCCACAGCCGCCGGCACCTTCGGGGCCGGGCGTCCCCCCGCCGGCACCGGCTCCCGCCCCGCGTCCCCGGCGGGCCGCGCCGGGGCCGGCCGGCCCCCTTCGGGACCGCGGCACACCCGGCCCGGCCCCGCCGGGGACGTCCGGGGCGGGAGCCGCCGGTGCCGGCGGGGGGACGCCCGGCCCCGAAGGTGCCGGCGGCTGTGGCGCACCGGGCCGGTTCCCGGTGACCGGATACGGGGGCGGGGGGCGTCGGGGTACCACCCGGCCGGAAGCCGGCGTGAGGACCAGGGGTGACCGGACGCGGGAGACGGCAGGGCCGTACCGGCGGGGCTCCCGGCGAGCGGGCGCGCGCGGGCGGTACGGCCGCCGGCCGGGGAGGCGCCGGGCCCGGCCCCGGTGGCCGGGTCGGCGCGGGCGGAGCCGGGACGGGCGGGTTCGGGGCGGCGGATTCGGGGCGGGCGGAGCCGGGACAGGCGGAGCCGGGGGCGGGCGGGTTCGGGGCGGGCGGGGTCGGCAGGGGCGGAGCCAGACGGGCGGGGCCGGGAAGGGCGGCCCCGGGACAGGCCGGGCCACGGCCGCCGTGGTACTCCTTCGCACCCGGTGGTGTTCCAGGCCCACCGGCACCGGGCGGCGCCCGGCGCCCCGAGGGAGCGGCTGGCCGCGTACGCCTCGGCGTATCCCGGCGGTAGGGCCGACCCGGCGGGGTGTTCCCGTGACCGGACCGTCGGCTATCCGCGAGGAGGCGACGACCGGCACCACCGGCGGCCGCGCAACCGCCGCGCCGGCGCCCGCGGACTCCGTCACCGGCCCGCCCCGGACACCCCAGATGTCCGGGACACCCCGGAGGACCCGGACACCCCGGAGGACCCGGACGCTCCGGGAACCCCCAGTTGACTCCGGGCACTCCGGGCATTCCGGCAGCGCCGCCCGGCACTCCGGCAGCGCCGCCCGGCACCCCGGCGGTGCCGCCCGTCGCCGCAGCCGTCGCGGTGCCCGTCGCCGGGAGCCACGAGGGAAGCACGCCGTCCGGCGCCGGCACCGGCCGCCCGGCCGGCGTCCCGGGAGTCCGCCCCCCGCCCTCCGGGCGGACGCCGGCACCGCCGCCCTCGGCGCGCCGTACCCGTCGTCGGACCGGCCGGCGGCGGTCGCCGTGGGAGCGGGCGGTGCCGCCACATGGCGGATGCGGACGCTCATCGGTGACGCGTGCCAGGGGGCGTCCGGTGCGCCGGTCCCGCTGGGGCGCGGGGCGGGCCTCCGGCTCGTCGTGGTCCGCGGACGGCTCGACGTCGTACTCCAGGCCGAGCCCGAGGCGTTCGGCGACGCGGCGCGCCTGACGTCCGCCCCGGGTGCCGCTCACCCCCCTGACGTGGAGGGTGGTGCGCTCGCTCACGCCGGGTTCCAGCCGCTCCAGGAAGCCGTCGAGCACCGGCCACACCCCGTCGTCCAGCCGCCGTCCGGGCACGCCGACGTCCACGACCACGGTCTCGGGGTCCAGCGTCCACCCCAGGTGGGCGGGCCGTTCCGTGCCGCGCGGTCCGACCCACAGCCCCGCGCGGGTGACGGTGACCTGCCAGTCGTCGTCCAGTTGCAGGGTCCCGTCGTCGCCGACCGTCTCCCCCGCCACCGGCGACCGGGGCGCAGGACGCGCGGCACGGGGGTGCCTCCGCCCCCGGCGGGCAGGCAGGCGACCGCTTCGGCGAAGGGCCGCCAGGCCGGTTCGCCGTCCGCTCCGACCAGGACCACCGCCGCCTCGCCCGCCGTGCCGTCCGCCGGTTCCAGCAGCGCGGGAACACCGTTGACGACCTCCACCTCGGTGCCGAGGAGGTTCGCGGTCCGCCGGCCCACGTCCAGGAGGTCGCGTCCGTCACCGGGGACGAGCCGCACGGCGGACCGGGCGCGGGGCGGCAGCCGGGTCAGCAGTGCGGCCAGCGCCCCGCGCGGTCACTCGGACGTGGCCCGGGGCACCGACGACGACGGTGAGCCGGTCCCGGTCCACGGGGATGAAGGCGCCGATGTCCGCCGCGCCGCCGGGCAGTGGTTCCGCCCGGCGGATCTGCACCCCGGCGGGCACGGAGACCACGACATGGCGCTCGACGGCGTCGGAGGCGAGGAGCGCCGCCGCGTCCTCCCAGACCGGCAGGGGATGCCGCAGGCCCAGCGGCCGGGGGTCCGAGCCGGGCTCCAGCCGCCACCAGCCGCCGAGGCCCCCGGGCCCGGTGGGGGCGAACAGCGAGCCTCCGGGGACGACCACCACCGGTCCTGCCGGGGCGACGACCGCCAGCCCCCAGTCGTCGCTGATCCGCCGCGCGGGGGCGGTCCGGCCCGGCCGCTCGGCCGCGGCGCCCGCCCACACCAACCGCACCGTGGTGACACCGGACTTCACGAACTTGTCCAGTACCGAGCCGAGGTGCCGCCACGCGCCCCGGGTGGCGTCGTCGCCGGGCTCGACCACCACGGTCGCGTGGTCCCGGTCCTCGTGGCGCAGGGCGTCGACGGTCGCCGAGAGGTCCGCGGACCGCGCGGCGTCCGGCCGGAGCAGCACCACGGGGCCGGCACCGGCGACCGGTCCGGAGCCGCCGAGCCGGGACGCGAGGCTCCGCAGGGGGCCGCGTCCGCCGGAGGTGCGCCCTGCTCACGGGGTGCCGTCCCCGGCGGGCGGCACGCCGGGGCGGTGGGCCGGCGCGCCGCCGGGGCGGCGCTGAGGCGTCTCGCCCAAGCCTTTCTCACCCGCTGTCCTGGCCGTGCTGTACGCGCTTCCCCTGGCAGGGGTGGCCATCCGACCGGACCATCGGACCAGAGGCGGCGGGGGCTCCTCCAGGCGGGCGGCGAAGGACTGCCCGTTTGCGGACAGCCCTGCACGAGTGGCCATCGCCCGCTCGTGAACGACCCGCGCGGCGCGGTGGCCGAAGAGGCGGAGTGAGTGGCCCACCGGGCACACGCCCGCCGGTTCTCCGCCCGGACCCGCCCCCTTCTCCATGATCAGCCCGGTGCCGCGTCCGCCACGGACCGCGCGGGCCCGCGCTACGGGCCCCGTTCGGCGCCGTCGCCCTGGTCTGGATCAGCCGGGCCGGGGGCCGAACACCACCGTCCGACCGATCAGGAGAAAGCGTGCCCATCCGGAACCGGGTCATCGCGGGCGGCGCAGTCGCCGTGGTGGCCGTCGCCCTGGGCGGCGTGTCCCTGGCGCTGGCCGACACCCCGGTCAGTGCCGAGGAGATCGCCGGCCAGATGACGTACTACAACGACAAGGGGTTACGGCGCCTGCGGCACCCAGGTGGACGCGGCGACCGAGGACCTCGTCGCGGTGTCCCACGAGTGGTGGACCTCCGCCGACCCCAACCAGGACCCGCTCTGCGACGGTGTCTCGGTGCAGGTGTCGTACGGGGGCAAGACCATCACCGTGCCCGTCAAGGACATGTGCCCCTCCTGCGACTCCGGCCACCTCGACCTCTCCCAGTCCGCCTTCGAGCAGCTCGCGCCGCTGGAGAAGGGCCTGGTGGAGGGCATCACCTGGAAGTTCGTCACCGAGGACGGCAAGGACATCGCCCCGCCGACGGGGGGCGAGGCACCGCTGCGACCGACTCGGCCTTCCCGTCGCGGTACGCGGCTCCGTACGTGGAGACGTGGAAGTCGCCGTCGGTGCTGGAGGAGGCGCGGGCGGCGGGACTGCGGTACGCGTCGCTGGCGTTCGTGCTGGACGGTGGCGGGTGCAAGGCCGCGCTGAACGGGACGACGCCGGTGTCGGACGAGGGCTGGCTGGCGGCGGTGACGGGCTTGCGCGGTTCGGGCGGTGAGGTGATCGCGTCGTTCGGTGGGGCGTCGGGCACCGAGCTGGCGTCGGGGTGTGACTCGGTGGAGGCGCTGGAGGCGCAGTACCGGTCGGTGGTGGACGCGTACGGGTTGTCCCGGATCGATTTCGACATCGAGGTGCGACGCGGCCGACATGGACGCCAACCGGCGTCGCAATGAGGCGCTCGCGGCGTTGCAGAAGGATGTGGAGGGTGCCGGGGGCATCTGGACGTGCAGTTCACGCTGCCGTCGGGGGTGGACGGGTTGCAGGCGGACGGGGTGGCCATGCTCCAGGACGCGGCGGAGTCCGGGCTGCGGGTGTCGTTGGTGAACATCATGACGATGGACTACGGCTCGGCGGTGGCGGACATGGGCCAGCCGCGATCGACGCGGGCGACCGCGTTGCACGGGCAGTTGGGGCAGATCTGGCCGGGGAAGTCCGAGCAGGAGCTGTGGGCGATGCAGGGGAACACGCCGATGATCGGTCGTGAACGACACCCCGGGTGAGACGTTCACGGTGGAGGACGCGTCGCGTCTGGCGGACTTCGCGGTGGAGAAGGGGATCCAGCAGCTCTCGTTCTGGGCGGTCGGCCGGGACAAGGCCTGCCCGGAGGCGGGCGGGCTCTCCGAGGACTGCAGCGGCACGGAGCAGCAGGCCCACGAGTTCCTGAAGATCTTCAACAAGGTGAACACGACAGCCCCGGGACGGGTAAGGCCACTCTTCCCGGCGGAGCGGTCGATCCGGTACCGGTGTCACCGCCGGCGTCCCCGTCCGCCACGGAAGAGGGAACGCTCCGCGGCGGCGCGGTCGACCCCTCGCCGGTGGCTGGGATGCGGGAAGGCGCGGTGGATGCCTCGGGTTCGGGTTCGGGTTCGGGCAAGACGATCTCCAACGCGTTCACCACGGGCTACACCTGGTTCGACAACACGCCCGGGGCAGCGCGCAGATCTCCCATCCCGTCGTTCACGACGAGGCCGGCGGTACCGGTACCTGGGAGGACCCCATCACCCTGGCGGTCGGGCATGTCAACGAGGGAGGCAAGGACACCCTCGACTATCCGGCCGGCACCCGCTTCTACTTCCCCAAGGTCCGCCGGTACTTCATCGTCGAGGACGCCTGTGGTGACGGGGGCAGTCCCCAGGACGGGCCCTGCCACAACCCTGGACTCCGCGCCCGAGGGTGCCACCACCTGGCTCGACATGTACGTCGGTGGCGGCAGCGGGGACAGTGAGAGCGCCGCGGACGAGTGTCTGGGCAAGGTGACGGGCCTGACCACCGTCATCCAGGACCCGGCCGACGACCTCCCGTGGTCGAGGGCCCGCTGTTCTCGAACAACCGGTTGCCACCGAGATCTACGACGACTGAGACCGAGGCACCCGTCCCCGGGTGTGGGACGCGCCCCACCCCGCGCACACGTCCTCGCGGCGGACCGCGCGGGGTGGGGCGCGTTCCTGCCTCAGGGGGGTGTCGTATGCCGGTGTTCCAGGTCCGCAGCGCGCGGACCAGGTCCCGGGCCGCCGCGCGGTCGGCGGCGGTGTCGCCGGCCGGTTCGCCGGGGGCCAGTTCGCGCATCAGGACGACGCCGGGGCGCCGGGGTCCGCTTCCAGGACCCGGAACCGGGTACCGGGGGCGAACATCACCCGGCCGGGGACGAGCGGGTCGAGCAGATCGGTGCGGCGGCCGTTCGTGGACCAGATGAGGAAGTCGGTGCCGCCCGGAGCGTCGGCCGGCCCCCGCGCCGACGCCTCGCAGGGTTGCGGGTCGGTGATCTCGCGGGGGGTGGCGTACCACTGGCGCATCGGCTCGTCGAGGGGGGCGCGCAGCCCGGTGGGGCCGTGGTGGACGGGGAGCATGTCCAGGCCGCGGCGGAGCAGGGCGAGGTCGCCGGGGCTCTCGCAGGCGGCGCCCGCCAGCCGGCCGAGGACGGCGGCGAGGGCGGTGACGGCGTCGGCGTCCGTTTCCCGGCCGGTGAGTTCGGGGTGCCGGCGCAGCACCTCGGCCGCGAGGGCGGTGAGACCGGTGCGGGCCGCGTCACCGGCCCCGGAGGTGAGCGGAGGCGGGGCGGCACGGTGGGGTGCGGTGCCGCCTCCCGGCGCGGGTGCGGCGTGGGGCACCGCGCCGCCGTCCGGTCCGGTGGGCCGGCAGACGCCGAGGCGGACCGCGCGGCGCAGGTCGGCGGGGAAGGAACGCGTCAGCTCCTGGGCGAGTCTCCGCAGCCGGGGGAGCAGGTCCTCCGACCCGGCGTCGCACAGGACGCGTTCGTGCTCGGGGTCGGGGTCGGCGCCGCGTACCTGCGCGGCGTGCGCGGGGCCGGTTCCGGCCGGACCCACAGTCCGCCGCGGACGACCTCGACGACCACGTCCTCGGCGAGCCGGTGGGCGCCCGGGCCGGCCTCGGGGAGATCACCGAGGGGCCATCCGTGGGCCACCGCGTACGGGGAGGCGGGCGGCTC
>NZ_BNDX01000013.1:0-246917 GCF_020521275.1 Streptomyces daghestanicus | reverse complement strand
CACCCGGCCCCGGCTCCAGGCGCTGTACGAGGGCTGGGGGTACAGGAAGGTCGGCGAGCGCCAGCCGTTCCCGGACTCCCCGCTGTACGCCGTGATGCTGCTCAACCGCACACACAGGGCCTGACCGGCACCACCAGCTCGCGGCCCGCTCCCACCCTGAGCGGGCCGTCGTCGTCCTCGCGCGTGGCCGAACCCGACCAGGCGCGCCCGCACTGGGGCCGCAACGGCGGGGGCCGGCCGACCGCGTGGGTGGGCAGCACACCTGACGGCTGGTGAGCGAGGGGGCCCTTGGGGGCCCTCGCTGTCCGGGGTCAGCGGCACCGCTCCGCAGTCCCTACACGCACTGGTGTGTGATGCCTGAGGGTTCTGATCCTCCGCCTCATAGGAGAATCCCGGTGTCTCGGGACCCGCACCCGCACCCGCACATACCCGCCCCATCCGGACCGCCGGGCCCGCCCAGCGCTGGGGTGCCGTCGGAGACCGCGCTGCTGTCGGTGCATGCCGCCGTGGTGTTCCTGGCGGCCGCAGTCATCGGCCTCGTCATGGGATGCCTCGTGTTCCTCCACGACAAGTCCGTGCCCGCGGCCGTCGCGACGGGCCTGGTGGCCGCTAAAGGCAGCGTGCCCGTGCTGCACAAGCTGATCGGCTGACCGACTGCGGGGGTCGGGTGCACGTTCTGCACCCGACCCCCGCCGCCACCGTCAGGCGGCGGAGAACTGGTGGGCGTGGCCGCCGCGCCACTCCACCCACTGCGGGTCGTCCAGGACCGCCTCCGGGTCGCCGACGCCGGCGCCCTCGAGGAACACGACCATCGTGGTCGCTGTAGGCGGTGCCAAGGATCTCGGCCAGGATGAGAAGCGTTCCTTGCCGGTGGCTGGAAATACGCGTCAGGCATGAAGCTGTCAGCCGACTGTGCTTTGATCACGTCGACCCGGCGCGGACACGCCAAGGTGAGGGGTCCGCGCTGTTCTGACCAACAGCAGGGGGAACAACTTGAGATTGAGGAAGCTGCTGGCCGCAGGCGCTGTGTCCTTGGGGGTGCTCGGCAGTTGCCTGAGTGCCGCGCAGGCGTCTGACAGGGCTGCTTTCGCCCCGGACGTTGCTGTGCAGGCTGCTGGTGCCGCGCAGGACGCGGTGGCTGTGGTGCCGGAGCCTGAAGACCTGGACGAGTCGTCGCAGGAGCTGGACGACGCGCTTTCCCTGCCAGTGCCGGATGCCGCGCTGGATGAGGAGCCGCCGGCGCGGGCGTCGCTGGCTGCAGAGGCTGAGGACTATGTTGCGGAGGAGGACATCCAGGCTCCCGATCCGGTGGTGAACACGTCTGCCGCGGAGGTCGCGTGCAAGGCGCGGGTGGTGGCCGCCGAGGCGGCGGGCGATGAGGCGTCGGTGACTTGTGCGTCGTGGGAGCCTCAGGCTTCGGTTGCCGAGCTGAGCGCTGCTGTCGATGCCTGGCCCACCCCGGCGTGGTGCGACGACAATGGTGCGAACGGTAAGTGGTACGTCAACCGGTTCAAAGCGTGTGGCATCTTTCCCGGGAGCCTGCAGGAGGTCCATCCGCGCACGGGCAGGGTGACCGGCACGATGCAGTTCCTGGTGCGGGCCTATGCCTACAGCAAGCGGGACATCAAGACCTGGGCCTACCAGGTGGAGCTGATGGAGGTCTCCAGCACGGGAACGCTCAAGGGCGTGGACGCCGCAGGTCAGGCAAAATGTGCGGGTAAGTGCAAGGTGGCCGAGAGCACGTTCCCGTCCCAGCCCATGAGCAAGAGCAAGGACGCCGTGGGCCAGTTCTTCATGGACACCACCATCAAGACCTCGCCCAAGGGGCAGAAGGGCGAGGGACAGGTGACGGCGGCGTGGCGGTTCAGCAAGGCCGGGAACACGAGCAACGAGCTATCGCTGATGACGCCTCCCGTACGGTGCGACAACGCCCTTCCGGGGACGTCCAAGACCGGCTGCACGATGCCGTACATCCCGGAAATGGCCTATGCCAAGAACGGCGAGTACCCCGAACTCGCCCAGCACATCGAGTACGCGCAGACCACCAAGAACCTGCCGGGCAAGCACGGCACCAAGCGCTACCTGACCCGGCTGACGGACAAGACCAAAATGCGGCAGAACCGGAACAAGGCGTGCCCGTCTAGCCTGGAACGGCCGGTGGGCAAGCAGTGCGACGAGTACCCCTTCGCGTCGACCTGGCAGGGTGCCGAGCACGGCGGCGGCGACTTCAGCCGCCGCATGATCGACGCAACGCAGAACGAGGAGGGCGGCAAGGCGCTGAGCCGTTTCTACCTGTACAACCGGATCATCGAGAAGGACAAGTTCCTGGTGTGGATCAAGTAGAAAGCCACCACCGGGCGGAGGACTACGAGATGAGCGACGAAGTCGAGCGGGGCAACGGACTCGTCCCCGTGCAGTACCACCAGTTCGACATCAGCGACGAGCACGGACCGGCCGGCCCCGACCTTGGCCGGGATCACAACGGTCTCGTACAGGTCGCCGACGGCGCCATCACCGTCATGACGGGCATCCACACTGGCGACGTCGACGTCACCGTCACCCTCCACCCCACCCAGCCCTCGCCCGACAGTGGCCCCTGGCAGGAGATCGTCGAGGTCTCCGCGCACTCCGCCTCCGGTGACCTCATGGTCCGCGGCATCATGGACGACCTGGACGAAGACCTACCCGCTCTGTCGTTCAACGGGCCCGGCCACTACCGTCTGCGCATCCACGCCCGCGGCCGGGACACCGCCGTCGACCTGGCTCCCGACGGAGTCACCGAGTGGTACCTCATCCAGGCATGGCCGGCTCCCGCACACGAAGCAACGGTGCTCTGCCAGACCGACGTCTACGGGGCCACAGTCCGCTCCCGCTGACACCATGCCCCTCCACTCTGCTCGCCCACCGATCACCGGTGGGCGAGCAGACACAGCCCGCGGCCGATGTCCGGGCCGGCGCTGGCCGGACTGCACTTCGCCGGACACGGCCTGCCCATCTTCAACGCTGCGAGGCGGAGCAAGCCTCTGCTCAAGGTTCAAGAATCCGTGAGCCCCGGTATCTTGATGCCGGAACTCACGGCTCAAGTCCTGGCCGATCCGTCCGGTCGGCTGTTGTGGGCCTCACCTGCTCTGCCCGGTGCCCTCCACGACATCCGGGCCGCCCGCGAACACGGCGCCATCGCCGCTCTCGCGGAAGCCGGCACCACCTGCTGGGCCGACAAGGGACACCGAGGTGCCGGGGGCACCGTTCGAGTCCCACACTGGGGACGCTGGAAGAACCTTTCCGCAAGTCAGAAGGCCGTCAACCGGTCCCACGCGAAGATCCGAGCTCTCGTCGAGCAGGCCGTCGCCACCCTCAAGTCCTGGCGGCTCCTCCGCAAGATCCGTTGCTCGACCACCCGCATCACGAGCCTCGTCCAAGCCGTCCTGACCCTGCATTTGACCAGCTCAGACCGATGATGGAAAAAGCTCCCTCGCTGGTCCCGCTGTTCGACCTGCTGGTGATGATGAACAAGCCCGGAAGCGGACTGGCCTGGCTGGACATGCGCCGCGGCCAGCTGGGCAGCGCCTCGCAGATGTTCACCGGCTCGTCCTCGGCGAGAACGACTTGGCCGTGGCGCTGTTGCCTCGGAGCACGATCAAGCGCGTGTCGCTGGTCAGCAGTCAGTCCTCTTCGTCCTGCGGCTTCCTGTTGAAGAGCGCAAATGTGACTCTGGCCCAGTCATCTTGCCCTACGTGCTCGGGGTGCACCAGATCCACTACATTCACGATTGCAGGCGTCTCCTCTTGGACTGACCGCGGAACCCAGAAGTCAAAGTGCTCCTGATCCTCCAGCTCACCGGTGTCCTCGGAATCTCCCTCGTAGAATCGGGTGTCTCCCCAGATGTGCATCGCCGAATCGTGGGTCTCCTTGGCATGGAGCCAGGCGTGCATGTCGATTTCGACTCTGCACTCTCCGCCCCACGCGTACCGTTGGACCTCTGGGATGAACGTGTCCTGGTTTTCGAGGATCCTCTTTTTGAAGGGTCGATCTTCGTGGATGAACTCATCTGATCCGACTGTTTCGGCATCCCTGCCGTCGACCCTGACGCTGCCTTCCAGTACTCGATTTATGATCGCCATGACTTTTCCCTCCTAGGGCGCTTTGGGGGTGTTTATTCCAGCGTGCGTCTGATCTCACAGAACTGCAAATGGGGCACGGGGGTGGATAGTTGAAGCATGGCCTTCCAGGCGCAGGTGCGTGACCTGGTGTGGCGCGAGACGAAGAGGCGGATGCGCTTCCCCGGTTTCAGCGAGCACGAGGGGCCCGCCGCCCCGGACGCGCTCGCCCCCACGTCCGCAGCTGCCAAGGCGGGCACCTGATGTACCTGGAGGTCGCCACGGAGGTCGGTGACGCCGCACGGGAGCTGGCCGTCGACGCCGCCACGCGCGCGGGCCGGGCAGGTGCCTCCTACGCGGACCTGGGTGGAGCCTGTGGGATCGCCCGCCAGGCCGCCCGCAAGCGGTGGCCGGAAGCGGTCGGTACCCACTGGGCGCTCTACCTCCTGACCGGCAAGAGCCGCCCCCACGGCATGATCACCCAGGTCTTCCGCAGCAGCGGCAAGGCGATCGAGACCGGGCGTACTGCCGTGGACGAAGGCGCACTCGCCGACGACGGCGCCGTGGGCGCCGTCGTCATCAACGCCACCCGCGAGGTCGTCTGGGCCTGCTACTTCAACGACGGGACCTACGCACCGGAAGAGATCACGCTGCCCGAGGACCTGCGCACCGTGCCCGTGCCGGGCAGCCCCGAGCACGCGGACTGGCTCCACTGATACGACCAGTTCGTCACCCACCGGCCCTGACCGCCCGCCGGTCCACACAGCCGGGCCCGGATCCTCCGTCGGAGGGGCCGGGCCCGGCTGTGTGTCTACCGTGGGGCTGTGACTACGCCCTCCGACACCCTCGCCGAAGCCGCGCCCGCGCCGGTCCGGGTCGTGTTGCCCGCCGATCCCCTCCTTGGAACCGGGGAGCAGGAAGTCGTGGCGCGGCTGTGGATGCGGCGGCAGACCGAGAGGGGATGGGCCTACCTCGTGGGCTTGCCGTCGTACCGGAACCTCGAGGACGGCTCCGTGGAGGCGGCGGAGTACCGGGTGTGGGTCCGGGCGCCCGAGCATGTGCGGCCGGTCGGCGGCGTCGACTACGACCATGTCCCCACCGAACGCCTGGCGCCGGTACCCGACCCGGCGGTCCGGGAGGCCGTCGAGGAGCGGCGGCCGTCCGGCTGGGTGCTGCAGAAGGTCCGCGCGCGCCGCGGGCCCGCTGGAACTGTGGTGCACGCCCCGGACTGCGAGGAGGCGCCGCCGGGCGCGCCTGTCCTCGATCTCCAGCGCGTCCTGGACGTCGCCGAGCAGGCACACACCCGGCTGTGCAGCCTGTGCGGTGCCGCCTACGAGCTGACACCGCTGCTGCACGGCTTCGACCACATCACCGACTCCCCCGGTTCCTGACCAGGGCGGTCGAGCAGCGCTCTCATCGCCGCCGAGGTCGAACGCGAGCGGATCCGCCGGCCCCGGCTTCCGACCGGGGACGGCGACGCGGCCTGACCACATTGGGCCGGCTCCGGCGGGCCGCCGAGACTCGGTGGTGTGCTCGGGGCCCGGCAGTTGGGGGCGGGAAGTGCCTCTCCAGGATCTCCGCCCACCGGTGCAGAACGACGAAGCCGGTGGTGTCGGCCTGGGCCTGGACGAGTTCGGTCAACGCGTCGTCGAACAGCTGGGCAGGGGTGTGTGACGGCAGCGCGGCGGCGGCCTGCTTCAGGCACTCGTGCGCGGCCGGGAAAAGGTCCCTGGCCCACGCGTCCTGTTCCTTGCTCTGCCGGGAGCCTGCCTCCCAGCCGATCTGCATGATGGTCCACTGCGGGCAGTCGGGGGTGTGCCACATCTCGTACGGCGTCCCGGCCCCGACGCAGGCGTTCTCCCGGCCCGGGCCGGCCTCGCAGTCCGGGCACAGCTCCCCTGGCGTCTCCGCGAAGCCCTTCATCGCCCTGCTCCCCTCGCCTGGCAGACCACGAGCCTGCCACGGGAGATCACCGGCTGGCCAGGGCTTCGCCGCAGGCGAGAGCGCCGGCGGGCGTCAGGGCGTGTCGCCAGAGTAGTAGAAGCGGCAGCTCACTCCCGGGCCCGGGCGTGCGGGGTTCGCTGGGGCCCGGGTCGTACGGGGCGCGGCCGCCGGGCCACCGCGACGGCCCGGTGGTCAGGGCGACGCCGTCGTTGACTCCCTCGGTGCGCTAGCCGTGGATGTCCAGCAGCAGGCCGTCCAGTGGCCCGCCGACCAGTTCGGCGTAGGTCCGGTGCGGGAGCGGGCCTGGGTTGGGGTCGTCGTGGTCCGTGCCGTAGACGCGGCCGTTTCGCAGCTGCTCGTCTCCGTTCATCCGGTCAGGTTTCCAGCCGCCACCGACAGCCGGACAGTGCGCTGGCGGGCCCGGCCTGGTGGAGGCCGGGCCCGCTGTGCTCACCGCGGCTTGGGTGCCAGCGTCCGCCGCTCCTCACCGTGTCCGACGACCCGCCACACGGGCCGGTCGGCCCCGTCGTGGGTGAGGTGGTGCAGGGTCGTCGTCGCCACGGTCATCTGGTGGTTGCGGCGGGCGCGGTCGTGGAAGGCGGCCTCCCTCGTGTCCGGGGCCGCGCGGCGCGGGGCCGGGGCGAAGACGAACAGCACCAGTGGGAAGCGCCGGTCCAGGTGCGGCCCGGCGTAGGTCTCCTGCCAGTGGTTGCGCGGGGCGCGGGCAGCGTTTCCGCGCCCGGACGGTGGCGCGTTGCGGTAGGCGTCGTAGCGCTCCAGCTTGGCGAGCAGGCGAGCGTAGGACATAGTGCGGTCGATCTCCACGAACGCGCTGGAGCCGTCGGCCAGGAGCGTCACGGCGTCGGGTACGAGGTTCCCGGCCGGAGTGGGGTGGGCAACTTCCACCTGCCAGTCGGTGTGGTGGGCTATCTCCGCCTGGTGGAAGGCGATGACGGTGTCGACCAGGGCGAGGCCGTGCTCGCGAAGGCCCGTCTTGCTGGCCGCGATGCGCTTGCCCGTCGCCCGGCCGGCCGTCGGCACGAGCTCACCAGAAGCGGCGGCTTCGGCGAGACCCGCCGGGGTGCAGTACCAGTAGCTCTGCTGGGCTCGGTGGGTCCGGCCGACCAGGGCCGGTGATTCGGCGAGCAGGTTGCGCAGCGCGCGGCGGACATGGTCGGTGTCCTGCTGGTGTGGCAGGAGCAGCGCCTTGAGCTGGCGGGGTGTGGCCAGGCGCAGCCGGGCGAGGGTGAGCAGGACCTCGCCGCGGAGATCCGCGCCGGCCTTCGTCGCCGCGGCCTTCCGGGGCCGGGACGCTTCTCCAGGTACATCAGTACGTGGAGAAGAGGAGTTGCAACCGGCCGGAGCAGGCGAATCAGGGGTCTGATCAGCAACAACCGTCAGTCGGCGGCTGGAAGCTGCGGGGCTGGGAGCGGGGCTGGCCGCGGGGCTTGTCGTAGGGCTCGCCGTCGCAGCGGTGTCCGCCGGGGCCGGCGGGGTGTGCGGGTCGGGTGCGGTGGTCATCGCTTCCTCGGGTTTCTCCGGCCTGCGGGCCGGGTCGGCAGTCGTCCGGCCCGCGCGCGGATCTGCGCACGGGCCGGAGCCACCGTGTGAAGCCACCCCTTGTCCGCGGTCTGACCGCCGCCGACACTGGTCGGCCGATTCCTCCTTGACCGCCCCTTGCAGTCCGGTTTTGTCCGTGACCGGAGTCACGTCGGCACCGTGTCCCGGAGCGCGCTCTCTGTCCACAGGGCCGGGCGCGCACCGTAGGGCGATCGGCCGGGCGCACCAGGCATCTGGCCAGCGAACAGCAAGGAGCCGTCATGGAGACGACGTCGCCCAAGGTGCCCCAGCTCACCCCGGAGCAGGTCGTGCGGGCCGCCGACTACGTGGAGCTGGCCTGGCAGGAGCAGGGCAGCGAGGAGGAGAAGGCCGCGCTGGCAGAGTTCCACGCCGACGGGCCCGAGCTGGCGCGGCTGATCGGTGAGTTCGGTGCGCTGCTGCTGGCCGACTACCTCACCGTCGTGCCCGAGGAGCACGCCGACTGCGATTCCGCGTACGCCGCCGGGCAGCTGGTAACGGTGGCGAGCCGGTACCTGAAGCGGTGGTGCCTCGCGAGCGGGGCTGGGGCGCACACCGCGTGGATCGCGGCCGGGTTCCTGATCGAGTGCATGCAGGAGGTCGACCAGGTCCACCAGTTCCTCGCAGACATCCGCGGCAACGTCGGCGCGGATTTTGGAGCGGCTACGGCCTGAACTGAGCCGGAAGCCGGGCAGCGCCCGGGGACGGAGATTTCTCCTCCCCGGGCGCTGCCCGTTTTCGGTGGGGATGCCGCAGGTAGCGGCGAGTGGACAAGGGGGGCGCCGCAAACGGCGGCGCGGGGAGGGCTCTCCCCCGCCCGGCGGCCGGACTCTGTCCACAGGCCCGAAGTTCGAGGGTGGCTTCGAGGCCGCCGCACTCAGCAGGGGCGGCACGAACGTGAGAAGCACCCATGCCCGAGAACACCGTCACCGTGCCGCTCGCCCCGATGGAGCCGGAGGACGTCGCCGACGCCTTCGCCTACATCCGGGCGTTGCAGGCCGACGACATCGACACCGCCTGCGCGGTCGCCGACGACACGGGCCCGGAGCTTCACCAGCTGCTGGACGTCGCCGCGCGCGTCACCATCCCCATCACCGCCGTGGACGACTGTGACGGGGAGCCGTGCACGCACTCCTTCCTGGCGGCCGCGCTCGGGCGGCTGCTGCTGGAGCTCCTGTGCCACGGCGTGTGCCTGGGCGGTCTGCCGGGCATCGCCGACACCCTCACCCGCTTCACGGAGAACATCCTCACCGAGGACCACGGTGACGTCGCCAACGTCCTGCGCCATCTGGAGGCCGCGGGGATGAAGCAGGCGATGGAGGCGCCCCCGGCGCACCGCACCACCAGGTAGCCGCACCTCCGGGACGGCGGTGGTGCGGTGCGCATCGGGACCGCACCATTGCCATCCGCACCGCTGCCGGGCACCGCACCGCACCGAGCCTCCGCCATTTTCAGGTGAAGTCGCAGCAGATCGGCGAGGTGGTTGACCGTGCGCGTGGACAGCGGCAGGCGGCACTGGTAGACAAGCGGGCAGGTGTCCTCGGCGTGCTTTTTGGTTTTCGTCAAAGCATTCCAACGGCCGCCGGGAGCACCGTGGGTACGCCCGCGCCGCGCGGTCCCAGGCGGCGGGACAGGACACAAGCGGGTGGTGAAGCGGCCGTCGGGCAGTTTGCGCAGCCAGCCGCGATCGACGAGTCTGACCAGCTTCCCGCGCAGCGGCTCCAGCTTGGACCGCACGCTGACATCGATTCCCAGTGCGTCGCCGACCTGCCGGGCCATGACCGGTCCGGCCGCCTGCGCACGGTGGCCAGAATGCGCTAATAGTCCGGCGGAAGCAAGGTCTCCTCCATGTCCGGCGTTCGATGCGGGATCAGCATCACCGCTCGTCCGCCCACCTGCCCGGGCGCCGGCGCAGCCGAGGCCCGTCCGTTGGCGAGCTGTTCGCTCACCCGCTCAAGAACCCGCTCCGCGACGGCGAGCTCGTCCCTCTCGGGCCCGCACCTCTGCCAACTCCTTGGCGAGCAGTTCCTCACGTTCATCCAGCTCTGCACGCCGCGCGGTGATCCGTTCCAGCAGCTCGAGGTCCGCGCCTCGGATGGTACAAGGCCGCCTGACCCCAGCGAGCAGGAATCAGCGAACCGTCCAGCTCTGGCAAATGATCTACTGCGCAGACTGCCGCCGACGACCAGCACGAGCACCCCGAGGGTCGGTCACACCAGCCCTTTGACCTGCGATTTCAAGTTGGCTGAGGCTCACTCCAGCACGACGTCGTCCACTCTCCGGCCGGTGGACTCCCCCCAGTGGAGTAGATGTCGAGCACGGTGTCGACCACTCCCGGCCGGTGGGCTCCACTCGGTGGAGTCCACCGGGTGGAGTGGATGCTCGGCATTGCCGGTGCGATGCACAGCATCGGGTGCGCGGCATCGGATGCGCTCAGTGGCCGGCCTCCCGGCCGCGGTGCGGTCCGGGCTCCTGCGAGCGGTGCGCCTGCTGATCGTTCTCGCGCACCGGGTGCGGCCTCTGGGCATCGTCGCGGTGGGCGTAGCGGTCCATCGTGGTGCGGGCCCGGCGGGCCGTCGCGGTGAAGGCGTCCTCGAGGTGGCGCAGCCGCTCGGCCGTGACGTCGAAGGCTTCCACGTCCGTGCGAGACTCCCGCAGGGCCCGCAGCGCCGTCAGGTCCAGCGTCTCCTGTCGGCCGGTCCCCTGCTTCTGGTCGCCGTACTCGGGGGCGGCCGGCTCGGTCGCGAGCATCTGCTCAGGCATAGCTGCGGTGCAGGCTCGAGGACTGAGGTGGGGTTTGAAGTAGGGGTCCGGGTCTCAGCCGGCCGGGACGGACATCACGAGATGGAAGTCTGTGATGGCGTCGGGGTCTTCGCCGACCGGGTTACCGTCCACAGCGATCCAGGCGTGGGCAGCGAAGGGTTGAGTGGTCACGCCAGTGCACCATTGTGGCCAGGTGCCGTGCAGGCGGCACAGCAGCGCAGTGGCGACGGATCGCTCCAGACAGCGGGGCCCGGCAATGGCGACGCTGACGGACACGACTGCGTTGCGGGCTTGCAGTGCCTGGGGCAGGTTGGCTGGACGAGCGCCGCGGCTCGCGAGTTCGAGGACCTGGCGCAGACGTCGCGGCGATAGGTGCGCCAGCAGGCGAGCGGTGGCCACGGTGACCAGGGCGGCGGGGCGCTGGTGCCACGGAACGGTAGTGGACGGTTCGAGAATGAGCTGGCCGCTCATGACGCGGCCACCTTGGCAGCGCGCAGGGCATGCAGTAGGTCGTCGACGTCCTGTTTGACCTGGGCTGTTTCGGCGTCGGGGAAACGTTGACACAGGCTGGTGACAACGCCTTGCGGGGACGTACCGTCGAGCAGGGCGTGTAGCGCAAGGGCGCCCGTGCCGTTGAGCAGCCAGTAGCGGCCGGTGCGTTCGTCGAGTAGGACCGTACCGTGCTCGGTGTCTGTGACGGACACTTCAGGTGCCAGGGCGAAGGTCATCGCATTTCCTTGACGATTCGAGGAGAGGGGACGGCCACGGCGGTGGTCTGGACGATGTCAGCTGGGGACAGGCTACGCAGCCACAATTCGCAGGCGAGGGTGGAGTCCAGAGGCATCAGAGGCCGGGTGTCAGCGTGCAGGCCGCGCAGGACGGTGCGCAGGATGTCGGCGTCGACGAGGCCCATGCGAACCAGATGGGAGTCGTCCATAAGCTTGAGGAGTTCGCCGCGGCGACGGCGCAGTCCCGTGTAGAGCTCGGCGCTGGAGTCTGCCTTGGTCGTGCGGCTGAGGAGGTCGGCTGGGACGATGCCGCGCAGAGCCGTGCCGAGCATGGGCTTGAACTGGCTTAGGGCTAACCGGTCCTCCAGCCGTATCGCAAGAACGGCGTCCAGGACACGGTCGTCGGTGAATGGTGCATGGAATGTGACGCCGGTGTGGGCGCCGATATGGGAGTTGCGGCGTATGGCGTTGCCGTTGACGCGGGTGAGCCGGATCATCTCGTGCTGGACGGGCGGGGTGGCCAACGGCTGCGGTGTGGCGGCGAGGGCGGCGAGGAATTGACGCCGGACGGTCGCCGCGGCGTGCGGAGTCGCCCAGGGCGGGAGTTTCGGTAACGGCTCCCAGTCTGCTCCCGCTTCCCACTCGTGCCCGTCGGTCAGGGTTTTGCTGCAGGTGGCCAGCCACTGTGCGTAAGAAGGCGCCGAAGCGAGGGTGCGGGCGGCGGTGTTCAGGGACCAGCGGCGCATGGAGCGCAGGGCCCGCAAGTGCGGGAAAGCGGTGAGGGGATGCCGTCGGGCGAGGGCGTGCAGGGCCATCGGGCTCGGGTGGAAGAGCTCGTCACCGCCGATGCCTTGGAGGTGGCGTCGCGAGCCGTGGGCTGCGGCAAGCCGGGCTGCGTGCTCGATGGTCGCGCGGGACCGCACGATCGTCAGGGGGCCTTCTCGGTCATGGACGGCGTGGGTGAGAGGCGCGTACCAGTCTGGGGCCTGGTCAGGGGCGACCAGAAGGTGCCGGGCGCGCGGTAAAGCGGCCTCAGCCTGGGCCCAATAGCGATCATCACTGGACTGGCCCAGCGCCTGATAGTGGACCGTCACCAGGTGGGCGTCGTGGTCGTCGGCGTCGGCCAAGAAGCACAGGCTTGTGGAGTCCAGGCCGCCGGACATGTCGGCGCTCACGACCTCCTGGCCCGCAGTGCAGCTCGCCACTGCTTCGGTCAGTGCCTGGCGGATCGTGTCGCCGTTGCCCAGCGGGCGATCTGGATCCGGCGCAGTCCACCATTGGCGGGTATGTCCCGTGCCGTCCCGGCCGATCTCAAGGCAGTGCCCGACCTGGGGTGAGGCCACGCCACGCCACAGGCTCCGCTCGCTCAGCGGCCACGGCGGCCCGAAGGGCGAGAGCAGAGCCAGGGCCACCTGATCCTCGTCGATGCCGGCCCCGATCCGGTCGGCCAGTGTCTGGGGGCGGTCGGCGGCCAGGGTCACTCCGGCGACCGTGGCGTAGTAGATCTGACACGCCGTCGACAGCGTGCCCTGGACGCGTACCTCTCCGTCTACTGATGCCACGAGGTGAAAGCTTCCAGCGGCCGTCGCGGCTAGGAAGTCGAGGTCGCGCACCGACTGGACGTCGCGCAGCCGCCGGGCGAGGACAGCTGCGTCCACGGTGGTGCGGCCGAGCAGAGCCACGCGATGCGGGCCCACGGCGGTCACCACGATGTCCTCTTCGTTCCAGCTGCCCACAATCCAGGGCCGTCCCGAGGCGTGCTCTATCACCTTCGTCGTTGGCGGCTCTGCAGCTGGCGTGAGCGCCAGGGCCGCAGCGCCGCTTGGGTGGTCGGGAAGTACCAAGAATTCCATGCCGGCCCCTTCCACGAGGGTTGAGTTATGAGGTGGGGAAGACGCACGGCTGGCACGGGACGTCTCCGTGCCAGCCGCCGTCAGGAGTGGTCAGTGCAGGTGCTCAGTTCCGCCGAAGGCGGATCAGAACCACCAGCCGCCGAGGAAGTCCACCCAGAAGCCCTGATAGGTGGCGCGGGTGACGTCGGCGAAGTCACCGATCTCAGCGAGCATGGGCGTCTCGTACGAGCTCTCCGTGGTCATGGAAGATCAACTCCTTGAGTTGGGTTCTGCGAACAGTTGGGTTTTTCCGTGAGCCAGGACGGCAGTGCAGGTCGAGCGCGGGTGAATCTTGATTCGCATGGCCCGCCCCGCTCGGGACGGTCGGCGCCCCGGCCACTGGTCTCGTCGGAGCAGGTGCTCATCTCCGCCGAAGGCGGATCAGAACCACCAGCCGATGATGAAGTCCATGTAGCGGCCGCTATGGCCGCCGCGGGTGACATCGGCGAAGTCACCGATCTCAGCGAGCATGGGCGTCTCGTACGAGCTCTCTGCGGCGATGAGAGCGTGACGCATCCGCATGAGCTGCTCCTTGTCTGTCGTCCCAGGATGGTGATCGAGCCGCTTCCTCCTGCCTCGAGGCCAGAGGAAGCGGGTGAGGAAGAGCCTGCCGTCAGCCAGTTCCGGCCGCCATGCCTTTCATCTGTGGCCAAAAGGGTCTGACAAACGGAAAAATCGGGCTCGTGTTTGCGTATGCATCACACGAAGATCGATAGTCACGCTGCGTACCTGACCACAAGGATTGGACCAGAGCCCGTTATTTGGTGGTGTCGTTTTGAAGGAGGGCTGCGCCGAGGGGTGTGATGGTGTGGAGGACTGCGGTGCCGGTGCGGGTGGTGGTGATGAGTCCAGCGTTGCGTAGGACGGTGGTGTGCTGACTGGCTGAGGGCAGGGAGATGCCGACGCGGTCGGCGGTTTCGGTGGTGGTTGCCGGGTGCCGCAGGGCGGCCAGAACCGCTGCACGGGTACGGCCTAGCAGCGGCCCCAGGGTGTCGGTGGCGCAGGTGGGCTGCTCGCCGCCGTGCGGCGGAAAGGCCAATGTCCAGGGCTCGCCGGCACGGCGTCCATACATCGGGCCGTAGGAGAAGTGGGACGGGATGAGCATCAAGCCGTGCCCGCCGAGGTGCAGGTCGCTGGGGCTGCATGGCGCGGGGATATGCCAGGTCGGCGGCTGCCAGTGCCAGCCGGGGACGAGTGTGGCCAGTAGGGCATCGACGCCGCCACGCAGCAGTGTCTCGGCGCGCAGTGCCCGGTCGGCCATGGTGATGGCCTGCATCCGTGGCCATAGAGGGGCGAGGCAAGAGTCGAAGTAGCGCAGGGTGTCGTCGGCGAGAATTTGGCGGCCCTTTTCGGTGCCGTCGGCGAGCTCCCGCAGCACGGGGTTGTCCCGGGTGGGGCGGGGCAGGAGAGCGATTTCGTCCGCCAGTTCCGGCGTCGGTGTCCGCACGGCGAGGTCGAGGCCGGCGCGCAGGTCAGGGGTGAAAGGCTGGACGAAGAAGTCGAAGACGCCCCCTTCCAGGGGGTCTATGTGGGGGTAGATCCTTGTGCGCGGGACCTTGCCGTCGATCACCCACCGCCGCCACTGTCTCACCCCAGGGCGCAGCCGCTCCACGCACGAGGGGCGGCCGCGTAAGTAGCGAAGGCTGAGCGCGGTTTCCAGCAGCGCGTTGGGACCAGGTGCGACGGTGACTTGACGTAGGTCAGCCTCGGTGAAGTGGATGCGCAGCATGGGTCTGATTTTCAGTTGGCCCGACCCTTTTGGCCACAGACTGAAGGCATGTCCACGCAGATTGGCCGAGCGTCGTTTTAACGAGCAGAAGGCGCACCGGCCGGGACTGCTGCATGATCGGGTGACAGCGGGGTTTATGCAGCCAGGGCTGCGGGTGGGGTCATGATGGTCTCGTACTCGACGGGGGTCAATCGGCCCAGGCGCTTCTGGCGCCGGCGCCGGTGGTAGGTCCGCTCGATCCAGGAGCCCTGTTCGCCGCGCCTGTGGTGGTTCGGCGTGGAAGGCATCACGCCATGACGTGGTCCTTACCAGAGCCGATGCTGACCGTGCCCGTGGACAACCCCGCCTTGCCCCCTGGGTGGGCGGCCGAGCCGAAGTGGGACGGCTACCGCGCCCAGCTTGCCGTGTACTCGAACGAACGGGTGTTGCTGCGCTCCCGGCAGGCAACGGACATGACCGGCTCGTTCCCCGAGATCCGGACGGCGGCCCTGGCACACCTGCCCGCGGACACCGGCCTGGACGGTGAGCTGGTGGTGTGGGAGTGCGGCCGACTGGTATTCGATCGGCTGCAGCAGCGCCTCGCCCGCCGCGGAGCCGGCGCGGCCGAGGCGGCGCGCCAGTGGCCGGCGCACTACGTCGTCTTCGACCTGCTCCGCGAAGCCGGGGACCTGGCCGACTGGCCGTACCAGCGGCGACGCGCGGCGCTGGAGTCGCTGTTCGCCGGCCATTGCCTGGAGGCACCGCTGACGCTGTGCCCGTCGACGACCGACCCGGCGACGGCACGCCGATGGCTGGAGTGGACGGCGGCCGGGCTGGAGGGACTGTGCTTCAAGCGGCTGGACGAGCCCTACGTCCGGGGCGCTCGATCGTGGCGGAAGTACAAGGTGCGGGCCACCACCGAAGCCATCGTCGGTGCCGTCACCGGTTCCCTCACGGCGCCCCGGACGGTGCTGCTGGGCCGCTACGACGCAGCGGGCCGCCTGCAGTACACCGGGCGCAGCACCACACTGTCCCAGGCCGCCGGCCGCGCCCTGGCCGATCTGTTGGTCTCGCCGACGGGCGCGCATCCGTGGCACGGGCGGACGTTCTCAGCGGGCTGGGCAACACAGCGCGCTCTTGATGTCCTCCTGGTGGAGCCCGACGTGGTGATGGAGGTTGCCGTCGACGTCGCCCGGGACAGCGCCGGGAGGTGGAGGCACCCCGTCCGGCCGCACCGCATCCGCACGGACGTCGACGTGGCGCAGGTACCCCTGTTCGGCGAAAACGACGCCTTACCCTGAGTCTTCTCAGGGCCAGGTCGGCTCCGTGGACGGGTCGTCCGCGCCTGGCCGCTGGCGTTCGACTCGCTAGAACACTCGAGAAGCAAGGCCCGGGCCAGGCGTCCGGGCCTTCGTCATGCCCCGGAAACTCCTCTCCCGGCCGTTGCTCTTCGCATCCGGCTTGTGGCCCTACGGGGGTGAAGGAGCCGTGCCCGGCAGGACGAGACACAAGCACCTGCGCCCTGTCACTGTCCCGCCCGACTTGTCCAACTCAGCTTGACGCTGTCGAGGATCTTGAAATCCGGAGGGGCGGCTTCCCGTGCTGCTTCGGCGGCCTTCTTCGCATCGTGTTCCTGTGCCGCGCGCCGCATCTGCGCCTGGTGCTCCGCCCGCCGGGCCTCGGCCTCTGCTTCCTCACGGGCGTCGGCGGCCTCGCGGCGCGGATTGCCGATCGCCTCCAGGAGGGTCTGCGGGCCGCTGCGTCCGAAGCGGGCGAACACCGGGCCGGCCGGGCCGTGCGCACGTAGCTGGTTCAGCCCGACCGCGACGATCGGGATCTTCCCGTCGTAGAGGTGGTGGCCGCCGCGCTGCCGCTCCCCCTGCCACAGGTGGCGGGTCAGCTCTTGCAGGCGCGGGACGGTGTGGTTGGGGTTGCGCTCGCCGATGCGGTTGAACACCAGGAGCACGGGCGGATGCGGCGTATCGCCGTACCGGCCCGGGGGGACCGTCCAGCGCGTACGCCACATCGGGCGCTCGCGGCCGTCGGTGTCCTTCACCTGCCGCTTGAAGAAGCGGGCGTACTTCTCCAGCTTGGCGGCGAGTTCCTCGGCGGTCTCGTGGCAGTTGTCCACCTCGATGAACAGCAGCGGCACCCCGTCCTGCGGGGCGGTGAGCACGATGTCGGCCTGGGCGCCACCCTTGCCGGGCGCGTTCCACGTGCCGGTCGCCGGGAGCGGGACCTCGGTCCAGTACGAGGCGATGGTGCCGATGCCGTCCGGTGAGTCGACGGCGGCCTGGGCGGCGGCCCGGACTTCGGCCGAGTCCTTGGCGAGCCTGGCCATGTTCGGCTTCGGGCGCAGCATCGCGATGACCGTCTCGTTGACGGCCATCGGGTGAGAGGCCCCTGACGAGCCCGCGCCGCGCGCGGTGGAGCCCATCTCCCCCGCCGGCCGGTTCAGCTCGTAGGAGGCAGCCTGCAGTCCCTTGGGGGTCAGGTTCCGCAGCCGGTCCCCCGCCCCGGCCGAGCCGCCGTTCTCGGACAGGCCGTGCCCCCGCATGTCGGAGAGGGCGGCCGTATGCGAGGCGGTCCGGGCTTGCTTGCGCTTCGACGGGGTCGGCTTGTCGGCGTGCCGGAACGTCAGGTGCGGGGCGCCGATCCGCTGGATCTGATCCGTCGTCGCGACCTTCAGCGCTCCGAGCACGCGCAGCACGTCGCCGCGATAGCTGTTCGTCGACCCCGCCGGGTTCGTCTTCTGCTTCCCCGCCATCAGCTCTGCTCCCTCGTCGCTCGCGACCGGCCGCCGGCCAACCGCTGCCGCTGCCGCTGGCCGCGCCCGGCCCGGGAGGGCGTCCGGGCCCCCCGGAACCCGATGCTCTCCTCCCATGCGGACATATAGAGGAGAGAAGAGGGTTGTGACGGCGCGGTTTTCGCGCCGATTGCGGCGCTGACAAGGGCTTTTCCCGCGTCCCCGGGTGCCGGGCACCAAAGGGGGTTCCCAAGGGCCCTCCCAAGGGGGCACCCGGGGAGGCCCCTTGGGCTTGCCCCACGCGGGCCGGCCTTCCGGGAGGATCGGCCCGAGCGGCGGTGCTGCCCGGCCTCCGGATAGGTGGTCGTCATCGTCTGGTCTCCTTCGCTGCCCCGGCCGGAGTGGCCGGGGCGAAGGAGCAGCGTGCGCGGCCCCCCTTGTCCGCGGCCTGACCGGTGCCGGTAGCGGACGCTGTCCAGGGGAAACGTTGCCGTGGTCGGGGCGGTAGCGGAGGTGGACAAGGGGTCAGAGCCGGATTCGAGGCCGGGCCGACCCTGCCGGACAAGGGGGCCGCGTTTGCCCCTTGCAGTACCGATTCGTCCGGTTCGATCGGAGGGAGGGAGAGTTCTCCCCCTGGCGGCCGGACTCTGTCCACAGGGCCGCAGATCGAGGGTGTCTTCGAGGCCGCCGCGATCAGCGGGGCGGCCCGAAGATGAGGAGCCATCCATGCCCGAGAACACCGTCACCATGTCGCTCGCCCCGATGGAACCGGAGGACGTCGTCGACGCCTTCGCCTACATTCAGGCGATCCATGCCGCCGACATCGACACCGCCGGCGCGGTCGCCGACGACATCGGCCCGGAGAAGCTGTGCCGGATGCTCCTGGACGTCGCCGCGCGCGTCTTCATCCCCATCACTGCCGAAGACGACCACGACGGGGAGCCGTGCGCGCACTCCTTCCTGGCCGCCGCGCTCGGGCGCCTGCTGCTGGAGTTCCTGTGCCACGGCGTGTGCCTGGCCAACGCGCGGGGCATGGCCGAGACCATCGTCCGCTTCACCGAGAACATCCTCACCGAGGACCACGGCGGCGTCGGCGGGTCCTGCGCCAGATGGAGGCCGCGGGGATGAAGCAGGCGATGGAAGCGCACCCGGCGCACCGCCCCACCGCGTAGCCACACCTCCGGGACAGTGGTGGTGCGGTGCGGCGCGCGTCCCCGGCGCACCACCGTGGTGCGGTCCACCGCACCACGGTGGGCCGCACCGAGTGGACCCCATCGGATGGGCTCCACTCGGTGGACGGTGTCCGCATCGTCACCACAGCCAGGCGTTGGAGTGCCGCACCCGGGACAGGGCGCGGGCATCGCGACGGGCGGCCGCGTTGCCGATCCGGTTCTGCCGGGAGCGGGGCCGGCGCGAGTTCGCGGCGGCGAGGCGGCGCTTGGCGGCTTCCTGGAGTCGCTTCCGCTGCTTGCGCAGTTCCGCCTTCTTCGCGGCCTTCGACTTCGGCTTCCGGGGGCGCTTCCAGATCGGCTGCCACCCCAAGAACTCATCGGGGTCGGGCTCCTGGTCCTCGGTGAGCGCGGCGGCCATCTGCTCGCGGGCGGCACGGGCGCGGGCGAGTGCGTCGTCGGGGTTGGGGCGTTCTTCCGGGGTGCTCACGCGACTCCTCCTGTGGTTCGGCCCGGCGTGTGCTGGGCACCGGGTTGCTGGGTGTGCGGCGGCGGGGCCGTCGCCGGGGTGGGCTGCGGGCGGGGGCCGTGGGCGGCTTCGCGCGCCCGCCGGCTGTCCTGGAGCGTGGCGGCCACCTGCGCGGCGGCGGCTTCCAAGGTCTGGCGCGTCTGTTCCACCGTGTCGACGCCGGTCTCCGGCTCCTGGCGGCGGCCGTCCTGCCCTCCGGTGCGGAACGGCCGCGGGTGCGACCTCGAGGCGGCGGGCACCGTGACGACGTACGGCCGGGGGCGGGAGCCCAGACGGTCCGCACGGCGCGCGGCGCGGACCCGGGCGGCCAGGGCGCCGGCGGCGAGGCGGGCCCGCTCGTACTGGGGCGCGGACCGCTTCCGGGTCAGTGGGCGCAGCACGGCCTGGTCCTCGGTGTCGCGCGGGTACAGGGCGCGTAGGTCGGCGGTCATCTTCAGGCCGCGGCCGACGGGGCGGGTGTAGTCGTCGACGACCGCCTGCACGATCTGGTCGTCCAGGCCGGGCTGGTGGGGTCGGCCGCGCAGGGCGTAGGAGAGGTGACGGCGGGCTTCGGCAAGGAGGTGGTGGTGCTTGAACGTGCCGCGCATCACGTACACCACGGCGACGACGTCGACGGCCGCCAGCGCTATGTCGATGACCGGCCGCACCCGCGCCCACACCGCCGCGGCCGCCGCCCGCGCCCGCTCCGCCAGCCGATAGACGGTGCAGGCGCCGAACGCCCGGATCGCAGAGTCCCGCCATCGCGTCCGCAGCTCGGTCAGCGACAGCAGTTCCTTGCGCTTCGGTGAGCGTGTCTGGTCGGCGGCCTGGCAGGCCAGCGCGTAGCCGGCCTTCTCCCCCGGCGCGTGCCCCTGGCGTTCCTCGTACTTGTCGGTGAGGACGGACAGGGCGTCCTCGATCTGCTGGCGGCGGGTCGACTGCCAGCCGATGAGACATCGGTCGATCCCGGCGATGTCCATCACGGGCCGGCGGCCGGGCGTCACCTCGCGCGGCTCCCACGCCCACCCGAGCCGGGCGGACACCTCCTCCATGAAGTACAAGGTGTAGAGAGTGTCAGCGGCGACTATGTGGGTCATCAGCGAGTCCGCCGACAGGTTGCCCCACTTCCCGTCGTGCGGCCGCCGGGCGCGGACCGACACGACCGCGTGAGCGTGAAGAAGGGGCCTCGATTCCGTGGCGCGTGACTCGTAGTGCCTGAACACCGCGACGATCAGCCCGTCCTTGACCCGGGCTCGCTGCTTGCCGCCGGCCTTGGAGCGGATCTGTGCGACCGACTCCTCCAGCCACTCCAGCGTCTTGTCACGGACGACGTCGTCGCACAGCTCCAGCACCCGGCGGTGCTCGTCGTCCATCAGCGCCCACGCGATGTGGGCCGTCGGCGGGGGCCGGAACACCAGGTCGGAGGCCAGCCAGGGGGTGCGCTCCTTGGCCTTGTCGGTCTCGGGTGAGCGGTTGTGCTCGATGGGCCTGCCCAGCACGGTCGCCCGCCGGGCCTGCTCCGGGGTCTTGCCCTGCGCCAGGAGCTCGCGCTCGATCCGGTCGGCGTCCGGGTGTCGGCCCTCCCCCAGGAGCAGTTCGGCCTGCCGCTCGCTCACCACGTCCCCAGCCGTCAGGCCGACCGCGGCCAGGCCCCGGCCCTTCCACACGCCGGGCGGGACACCGGCCTCGCCCTGGGCGGCACGCAGCGGCGTCCCCGCAGCACGGTGGCCGTCGCCGACCATCACGCCACGGAAGAGGTAGCGCACCCCGGCCCCCGGGCGAACTGGCGACATGCTGATCATCGCCACATGGCACCCCGGCGCTGACCTGCACAAAAGCGTGATCCGGGGTCCATCCCGCCGGGCGGGAGACCATCACCAGATCTTCACCGGGGCGCCCGCCAGGCGGGCCGCGACGCCAGCCCGAGACGGTAAGCCACCGACCTGTGCACAGTGCGCCGCATGACTCACGAACTCCACGGAGACCTCTGCCCGCTGTGCCGCCGCCCTCTCACGCTGGTTCCGGACGTCATCGTCTACTCGGCCGGCGTGCCGTATCCCACCCGGATCGACTACCTGCCGCACTGCGACAGCTGCACCAGCGACCCGCTCGACTCACAGAAGTGGAACGACGCGATGAACGCCCGCAACGAGAGCTGACCCGGACCGTGCGAATGCTGCGCCACGACCTCATCAACACCATCCAGCGCGACTGAGCACCACGTAACTGACGCCCTTCAACACGACCAGCCACCACCGCCCCCGGCCGACCGGCCGGGGGCTTCGTGCGTCCTGGAGGAGTTCGCCGTGCCCACGTACGAGACCCTGCCGCGCTTCACCGCCGACCTGGACCGCCTCACCCCGGAACAACGCCGCAAGTTCCGCCAGACCGTGGCGGCCTTCGTCGAGGACCTGCGCACCGGAACCTTCCGCGCCGGCCTCCGCGTCAAGCGCGTCCAGCGAGCACCGGGCGTCTACGAACTCACCTGGTCTGCGGGCACCGGCCCCGCCGGGCGCGCCACCTGGGAGTACGGGCCCGAACACCGCCCCGGCGAGCAGCACATCGTCTGGCGGCGCATCGGCACCCACGACATCCTCGCCGGCCCCTGAGCGTCGGTCTGGCGGCTGCGTGTGAACGTGCGGCGGGGCCGGTTTCCCGAGTTGGGAAACCGGCCCCGTAGGTCCACTTCTGACGTTCGGGTCACTCCCCCTTGGGGAGCCTGATCGCCACAGCCCTGTCGATCTGCTGGAGCAGCGAGCCGATCTCCTGGATAAGCGGTGCGGCGACATCGGGTTGCGCTTCGACGGCTCGCCGGGCCGCCGCCTTGTTGATCTTCTTCGCTGCTTCCTGGAGGGCCGCCAGGGTGTTCTGCAGGCGCTCGATGTCCTTCTCGGCAAGGGGGTCGGCCTTGCTATTGCTGGGATTCCGGCTGGACTCCCCATTTGGGGAGTCCTTGCCGAGCGAGCTGATATCGGGGACGTCGTCGCCCTTCGGCTCGCTGTTGGCCTCCTTCTCCTCCGGCGCCGCCAGGAGTTCGCGGACCCGGCGGCCGACGTCGGCGGCATCCACGTCCTTCGGAAGGAAGCCGAGGTCGTTGACCACCTTCTCGACCAGGTCGCCGGTGACGCGGGGACGGCACCGGGCGATGGTGTCGTAGACCGTGATCGCCACCTTGTCGCTGGTCTGGCGGCGCAGCTCGGTCATCTTGCGGACGTGGTACTCCCGCGGCTTGTGCCCGAGGTTGGCGAGGGCTTCGCCGACGCGCCACTCGTCTTTGAGGCGGTGGAGCTGGGTCTCGGAGATCTCCCAGTTGTCCCAGATCCATTCCGCGAAGTTGGGGTTCTCCTCGCGGTGCAGTTCGGCTGTGGCCATCGTTTCGAGCGCCTTGCCCGCGATCCAGAACGCCTGGTGCAGGTTGTCGACGCCGGCCTTGCAGGCTTCGAGGTCCTGGCGCTCCTGGTCGGAGAGTTCGTCCGTGCCGTGCGGCTGGTAGGGCGCCGGGATGGAGGCGAGGGTGGTGCCGGGGAGCGGCTGGACCACGACGCTCGCCGCGGCTGACGTGGCCGGCAGGCCGCCGAAGAGACCTCCCGCCTGCTGCTGCGGGGCTTGGGGGTCGACGTCGAACAGGCCAGCCATCAGGCAACCCTCCTGTGGTGCTCGAAGATCTCGTTGGTCAGGGTCCGCATCTCCTTGGAGAGCGGGATGATCGTGTCGGGGACGACGTCCTCTGCCTCAGCGCGGCCGGCCTTCACGTCGTACGCGCTCGCGGACTTCGGGAGCAGTTCGGCGTACTCGCTGAACAGCAGGCCCTTCTTCCGGGCGTTGCGGGCCGGGACCTCTCGGTAGCCGACGATCGTCTCCAGGATGGGGGTGCCTTCTCCGAGGGTCTTGCGGATCTCCTTGCGGACGGCAGCGTGCATCAGGGTGGCTGAGGGGTTCGAGCCGTAGAGGAACGCGCCCGCCATCTGCAGGTAGGGGTTGATCTGCTGCTTGACGACCTTGAAGTTCTTGCTGATGCGCTCCATGCCCAGGATGGAGGAGTCGTCGGAGCGTGTCGGCACGATCAGGGTCCGGGCGGCGAAGATCCCCGACGAACGCGGCTTCGCGACCAAGGGAGAGCCGGCCCGGGACATCGTCCGCCGCTGCCTGGCCGCCGGCCTGCCCGCCACCTGGGTCACCGCGGACGAGGCCTACGGGCAGGACTGGCACTTCCGCCGCCTGCTCGAGCAGCTCGACGTCGGCTATGTGGTGGCGGTGCCCAAGTCGCAGCAGATCAAGTCCCTGGCCGGCATCTGGCGCATCGACCAGCTCATCGAGGACGCCCCTGCCGATGCCTGGCAGAGAACCTCCTGCGGCGACGGCGCCAAGGGCCCGCGCGTCTACGACTGGGCCGCAGCCAAGCTGCCCGCCAATGTCATCTTCGACCCCGACCCGCCGACCCATGACCGCTGGGTCATGGCTCGCCGCAGCCCGTCCAACCCCGGCGAACTCGCCTACTACCTCGCCTACGCCCCCGTCGGTGTCGAGATCACGGAGCTGGCCCGCATCGCCGGCTCCCGCTGGGCGATCGAGGAGTGCTTCCAGGCCGCGAAGAACGAATGCGGCCTCGACCAGTACGAGGTCCGCCGCTATCCCGGCTGGTATCGGCACATCACCCTGGCCATGCTCGCCCACGCGGTCCTGACCGCACTCGCCGCCCAGGCCGGCGGCGAGGCCGCAAAGGGGGCTGCAGAAACGGATCAGCCCTCGTCCCGCTCACCGTGGCAGAGATCCGGCGGCTCCTGGACACTCTCCTGCCCCACCCACGAAGCGACCACGACCCCGTCGCCCACGCACTGAAGTGGTCAGCCTGGAGAAGACGCCGCCAGGCCGTCGCCCGCCACTGCCACTACCGAAAACGCAGCTCAGGACACGAACCGCTGCTGGAGTACTAAAGGGTGTTGCAGAAGGCCGTGATCACGCAGGCTGAAGCGGCTTTCGGGCCTATGCGGTCATGTGGCGAGGGCGAGGTTGTGCATGCGGGCGACGGCCTGGACGGCGGGGTGAAGGCCGTCGCCGCGTTGCCGGCAGTCACGGAGGATCTTGTAGTTCTTCATGCGGGAGAAGGTGTGCTCGACGCGGGCACGGACCTTGCGGTGGTGCGCGTTGTCCTCCTCCTCGCCCTTCAGCAGGGGTCGTCCGGGGCGTTTGCGGTGCGGGACGATCAGGCCGGTGTTGATGTAGGCGCCGTCGCCGAGGACCGTCGCGCCTTCGCGGTGCTTGTCCAGGCCGGAGTCCCGCCAGGCTTTCGCGTCCGCGGTATTGCCGGGCACCGGACGGGCAGCGGCCACCACCAGACGTGTCTCAGCGTCCACGATGACCTGCACATTCGCCGAGAACCGGTAGTTACGCGAGGACGCTCCGACCTTGCGGTCGCGGACCGGGACGAGGGTGCCGTCCACGATCCACAGCCGCTCGGCTGCATCCCGAGAGGTGCGGGCCGGCTCGATCTCGAGCAACGGGCCGAGCCGCTGGATCACCCGGCACACGGTCGCCGGAGAGACGCCGAACAGCGGGGCGAGGTGCCGCATCGTGAGGTTCGTACGGTAGTACACGGCCACCAGCAGCACCCGCACGGAAAGAATTCATCGCGTGCTGGGCGGACCGGCGGGGAGGTCCGGGGGTACCCGGACCTTTTCGCGACCGTAGGCGCCGCGCACCGCGCAGGTGGCGGCCACCACCGCGGAGCGGGCGGAGCCGAGGGCCACGCGGGCGGCGTCGAGGTCCGGATCCTCGTCCAGCAGCTTCGAGACGTCGATGACACAGTCGATCAGATGCACGGCGACGCGCCCGAACTGATCGGCCCGCGTGCCCTCCCCGTCGAGTAGCTCACGGGCCCGAAACAGCAGATCCAGCACCTTCTGCGACGGCGGTCGACGATCGGTTTGTGGTGCGTTCACGGTTGCCCCCTCACTCCCTTTCGCCCCGACTCCCTCGCTCTCTACGGCAGGCTCCTGATGGAGGCCTGGATCTCCTCGTCGCTGGGCTCGGAGTCGACCATCTCGCCGGAGAGGAACTGCTCGTAGGCGCCGAGGTCCAACAGGCCGTGTCCGCTCATGCTGAAGAGGATGACGCGCCCGCGCCGCTGTCGCCGGGCCTGGAGGGCCTCCTCGACCGCGTGTGCGACCGCGTGCGCGGACTCCGGCGCCGGGACGATCCCCTCGGCCTTGGCGAAGGTGCGGCCGGCCTCGAAGACCCGGGTCTGGGTGTAGGCCGCCGCCTCGACCAGCTTGTTGTCGTACATTGCGCTGACGATGGGGGCGGCGCCGTGGTAGCGCAGTCCGCCTGCGTGGATGTGGTAGGCGGCGAACTTGTGCCCCAGGGTGTACATCTTCATCCGCGGGGTCACGCCCGAGTAGTCGGTGTAGTCCAGCGCGTACGTGCCCCTGGTCATCTTGGGGCAGGCCTCGGGCTCGACCGCGACGAAGCGGAGATCGGGATTGTGCGTCCGTGCCTCCCGGTAGAACGGGAAGGTGATGCCGGCGAAGTTGCTTCCCGCGCCCATCGCGGCGATCACGACGTCCGGGAACTCCCCGGCCCGCCGCATCTGCAGCAGGGCCTCCTCGCCGAGGACCGTCTGGTGGAGCAGGACGTGGTTCTCGCCACTGCCGATGGAGAAGCGCGCGGCGGGCCGGGTGGCGGCGTACTCGATGGCCTCGGCGTTGGCGATGCCCAGGCTGCCCGGTGCGTCGGGGTTCTCGCGCAGCGCCGCCCGGCCCACTTCGGTCAGCGTGCTCGGGCTCTTGATGACCCGGGCCCCGTTGAGCCGCATGAGGGTGCCGCGGTAGGGCTTCTGTTCGTAACTGCACCGCACCATGAAGACGGTGCACTCCATGCCGTAAGGGTGGCAGGCCATGGCCAGGGCGGTGCCCCACTGTCCCGCTCCGGTTCCGGTCACCATCTCGGCGACACCGGACCGGCTGTAGTAGTACGCCTGGGGCAGCGCCGTGTTGATCTTGTGACTGCCCGACGGGCTGGTCCCCTCGAACTTGAAGTAGATGTGCGCGGGGGTGTCGAGCGCCTTCTCCAGCCGGGTGGCCCGGTACAGGGGCGTGGGACGCCAGCGCTGGTACTCGGTGCGGACCGGCCCGGGTATCTCCACGTACCGCCCGCTGCCGGTGCCCTGCCGGTACAGGGACAGCGGAAGCTGGGGCCGCAGGGCGCGCGCTTCCTGCGCGCCGGTGTCCCGGGCCAGGGGTGGCTGAGGCGCGGGGACCTCGAAGGGCAGGTCGGCCAGGACGTTGTACCAGTGGGTGGGCACGTCGTCCTTGTCGAGGGGGAACACGTCACCGGTCGCCGACATGTCTCAGCCTCCCAGACCGTCGTTAGCGGGTCCGCCGGCCGCCACCGCGCTCCGGCTCCTCCGCGCCACGTCCGCCACCAGGCCGACCAGGCTGCCGACGGTGTCGAGGTTGGCGTTCATGACGTCCTCGTCGTCGATCTCGAAGCCGAACTCTCCTTCGAAGGTCACCAGCAGGTGCAGGAGCGTCATCGAGTCCATCTTCAGGACCGACGAGTACAGCGAGAGGTCGTCGGCGAGTTCACCCGGGTCGATGCCCAGGTCGAGGACGTCGACGATGATGCGCTTCACCCTGGTCGGCCATTCGTCACTGCTTGACTGTCCCATCGGACCTTCCTCGTTCCCGGTCGTGCGCGGTGTGGATGCGTGCGCGCTCACAGGACCTTGCCCGGATTCATGATCCCGAGCGGGTCCAGGGCGTTCTTGATCGTCCGGTGGACGTCCGTCGCGTCGTCACCTAGTTCGTCGCGCAGCCAACGCCTCTTCAGCGTCCCGATGCCGTGTTCTCCGGTGAGCGTGCCGCCCAGCCGCAGGGCAATGCGGAACATGTCGTCCGCGGCGGCCCAGACGCGTGCGGGTATCTCCGGTTCGCCGCGGTCGAACAGCAGGGTGGGGTGCAGATTGGCGTCGCCCGCGTGGGCCACCGTCCCGATGAGGACGTCGTGCCGGGCGGCGATGCGGCGGATCTCCGTCAGCATGTCGCCCAGCCGGGAGCGCGGTACGACGAAGTCCTCGACCATGGTCCTGCCCATCCGCTCCAGCGCCCCCAGGGCGTGTCTGCGGACGCTGAGCAGCCGCTCGGACTCCTCCTCGTCGGTCGTGACCGTCACCGCCGCGTCCAGCGTCCCGCACAACTGTCCCATCCGCGCCGCCGCGCCGCCCGCGTCCGCACCGTCGAACTCGGCGAGCAGCAGGGCCTCCCCGTCGCCGGGCAGATCGAGCGGCTGATATGCGCGCACCGCCCGCAGCGTGACCTCGTCGATCAGTTCGAGGAAGCTCGGCAGCAGACCGGCGCGGGCCAGCTGCAGGGGTGCCCGAGCCGCCGCGGCGGCGTCCGGGAAGCAGGCGGCCACCGTCGCCCGCGGCCCGGCGGCCTTCGACCGCAGCCGGAGCGTCGCGCCGGTGATGACTCCGAGCGTGCCCTCCGATCCCACGAAGAGGCCCGTGAGGTCGTAGCCGCTCACTCCCTTGGTCGTCCGGTGGCCCGTCGTGACGACCCTTCCGTCGGCCAGGACGACTTCGAGGCCGAGCACGGACTCGCGGGTCACGCCGTACTTGAAGCAGCGGAACCCGCCCGCGTTCGTGGCCAGGTTCCCGCCCAGTGTCGAGCGCGACGCGCTGCCGGGGTCGACGGGGTACATGAGCCCCCGCTCGTCCGCGGCCCGCGCGAGGTCCGCGGTGATCACGCCCGGTTCGACGACGGCCAGCCGGTCGTCGACGGACAACTCCCGCACCGCCGTCATGCGTTCCAGCGAGAGCACCAGGGCCCCGTCCCCGGCCAGTGCCCCGCCGGCCAGGCCGGTGCCCGCGCCCCGGGGTACGACAGGAACGCGGTGCCGGGCCGCCCAGCGCATCGTTTCGACGACGTCCGCGGTGCTGCGCGCGTACACCGAGCACAGGGGCCACCCGGACGGCGTCAGGTACGCCTCGTCGGTGCGCTGTGCCGCCAGCACGTCGTGTTCCGTGCTGACCTCGCCGTCGACGAGACGGTCCGCCAGTTCCGCCACCGGTGCCTTGTCGCCCACGCACGTCCCCTCGTTCATCTCGTCCCCCGGCTCCTCGCCCCGCCCGGCTCCGCCGTGGCCCGCGGATACCGGGCGGCGGTGACGGAACGGAGCCTCACGGTGTGAGCGACGCTTCGATCGCCATCCGGATCAACGGCATGGACCGCGCCAGCTGTTCGGTGTCGATGGACTTCGCCAGGTCCTCGTGCCCCTTCTCGGTGAGCAGCGCGGGCAGGTCCAGCAGACGCCGCTCCGTCCAGTCGAGCGGGTCCGCGGACAGTTCCGTGTCGAAGGCGCGCGGGCCGACGTCGCCGTGCTGGAAGTCGGGGTGGTGGTGGAACCGCTGCTCCGGCACCTCGGAGTCGATCCGGTGCGACAGGTCGATGCGCCAGATGCCGCCGTCGCCGACGGGAAGGACGCGGTGTCCCTCGGCTCCGTCGCGGTGGTGGCTCCCCTCGTAGGGTTCGGCCCGGCGCACATCGATCCGGGCGCCGGCGTCCACCTCCTCGTACCGCTCCACCCAGTACTGCACGGTGATGGCCACCTGGCCGTTGATGAAGGCGTAGATCGTGCTCATGCCGTCCTTTCCCTGGTGAGAGTCCGGCCGTTCGCCGGGGCGTCGCGGACCCGTGGGGCCGGCGCCCGGCGCGGTCGGCAGGATGTTCCTTCTCTTGCGGAGGAACGGGGAACACAGCGGATCCTCGGCTGTGCGCGGGGACCGAGGAGAACGGGGAGGCGCCGAGGCACCGCCATGGCGCAAGACGCTCCGGTGAGGCCTCCTCCGGGATCGCCTCATGACCACCTAACGATGTCTCACGGACGTCCATGAGGCAACGCTCCCCCGAGCGGCACGGGCGCCACGGACGCTGTTCCCCCGGTGGCCGGTGTTCGACTGGCCCCGGGACAGCAGTTGAACAGCCGGCCCGGTCGCCGGCGCTCGCTTTGCCCCTGCGGGTCCGGCTGCCTACGCTGCGGTGCGCCTCGCCGTCACGACCCCGGCGGCACGCCACCGGCCCTCGCACGGCCCGCGCGCCCGCATCTCCACCGGGTGGCCCACCGTACTCATCGCCCGCGTCGGGGCGAATGGAGAATCATGACGTCCAAGTGCAATGACAGCCATGCCGAACTCTTCGAGGACCTGCGGAAACTGGGTGCCGAACTGCGGGAGGGCATCACCACACGCGACCGGTCGGGGACCTTCGACCACGAGGGCTGGAAGCGCTACGCGGAGCTGGGCGTGCACGGCCTGCTGGTGCCCTCCGCGTACGGGGGCCGCGGGTACGACCCGCCGCGGTACGCGCACGTCATGGAGGAGTTGGGCTTCGACTGCCCGGACAACGGGCTCCTCATGGCGATGGGAGCGCACATCCTCGCGGTGGAGCTGCCGATAGCGGAGTTCGGTGACGAGGAGCAGCGCGCGGCGTATCTGCCGGCCCTGGCGTCGGGACGGACGATCGGCGCGCACGCGATGACGGAACCGGGTACCGGTTCGGACGCGCTGGCGCTGACCGCCACCGCCCGGCGCGACGGCGACCACTACGTCCTCGACGGGCACAAGCGGTACATCACCAACGCACCGGTCGCCGACCTCTTCCTCGTCTACGCCACGATCGACCGGGGCCTCGGCTTCACCGGCGTCACCGCGTTCCTCGTCGAACGGGACGACACCGGGATCACGGTGACCCCGGGCAGCGAGAAGCTGGGGCTGCGGACCGCCTCCTGGGGGGACGTCGTCCTGGACGGCTGCCGCGTCCCGGCCACCCGTCGGCTCGGCGCCGAGAAGCAGGGTGCGGCGGTCTTCGCCCGGACGATGGCGTTCGAGCGGGCCCTCATCCTCGCTCCCTGGCTCGGCGTCATGCGGCGCGAACTGGAGGAGTGCGTCCGGTACTGCCGCCGACGGCGACAGTTCGGCAAGCACATCGGCCACTACCAGTCCGTGTCGAACCGGCTGGTCGACATGCGGATGCGGTGGGAACTCGCACGGCTGATCACCCGGTCCGCCGCGGCGGAACTCACCGGGGCCGACCCCGGGGTCCAGCCCGAGCTGAGCAAGCTGTACACGAGCGAGGCCGCGGTCGAGATGTTCACCAGCGCCCTTCAGATCTACGGTGCGCTGGGCTACACCCACGACAAGAGCGCCGAGCGGAACCTCAGGGACGCCCTCGGCATGACCCTGTCCTCGGGCGCCTCGGACATGCAACGCGCCGTCGTCGCCGCGCGCATGGGACTCACCTGGCCGGACCGAGAGAACTGACAGGAGCCACATGCGCACGCTCACCGACTATCTGGACGAGGCCGCGGCCGGGCGGCCGGACGCCCCGGCGGTCGAGTTCCAGGGCGAGACCCTGACCTACGCCGAACTGCACGCGCGCAGCACCGCGCTGGCCGCGACCCTGCTCCAGCGGGGCATCGGCGCCGGCGACCGCGTCGGGCTCTGGCTTCGCAAGTCGCCCGAGTCGATCGTGGGCCTGTACGGCATCCTCCGGACGGGTGCGGCCTACGTCCCGATCGATCCCGGTACGCCGCTTGACCGGGCCGCGAAGATCATCGACGACTGCCGCCTGGCCGGTGTCATCGCCCAGGACGAGCACGTCTCCTGGCTGCTGGAGCGGGCGCCCGCCGACTCGCCGGACCGCCCGGTCGTCGCCGTCGGTGGCACCCGGGGCGCCCCGGCCGACCCGCGAGTCGTCGCCTGGTCCGACGCCGTGGCCGGGAGTCCGGCGGTGACATCGGCCGGACCCGGCGCCGGCCCGTCGGCCCCCGCCTACATCCTCTACACCTCGGGTTCCAAGGGCGACCCCAAGGGCGTGGTGCTCTCCCACGCGAACGCCATGGCGTTCGTCGAATGGGCGGTGGCCGAGTTCCGCATCACCGCGCACGACCGCGTGTCCAGCCATGCGCCGCTGCACTTCGACCTGTCCGTGCTGGACGTGTTCGCGACCTGTCTGGCCGGGGCGTGCGTCGTGCTGCTCCCCGAGAGCCAGCTCGGGCTGGGCGGGGTGCTGAGCCGGGTCGTCGTCGAGCGGAAGGTGACGGTCTGGTACTCGGTGCCCAACGCGCTGAACCGCATGCTGACGGCCCGCAGCGGCGCGCTGCTCGGCGCGTCCGCGCTGCGCGTCGTCCTGTTCGCGGGGGAGGTGTTCCCCGTGGGAGCGCTGCGCCGGCTGCGCGAACTCCTCCCGCACGTCGACCTCTACAACCTGTACGGCCCCACGGAGACGAACGTGTGCACCTTCCACCGGGTGCGGGACAGTGATGTGGCGCCGGGACGGACGGAACCCGTTCCCATCGGGCGGCCCTGTGCCTACGCGACGACGTTCGTCGTCGACGAGTCCGGTGAGCCGCTGCGCGATGAGCCGGGTGTCACCGGGGAACTCTGCGTCGCCGGCCCGTCCGTGATGCTCGGCTACTGGCGGGACGCCCCTCTCACGGCCGGCAAGCGCCTGACGGTCGTCCAGGAGGACGGTACGTCCTTGGAGGCGTACCGGACCGGGGACACGGTCCGGGTCGAGGCGGGGGGCGAGTACGCCTTCCTGGGCCGCAACGACGACATGGTCAAGATCCGTGGACACCGCGTGGAGTTGGGCGAGGTCGAGTCGGCCCTCTCCGAGGCCGTGCGCGAGGTGGTGTGCGTCACGGTGGGCGACACCTCCGGTGAGCGGCACATCGAGGCGTACGTGGTGCCGTTCTCCGCGGGGTGCGAGGTGTCGGAGCTGCGGCGGCACTGCCTGGAGGTCCTTCCCCGCTACATGGTTCCCGAGCACTTCCACCTGGTGGCCGCGCTGCCCCGGACGCGGTCGGGGAAGCTCGACCGGCGCGCCGTGCTCGGCCTATGACGACGAGAACGGGACACGCGCGATGCGAGTGGTGACCGATACCTGGTGGAGCGAGGCCCTCGGGAGGCAGAAGTCCGTCAGCGTCGTGCTGCCCCCCCGGTACGCGGCGACCGGCAGGCCCTTCCAGGTCCTCTACCTGCTGCACAGTTACGGCGGCAACCGGAACACCTGGCTCACCTGCCCCAGTCTGGCCGACTGCGCCGCCGCCCACCGGATGATCCTGGTCCTGCCGGAGTCGGGACGGTACTGGCTCATCAACGACGCGGGCGGGCGGCGGTACGAGGACTACTTCGTCCATGAGGTGGTCGGCCAGGTCGAGAAGCGGTACAACACCGTGGCGTCCCGTGCGGGGCGCGCCGTGGCCGGCTTCTCGATGGGGGGAGCCACCGCCCTGTTCCAGACGTTGCGCCACCCGCACCTGTTCGCGGTGGCGGGCAGCCACGGCGGCGCCTTCGAGGCGCCGCTGCGCGAGGGCGACCCCTACGCGCCGCACCGTGCGGACCGGCGGCTGATGATGCCGACGGTGAAGGACCACGAAAGGGTCTGGGGTCCGGTGGGCAGCGCGGTCCGACGGGCCTACGACCCGTACCGGCTCCTCGCCGGCCTGGACGCCGCGGCGTCGCCGCGTTTCTGTCTCGACGTCGGCGAGGACGACTACGCGCGCATGATCGCGATGAACCGGAACATGCGCGACGCCCTGACCGCCCACGGCATCTCCCACGAGTACCGGGAACGTCCCGGCGGTCATGACTGGGCCTTCGTCGACGCGGGCCTGCCCCGGCTCTTCGGCTTCGTGAGGGAGAACCTGGGCACCGTCTGAACCAGCGCCTGAACAGGCGGGACGGCCCCCGGCGATCACTGGAACCCGAGGATCGCCGGGGGCCGTCCCGTCTGCTCAGGCGGTGACGCGGACGCCGTACAGCTCCAGCCAGCGGTTGAGCTGGAGCAGGTACGACAGGCCGATGGCCGGTGTCACCGCGGTGATCGGGCCCGGCAGGCGGTCCAGTTCCTTCGTGACCGCCGTACGGACCTTCGCCCGGTCCAGGAGGTCGAACACCGGCGCGTTCGGTTCCGCCACCAGGTCCAGGACCAGGGTCCGCAGCCGCTCCACGTAGCCGGTGTCCCGGCTGGCCGGGTAGGCGCTCTTCGGCCGCTCCACGACTTCGCGGGGCAGCAGATCGGCACAGGCCCGGCGGAGGAGGGCCTTCTCGGTCCCCCCGTAGGCCTTCAGTTCCAGCGGGACGTTGAACAGGTACTCCGCCAGCCGGTGGTCGGCGAAGGGCACCCGCACCTCCAGGCCGACCGCCATGCTCATCCGGTCCTTGCGGTCGAGCAGGGCGTCCAGCCAGCGGTGCAGTCCGAGGTGGAAGACCTCCCGCTCACGGCGGCGGGCGCCGTCCTCGCCCGGCAGCGACGGCACCTCCGCCAGCGCCTGGTGGTAGCGCTCCGCCTCGTAGCGCGCGGGCTCGATCTCGGCGCGCACGTCGTCCCGGAGCAGCAGGGCCGGCTGACGCTTCTCGTACATCCACGGGAAGGACGTGTGTCCGACGTAGCCGCCGTCGATCTGCCAGGTGTACCCGCCGAACATCTCGTCGGCGGCCTCTCCGGACAGCGCGACGGTGCACTGTTCCCGGACCCGGTGGAACAGGTGGTACATGGAGGTGTCCAGGTCTCCCCAGCCCGGCAGGTCCCGGGCGCGCAGTCCGCTGTCGATGCCGTCGACGAGGTCGTCGGCGCCGACGTCGGCCACGAAGCGCTTGATCCCGAGGTGCTCGGCGACCAGTCTGGCGAAGGGTTCGTCGCTGCTGGGCCGCCAGGTGTCGCTCCCCGGGCGCGCGGAGGTCCCGACGTTCACCGAATAGCTTGCCAGTTCCGCGTCGAGTTCCCGGACCGCCAGGGCGGTGATGGCGCTGGAGTCGATCCCGCCGGAGAGCAGCGTTCCCACGGGGACGTCGGCGACGACCTGCCGCTGTACCGTGTCGTGCAGCAGCGAGCGCACCTCGGCCGCGGTGGTGGCGAAGTCGTCCGTGTGCGGCCGCGCTTCGAGCTGCCAGTACCGCTGCTCCCGGTGACCGGACGGACCGGCGACGACCACGCATCCCGGGCGCACCTCGCGCATCGTGCGGTAGACGCCGTGGCCCGGCGTCCTGGCCCGGGGCAGCACGAGCAGTTCGGCGATGCCCTCGCGGTCCACCTCGGCGGGCATGCCGGGATGGGCGAGCAGCGCCTTCGGCTCGGAGCCGAAGACGATGCCGTCTCCCACGGGGGCGTAGTAGAGGGGCTTGATGCCGAGGCGGTCCCGGACGAGGAGGAGTTCCCTGGTGCGCTCGTCCCAGAGGGCGAACGCGTACATGCCGTTCAGTCGGTGGACGAAATCCGCGCCCCAGTGCAGATAGGCGGCGAGGAGCACCTCGGTGTCCGAGCGCGTCGAGAAGTGCGCCCCGTGCGCGAGCAGTTCCGCCCTCAGCTCACGGAAGTTGTAGATCTCCCCGCTGAAGGTGACCACCACCCGCCCGCCGCGGCCGGTGCGCACCATGGGCTGCCGTCCGCCCTCGATGTCGATGACGGCGAGCCGTCGGTGCCCCAGGGCGGCATGCTCCGACAGCCAGACGCCCTGCGCGTCCGGGCCGCGCGGGGCCATGGTCTCCGTCATGGCCGCGATGACGTCCTCGCGGTGCGTGAGTATCTGGTTCCAGTCGATCCATCCAGCGATCCCGCACATGGCCTATTCCATTTCACAGAGAGTGATCGGGAGGAAATATATTTCCCGAGAAGAAGGGAATTCCGGTGAGGTCAGGAATTCAGGATCCGAAGAACCGCCGGGAACCATGGTGGATGTCCGGGCCCGCCCGCGCGGTCAGCCGGCACTCGCGCGCGGCAGCCCCGCCCCCGTCTGTTGGGCGACTTTCAGCTCCTCGCCGAATGTCTGCAGCGCCTGGGCATATCCGCAACTGAGTTCGGCCATGATCGTCCGGCAGTGCGGGGGGAGGCTCCGCAAAACCTCCTCCTGTTCGCGCAATGCGACGCGTACGGAGTCGAACATCCGCAGCAGTGTACGACCGGTATCGCTGAACCGGAGAGAGGGATCCCTTCTGAGCCGATCGAAGATCGAACTGAGATCAGGGTCCGCCGCCCGGTCCTTCTCGAGGGAGCGGCTTTCGGCCGAGGCCCCGGCGAGGATGTGCTCGCGCACTTTCTCGGGCAGGGCGCCCTGAGGAACGGGAAGGTCACCGCGATCCAGACGATTGCGCACATCGGCGACGGTCGCGGGCGAGATGCCGGCGGCCCTCGCGATCTGCCGCAGCGACGCCGCGGGATTCTCGCGGATCAGCTCCGCGGCACGCTGCCGCCCCTGCGCACTGTCCACCGGCCGGGACCGGCCGTCCCTGCCGATCCTGCGGGTGGGCTGCGGGGCCCCGGGCATGAGCTGGCCGCGCATCGTGGCCACCCGCCGGGGCGATAGCCCGGTCAGCGAGGCGACCATGCGGTCGCTCCACTCCGGGTGCGTGGTGAAGACCCGCCGGGCGGCCGCCACACGGTCCTCCTGGGACAGCGGCAGACCGTGCTTGGTGTTCGCGAACACCGCGAGCAGGAACACGTCCGCCTCACTTCCGTGGAAGAAGCGGACATCGATGTCGGCCTTTCCACGGACAACCGCCGCGCGCACCCGGTGCACGCCGTCGATCACCTTGCGCGAAGGCTGGTGAACCCAGATCGGGGGGAGATCCTCCCCCGTTTCGGCCATCAGTTGAATGTGCTCGGAATCCTCACCCTGCAACCGAGGCGAGTCCGTGATGACCAGGGAGTCGATCGGTACCGAGCACACTGCGGAGTTCCTAAGAAGTTCTTGCTGCTTGGAGAGAGAACTTACCGGACCACTACTGGCACCCAATCCCCGATAATGCGGCTCTGTCACGTAGACCCCCTGTCGTCCACTTCTGGACACATATTGCCGAAGCAACTCCTCGATCACGTGCCCCACCAGTTTCCGCGCTGCGTCACGTGTCAGCAAGATCCGAGCAACCGGATCGTTTCACTCACGCCAAGTTGGCCGGTTCGCGCTCCCTGGACCCGGTGAGCATGCAAGCGTTTACTATCGACTGGTCGGTTTGTCCTCCGCGGCGTCACGGCCATGGCCGGTTCCCGCCCCGCCGCACACCGGCCCGCACAGCAGTTCGACCTCCCGCGCCAGTTCCTCGACCGTCGGGTGCTCGTACAGATGCTGCACCGTGAGCTGGACGTCGAAGGCCACGTTCAGCCTGTCCACCAGGCGCATCGCGGCCAGCGAGTTCCCGCCCCGGTCGAAGAAGTGGTCCGTCCGGTCCAGCGTGGCCAGCCGCAGGGTCGCCCGCCACAGCTCGGCGACCGCCCGCTCGGTCTCGCCGGACGGTTCCCGGCCCGCCTCGCCCCCGGTGTCCGCCGTCGGCTCCACCCGTACGGCCACGCCGGGACCCACGGCGGAGACGACCGCCTGGCGGACCCGGTCGTCCGGCGCCCGACCGCCGTAGGCCACGGTCACCTGCAACGGGCCGAGGAAGGCGGGGGCGAGCTCCCGCGCGATGTGCTCGTTGCGGTCGTCCAGCCCGATGAGGACGTGCTCGGCCGGGTCGGCCAGCGCGCTGTGGAAGAGCCGCACCCCGAGCCGCGGGTCGATCTCCCGGTAGCCGCGCCGCCGCAGGGCCTCCAGCCCGGCGTCCCCGCCCTCCTCCGTCGTCCACCTGCTCCAGGACTGGCACTGGACGGGCCTGCCCAGGCGCCGCCAGTACGCGGCGAACGCCGGCAGGTAGCCGCTCGCCGAGGAGTACGCGCCGAAGGCCGTGCCACCGAAGTGGCCGTTGACGGAGGAGAACAGCACCAGGAGCGCGTCGGGCCGGTCCCGCAGTACTTCGGCGATGACCGAGGTACCGGTGACCTTGGCGTCGGACATCCGCCGGAACTCCGCCGGGTCCTCCGCGGTGAGCAGATGGGAGCCCAGGTCCTGCCAGTAGTGCCCGAAGCCGGCGCCCGCCAGGTGCACCAGGCCGTCGAGCCGCTGCCCGAACCGCTGCTCGGCCCCGGCGACCGCGGCCCGCATCGCCTCCAGGTCGGTCACGTCCGCCCGGGAGTAGACCACGTCGCCGAGCGCGGCCAGTTCGGCCAGAGCCCCGGCCCGGTCGCCCGTCGGTGCGGAACGGCCGGTCAGGACCAGTCGTACGCCGTGTTCGGCGATCAGGGACCGGGCCAGCCGTACCCCGATCCCGCCGAGCCCTCCGGTCAGCAGGTACAGGCCACCGGGGCGGATGCGGTGCGCGGCGTCCGGTGGTGCGTCGGGCAGCGGTGCGAGCCGGGGCACCAGCCGGCGCCCGTCGCGCCGGGCCACCACGGTGTCCGTGCCCCGGTCTCCGAGTTCGGCCAGCACGGACGCGGCCGGATCGGGGTCGTCCGGACCCAGGTCGAGCTGGCGGACCCACGGCTGCCCGGCCTCGGCGTTGGCCGTGCGCACCAGGCCGGTGACGGTGGCGCGGGCCGGTTCCACCGGGTCGTCCGGCGTGGCGAGGGCAGCGGCGGTGACCACGCACAGCACGGGGCGCTCGGCGCCGAGCGCCTTGATCAGGCTGTGCAGGGACCCGGCGGCCGGATCGGGGCCGCCGGGGTCCGCCAGGGGAACGGCACCGGTCCCCCAGGCGTGCACGACGGCGCCGACCGTGCCGTGCTCCCGGCGGACCGCGGCCAGCAGAGCGGCCCAGTGCGCCGGGTCGAGAGGGTCGATGCGGTACCTCCCCGAGCCGTCCGGGGCGAAGGCGGCACCGGAGGCGACCGGAACGACCGGCCCCCCGTCCGGGCGGGCCGCGCGCAGCCGCGCGGCGAGGCCGTCCGCGCCGCACACCAGCCAGACGCCACCGGGGTGGGTACCTCCCGGGGCGGAGGCCGCCGGTGCCCAGGTGATGCCGTGGAGCCACGGCGCCGGCTCGTCGTCGCCGTGGTCCTCCCGGGTGGCGGGCAGCTCGGCGAGCGCGTCGTCGAAGGCACCGGCCTCGTAGTCCGCGAGCAGCCGCTTCCGCTCGATCTTCCCCGCCGACGACTTGGGGAACGCCGCCCGCGGCACCGGGACGACGGTACGGGGCAGCAGGCCGACCTCTTTCGCCAGCCGGGCGCGGACGCGGGCGACGGCCTCACCGCGCTCCCGGGCGGTCCCGCCGGTCAGCACACAGAGCACGACCAGTTCGTCCGTCCCGGTGTCCGGGTCGTACTCGCTGCAGGCGGCCACGAACGTCGGTAGCACACCGTCGACCCGCTCGACGACGGACTCGATCTCGTGGCAGGAGTAGTTGGCACTGCGTACGACGACGACTTCCTTCTCCCGCCCGGTGATGACCAGTCGTCCCCGGTGGACGAAGGCGAGGTCGCCGGTGACGAACCAGCCGTCCGCGGTGAACGACTCCCGGTTGGCCTCGGGATTGTTGTGGTAGCCCGCCATCCGGGTCACGCCCCGCACCTGCAGGTGACCGATCCGGTCCTCGGGGGCCACCCGGCCCTCGTCGTCGACGATCCGCAGCGACGTGCCCGGGGCGGGCACGCCCACTTCGGCGTAGGTGGGGTGGCCGGGCGCGGGTCCGTCGAGCGGTACGAGGGTGCCGCCCAGGGTCCGGGCGTCGATGGTCAGGACTCCGGTCGGCTCGCGGTCGGCCCGCAGGGTGGAGTGCACCATGCCACCGCACACCTCCGACATCCCCCACGCCGGCCGCATCACGTCACCGGCGAGGCCGTGCGGCGCGAGCATCCTCAGGAACTCCTGGGTGGTGTGGCCGACGACGGCCTCACCACCGTTGGTGATGTCGCGCAGGCTGGACAGGTCCCAGGACCGCCGGGAGATCTCGGCCGCCAGGCCGGTCATCAGCGTGATGACGAAGTTGGGGGCCGAGCTGTTGGTGACCCGGTACCGCTCGATCCAGTCCAGCCAGCGCAGCGGATCGGCGATGAAGCTGTCGGTGCGCGCGTTGACGTGGTCCCACTCCATGACGACGTCGCGTACGTTGTGCATCACCATGCCGGCGACGTGGTCCAGGGGCATGAAGTTGAGGGTCACCTCCTCGGGGCCGAAGCCGTTGGCGGCGACGTTGACGTACGCGCGGGTGATGACGGTGCGGTGCGTGTGGCGGACGCACTTCGGTACCCCGGTGCTCCCTGAGGTGAGCAGGTGGACGGCCGGGTCGTCCGGCCGCACGCGGCTCGGCTCGCCCGGTTCCGCGGCCCGCAGGTCCTCCACCGCGAGGACCCGCAGAGCCGTCGTGTCCCACAGGGCGCGCAGCCCCGCCACCTGGCCGGCCAGGGCGGCGTCGGTGAGCACGGGCGCCTGGTCGAGCAGTTCCCAGGCGCCGCGCAGCCGGCGGGTCACGGCGGTGTCCCAGCGGTAGGTCGGCGCCACCCCGATCGGGGTGGGCACGAAGCCGCCCAGCACACAGGCCCAGAACCCGGTGACGAAGTTGCGGTTGTCGTCGCAATGGAGCAGCACCGAGTCGCCCACGGCCAGTCCGTTCGCGCGCAGCCCGGTCAGCACCCGGGAGGCGTCGGCCAGCAGCCGTCGGTAGCTCTGCCGCTCCTCGCTGCCGTCGCCGAGGACGAACGTGGTTCCGCGCTCACCGCCCGCCGCCCGGGTCAGCGCATCGACGAGGGTGGCGGGCGCGGTGGACGGGGTCTGCCAGGGGCCGCCGTCCAACTGCGCCGGCGGGCGGCCGGCGGCCTCGTCGGGCGCGGTCCGGCGCGGCGTGCCCGCACGGGCGGGGACCGGCCTCGGGCGGGGGCCGGGGCGTCTGCCGACGGTCACCGTCAGGGCGGTGACGCCCGGTACCGCACGCGCGGCAGCCTCCGACTGTGCGGCGATGTCCGCGAAGGACCGCGGTTCTGGCCCGGTGGGCATGACGTTCTCCTGTCCCAGTCGCACTTCTCACTTCGCTGCTGCGCGGCCCGCGGCTCCCCCGGGGCCGCTCCACCGTGTCCGGTCTGCTCCCGCGGCGGGCGGCGCGCGCTCCACGCGGTCAGGACGCGGGCGGCCGGAGTTCTTCCGCCAGGGCGGAGAACGCGGGCGCGTCCGCGAGGAGGCGGGCGGGATCGCCGGCCAGGAACTCCACGACCGACTCCAGGTCCGGCCCGACCCGCTTCGCCATCTCCTCGGAGACCGGCGGGTCGACGTAGCGCAGGGTGGCGTCCACCCGGTCGGGACGCAGGAAGAGGTTCAGCAGGAACGTCGTGCCGCCGTTCTCGCAGTAGGCGTCTTCGAGGAAGTCGGGGGCCTGCACCACCTCGTGGCCGTCCATGGCCTCCGGTGCCGGCGCCTCGTACATGCCGTTCAGCTCGACCTCCCACGGGCCGGGCGAGCCGGAGCGCCAGCCCGTGCTCAGACCCGCCCGGAGGCAGACCTCCTCGACGGGCAGCCGGGCGAAGTGGGTCATGCGGCGGCGCAGTTCGTCACGCCGTTCGATGAGATAGGACCGGACGTCCGGGCACCGGCCGCTGTCCACCACGTCCACCACTTGGCTGCGCAGCAGTCCCACCACGTCGAAGCCGTGCCGGCGGTGACGGCCGCTGTGCGTGACGGCCACCCGGACCGGTGCGCCGTCCGCCCGGCGGAAGTAGAGGCCGACGGCCGCCGTGACGATCTCGTACGGGGTGCAGACGTACTCCTTGGAGAGTGTCCGCAGCCGTTCGTTGGTGGTGTCGGACAGGCTCAGCTCCCGCTCCCGGGTCCACGCCCGGCCGCTGGGCCGCTTCAGGTCGAGCATCCACTGCGGCAGCGCGGGCGATGAGGACTCCAAGGTCCGCAGCCAGTCGTCGTAGATCTCCAGCCCGTCCTCCAGCATGTCCGCGTAGTAGTCCGCGAACTGCGGCACCCGGTCGGGACGGGGCGGGCCACCGGGCCGGTTGTACTCGGCCCGCATCAGGTCGGTGACCGTCTCCGCGGACATCCCGTCGACACAGGCGTGGTCCAGGACGCAGGCGACGAGGCTGCGCGGGCCGGGCGCGCGTCCCAGCACCACGTGCATCGACAGTTCCCGGGGAACGGTCCACCGGTTGTCCAGGCCGCGGATGATGCCGGCGACCGAGTCGGTCGAACCGTCCCAGTCCACCGTCGTCATGACCGCCTCGGTGATCTCGTCGGGTTCCCGGATCACCTGGGTCGGCTCGCCGTCGACTAGGTCGAGGGACGTGCGCAGCGCCTCGTGCGTGGCGATCGCGTGCCGCACCGCCCGCTCCAGCCGGGCCGGGTCGACCGGCCCCTCGACGACGAAGCAGTTGAACAGCCTCTTGGCCGGCACGGAGGTGTGCGGGGCCACGATGAAGTCGTGGTAGACGGCCTGTCCCGCCGATGCCTTGAGCAGCTTCATATCCCATCCCATCTCAGAGTGACCACGGCAGCGCCCAGAAGCCCGCCCTGGCCAGGACCCGGGCGGGGCCGGGCGGCAGCAGCGCGCGTTGCCGCAGGGCCGTCGCCAGCTCGTGCCCGAAGGCGTGGTGGCCCAGGGTCTTGCACAGCACGAGAAGCTTGACCGCCTGCTCCAGCCGGGTCGACTCGGTGCCGCACACCAGGTCGTCCTTCATCCACAGCCCGCGGTACTCCAGGGGCTGGTGCCGTACCGTGTCTCCCCATCCCGCGGCCGGGCGCGTCGCGGTGCTCAGGTCGAGCAGGGAGTAGCCGAGACCGCGCAGCAGCGGGGCGACCACCGCCAGCGGGTACTGCCCCACGTAGTCGTCGACCAGGCCGCCCGCCACGTCGATGCAGACCGCGTCCCGCACCGCGTCCAGGTCGGAACTGAGCAACGCGTACTCCAGTCCCTGGGTGGTGAGCTGCAGGACGTCGAACGAGTCGTGCCGCTCCCGGAGCTGACGGAGTGTCGCCGCGGGCACGGGACGCCGTTCGCACACCTCGAATCCGGCGGCGTCGCCGTACCGCGCCACCACGGCACGGTGGGGCTCCAGCAGGGACGAGCGGTCGGGGTCCCTGGTCACCTTGAGTTCCTCGGAGCCCCCGTGCACGGAGACCGCGACGGGGTCGACCACGGTGTCACCCCGATCCGCGGCGGCGTCGGCCAGCGGGTCGCAGACGGTGCTGCGGACGAGACCGTCCAGCGCGTCCCACGAGGCGGGGAGCCCGCGCGCGCCCGCGTCCAGAACCCGGATCGGGGTGAGTTTCGAGGACAGCCAGGCGAGCGTGTCGGACACCTGCGTGCCGGACACCGGGCTCGCCGCCGGCGGCGGATCGGTCACCATTCCCCCTCCACCGCGTCGTCGCGGAAGGCATTGGAGTAACCGCCCAGCGTGTACAGCAGGGTCGGCATGTGGGTGCTCACCATGGGCACGTCCGCCGCCACGAGGGCGCGCAGGAGTTTGTTGTCCTCGCCCACCACGTTGCGCCAGTCGTCGACGTCATAGGCCTCCGGGAAGGGCACGGTCTGCAGCAGCGCCCGCTCGAAGAGCCATTCGCTGGTGTCGGCGTTCCGCACCCGGCCGGGTCCGGCGCCCAACTCGACCTGGTCGCGCAGGACGTTGGACCAGGGCACGTACACGCAGGGCTCGCGCAGCTCCAGATACCGGGACCGGGCGGCCTCGGCGTCGCGGACCCACGGGTGCCGCGCCTCCAGGTAGGGCGTGCCGTCCTGGTGGATCAGCCGGCACTGGGAGTGCACGGCCGGGCTGCCGGTGCGCCGCATGCAGTGGAGCAGGCTGGACAGGTGGTGCGGTTCCAGCAGGTTGTCGTCGTCGAGGAAGCTGACCAGCGGGGTCCCGGCCAGCTCCACCGCGGCGTTGCGCAGCCGGGACAGCACCGGGGGGCCCGAGACGTCCCCGGGCGACCGGGGCTGGAAGTGCCACGCCGTCACCCGGTCCGGGCCCCTGTCGTTCCGTGCCGTGTGCTCGGCCAGCGGCCGGTAGGCCGGCTCGTCGTCGTCCACGACCACGAGATGGGTCACCGGCCCCGGTAAGTCCTGTGCGCGCACGGTGTCCAGACAGCGGCGCAGCAGGTCGGGCCGGCCCCGGGTCACGGTGATCACGGTGATCGGCACGGCACCCGTGGGGGCACTCATGAGCGGCTGAACACCACCTTCGCCACCGCGTCGGCGATGTCCGTCATGTCCCGCTCGTCGCCGAGCAGCGTGGAGTGGTGGGTGAGGACCGAGTGGCCGGCCAGGTATTCGGCGTTCGGGAACTCGCGGCCGCGGTTCTCCGCGACGAAGTGCTCGGCCAGCGGACCCAGCGTCGGCTTGGTCCACGGCCGGAGCAGTCTGCTGCGGCTGAGCGGTTCCCGTGGCGGGTAGAAGCGGACCCCGAGTTCGGCGGTGAGCGCCTCGGCCACCTCGCTGTTGGACATCCCCGTGGGCAGTGGATCGAACACGATCGGCAGTTCGTAGACGGAGATGCGGGTCTGCTCGGCGCGGTGGCGCAGCAGCCGGACGCCGGGGACGCCCTCGAGGAGTCCGGCGAGGACCGCGTAGTTGCGGTTGCGGATCTCGTGCTGCGCGTCCAGGGCCTCCAGTTGGGCGCAGAGCAGGGCCGCGCCGAACTCGCTGAGGCAGAGGTTGGCGCCCATCATGGTGGCGCTTTCCTCCAGTTCCAGTCCCTGAGGGGCGTCCTCCGAGGTGGTGTACCGGCGGGAGTCGGCACGCAGCTCCTGCATCACCGAGACGAGCCGGTCGTCGTCCGTGACCACCGCGCCGCCCTCGCCCGCCGCGAGCACCTTCGACTGCTGCATGCTGAAACAGCCGATCAGCGCCAGTGAGCCGGCGGGCCGCCCCAGCCATTCGGCGCCGTGCGCCTGTGCCGCGTCCTCCACGACCCGCGCGCCGTGCGCCGCCGCCACCTCGGAGATCGCGGGGATGTCCGCCATCGCGCAGGACCAGTGCACCGGGAGGACCGCTCGCGGCTGGACGCCGAAGTCCAGGTGCTCCGGTGCCAGGCATCCGGTCAGCGGGTCGACATCCGTCAGTACGGGCACGAGCCCGGCCCGCAGTACCGCACTGGCGGTGGCGACCCAGGTGAGGGCGGGGACCAGGACGCGGTCCCCGTGGTCGAGCCCCAGCGCCTCTAGGGCCACCACCAGGGCACTCGACCCGTGGTCCACCGGGACGCAGTGCCGGGTCCCGACATAGTCGGCGAACATACGGGCGAACCTGCGCTCGAACAGCTCGCGGCCGGCCGGGCTGGTGATCGCCCAGCGTTCGCCGCGCAGCACCGCGTCCAGGAACGGCCCGGCGTTGCGCGCCGGTACCGGCCAGGTCGGCCAGCGACGGCCGGCCGGGCGGACCGGAGTACCCCCGTCGACCGCCAGTCGGTCCGCTGACGACCGCTGGGAAACACGGTGACCATCCATGTCGATCTGCCGAATCGAACGTCCCATTGTGTGCCCTCCGACGTCGGGAATTCTCACGAGAGACCGAAGACCGTCACAGGCCCGGCTGGCCCGGTGTGCCGCCAGGATGCCCGAGGAGAACCGCCGTTCAACTGGCGAGCGGACACAGTTGAACGGAACGCGAGGGGCGGAGTACGGGCGGAGCCGGAGATTCTTGACCGGGCCGACGCCCTCGGACAGTATTCCGGTGCCGTGCGGCGCGGCCGGGTTCGGCACCACGAAAGCACAGACGGCGCCGGGGCGGCCCGTATCCGCCGATATCGCGGCCGGACGGACCCGGCTCCTCGGCATTCCGAAACCGCCGCTCAGCCACCAAGCCACCGATAACGGGAGCCGTACGTGCGGATATCCGAAGGACTGCACAGTAAAGAGGACCTGCCGAATAGGTGCGGTGTCCTGGTCGTCGGGGGCGGCATGAGCGGACTGAGCACCGCCCTGGAACTCGGGGAGCGGGGCGCGAGGGACGTGGTCGTGGTCGACCCCGGGCCGTTCACGGGTTTCGAGCACCGCTCCCGGACCCCGCACACGGCGCCCCTGCCCGGGCCGCCCCCCTGGTGGCGTTCGGCCTCCCCGCACTACGCGGAACTCCCCGGCGTGACCGGTCCCCTCGGCGGCCGCTCCCGCTGCTGGCACGGCGTGCTCCTTCCGGTCGGCCGGCGACTGCTCGCGGAGCACTGGCCGCACGACACGGCGGACCGTCTGCTCGGTGACGGGCCCGGCTCGTACCGGGCGGTGACGGGGGAACTGCTGGACTGGCGGCACGCCTTCGGCGAGACGCGTCCGGACCGGACACCCGACGATCCGCGCGCGGAACTGAAGGCCGTCTGGCCGGACCTCTCGCTGCGGCCGGTGCCGCAGGCGGGCTGGTCCGTCGACGGTCCGGAAGGCCGCCTGGTCTGGGCGTACTCACCGCTCATGGCCTGGGCCCGCCGCGGGCTCGCCCGGCACACCGGCCTCGCGCTGCCGACCGTGGTCCCGGGCCTTCGGGCGATCCGTGTGCTGGTCCAGGAGGGACGCGCGCGCGGCGTGCTGTTCGCGGACTCCGCGGGCGGGTCGCGGGAGGTCCGCGCCGATGTGGTGGTGCTCGCGGCGGGCACCCTGGAGAACACCCGCCTGCACGCCCAGGCGCTCGCCGCGGCCGGGGACGTCGTCACCCGGTGGCCCGGCCTGAACGACCATGTCACCCACGGTTACGCGATCCCGCTGCCGCGCGCGCTCGCCGACCGGTGGGCCCGCTCCGACCACCGCTTCCTCTGGTCCGACCACGAGGACGAGCTGAACGCGAACCTCTTCATGGAGGTGCACGCGGCCGGCCTGGCCGAGCCGGTGCTGGACCTGTGGTGGATGGCGCAGCAGGAGGGACCGTTCCGCGACGAGATCCGCTTCGACCCTCCGGACGGTGCCGTGCCGGGCGGGACCGCGGCCTGGGCCGGGCAGGTGACCGCCTCCTTCTCCCCGGCGGACGAGGAGCAGATCCGCCGCCGGGACGAGATCACCGGCAAGCTGCTGGAGGCACTGGACGTCGGGGTCGCCGAGGAGCGGGGCTTCGACGACTTCGACCCGGCCGCGCGCGCCGCCCTCGCCACCGGCACGGCCCACCACTACGTCAGCTGGCTGGGCACCGCCGACCACGAGGCGGGTACGGTGCCGCTGGGACAGCGGCTGGACTTCGGTGGCCGGTCGCGCTCGGTCGGCGGCCTGTTCGTCACCGGCCCGGCCGTCTTCCCGGCGGCCGGCGCCGCGAATCCGTCGCTGACCATCCTGGCCCTCGCCGCCCACACGGCGGACGCCGTCAACGGCGGCTGAGGGGAGCGGTCATGGCCCGGGTACTGGTGCTCGGTTACTCCGGCGGGCTGGACGGGAGCGCGTGTCTGGTGGCCGACGGGCGGGTGCTCTCCTGGTCGGGGTCACGGCGCGGCGCGCCGGGGAGTGCCGCTGTCGCGGCCTGCCTCGATGCCGCCGGTGTCGGCTGGCGGGAGGTCGGGATGGTCGTCGACTGCGCTGTCGAGCCCTACCCCTTGCGTCCGTGGGACCCGCTGTCGGCCGTGCCCCGGGGCGTTCCCCGGGTGACGGTCAGCCGGCACGACGCGCTGGCCCGGGCCGCCGCCGCGTCCTTCCCCTTCCGGGACGCGGCGGTGGCCGTCGTCTCCTGTCCCGGCACGGCCCGGTACGCACGCGAGGCCGGTGTCTGGTACGAGTCCGACAGCCTCTACGACCTGGCCGACGGACACCTCTCGCTGCGGCTGCGCCATTCCGCTCCCGCCGCCCGGCCGGCGCTCTCCACCGTCCTCGACTTCCGGCGCCATGTGTGCCGCTATGTCTTCGGGCCGGCCGCGGACGGCCTCGCTCCGGCCGGCGGCCTCGCCGTGCTGGCCTCGTCGGGGCGCCCCGGCCGGTGGGACGACGCGGTGGCCCTGCGGCGCGAGGGGGGCCGCATCGGCGTCGAGGCTTCGGCGCTCGGGCACCTGGACCCCGCACGGGCGCGGTCCGCCCTCCCCGCGCCCACCGCGGCCGACCTCGCCTTCCACGCGGATGTGGCCCGCTGGGCGCAGACGCAGATCGAGACCGCCGTGCTCGGCCAGCTCGCCGACTGGGCCGGTGAACTCCCCAGCGCCCGGTTGCTCTGCACCGGTGGCCTGGCCGGCGACGCCGCGCTGGACCGCCGGATCGGCGCCGAGGCCCCGTTCGCCCACGTGCGCCTTCACGCGCCGGCCGACGAGCGCTCCGCCGCGCTCGGCTGCGGTGCCCACGGCCTGGCGCTGCTCACCGGCCGGGCCGTCCTGCCGTCCGTGGCAGGCCCTAGGTGTGCTGTCCCGGGACGTTGGTGACACGCGTGCTGGGTGCTTGAACAGGTGAGGGCCTTCTGGGTTCGGTGTGGATTGCGACATCTGCACCCGACCGCAGGAGGCCCTCGTGTCCCACCGTAACGCCCCGCTGACCCCGACCGGGCGGCTTCGCCCGGCCCGGTGCGTCGTGGACGAAGGCTGGCCGCTGCGGCGGGCCGCGGAACGCTTCCAGGTCAGCCACACCACCGCCGCCCGGTGGGCGGGCCGCTACCGGCAACTGGGCCCGGCCGGGATGCGGGACCGCTCCAGCCGCCCCCACCACAGCCCGCGCCAGACGCCCGCCCCGGTCGAACAGCAGGTGGTGCGGCTGCGACGCGAACACCGGATCGGTCCGGTGCGGCTGGCCGCCCGTTGCGGCATCGCCGCCTCCACCGCGCACCGCATCCTCCTGCGGCACGGCCTGCCCGCACTGGCCGCCTGTGACCGGGCCACCGGCGAGCCCGTGCGCCGCTACGAGCGTGCCAGGCCCGGAGAACTGGTCCACATCGACGTCAAGAAACTCGGCCGCATCCCCGACGGCGGCGGCCACAAAGTCCTCGGCCGGGCAGCCGGCCGGGCCAATCAGGACCGCCGCAACGGCACCGGATACGCCTACCTGCACACCGCCCTGGACGACCACACCCGCCTCGCCTATACCGAACACCTCCCCGACGAGAAGGCCGCCACCTGCGCCGGCTTCCTCACCCGGGCCGCCGCCTGGTTCGCCGCACGCGGCATCACGATCGAACGGGTCCTCACCGACAACGCCTGGGCCTACACCAGGAACACCTGGCGCGACACCTGCCGCGACCTGGGCATCAGCCCCCGCTGGACCCGGCCCTGGCGGCCGCAGACCAACGGCAAGGTCGAACGCTTTCACCGCACCCTGCTCGAGGAGTGGGCCTACCAGCGGCCCTACACCTCAGACCGCGAACGCCAGGCAGCGTTTCCCGACTGGCTGGACTGGTACAACTACCACCGACCCCACACCGGCATCGGCGGCCACCCACCAGCCAGCCGCGTCACCAACCTGTCCGAACAGCACACCTAGGCGGACTGCCGCAGCACCAGCCGGGTGGGGATGACGAGGGAGGACCGGGACCGGTCCGCGCCGTCCGCGGGCCGTTCGAACAGAAGCCGGGCCATCAGGCGGCCCATGCCCTCGATGTCCTGGTGCACGGTGGACAACGGCGGGTCCATCGCCTCGGCGAGCGGCCTGAGATCGTCGAAGCCGACGAGGGCCACGTCGTCCGGCACCTTGCGGCCGCGCTCGCGCAGGACCCGCAGGGCGCCCTGGGCCATCAGGTCGGAGGCGACGAAGACGGCGTCCAGGTCGGGCGAGCGCTCCAGCAGCACGGCCATGGCGGCCGCGCCTCCCCGCAGCGTGAAGTCGCCTTCGGCGACGACCTGGCGGGCGCGGCCCGGCAGGACGTCCCGGTACCCGTCGAGACGGTCCACCGCGGCCGCCTGGTCGAGCGGCCCGGTGATGGTCGCGATGCGGGTGCGGCCCAGGGACACCAGATGGCGGACGGCCTCAGCGGCGCCGCCGCGGTTGTCGGCGTCGACGTACGCGTACCCGCCGTCGCCCTCCCCGGCGCGGTGGAGGGGACGGCCGCCGAGGACGGTCGGCAGCCCCATCCGGGCGACCGTCTGCGGCAGCGGGTCGTCCGCGCGCAGCGAGAAGAGCAGCGCGCCGTCGACATGGCTGCCTCCCAGGAAGTTGCCGACGCGCGCGTAGTCGTCCGGCTCCTCGATCAGCAACAGCACCGACTGGGCGCCGTGCCGGGCGAGTTCCTGGCGGATGCCGCGCAGGTGGAGGTCGAAGAACGGGTCGATGAAGAGCCGGTTCTGCGGTTCGGTCACGACGACCGCGACCGCGTCGTTGCGACGGGTGACCAGCTTGCGGGCGGCCTGGTTGGGGACGTAGCCCAGCTCGGCCACCGCTTGGCGGACCCGCCGGGACACGGCGGGACTCACCCGTGGCGAGCCGTTGATCACCCGCGACACGGTGGAGCGCGACACCCCGGATCTCCGGGCCACGTCCTCCAGCGTGGGGCGCTGGTCCTCGGGCCGGTGGGTCACACGCGTCCTCCCCCTCGCAGCAGTTCCTCGAGCACCCGCTGCGCGCGGTAGCCGGTGTCGAAGTCTGCCACAGACGCCGGGGGCCGGGACCCGGTCACCGCGCCCGCCCAGGCGTGGAGCTGGTCGACGAAGGAGTCCGCCCAGCCGGGCACCTCACCGGCCGGGTCCGCCAGCCGGCCGGGGCCGAGCACTTTGACCGGCTCCCAGTCCACCCCGGTCCGCGCGTGCAGTACGGGACCGTCCTGGGAGTGGTGGACGAGGTCACCGCGGCTGCCGGACAGGGCCAGGGTGAATCCGGTGTGCTCCGGCCGGGTCGCCTTCGAGGCGGTGAGTGTGAAGGAGGGGCCGTCCTCCAGGAGGCCGCTGACGAAGGCGTGGTCGTCGACCTTCACCTCCACTCCCCCCTTCCTCGGGACCTTGGTCTGCAGCCCCACCCGGCAGCGGGTGAGGTCGATCGGGCTGTCGAAGAGGAAGTGCAGCAGGTCGATCAGGTGCACGCCCAGGTCGCCGAGCGCGCCGCTGGAGCACCGCTCCGCCTCGCCGTCCCGCCAGGTGACGTGCTTGCGGGTGAGCGCGCTGGGGCGGGTGAAGGCGATGTCGACGTGCAGGACGCGTCCGAGGGTGCCGTCGGTGATGCGCCGGCGTGCCTCCTGTACGACCCCGAGGTACCGGTAGTTGAAGCCCATGGCGCACACCGCGGCGGACGCCGCCGCCCGGGTGCGCATGTCGGCGGCCTCGGCCAGGGACACCGCCATGGGCTTCTCGCAGAGCAGGTGTGGCTCCACGCGGACACGCGCGGGTGCCGACTCCGGGCTTCCTCGGTGCAGTTACCGACCAGTACTCCCCGGCCGACGGCGGCCAGCATCTCCAGGTCGTTGCCGCTGTATCCGAAGGCGAAGGCGTCCGCCGGGTCCACTCCATGCGCGCGGCAGACGTACTCGACGATCCGGCGCTTGCCGCAGGCGGGCGGCAGGAAGTCGACGTCGTAGCAGTTCTCGGGGTCGCCGGCCGCCGGACTGCAACGGCTGAGACTGACCCCGAGCGAGAGGGACTCCGCCACCTGTCCGACGAGGGCGAGGTGGCGGGCGTCGCGCTCGGCGTCCTGGGCGTAGTAGTAGTGGCTGATCACCTTGGTGCCGGGCGGGCGGTTGTGCTGCGGTACCAGCGGCACGCCCCGCAGGCGCAGTTCCCGCACGGCCTGCTCCGCGAGCGCGGCGATGTGCGCGCTGTCGGGCAGTCCCCGCTGCCACCCCGGGTCCGGGCGGAGAGCGCCGTCCCGCACCGTGTACAGCTCGGTGCCGAGCGAGCAGGCCAGGAAGTGCGGCAGGACGCGCAGCCCGTGCGTCCCGGCCTTGCGCAGCACGGAGTCGAGGGAACTGCCGGTCACCCAGCCGAACAGCACCCCCTGCCGTGCGCCCGCCTCGGCGAGGTAGCTCTCCAGCCGTCGCCGCGAGCGTACGTGCCCCGGGGTGCCGGCGTGAGCCAGATAGGTCTCGTCGAAGTCGGAGAACACCACGGTGCGCACCGTGCGCGGCACCGGCAGTGCGCCGAGGTCAGTGGAGTGCGGCACGGACGGCGGCATGCAACGCCTCGATCACTCGGTCCTGTTCGGTGAGGGACAGGTTGTTGTGCAGGGGCAGGTGGAGGACGGTGTCGTGGAGGTGCTCGGTCCGGGGCAGTGCCACCTGGCCGAACAGTTCGCGGTGCAGGGGGGTCTGCTGGCGGTGGGTGAGCACCGGGTAGTAGAGGTCCGTCTCCACCCGGCCCGTGGACCGCATGTGGATGCGGACCGCGTCCCGGGCGGCGCGTCCGGCGGGGAAGCGTACGCCGAACAGGTGCCAGGCGTGGTCCGGTGCGGACGCGGGCAGCAGGACCGAGCCGCTCGCCGCGGCCTCCGCGAGGCCGTCGAGGTAGCGCCGGGCGAGGAAGGCCCTGCGGTAGTTGTTCAGGGTCAGGCGCGGCAGCAGGCCGAGACCGACCGCGGCGGTCGAGTTGTCCATGCGCGCGTTGAGCCCGTACCCGTCCTCCTTGACGTTCTTCCGCTTCGGGTCGAAGCCGTGGTAGCTGAATCTCCGGGCCCGCGCGGCGACTTCGTCGTCGCGGGTCACGACGGCGCCCGCCTTGCCGGTCAGCCCGAAGTTCTTGTAGGGGTTGAAGCTGAGCACCGCCGCGTCCGTGCAGCGGCCCACACCGGTGACACCGATGGCCTGGCAGGCGTCCTCCACGACGCGCAGGCCGTGCCGGCGGGCGATCCGCGCCAGGGCCCGCACGTCGGCGAGACGCCCGTAGAGGTGTACGGGGAGGATCGCGCGGGTGCGCGGACCGACCGCGGCCTCGACCAGCTCCGGGTCCAGGGTGTGCCGGTCGGGATGGACGTCGACGAGGACCGGGGTGGCTCCGCGTGCCCACACGGCGTTCTCGGTCGCGGCGAAGCTGTTGGCCGGCATGATCACCTCGTCACCGTGGCCGACCCCGACCGCTTGCAGTGCGATGACGAGGGCGTCGGTGCCGCTGCCGGTGCCCACCGCATGCGGCAGGCCGAGGAAGTCGGCCAGGGCGTCCTCGAACTCGGTCACGGCCGGTCCGCTGGTCAGCGCGCCGTCGGCCAGCGCGCGGGCGAAGCACTCGGTCGCGGTGCGCTGCTCCTCCCGCGTCAGCAGCCGCTCCCGGGGCAGGAACGGCACCGGCTCTCCGGCCCGCGGCCGGGGATCGGTGGCGAAGACCGGGTCGGGGGCGGCCGGGTCGAGGCGCCCCGGGTCGCGCGTGAGGAGATCGGCCAGTGCCTGGTTCGCACGGCTGAGGGAGGGCGCGTACGACGGGACCCGGCCGCGTCGCACCTCCGTCACCAGCCGGCTGATGGCGGCACTGTCTCCGGTGAAGGGGGTTTTCGGGGAGGTGTCCATCGCGGTGCTCAGCGCTCCGTTCCGGCGGTGAGGAGCGCACCGCACCCGAAGGACTTCGCCGCCTGCTTGAGCAGTTCGGGGCCGGGGTTCTTGAAGTAGAGCAGTTCACGGCCGGTGCGCAGGGTCTGGACGGTGACGGGCAGGTCGCGGTCGTCGGTGGTGTCGACCACGATGAGGTCCTGCACCGCGCCCGACCTCTCGATCTCCGGCACCGCACCGTCCAGGTTGTCCTCGTCCACTACGAAGACCTCGTACGACCGCCCGAGCGGCAGCCGGCCGGCGACCGCCCGGCAGGCGAACTCGAAGCGGAGGTAGGCGTCGAACCAACTGGAGCGGTCCTCGCGCCGGGGGTCGAAGTAGGCGTCGAGGACCCACTGGAGCCGGACCTCCGGCCCGGGGTGCTTGGCGGCGAAGTAGGCGAAGTTGTCCCGCCAGTCCGCGTAGCGTTCCGCGTCGGACTCGGGGTGGTCCTGGTGGTAGACGCGGGAGAAGGGGTTGTGGACGAGGGTGAGGCCGCGCCGGTGGAGCCGGTAGCCGAGTTCGACGTCCTCGAAGCTCCACTTCTTGATGTCCTCGTCGAACCCGCCGACGGCCAGGAGGTGCTCCGCGCGGACCGAGAAGTTGCAGCCGTACAGGAAGTGCCACCCCGTGGCCAGGTTGGCCAGGTTCTGCGACAGGGTGTCCGTGACCTGGGCGCGTTCGTCCACCGCCACGACGGGCGGGAACGCCTCGGCGGTGAAGGAGCGCCCGAGGGCGGGCAGGTCGACCGTCCCGGGAGCGAGATAGTCCCGAAACCCGATGGCCACGATGCCCGGGCGCGCCCGGTGGCAGCGGATGTGTTCCTGGAGGAAGAGGGGGTCGATGATCTGGTCACCGTCCGCGAAGACGACCAGGTCTCCGGAGGCGGCGCGGATACCGGCGTTGCGTGCCGCGGAACGGCAGGAGCTCCCGGTACGGGGCAGGTAGACGCGCCGTACCGGATAGTTGAGCTCCAGCGCGTCGACGGCTTCCCCCGTGCCGTCGGTGGAACCGTCGTCGACCAGGACGACCTCGAACTCGTCGGGTTCGTCTAGCCGTTGGTGGTTCAGCGATACCAGGCAGGGGACCAGGAGTTCCTTCGAGTTGTAGGTGGGGATGACGAGACTGGCTTTCACGGCATTCTCCGAGGCATGACTAGAGGCAGGACTAGGGGAAGGAGCAAAGGGGCACACAGGGGGATCGGGGAGGCGGAGGAGGCAGCACCGGGGGCACGAGGTCCCCCAGGAGACGGAAGGCGACGCTCAGACGCCGACGGGCGGGACCTCCGCCGTCTCGGGGACGAGCCGCCCGGCCCGCCGCGGCGTCGATACGTAACGCCACCGGGCCGTGAGCAGCAGGGCCCGCAGGTTCTCGTCCACCGCCATGGCGATCATCACGCCGAGGATGGCCAGGCCGAGCGGCAGCGACAGGGCGTAGGCGAGGGGGATGAAGACGCCCCACAGGACCAGGATGCCGGTCAGGGCCGGGTAGTTGACCTGTCCCACGGCGCGCAGCGTGCTCGCCGTGGTCATGATGAGCGAGGAGGCCGGGAGGTAGAGCAGGCCGCACCACAGCAGGAGCCGGCCCGCCTCGGCGACCTCCGGGGAATCGGTGAAGCCGGCCATGATCCAGCTTCCTGACAGGGCCGCCGCCAGCGCGAGGACGAACGCCACCGTGACGCCCCACCAGCGCGTCAGCCGGGAGATGCGCCGGATGCGGTCGAGGTCACCGGCGCCGATGAGGTGGCCGACGGCGATCTGGAGGCCCTGGGAGAGCGCCGAGGACACCATGCCGATCATGTTGGTGACGCTCAGCGTGTACATCCGGGCGGCGAGTTCGTCCTCTCCGACCGCGGCGATGATGCGGGTGGTGGCGATCTGGGCGGCCTGCCAGAACGCCGGTTCCAGCATGGTGGGCAGCGAGAAGGCCAGCAGGAGCGCGCCGTGCGCGCGCACCTGTCGGGGGTCGGCGGGCCGCCGGAAGCGGATCCGGAGCCGGCGGAAGACCAGCCAGACACTGAACAGCAGCCCGGCCGCCGTGGCGAGGGCCGTGGACAGCGCGACCCCGCGCACGCCCCACCGGGGGCCGGCGGGGAGCAGGACCAGGACACCGATCGCGGCGGCGTTGCCGACGTTGGTGAAGATCGCGGCGAACATGGCCGCCCGGGTCCGGCCGTTCGCGGCCATGACTCCGCCCAGCATCGCCACCAGCGAGTGGAGCAGGCAGCTGCCACCGACGATGCGCAGGAACGACGCGCCGTAGGAGAGGTGCTCCCCCTTCAGCCCCAGCAGGCCCGCCACGTCCTCCGCCCACAGGAAGAGCGCGGCGCTCACCACCACGCCCAGCACGAGATGCAGGATCGCGGCGACGAAATAGCATTGCTCGGCTTTTCTCGTCTCCCCCTGTCCCAGCATCCGGGCATAAACGAGGCTTCCGCCCTGCCCCATGAAGGAGAACATCATCAGCACGAAGGTCGTGACCGTGTTCACCGAGCCCACGGAGCCCGCTGCGGCATCCGAAATATGCCCCAGGGCCCAGACGTCGATGAGTCCCATACAATAGGTGAAACCCAGTTGAAAAAAGATGGGCCAACTGAGAGAGAAAACCCCGATGTTCACCTTCGACGACACGCTGATTTCTCTCTCCGCTTCCCCCGTCACCCGACTCGGGCATTCGAAGATCCCTGAGTCGCAAACGCGTCGGATACTAGCCACACGCGGCGCACATTCGAAAGCATTCGACGATTCGGTGAGCGTCGACACCTCACCCTTCGGCCACGGAGAATGTCCCGGCCCTCGCGCACATGTCGCCCTCCGTGACCAACCGGGGACAGTCAATGTCCCGGTATGCCACCAGGACTGCGGTCCCGCACCGGACGCCGCGCCGGACGATGATGACGGTCCGTGGTGGCAGGAACACGGTCAGCGTGGCCGATCCTCGACGGAGCCCGGGCGCCGGCCGGGCCGCCCGTGATCGAGGAGTTGCTGCCCCTCGGGGTCGAGCACGCCGAAGCGTTCGGCGACCTCGCCGGCGCGTGGCTGTACGCGGTGGAGGAGTCCGCCGTCGCGGGGGCGGGACCGGAGCGGCGTGCGGAGTTCGCCACGGCACGGCACCTGGCTCGCCGTGCGCTCTCCCGGCTGGAGGTGGCGTGGGCACCTCTGCCGGCGGGCCCCCGCCGGGCACCGCAGTGGCCGGCGGGGGTGGTGGGGAGCATCACGCACTGCGCCGGCTACCGCGTCGCCGTGGTGGCGAGACGGACGGAGTTCGCCGCGCTCGGTGTCGACGCCGAGCCGAACGAGCCGCTGCCCGTGACCGTCCTGCGGCGGATCGCGACGGAGCGGGAGCTGGCCCGGGTCGCCGATCTCCTGGTCCGGCGGCCCGAAGTGCGCTGGGACCGGCTCCTGTTCAGTGTCAAGGAGTCCCTCTACAAGGCGTGCACCCCCCTGGCCGGGCAGTGGCCGGGATACGACCGCACCGACATCGTCCTCGACGCGGCCGGACCGGCCCTCACCGCCCGGCTGCTTCCCGGGCCGCGCCCCGGTCCCCCTCCGTGCGGCACCTTCGAGGGCCGCTGGCTGGTGCGCCGCGGTCTGCTGCTGACCGCTGTGCTCCGGCCCGCGCGCCCGGCGCCCGGCTGAGGGACCCGGGTGCCGTGCTGTGGCACCGGCGCTCCGGGGCGACCGTTGTCCGCGCCGGTGACCGTGCTGCATCATCGGCCACGGCATGCGCCTCCTGCGGGGACGTCGGCCCGGAGAAGCACGTGACTCGACCGGGTCACGGGGCGGTCCGGCCGCTGCCACGCCCGCAGAACCTGACGCCGGTCATGAAGCGGCAGGGGCCCGCATGTCCCACCGAGCCGGAGAGGGCTGTCCATGAGTGGGCTTCGTACCCGGGCAACGCTGCACGACCTCGTCCCCGCGTTCGTCCGGACACCGGACCCGTCCCTGATACAACTCGCCGCCAACGAGGCGGCCTACGGACCACTGCCGTCCGTCGCGGAGGTGCTGGCCCGGGAGATCGAGCGGGTGAACCGGTACCCGGACGACGGCGCGGTCGGACTGCGGCACACGATCGCCGACTGGCTGGGCGTGGAGGGCGCGGAGGTCACGCTCGGTGCCGGCTCGCTGGGTCTGCTGGAGCAGGTGATGCTGGCACTGTGCGACCAGGGCAGCGAGGTGGTGTACCCGTGGCGGTCGTTCGACGTCTACCCCCAGCTGATCCGCGTGGCCGGCGCGACGCCCCGGCCGGTGCCGCTCCGTGAGGAGCGCAACGACCTGGAGACGATGCTGGCCAGCATCGGCGGGCGGACCCGGGTGGTGATCGTCTGCAACCCCAACAACCCGACCGGGCCGGCGGTCGGCCGCCCGGAGCTCGAAAGCTTCCTCCGCCGGCTCCCCCGGACCGTGACGGTGCTGCTGGACGAGGCCTACTTCGAGTACGTACGGGACCCCGCCGTGCCCGACGGGCTCACCCTGCTGCGGGACCATCCCAACGTCGCCGTGCTGCGCACCTTCTCGAAGGCGTACGGGCTGGCCGCCCTGCGGGTGGGCTATCTGGTGGCACGACGGGAGATCATCGAGGCGGTGGACAAGACGCACGTGACGTACTCGGTGAGTCGGCTCGCCCAGGCGGCGGCGCTGGCCTCGATCGGCGCCCAGGAGGAGCTGGGCGAACGGGTCGAGGCGACCGTGCGGGAGCGCGGCCGGGTGCGCGACACCCTGCTCTCCCAAGGCTGGCGGGTGCCGGTGAGCGAGGGCAACTTCGTGTGGCTGCGGCTCGGCGCCGCCAGCCAGGGCTTCGGAAAGGACCTCGAACGGTTCGGTGTCGCGGTCAAGGTGGTTCCCGACGAGGGCGTGCGGATGACCATCGGTACCCGCGAGGAGAACGACGTGTTCCTGGAGGCGGCCGGCGCGGTCCGCGAGGCGGAACTGTCCGCCGGCGGGTGACCGCCGGGTGACGGACACGTTCAACTGGCGCCGCCGGACAGTTGAACGGCCCCGTCCCGGCGGGCGCGTGCCGATGGTGTTCAGGGGGCCGGCGTTCGCCGTGCCGCCTTCGGTCGTCGCCGGGCTACTGTGGTCCTGTGCGGCCGGGTGGCGAGCCGCCGGTCGGGTCTCCCGCCGTGCGGACACCGCCCACCGGACCGACGGCACACCGGCCGGGGTGCCGCAGGCACGCCCGCGGACCGGTGACCCGTACCACTGCCGCTCCGTCTTCTGAGCAGGCCGCCGCCGAGGCTCCCGGCCCGTCCAACGGGTGCGCGTCACGTCGGGCCGCCTGACACGCAGGGCGATACTGAAGGGCATATGCCATGCTGACGCTCGGAATCTCCGCCTATTACCACGACGCCGCCGCCTGCCTCCTCTCCGACGGCCGCATCGTCGGAGCGGCCCAGGAGGAGCGGTTCACTCGCCAGAAGTACGACTCCGCTCTGCCGGTCAACGCCGTCCGTTACTGCCTGGAAGAGGCCGGGGCCACCATCGCCGACGTGGACCGGCTGGCCTTCTACGAGGTCCCCCGGCACAAGCGGTCCCGGCAGGAGTGGCAGGCCGCCCGGCGCACCGCAGGCCCCGAGGTCAGGGTGACCGCCCAGGACACCGAGGCCCGGCTGCGCGACGGTCTGCAATGGACCCGCGAGATCCACTTCGTGGACCACCACCGGGCGCACGCGGCCAGCGCCTACTACGTCTCCGGTTTCGACGACGCCGCGGTGCTCGTCTGCGACGCGGTCGGCGAGTGGGACACGACCACGTTCTGGCACGGGCGGGGCCCGGAGCTGACCCGGCTCGGCGGGGTCCGCTTCCCCGCTTCCCTGGGCCTGTTCTACTCGTGTCTGACCTCGTACCTCGGCTACCGCCCGAACTCCGACGAGTACAAGGTCATGGGCCTGGCGAGCTACGGGAAGCCCACGTACGAGGCGAGCCTTCGGGCGCTGCTGGAGATCGACGGCGGCGGATTCACGATGGACACGGACGTGCTGGACTTCATCAGCGAGCCCGAGGGCCACCGGAGCAACCTCGCCGAACTGCTCGGTGTCCCGGCCCGCCGTCCGGGTGAGCCCGTGCTGCCGCACCACGCGGACATCGCCGCGTCGGGCCAGGCGGTCCTGGAGTCGGCCGTGTCCGCCCTCCTCGACTGGCTCTCCCGGCAGCGGCCGACCAGGAACCTCTGCCTCGCCGGCGGAGTCGCGCTGAACTGCCGTGCCAACGCGGTCGCGTTCGAGGGGTCACCGTTCACCCGCATGTTCGTCCAGCCCGCGGCCGGGGACGCGGGCACCGCCCTCGGCGCGGCGTTGTGCGCCGAACCTCCCGAGACCCGTGCGACCCCCGCCACCGGGGCGATGCGGCACGCCTACCTCGGTCCCCGGTACGGCAGTGACGCCATCGCCGAGCTGCTGACCGGCGCCGGAGTGCCCTTCCGGGACTTCCGGGGCGATGAGGACGGGCTCGTGGCCGCGGTCGCCGGGGCTCTCGCCGACGGCCGCACCGTGGGCTGGTTCCACGGGCGGATGGAGTTCGGGCCCCGGGCCCTGGGCGCACGCTCGATCCTGGCCGATCCCCGTCGGGAGGACATGCGGGACCGGGTGAACAGCAAGATCAAATGGCGTGAGGAGTTCCGGCCCTTCGCCCCCGCGGTGCCGGAGGAACGGGCGGAGGAGTACTTCGTCATGGGACGCACGTCCCCGTTCATGGTCGACCTGTTCACGGTGCGGCGGCCGGACGTCCTCGGCGCGGTGACCCATGTCGACGGTACGGCCCGCGTGCAGACCGTGAACGCCGCCGTGGCCCCCCGCTACCACCGGCTGCTGGAGCACTTCGGGGCGCTGACCGGTGTACCGGTGCTGCTCAACACATCCTTCAACCTGAGCGACGAGCCCGTGGTCTGCACCCCGGTCGACGCGCTGCGCACCTTCTTGCGCTCCTCCCTCGACGTGCTGTGCCTGGAGGACGTACTGGTCGACGCGGCGTCGATCCCCGGGGAACTGCGGGAGGCCGCGGTGGAGGAGCACCGCTTCGTGGCCGGCGCGGGGCTCCAGCAGGGCGAGGAACTGTACAGCTTCTTCTGATGCGAGCGGGTGCTCGGATCAGGCGCGGATCTCCCGGTGCGCCGGGCGGATCGCGAAGCCACCTCGACAGACCAGCGAAGGGTGTGAGAGATGGGTACGGTCCGCCGGATCCTGGACGAGGGCTTCGGGCCCTGGGCGCTCTCGGACGACGGGACCCGCTTGGTCCGCCGCGACGACCGGCCACCGGGCGAGTTCCCCAGGCAGAGCGGCTGCTGGTCCCGGGACGAGCAGATCCCGGTCGAGCCGCGCAAGCCGTTCCGGGTCGCCGTCGTCGGTGAGTCGGTCGCCCGGGGCTTCCTGCTCGACCCGGTCGTCACGCTGCCCGACCTGTGCCGGGCGGCGTTCCGGGAGGCCGACCTCGACGACCGCCTGGAGCTGGTCGACTTCACCGTCAACGGACTCTCGGCCACGGGCGCGGCGAAACTGTGCCGGGCCGCGGTGGAACTGCGGTGCGCGATGATCGTCCTCTACGTGGGCAACAACTTCCCGCGTTCCACTCCGTGGCTCGACGCCCCGGAGACCCGGCGGGACGCCGCCCGGACCTTCGCCGGCCGCGGGTACGCGGACTACCTGGACGCCCGCCGGGAGGCCATGGCCGCGTTCGCCCGGGACTTCTGCCAGGAGGTGGAGGAGCTGTGCCGGACAGCGGGGATACCGCTGGTCGTGGTGGTCCCGGCCACCAACCAGCTCGACTGGCACGCCCCCTGGGTGGTGCCGACCTGGCTGCCCGATGACCGGCTGGCCGAGTGGACGGCGACGCGCCGCCGGCTGGACGAGCCGGCCGACGGTGACACGGCCGGAGACCCGGCCCGGCGCCTGGCCCTGGCCGAGCGGATGACGGCCCTGGACGGCGGCACCACGGCACGGCCCATGGAGATCGCCGGCCGCTCGCTGGTCCGGCTCGGACGCGAGGCCGAGGGGGTCGCACTGCTGAGCCGGGCCGTGAGTACCGGCGCCGACCCGGCGAACTACGAACGGCGGTGTCCGGCCGAGGTCGCCGAGGAGTTGCGGCTGCTGGGCCGGGCGGCCGGCTGCCGCCTGGTCGATGTCCCGGCCCGCGCCCGCGAGCGGTACGGGATCGCCGCGCTGGGCCGGGACATCTTCCTCGACTACTGCCACCACACGCTGGATTCGCTGCGGGACGTCGCGGCCGACATCGTGGCCGAGGTCTGCGCCGGACTCGGTCTGGCACCGGCGCCCGGCTGGCCCGAGCGGCTCGTGCGGGCGTCCCCGCCCGCACGGGAGATGGCCGCCGCCTATCTGCTCTCCGCGCTGCACAACCAGCACTGGGGGCAGTCCGCGGACATCGTCGAGCACTGGTTGCGGTGCGCCGCGCGGACCGATCCCACGTGCGTGGAGGACCTTGCGACGTACTTCACCATGTCCCTGCCTCAGGCGCAGTTCTGGCTGCTGGGGGACTCGCTCGCCGCTCGCTCGGACCGCATGTACTGGTTCCTGAAGAACTTCTCCCATCTGCCCGTGCTCGACGCCCGGTTCGCCGAGCGGGCGCTGCGGTCGCTCCCCGAGGACGGCGGACAGCGGCTGGCGAAGGAACTGGACGCCCTCTGGCGGGAGCTGCGGGTCGAGCGGCGCGGTGAGGTCAATCTGCTGGACACCTTCTGGCGGGAACGGGACAGCGGGCCCCGGCCGTTCACCGTCGTCGCGGGGGAGAACGGTCCGGTCAGCCGCTACGGCTTTCTCACCTCCGGGGAGCTGCCCCTCACCCTGGACGTCGTCCTCGTCGCGGGGCCCGGGATCAGCGGCGGCCGCTTCGACGTGCGGCTCAACGGCCGTCCCTGCCACGCCGGTGAGGTGACGACCGCATGGCGGCACGAGCGGATCGTGCTGCCGCCCTCCCTGCTGCGGGCCGGCGCCAACGAACTGACCTGCACCTGGACCACCGCCGGCCGCGACCCGGAAGTCGCCGCCGCCGCGGTCTCCACCTTCGGCACCGGCCCGGAGAACCAGGACCTGATCCGCCTGGCGCGGATGCGGCTGACCCCGTGAGCGCCTCCGGGAACACCCCGGTCGCCCCGGGCGGCCCCCTCTACCCTGAGGGCATGACGTTTCCCACGCTGCCGGAGCGCCTGAAGCACGTCTGCGCCGCGGCGGTGCTGATGCCGCACGGCTCACCGCGCCTGATCGAGAGCCAGTCCAACGACACCTGGGCACTGGACGACGCCCGGCTGGGCCCTGTCGTCCTGCGCGTCTGCTGGCGCGGCGACGTCAGCCGGATGGCGCGGGAGACCGCGGTCCTCCAGCAGGTGCCGGACACCGTGCGCCGCCCCGAGGTGGTGGGCCACGGTGACCTCACCGTGCACGGTCATCCGCTGTCGTACTCCCTCACCCGCCGGCTCACCGGGCGGTCCCTGGCCGAGGCCTGGCCGGGGCTGACCACGGCCGAGCGCCGTGCGGCGATCCGCCAGACGGCCTCGGTGCTGCGGGAGCTGCACGCCTGGGTGCCTCCGGCTGCCCTGGCCGACGTGGTGCGCGCCCGCCCGGGTCTGGCGGCGGGGACCGTCGACGACCTGGTGGGCGCGGACATCGCGCCCCTGCCCGTGTCCCGGGCGGTGCGCCTCGCGGAGCACGTGGCCCGGATGCCGTACGTCGACACCGGGCTCATGGCGGCGGCGGTGCGTCTGCTGTGGACGCTCGGGGACCCCGAGCCGACCGTGGACGCCCCCGGGCGGAGCGGGCTGGTCCACGGTGACCTCAACCTGAGCAACCTGTGGCGGGCGCCGGACGGCACCGTCTCGCTGCTCGACTTCGAGTGGACCCGGATCGCGGCGCCCTCGCTGGACCTCATGCGGATGTGCGAGTACGCCGACGACGCGGTCGGCGGAGCCGGCACGTACCCGTCGGTGCTGCGGATGCTGGAGGAGGAATACCCGGAGCTGTTCCGCACCGAGGGCATCGCCCGGCACGTCCGGCTGTACGTACTGGCCTACTCGGTACGGTCGCTGGCCATCGCCCCGCCCGACGGACCCGCCGCCTCCCTCCCGCCCGGCCACGCTCTGCACCGGGTACGGCGCATCGTCGCCGGCCGGTGGCCCGCCCCCGGCGCGCTGCCGGACCCGCTCGTGGCCCCCGTCTGACGGGGACGGCGGCCACGGGGTGTGAGGCGGGCGCCGGGTCTTCCCCGGCGCCCGCGGGGTCACCCTTCGGCGGGCTGCCAGTACCGGGCGTAGGCCGCCGGTACGCCGGGCGGCGGTGCCTGGTGGATGTAGAGGACGTCCCGGGCCCGCACGACCTGTCCCGACGGGTCCACCCAGTAGAGGTCGTCGGTGCCGGCTTCGATGAGCCGGCGTGAGACCTCCGCCGTCCCGGAGTGGTAGACCTCCGGGTCGAAGACGAACTTGTCCGCGCCCCACGGCACCAGGAAGACGGCCTGCGGCCACTTCCCGGCGATCTCGAACAGCGCGTCCTCGCCGTCCGCCCGCAGCACCTCACCGGCGAAACGCGGTGCCTCTCCCTCCCCCACGGCGCAGAGGACCGACGTGGTCAGGATCCGCTCGCGGCCGAGGACGTCCACGGTGTGCTGCGCGTGGCCGGCCTCCGGGAGCGCCACCAGGAGCGTCGGCCGGTCGGGCAGGCCTCGGCAGTTGAGGCGCAGCGGATCGAGGTCGCCCACCCGCGCACCGCGCTTGTCCTCGAACACCCGGTCACCGATGACCAGGACGTCCATGCCCGAGGACACGAACAGGCGGAGCGCCTGCTCACACGTCTGGACGATCGGCTCCCCCTTGTCGTTGAACGAAGTGTTCAGCACCATCCCCATCCCGGTCCGCTCCTTGAACGCGCGGATGAGCCGGGTGAAGAGCGGGTTGAACGACTCCGCGACCGTGCCGACCCGCGCCGTCCCGTCGACGTGACAGACCGATTCGAGCGTCTCCCGCCACTCCTCGCGCAGCGGCGCGACGACGGTCATGTACGGCAGCGGCTCGGTCGCCTCGAAGTAGGTGCTCAGATCCTCCTCCAGCACCGAGGGCGCGAACGGCCGCCAGTTCTCACGGTGTTTGACCTCCGCGTTGATCCTGGTCCTGATGCCCGGCGTGGCCGGATTGCCGAGGATCGACCTGTTGCCGAGGGCCCGCGGACCTATCTCGCTCCGGCCCTGGATCCACCCTACGATCTGCCCGGCCGCGAGCCGCTCCGCGGCGAAGGCTGCCGGGTCGTCGCACCGGACCCCCTCGATACCGGCGGCGGCCGCCGCCTCGCCCACCCGGTCCAGGTCGATCCCCCGCCCGAGGAACGGGTGGCTCATCTCCCAGTGATGGCGTTCAGCCGGCCGCACATGCTGGTGATAGGTGTGGAGCGCCGCGCCCAGCGCCGCACCCGCGTCGGTCACCTGGGGGTAGACCGCGATGTGCGGGAAGAGGCCCTCCTTGCGGATGAGGCCGTTGGCGACCGAGTTCAGGGCGACGCCGCCGGTGACCAGCAGGGCGTCCGACCCGGTCCGCTTCCGCAGGGTGGTGGCGAGGGCAAGCATCACGCGTTCGCACACGTACTGCCCGGCTGCCGCGACGTCCTTGTGGTGCTGCCCGATCTCGTCGTCGCGCCTCCGGCGCGGCCCGAACCGCTCCTCGAAGACCCGGGCCACCAGCTCCGGTGTGGAGTAGGAGAAGGTGCCGTCCGTCAGCCCTTCGTCGAACCGGAACAGGCCGTCTCCGTCGACGCGGAGGAGGCCGGAGAGGTCGGCCGCGTACCGCTCGGGATCGCCGTAGGCCGCGAGTGCCATGGTCTTTCCCTCTTCGCCGAAGCCCCAGCCGAGCCAAGTCGTCACGGCTTCGTAGAAGCGGCCGAGCGAGTGCGGAAGACCGACGGTCTCCAGGATGCCGATGCCCTCGCGTCGTGTGCAGTGCGCCAGCATGGCCGTGTCGGCTTCCCCGCTGCAGTCGAGGCTGAGGACGGCGGCGTCGTCGAAGGGGCTGGCGTGGAAGACGCTGGCGACGTGACTCACGTGGTGCCGGACATCGACGACCCGGTCCTCGCCGAACCCGGCTTCGGCCAGCAGCCGGTGGAAGGTCGGGTGCCGCCACGTCACGTTCCTCGTGGCCTTCTCCAGTGCCTCCCCGGTCAGATACGCGCGGGCCTGTCGCAACCGCTCGGGCACCAGGCCGTGGTCCCCGCAGGTCGCCACCAGATCGACGTCACCGGGGCTGAGGCCGTACTCCGCCAGGCCTTCGAACAGGACCGACAGATCGCTCGACCTGCCGTGCTTCACACGGTTGAACCGTTCCTGTTCGTAGACGAACAGCGGCTCCCCGTCCTTGACCAGCGCGAAGCACGCGTCGTGCTCCCCCGCCTTGGCGCCGAGCACGATCATCGCGACCACCTCATGCCGTTAGTGGGTCGGTGCCCCCGGCCGAGGGCACCGTCCGATTGCTGCCGCACCGCACATCTCGAAACCACGCGGTCCCCCAAAGAATGTCCGTCCGAGCAGGGAGAGAGGATGAGTTCGGTAGAAGACGGAAAAGGACGGCCGTCGACAATGCCCGACGCTTTGCGGCCCATGTCTTCCCGGTTCAGCGGCCTGCGGGTGCAGACGCTCGGAGAATGCGTGGCCAGGAGACCGACGCGTATCCCGGAAGGCTTTTTTCCTCTTCTTCCGAGCGGGGACTTTACGGGTGTTTCGATTGCCGCCGCAAGCCGCTCCGATCATTCCGGGAACACCCAGATCGGATTGGCGTAGAACCACAGATCCGTCCAGGGGTCCTGATCTCCGTCGACGTCCATCGCCGGCCCGCACGGATCGATGTCCGCGCCCAGCAGGCCGGGCCGTGACCGGTTGCCGTCGGTGCCGCGCAGACGCACGTAGTACGGCTCGTCCACCCGCCCCAGGTCGAAGCGCACCGAGAGCTTCCGGTCACCGGGGCGAACCTCGAACGACGTGACCACCCGGGTCCGCGGAGCGATGAAGGAGTCGCGGTCGGCCGCCGGGCCGGTGACCGCTCCCCGGATCAGGTCGACGCGGGCCAGCCCCGGAACGAACTGGGCCCAGTTCGGTGTCGTCGGCAGCGTGATCTCCAGAGCCAGTTCCACCGGGGTCCCGCGCCGGACCGTGAGCGTGCCACCGAGCACGGCCCCCGCTCCTGGAGGGCTGCCGGCCACCCGGACCTGTGCGTCGACCGAGTCGACCAGGCCGCCGTGGTCGACCCAGACCCGGCCGGACCGCAGGCCGTCCATGACGGCGCGGTAGCCGAACTCGGTCGCGCCGACATGGGTCCTGGAGTAGAAGCCGGGCCAGAAGTCGCCGTCGACTACGGGCTGCGGGCTGTACACGGGATCGTCGTTGCGCCCGTTGGCGGCGAAGTCGCTGCCGGGGCCCGGCCGGGCGTGGTCCAGGTGGACGGCGTGGGCGTCGGAGTTGGCGGTGATCCACCAGGGCCGGCCCTCGGCCAGCAGGCTGTCCCACAGCCCGCCGACGGTCGAGGTCATCCAGTCGAATCCGCCCCACGACCGGTAGGCGTCCAGCGGGAATCCCGGGAACGACGCCGCGGTCGGCTTCAGGTAGTAGTAGCCCCGGGCACCACCGAATCCGTGCGGTTTCGGAATGCCTCCCGCCTGGTGGCCTGGCGCGCCTTCCATGCCGATGGCCACGCTCGGGTCCGCGTCCCGCCAGGCACGGAGTTCGTGCGGGGAGTCCAGGCCCCGGTGGGAGGGGTGGTTGGCCAGCATGAGCGCCGCGTCCACGTGCCGCTGCCGCACCTGACCACCGAGGTAGGCGATCCCGGCGACCGCCCTCGCCTCGTTCTCCTCCGCGGTGTGGGTGGCCGGCATCCGCGATCCGTCGTAGACCCGCTCGAACTCCTTGAGGACGGTCACCTCGTTCGGCCCGGGTGACACGAAGACCGTCCCGTGTTCCGCGTTCGGTATGTTCCATTCGAGTCCCTGGAAGACCAGCAGGTCCGGCAGCTCGGCCCGGGCGGCGACGATCTCGGGGTGCACCGCGTCGACGCCGATCCTGCTGTGCTGCGGTCCGCCGTGATCGGTGATGACGAGCCAGTCGAGGCCATAGGCCCGTGCGTGCCTGGCCTGGTCGATCACCCGGTACACGCCGTCCGCGCTGTACAGGGTGTGCACGTGGTGGTCTCCGGCCAGCCAGCGGACCGCGCGCCCGTCACCGGGCGCCGCGCTGTGACGGAAGCCGGGCCGGCCGGCCGGCCGCGGGCCCTCATCCTGGTCGTGACCGTGCTGGTTCTGCGACACCGAACGGCTCCTCTGGGTAGGGTCCGGGCGCCATGCTACGAGTGCCGATACGACTGGAAACAGTAATCGGCGTCTTATTCGTGGACGGCGGACGAGCAAATTCAGCAACCTTTGTCAAGGAGTGTTCAACTGTCTCCCGGAAGCAGTTGAACAACGCGCTCCGCCGGTCCTTCGCTCATGCCGCGAAGGAAAGCTGGGGTACGGTGACGCGGCGGATCCAATCCATGGACGGACGGGGAGCATGGACCACTCGACATGGCCGGGCAGCGACCGGGGCGCCGCCGTCATCTTCGATATCGACGGCACACTGCTGCGGCCGGGTGCCTTTCTTCAGCGCGTACACATGGAATCGATGGCGACCGCGATCGAACGGGTATCCGGTGCGCCCGCCGAGTTCCGCTACGAGGGCGGTGACCTGTTCGTCAACGGCCATGATCTGGCGGGCTGCACCGACGCCGGGACCATCGACCTCGTGCTGCGCGGGGCAGGCGTACCCGCCGCCGAGTCACCCGGCCTGCGTGCCGCCGTCGTGGCGGCCATGTGCGACCTGGTCACGACGGCGACCGAGGGCCTCGACAGCGCGCACGAACTGCTCCCGGGGGCCGCGGACCTCGTCGCCGGACTGCGGCGGCACGGGGTGATCGTCGGGCTGTCCACCGGCAACGCGCGCACGGTGGCGTCCTGCAAGATGCGTGCCACCGGGCTGTCCGGACTGGCGGCCCTGGGCGGCTTCGGCGACGCCCAGGACGCCCGGTCCGACGTCGTCCGTGGCGCGGTGGGGGCGGTCCGCGCCGAGGCCGGCGCCCGGGGCCAGGTGCTCGGCGGAACCGGCATCGTCCTGATCGGTGACACCACCAGTGACGTCGGCGCCGCGCTGGCGGCGGGCGTGCGGTGCGTCGGCGTCGCCACCGGGGCCTCGCGGGCGCACGAGCTGGAACGGGCGGGAGCGGATCTGGTCGTGCCGACGCTGGAAGGGCTGCGAGTGAGCGATCTCGTCGAGTTGGTGCACGCCGGCGAGGCCGGGTACCTGGACGGGGCCGCGCCGTCGACGCCGCGGGGGTAGTCCCGGTGATGAAGAGTGCCGTACGTGACCGTCTGCGGCTGCTGGCCCTGCTGCGGGCAGCCGGCCCGGTCCTGCTCGCCTCGCTCTGCTGCCAGATCCTGCTGGCCGGCCTGGTGCCGCCCGCCACGGCTGTCGCGCTGGCCCAGCTCCTGGACCGGGTGCAGGAGGTGCGGGCCGGGTCCCTGGCCGCCGCCGCGGTGCCGTTGCTCTTCTTCGCGGGGGTGCTGCTGCTCGGCCACGGGCTGGAGGCGGTGCGCGATCCCCTGGCCTATGCGGTGCAGGCCCGCATCGACGGCAGGCATCGGGCCGGGGTCGCCCGGCTCGCCGCCACCAGCCACACCATCGACGCGCTGGAACGGCCGGAGGTGCAGCGGCTGATCCGCCTGGCACGGGCCGACCCGGAGAACTGGACCGAACGCACGCCGGGCGCCGGGGCGGTGGCCCAGCTCGCCGAGTTCGGACGGGCTGTCACACTGCTCAGTTCCTCCGTGGTGCTGGCCGCGTACGCGTGGTGGCTGATCCCCCTCCTGGTGCTGCCGGCCCTGCTGTACCAGCAGCTCAACCGCCGGGACTCGATGCGGTGGTACCGCGCCTGGCGCGGCAACAGCGGCGCCGCGCTGCGCGCCGGTCTCTGGTACGACGCGATCGTGTCGCCGAGCGAGGGAAAGGACATCCGCCTCTTCGGCCTGGGCGGGTGGGCGCTGGACCGCTCCGAGGAACACATCCACACCCTCTACGATCCGGTCTTCGCCGTGGCACGGCACCAGCTGCGTTCACAGTGGCGGCAGTTGGCGGTGCTGCTGGTGCCGATGACGGTCGCCTTCCTCGCGGTGTCGCTGGCCGCGGCACGAGGCCACCGGTCGCTCGCGGTCGCCATGGCGGTGCTGTCGGCCGGCGCGGCGGTGTACCGCGCGTTCGGCGGCGAACCCCGGGACGTGATTGGCGGGATCGCGAGCCTGCACGCGGTCGACCGGCTGCGGACGCTCCTGGAGCCGAGTGCGCAGACCTCGGCCTCCGGGGGGACGGACGCGGCGCCGGGCGCCGCCCCGGTGCGTTTCGAGGATGTGGGGTTCGCCTATCCGGGAACGTCACGGCAGGTGCTGGACGGGCTGAACCTGGAGATTCGGCCGGGCGAGCTGGTGGCGATCGTCGGGCTGAACGGCGCGGGCAAGTCGACCTTGATCAAGTTGTTGGCGGGGCTGTACGAGCCGGACCGCGGCAGGATCACGGCGGGCGGGGTGGACATCGCGGCACTGGGTCCCGTGGCATGGCGGCGGCGCATCGCCGTGGTGTTCCAGGACTTCGTGCGCTACCACCTGTCGGCAGCGGAGAACGTGGCCCTGGGCAACGCGGCGGTACCGGTGGACCGGGCGGCGGTCCGTGAAGCGGCGCGCGACGCGGGGCTGACGAAGGTTGTGAAGCGGCTGCCGGACGGCTGGGACACACCCCTGGCGCGGACCCGCACCGGCGGGGTCGACCTGTCCGGTGGTCAGTGGCAACAGGTGGTCCTGGCACGGGCCCTGTACGCGGTGCGGACGGGCGCGCGGCTGCTGGTGCTGGACGAGCCGACCGCTCACCTGGACGTGCGCACCGAGTTCGAGGTGTTCGAGCGGCTGGCGGCACACAGGGGGGACGCGAGTGTCGTCCTCATCTCGCACCGACTGTCCACAGTGCGCCGGGCAGACCGGATCGTGTTGCTGGAGGGCGGGCGGGTGGTGGAGTCCGGCACCCACGAGCGGCTGGTGGCGGCCGGTGGCCAGTACGCGGAGATGTTCGCGATCCAGGCCGACCGGTTCAACCGGGGGTACGACGACCGCATCGAGGAGGACGAACTCATATGACCGCGTCGGCGCCGACCGTCCCGGGCGGATGGTCGCGCTACCTCCGTCTCTGGCTGGAACTGATCCGGCTGTGCCGACGAGCTCACCCTTGGCGGACCGCGGGCCTGCTGGGCATCAAGCTCGCGGCGTCGGTCAACGTGGCGGCCACCGCGCTCGCCCTGCAGGCGACGGTCAACGACGTCGTGCGTGGCGACGTGACGGGCGCGGCGGTCGCGGGGGCCGCCGCAGCCGCGACGCAGGCCCTATCCGCGTACCTGCTCAACCTGGACTTCACGCTGACGATTCTGATGGTCGACTCGGTCGGCGCGCTGGACATGACCCGCCGGATCAACGAGGTGATTCTCGGCCTCGACGGGCTGGACCACCTGGAACGCACCGAGGTCCTGGACCGCGTCACCGTGGTCCAGACCGGCGGATGGAACCTCGTCTACGGCGCGTGGACGGTGGTGGACGTAGTGGCGGGCGCGATCCGGCTGGGGCTCACCCTGCTGCTGCTGGGCACCGTGAGCCCGTGGCTGCTGCTCCTGCTGGTGTTCGCGGCCGTGCCCCTGTGGCTGGACCGGCGCGGCCAGCACGCGGTCGCCACGGCGGAGACGGACACGGCCGAGGCGTTCCGGTTGCAGCGCCATCTGTTCAACCTGGCCACCGAGGCGTCCGGCGGCAAGGAGATCCGGGTCTCCGGCGCGGGCCACGCGGTCACCGAGGCACAGACACGCGCCTGGGACGAGGCGGTACGGGGACGGATACGGGCGCGTCTGCGGGCGGCGGGCTACAAGGTCGTCGGCTGGGTGCTGTTCACGGCGGGCTTCGTCGGCGGGCTGGCCCTGCTGCTGGACCGGGCCGCGCGTGGTCAGGGCGGCGTCGGCGACGTGGTGCTGGCCGTCACGGTCGCCGTGACCCTGCGGGACTCGATCCAGCTGACCGTGGCCCGCGTGAGCCGCACAACGGGCAGCGCGGGCGTGGTCGACGCCTACCTGTGGCTGCGGGCGTACACCGCACGCCAGCGGGATGCGGACGCCGGCGCCCTGCCCGTACCCGCCGCGCTACGCCGCGGCATCACCCTGGAGGGGGTGCGTTTCACGTACCCCGGCACCAGCCGCCCCACGCTGGACGGCCTGGACTGCCATCTGCCCGCCGGCAGCGTGGTCGCCGTCGTCGGGGAGTACGGCTCCGGAAAGACTTCCCTGGTCAAGCTGCTGTGCAAGCTGTACCAGCCGGACGTCGGCACGATCCGGATTGACGGGGCCGACCTCGCCGATCTGGCGACCGCGGACTGGCACGCCCGTACCAGCGCGGCGTTCCAGGACTTCGGCCGCTTCCAGATCCGCTTCGGGCAGACCGTCGGACTGGGCGACGTACGGCGGCTCGACGACCGCGACGCGGTCCTCGCCGCAGTCCGCGCGGCAGACGCGGAGGCGCTGCTCCAGCGTCTGCCCGACGGCATGGACACCCAGCTCGGGCGCCGCTTCGACGGCGTGGACCTGTCCGAGGGGCAGTGGCAGAAGACGGCGCTGGCCCGTGCCTCGATGCGGTGGGCGCCGCTGTTGTTCGTGCTGGACGAGCCCACCGCCTCGCTGGACGCGCCCAGCGAACACGCCATCTTCGAGCGCTACATGGCCCGCGCGCGGGAACTGAGCACGCGGACCGGGACCGTCACCGTCATCGTCTCACACCGCTTCTCCACGGTCACCGACGCGGATCTGATCCTCGTGCTGCACGCCGGACGTGTCGCCGAGTCCGGCACCCACGAGGAACTGCTCACGGCCGGCGGACGCTACGCGGAGTTGTACGGCATCCAGGCGAAGGCCTATGCACCTGGTTGAACCGCGGCGGCGGGCCGTGCGGCGTCAGCGCACCCCGTCCGGGGGTTCGTCCGCGCTTCGGACGGCGGCCCCCTGCCCCTGGCCGTTGTCGCCGGAACCCTAGGCCGACCGGAAACGGATCCCCCCGGGATTCGGGTGCCGGATGATGTCCCCGACGACGGTCGGGGTGCCGTCGCCGTTCCCGGATGTGTGTGCGTAGCCGACGATGAGGAGAACGACATGGAGCCTGCGGAACTGCGTCGCGCGGTCGAGGCGGCCCGGGCGACCGCCACGGAGCTGGGGCTGCGCGTGGACGACGTGGTCGTCGTCCACGACTCGGACCGGGTCGCGCTGCGCCTGCTCCCGTGCGACGTGCTGGCCCGGGTCGCGCCGCCGGGACAGCTGGCCGACTCCGCGTTCGAGGTCGAGGTGGCCCGCCGGCTGGCGGCCGTCGACGCCCCGGTGGGCGGGCTGGACCCCCGGGGCGAACCCCGCGTGTACGTACGGGACGGATTCGCCGTCTCGCTGTGGATCTACTACGCGCCGGTGGCGGCGGAGATCACGCCGGCCGCGTACGCGGACGTGCTCATGCGGCAGCACGCCGCCCTGCGCCGGGTCGAACTGGACGCGCCCCACTTCACCGACCGGGCCGCCCGCGCGCTGCGGGAGGTGACCGACCGGGAGCGGTCACCCGACCTGTCCGACGCCGACCGGGACCTCCTCGCCCGCACCCTGGGCGAGGTGAGCGCCGCCATCGGCGCGGACCGGTCCCGCGACCAGCTGCTGCACGGAGAGCCGCACGAGGGCAATCTCCTCGCCACCGAGCGGGGGCCGCTCTTCGTGGACCTCGCCACGTGCTGCCGCGGGCCGGTCGAGTTCGACCTCGCCCACGCTCCCGACGGTGTGGCGGAGCACTACGCGGGGGCCGACCCGGACCTCCTGTACCGGTGCCGGGCCGTGGACTGGGCCATGTTCGCGGCCTGGCGCTGGCGCCGCGCGGACCAGATGCCCGACCGGGACCACTGGAGGACGGAGGGCCTCGCCCTGGTCCGCGCCTCGCTCGACCGCCGTGGAGTGGGCTGACCGCGCCGGGCGGCACCCATGTGTGTCCTTGGGAAGGCTCTAAAGGTGTTGCAGAAGGCCGTGATCAGGGCATATCCGGTGCTAGGCGGTTTCGTTTGAATCAGCGGGCGGACCAGAGGAAGATGCCCGCGATGTGAAGTCCGGCGAGGTAGACGGTCGCGGTTTTCTCGTAGCGGGTGGCGATGCCGCGCCACTGCTTCAGGCGGTTGATGCACCGCTCGACGGTGTTGCGCTGTTTGTACGCTTCGCGGTCGAAGGCCGCTGGTCTGCCGCCCGTCTGTCCGCGCTGGCGCCGGTTGGCCTGCTGGTCGGCCCGTTCTGGGATCACCGCGCGGATGCCGCGTCGGCGCAGGTGGCCGCGGATCGCGCGGGAGGAGGACACCTTGTCGGCCAGGACCAGGTCCGACTTGGTGCGGGGCCGTCCTCGTCGGCGGGGAACGCGCAGGCGGGCCATGACGTCGGTGAAGGCGGGTGCGTCTCCGGCCTGACCGGCGGTGAGGACGAACGCCAGCGGTCGGCACCGGCCGTCGGCAGCGAGGTGGACCTTCGTGGTCAGTCCGCCGCGGGACCGGCCGATGGCGTGGTCTTCCGGCTCGCCGGCCGGGGCCCCTTTTTGCGGGCCCCGGCCGCGTGCTGATGAGCGCGCACGATGGTGGAGTCGACGGAGACGGCCCAGCTGACGTCTTCGTCCGCGTCGGCCTGAGCCACCAGGGCGGTGAACACCCGCTCCCACGTGCCGTCGACGGCCCACATCCGCAGCCGGTTGTAGACACCGCGCCAGTTGCCGTACTTCTCCGGCAGATGCACCCACTGGGTACCGGTCTGGAACTCGAAGGCGATCGCGTCGATCACCTCACGATGGTCACGCCAGCGGCCACCCCGCCTCGGCGTCCGGTCCGGGAGCAACAGCTCGATCCGCGCCCACCGCGCATCAGTCAACGGCACACCCGGACCAACGACCGACTGATCCGAACGAAATGGCCTAAGGCCGGGTCGTCCACGACGAAGCCGGTCCGGAGCAAAAAAGCCCGCTGACCTGCGTATCGACGCACGGCGGGTCAGCGCCGGGCGGCCTCCATGACCGCTTCCATCTGCCGCAGCGGCTCAGCGCCGACGAACCGGAGGACGACGGTGTCGGCGCCCGACTCCCGCAGCGCGTCGATCCGTGCCGCGGCGCCGGCGGCGTCGCCGGAGACGGTGAAGACCTCCTCCTGCGGGCGGCCCAGCCAGGCGCCGTGGCCCTCGGTGTGCGGGTGCAGGGTCCGCGCGACCTCCTCGGGGTCGTCGCCGACGCAGGCGAACGCGAACACGTTCAGCGTGTGGTCGTCACCCGCGCCGCCCTTGGCCAGCAGCGCCCGGATGTACTCCAGGTCCCGCGGTCCGTGGCCCTCGGCGATCAGCGTGCCGTCCGCGACCCGCCCGGACAGCTCCAGCGAGCGCGGCCGTACCACCCCCGCCACCAGCGGCGGCGGCTCGGCGGGCGGATGCACCAGCTCGATGCCGTCGATCCGCACCTCCCGCCCGTCCACCGTGACCCGTTCCCCGTGCAGCAGCGCCCGCACAGCGGTGATCGTCTCCTCCAGCAGGGCCAGCGGAGAGCGCGGCGCCACCCCGACCTGCTCCATCCACTCCCGGACGCCATGACCGATCCCGGCCACCAGGCGGCCGGGGAACACCCTCGCCAGCGTGGCCAGTTCCATCGCCAGCAGGGCCGGGCTGCGCAACGGCGCGGGGGCAATCCCGATGCCCACCCGCAGCCGCTTGGTCGCGCCCAGCGCCACGGCCGCCGCCGACACCCCGCCGTTCCAGCGCAGGTCCTCCACCACCCACAGGTCGTCCGCGCCGAGCGCCTCGGCCCGCCGCGCGAAGGCGGGCAACTCCTCGGGCACCCAGTCGCGGTCGTACATCACACCGATCCGGAGACTCGTCATACGACGGAACCTACGGTCCGGCCGAAGAGGTGATCAACGGCTTTGCCGGTACGGGGTCGGCTGCCGCCGAAGCCCTCGAAGCAGCCGATCGTCTCGGTCGGCACGTCCGCCCAGGTCACACCTGTGCGCAGCACGAAGACGATCCCGCGCAGAGCCACACGGTCATCCACCGGCAACCGGCCCGGATACCGCCGACGCCGTGGTCGGCGAGGCGGGAGCAGCGGAGCGACACGATCCCACAGGTCATCAGGCACAAGATCATCCGACACACGCAGAACTCTGCCGCCCACCAGCCCAACTGCCAAGTCAGTGAGCCAAACTCATTCCGAAACGATCAGTTAGGGCTCGCAGAGAATCAACATGCTGGTTTGATCTCCGTGGGGCTGCTGTTGGCGAGGAACGCGGTGACGTCAGCAGGTGTCCGGAACCTGGCCGTCGAGGGTGGAATCGTGTAGCCGTGCTCGGCCAGCAGGGGCTGGACTTGGCGAACGGCCTTGGTGAGGGTGCTGCCGTTGACCCCGAAGAGTTGGGCGAGCAGGTCTCGGGTGCCGAGTTTGCGCAGGTAGAGCACGGTGGCCAGGACTCTGTCGGCGGTGGTCAGCTTGTCCTTGGCACCAGCGCCTTGAGCGCGGATGCGTTCGCCTCCTCGCTGCCGGAGCCGTCCCTGCTCACGTAACTCATGCAGCTTCTGGGCCAGTTGGTAGACGAGTTCGTTCATCGCCGGTTCGGGCATGCCGGTCAGGTCCGGATTGCGCAAGGACTCAGTGCAGAGCCGCGGGGACGGGCCGCCAACTGACCGCGAGTCCTTGGCTCCGTTGGTGGTGTCGCGAGGTTGAGGATGGAGGGTGTAGTTCCAGTCGCCATGGAAACGGTGCCGGTGTATGGGCAGAGCGTCGATATCACCGTCGGTGACCCTGATGCCGGTGTCGTAGATGCCAGGGTCCAGCTCCGCGTGGACGGTCAGCCCGGTCCGGGTGGTGGTCGCCGCAATGCTGTTCACGATGACATCGTGGCTGGTCAGCGGGCGGCCGCGCCAGTTCATGGAGATGTGGGAGAACAGCCGGTGCTCGATCTTGTTCCATTTCGAGGTGCCCGGCGGCATGTGGCAGACCGTGATGGCCAGGCCCGTCTCGGCGGCCAGGGCGGCGAGTTCCGTCTTCCAGGCGCGGGTGCGGTAACCGTTGGACCCGCCCGCGTCCGCAGTGATCAGCAGGCGGGTGGCGGCCGGACAGTCGTGCCGGCCCCGGGCCTGCCACCAGCGGCGGATGGAAGCGACGGCGAACGCGGCGGTGTCGTGATCCGTGCCGACACTCACCCAGCCGGTGTTCGCGGCAATGTCATAGATGCCGTAGGGGATCGCCTTACCCGGTCCCTGCCGGTCCAGGAAGACGTGCGTCTTGGCCAAGACCGGCTCACCGGTCGGCCGCCACTGTCGGCCCGCGTTCTTGTGATCGCCGACGAGTTCCTTCTTCTTCGCAAGGACGCTGATCACCGGCTGGCCGGCACCCATGTGCTGCCTGGCCCGCTCGTTGATGTAGCGGAACTGGGCGTCACGGTCCGGGTGCTGCTGCCTTCGATGGTCTTGGCGCCGGCCTGCAGGCTGAAGCCCTCCTCACACAGCAGGTCAGCGACCGTGTCCGCCCCACCCGATGCCCCTGCCGGGTGAGCTCGGTTGCGAGGCTCCTGGTCGACTTCACCGTCCAACTCAGCGGCGACATCGGATCGCCCCGTTCGTCAGGTTCCACCAGCGCCAGCAAGGCGGGCAGCAGTCCCGAATCAAGGTCTACGGCCTTCTTCCGGCCACCACCGGGCCTGCGTACCCGGCCCAGAGGTTCCTCGCCGGCCTCCAGCTCGTCCACGCCCTTGCGGACCGTCGTCTCGCTGACCTGGGCCGTCCGCGCAACCGCCCGGATACCACCGTGCCCCAGGATCCGGGCCTCGGCCCCCATCATCAACCAGCGCTGCCGTTCGTCGAGATGTGGAAACCACACCTCGAACCTCACTGCGAGTTGGACACGAACCTCGTCGGAGACGCTCATACCACAACAACGAGCCGCATCACGGGAAGCAACACCTTGATTCTCTGCTAGCCCTTACTGGCCCTGACAGAAGCGGTTGATCATGTGACTGTCGGGCTGCCTGCTCGTTGGTGTGGTCGTGGGGAAGCGACAGTCTCGGCCGTGGATCGTGTCGGATGAACTGTGGTCGCTGATCGAGCCGTTGCTTCCGGTGCCGGGGCCCGAAGCTGGTCGCGGGCTGGCCGCGGGTGCCTGACCGGCAGGCCCTGTGCGGGATCCTGTTCGTGCTGCACACCGGCATCCAGTGGGAGTACCTGCCGCAGGAGCTGGGTTTCGGATCGGGCATGACCTGCTGGCGGCGCCTGGCGGCATGGAACGAAGCCGGCGTGTGGGACAAGCTGCACCTGGTGCTGCTGAAGAAGCTTCGGTCGGCGGACAGACTCGACTGGTCCCGGGCGGTGATCGACTCCTCCCACGTCCGGGCCGCTCGGCGGGGCCCAAAAGCGGGCCCAGCCCGGTCGACCGCGCACGTCCGGGCAGCAAGCACCACGTCCTCACCGACGCCCAGGGCATTCCGCTCGCGGTGTCCCTGACCGGCGGCAACCGCAACGACATCACCCAGCTGCTGCCGCTCCTGGACAAGGTCCCCGCCGTTGCCGGTCGTGTCGGCTGCCCACGCCGGCGGCCGGACGCAGTGCTGGCCGACCGCGGCTACGACCACGACAAGTACCGGCGCCTGCTCTGGCAGCGAGGCATCCGCCCAGTGATCGCCGAACGCGGCCAACCGCACGGCTCCGGCCTGGGCATCTTCCGCTGGGTCGTCGAACGCACCATCGCCTGGCTGCACGGCTTCCGCCGACTACGCATCCGCTGGGAACGACGCGACGACATCCACGAAGCCTTCCTCGGCCTCGCCACCTGCCTGATCACCCACCGACACGTCCAACGCCTTTGTTAGGACCTTTAAGCGCCACCAAGACCACCTGGGACGATACGACCACGGTCACCGTGGTCGACGTCACCGGTCGGGTGACGAGCCTGAACATCTCCTACGACGCGGGGGGCGACGGCGGTTGCAGCATGAGCGACACCCGACCGTGGGACGGCACCAAGACGCTCGGCCGTGGTGGCGCGGCGGCCGGCACGGTCACCTACAGCACCCCCCTGGCCGCCGGAGGGCTGGCCAACGTCACGTCCAAACACCACATGTACGTGGTCGCCTCCGGCGCGATCCCGACACAGCCCAACGTCAACTGGGACAATCCCTGGAGAATTCGTTGCGACAGTCAGGTCGGAGCCAACCCCGGCTGCGTCGTGCCCGACATCCGGGCGAACTTCGAGTTCTCGCTGGCAGAGTTCGGCGGAGCCGCAGCCACGTACGGGTGGGCGCAGAACGCGCTGCGCGGTGGTGCACCCCTGAGCCGGGACTCGAGCGAAACCACGGCCAGCACGCGACGCGAGTACACCTGCGGCAGCAAGAGCAGTGATCCCTTCGTCTACATGGATGACGTGGTGCCCAACGACTCCTGTGATGAGTTCCCGTTCGCCACCTCCTATGAGGGTGGCACCAACGGCGCGTCGTGCGCCGACATCGTTCCGCTGCTGGAGAACGGTCAGTGGATGATCTACGAAGCCCGGACCGACAAGCCGGTGACGGGCACGGAACCCCGCGTCCGCGGCCACGTCAGCAACGGTAACGCCGGCCTGGCTCTGGGACGGTATGTGCAACGGGACGGGTTCTCGACACCGAGAAGTACAACGTTTACGTGACCAACTGAGACCCCGCACCAGGCGGGGGGTCCCGGCCCTAACCGGGCCGCGGTCCCCCGCCACGTAAGAGGAACAAGGAGAAGATGTGGCAGACGGTCATAAATGGGAGTGGTTCACCGATCCAGGCCTTCCCATCTGGTGCATCACCCTCACCGAGTACCTGACCCCCGACGCGGTGCTGCGACGCTACGGAGCCGACCCGGGCACGGCACGGATGCTGGGCCACGATGAGGCGAGCGACCTTTACGACCGTGCTCTGCGCGGCGGGACAGTGGTGCGCGTCGGCACGGCCGGCGCCTGGGCTTTCGGCTACGAGGACATCGGGCAGGCCGGCTCGCGATCGGGACCCCTGGCCGCGCTCTCACGCGGCACCCAGACGCTGTCTGTCCTGCGCGGCGGGGACGGAACCAACCGCCTGGCCCATTGGCGCGACGGCCAGTGCCGCGAAGCCTTCGAACTCGGCACTGCCGGCAGGAAGCCGCAAGGAAACCATTACTTCTGGGATCTTGTCCATGCTGCCGGTCAGACCACACCGCGGGCCACCGGGCTCCTGCTCGCCTTGCGGGCCATCACCCACCACACCGGAGTCGTGCTGAGCAAGAAAACTCTCCGGGGCCCCCTGCTCACCGCGCACCTTGCTGAAGAAGACCGGGCACCCGACCCTGCACCGCGGCACAGCCCCGTTCCGAACATCGACACGTCGGCGCTGGGACGTGCACTGGGCGCTGTCAGGCCGTCTCCCCCCTCGGACCGGCACAGGCATTGAGCTTGCCGCCTGTCGGGCATGACCATGACCGACCTCAAGTGCTACATCCTGCTCGTCGAGCAGGGTCCAAGTACTGTCCCGGAACGCCGTCGCCTTACGAGCTGGTGCGTGATTGCGGTTGAAGAGGGATCGCGCGAGGGTGGGATGATCCAGTCCGTGGTGATCATGGTCGACCGGGACATCCTCGCGCATCAGCTGTTCACCGGTGTCTCCCGGCAGCATCTTGCTTGCTTGGCCGAGGAGTTGGCCGACCCGGGGCAGGCCATGGTCGAGGGTCGTCGTCACGATGCTCGCGGCGGGGCCAGGAAACGTGAGGCGGGGGCCGGTGCCCGGCATCGGCTGGTGTTCGTCGACCGGCTGGTCGTCACGCTGATCCACCTGCGGCACGATCTCCCGCACTCGGTCCTGGCCCTGTTGTCCGGTGTCGACCGTTCCACCGTCACCCGCGCGATCGGAGAGATACGCGGGCTCCTGGCCGAACGCGGATGCGCGGTCCCGGACCGTCCTGGCCTGCGGCTTCGGACCCTGGCGGACGTGTTCGCCTACGCCCAGGCCGAGGGCATCGAGCTGCGGCTGGATGCCACCGAGATCCAGGTCCGATCCGAGCGTACGCTTTCGCACCGGGTGCCGAACAACGAGGACGAGCTGCTGCAACTGCTCGGTGACGTCCTGGATCTGGCCGACGGCGCCCCGTCACGTGGGCGGTCGACCTCAACTCGGGCGGTGCCGCGCTCTGGATCGCGCTGCTGGTCAACCACGGACAGCGGCTCTTCTACATCCCCGGCCGGACCGTGCACCACGCCTCGGGCTCCTACCGCGGCGACGGCAAGAGCGATGCCAAGGACGCCTTCGTCATCGCCGACCAGGCCCGCATGCGCCGCGACCTCCAGCCGCTCCAGGAGACCAGCGAAATCGCGGTTGACCTCAAGATCCTGACCGGCCGCCGCATGGACCTGGCCGCCGACCGCCCCCGTGCGATCAACCGGCTTCGGGGCAGATCCTGGAGTACTTCCCCGCACTGGAACGAGCCTTCGACTACAGCACCTCCAAGACCGCCCTCATCCTGCTGACCGGATACCAGATCCCAGCCGCCCTGCGCCGGATCGGCCGGGCCCGGCTGACCACCTGGCTCAAGAACCACGGCGTGCGCGCCCTGAACGTCGCCAAGAGCGCCGCAGACGCCGCAGTCACCGCCGCCGAGGCCCAGTTCACCGTCGTCCCTGGCGGGAAGACCGCCGCGAAGATGGTCCACACCCTGGCCAGGGAGGTGATGGCCCTCGACGATGAGATCGTCCAGACCAACGCCCTCATCGAGGGCCGGTTTCGCGAGCATCCCGACGCCGAAGTGATCACCAGCATGCCCGGCATCGGAGACATGCTCGGGGCGGAGTTCATCGCCGCGACCGGCGGTGACATGACCGCCTTCGGCAGCCCCGACCGACTCGCCAGCGTCGCCGGACTCGCCCCTGTCCCCCGCGATTCGGGCGAGGTCAGGACGGCCTGCTTGTGAGACTTTCCTTCGGCGCGTTTGCGCTGGTAGAAGGTTTTGGACTGTGGGCAGTACACGGTTGCTGTCTGGGCGGAAAGGTAGAACATCCGCAGGAGGCGCCGACTGTAGCGCCGGGGCCTGCGCAGGTTACCGCTGCGCTGGCGACCACCGGACCTTCGAGGCGGTCACGTCCCAAACCGCTGCCGCAACGGCATGACGTAGTCACAAAGCGTCACCACCCTGGCTTGACAACGTCATTGGGAATCCTCCTGTTAGGACAGCGAGTCCTGCATCGCACCTGCGGTTACGTTGCTTACGGTGTCGGCCGCGATACCGCATCCTGCCGTGGTCAGCGGTGTGAGGTAGAGCATCCCTGCGGCCGTCGCCATGGCAGCGGTCCCAGCGGTGCAGAGGCCTCCGAAAACGGCTCCGGCGGCGATACCGACTGCCTGCGAGAACAGCGCCTTGAAGTCGTTGCGGTTCTGCCATATCTCTGCGACGTCCTCCCACACGGTGGAACGCGCCGCAATGCGGCGATGCATAACATCCTCCGCACCCCGCACCGCCCCTACGGACGGTGACGGCGCATCGTGTGCAGGAAGGGAGAGTTCTCTTCTCCCGCACCGTGCACTAGAAGACTCATGAAGATCTTGGGTTCTGGCCCTGCCGCGTCAGCGGCAGGGCCAGACTCGTCATGTGGCGATGGGTGACTGGGTTGGCGAGACCGTCGGGCCGGATGTGTGGGAGACCTGCCGGGAACTGATTCCGGCGGGGAGCGTGTTCGCGTTCCTGGCCGAGCATCGTGGCCAGCTGTTTCCGGCTGAGATGTTCGCGGACATGTATCCGTCGGCGAACGGGCGGCCCAGCATGCCGCCGCAGATTCTGGCCGCCGCGACCACCTTGCAGGCCCTGCACGGATTGTCGGACTTCGAGACGGTCCAGGAACTGCGGTGCGACCTGCGGTGGAAAGCCGGATGCGGACTGGGCCTTCACGACATGGCGTTCGACCCGTCGCTGCTGGCCTACTTCCGCCGCCGGCTGGCCCGTTCCGCCCGCCCGAACCGGATCTTCGAGGCCGTGCGCGAGGTGGTGAAGGCCACCGGCGTACTCAAGGGCAGGCACCGCCGGGCTCTGGACTCCACCGTGCTGGACGACGCGGTCGCCACCCAGGACACCGTCACCCAGATCATCGCTGCCGTCCGCGCGGTGCTCCGCGAAGTTCCCGGGGCTGTCGAAGCAGCAGCGGTGCAGTGCACTGCCCACGACTACAGCGACCCGGGCAAGCCCCGCATCGCCTGGAACGACGAGCAGGCCCGCGGCGAGCTGGTCGACGCGCTGGTCACAGATGCGCTGCGGCTGCTGGGCCACCTGCCCGACCGGCAACTCGGCGAGAAGGCCGCCAACGCGGTGGGCATCCTGGCCCTGGTCGCCGGGCAGGACGTCGAGCCCGCCGAGGACTCCGACGGCCGTGACGGCCGCTGGCGCATCACCCGGGGCACCGCCCCTGGCCGCACCGTGTCCACCGTCGATCCCGAAGCCCGCCACGTGCACAAGACCCGCACTCACCAGCAGGACGGCTTCAAGGCCCACCTGGCCGTCGAGCCCGAGACCGGGTTGTACACCGCCGTCGCCTTGCGGCCCGGCTCCGGTCCTGAGCACCACGAGGCCGCCATCGGCCTGGATCTGCTCGCCGACGAGGACACCCCGGTGGACGCCTTCGGTGACACCGCCTACTCCACCGGCGACGCGCGCCAAGCCCTGCAGCAGGCCGGACACCGGCTGTTCCTCAAGCCCGCCCCGCTGCGGCCCGCCGTCCCCGGCGGCTTCACCCTCGACGACTTCACCATCGACACCACAGCCGCCATCGTGACCTGCCCGGCCGGACACACCGTGGCCCTGTCCAACCCGGGCGGACAGCACCGTCAACGCAAGGCCTCCTTCGGCAACCTATGCACCGGATGCCCCCTGCGCGAGCGTTGCACCAAAGCCAGGGCCGGACGCATCCTGACCATCCGCCCGCACCACGACCTTCAAGCGGCCGCCCGCCATCAGGCCGCCACCGATCCCGGCTGGCAGGCCGACTACCGCCGCTGGCGGCCCCCCGTCGAACGCGCCGTCGCCTGGCTCGTCCACCACGGCAACCGGCGCCTGCGCTTCCGCGGCACCATCAAGAACGACACCTGGCTCCACACCCGAGCCGCCGCACTCAACCTCCGCCGACTGATCAACCTCGGACTCACCCACACCAGTGGCACCTGGCACATCGCACCAGCCGGTACATGACCGGAGGGTTGTCCGGCCTGACGGCCGGACAACCCTCACCAAGATCTTCATCAGCCTTCTAGGTGAGCGTCATGTCCGTTGCGGTGGCAATTGCGTCTGCCGCTGAGTGGACGGACGAGCCGGACCGCTGCCGTAGGGCGGGAGTCCCCGACGATAGCGTCCAGCAGGAGAAATGGCGGATCGCGCTGGGCCTGCTCGACACGCTCCGCAGGTCGGGATCCGAACCGTACGCAGCTCCATCGAATCTATCTGCGCCGAATCACGTAGTAGATGCAGATGACGGCAAGCGCAACAACGAATGCCGCAACGACTATTTCTGCTGGTGCGTCAAGCGAAGAGACGATCACTCCCGATTCCGTCAGCATTCAACGCCCATTCGTTCGGTTTTTATGGGATACCCAGACGGAGGCGGCGAAGAGTAGAATGCCGAAGATCGCAGGAACTGCACCTGCCGCAACCTTCCCCTGAAACGCCGCCGCGAAGCCCAGAATTAGAAGCAGTATCGCTGCGACCACCGCGATCACTAGTAAGATTCTGGTCATTTTCACCTCTGACTTGATAGCTATTTGAAATACGGTGGGGCGGGGGGCTTCTGTAGCCCCCCGGCCCCAATCTCAGAGTGCTGCTTCAGTTCCTGCGGCAGCCCCGGCCGCGAGCCCGGCAGACAGGACCGTGCAACCAGTAATACCTGCTCCGATAGACGCGCCGAGCGTCGGCACAGCACCTGCAGCAGCCGCGGCGCCGCAGACTGCCTCGGTCCCGATTCCTACGAGGATTCCGACCTTCGCGGCAAAGGCACCCTCGCTGTCGCCACTCATGATCTTTTGGGTGAGGGAGGCCCAGTCAAGAGCTCCTGACACGTCAGGGAAGCTGAAGAGACCGGTCGGGTCGCTGTTGTTGATGGGGTCGCCGCCCGCGTAGAGATAGGGGTTGGCTTCTTTGCCGGAAGGGTCGGGCTGGGTGAAGCGTCCGAGGCTGGGGTCGTAATAGCGGTGGCCCATTTTGTAGAGCCCGGTCGGGTCGGCGTAGGCGCCGGCGTAGCGGTAGGGCTGGGGGACGGCCTCGGTGGGGGTGGTCCGCGGAAGGCCGGTGGGACCGTAGGCGTAGGTGTGGGTGCGCTTGCCGGTGGCGTCGGCGAGGCCGACGACGTTGCCGGTGGCGTCGGTGAGGTAGTAGTAGGACTTCCCCCCAGTTGTCATGGAGTTCAGCGTGCCCGCCGGTTCGCGGATGAATCCGGTGTCGACGCCATTGCTGGTAGTGGAGGCGAGGCCGAGGGCTGTGTGGTGGAACCAGGTGGAGCCGAGCTTGGTGCGTTCGGTGTTGGTGGTGCCGGCGTGGACCAGGTCGTACGTCGTGCCGTTCGCGGTGATGCCGGCGAGCTGGCTGTAGTCGGTCCAGGTCTCGCCGGTCCGGGGCGTGCTGCTCGCGGCGGCGGTTTCGTTGCCGAGTTTGTCGTAGGACCAGCCGGTGGTGGTGCCGTTCTTGCCGGTCAGTTCGGAGGCGTCGTCGTAGGTGTACGTCGTGCCGCCGGGGCAGGTGTTCTTGCTGCTGTCCTGGCTGGTGAGGTTGCCGGCCTTGTCCCAGCAGTACAGCCACGATGCTTTGCGCGCGCCGGCGGAGTCGGCTTCCAGGGCGTAGGAGAGCCGGTCCTGGGAGTCGTAGTCGTAGGTGGTGGTGTTCCTGGTGAGGTTGTCGGTGCGGGTGCGGATTTTGGTGGTGTCCTTGCCCGCGGTGTTCTTGTAGCTGTAGGAGAGGTCGAGGAACGTCTGGCTGCCGGACGTGGTCCTGATTTTCTCCGGGCGGCCGTTGTTGTCGATTGTCACGGCCTGGGTGGTGCCGCCGGGGTAGACGGTTCTGGTGCGTTTGTCGTTGTTGTTGTACTCGTAGTCGGTCTGTTTGCCGTCCGGCGCGGTGAGGTGGTCGAGGCGGCCGGCTTTGTCCCAGGTGTAGTCGGTGGTGCCGGTCGGGTCGGTGTAGTAATCGAGGTCGCCGCCCGGGGTGTAGGCCAGGACGGTCTGGGCGCCGTTCTGCAGGGTGCGGCGTTCCTCGCGGTTGAGCTTGTCGTACTCCCAGGTGGTGGTGCCCGAGGCGTCGGTGCGGGTCGTGATGTTGCCGTCGCCGTCGTAGGAGTAGGTGACGGTGGAGTTGGTGGAGGAGACCTCGCGGACGCGGTCACGGTTGTCGTAGACGTAGACGGTGGTGATGCCCCGGCCGTCCTTGGCCGTCTCCACGCGGCCGAGCGCGTCGTAGGTGTACGTGGTCTCGCCCAGCGGGGCCGGCGGCTTCACCTTCCACAGGTTGCCCTTGGTGTCGTAGGTGAACGACGTGACCTTGCCGTTGCCGTCCTTGGCCGTGCAGCGCTGGCCCTGGAATCCGCCGCACTTCGGGTCGGCCTCGTTGTAGGTGTACTCGCGGGTGCCGCCCGCGGTGCCCGAGGTGGTCACCGACATCGTGTTGCCGTTGGCGTCGTAACGGAAGGAGTCCTTGCGGCCGTCGGCGGTGGTGAAGTCGTTGGGCAGGTCGGTGCCCGCGATCGTCTGGTACGCCGTCACCGACGCCGTCGCGCCCATCGGGAGTTTCTGGGAGAGGGCGTTGTTGCGGCCGTCCCAGCCGTAGGTGGTGGTGTTGCCGCCGGTGCCGTCCGCGCCGGTGCCCATGGCGTCGATCGCCGTCTGGGTGAGGTGGTTCTTGTAGGTGGCGTTGCGGGAGTGATCCAGCGGGTCGGTGACGCGGGTGACCTCGCCGTCGGCGTTGTGAAGGTATTTCGTGGTGTCGCCGTCCGGGTCCGTGACCGTGGTGGTGCCCGCGTCCGCCGGGGTGGCTGCTGTGTAGTCGTACGTCCAGGTCGGGCCGGTGTGGCCGTCGGACGTGGACTTCGTGGCTCGCTGCATGGACGTGACGCGGTTGTGGCCGTCGTAGGTGAAGAGCGTGACGGTGCCTTCGGGGGTGGTCACCTTCGTCACGCGGCGTGAGGAGTCGTACGTGTAGACGGTGGCTTTGCCGTCGGTGTCGGTGACCGTGGTCAGGTTGCCCGCCGGGTCGAGGTCGAGGACGGCGGTGCGGCCGGTGTGGTCCTTGGCTTGCCACTGGTTCGGGTAGGTCTTGACCAGGTCGATCCACCGGCCCGAGCGGGTCTCGGTCAGTTTGAAGCCCTTGTGTTCGGCGCCCTCGTCGTGCTGGTCGACGGTGATCGTGCCCTTGTTCTTGTCGGTGACCTTGGTGAGGGTGCCGTGCTCGTCGTAGGTGTCCTTGGTTCCGGACTTGCGGTCGGTGAGGGTGTAGGTGCCGTCCGCGTGCTTCGTCAGGTCCTTCGAGTAGCCCGTCGGCGTCGTGTAGCCGCCGTCGGCCCCGGCGGTGAAGCGCAGCAGGTCGCCGGTGGCGTCGAAGACGTCCACCTCGCCGTCGTTGACCTGCAGGTAGCGTTCGTACGCCTGCCACCAGCGCTGTGAGACCTTTCCCCACGGGGCTTCCAGGGAGTTGTAGGTGCGGGTCAGCTGCATTTTCTGGCCGACGCCTGCGATGTCGAAATCGGTGGCGGCGAGCATCAGGTTGCCGTCGGAGATGTTCACCCGGGCTACCAGGGCGTCGTCGAGGCGGGTGTCGATGATCTGGTGCCATGGCACCTGGCCCTGGCCCTCGGGCAGGTAATCGGTAGCGGCTGCGGCTGCCGACCGGCTTCCGGAGGATGTCCTGGCGGGTTGCTCGCCGGTGATGCGGGCCTGCTCCGCGGCCCGCCAGGCGGCGACCTCGGGCGACGGCTCGGCCTCGGGCTGCGAGGCCGGTGCCCTGGTCGTCCCGGCCGGCGTGGCGGGAACCTCTGCCTTGGTCGGCTTCGTCCACGGACTCTCAGGGGCGGGCAGTTCGGGCTGCGGTTCGGCGGCGAGGCCGGGAGCGGCCGCGATCACCAAGGCGGCGGTGGTGACCACCGATACGAGGGCGGTTCTGGGTGTTCTCCGGGCACGCCGAAACGGCGCGCTTGTGGCACGCGGGTGCATCAGCTTCCCCCCACAGGAAGTCAGCGTGGTGACCCCATCGGTCACCAACGGCACACAAGTTGTCACAGGAGGCACACAAAGCGGCGCGGCGTCCCCCAGAACACAGTGTTCATGCGGGCCGGAATCAGCCCCGCCGGTTCACGGGGAGGAAAGGTGCACCATGGCCTTGATCACCCATGCTGGATGGTGCAATCGACACTTCGCCTACCAGTTGCATGGGACATCTTGTCCGGAAGTCTTCGACCTGCACGTACGCGTCAAGTCCGCGACCAGAGGGCGCTCCCGAGCCGCGCACAAGCCAGCGCGCCGGGCTCAACGGAGTTCACCGTGTCCGTTCATCCTCGGCGGTGGCACCGCGCGGTGGGTCACTGTTCGGCCGGCCGCCGGGGTACTGCCGGGTGCGGGAGCGGCGCCGGGCGGGCACCGGCTTCGGCTACGGGAACAGCGCCGCACGCAGTCGGGCTGCGTGCGGCGAACTGCTCCTGGAGCTCGTGCTGCTCCGGTGACGGGCGCTGCAAGGTCGGGCACCCATGAGGCCTTCGTACTCGAAGGGCAGGTCTCCGCATCCTCCCGCTTCCCGGTGATCTCGGGGGTAAGCGACCGGTGGTATCCCGGCTCTGGCCCGGCGACGGCGCCGCCCGTCCCGCCTGACGGGCCCACGCGGCCCGTCACGGCTCAAGCCCAGGGCCCTGGCCTTGGCCGGGCTGCCGGCGCTGCTGTTCGTGCTCCTGGCGGCGCCGGCCGACCGGACCGGCCGGGTCGGTGGCCGGGGCCGGCTGTTCCTTCTCGACGGCGCGGCGGCGGGCGTCGGCTGCGCGGGTGCGAGCTGCAAGCCGTTCCCGGTTCTCGGAAGTGCGCATCCACGTCGCTGGGTCGATCGTGCTGCCCTGCAGGTACTCCTCCGGCATCGCCGCCTGCTGATGGGCGACGTCGTCGTACGCCCGGCCCCGCACGTCGGTGGCGGTGCGCACGCAGCTGTTCGCGCACCACCGCGTCGGCCAGGACAGAACCCGCCGGTGGGATTGACGACGTCGGCGAGCACCTGCGGCGCGCCGGTGGTGGGCACGCATTTGCTGATCGGTGGCGGGAGCAGGCGGAGGGACACGACGCCGTGGTCAAAACTGATGTCTGGGCAGGGTGAGGCCGGGGCGGATCAAGTCGGCGAGGTCCCGGTCGACGTCTTCGCAGACCGTCCCCGACATCTCCCGGGGCGCGGTTGCTAACTGGCTGGAGAGCACGCTCGGGTCCAGGTGATGTCTCAAGCGTCGTTCGCAGAGGTGCCGGACAGCTGACCTGTTTCACGATGCGCTCGTCCGAACATCACGAGGCCACCGGCTACTAACGGCGTGCCTATCGCGATGGACATCAGTTTGCGGAGCGGCGCATGCGCTACCGGCAACTGCGGCACCATGGGGAGCAGGCACCCGCGCCGAGCCCGTCCAGGAGCCCTTGCCACACGTCCTCGACCAGGGATCGAGCCTGCGCTCGCGATACGAGAGCGGCCTGCCTGTGACGTCGAGGTCGCGCGTATCTGGTCGGCTCCCTTTCAACCGGCGCAAATGCGTTTGCGATCCTGCGGCATACGCGTTTGGACAACATGAGAGGCGGAACGGCCGGCCTTCACCCCTGTCCCTCTGTGGCTCGCTGCCAGGCCTCGCGGACCATTGCGGGGATGCGGCCGCGGTCCGGGACGTCGTAGCCGTTGGCGCGGGCCCATTCGCGGATGGTGTTGGTGTCGGCTGACCGGCTCGCGGGGGGCGTGAGCGGTGTTGCGTTGTCTCGGCGGGAGGGTGTGAAGGTGATGCCCTGGTGGAGTACGTCTGGGGGGAAGAGGGGGATGTGCAGTTCGCCGCTGAGGACGGCGGTGAGGAGGTCGGTGAGGGTGCCGTCGAAGGTGTACCAGTCGTGGCCGCGTGCTTCGTTGATCGCGATACGCCAGGCATCGGGCTCCGGCTCGGGTTTGGTGATCCAGAAGAGGTAGTTGCCGTTGTCGGTGACTCCTGCGACGAGAAGGTGCCTTGGGTCGTGGGGCACGGGGAAGGTGCTCTGGTCCCGGTCTCGCTGGAGTTGCTCTTGGACGCTTGAGGCCAGGGGTCCGGTGAGGCTGCCGGAGGGGTGGTAGATGTACAGGAAGTTGCAGAAGCTGCCCGGCCCGTAGGCCGCCGCGAGTTTCTTGTAGTCCTGAGGCAGCCGGCGGCCGAGGGTGCTTTCTGCGGCCGTCCAGTCGACCACGGGTGGGTCCGCGGGTGGGGGGCAGAGGCGGGTGAGGTCGTCGAAGCTGCTCACAGGAGTCCTCGTCGGTGTCGCTGTTGCTGCTCGTGGGCGGGATTGTCCAGTAGCTGGTCCAGGGTGAAGCCCTTGGTGCCGTGGGCTTCGAGCTGAATGTACTTCGGGACTGAGTCCGGCAGGTCGTCGCTGTATTCGAGGTAGACGTTGTAGGTGACGACTTCTCCGTTGTGCTGGACGGCGTTGTAGATGTCCTGCTCATGGTCGCGCATGTCGGGGCTGTTGGTGGGGTTCTGGGTGATGGTGAAGAGGTTGTCGAGGGTGTCGCCGGATCCGCCGAGCATCCGGGCCAGCATGTGGCCGCGAGCCTGGTTGTAGTCGCCGCCGAGGAAGCCGGGCGGCTCCAGCGAGCTGCGCGCGTGGGTGCCCTCGTTGAGCATGTCCCTGGTAATGACCGCGTTCATCTCGTAGGGGCGCCCGTGCTCGTCGCGGGTGAAGGTGACCCGCCCGCCCCAGGTCGGATCGGCCGTGCAGCCGGCCAGGCCGAGCGGGTCGGCGAGGATGAAGGGGTTGGGGACGTAGGTGTAGTGGTTGACGGCCGGGGCCAGCCCGAGGGGGTCAGGTGTGGTGTAGCGGCCGAGGTCGGGGTCGTAGTAGCGGTTGAGGTTGTAGTGCAGGCCCGTTTCCGCATCGAAGTACTGGCCGGGGTAGCGCAGCGGCGTGTAGGCGGTGGCATCGCGGTGGGACTGGGTGGCGCCCCAGGCGGTGCTGCGGCTGTGCCAGGCGATGGTGCTGTCGGGGGCGATGAGGTCGGTGGGGGCTCCGGCGAGATCGGTGACGATGGCGAAGAAGCGGCGGTCGGCCTCGCCTTGCGCCTGGGTTTTGGCTTCGCGTTGTGCCAGGGGGTGCAGGCCGGTGTAGTCCCAGACGAGGGTGACTCCGCTGGTGTGCTGCTCGGCGAGTTGTCCGCCATCCCAGCAGTAGGTCGTCACATCCTCGATGCGGCCGTCCCCGCGTAGCCGGTGCTTGGCGGTGCGGCGGCCCAGCGCATCGTAGAAGTAGCGCCAGGACACGTCGCCGGGGGCTTGAACCTGGGTGAGCCGGTCTTCGGCATCCCAGGAGAAGGTCCAGGTTAGGTGCTTGCCGCTGAGCGTGGTGACGCGTTTTTGGGCGAGGCGGCCCTGGGCGTCGTAGGTGTAGCGGGTTCGGCCAGCCTGGGTGATCCGGCTACCGGAGTAGGTGCGTTCGCCAGTGGTGTACTGGCCTGGAGTTCCCGGCGGCAGCGCGGCGTGCCTCTGGTCGCCGGCGGTGTTGTAGGCGTACTGCTCGCTCCAGCCCTCGGCGGTGACGGCGATGATCCGGCTTGCTGCGTCCAGCGTGTAGGTGCGCCGGCCGGTGCGACTGTCCTCGATGGTGTGCGGGGTGCCGTTGGGGGTGTAGGCGAAGGAGCGCTTGAAGAGGGTGTCGTGCGGGCTGGTGAAGGCCTGGCTCACGATGCGCCCGACGGGGTCCCACGTCTGGGTGAACGTGAGCTGGTCGTCGAGGGTGCGGCTGACTTCCCGGCCGAGCACGTCGCGTTCGAAGCGGAAGGTCTGCTCGCCCGCGGCGTAGGCCGCGAGCCCCCGGTGGTCGTAGGTGAGGGTGCTGGTGGCGCCGGACGGGGTGCGCCGGTGGGTGCGCCGGCCCAGCACGTCGTAGGCGCGGGCCAGGGCGCGGCCGTTGACGCTCTCGGTGACGACGCGTCCGGCCGGATCGCGTTCGAGGTGAATCTGGGCGTGAGGGTTGGTGACCTCCACCAAATGACCGGCTGTGTCGTAGGTGAAGGTGGAGGTGGTGCCGTCATCGTGCTGCATGCGCACGATCCGCCCCAGCAGGTCACGCTCGTAGGTCAGGGACTGTCCGGCGGCGTTGGTGCGGCGGGTCAGGCGGCCCAGGGCGTCGTGTTGGTAGGTCAGGGTGCGGCCGTCGAAGTCCGTCTCCGCTGTGAGGCGGCCAGCGGGGTCGTACTGGTAGTGCCATTCGCGCCCCTGGGCGTTCACCACGGTGGCCAGGCGCAGTTCGCTGTCGTAGGTGAACTGGTAGGCGGCTCCGTCGGTGGTGCGGGTGGCGGTGCGCCGGTCGAAGTGGGTGACCGCGTGTGTGGTGGTGTGCCCGGCCCGGTCGGTGTGGGAGAGCAGGTTGCCCTCACCGTCCCAGGTCCACTGCTCGCAGGTGCCGTCGGGCAGTTCCCGCCAAAGGGGCCGGCCCTCGATGGTCCAGATCATGCGCATCGTGCCGCCGAGGGCGTCCGTCACCTCGGTGACCCGGCCGAAACGGTCGCGGGTCAAGCTCACTCGGGCCCCGTCGGGGGCCGTGATCTCCACCGGCAGACCTGCAGCGTCGTTGCGTATCCGGGTGACCTCGCCGGCTGCGTTGCGCACCGCGGTGACGTGACCGTGCTCGTCGACTTCGTAATCAGTACGGGCCCCGTCGACGTCGATGACCGCGGTGCGGTTGCCCCGCTCGTCGTAGACGAAGTGCCGCTGGCGGTCGCCACGTTCGGTGACGGTCACCGGAAGGTCCCGGTCATTGAAAACCGCGGTGGTTCGGACTCCATCGGGTGCGACGAAGCCGACCAGATTGCCCCGCTCGTCGCGCTCGAAGCGCACAGTACGGCCCAGCGCGTCGGTCTGCTCCAGGATCCGGTCCCGCGCATCGAACACGTAGCGGGTGGTATGGCCCAGCGGCTGGGTTTCCGCGACGATCTGCTGCCGGTCGTCCAGCTGGTAGACGGTAGTGGCGCCCATTGAATCGGTATACCGCGTGATCCGGTTCGCGCTGTCGTAGGCGAATGTGGACGAGAGTATTCCAGAGGGCCCCAGCGTCTTCACGACCCGGCCGGCTGCGTCGTATACGTAGTGGTAGGTGGATTCGTTGCGGTCCGTCCACGACGTGATGCGGCCCTGCATGTCGTAGGTGAAGCGCAACGGTGTGCCGGAGGAGTTGATGACGTCGGTGAGATCGCCCTGGTCGTCGTAGCCGAACTCGACAACAGGCGGGACGGGTTCGCTGTCATCCCGGCCGCGCAGAGCGAACGCGGTAACGCGGCCACGGTCGCCGGTGACGCTGATGTCGTAACCACCCTTGTGGGTGATGTCATGGGGGCGTCCGGTCTCGTCACGGTGGATGTCGATCTGGTTGCCGTGGCGGTCCTCTATCGTGGTCAGCCACAGCTGCCAACCCTTGCCGCCCGGCTTGGAGAAGTAGCGCGTCCAGCCACTGCGCGGGTCGGTCGCCGCGAACTCCAGGTCCTGGGCGCCCATCTCGGACACACGGCGCAGCGGGATCCGCGGACCCTCCAGCGGCATCACCTCAGGTGTCTGAGGAGTGGGCAGTTGCTCGTAGACAAGGACGGTTCCGTCCTCACGCGCCCACATCGCCTGGTTGCGGATGTCGACCTCGACGCGTTCGTCCAGCGTCGAGGCCCACGAGCGGCCGAACCACACTCCGAAGGTGTAGTCGGACAGGTGCGTGCGCTTGAGGGTCAGCGGCAGCACCCCGGGAAGGTCCAGATCGGTTTGCTGCAGCAGCATCTGGCCGCTGGCCACGTCGACCGGGTCAGTGCGGCAGACCCGCTTGTCCAGCTCCACACCATGGTGGCGCGCGTCGTCACGGGCGCTGTTCAGCGGATCTGGGCCCTTGCCACCCCGCCCGCCGCTGTTGCGGGCGCCGGACACCTTGGGAGTGCCCGACTCACCCTTGGTGAGCGCCTTGAGCCGGTCGGAGATGTCGCCGTCGTTCTGGCGGTGGGTGCGCGAGGCCGCGCGCAGCCCGCCGGGCACGTCCTCCGTGAGGTGCTTGCCGACCTTCTTCAGCGCCTTCTCCGCACCGTTGAGCGCGCCGTGCAGCACGGAGTCGAACGCCTGGGTGAACGGATCACGGCCCCTGGTGCGGCCGAAGGCACCCTTGGCCCGGCCCAGCGAACCGAGCGAGTCGGTACTCATGGCCTCACCGTGGCGGGACAGCTTGCCCGCACCGTTCTCGTACTCCTCATGGTCGATGAAGACCCGGCCACCACCCGAACCCCCGGTCCCTGAAGGGCCGCCTGCAGAGGCAAGGGTCATACCGGTGTGGCTGGTACCGTGACCGCCTTCCCCTGCACCGCCGCCAGCGGCGGGCGGGAGCTTGATGAGGTTGTCGGTGAGGTCCAGGACGGTATCCTCGACCATCTGCTCCAGCCGGCCGGTGATCGGCTCGGTGACCCGGGCCAGGAGCTCGTCGACGATCTGATCGGCCGCCTCGTCGATGATCCGCTTGATCAGCTGCCGCATCGCGGCCGTCTCCGCCGCCCCGATGATCGCGGACAGGCCGCCGGTGACGACCGCGAGCCCCAGGCTGATGCCCATCGAGGCCGCCATCACCCCGAGTTCGATCTCGGCCTTGGTCTTCATCCCGTAGATGATGTCCGCGACCACATCACAGGCGTCCGAGAACAGCCGGGCGATATCGGGCACCTTCTCCAGATGCCCGGACTTCACCAGGTCCCAGTGCTCCTGCAGGGCATCGACCGCAGCACCCTCGCTGGAGGCCAGGATGCGGCTGACCGTCGCGTGCGCCTGTGCACCGTGGCCCTCGAACTGCTCGGCGAACTCCCGCATGGCATGAGCCATTTCGCGGTAGTCGTCCTCGTCGACGTTCGGCCAGTTGATCCCGATGAAGTCCAGGATCTCGTCCATCCAGCCAGGCAGGACGTAGCCCATCCCCCGTGCCCCCTCACCACTCAGGCCACTTCACGCGCACCACAGCGATGCCCGCCCCCAGCCACCCTAACCGGAGGCACCGCCAGCAAAGTCGTGCCTGCGGTACGCGATGCTCGGCGGTGGACTGGCAGCAGCACCGCAGTCGTGACTGCGCAGGCCAGATCTTCGGGTCCTCTTCGGCCACCGGTCAGACCTGTTAGGTGCAGTAGGGCCAAAGGAACTCTCCCTGGTCTTCCTCGTCCGAGTCTTCCGGTGGGCGGACGGGCTCGAACCGCGCTTCGGACTCCGCGGCGATCCGACCGACGGGGACGAGGGGGTCTCCCAGTTCTACGGCCAGCACGGCGCGTACGAAGGCGGCAGGCGTGACCGTGCCGTTGCGCAGCTCGAAGCAGCGCAGCGCCCCGTCCGAGAACGCGGGACTGCGACGGCACGCGGCGTGGACGCAGTAGCCCTCGACGGCCAGGGCGAGCCGCCGGAACGCGGCGTCCTTCTCTGGGGTGCACTGCGCAGGACAGCCGAGGTGATCCAGCGTGATCCGCAGGTAGGTAGCGTTCTCCTCGGCCTTCCGGATGGTCAGTCTGCCGCCACCCGGCGTGACGTAGCGTCCGGCCTGCACCGGAGCGTACGGGTGGATCAACGGCAGCTTCACCTCCAAGGCGCCGCAGGACGGTGCGCCCGTCGTACTCGACGTACGGGCCGGCGGAGCCGCGGTCCTCGCTGCGCTCCTCGTCTCCCCCGCGCGATCGGCGGCCTCGTGGTTCTGGTCGTCGTCCTGGTGGTCGTCGGCGGGCCATCGGCCGAGCGGTCCGGCCGGGCCGGCGCCGGTGGCGCCGAGCTGGGGGTGCCGCCCTTGAGCCGGTGGTGGTTTCGGATCACGGGCGTCCTCCTGCGGTCGACGGGCGGTACGGGCCATGGTGGCCTCCCGCAGCCCGCCGTACGGCGGGTTCCGGCCTGACGCTGCCTGGATAGGGGAAGGCCCCGTTCGCGGAAGCGGTCGGGGCCGGGTTGGACCTGTTGAACTCGACACCATGGCGAGGGTCATGGTTCAAGCCGTGCGCGCGGACCGGTCTGGCGGCGGCCCGCGATCGCAAAGCACACGTTATGCGCATGCGAGGGAGCGCCCGAGCGGTCATCCGCCCGGAAGCACCGGTGCACCTCTCGCATCAGCTCGTCACCCTCCAAGACAGTCCGCCCGTCCGGGGCCACGACCGAGACAGGCGGACAGTCGCCGGCGTTCCAGCTCTCGGCGAGGAACCCGACTGCCTCGTCCTGCGTGTCGAACTCCTGCTCCTGCTGGGAGTGATAGCGCCAGTAGCGCGCGGTGTACTGCGGTTCCTCGTCCGCCTGCGTGCTCATGACGCCCCCTGATCGGTGGATAGCTCGGTAGTAGGGAGATTATCTGGAGCCAGCGGGATCGTTGCCCGGCCGAGGGTCAGTTGTAGCGGGGGTCGACGTACTTCATGGCTCCCTTGGCAATGGCGCAGGGCCAGGGCGCGCCGTCGCATCCGGTGCACGTCGGGTCGGTGCGGTTGCTCGGGGCGTGTTCGGCGAGTTCCTTCCCGGCGATGGCCCGGACGGTCCGCTCGTCGGAGGTCATGCGGCGGTAGGTCTCGTGGGAGAGCCTCACCGCACGGTCGTACTAGGCGAGTTGCTCGGCAAGGTCCGGATTCATGGGAAGTGAGCTTATCCCTCATCAGCGGCCCGCCTTCCGCGTTCGACGCCTCGGGCACGGGCGGAACGGTAGGCTCGCGCGCAGAGTTGGCCGTCCGACCATGGCGGGCGGTGCAACAGGAGGCTGAGGATGGTCGTGCCTGTCCTCACGCTTACGGGCCGTCCCGGCTGCACGAGTCGGGACGGCCCACTTCTGTCCGGATCTGCTGTGCGGGCGTCTGACGGCCTGTAAGCAGTGCAGACGTCCGCTCATACCGGCGGCTTCGAGTTAGGGCGTTCTGGCGGCTGTTCTGCGGGCCAGCTTCTGGACCGATTCCTTGGAATCCTTGGGTTGTCAAGCTTACCCAAGGACTGTAAGCTGAGGGCACATCAGAAGAAGAAAGGGGAGACCATGTCGAAGAAGACCATCACGATCAGCCTCAAAGTCGAAGACGGCGTCAGCTGCGAGCAGATCAGGGCGGACATCGAGAACGACATCGAGACCGAGGCTCCGTACGACGCCACCGTCACGATGGTCACGGAGGACAAGTGAGCGACACCGCCCAGCCCACTGGCCGCTGCTACTGCGGCTGCGGCAAAGAGATCGGCTACGGCCGGTACTTCGCCGCCGGCCACGACAAGACCGCCGAAGCCGCCTTCCTCGCCATCCACCACGACGCCTCCGTCGCCCAGATGCTCCACGCCCACGGCTACGGCCCCGACGACGACAAGTCCGTCACCAAGGCCGCCGTCGACAAGGGACTCTGGCTGGAGTGCCCGCGCGGCTGCGGCTACCGGGGCGCACGGGAGTCCATCAACAACCACGTCAACCGCTACCACCGCGAGAAGTGAGGAACCCGATCATGAGCACCGTCGTTGCCGTTGCCGAAGGCCAGTTGTACCGCGACCGCGCCCCCGACATGATCGACCGCGACCGACGCCTCCGCGTCACCCACATCACCGACACCCACGCCGAACTCGTCGTCGAACACGACCACGGCGGGCAGGCGGGTCGGAAGACCCGCGCAGCCCTGTCCCGACTCCGGAGCGCCGCGTTCGAGCTGCTGGAGGACCCGGCCGACACGGACCCGCTGTACCTCCAGCTCCTGTCGGCGATGTCGCGGGTTCACGGGCCGGGTACGACTCCTGCCGACTACGCCCGCGCGGCCCTGACCACGCTCCGCGCCAACGCGAAGTGAGGACACCTTCGCCAGCACCAGCGACGCCCCGGCCAGGATCAGTGGCCGGGGCGTCGTCATGCACGGTAGCGCACGCAGGTCACTCCGCGGATCGCGATGGCTTCCGCATCCGCCGCTCTACCTCATTCCCATAGTCCGCCATCAGGTCAGCCATCGTGCTGGACTTCACCTGCGGCGGGAACGCAGCGTGCACATCGAGCGTCCCGTTATCGATCAGGTTGAGTGCTCGCACGTCCGCGCGCGCGTAGGCGTCCGCGCCGTCCCGTCGCACCAGGAGAACCATTTCCCGCGCGTCACAGGACCCGTTGTCGCAGTACAGCTCGATACGCCCCGTATCGCGACTGCGGTCTGACTCGGACCGCTTCACGGTCTGACCGCCGCAGAACATGCACTGCACCGGGTTCGGTTCGTTGGCCCAGGTGGTCTCGGGCTGATGACGGCGCAGCCACGGCGTGGCCCCCGCCTCCCACGTGTTCGACATGCCCGCAGCCTAGTCGCGGGCAGGAATCTCCGTGCTGCCAGGACCGGGAGGCGGTCGGCCCGCGCTGCCCCTGATACCGGGACCCGCGCACCGCGCTCCCGTACGGATACTCCGCCGGTGACGACAGCGCGAACATCGCGAGCTGCCCGACCTTCATCCCCGGCCACAACTTGATCGGCAACGGCGCCAGACACGACAGCTCCAGCGTGACGTGCCTCTCGAACCCCGGATCGATGAACCCCGCCGTCGAATGCGTGATCAACCCCAAGCGACCCAGCGACGACTTCCCCTCCAACCGGGCGGCCAGCGTGTCCGGCGCCTCCCCGGCCGGAATCTCCACCAGCCTGGTCAGCTCATCCTGCTCCCGCGACGGGTCGATGCAGGCGAGCCGGTGGTTCTCGAACACCCGAAACGGGCGGTCTGGCGGACGTCGATGTTGGCGGGCTGCACCATCGCCTCGTCGTACGGCACCAGGCCGAGGCGCTGCTCGGCTATTGCCACCTGGAGGTCTCTGTCGGAAAGAAGCACGACTCGAGGCTAGGGCGCCGGCCCCTCCCGGCGTTCCCTTCGCCCGACCGGGCGGCCTCGACGTCCCGCTGGCACAGCACGCACGGGGTGCTCGCACCGTGCTCGTACCGGTGACACGGGTGACGGCAGCGGGCGCACGGTCCGACCTGTGACGGGCGCTCTCCGGGGCTGGCTGGCCGGGCGGCGGCCGTCCCCAAACGCGACACCGCGCGTGTAGTACCGCCACGCATTGCGTCTCTGCACCTTCGCGACCCTGATCATCCCGACAGCGGAAACCAGCTCTGGCCTGAGGAAAAGGCCGGTGCCGTAAGCCGGGAGGGTTCACCGGACCTTCACGGCGGGTCCCGCCGGGCGGGCATCCGCGGCGACGTAGTGCCCGCCCGGCGGGCATCTCCCGGGCCATGCAAGTACTGCGCGGCAACCAGCCCCACGCGCCTCACAGGCACCGGAAACGCCATGTAACAGCATCCAATGGTCTTTAGTGCACCTTCGCGTACCACTCCCCCGGGACAACAGCCGAGGACGCCCCGCCCCCGCGACGTCACCGACTCCCTTTGCCCCCGCGAGAGACATCTACCGCCGCCGGTGCCCCCGGGGGCTTCGTGGTTCCTGGAGGACCGACGTGCCGACCTACGAGACCCTGCCCCGTTTCAGCAGCGACCTGAACCGTCTCACCCCGGAACAGCGCCGCCGCTTCCGTCAGACTGTGACGGCCTTCGTCGAGGACCTGCGTACCGGGACCTTCCGCGCCGGCCTCCGCGTCAAGCGGGTCCGGCTCGCCCCCGGCATCTACGAACTCACCTGGTCTGCGGGCACCGGCCCCGTCGGGCGCGCTACATGGGAGTACGGTCCTGAACGCCGCCCCGGTACCCCGCACGTCATCTGGCGGCGCATCGGCAGCCATGACATCCTCGCCGGGCCCTGATCCCTCGACCGGTCATGAGGATCCGGTACTTGGCGTCGCTCCTCCATCGTGACGAGCTGTCCTCTGCCGCCCGCCACCACATCTCGACCAGGCAGACGCTGCACCCCTCAGTCAGCGGGAACGGTCTGGCTGTCCCTGTGCTTGATGAGCAGGTCCAGCATTCTGTTGAACTCGGCAGGCGGCATCTTGTGGATCAGGTGCTGTGCCGCGTACGCACCGTTGTCATACGGGAAGCGCTTCGGCTGCTGCCCTCCTGCGACGGCTGCCGTTTCAGCGGCAACGGCCTGTACCGGGACAGTGGGGGCCTCCTCCCCCGGCCTCCTGGCAGGGGACCCGTCCTTCGTGGTCTTCGGCCCTGCTGGCGGTTGCGCTGCGGAGACTGTCTCCGCGTGCGGTGTGAGCGGCGAAGCCACTGTGTTCTCGTGCGGTGCGTCCTCGTCGGGGGCCGGAGTGATTACGCCGTAATCACTCGCCGGAGGCTCTTCCGCCTCTGCTGGCACCGGTGGTGCGGGGGTTGTGACGTTGTCCACGGAGCCCAGTGATTTGCGGTCTTTGCGCGCTCTTTCTGCTTTCAGTTCCTCGAGGACTGCTTCCTGCTGGTCAGCTGGCCTGTTGCCCACGGCGCGCAGCAGGTCGATGGGTTCCGTTCCGATGCGTGCCTGCAGTTCCGGGGTGAGGTTGAGGAGGGCGAGTCGCTGCGACACCCAGCCTTGGGAGCGGTGCAGGCGCCTGGCGAGAGCGCGTTGGCTTCCGTGGATGGCCAGCAGCCGGTGGAGGGCGCGGGCTTCGTCGATCTCTTCGAGGTCTTGGCGGTGGATGTTGGCGACGAGGGCGGATTCGAGGAGTTCCTCCGACGAGGCGCCCTGGTCGTTGCTGACCATCACCTTGATCGTGGTGAGGGCGGCCTCGCGTGCGGCGGCGAGCCGGCTGTTGCCGTCGATGACGACGTAGGTGGTGTCCGGTTCGAGGGCGGCTTCGTGTTCCGGGTTGACCTTGAGGTAGGCGTCGCGGTCCATGACCGTGATCGCTTGTTTCTGGCCGTGTGTTTTCAGGCTGCCCGCGAGGTCGGTGAGGTCTCCGAGGCTGGAGCGGGGGTTGTCGGGGTTGAGGCTGATGCGGGCGACGGGGAGTTCTGCCGGTGGGGCGACGCCGTCGGTGGGCACGCCTGTTGCGGCGGCGACGGCTTGGCGGCGCGCGCTGACGGGGCGCACTCCCCCGCCGAACCGGCCGGCACCGAGCTGATCGGCCTTGCTCACAGCACCTCCCTGGCCAGGGCGCGCATTCCGACGGCCTGCTGGGATTTGGGGGCGTAGGACAGCAGGGGTTTCTTCACGCGGACTGCTTCCTTCTGTTCCTTGAGGTCGCCGATGAGCCCGACGACCCGCGGGTCCTTTATGTCGACCCATCCCTGGAGTGAGGAGGTGGCGATGTAGCCGCGGCGGGAGTCGTAGAGGTTGACCACGATGCCGAGGTAGTCGATGTCGACTTGGAGGTCGCCGCGGAGGTCGTCGATCTGTGTGGTGAGCAGCTCGTAGGCGTCGGCGGAGCTGTCCTCGGCCTGGACCACGATGAGGGCACCGGACTGTCCAGGGTTTTCCCCGTCGCGTCGGCGGCCGTAGTAGACGGCGGCGTCCATGCTGAGACCGAGGCTGGGCGGGCAGTCGACGATGATTACGTCGTAATCGCCTTCGAGCGGGGTGAGGGCGCGTTCCAGTGCGGCTTCCCGGGCGCGTACCGCGGAGAGGCGTACGTCGAGGAGGAAGGCGTCGTTGCAGGCGGGGAGCAGGTGCAGCCGGCCGCCGAAGGTGTCATCGTCGATGGGGACGATGAGGTCGTTCAGGTCGCCCTTCGGTTCGCCTGCCATGTGGTTGGTGAGGCTGTCACCGTTCATCGGCAGGGGAGCGGCGCCGAGCTGGTTGGTGAGGTGGCACTGTGGGTCGAAGTCCACAAGCAGCACCCGCAGTCCGGGGCCGGGGAGGTTCTCGATGTCGAGCGGGTCGGTGTCGGGCTCGGTTGCATCGCTGTGGACCTCGCTCGCGCGCAGGGCCTTGGTGAGGGCCTTGGCCACGCGCACCGGGTGCAGCGTGTTGGGGTCTTCTGCCAGGGCTTCCCCCAGTCCGGCGGTGATGGCGGTCTTGCCGACGCCGCCTTTCTGGTTGCAGACGATGATCCGGCGGGTGATGGCGGGGCGTTCGATGTCCGGTTCCGGGTGGGTGTCGAGCCAGAGCTGCACGGATTGCGCGAGTCCCTGGATCAGTGAGACGCGCCGGTCGGCAGCGGACTGCCTGAACTCTTCCCACTGTCCGGGGGGCAGGAAGGTGGCGAAGGAGTCGGCGCCGGCGGTGTCGACGGGGGCCGTGGCCGAGGCCAGTTCGCACCAGTCGCTGATGCCCTGTTCAACGGCGCTCTGCATTTCGATGCCGTATTGAGCGGCTCTGATTTTCACCTGCTGCCGGAGCCGTGCCGGCAGTTTGGAGACGACCTTCTCCCGGTCGTTGGAGGTGGTTGGCGAACTCATGAGAGACACCATACTAACGTCCGTGATCCACTTCTCACTTGACACGTTAGTTTCGACCACCTCTTGTGGCCGTTTTCACCCGACATGGTCCGGCGGGTGATTACGGCGTAATCACCCGCCGGACGCCTCCAGTCGGTGAGATCTGGCTCCGCTTCCCTCCTGCGTCCGGTGGCGCACTGTGTACGCGGTCTCCGCCTCCGCTCAGACCCGCGTCCCAGAAGCCGCTCGGCTGACATCAACTGCGCTGTTCAGAGTTAGCAGTTGATGAAGGTTGTGTCGCGGACCTAACGTCCCGCTCCGTGTTGGTGCACTTCTTCTCGGGGGTCGAGGAACATCGAACGAAACCGGCGCTGAGGATCAGTCGGCCCAGGTGGGCGGCTGACTGTCCGCGCGGCGGCCGACGTGTTCCTCAACTCGCTCGTCAACGCGAACACGCTCCGGCCGTCCGGGATTGGCGTCGGCGCGACTGCCGGACACCTCGGCGCGGCACGCCCGCTCGCCACCGTCGTGGACGACGAGATCGACGGCGCCCTCGAACATCCGTGGGACGAGGCCGCAGTCAGCACGTGGAACGCCCGGCGGGCGTCGGTGCTGTCATGGCTGAGCTGGTGCGCCGAGCGCGGGTACGACGGCCCGGCTGTCACGGCCTGGATGAAGCGGATGCCGCCGCCGGACGCGGAGACCCCGCCCGCTCGAAGATGGCCGTCGACCGGCTGATCGCCCGACGAGAAGTCCACGTCCGGGAGAAGACGCTGTGGCGGATGCTCCACGAGACCGTCGCACGGGCGGAGGAGATCCTCGGCGTCACATCGAGGAGTTGGACCTCGCCGCCCGAAGGGGTTCCAGTGAAGGCCAAGGGCGCCGCAGCCTCGCACCCGACGCTGCGGCGCCCGCGCGAGGACTACGTAATGGAGCCCGTGTACTGGGACGCCGGCACCGCCGGCTGCTGTCCCAGCTGGTCAAGGGCCGTATACGGGGGCCGGTGTTCGTCACCCACCGCAAACCGGGCCCCGGGAAAGTGTCAGCCCGCGCGGCGTGTGCCCGGACACCGGGCTGGCCCGGCTGTCGTACGGGCAGGCCCGCGCCCTCCTGGACGCGCGCACGGCTGTCGGGAGCGTGGCGGGAAGGGCTTGAACCTGCAGGAGTACCGGCACTCCTGCTTCACGCACCTCGGTAAGGCAGGTGCGAGGCTACCGATGCTCATGGCGAAGACGCGGCACAAGAAGCCGAAGAACGTGTGGCGTTACTTCCAGCCCTCGGCTGAGGCGATCGCCGAGGTCACCAGCCTCCTCGCGCCCGGAGACAGCAGACGCTGACCTCGTCAGCGTCAAGTCGAGCTGCCTGTCTCCAGTCCCCTGCACATAGAGCCGGGCTGCTCGAACATCCAACTCTGAAGCAGTTGTTGCGAAATTTTCACTTCATACCTACGGTAAGCGCATGCGACCGAAGGACGAGCCCGAGCAGATCACCGACCTGTCACGGTTGAGGGCGTTCATGAACCCGCTGCGGATGCAGCTGTACCGGCTGCTGTACGCCGCAGGCACCGCGACCGCCTCTCAGCTCGCCGAGCATGTCGACGAAACGCCCTCGCTGGTCAGCTACCACTTGCGCAAGCTGGCCGAGCACGGCTTCGTGACCCAGGCGAGTGCCCAGGGCACCGACGGCCGCGAGCGCTGGTGGCAGGTGGCATCCGGCGAGGGCTGGGGCTTCCGTGACTCGGACTTCGCGGACACGCCCGAGGGAGCCGCCGCCGTCGGCGCGGTGACCCGAGGGATCTTCGACACCCGCGTCGCCCAGTACCGCACGTATCTCGACCAGAAGTCCGCCTGGGGGAAGGCGTGGACCGACGCATCCTTCAGCTCCGAGTGGCTGCTCGACCTCACCCCCGCCGAACTCGCCGAGATGAGCGACGAGCTCGAGGCTCTGGCCCGGCGCTGGCGGGAGCGCGGCAAGGCCGCCAAGGCGGCCGACGACACCGAGGACCGCGAGCACGTGTCTGTGCACCTATACGGCTTTCCCTTCCGGCCCTGACTCAGCCGGATTCCCAGCGTACTTGGAGCCCACCATGGCCACCTCAGAGACGGTCCTGCCCAAAAACGCCGCCACACCGGCCCACCGCGACGGCAACGTGTTGCGCTGGCTCACCGCCTACACGGTCTCCCTCATGGGCGACAGCGTGTACTTCGTCGCCCTGGCCTGGTCCGCCCAGAAGGCCGCCGGTTCTACCGAAGTCGGCCTCGTCATGGCTGCCGGGGCAGTACCACGAGCGTTACTCATGCTCGGTGGGGGCGTGGTGGCCGACCGGTTCGACCCCCGCCGGGTGATTCTCGGCAGTGACACACTGCGCTGCCTCCTCATCCTGGTGGTGGCCGCCGGTATCACACTGACGGCTCCGGCCTTGTGGATCCTGGTCACGGTGGCGCTCGTCTTCGGCGCCGTCGACGCACTGTTCGTACCCGCTGTCGGAGCTCTTCCGCCCCGGATCACCGCCCCCGACCAGCTGGCCCGGGTCACCGGCATGCGCTCGCTGTCGACGCGCCTCAGCCAGATCGCGGGCCCGCCGATCGGCGGCCTGGCCATGGGACTCGGTGGACACGCAGCCGCCTTCACCACCGCCGGAATGCTCATCGCCCTGTCCCTGCCGCTCCTGCTGACGATACGGATACGCCCCCTCGCGGCGCCCGACGCGGAGCGGACGGAGCGCGGCACCGCGCGGCAGGACCTGCTCGACGGCCTGCGCTACATCCGCCACCACCGCCTCATCGGCCCGCTCGTCGCCGCCGGCGCCGTCTGCGAGCTCGGCCTCACCGGCACCCTCAACGTCGGCATGGTGCTCCTCAACGCCGAACGCGGCTGGGGCCCTTCCGGCTACGGCTGGATCGTCAGCAGCTTCAGCGCAGGAGCTGCGGCCAGCGCCGCGCTGCTCACCATCGCCGGCTGGCTCCCCCGGGCCGGCCTGATGATGGCCGGGACACTGCTCGTGGGCTGCGCGGGTGCGGCCACGATCGCTTTGGTACCGACCCTGTGGGTCGCCGCGGTGCTGGCCGCGGTCATCGGACTGAGTGCGGGCGTCTTCGGCAGCCTGGACAACGCCCTCATACAGACTGCGGCGGACCCGGCCTATCTGGGCCGGGTCACCTCCGTGGTCATGCTCACCATGGTCGGTCTCGCCCCTCTCAGCTATCCGCTGGTCGGTGCCGCCATTGGAGCCTGGGGCGCCGGCCCGGTGTTCGTCGCCTGCGGCATCTTCGCCAGCCTGGGCGTATGTATCGCCCTGGCCTCTGACGCGGTGCGGCACGCCAAACTGCCCCGGCAGCGGCCAGATATGACCATCTAAGCAACCCAACCGCAGCCCCGCCGACCAGCAGCAGGGGCTGGTCGGCGTCTCCCGATGATCGGCGGCCACTCGCCGTCTGAGCCATCCGGATCACGCAGTGGTCGCAAGCCTCCGGGCAGGTTGGGAAGCTGGAATGGGTAGCGGCCGAGCATGTTGATGTGGTGCCGCACGAACGGTGAGAGGCGGGCCACGTCCTCGTCGCCGACGTCGAAGCCGTCCGTGCGCAGTTGGTTCACCGCGGCGTCCGTGTACCGCGTCACAAACAGCACGAGAGCGTTAAGGACCAGGCTGAGCGCGCCGAGCTGGTCTTATCCGAACTAGCCCAGCTCGGCGGCAGGTCCGCCGATGAGCTGTCGTTCACCGCGGAAAGTAGTCGTGGAGAAGTTGGGTGGACGGGTTCCGTCGGGAGTGTTGTGCACGTCGTCCGCGCGCGCTTTGCGGTCCTACTGAGAGAACGAGTAGGTCCGGACGGGGTCGAGGTGCAGCTCGAAGGGCCCTGTCGGCGTACTCCTGTGAGTGCCCCACCAAGTACGGAGATACGTGCACCAGCAGAGAGGCTGTGAGCCAGCCGCGTCATCGCGTGGGCATGACAGTGGCAGGAGGCTGAACCTCCAGGATGACAGCGGTGCCAGCGACGGTTCGGTCCTCGTGCATGGTGATCTGCTGGCCAGCCTGGACGTGCATCCAGTGGGCGGGAGTCAGAGGCACGAGGCGAACCGTAGCTCGCCCGCCGGGCTCCAGAATGGGCATGTTCTCAACCCAGAGCGCGGCGATGCTGACCGAACGTCCACCGGTGGGTGAGAGGTGTCCGATGTCCCACATCGGTCGCAGAACACCGGAGTGGATTGGTGTCGTGCGTCGTGCCTCGGCGGCAGCACGGAGCGTCAGATCCGCCCGGATCACGCCGTTGCGGATCTCGGAGCACCGCCAATGGCACCAGGCCGCGCTTCGCTCCATCCGGAGTTGCTCAGCAGCTTCGGCGAGCTTCTCCCAGAACGTCAGCGGGAGCGAGCGAGCATCGCCGAGTTCCTCCAGCAGACCCAGGGCGATCTCCCACTCGTCATGGACGAGGTAGTCCCAGATGTCTCGCACCGTGATGTCGTTCTCGGTGGCGGTATCTTCCGGAACCAGCAGGGAAGCTGATTCGAGCAGCTCAGGGACGTCCATGCCCTCATTGTCGACCAGATGAACGATTAGGCCGCGTCGTCCTGTTCTCGTTCGATGGCGCCGAGCCGGTTCTTGAGCCGGTAGCTGGGGCCGTTGATGGAGATGACACCACAGTGGTGCAGGAGACGGTCGAGGATGGCGGTGGCCAGGACTTCGTCGCCGAAGAACTCGCCCCACTCGCTGAATGCCTTGTTCGAGGTGAGGATGATCGAGCCCCGCTCGTAGCGCTTGGAGATCACCTGGAAGACCAGGTTGGCCTCGTCGCGGTTGAGGGGCTGGTATCCCACCTCGTCCAGCACGAGAACAGCGGGCCGCAGATAACTGCCGAGCTTGCTGGTCAGCCGCCCCGCCGCTTCGGCGGCCTTGAGATTGCGGACCATGTCGTCGAGGCTGGTGAAGTAGATCGAGTATCCGGCCCGGCAGGCCGCGACCGCCAACGCGACGGCGATATGGGTCTTGCCCACTCCGGGCGGCCCGAGCAGGGCCGCATTGGCCTTGGACTCGACGAACGAGAGGGTGGCGAGGTCTTTGACCTTGCGCAGACTCCCGGACCCCAACCCCCTCACCGCATCAACTTTGGTGCACTCTCATCCGTACGAGGTGGTGCACGTCCACTTGTACGCCGACAGGCCCGAATTGTACGCCGACAGGCCCGAAACAGTCGGCCACGAGGGTCGCGACCGGAGCGCCGCAGGGGCAGGCCCGGTTGAGTCCCTCCTCGCCTGTCGGTCCGCAGCACCCACTGCTGTTTTCCCAGTTGGGCAGTGGCTGAAGGCTGGAGGCGTCGTCAGGGTGCACCAGCACTGTGTGTCGGCTGCCGGCCGAGATGACGAAGCCTTCTTCACGGCAGACCACAGGTCCGCGCGACTGAGCTGGCTTCGGGTCCTCCTGACCGTCCTGCACGACGTAGGGAGGTTGCCAGGGCTCGGGATCGATCGCGTAGTGGCCCCGCGGAACGGTGGAAGGCGCCCGGCGTGTCTCCGTGTCCCGGTCGCGCTCGTCGTCTGAGACGTCAGGGACAGCGGCAAGCTCGGTCAACTCCGGCGTGATCGCAGTGCCGCACTTGGGACAGAGGAAGACGGTCATCCCTTCGTTGTAGTGCTCAGGACTGCCCCTTCGCATCCTCGTTTCGCTGCTCGGAGTCGACGCGTGCGACGACGCCACGGAGATCGGGCATGCCCAGGTGGACGGTGGTGTGCCGGGCCGCGAGGTCGCGTATGGCGGCGAGCTTCTGCTCAGCGGCGGCGAGGCTGGCCTCGATTGCGGCGACCTCGCCGAGCCATCCCTGTTCCTTGGCCTCCTGGAGCCGGTCGAGCAGGTTTCTGGGAGCCGCCTTTTGGGACTGGCTGACCATCGGTGGCGACGGCTTGGGACAGGTTCGGCCAATTGAAGGGCGATCTGCTCGGGGTGGTATGACGGGCTTTAGGTGAGCGCTAGAGGGGCAGGGTTATGCCGAGTTCCTGCATGGCGTCGGAGGGCGGGCCGCCCTCGGAGCGTTCGGTCTTGTAACCCTTGATCCGAGGCTCCAGGGTGCGAGGGTCGACGGCTTCGGCGGGGGCGCCCGTCGTGTAGAGGCCATCGGGCTCGCTGTCGCGATCGTGGGGCAGGAGCCAGAACACCCGTCGGCGGAAGGTGCCAGAGGCGCGGGAGGGTTTGGCGGTGTTGCCGAGGACGGCGTAGCCGACCATGCGGCCGTCGCGGTGGTAGGCGGGCTTGCCCTTGCGGGTCGGGAGGCGGTCCAGGCTCTGGCGGACGTAGTCGAGGTTGTCGACGTTCTCCAGCCAGACCAGGTCGGTCTCGTGGCTGATCTCGTCCTCGGTGATCAGGGAGCTCATGCGGTTGCTTCCCTCTCCTGGTCGGCGAGCAGGCCGATGCCTGGGTAGTACTTGCGCTGGTTGGACGTCATCATCTGCTTCGGTGAGGCCAGTCCCACCAGTTCCCGCGTGCGGGCGGCGAACGCGCGGGAGGACAGGGCGGGTGCCCCTTCATTCTGGCACCACGCCTTGTAGTGGCTGTAGAGGCCGGTCTGCTCGGCACGCAGGTCGGGGGCGAGGGTGCAGCATTCCTCGTAGTAGCGGCCGGTGTGGTCCTCGGTCTCGGCGTAGGCGGTGGTGGCGATGCGGACGCGTTCGGGTCCGGTGAGGTCGCGGGCACCGGCGAGGTAGCGTCGGGCGCCGTCGACGAGCCAGGCCAGGATGCCGGGGCCTTCCTCGGTGACGAGGATGTCGGCCAGGTTGTCGATCTTGCGGTGGTCGGGGACGGTGTTCTCGAAGGGGATCAGGCGCATGCGGCGCCAGAACGCGAAGCCGCCGGTGCCGACTTCGGGGCGGTGGTTGCCGACCAGGAGGAGTTTGTGGGTGGGCGTGAAGCTGAAGAAGTCCTGGCGCATGCGGCGGGCTTTGATGCGGTCGCCGCCGGTGAGGAGTTTGACGCGGGCCTCGTCGAACTTGTCGCCGGGGTTGACCTCGCTGCACACGATGACGCGCCGGCCGTGGAGTTCGGCAAGGTCGGTGGGGTGCCCTTCGTAGGGGCGGGCCATCAGGAAGCCGGGTGGTGCGGCGTCGGCGTAGTCGCCGAGGAGTTTCATCAGGACGTCAAGGAGGACGGACTTGCCGTTCTTCCCGGCGCCGAAAAGGAAGGGCAGAACCTGGCCGCCGACGTCTCCTGTCACGGCGTACCCGAGCACCAACTGCAGGTAGCCGATCATTTCGGTGCCTTCGGCGTCGGTGCCGAAGGTGTCGGTCAGGAAGCGGCTCCAGCGGGGGGTCTGCGCGGGCCGGGGGCCGACGGTGGTGGAGCGGGAATGGAAGTCCTTGTTGGGGTCAGGGGTTCTGAGCAGGCCGCTGCGCAGGTCGACGATGCCGTCGGGAGTGCAGAGGGCGTAGGGATCGGCGTCCAGGCGGGTGGCGTTGAGGACCATGCCAGGGGCTGATCGGGCCTGGGTGAGCATGGCGTTGATGCCGGCGGTGGACAGGGCGCGGCGCCGGTGTCGGGCGAGGGCTGTTGTGGTGAAGCGCCCGTAGGGATCGTGGGTGGCGATGCTCTCGGCGAGGTCGCCGGCAGCCCACAGGACGGTGTCGTCCTCGTCGATCTGCCAGCGGGTGGTGTCCCAGCGGTACCAGCCGATGCCGGGGACGTGCCGGAAGTCCTGGGCGTAGAGCTTGACGAACAGTTTGGCGTTGCCGCGGTCGGTGAGGGTGTCGGGCAGCAGTCCGTCCGGGGTGGCCTGCGGAAGGGATGCGGCGGGGGCCGTGGGCTGGGTGGGCAGCGGGATCTGGGGTTGGCTGCGAATCTGTTCGGCGACGGCCTTGGCGTCGAAGTCGAACAGAGTGTTGTCATTGCCCGGGGAGGTCATCGGCGGCTTCCGGGATTCAGGGGGCGCCTGAGCCCGGCGGCAAGGCCGCTGCGGATGATCTGTTCGGCCCGGCGGTCCTGTCCGGGGCGGGCGGTGGCCGCTGTTTCGGTCAGGGCGCGTTCGGCGCTTTCCTGGGTGAGGCGGCCGGCAGCGACGAGTCCGCCGAGGGTGTAGGCGGCGCGGTTGAGGGTGTCGGAGAACCCTGCGCCTTCGGAGACCTGGGCGCAGGCGGCTACCGGGGCAAGGACGGCGGCGAGGAGCCGGTCAGTGTCGGCGCCGCCGCCTGCGGCGAGGACGGCCTGTCTGGCGCGGGGCGGAACCGGCCGGGGGGCGGGGACGCTCGGGGCGGGCAGATGGCCGGTTCGTTCGAGTTCCTGCGCCAGCCAGCCCGGCAGGACGGCGGGCTGCCTGACTTCGCCGAGGACCTTGTAGGTGCCTGCACTGGTGGTGGTGCCGGGAGCAATGATGTAGCCGCCGTGGGCGCGCACGTCGACTTGCCAGGCCAGAGCGCGGCCCTGGCTGGAGCCGGCGGAGCATTGCCAGCGCCGGGGGTCACCGGCCCGGTACCACACGTGCATGCCGCCGGAAGGGGTGCGGACGCGCAGCGTGGTGGTGTCCTCGGCCGGGCTGGGCATGCCGCGCAGGGCGGCGAGGACAGCGATGGTGTGGAAGCCCGTGGAGATGCCGGTCAGGTCGACGTGGTCGCCGATCGGGATGCCGGGTAGGAGGCGGTCCCGGGCGGGGGGCTGGGCTTCGTGGGCGTCAATGTCGATGACGACCAGGCCTGCGGGGCCGCAGGCGACACCGACGCCGAACTCCGGGTGCTTGCTCCACCAGTGGTCGATGCGACGCTGGTCAAGGGTGGCGGCGTGGAATCCGTGGCACCAGCGGCCGGCAGACAGACAGGCACAGCCTGCGGCGGTGTGCCCGGGGGTCCGGCAGTCCCGGCAGTTCGAGGCTGGTGTTTTGCGTCCTGCTGCGAGTGGGTGGACCGGCCAGCCGAGGCGAGCGCACCACTGCGCTGTAGCCAGCGAATGGCCAGCGACTGAAGCACGGAGGGCAGCGGATGCTGAGTCGCTGGCAGAGAACTGCAGCTCAGCGGACATGCTCACCCCCTGGTAGCGACCGAAGCGACTCAACGACGGACATACCTTAGCGAACGCAGCAGGGAGGCGATGAGGAACTCGGGCCCGTGTCGATAAACGGTCTGGCGCCGGAGGCGACGAGCGACTCACCGGGCGAGTCAGCGACTGGAGCCTCTTCAGTCGCTGACTCGCCTGTTTCAGTAAAACACCAGGTCAGCGCGCAGACAGGGCGACGTACAGCGACTGAAGCGACCGAGTCTTTCTATATATGACGCACACGCGCGCACAGGAATGGCTTCATATACCGTGAACTTGAGTCGCTTCGGTCGCTTCAGTCACTCTAGTGCTCTGCTGAGCTGCGGTTTCGCAGCGTCAGAGCGCAGCGACCGACGACCCCCTCGATCGCCGCGCTTCAGTCGCTGGCTGCCACTCGGAAGCGACCGAGACGATCAGAGCGACCGAAGCGACTCTCCCTCCAACAGGTATGGCTGTTCATCTGAGGCCTTGCAACCTTCTCCGTCCGTTGGTCGCTTCAGTCGCTTCTGGTCCCCTTCGCCCGCGACAGCGTCACCGTTCCCGGGGAACGTCACGGACAGCCGTGGGCGTGCACGACGATCTGCGGTACTTCGAAGCGGCAGGCGCGGCCCACCGACACGTGACTACGCGGAGCGCGATCTCATTCTCAACTTCGGTTCATCCACTACCTCGACCTGGCCCCCGGGGTTTACAAGGACGTGCCGGCCGCCTTTGAGGCGGCGAGGAGCGCGTACGAAACCGCCCGCTGGATCGCAGCGTGAACGCCGACGTGTACTTCGACTGCAGGCTGCAAGCGTGCTCGCGTCTCGGTGGTGCGGCGCAAACAGCAGCAAGAGCAGCCGGGCAGGCAGCGGCCGCTATGCGATGAGGCTGCCCGCGCTGCGCCCGCATGCCGACCGCGCCGTGCGAATGCCGTGCTGCCTTCGCAACCACCATGCAGCATCTGGGCAGCACGACCAGGAGAGCGAGCAGCCAGTGGCGGCGGGAGGTTGTTACACCTCGATGAAGGCCACGACCACCACGGTCTTCAACGCCGTCACCCAGTACACAAGCCGGACGCGTTCGATGTCGTCGACGTGCTGGCGCAGCCGCGGCCCGCTGCTGCCGCTGGGGAGCGGCTCGCCGACCTCGGGGTCCACGGAGATGACGACCAGGGCGCGGTCCAGGGCGTGCAGCTCGTTTTCGCTGGTGATGGCGTCCAGCTGCTTGGCGGCGGAGTCGGAGAACGCGATCTGGGCGCGGCGCGGGCCGTGCCGCGGGGCCATCAAGCGACGGCCGGGCGCTGTCCGGCGAGCCGGGCGAGGTGGGCCTCGCGCAGCTCCTCCCACGGCGTGCAGTCCTCCACCGCGGGCAGACCGTTGGCCGCGATGTCCTCGAGGACGGCGGCGAACTGGTCGGCCTTCTCTCGGGTCTGGGCCGCGTACGCGCGCAACCCGTCGGCGGCCGCGGGCTCCAGCTGCTGCCGGGCGTGGTCGGCGGTGGCCGGCTGTTCGCTCATCGAGGGCTCCAGAGGGCAGAACTGGCGTCTGCTTCCACGGTATCGGCCGCCCCGGGCCCTGGGGACCACTCCGGACGAACCGGCTCGTACGAGGGCGCCGGGACCCAGGACCCAGGTGGACCCAGCTTCCGGCCCGGTCCACGTGCACCAGGGAAAACGCCGGTCTCGGGACCCAGGGACCCAGGTTCTGGGGGCGCTGCTGGGTCCTGGTCCCTGCCCGCTGTCCGATGACACAGATCAGCTGAACAGTGACACAGATGAGCCTGTCCACCTGGGGAAACGGGGGGTTGATGACACAGATGACACAGGTCGGGTGGACTGTTCAGGCCGGGATGCCTGGCAGGGCCTGGCCGTTGGTGATCGGACACCGCATCCGCACCCGCCGGCCCGCCCGGGACCGATCCCGACGGTTACGTTCCGTACGGATCACACCCGCCCGGCAGCATGATCAGCACTGTCACGCTCCACCCCGGATTTTCGGGCCCTGGAGGGGTCTCAGCAGCCTCCGGACCCCGCGAAACGGACACAACGGGCGTGATTCGGGGGTGGCGTGACAGTTTTCGGGGGCAGCGTGACGCTCGTGTCACGCTCACGCTCCGTCAGCGTGACACCGAATCTGGGCTTGCGGGAGGGCGGCCGGTGGTGGGGTCGGCCTGCTTCTGCCAGGCCGTACGCCGGGCGAGGAACGCGGCGAGAGCGCCGGCGGCTTCGGGCTCGGAAGTGGCGAGGCGGCCCGCGAACGCCAGCTGGCCCATGTCCGCGCCGGGGACCAGGCGGGCGAGTTCGGCGAGCAGCGCGGCGTGGGCGAGGACCGGTGGCGTCAGCAGGCTGGCGGCTTCCTCGCGTGCGGCCGGGTCGCGGTAGTGCCCGAGGTGCGTGGCGAGGGCGTGGGCGAGCCAGGCGTCGACGTCGGCCTGGATGTACCCGCCGGCTCGCCGGGTGAGTTCGTCGCGGACGGCTTCGTCTCCGTCGCGGGGCTCGGTCTGCTCCAGCGTGCCGAGCTCGCGCAGCGACTGGAGCTCGTCGGCGCGGGCCGCGACCCGGGCGGCTTCGCGCAGCTCGGCTTCCCGGGCGGCGGCGGCCGCGGCTTCGGTGGCGAGCTCGGCCTGGACGACGTCGTCGGTGTCCGGGTCGTACACCGTGCCCGGCGCCGCGTCGGCGAGCAGCTGCGCGATGCGCTCCCACTCCGCGAGCTCCGCCGGGCCACGGACGTCGTCCGCCAGGTCCTCGTGCCTGGAGTCCTGCCGTGCGTCGAAGCGGGCGTCCTCGAGGGCCGCCGCGACGGCGCCGGCGTCCATCCCCTTCGCCCGTCGCCGTACGACGCGGCGGCCGATGCGGGCGGGGTCGACCGGCTCCCGGGGCGCGGCGACGCGCGGGGCGAGCGGACGGCGCGCAGTGCGCCGGGGCGGCCAGGGCGTGGTCATCATCGGCCTCGTATTCGTGGTGCGGATTCGACAGCGGGCCGCCGCCAGAGCGCTGTGCGACGGCCCGCCGGATTTGAGCCGAAGCTCAGGAGTTGTCACCAGAGGGACCGGCTGAGCTGGTCAACCGGGACGGCCGAAGCAGCCCGGCATGCGCCGAAGCTCGCGCACGGTCGCCATCAGCCGGGTTTCGTCGCCTGATGGCGCCGACCAACGTTCGCGCTCAAGCTCCTGCAGGGAGCGGTCACGGTTCACGAGTCGAGTCACCGACCGATCGTCCCACGCCAGATCTCAAACGCGGTCTCAGTGCCTTGTCTTCCTCCCCATGACAGTGAACCGACGGCCGCGACCGACCTCGGATGACCGGGAGCTGCGGCTCTGGAAGGTCGGTCGGGCTCTGTCCGTCACCTTCGCCGCCGCGGTCCTGGTGGCCGGCGGCGTCTTCTACGGCCTGGTGTACCTGCTGGACTTCCAGGAGATCGACACCGCCAAGAAACTCGACGCCAAAACCCTCTTCGACTTGGTGAAGCTCTCCTTCGGGGTGGTCGCCGGGGCCGGTGCGCTCGTCGCCCTGGTCGTCGCCTACCGCCGCCAGCGCGTCGACGAGGCTGGCGCCCACCGGGAGGCCACCCGGCTGCACACCGAGCGCTTCTCCCAGGCCGTCGACAAACTCGGCTCCGACTCCCCGGCCGTCCGGCTCGGCGGTGTCCACGCCCTAGCTGTATTGACCCGCAGCATTGTTGACGCGGCTGATGGGCGGGTGTCCGCCGAGTGCGGTGTGGCAGCGGTGGTGGTTGTAGGTGTGCAGGAAGTCTGCCAGGGCTGCGGTGCGCTCGGGCCTTGACCCCGAATCCTGGACACGGGTTATGCGGCTGGTGTCAGCGTAGTTGGTGTGAGCTGGAGAGTGTTCTCAAAGGCGATCGGTGATTGTTGTCCGAGGCGGGAGTGTCGGCGTCGGGTGTTGTAGCGGTGGAGCCATCGGAAGGCGTCGAGTCGGGCCTCGCGCTCGGTCGGCCAGCTCTTTCGCCCTTGCAGGGTCTCGCGTTTGAAGGTCGCGTTGAAGGACTCCGCGAGTGCGTTGTCCGCGCTGGACCCGACCGCGCTCATGCTTTGTCGGACCCCTGCTGATCTGCAGGCTTCGGCGAAAATCCTGCTGGTGTACTGGGCTCCGTGGTCGGTGTGCATGATCGATCCGGCGAGGCTGCCGCGGGTGCGGACGGCCGCGGCCAGGGCATCGGTGACGAGATCCGTGCGCATGTGGTCGGCGAATGCCCAGCCGGCCAGCCGTCGCGATGCGAGGTCGATGACGGTCGCCAGGTAGCAGAACTTCCCGCCCTCGATGGGCAGGTAGGTGATGTCGCCGACGTACTTCGTGTTCGGAGCCTGGGCGGTGAAGTCGCGGCCGATCAGGTCCGGGGCCTTGGCCGCTGCCGGGTCGGGGACGGTGGTGCGGTGACGGCGGCGCAACCGGATCCCTTTGATTCCGGACGCCCGCATGATCCTTGCGACGCGTTTGTGGTTGACCGTCTCACCGTGCTCCTCGCGGAGCTCGGCGGTGATCCTCGGGGCTCCGTAGGTGCCGTCCGCTTCCTGATGGACCGCCCGTATCCGGACGGCCAGCTTCGCGTCGGCCGCCTGCCGGGCGGCCCGGTCCGCAGCCGTGCGGCGCCAGTAGTAGAAGCTGGAGCGGGCGACGCCGAGGATGCTGCAGAGCCGCTTCACGCCGTGGCGGCGCTGGAGGTCGGCGACACACTGGAAGCGGTTCACCAGCGCGTCTCCCCGGCGAAATACTTCGCCGCCTTCCGCAGGATCTCGCGTTCCTCCTCGAGCTCACGGACCTTCTTCCGCAGAGCCGCGTTCTCCGCCTCCAGCGGGGTCGGCGGCTGGGCCGGTTCCGGCGTCCTGCGTCCCCGGGGACGGCTCACCCCGGCTGCCCGGACCCAGTTCCGCAGCGTCTCCGGGTTGATCCCCAGATCAGCGGCGACCGACCTGATCGTCGCCTCCGGCCGCGACTCGTACAGCGCGACCGCGTCCGCCTTGAACTCCGGCGGATAGTTCTTCATGACCACGAGATGTCCGTCCTCAGATCCTCAGGATCCAGTGTCTCGTGTGTCCAACATCAGGGGTCAAGGCCCACAACGACGCCGCCGCGCTCCTGGACATCGCTGCCCGCACACCGGACCTTCCGCCCGCAGCGGCCGCGGTCATCGCCGACCGGCGCATCTACGCCGCAGGACGACGGCACGACCCTGACGCGGTCCTCCGGTCCCGCGACGAAGCACTCCTCCACCTCAGCTCCCCGGACGAACGCACCCCCTGGTGGGCGACCTGGCTCACGAAGGACTCCGTGGACGCCACCACCGGCCGGGCCTGGCTCGCCTGCGACCAGCCGGCACGAGCCGTCCCCTTCCTGCACAGCCGCGTCAAGGCGACCACCCCCGACTACCCGCGCGACCACCTCCACGCCGTGCTCGACCTGACCGACACCGTCCACCAGTGCGGCGACGGCGACCAGGCACGGGAACTGCTCGGCCAGGCCGAAGGACTCATCGGCACCATCAGCTCCCAGCGCATGGTCCACCGGTTCGAGACCCTGTCATCAGCCGTCACCGGCGGGTGAAGCCGGACGCTCGGTCCGCAGCGCAACGCACCAGACCGGACATCGCCGAGATGAGACTCGGCACCGCAGGCTGTGCTCGGACACCGGCGCCTCCCGGATCCGCAAATGGGAACGCGGAGTCCGCCCGGACGAGGACTCCCAGATCCCGCCGAAGCCCTCGGCCTGCCCGCCGACATCATCGACGGGCCCTGGCCCGGCTGGCTGCCCGTGACCGACGCCGGCGTCGTCCCCCTCGGCCCCCACGCCATCGTGCCCGCCCTGAGAGAGGCCCTGCGAACCGTGGACCGCCGCACCTTCCTCACCGTCTCCTCCACCGCCCTGACCACCCTCGCCTCCGACTGGTCCACGGACACCATCAAGCCGGCTCCCAGCCCTCCGGCCTCCACGGGCGGCGACCTGGCCGACGTTCTGGAAGCCTCCGTCCGGCACCTCACCGCCGCCGGCCCCGACCACCACCCCCACACCACCCGCCTGCTGCGCGAGCACCTGGCGACCGTCACCGACCTCCTCCAACACGGCCACGCCACCGCCTCGGTGACGCACCGCCTGCACGCCCTGGCCGCGGACTTCGCCCACACTCTGGCCTGGCGCCGCTTCGACCAGGGCGACCACGCCCACGCCGCCCAGTACTGGATCGCCGCCCTCCACAACACCCGCGCCACCGGCGCCACCGACCGCGGCGCCGGCCTGCTCAGCGACCTCGCCTACCAGGCCACCTGGCAAGGCGACCACCTCCTCGCCCGCCAGCTGCTCACCCACGCCCTCACTCGCGCCGGCCACCCCGCCGCACGCAGCCTCCTCCACCTGCGCCTCGCCCGCACCCACGCCGCACTCCACGAACACCGGCCCGCCCTGCACGCCCTGACTGCCGCCGAACACCACCTGGGCCGCGCCGGTGGCGACCGGCCCGCCTGGTGTGCGTGGCTCTCCGACGCCGACCTCGCCGTCGACTCCGGCCAGGCCCTCCTCGACCTCGGCGACACCGCCCGCGCCCGAAAGCTCATCACCGACGGCGAACGCCTCCTGCCCGCCGCCCGGGACAAGACCCGCAGCATCTTCCTCGCCTACCGCGCCACCAGCCACCTCGACGCCGGCGAACCCGAACCCGCCGCGGTCGCCGCCACCCAGGCCCTGCTCCTCGCCCGCGCTACCGGCGCACCCCGCTGCACCCACCTCATCACCGCCCTCCTCCTCCGCTTCCAGCCCTACCACCACGCCGAAGGCGTCGACGAGTTCCTCCACCACGCCCGCACGTGACCACCCCGGACCCCAGCAGCCACCCTCAGCGCCGCCGGTGCAGCAGATGCTGTGCGACGTCGGCCCGCTGCTCCGCCCCGCCTCGTAGACGCCCGCATCCGACTGCGAAGAGCGGCGGTGGCGAGCGCGTCGTCCCTAAGGCCACAGGCGACCGTGGCGGGACCTGCCGCTCCCGCCGCCGTTCCGTACGGCCGGCCCTACGGGCGTGCCGCACCGAAGTGGGGGGTGCCGGGCGGTGCGTTCGGGACGATCCGGGGTGACACGGGCGTCCGAAAGACGGGCGCCGCGCGGGCCCGGTGCCTCATAGTGGGCCTGGCGTGACGGGCACGTGCACGGATAACACGGGGGGGTCACATGTACGTGGTGGAAGTACCGGTCGGCGGGGCGGACGACCGACTGCTGATCGAGGTCCGTGAGGCGGGCGAGGGGCTCGTCGACGTCGCCCGGCCCGGACAGGTGGTGGCACGGGGCGCCCGCTCGCTCCAGGAGATGCTGCGCACGGTCCGGCCCGTGGCCGACTCCTTCGTCGACAGCTTCTCCCGTCTTGCGCAAGCCCCGGACGAAATCAACGTCTCCTTCGGCATCAGCCTGAACGCCGAGGCCGACGCCATCATCACCAGTACGTCCGCAGCCGCCAACTTCTCCGTTTCCCTGACCTGGCACCGAACCGGCCAGCCAGCGGGGGCGGACACCGGCGCGCGTGACGAAGACGGCGCGGCCTCCGACGGCGCACTCTGACGCCGGTTGGGGACGGCGGTCGCACCGGTGCCGCGTCGCACGAGCGGCTCGGATTGAGCCGCCGGCCGATGAAATCCGGACACTTCGCCCCCCTCCTGTGTGAAGTCGTTGTGCAGGCGCGGACTCCGGGGGCCACCGATCCGGAGAATTCCGGTCGGACGGGCCCGGCGGGCACCGGACTGATACGCGGGACAGCCAGGGGGACGGATGAAGCGCGCGGCGAAGCCACGGCCCGGCGCCGGGGACGGGCAGCGGCGGACGGAGCTCTTTGAGGCGGCGGCCGCGCCGGCCTCTCCCGCCGCCGGGACGTGCGGCGGGCACCCATGAGCCCGGCGGGCGCGGCCGACGGGACCGCTTTCCCCAACCCCGCCGTCGTGCGGATCTTCAAGTCCTCGCCGGAACCCAGCGCTGAAATTGGTGCGCTCGGCGTGGGCTTCCTGGTCGACGACCGTCACGCGATCACATGCGCCCACGTCGTCGCCTCAGCACTCGGCCTGGACGGCCGGGAACCGCCCGGCGACGCGCGTCTGTCCGTGGACCTGCCGCTGCGCTCCGCGGTGGGTGATCCGGCCACGGGCCCGCGCGGGGGCGCCGAGACCGTCACAGCCGGCATCGTGCAATGGGGTCCGTCGCAGGCTTCTGACGGCGGCGGCCCGGACATCGCGGTGCTGCGGCTGGAGCGGCAGGTACCCGGGGCCGGGCCGGCTCGGTGCGTCGACATCGAACCGGAGAAGCTACGCGGGTGCTCCGCCGAGGTCATCGGGTTCCCGGCCGGGCGACGGCAGGGTGTCTGGCACGAGGGCGTGCTGCGCGGGCCGCAGGCCGACGGCCAGGTCCAGCTCGACCGGGTCGGTGCCGGCTACCGCGTGACCCCGGGTTTCAGCGGCAGCCCGGTGTGGTCCCGGGACCTCGGCGCCGTGGTCGGAATGACCGTCAGGGCCGAACGCGGCGAACCGGCGGCCGGGTTCATGATCCCGGTCGGCCAGCTGATCGCTTCCTGGCCGCCGCTGGCCGCCCTGGCCCGCCCGGCCTCGCCGTTTCGCAGCCTCGAACCGTTCGAGGAGGCGCACGCCGCCGCGTTCTTCGGCCGGGACGCCGACAGCGACCACCTTGCGCGGATCGTGGGCCGGCAGCGGTGGACCACGCTGGTGGGACCGTCTGGCTGCGGCAAGTCCTCCCTCGCGATGGCGGGAGTGGCGCCACGGCGTCGTGGCCTGCAGGACACCGTGGCCATCCTCCGCCCCGCCCACCACTCCACCGCCCTTGGAGGCCTGGCCGCCGTCCTGCTGGAACTGCTGGAGCCCGGCTGCCCGGAGGCGGAGCGGTTCGCACGGATCGCCGCGGTGACGGACGAGATCGATGTCAACGGCCTGCGTCAGATCGCCGCACGCGTCCTTCGGGTCCAGCGCGCCACCCGGCTGCTGATCATCATCGACCAGTTCGAGGAACTCCTCGACGAGGAGTCCTTCGACCCCGGTGACATCGACGCCCTGGCCGAAGCCCTCGGCCCGAAGGCACCCCCGACGGTCGGTGTGCTGGCCGTCCTGCGCGCGGACTTCCTCGGGCCCGTCCTGGCCCATCCCCGCCTCGGTCTGCTCGCCAAGGCACGGATCGAGGCCCTGGAGCCGATGCGGCAGGAGCAGCTGCGGGACGTCATCAGCAAGCCCGTCGCCGACCTGCCGGCCGTCTCCTACGAGGACGCGCTCGTCCACCGCATCCTGGCCGACGTCGGTGACGCGCCGGGCATCCTGCCCCTGCTCAGCTTCACCCTCGCCCGGCTGTGGGAGGAGCAGCGCGGCGGACAGCTCACACACGACGCCTACGACACGCTCGGGGGCGTGCGAGGTGCCCTGGGCAGCCACGCCAACACGGTCTGGGAGCAGTATGTCGACGAGGTGAACGCGGACGGCGAAGGGGAGGAGGACGGGGACCGCGCAGTCGAGCGGCGCCGGCAGGTCGAGGACGCGGAGAGGCTGCTGACCCGGCTCGTCCGCACCCCCGTCGGGACGGACACTCCCCTCAGGCGCCTTGTCACCCGGGCGGAGCTGAGCGAGGGGGAGTGGAGGGTCGCCCAGCGCCTGGCCGGTGCCCGGCTGCTGGTCATCAGCCGGGCACGGAGCCGGGAGAACACCGCAGCGGCGGGACCCGGCCGGGCTGGCCGGCCGCCGGCTGCCCAGGAGACCATCGAGCTGGCCCACGAGGCGCTCATCTCCAGCTGGGACAGGCTCAGCGCGCGCGTCAAGGAGGACCGCGTCTTCCTGGACTGGCGCGAGAACCTGCAGTTCGACATGGACCGCTGGGAGAGGGCCGGACGGCTCAAGGAACTCCTGCCGACCGCCGTCGCCCTGGACACCGCCGGGCGGTGGCTTCCCGCCCGCAGCGGTGAACTGGGCGCAGCGCAGCGGGAGTACCTCAAGCTGGGGCACGCGCACCGCCGGTATCTCACACGGCGGCGCCGCATGCTGTACGCCCTCTTCGGGGTCCTCCTGCTGGCCGTCAGCATCGCCGCCGGGATCGCGGTCGACCAGCGGCAGACCGTCGTCCACCAGCGCGACCGGGCCACCTCCGCGCAGGTCGCCGGCCTGGCCCAGTCCCTCGGCGCCACCGACCCGGGACTCGCCCGTCGGCTGGCGGTGGCAGCCGCCCGCCTCGGCGACACCCCCGAGGCATGGGCGGGCCTCCTGGCGGTGCGCAACCAGGTGGAGAAGCGGGCGGTCAGACTGCCCGACTTCGACGTGACGACATCGTCCCTCGACGACGACGGCCGCATCCTGGTCGCCGGCGGCGGCACACACGTCGGCACCTGGAATGTCGACACCGGCGAACAGCTCGGCTCCCACCGGACCGCTCAGCGGGTACGCAACGTGCGTCTGTCCGGCGACGGCAAGACCGTGGCCGTGAGCACCGACGACGAGACCACCGTCGTCCTCGAGGCCCGCGGGCTGCGCCCGCGCGGGCGCCCCTACCCGACCGGACCCGCCGTCTTCTCCCTCAGCCCGAAGGGCACGTACCTGGCCACCGTCGTCGGACGCAAAGGCGGCGGCTACGCGGCCACGGTGTGGCACACTCGCACCGGGAAGGTCCGCCTCCTGCGCACCGGCGAGTCGCCGTTCAACCCCTCCTTCTTCGCCGGCGAGCGGCGACTGTCGCTGACGAGCTCCCAGGAGACCGGACCGACCGTCATCTGGGCCGACCTCACCACCGGCAAGAACCTGCCAGTCCCGGATCTCGGCATCAAGCCCACCGACTTCCCCGGCCCCCTGGCGTTCAGCCCCGACCTCGACCAGACCGCCGTGCTGACCGAGAACGGCCTGCGCGTGTCCGACCTGTACGACGACGGTGAAGTCGGAACCAGCACGTTCGAGCACGTCCCGGAGCAGAACTCCGATCAGGACCTTTACGGCGACGACGTGCGCTTCAGCCACGACGGCACGCTCGTCTCCGTCGGCTTCACCCTCTGGGACGCCACCTACGCCAAGGGCGCCGAACCCGTCTTCACCTACCCCACGCCCGTCAGCTTCTGCGACCCCGGCACATTCCGGTTCTCCCCCGACGACACCGAGCTGCGCTGCGTCGGCGAGGACGGGACATTCCGCTCCCTCGACATCTCCCGCCTCACCTCGCACGGCACCGAGGCGCCGGTCACGGGAGCGGCAGGGGCGGCGTCGGTCGCGAGCCAGGACGGCTCGACCGTCGCGGTCCAGACGGCCGGCGACAGCGGCATCCAGATCTGGTCCACCGCGCCGCTGGCGAAGCGGACGCGTATCCCCGTCCCGCAGGCGGGCCGCATCCTGCTCAGCCCGGACGGCGGACTGCTGGCCATCCCGCAGGGGCTGGACAAGGTGCAGATCTGGGACACGGAGAAACGCGCCAGGCTCGGTACCCTGCCCGGCTTCCTGGGCGGCTTCACGACCACCGTCGCGTTCTCACCGGACGGCACGACGTACGCCACCTACGACGGGGCGGGGAACGCGGGCTCGAAGGGGTACCGGCACGCGCTGCGGTTCTACGACCTGAAGACCATGAAGCTGATCCGGAAGAAGACCTTCACCCTGCAGACAGCGCTCCTCGACTTCGGCACGACGGTGACGTTCCGGCCGGACGGGAAAGCCCTGACGGTCAGCCCCCTGCTGGGCACCGTCGCCGTCCCGTCCGGCCAGGTCCTCGTCCCCGGCACCACGGGACTACGCCTCGACGGATACGGCCCCGACGGCACCACCGCCTACACCGACCCGGACAACGTGCACAGCACCCTGACCTTCCTCGACCCGCAGACCCTGCGCCCCCGGGGACAGCCCCTCGACCTCGGCGCTCCCGTCTCGGCCGACGCCCCCGTGGCCCACTCCCCGGACGGCCGGCTGATCGCCGTCGCCCAACAGAACGCGACACCCGGGACCGAAGAGATCAAGATCTGGGACCTGCTGGCCCGCCGACAGGTAGGCCCTGCCCTGGGAAGTTCCACGGGGAACTTCACGCTGATGACCTTCACCGCGGACAGCTCCGCCCTCGTCACCCTGGACGGCCAGGGATTCCGTACCCACCCCGTCGCCCGGTCCCGTCTCATCCACGAACTGTGCGCCATCTCGGACGGCGGCCTGACCGAGGAGCAGTGGCAGGAGCACATCCCCGACGTCCCCTACCGCACGACCTGCTGACCGCCCGGCAACGCACGAAAAGAGGAGCAGGCCCTCGCAAGTGCCCTGGAGCGGGAGCCTTCGTGATCGTCCTGAGGCTGAGCGGCAACGGCGAGTGCGACGGCAAAATGCGATGCGAGCACGGCAATCACGGCCCCCTCACAATGCCCGCAAGCGGTGGCGGCCAGAGCTACGGCGGACGGTCCCGTACTCGCCCCCGCTACGCCGGAGCCGCCTCTTCGACGGGGTGAACCCGCCCGAACCGGTCCGCCCGGGCGGCCGGTTCACAGTATCTGTAGGACGTGCTGAAGACTCTGACGCGGGCCGCGGCCGTCGCCGCCCTCGCCCTCGCGCTGCTGACCGTCCCGGCCTCCGCCTCCACCGAGCCCACACCGAGGCGGGGATCGCCTGCCCGGACGGCTACGTCTGCATCTACCCCGAGATCAGGGCGCTGCGTCCGCCCGCCGGGTCCGCGCCGGCCGTCGGGGCGGCCAGTTCGGCGAAGAAGGCGGTGCGGCCGGTCGCCGGGTTAGGAATCCAGCCAGCGGGCCAGGTCCAGGGGCGTGCAGGCGGCTCCGCCCACGGGCCCCAGTTGACGCAGGTGGCCGACAGGTTCTGGGCTCGGCGCCAGGAGGTGAACTCGTCGAACCAGGCGTTGGCGGCGGCGTAGGCGCCCTGTCCCGGGTTGCCGAGCAGTGAGACGGCGGAGGAGAAAGTGACCCACCAGTCCAGTTCCTGGCCGGCGGTGGCGTGGTGCAGCAGCAAGGGACACTCGGGGAGTATCCGAACGGAAATCAGCGGTAGCCGCTGACCCAGGTCGTGATCCGGCTGTGGCTACAGGAGCGTTGACGCGGTTCTCGTACTCGCGGCGGGCCTTGCGCTGGGCCGGGACCGCCGGGACGTCTGGGCCGCCGTCGAGCGGCGGGCAGCGGGCGAGAAGCCTGCGGGGCACGGCGGTGACGGCGGTGACGCGCAGGGTGTAGCCCTGTCCGCGCCGTAGGGTCACAGCCTGGTCGAGCGCGACCCGCTCGGCGGGCTCCAGCTCAATGGGATGTCGGCGACCTTGCCCGGCGTGTCGAGGGTGACCGGCAGCTCCGGGGCGGGGGCGTCTTCCTCGATGGCGGTGTGCTCGGGCAGAAGGTCGGCGGGAGCCGTGCGGATAGCGCCGCGGCTGACGTGGTGGTCGCGCGCGAGGGCGGCGATGGACCGGCTTTCCAGGTACACGGTGCGGACGACAGCGGTCTTGTCGGCCGCCACGGCGGGGCGGCGTCCGCGCTGGTAGGCGGCGGCATCGGCCGAGGCAGCTCGGTAGCGGTCCCGGCCGCCGTTTCGGGCGATCTCGCGGGAAACGGTCGAAGGCGATCGGCCCAGCCGCTCGGCCAGCTGGCGGGCCGATTCCCCGACGGCGATACCGCGGGATATCTCCTCACGCTCGCTGCCGCTCAGATGCCGCTCTGACCGCATCTGCGGGGTGAGGCGGACGCCGCCGCTCTGGTACAGGAAACGGCGGGCGCTCTGCATCGGCGCCCCGAGCGCCCGCCCGATCAAGCTGAACGACTGCCCCTCGCGCCAGCGTCTTCACATCTCGTCCCGCTGAGCCGGCGAAAACCCGTAGTCACGCACCTGTGCCTCCACGATCACACGATCATCTGTGGTGGTGTGTTGATCACTTGAGGGTGCCACCGTTTGCCGACAGGGAGGCGGTCCGCGCCGCGGTGCGGTGCACCAGGCCGTCCAGGATCAGGGTCAGGCCAGCCTCGAATGCCGACTCGTGGTCGATCGCAGGCATGTCCGCCGGTGGATCTGAGCCGTCGCCGGGGCCGGCGTCCGCCTGTTCTTCCAGGACACTGCCCACCGTGAAGCGGCCAGCGGCCAGCATCGCCATCTGTGCATCCCGCTCAGGCACTCCGGAGGCGACCAGGAAATCCATCTTGTGACGGATCCGGTCAAGGTCGCTGGTTGGGGTGCTGCCTGCGTGGAGGCGTGCGCCGTCCCGGCGCATCAGCAGGGTGCGCCGGAAGCTTCGCGTGTTGTCCAGGAACCAGTCGCGCCAGTCGTCGTCCGGTGTCGGCAGCGGGGTGGCCGCATGCGGTGCCATGGCCGCCTCCGCCATGGCGGCGAGAAGGTCCTTCTTGGTGCGGAAGTACCAGTAGAGCGAGGGCTGTTCGACACCCAGCCGCTTCGCCAGCCGCCGCGTACTGACCATGTCCAGCCCGACCTCATCGAGCAGGTCGAGCGCTTCAGAGACGACGGTCTCGCGGTTCACCTTGGTCACGTTGACAAATCTATCACCGATAGATGAATCTGAAAAAGAATCATTCACTGATAGATTTTTGGAGTGATGGGCATGGTCAACGGATCGGGAGCGCGCCCCTTGCGGGTCCTTGTTGCCGGCGGCGGGATAACAGGCCAGGCGCTGGCTTTCTGGCTCACGCGCGGCGGACACAGGGTGACGGTCGCCGAACGCTTTCCGGCGCTGCGGGCCACCGGGGCGCAGGTCGACCTCCGGGGGCAGGGCATCGAGGCCGTCGAGCGGATGGGGCTTCTTGACGCCGTGCGCGGCAAGCTGGTGGACGAAGCGGGAGTCGCCTTCGTCGACGCGCACGGCAGGGCCAAGGCGACGATCATGGCCAACACCTCCGGCCAGGGCCGGCAGACCCTCACGTCCGAGTACGAGATCATGCGCGGTGACCTGGTACGCATCCTGCACGACGCGTCGAAGGACGACACCGAGTACCTCTTCGGCGTGAGCATGGACGGCTTCGAGCAGGACGGACGGAGGGTCGTCGCGCACTTCTCCGACGGGTCTTCCGGCGAGTTCGACCTCCTGGTCGGCGCGGACGGGCAGGGATCGCGCATCCGGCAGGCGATCCTCCCGGCGGGCTTCGATCCGTACTGGCGGGTCGGCATCCACATGGCCTACTGGTTCATCCCGCGCATCGCGTCCGACACCAACGTCCGGGACACCTACATGGTCCCGGGCGGCCGTCAGATCATGCGCCGCAGCCACAACCCGACCGAGACCCAGGTGTACTTCGTCATGCGGGAGGAGTCCGAGGAGGCCTCGGCGATCCACCGGGAACCCGTCGAGCGCCAGCGCGAGTTTTGGGCGAGCAGGTTCCGCGACGCCGGCTGGCAAACCGCGCGCTTCATCAACGGCATGCAGACGAGCCCTTTCTTCTACTCCCAGGAGATCGTCCAGGTCCGAACCGACACCTGGTCCAGGGGCCGCGTGGTCCTTGTCGGCGACGCCGCCCACTGCGCTTCCCCTTACAGCGGCATGGGCATCTCCGGCGGCCTGGTGGGCGCCTACGTCCTGGCCGGCGAGATCAACCGGCACCCGGGCGACCTGCCGACCGCACTGGCGAACTACGACAGAGTGCTGCGTCCCTTCGTCGACAAGATCCAAGGCGAAGTGAATCCGCGCCTCCTGCGCCTGGGCATGCCGATGACCCAGCGTGCGATCAACGTCTTCCAGGCCGCCACCGCACTGGCCTGCTTCCTGCACGTTCCCGATCTCGCCGCGCGCTTTTCGAAGGAGGACCGCGGCGGCAGCTGGCAGCTCCCCGAGAACCCGACGCCGATCAGCGCCGTCTGAAAGCCGCCGCCCATCGCCGCGCGCTTGACCTGCGGCATCGTCGCCGCTTCAACCCGCTCGGCCGCGCGGAGCGCCAGCTCCTCGGCCTCTGCGGGCTGCCCGGCCGCGAGTAGGACGTGACCGAAGTTCCACTGGGCCGCCGCGATCCGCAGCGGGTCGTCCGCGTCCTCGGCCGCGCGCATCGCCCGGCCGGCGGCGAGGGTGGCGAGGTCGACGCGTCCGGTGCGCCGCAGGTACGAGCGGAGCAGGCAGTACAGGTCGGCCGCCGCCCGCAGGACGGCCCGCCGCTCGGCCGGATCGTTGCCCCCGCGGGCGGCGCGCACCGCGTGCTCGACGTCGGCGACAAGACCGGGCAGCGTCTCGGCGGCCTCGGTGAAGCGATTGCCGCTCGTCTGCCAACTGCTCCACGCGGCTTCGACCCGCTCCCTGAGCACGGCCGCAGTGACAGCGGGGGCGCTGCGGGCCGGGCCGTAGCCGAGGAGCGCCCGGCCCACAGCGGCCTCGGCCGTGTCCGTGGGGTCCCGCTCCGCGGGCGGCTGCTCGGACAGCAGCGCGGCGGCGGGGACCCCAACTCCTGCGCCAGGGCGTACAGGATCGGCAGACTCGGCACCTTGATCCCGCGCTCGATCTGCGACAGGTAGTCCGGCGAGATGCCGACCAGGCCGGCGACGGCGTCCTGCCGGCGTCCGCCGCGGTAGTGCTTGATGCGGTCCCCGATGGGCAGGTCTGCTGCAACCATGGCCACTCCTTGCTCCTGGTTTTGAGCGTAGGGTGCCCGATGCGTGGGGACCCCGTGTCCGTGGAGGAAGGAGACGCCGGTGCCGGAACTGGTGCTGTGGGACATCGACCATACGCTGATGGCGACGCGCGGCCTCGGCCGTGAGTTGTGGGCCGCCGCCTTCGAACAGGTGACAGGGGTCGGTCTGCGGGAGCAGGCGTCGGTGACGGGGTCCACGGAGCGAGTGATCCTGCGGGAGACCGCACGCCTGCACGGCGTGACGTACGACGACGAGCTGTTCGCCCGGTTCACCGACGCGCTCGGTGCCGAGCACATCCGGCGGACGGCCGAGCTGCGCGAGCGCGGGCACGCCCTGCCCGGGGCCGCCGCCGCTCTCGCTGCTCTGGAGGAGCGGGGCGTGCGGCAGTCGGTGGTCACCGGCAACGTCCGCACGGCCGCCGAGGTGAAGCTGGCGACCTTCGGCCTCGATGCCTACCTGCGCCTGGACGACGGGGCCTGCGGGGAGGACGGCGAGGGCCGCCCCGAGCTGCTTCGCCTCGCCCTGCACCGCGCGGGCGTACAGGCGGCCGAGGCTGTGTTCCTGGGGGACACGCCTGCAGACGTCGCGGGCGGACACGAGGCGGGTGTCCGCGTCGTCGCGGTCGCCACCGGGAAGACGCCAGCGGCCGAACTGGAGGCCGCAGGCGCGGAGCTGGTGCTGGACGGGCTCGCTGACACTGCACAGGTGCTCGACGCACTCCGGGTGTGACGAAACGGCCACCACCGCCCGAAGGCAACGGGGGCCGGCCCGGCCCGCTACTCCGCGACTTCGTACGTCACCGTCTGCCTCGCGCACTCACCGACCAGGTCCCGCAGCGTATCCGTTTCCGCATCATCCGCCGTCAGCTCCCAGCGGAGCTTCGTCCCCACCCACTCGGACAGGTACCGGCACAGCGCGCCTTCCGCCGGCGGCAGCCACTCCGCCGGGTCCTGGTCGCCCTTCGCCTGGTTCACCCGGTCCGTGACCGCGATCAATGACTCCTCCGCGCCCTGGTCGTTGGCGTACGCCTCCCGCCGGGCGGCCGTCCAGCCCGACGCCCCGGAGTCCCACGCCTCCGCGAGCGGCACCATGTGGTCGATGTCCAGGTCCGCGACGTCCGTCTGTGTCCGCTCGTCGTAGTACGACCACCACGAACCGCCCGTGATCTTGCATCGGGCTCCCACCGTCGGCGCCTCGACCGCCTCGGAGATGAGGATCTCCTTGCGGGTGTCGCAGCCGTCCCGCTTCAGCCCCGCGTTCCAGTGCTTGAACAGGTCCCGGTCGTAGCCCGTCCGATCCTCGGCGCTCTCTGGGAGCTGATCGACCGCCTCGGCGAGCGGCAGGGTGACGGGCTCCGCAGCGGGTGCTGCCTGAGCGGCGGGTGCGAGGATCGTGAGGGCAGCCAGGGCAGCGGCGAGGTGGCGGAGCACGCGGGTCCTTCCGTTGATCAGCGGTCGTGACCCACCGTCCGGTGGGCGGCCCGCAACGCGCCCGGGCACAGCGCGAACGCCACCTGATCGAGCGGATCTTCGCGGGACGGCGAAGAGCCCGCCGTACGCCCCGTCAGGGCAGACGTCAGGGAGCCGCCCCCGTACTGCTGGCGAACAGTGCCCAAGGGCAGCAGCCGGCTGGGCCGGAACATCCGGAGTTTCCGGGGGAGGCGCCACGCCGGCAAAGCCGTCTGAGCCCCGACCGCGCACCCGCGACCGGGGCGCCGGGACTCAGCGCGCCGAATCGAAGATGACGGGTTCGCTCGGGCAGTCCTCGGCGCGCGGCTGGTGCTGCTCGGGACGGCCTTCTCCCTTGCCGACGCGCGGCTCCGATCTGTCGCGCCGCGGCGAGTCCGAGGAGGACGGGTTCGGCGGTACCGCGACAGCGCCAGAGACGGGGCAGTCCCAGCCAGGCCAGCCACCCTGTCAGCTGCCCCCCGATCAGTTTCGGCCTGTAAGGCGTCGATCCCCGCCGATGAGGTCCTTGCCCGTCAAACCCGATGTCGCCCTGAGGCTCCTGCGTGGAGAAGGCAGTGGGCGTCCATCGATCCGGGCCAACGGTGCGCGCGTGCACTCCAGATCACCAACGCGCCGGTCACGGTGCGGACGCCAGGTGTCGCTGGCAGCCCGGCTTTGGGCGGTGTCAGGACAGGGCTGTCGGCTTGCGGGGTGGAGGGACGGCGCGCAGCAGTTCCCGCCGACAGGGAGATCGCCAGCAAGGGCCTCGCGACTGAAACCAGCAGGCCTTGGGGAGCAGCAGCCCACCGAACGAGCACCTCGGGGTCCGGCGCAGCGCGGCTCCCTGCGAAACCGTGGCCGGTTCGGTGAGCCTTGAGCGTTTCACGGCGGAGTTCTCACTCGAACGGGTTACCCCCTGCAACCGCGCCCGGGCGCGGTGCGCTCTCAAGCAGCGCAGCCGGGCCGGAACTGCGGGGGTGAAGCAGCGGGCCTCTTGTCGGACTCAGGTATGTGGCTGACGATGCGTAGCAGACGGTTGTCCGGACCGTGACGAGGTGGGGGCCATGTCGACGGGAACGAGCGGGGATTACTGGAAAGACAGAGCACTGCCCAGCGTCTTCAAGCATGACCTGCTGAAGCGCTATCTGGCGCAGTTCGGTGGCATGCTGAGCGGCCAGTCGCACGACAAGCGGGTGGTCTACCTGGACGGGTATGCGGGCGAGGGCCGTTACGAGACCGGCGAGCCGGCCTCCGCGGAGCTCGCGCTCCGGGTCGCCTCCTACTTCCGCTCCCGGCACGGGGTGACGGTGGAGGGCTTCTTCACCGAGGCCCAGGCCAAGTCGTTCCAGCGGCTGCAGCAGGTCGTGGAGGGCTACCGCCGCCAGGGAGTCGTCGCGCACGCTCATCGGGGTGAGGTCGACGGCGTCCTGGACAGCGTCATCCAGCGGGCTGCGGGCAGGCCACTGTTCCTCTTCCTGGACCCGTGCGGGCTGGTGCTGCCCCAGGACCGGCTCGTGGACGTGCTGGCCAGGCAGCGGCCGGACAAGAAGCCGGCGACCGAGCTGTTGATGAACTTCAGCATGATGGCGGTGTGGCGGCTGGGCGGGCACGTCCGTTCGCCGAAGGGCAACGAGACCTCGCTGCGGCGCTTCGACGAGGTCTGCGGGGGCGCCTGGTGGCGCGGGTACTTCGCCGAGGCGGCGGCCCCCGGCGCGCAGGCCGGTGCCGCGGAGGACGCCATCGAGGCGGTGGCGGCCGAGTACGCCCGCCGCCTGGCCCGCCGTACCGGCATGTTCGTGCAGTCGGTGCCGGTCTCGCACGCACCGCACAAGCGCGCCGTGTACCGGCTGGTGTTCGCCACCCGCAGCCAGTACGGGCTGTGGGTGTTCGGCGACACCGTGGCCCGGGCCCGCGCGGAATGGTGGAAGACGCTGGAACTGCAGGAGACCCGGGACGATCCGGACGCCCTGTTCTCCGCTGCCTCCGTGCTGCGGCCCGACCCCGCGACCGTGGAGAAGGAAGCCGTTCCGGCGATGGCCGCCAACCTGGAGAGGCTGCTGAGCGCCGGGCGCCCGGTCCGGCTGGTCGACCACACCCTGGCCGTCTTCGGTGACTACTTCGGACAGGTCACCGATCCGACTGCCCGCAAGGCCGTCAAGTACCTGCACAGCCAGGGCAAGACGCCCACCACGGGCGTCGGCGGCGACAAGACCCGCGCACTGGTCGTGCAACCCGCTCGACCGTGAACGCCCGGCCAGGCAGCCCGCCGCGCTACACCGCCGCGGGCTGCGGCATCTCGTCCCAGGTCCGGCCATCCAGCTCGCGGCCGCCGGCCTTCGGGGTTCGCCCGCCCCACTGCTTGAAAAAAAAGGCGACACCGGCCCGCTGGCAGACGTCCCGGATCTGCGCGACCCAGGCCTCGTCCAGCGGCCGGTGCCCGCGCCCGGACTCGCCGCCCGCGATCACCCAGTCGATCCCGGACAGCTCAAGCCCGTCCAGCGGCCCCAGCAGCGGCTCGCACGACAGGAACCGCACCGCCGTCGGCACCTGCCGCAGGTCGTCCACGCGCGGCAGTTCCTTCGCGCTCTCCACCGACACGCCCATCCACAGGTTGTCCGGCCACTCCAAACGGCCGGCGACCTGGCGAAGGCGCCGCGCCCGCTTGGTGAGGACCTGGTAGGTGTGCTGCGGGGTGTCGGCCATCACCTCGAAGACCCGGCGCACGTAGTCGAGCGGTACCCGGGCGTGGAAGAGGTCGCTCATGGAGTTCACGAACACCGTGCGCGGGCTCTTCCACCCGTAGGGCACCCGCAGGGCGTCCGGATGGAGCGTCAGGCCGAACCCGGGGCCGGAGGTCCGCGGGTCACCGTCCGTCTGGTACTTCGGCGAGCCCATCGCCTTCAGGCGCTTGGCTAGCGTCAGCGCGTAGCAGTTGTCGCAGCCCTCCGACACACGGTCGCACCCCGTGGTCGGGTTCCACGTCGCCTCGGTCCACTCGATCGCACTACGGTCGCTCACTGGTCCCCTCCTGCTGTGTGCTGCCCAACGATGCCCTCCGCCGCCGCGTTGCGGGAAGCGATGACCGGGACTGCCGGTGTTCGTAACCGATCCTGAACAATTCATCGAATAGAACAAAGGTTCACACCGTAGTTGTCCGCGCATGGTCCGTCGAGCGGTTCGGGATGCAGCCGCTCCGCCTCCGCGATGGCCGGGTCAGCCAAGGACGGCCGGGCGGCCTGCCGGTGCGCCTCGATCGCACGGCGGTAGCCCTCCGGCGGCACGGCGGGCACGGCCGGCTGCGGGGGCGGGGCGGCGACCACTGTGGCGGGGCCTGCCTGCGCGGGCGCGGGCGCCAGGACGTGAACGGTACGGACGTTCGCGCCGGACACCTTCTCGTTGGCCGCCGCGATCAGCTTCGGTGCTTTCCAGCGCAGCTGCGTGCCGTACGCGGGCGCGTCGGGGGCGACGTCCAGGCGGCCGGTGTCCGCGTCGAAGCCCACGGCCATGACGCGCCCGACGAGTTCGGGCGCGGCCGCAGCGAGGAGGTCGTCGAACCGGGCGAGGACGATCGCGAGCTCCGGGTCTCGGGCCTTGTTGCCGTCCGGGCAGGACCAGACCATCCGCATTGTCCTGGACGACGGCTATCCGCCGGCGACCGGCGACTGACACAGCCGCCCCGCTTGGTCCGGGGCGGCCGCGTTCTCCGCTGCCTTTCGTCTCGGCGGCGGGATGACTGAGGAGGGGGCGGGGTCTGTCGGCCCCGCCCCCTCCTCAGCGCCATCCGGCGGTTACCTGTTCTCCTCGGCGAGCCGGGCCAGCTCCTCGGTCAGTCGCCGCTCGGCTTCCTCCTGGGCGATGAGCGCCTGACGCAGCGCTTCCGCGACCTCGGGCGGCGTCTCCTCGGACATGGTTCCTCCTCTGTGTTCAAACGGGCGGGGCGGTGGTGGTCTGGCAGGTGCTGGACATGCGGGTCTTCGTTTGCGTCAGCAGAGGAGAGGGATGCGACCATGGCCCTCTCCCGGTTCTGTGACAGGGGTCCGGGGGCCGGGGCGGCCGGTCGCCTGGCAGTGAGTCGGCCGCCCCGGGCACGGTCAGAAGGTCCAGGTCCGGCCGCCGTGGTGCACGCCGCCGGTGACGCCGTAGTGGTTGCCCTCCACGACCGTCGTGCTCTCTGCGGCCCTGGCCTCCTCGGCCGCCTCCCTGGCCTTGAGGTCGGCGTACAGCGCGTCGGCCTGCGCCTGGACCCAGGCCTCGCGGGAGTCGCTGTCCTTCGCCATGGTGTTCTCCTCGTCTCGTGCGGACCGGGTCTGTCCCGGGTCCCCGCCCCCGCCCGGCCGGCGAGCCGTGCGGGCAGGAGCGGGCACCCGTCAGACGCCGAGGTGACGGCGGCCGGAGTCGTACATCCGCCGCACGGAGGACTGCTTCTCGGGGTCGTCGAAGAGCGCGGAGGCGATCCGCCGCCAGGACAGCCCGTAGCGATCCTTGAGCATCACGACCTGGACGGCGGCCCGGCGCTCCAGGAGCCGGGCGAGGTCACTGGTGTGACGGGTGGCCAGCAGCGCCTGCCCCTCGGACACGGCCGGCCCGGCGTGGCCGGCTCCACTCTCCCCGAGCGACTCCAGCGCGTAGGCGAGCTGGTCGCCCTCGACAGCCGCGGCGAGGTAGCCGCGGGGGTCGTCGCCGGGCTCCCACGTGATCGTCACGGTGCGGCCGCCGGTCTTGGTCACGGTCACGGACATGGGCCTGTCTCCCTCACCAGAAGTGGTGTGCGCTTTGTGCACACCCTGAGCGTGACACGCGGTGTGCGCAAAGCGCAAGGGCTGTCCTTCGCTCCGGGGCGGCGAAAGGAGCCGTGGCCCGGATGCGCGGTGGGGCGACTTCGGGGATCGCGTCCCGCGCAGGCTCGGGTGCGCCTACGGTCGTTCCACGGATGGCGGCCAGGCAGTGACACCAGGTCAGATTTGGGAGAGGGACCGAGGATGGTCAACGCCCGTACGTACCCGCTGTGGCGGGACCTCGCGATGAGCAAGGATCTCCCCAAGGATGCCCTGAAGACGGTGATCGAGGCCTTGTGCGCGCCGGCGATGACGACGGAGGCTTCCCCCCCCCCAGGCCGACCGGTGGCGGGAGAGAGCCCTCAAGGAAGCGATGCCCACGCTGCTAACCCGGACCTCCGTCAAGCGGCTGCGCGGCCAGCTCCTGGTGCACGCCGACGACAAGACGCTGGCCGCCATCCTGCGGCTTCGCCGCGTCTGGCCCAGGCTGATCTCCGCTTTGCACAGCACCCCCACCAGGTTGAGGTGGCGATCGCGCTCTTACCCCGTCTCCCCCAGCACACGGCGGAACGGGTTGGTCGGGACTGGGGCCAGATCGCTGCACCCGCACTACTGGCGCCGCGTCGGCCCCGCCTGTTCCGCAGGAACTGTCACACGCCGTCCTGGATGCCTGCCTCATCCCGCTCGCCGCCTACCTGCTTTACCCGGACCCTGAAGAAGGCTGGAAGGCTTGGAGCTCGGCGACCACGCCGGCTGGGCGATACAGGCCCGCTGTCCCGAGTCCCCAAGCGGCGGGCGCAGTTCATCACGCTCCGCGTTCGGGCGGCTGTTCAGTACCTTCTGCTGGATGAGGCCGAGACGCAGGCTCTCGAGGATGCCCAGCCCCGCGTGACTGGCGGACCCATCCCAGCAGGGCCCGGGAAGTCGGCACTACGCCGACCAGCGGCTCCGCGAATGCCGGTAGGTGCGCCGCGATACCCGGACAGACTTCACGAATGGCGCATATGAACTCTTCTCTCCACGCGGATTGCCCCGACGGTTCACTGGGCGGCGCCGTGAACAAATGGGTATGTTGGCAGCGTCAGGTATTGCATCTCGGGACGCACCAGCGCGGGGGTCGCCCCAGGACGGTGCATCTTCCATAAGCAGCGCCTGACGTGGAGGGCCGTTCCCCGTCGGAAACGGCCCTGTGACGAGCGCCGGGCTACCAGGTGAGCCAGTTTGCGAGCTGGATGGCCAGATCCATGCAAGCGACGTAGAAGGCCCACCGGCCGTAGTCCGGCGGTTCGTTCTCCGGCATTCCCTTTCCTCCGGGCGGGAGGAGCGGTCGTCCTCCACGCCCGCGGGACGTGAAGGGACCGGAGGTTCCACACGAAGGTCAGCCTATAGAGGATCAACCCCAACTATGGTCTTCTATCGGAAAGTTCGTTCACCCGATCTGCCGAAGGCCATCTGACCTGTGCAATTACGTACTCGCTTACGGCACACGCGCATGCGCTAAGCGCACATTTACCGAGCAACCCTTGCGGGCTCAGGGACGACTGGCCGGAGCCGGCGGTCGATCTGAAGAGGGACGAGCTACCCCTGGCGTGTGCGGGGTCGACGTCGAAGGCGGCGCGGAAATCGACCACGCTCGGGAGCTACCCCCGAGGGCGCGGAGGCGACTTCGGGACGACAACCTCCGCGCTCCAGACATAGGAGCGACCTCCGCAGGCGCGGAGCCGACACCCTGCTCGGCGTCATCGCCGTCGCCGCTCCGGAATTACCCCCGCAGGCGCGGGGACGACCGAGCTACATCACGCCGGAGTCGGACAGTTCCGAACTACCCCCGCGGGCGCGAGGATGACCTGCCGTTCACGCTGCTCATTGTACGCGCACCGGAACTGCCCCCCTCCGGAGACGGGGACGATGTCGCGATCGCGCCGTTCCCGGCGAGCTCGAGCGAACAACCCCTGCGGGCGCGGGCGACTTCGACTCGGACTCCAGCACGTGCACCGCCATGGAGCTACCCCTGCGGGCGCGGGGACGACTACAGCCTCCAGTACCCGGCCCCCGCCGCCGACGAGCTACCCCTGCGGGCGCGGGGACGACGGCTCGCCCTCCTCGGCCGCCGCCGCCATCGAGCTACCCCTGCGGGCGCGGGGACGACCCTGGCCCAGGCCGCCGAAGACGCCGCCCGCGCGAGCTACCCCTGCGGGCGCGGGGACGACCAGAACATCCCCCGGTCGTCCCGGGCGGCAGGCGAGCTACCCCTGCGGGCGCGGGGACGACCTCATCGTCTGGCTGGCCGCCGACGATCGAGCTACCCCTGCGGGCGCGGGGACGACCCGACCCCGACCCGGCGCGCGAGGTCCCACGACGAGCTACCCCTGCGGGCGCGGGGACGACGAAGTGCCGGGGGAGACGGCCAACCGCTCCCCGGAGCTACCCCTGCGGGCGCGGGGACGACACGTGGAAGTCGGGGTACTACCTGCTGAAGCCGGAGCTACCCCTGCGGGCGCGGGGACGACACTCATGACCTGCGGTGTTGTCAGGTGATCATGCCGTTTTGCTTTACGTCGGTCGAGGGCCGCCAGGCTTGTCCGTTCTGGCGTGGGCGGGCGATGAGGGTGAGACCGTCGAAGTCGACGGGGGTCCAACGATCGCGGCCGGCTGTGCGGGCCGTCCAGCCTTGTTCCGTAGCCGCTGGTTCGATCATGACGGCTTGGCCGTCATGTATGCGTTCGGCGAGGACGTTCCACAGCCGGTCGCGGATGCGGGGGTTGGGGTTGCCGACGTAGACGCCGGGGGCCACTTCGATGAACCATCGGGTGAGGTGGCCCCGGAGGCCGGGTGGGGCGGCGATGAGGACGATCACGGTCGTTCCGGCGCTCATGGAGCCGTCTCCGCGGAAGCGGGGCCGGGGGGTTCCGGGATGATGTCGAGGTGGTGTTCGGCGCTCCAGTTGCGGCCGCTGCTGACGATGGTGTCGCCGTCGTCCCACAGCGCGCTGAGGTCCTCGTCCGGCAGGTCGCCGCCGTCGGGGACGAGGAGATGTTTGATGTCGGCGACGACGCGGGGCAGGAGTTTGCCCCCTACGACGGCGTCCCGCAGGGCGGTACGTGCGTCGCGTTCGGTGGTGAGGCCCTGCGCGGCGAGGTCGAATGCGAGGGGGATGGTGAACTCGGCCTTGTAGAGGTCGGCGATGTCCAGGACGAAGGAGAGGGCGTTGCCGGTGTGGACGAAGCCGAGGGCGGGGCTGGCACCGAGGCCGGTGATCGCGGCGTGGCAGATGCCGTAGAGGGCCGAGTTGGAGGCGGACAGGAGCCGGTTGACGTCGTCGCCGGCGGCGAAGGCGTCGCCCGGTTTGTAGTCGCGCTTGGTCCAGGGGACTCCGGTGCGGTCAGAGTGCTGGGCGTAGAGCCGGCGGATGCGGGTGCCTTCGCGGCCGCGGAGCTGTTGAAGGGTCAGGCCGGTGGTGTCCTCGCCGGGGAAGCGCATGTCGTACATGCGGCGGGCGACGGCGACGCGTTCTTTGGGGCGGGTGACCAGCCAGGCCTGGCGGAGCTGGAGCTGGGAGCCGCGTGCGGTGCTGGTGCCGGTGGCGTAGAGGCGTACGCCCTGCTCGCCGACCCAGCACATGGCGGTGCCGGAGTCGGCGAGCAGGGTGGCGGCGGGGTGGGTGAGGCGGCTGCCGGGGCCGATGAGGAGGACGGCGAGCCAGGCTGCGGGGACGTGGACGGTGCGGGCCTTGTTGACCAGGACGATGGCGTTGTCGTCGCGGTCGATGTGGCAGCGCTCGGCGTAGAGGCTGGAGATGCGGTCCTCGAGCCGGTGCACGTCCTGCGGTCTGGTCCGCCACCAGGGTTCAGCCATGGTCGGCCTCGCGGGGGCGGAGCGGGGCGAGGGTGAGCAGGCCCTGGCCGTAGCCCTTGGCGGGGCCGATGCCGGCGAGGAGGGTGGTACGCAGGGTGTCGGGGTCGGTGACGCGGAGGCGTCCTTCGAAGGTGGCGGTGGACAGGGTGACGCGGGGGCCGTCGGGGTGCTTGCGGAAGCGGAGGATGTCGCGGCTGACGATGGTCGCCGCAGGGCCGGCGGACAGGCTGTGGTCCTCGGTCTGCAGGCCGGGGGCGGGGGGTGTGGCGGTGGCGTCGGGGACGGTGAAGCCGTGGCGTTCGCTGCGGTCGAGGAGCCACTTGAGCTGCTGGGCGGCGGTGCGGTGGGCGACGCGGGAGCCGCGGGTCCTGGTGCCGTTTTCGGCTCCTGCTTTCAGGCGGGCGGCCTGCTGTTGGCTGGGGCGGCTGGGCTGGGTGAGGCTGCGGACGGGGTTGGCGGTGAGGCGGAAGCCGAATTCGCGGCCGCGGGTGATGCGCTCGAGCAGGGGCGTGTAGTCGGCGATGAGCGGGGCGCCGTCGTCGGCGCCGGGCCAGCCGGCGTTGTCGACGAGGTGGGCCCAGGAGGGGCGGCTGTGGGTGAGGACGAGCAGGTCGGTCCGGTGCGGGGTGTTGTTGTCCAGGCGCCACAGGACGCGTTCGGTGACGGGCTGCACGGCGAGTCCGGCGAGGACGGCGGCGTGCAGCCGGTGGGGGCTGGACAGCAGGGACACGGCGGCGCGGCGGCGCGGGTTCAGGGCGATCTTTGACAGGTAGGGCATGTGGTCACCAGCCCAGGAGGGCGAACGGGTCGTGGTCGGAGTGGCCGGCGGTGGCGGTGTCTGTTTCGGCAGTGGCCGGCTGGTCGAGGCCGGTGGGCACGATGAGCCAGAGGTGTCGGACGCCGCGCCGGCGGAACCGGGTGCCGGTCTTGAGGTCGTAGGTGTCGGGCACGTCGACGGCGAGCTGGTCGCCGTCCGGGTCCTCGACGGTGGCCTCCAGCGACACGGTGGTGCTCTTGGCCTGCTGACGGCGGTGGCTGCCCGCCTGCCACGGCACGTCTTCGAGGATCTTGTCCAGCGGGCCGTCGGCGTGCAGTCCGAGGCTCACGGGGCCGGTGGGCGGGCAGGAGCGGCGGCCGAGACTGAGCGGGTAGACGGGGTTGCGGACCGCTTCCTCCAGGGCGCGCACGAGGGTGTCCGGGCCGCGCAGGGCGGCGACGAAGACGGCGTCCTGGAGGTAGAACCGCCGGGTGACGCCGGTGTACTTGGCCGGGGTGGTCCTGGTCTGCTGTCCCTTGGCGTTGGTCTTGGCCGACAGCATCGGTACGCCGCGGTAGTCGCTGTAGGTGTGGTAGTCCCGCAGCAGGGTGCCGGGCTGGTCGACCCGGACGCCGAGCTGCAGACCGACCAGGTCGGTCAGTGAGGCCTCGCGGTCGCGGCCCTCGGCGGCGGCGAGGAGGCCGAGGACGCCGGACTTGGTGGGCTGGGGGCGGGTTTCGCGCCAGTTGTAGCGGGACGGGCCGCCCCAGGACTGCAGCGGGGCGGCCAGCCGCAGCACGAGGACGGCGTGGTCGGTACCGGTCACCGGGCGCCGTCCTGCGTGGTCGGGGCGGGCGTGATCTGTCCGTCGGTGAGCCACTGCCCAACGAGGGAGTCGACGGAGTCGAGGAGGGCGGGGAAGGACAGGGAGGGGCCGAAGACCTCGGCGGCCTTGTCGCCTTCGGTGGTGTAGGTGGCCAGGGTCCGCAGGGGCTCGGCGCCCCAGGTTTCGCCGACCGTCTGGAGTTCGTGGGCGAGCCGTACGACGGATTCGGCGGCCAGGCCGGTGATGCCGGTGACGGGCTCCTCGAAGGCGGAGACCAGGTTCACGGGCTGGTCGGTGCGGATGGTGAGCAGGACCAGGTGGGGCAGGGTGCGGTGGGCGAAGGAGTTCTGGTGCCCGGTCGGCATGGAGCGGGTGAAGGCGTCGATGAACCGCACGGCCGCCTGCCGGGTTTCGTCGGTGTCGGTGAGGTTGTCCCGCAGCTGGTGCACGCCGAGGACGGCGTAGCGGTACAGGGTGGAGGAGTTGAACTCGACGGTGCCGATCATGCCGGCGCCGTGGTCGTCGGTGTTCTCGTCGTCGACCGCGGTGTAGTAGTCGAACTCGGTGCGCACGGCGTGGGTGGACAGGGCGTGTGCGACCTGGACGGAGGCGTCCACGTTCAGGGCGGGCAGGTCGGCGACCATACGTCCGAACAGGGCGACCTCGGCCGGGTGACCGGTGGACAGCGTCTGGACGACGGGGAGGTTCTTCACCTCGGTCTTGAGGTCGTCGTCGGGCAGGGCGGCGAGCTTGGCGGCCCGGCCGCCCAGCAGGGCGACCAGGGAGTCGAGCTGCTTCTTGCCGAAGAACAGCAGGTAGGCGGACTGGTCGTCCTTTTTGGCTGACTTGGTGATGCCGAGCGGCTCCAGCAGGGCGGCGGCCAGGCGGTCCGCCTGCGCGGCCTGCAGGCCGGCGCCGCCCACGGCGGCGGGGCGGGTGAGGCGCTGGGTGAGGAGGTGGGCGATCCGCTTGGTGCGGGTGGCCCGGTCGGCCTCGGGCACGTGCTCGGCGTACGCGGTGCGAGTCGCGCGCTTCCACGCCTGGGAGGAGACGCGGGCACGGCGGGCTCCACCGTAGACGGCCTGCTTGGGGGTGCCGGAATCGTCCCGGTTCACGTTGGACGGCGGCAGGCTCTGCAGGATGTGGGCCTCGACGAAGAGGGTGGGCTTCATGGCATGACTCCTTGAACGCATGCGGCGCCGCTCGTACGGCGCGGTCGAAGACGTGGTGGTGTGACGGGGACGGCGGGCCGTCAGCGCGGTGGCGTGGCCGGCCGGATTCCCGGATGTCAGGAGGAGGTGGTGCTGCTGGTGTGGAAGTCGCGGTCCCACTGCTGCCGGTAGCGGCTGGCGGCGTCCGGGAGGCGGGGGTCGTCCCACGTCCGCAGAGCGGTGCGGAGCAGGTCGTAGTCGAGTCCGATACCGGCCCGGTGCAGCAGCGGCACCAAGGACCTCAGGTGCTGGGCGAGTTCGCCGGTGTCGGCGGAGGTGAGCAGATGGCCCAGGCGCTTGTCCAACGCGGCGGCGGTGGTCCGTCCCTCGGTGCCCGTGGCGGCTTGGCGGGCGAGCAGGCCGCAGGCGCGGCCCGGGCTGTTGCCGGTGACGTGCATCCGGCGGTCGTGTCCTTGCTGGTGGCGGGCGAAGAGGGTGAGCGCGGTGTGCTCGGCGGCCAGGTCCCGGGTGAGGGCGCCCTTGTTCCGCCACGCCGAGTCCATGCGGGTGCGGTGCAATGGCCACATCGCGGCGACCGTCCCCGGCTCCCGGCCGGTGCCCGAGCGCAGCGCGGCCAGCTCGGCTGCGGCCTCCCGGCTGCCGGGCTCGAACGTCACCCAGTACGCTGCCCGCCCGGCATCAGGATCCTCCGCGGTGTCCGTCTTGTCCGGTGTGCCGGGATCGGTGTACTGCAGACCCCAGGAGCGCAGCACCCGTTCGCGGCCCGGCCCGTCCCACGCGGCCAGCTCTCCCAGCAGGCGGGTGTAGTCCAGGCCGATGCCCGCTTGCCGCAGGAGCGGCACGAGCCGCTGCAGATGCTGCACCAGTTCGTTGAGGTCCTGGGCGGTCGCGGCCGCGACCAGCCGCCGCTCCACGGCGGCTTCGGTCATCGCCCGGCTGCTGTGCAGCAGCCGGCCGGCGGTGCCCAGTCCGAGGCCCGGCCGGTGGACGGGTTCGGACGCGGCGTGCTGATGCAGACCGAACAGGGTGAGCGCGCAGTGCTCGGCGACGTAGCGGCCGGGAAGCCGGTCGGCGCCGCCGTCCGGCAGGGGGACGCGGTGCACGGGCCGCAGGGACGCGACGGTGCCGGCTTCCCGGCCGACGCCCTCGCGCAGGGCCCGCAGGTTGCGCGTGACGTATTCGGAGAAGCGGGGACGCCGCCCTTCTTCGTGTGCCGAGTGCCAGTCGTCGGCGGCCTCCTCCCAGAAGAACGGCCTGGCCCGTCCCCTCCCGGAGCGGGCAGCAGGGGTGCTGGTGGTGGTCATGCCGCGTCCCCCTCCTCGCGGTCGGCGCGGCGTTCCTCGGCGACCCGTGTCAGGATCTTGGCGAGCTTCGCGCGGAACATCCCGATGGCCTTGCCGCTGCGGTAGACGAACTCCGTGCCGCCGCTCTTCACCGCCCGGCCCACCACCGCTCGCGGCGGCGCCGCCGCGAGCAGGAGACCGGCCTCCCGGTCCGCGGCGATCTGCACGGACTGCTCCCACGCGAGCTGGGCGCGGTCGAGGAGTTCGTCGTCGTCCTCCTCCACGGTCCGCAGTCCGGTGAGCAGGCGGCGCACGGTCGTATCGAGGGAGTGCAGGAACTGCGCGGAGGGCCGGCTTCCCTTGTCCCGGGGCAGCGGATCACCGCCGGCGGCACGGCGCAGATCGTTGAGGAGCCCGTCCAGGGCACGGGCGACCTGGTCGGCCTGCTCCACGCATTCCAGCAGGACCTCGCGCAGCGAGCTGTCCTGGGCGAGCAGTGCCCTGACCGGCAGGGGCAGGTCGTCGCCGATGGCGTTCTCCACCACGGCCGACTGTGTGCCGTACTCCAGACCCGACGTCTCGACTCCCAGCGGATACTGCCCGGGCAGTGCCCCGATCATCTGCAGGTCTTTGACCTGGCGCAGCAGCAGCGAGGTGTAGGGGCCGTCGCCCTGCACGGGCAGGTTCATCGCCAGCAGCGTGCCCAGCCCCTGCCAGGCGGCGCGGCCCGAGGCGTGCCGGCGGGGCCGCCGGTGCGGCTGGCCCTTCTTCGGCTTGGCGGTGTGCTGCCATGCCGTGTGCGGCTCGAATTCGGGTGTCTGCGTCAGCCGGTCACCGGCCGACACGATCACCCGGTGCACCCGCAGTCCCTGCTTCGTCTCGGTGGTGAGCAGACGGATCCGGCGGGCCTGGAAGGTCAGCAGATCCAGCAGGCCGGTCGCCGGACGCTCGGACCAGGCGGCCCCGGCCGGCGACAGGCAGCCCAGCCCCTCCGGACGCTCGTCCCACGCCCACTGCGGCCGGTCCCCTGCCTCGAGACCGTCGGGCCTCACCGGCGTGTTCAGCAGCAGCGTCTCGTACAGGGTCCGCCCGGTCGGGACGATCACACCGAACTGACCGAGCGGCCCGGTCGGATTGCCGGTCGTCTTCCCGCTCTTGACCTTCGGGTCGCCCACCGCTCCGGTCTTGATCGACGCCGTGTCCCAGCAGTGCGCGTGCAGCAGCCACAGCGCCGCGTCCCCTGGCGTCAGCAGCAGTTCGTCGGCCTCGCTGAGCGAGCTGAACAGCGGCACATTGTTGCCGGACGCCACGGACGGCACGAGCTGGGCGGCCGTCTTCGTCTCCCCGTTCGCCGACTGAAGACCAGCGACCTGGGCGAACGGCCGCTCGGCGTCGAACAGACGGAACCGGTCCCCGTAGCGCGGGCCCAGGTAGTGCGCCAGCCGGTCCCGTTCTTCCGGCGAGAAGCAGCCGCGGCCGAACCGCTCCGCCCACTCCTTCCGGGTGCGGGGCACCCCGAGGACGTCGATCATCATGGGCAGCAGCAGCTGGCGGAGCACCACCGGCAGCATCGTGTGCACCGGCAGCTCCAGCCGCCGGACGGTGTGCGATTCGAGCAGTGCCTCCAGCAGGCCGACGGGCTGCCGGGCACCGTCACGGACGACAGCGTCGAACAAGGTGCCGTGGACGAGGTCTCCCTCGCTGGCCATGGCGCTTCCCCCCTCCATGCGCGTATGTACTGAGCTCGCCGCATCCCCCCTGGAAGCAGCGAACGGCAGGCCAACTCCGTTGTCTTGAACGGGAGTTGCCTGAGATCGGTCGCTGGAAGCGTTGCACCCAAATGCTTGCTGTTCAAGCGACTTCGACGAAATCGGCAGAGACGGCCCACCGACCCCGGCCCGGCCGGTACCCTGCGCACGGCTCGTGGAGCCGGGCCTCCCCGCAGACGGGGGTGTTCCCGCTTGATGTTCCGCTCAGCACCAGGAGCTGTCCCCGCAGCGCGGGGTGAACGGCCCCCCGGCTCCACGGCCCACTCACCCGACACCCCACTCGACGACGAGACCGAGCTGGTCGTCGTACGACACCCGGTCCGCGCCCAGCAGCGCCGTGCCGTCCTCCTCCAGCACGAGCGCCGGGCGATACCGCAGCCAGGGCCGGCCCGCCCACCCCGCAAGCGGCTTCAGCCCGCCGAGGACCGCACCGGTCAGACGCGAGGGAAGACGGACCGTGCCGCCCATCAGCCGGTCGGTCACCTCGTCATCGTCTACCTCGCCGTGCACCCCGAGCCAGGACCCGTCAACAGCCCGGTAACCAGCAGCGTCCCTGCGGACGACAATCACCTCGACGGACGGATCACCGTCACGGACGACAGCGTCCAGCTGCTCCTCGGACGCGGCCCCGCTCCCCGCGTAGTGCAGCCCCTCCAGAGTCGGGAACGCCCACTCCCGCCGCCGGCACAGCAGGAACTCCTCGGCCTTCTCCTCCCTCTTCCGTTCACCCGCCTGCCACCGCTCCCACGCCGCTGCCTCGTTCCAGCCCGCCGGACAGACCCCGGCGTCTCCGTAGGCGCGCGCCACCAGCTCGGGCACGTCGGCGGGAATGCTCCAGCACGAAGCCGCCGACTCCGCGGCCTCGGAGGCCGCGAGCGCGCCCGCGGCCTCCGAGACCAGGGCCACCGCCCTCAGCAGCGACCACTCGCCGTAGATTCCTTCCGAGGCACGCAGGAACCGCGGCGCTCCGTCCCTGCCGGGCGCCACCCCGGTGACCAGGACCCTGGGTTCCCGGTGCGCGTCCGGACGCCGGGTACCTGCGTGCCGGTGCAGCCTTCCGATGCGCTGCAGCAGCAGATCGGTCGGAGCCACATCGGTGATCAGCACATCGGCGTCCACATCGAACGACTGTTCGGCAAGCTGGGTGGCGATCACCACCATGCGCTCCGGCCGGTCCTCACCCGCCTGCGGGCCCATCAGACGCAGGCACTGCCCGGTACGTTCCGCACGGTCAGCAGCGCACAGCCGGGCATGCAGAAGGTGCAGGACACCGTCGAAACCCCCGTCCCGCAGATCACGGTAGATCGCCTGGGCCCGGTCGACCTGGTTGACCACCACCAGGACGACACCCCCATCGGCGACAGCCCGCCGTACGGCCGCCGCAACCCGCGCGCCCGCCGGATCCGTGTCAGGCAACCAGTCCAGCCGCACCGGCACCGACTCCCGCCAGGACCCCACGGCCTCCCTGGACGACTCGGCAACTGCCCGGCCTCCGACACCGTAGGCCGCCGTGACACACGGATACCCGGCCGGCTCCGGCACAGGCTGGTGCACATCCGCCCTGCCCAGCACACCGGACAGATACGCATCCACGAAACGCTGCCGCTGAGCAGGCGGCAGCGTCGCCGACAACAGCACCACCGGCACCCCCGCCTGCCCCAGCCACCGCAGCGCCTCCACAAGGAACTGCCGCATGTACACGTCCGCAGCGTGCACCTCGTCCACGACCACGACCTTCCCCGCCAGCCCGGCGAACCGGAGCATGACGTGCCGCGTACGAGTCGCCGCGTGCAGCAGATGATCGACCGTCCCCACCGCGAACGCGGTGAGCAGACCACGCTTGTCCTCCAAAAACCAATACGCCGGCCCGTCCGCCCCACGCCCCCCTACCCCCGCCGGCGAAGACCCCGAAGGCACCAGGTCGTAATCGGCGTCCTCATCGATCGCCCCGTAATCGTCCTCGGCCACGCCGAAACCACCGGACAAGCTTCCGTCCCCGCAGCCGCAGCCGCAGCCGCAGCCGCAGCCGCAGCCGCACCCGTCACCGTCCGGACGCGCCTTCCCCGCCCAGACAGCCCGCCACCAGGCATTGAACCGCCGCCGGCCATGCAAAAGCGCAACCTGCGACTCCAACTCCGGATCAAAGGTGCGCACCCACTGCAGCACCTGCTCGTACATCGGATCACTCGTCGCCTGAGTCGGCATCGCCACGAACACACCATCGAGACCGAACCGCGCCGCCAGAACCTCGGCCGCCGCCAGCGCCCCCTTCGTCTTCCCCTCCCCCATCGGCGCCTCCGCCACCAGCAGCCCCGGCGCCGGCATCGACCACGCCCGCTCCACCAACTCCCGCTGCGACGCCCGCGGCCGCACCCCCAGCCGCCCCGTCAGCGGCTCCAGCCGGCCCCCCGGCAGCGGAAGACCCTGCCAGCCACCACGAAGACGCAACCGCCCCCACGCCACCTCCGCACGCCGACACGCCCCGGCGAAGGAAACCTCCCTCGCGTCCGCCAGCCCTTCGAACTGGCTGCTGTCACTGGCGATCCAGTCCGCCATCACGATCAGCCCCGACAACGCCAGCTGCTCCGCCTTCCGCAGCGAGCCGACCGGCCGAGCATCCGCCACATCCTCAAAACCAACCGCACGGGTGAAAACGTCAACGACCCCCCGCTGGACCTCCTCCCAGGCAGCACCCCGCCCCTGAGCCCCCCGCGGCGGATCGAGAGCACCGCCCGACGGAAACGCCCCGTGATGCCCGGCGACCAGCGGCCACACCCACCCCACGGCCTCCTCGTCACCCCACTCGGCCACCAGCCGCGAAATCAGCAGCACAGCCCCGGCCACATCATGACGCCACCGCTTCTGCCCCACCGGCAGCCGCCCCCACGACAAACCCGCCGCCAGCACCGACGCAGCCTCAACCGCATCCATCGACTGGAACGCCGGGCACGCCTTCCCGCAATCATGAATGCCGCACACCCACATGAACCACAACCGCCCCCGGCCACCGCTGACCTCATCCAGCCGCCGCCGGAACGCCACCGACACGTACCGGTCCCACATCATCCCCGCCACAGCCGCCGTATCCAGCAGATGCCCCAGCAGCAGATGCCTCCGCCCACCGTTACGCGCCGCCGACTTCCCCCACAACACCGACACCCGCGTGACGACCTCATCGGCCAACCCCATCGACCGCATCAACTCGACGACCGACCGCTCGTCCTCCACAACCGCCCCCCGCTCCACAGCGCACTTTGCGCGGCACTGTAAACGGACCCACTGACAACGAGCCCGAGACCCAGGCACCGCAGGACGCAGCCCACCCGCCGGCCGACGCCCCACCGGGCTGCTCGCAACTCCCGGTTTGTCGAACGAGGTGAAGGAAAACAGGTACCCTCGCATGCATCACCGCAGCTCAAGAAGTGTCGTCCCCGCGCCCGCGGGGGTAGCTCCAGCCTCTCCAGGGCCGAGCAGCGGCGGGTCTTGTCGTCCCCGCGCCCGCGGGGGTAGCTCCCGCTACCGGTCGCCGGGGGCGTCCGGGTGGACGTCGTCCCCGCGCCCGCGGGGGTAGCTCCCGGAGCACTGGAGGGAGTGACCGCATGGCTGGGTCGTCCCCGCGCCCGCGGGGGTAGCTCGCCCCACGGCGCCGAGATCGGCCCTTACCCCACGTCGTCCCCGCGCCCGCGGGGGTAGCTCCTCCCCCAGGGCGGCGCTGACGGTGGCCGGGTCGTCGTCCCCGCGCCCGCGGGGGTAGCTCCCTGACTCAAGAGCAGCTCGGCGAGCGCATCGGGTCGTCCCCGCGCCCGCGGGTAGCTCGTGATCGAGATCGTGACCAGCAGCGACTTCTACGTCGTCCCCGCGCCCGCGGGGGTAGCTCGGACCTGCGCGGGCTCGCCCGGCACGGCCTCCTGCCGTCCCCGCGCCCGCGGGGGTAGCTCGGGTGTGCTCCTCACCCACTGGGCGCACCGGTCGTCGTCCCCGCGCCCGCGGGGGTAGCTCCGGCCCATCAGCGTTGCCTGCCCGTGCGGCAGCGTCGTCCCCGCGCCTGCGGGGGTAGCTCCTGGACCGACGGCGTGCACGCCTCGTGTCCACGGTCGTCCCCGCGCCTGCGGGGGCAGCTCCCGGTACCACGAGCGGACCTCGGCGCCCGGCTGGTCTTCCCCGCGCCCGCAGGGGTAGTTCCTTCGCACCTTCGGTGAGAAGCGCAACCCGCTGGTCGTCCCCGCGCCCGCGGGGGGTAGCTCCGTCACCGACGACACCGCAGCGATCCAGGCCGCGTCGTTCCCGCGCCCCCGGTGGTGGCTCGACATGGTGGACGTCGCTGGCCGTCACCTGCTGGTCGTTCCCGCGCCTGCGGGGCTTGCTCCCCGACCGTGTTGAAGCGCGTCTCCGTCGCCGAGTCGTGCCCGCGCCTGCGGGGGTAGCTCGGTGCGCGGGCCTTCCGTGTCCACCAGCTCGTAGTTGTCCCCGCGCCCGCAGGGATGGTCCCTGGCGCAGATCGGCGGGCCGTTGTCCGCGACGCTGCTCCCCCCGCTTGCGGAGGTAGGTCGTTCGTTCCGCGCCCCACACGTCGTCATCGAGTCGTCCCGGCGCCTACGGGGTAGCTTCCGGTCCAGGTCTCCATCCAGGTCCGGGAGGACGGTCGTCTCTGCAGCCACGGGGATGGTCCCCCGACGGCATATGTTCCCCGCGCCCGCGGGGTAGCCCCCCGATGACCTCAGCTGACCCCTCGTCCTCGTCGTCGTCCCTGCGCCAGCGGGGTAGCTCCCGCACGTCGTGCTGCACCAGCAGCTGACTGGAATCGTCCCCGCACCCGCGGGGATAGCTCGCACGCCTACCACGTCGCGGTGTGCAACGCGCCGTCATCCCCGCGCTCGTGGGGGTAGCCCGCAGCCGGTTGAAGTCGCTAACGCTGGCGCGGTTGGCCAGCTCGGGTCTGGTGAGGCGGCCGGAGGCGGTGCCGCAGATGCTGGCCGGCCGGATCACCGGCCGACTGGCGGAAGCCGGGGGTGAGGCGCTGGTCGACCAGCCGTTTCCGTGGCTGATCCGGCATGGTCTGGTCAGCGCCACCGTGCGCTCGGCGTCGAAGGCGGCGGCTGTTGTCGTCTGCGCGTCTGCGGGGGTAGTTCGACGATGTCCTCCCGGACCTCGGCGAGGCCGCCGTCCTCCTCCCCGCACCCGATGGGAGTGGCTCCCGCACGTCGTGCTGCACCAGGGCCAGGCCGGAGCCGGACGCCTCGGTCGTCTCCGGCTAAGGAGGTAACTCCGAGATCGGCCGGCTGTCGTCCCACCGAGCTGCTCGCAACTCACGGCAGGCCAAACGAGGTGAAGGAAGACAGGTACCCTCGCATGCATCACCGCAGCTCAAGAAGTGTCCTCCCCGCGCCCGCGGGGGTAGCTCGCCGAACCCGAACTCGGGCCAGCGCAGCCACAGGTCCTCCCCGCGCCCGCGGGGGTAGCTCCAGGTTCTTCTACGGCACCCAGTCGGGCGGGACGTCCTCCCCGCGCCCGCGGGGGTAGCTCCATGACCGTCATCGTGTCCGGCGGGTTCTGCTTGTCCTCCCCGCGCCTGCGGGGGTAGCTCCTCCACGTCTGGCAAGTCGTCATCGGCCAGGGCGTCCTCCCCGCCCCCGCGGGACTGCCTTGATCCTGGCGAGTCCGCGACGGGTCCGTTGGGCCCATCCGGTCCGCCGGGCATCGCGGGCGCGCGGGGCGCTGACGGTGCGGCAGGCGAGCCGGGATTTGCCGGTGCGTCCGGTGCGCCGGACGCACCGGCGAACCAGAGGCGGGCTCCGCTGGTGAGCCTGGTGTGGCGGGGCCACCGGGGTCGCAGGGCGAGCCGGACCCGGCCAAGCCGGAGGGTCCGCAGGGCCCGACGGGTGAGCCGGGGGCGCAAGGAGATCAAGGTCCGGCGGGCCCGGCGTGCCCGGACGGGTACGCGATTCAGCCGCCGGATGATCCCGACGCGCTCGTGTGTCGTCGGGACGGGGCGCCGGCCCCGGAACTGTCGGGTGGCGGAGGCCGTTTCGTGGTGTCCGGATAGGGTCGGCGCATGATTCGCGCAGTCATCTTCGACGTTGGCGAGTGCCTCGTGGACGAGACCCGGGAGTACGGCACCTGGGCCGACTGGCTCGGCGTTCCCCGTCACACCTTCGCCGCCGTGTTCGGCGCCGTCATCGCCCAGGGCCGCGACTACCGGGACGTCTTCCAGGAGTTCCGGCCCGGGTTCGACCTGTACGCCGAACGCGAGAAGCGGGCCGAGGCCGGGCAGCCGGAGACCTTCGGCGAGGACGACCTGTACCCGGACGTCCGCAACGCCCTCGCCACGCTGCGCGCGGACGGGCTGTGGCTGGGCATCGCCGGGAACCAGACCGTCCGCGCCGGGCGCATCCTCCGAGAGCTGTTCACACCGGATGTCGACCTGATTGGCACCTCGGACGACTGGGGCGCCAGCAAGCCCGACCGCGCCTTCTTCGACCGCGTTGCAGAAGGCGTCCCGGCCGAGCCCGGCGAGATGCTGTACGTCGGCGACCGCGTCGACAACGACATCGCCCCCGCGCGCCAGGCCGGCATGCGCACCGCACTCGTGCACCGTGGGCCGTGGGCGACGATCCAATGGCGCAGCGAGCAGGCCCAGAGGCTCCCCACGTTCCGGGTGGAGAGCCTCGCGGAGCTGTCGCCGCAGATCAAGCAGTTCAACGAGCGAGGGCGCTGACTGTCGTACCCCACTGGTACAGCCGGTCGTCCAGGTCCCGGACACACTGCTCGTGCTGGTGCGGCGCCAGCGCGCGCCGCACCTCCCGCACCCGGTCCATGCCCATCGCGTACCACGTCCGCTCCAGCAGGCCCAGAGCCCGCTGCGCGTACTCGCACGCGGCTTCCGGCTGGCCGGCTGCGGCCTCGACGGCGGCGAGGTCGCCGAGGACGACCGTCTGCTGCTTCTCCTCGGCCGAGGTGAGCGCGTCGAGGACGCCCTGGAGGGTGGTCCTCGCCTGCGGCAGGTGCCCGGCGCGCAGCTGCGTGTTGCCCTTGAAAGCGGCGAGCCGGACCGGGCTGAACCAGTCGAGCCACTCCGGCGACTCGTGCTCGCTGCCCGCGGCGAGGACGTCCTCGGCGTGCCCGATCAGGTGCAGCGCCGTTCGCGCGTTCCCGCAACGGGTCTCGCACTCGGCCTCCACCGCGTCCAGCCACGCGAGCAGCTCGGCCGATGCAGGGCCCCGCCGGGCGTAGGTCCGCGCGGCCACCATCCGCTCGACGGCCTCGTCACGGCGGCCGGCCCAGCCGGGGATGAACGCGGTGTGCGCGAGCACGGCGGCGCCGAGCAGCGGGTCATCGGCCTCGCCCGCGGCCTGGAGAGCGCGGAGCAGGGTGTCGGCGGCGCGGTCGGCGTCCCGCATGTCGAAGAACTCGATCCGCCCGGCGAGGAGGTAGCTCTCACTAAGGGCAGCGGCGATGCGGGCCCGGGTCTGCCCGGCGGTCTCGGTGAGCAGGGCGCAGCCGAGGGTGGCGTGCGCGAGCGCGGCCGGGTGCAAGGTGGCCGGGGCGACCGTCCAGTACAGGCGCCGGTGCGAGCGGGTGACGGCCTCGTAGTCGTCGGCGGCACTGGCGGGCTGCATGGCGAGCGCCTGCGTGGGGACGGCGGCGAGGCCGAAGGCACCCGCGGTGGCAGCGAGTACGGTCCGGCGGCCGGGGGTGGGCACAGCTCCGCCCGGCGGAGTGAACCCGAGGTCGTCCAGGGACTGGCCGAGGAGCCGTGTAAGAGCCTGCACCTGCTCGGGATGCGGCCAGGGCGGGGTGTCGGACTCCCACCGGCGGACCTGCCGCACGCCGACTCCCAGCGCCTTGGCCAGGGACTCCTGAGAGTGGTAGCCAGCCGCGAGTCGGACCGCCTTGAACCGGGTGTTTGCCACAAGACCTCCTCCTTCGGACTGAGGTCAGTGTTGCGAAAAGTCCTCCATCTGCCTAGCTATCACTCGCTCTGCTTACAAAAAGTCCTCTTTCCGTCCGCACAGAGACCTCTTTAAGCCCTCGCGCAATTGCAATGCCAGGACCACCCTTGTACCCACCGAACCGCACGGTACGAGGAGCGCGTATGCCGACCACCCCCTTACAGTCCGGCGGCTGCACCCTGACCGACGCAGGCCACGACTGGGACGCCATCCGCGTACCCCGCTCGGTCGGTCTCTCCGCCGTGGACCTGCTCGGCTCCCGCTGCGGCGCCGTTCTTTACGACGGCCGCGCCGTCGTCTACCTACTCGTCCCCACCGGCACCACCACGTGGTCGGACGACACCACCCGTGCCCTGGGCAGCGGGTCGAGCCTGGTGATGCCACCGCCACGGCGGACGGCGGGCCCGGGACCGTACTGGCGAATCTGCCCCGGCGACGGCGGCCTGCTCACCGACCCCGGCGCTCTGGCCGCCGCGCTCGTCGACGTCTCCCGGGCCTCGGCTGGGAGGCCGACATGACCGGCGAAACCCGCGAGCTGCCCCCGGCAATCGAGCTGCCCCGTGCTCGCTACTCGGGCTGGGCCTGCGTCTGGTGCGGTGCCTCCCTCCGGCACGTCCTCGCCGTTCCCGCCGGCCGCGCCACCGGCTACGTCGGCGCGCACGACATGTCGACCGAGGTCTCTCAGTGCCCGCCCGGCTACGGCTGCGAGGGCCGCAGCCCCTACATCAAAGAGGGATCATGAGTGCGCCCGGCCGCCCCATGCGGCAGGCCGGTGTGCCGGTGCCGTACATCACCCCGTGGACCGGCGAAACCGTCATCAGAGCGCCGCTCACCGTCCGCCACGGACGCCTCGCCTACGAGGACGAAGGCCCCTACGACCGGCACGACGACGTCCTCTGGGTCCGCGTCCACTACGCCCGCGGCATTGGCCAGCCGAAGTGGCCGCGCGTGCACGCGTTCCGGCAGCGACAGGCCGTAATCACCGAGCTGTGCATGATCTGCGGCCACCCCGCCCACCAGCGCGGCGGCCGGCTGCTGTACGTCCTCGCCGCCCGAGACGGACGACCGATCGAGGAAGGCGAAACCACCGCGGTGCCTCCAGTCCATCCGGCGTGCGCCCGGCAGGCCGTCCGCCTCTGCCCACACCTGCGCACCGGCTGGGCTGCAGCTCTCGTCACCGGCGCCCCCTCGTGGGGTGTGGCCGGCATCCGGTACTCGCCGGACACACTGCAGCCGCTGCCGGGCCCGGACCCAGAGCGACCAGAGGGGATGGTGCGGGTCGCCTGCACCGACGATGCTGGCCTCCGCTGGGTGTTGGCGGCCCGGGAGATCGTGGAGCTGGTCGGCGTCGAGCCGGTGACCGACCTGGACGCGCTCGCCAGGGCGCGCGTGGCCCGGTGACCACCGCTGATGCCGTACGCCGATGCGGCGCCGGCGGGAAGGACGGCCGCCCCCGCCGTCGTCCCCGCGCCCGCAGGGATTGCTCCCGCGCACACGTACGCGACGCCCGGATTCACCCGCCGTCCCCGCGCCCGCAGGGGTAGCTCGGCGAGGTCGTAGCCGACTTGGTTCGCGTTCAGGTCCTCCCGCCCCTGCGGGGGGTAGCTCCTACAAATTCGTCGTCCGGGCGTCCAACGGCACGTCCTCCAGGCCCTCGCCGGGCACGGCCCCGTCACCGCGGCCGCCCGTGCGGGCCTGCGGGTCATGGCCTCCGCCCCGCTGCACGGCGGCGAACTGCCCCGCATCGTCGGCCAGGGCCTCGCCGACCTGATCCGCCCCGGCCTCACCCCCGCCCAGGCGTCACTCCTGACCACCGCGTCATGCCCAGGAGTGACACCCGTCCTCCTCGCCGCCTCCCGTACGCCACACTGGCGCCAGGCCACCGACGCACTCGCCCAGCCCCGCCCACCCCCGACCACCTGCGAAAGATCACCCGTGTACTCGCCACCGCCTGACCCCGCCACCGAACACCGGATGCGCACCCACCACCAGCGCGCCGCCCGTGCCCTCGCCGCCGCCGTCGAACCCGGCGGCGAATCCTGGGGCTGGGCCGGACGCACCCTCGGCACTCCCGCCCGCACCGCCGCCGGCGACGCCGCGTGGCTGCGCCTGGTGTCCGCCCCAGCAGCCAAGGCGTCCGGCAAACTCTGGGACGGCGCCGCCACCGCCCAGCAGACGCTGGCAGACCTCGACGGATACCGGCCTGCCCTCCTCGCCGTCCACGACGCGACCGAGGACGGAACCGCCTACCGGGCCGAGCTGACAGTCCGGGTGAGCGCACCGGTCCTCTCCGACGACCCGGTCCTGCATCATGAACTCGACCTCCCCCTGGGCTGGTGGGCGGACCTGATCCACGCCCTGGAGAAGGTAGCGGCGGCCTCCACCGACCGCATCGCCGTCCGCACGCAGTACACGGACCGCGCCATCCCCGCCTTCCTCGGCATCCCCGCCCCCGCCGCACCCCGCTGGGCGCCGGCCCACGCGGACCTGCACTGGGCCAACCTCACCAACCCCCTCCAACTCCTCGACTGGGAGGCATGGGGGCTGGCGCCGGCGGGCTTCGACGGCGCGATGCTCTACGCCTACTCCCTGCTCCAGCCCGTCACCGCCGCCCGCGTCCGGGCTGCCTTCCCGATCCTGGGCACCCCGGACGGCCTCGCGGCCGAGACCACCGTGTGCGCCATGCTCCTGCAGACCGTCGACCGCGGAGACAACCTCCCCCTCGCCGACCAACTTCAGCAGTGGGCCTCCGAACTGCGCTTTCGCTCCAGCCAGTGACTCGGAAGTCGGGATATAGACGGCCTTCACGGCTGTTTGCGCGTCAGCGCCTGCTCCTCGGGTTTCTGAGCGGTGAGGGACACGGTGGTCTCCATTGGCGGGGGCGGAGGGCGTGGCCACTGGGCACCTGGTCGAGCACCCCTCGACGGCGACCCCGGCGTGGACGCCGTCGTCGTCTCTGCGCTCACGGGGGCGAGGGCGGGGGTAGCTCTGTAGACGGCTTGCCCGTCACCGACGACCACGAGTTGTCCCCGTGCCTGCGGCCGCCGCCAGCGGCCAGGCCTCACGAGGTAGCTCGACGGTGGTCTGCGCCTGTTCACCGCACCAGCGGTGGTTTCCGCGCCCGCGGTACGGGTTCTAGGCTTCCAGGTTCGCAGGACAGGGAGGCCGCCGTTGCCGTGTCTGCGGGGTAGCTTGAGCGCCGTCGCGTACCGGTGCGTGGCCGCGATGTCGTCCTCGCGTTCGCGGAGAGGGGGAGCTCGCCGTACGAGTTGCATGCCTGACAGGCCGGCCAGGACGTGCCCGCGCGCGGACTGACTTCCCGCCGCCCTGATCGGGACGTCGTCCTCGAGGCCAGCGCGAGTGGGTAGCTCTCCGGGCCCGTCGCCAACATCGTCACTGCGGCGCCGTTCCTGCCCCTGCGGAGGCAATTCCGACGGCGGCCGGCTGTTGTCCCACCGGGCTGCTCGCAACTCCCGGTTTGCCGAACGAGGTGAAGGAAAACAGGTACCCTCGCGTGCATCACCGCAGCTCAAGAAGTGTGTCGTCCCCGCGCCCGCGGGGGTAGCCCTGGAGAAGCTCGCCTCCGGCGATGTCATCAAGTGTCGTCCCCGCGCCCGCGGGGGTAGCGCGATGTTGCCCGAGGAGCTGACCAGGCCGGCGGTGTCGTCCCCGCGCCCGCGGGGATAGCTCCGCCGCGCCAGCACCAACCCGGAAGCGCTCGCGGTCGTCCCCGCGCCCGCGGGGGTAGCTCCGTGGGCGCCCCGACGAGGGCCTCGGTCGTGATGTCGTCCCCGCGTCCGCGGGGGTAGCTCCCCGACGATGACCAGTGAGCCCCGGCCCTGGCTGTCGTCCCCGCGCCCGCGGGGGTAGCTCGGCCCCGCGCCGCCAGCCCAGCCCCTGGGCACGGTCGTCCCCGCGCCCGCGGGGGTAGCTCCATGGCGGCTGAGCTTGCCCTAGACAGCATTGAGTCGTCCCCGCGCCTGCGGGGGTAGCTCCACGCGGGCGTCCTGCCCGAAGACCACCAGTTCGTCGTCCCCGCGCCTGCGGGGGTAGCTCCTGGTACTCGTAGAGCTGCATGCCGGTGAGCCCGTCGTTTCCGCGCCCGCGGGGGTAGCTCGCGCTCGGCACCCACGACGGCCTCTTCGGCGTCGTCGTCCCCGCGCCCGCAGGGGTAGCTCCCGCCAGATGTTCGCGGGCACGACGTGCACCGCGTCGTCCCCGCGCCTGCGGGGGTAGCTCCCTCGCCTCGCCGTCGTCCTGCTCGCCGCCGAGTCAGCCCCGCGTTTGCGGGGCTCGCTCCCCGACCATGTTGGAGCGCGTCTCCGATGCCACGTCGTCCGCACGACTTCGCCGACATCAGCCGGCTGTCGTCTCACCGAGTTGCTCGCAACTCACGGCAGGCCAAACGAGGTGAAGGAAACCAGGTGACCTCGCACGCATCGCCGCAGGTCAAGAATTCGTCCCCGCGCCTGCGGGGGTTGCTCGGGCTCTAGCGTCGATCTCGTGTCGCCCGGCACGTCGTCCCCGCGCCCGCAGGGGCTGCTCCGCACCGGACACGTCACACCGGCCGCCCGGCAGGTCGTCCCTGCGCCCGCGGGGGTTGCTCCTCGCCGTTGTCGTGCGCGCCGCCGTCGTGGCCGTCGTCCCCGCGCCCGCGGGGTAGTTCCCCGGCCGGCGGCGGCGCCTCGCTGACCTACGGATCGTCCCTGGGCCCGCAGGGGTCGCTCCCGCACGGGCGGCGTCGGCCCGGCGGACAGCGGGTCGTCCCCGCGCCCGCGGGGGTAGCTCCCGGCGGTACGGCGGAGCTGCACGACCGACCGAGCCATCCCCGTGCTCGCGGGGGTATCCCTGGAGCGGCTCGTCGCGTCCAGGAACGCAGCGCGTCGTCCCTGCGTCTGCAGGGGTAGCTCCAGTGTCGTCGCCTACCGGTGCGTGGCTGCGATGTCGTCCTCACGTTTGGGGGCTCGCCGTATGAGCTGCTCCCCGGCGGGCCCGTCAGGTCGCCCCCGCGCCCGCAGAGGTAGCTCGGAGACTTCGCCGACAACGGCCGGCTGCCCCCAGGCCGCCAACTCACAGCAGGGTGGAGGAGGCGAAAGAAAATAGGTACCGTCGCGTGCATCACCGCAGCTCAAGAAGTGTCGTCCCCGCGCCTGCGGGGGTAGCTCTCGGCAGTCGATCGGCAGCCGATCAGCGACCACGTCGTCCCCGCGCCTGCGGGGGTAGCTCTGACCCCGCGAGCCCGACGAGATGGGGCGGTCCGTCGTCCCCGCGCCTGCGGGGGTAGCTCTCATCCTCGGCATCGAGGCGTCCCTGCTGATCCGTCGTCCCCGCGCCTGCGGGGGTAGCTCCTCGCCCAGCGCCGCCGAGACGGTGGCCGGGTCGTCGTCCCCGCGCCTGCGGGGGTAGCTCGCGCTCGACACCACCACCCCCGGCGGCCGGCTCGTCGTCCCCGCGCCTGCGGGGGTTGCTCCCCCGGACTCGTCTACCGCTGGGGCGACATGCCGTCGTCCCCGCGCCTGCGGGGGTTGCTCCGGGTCGGCCACGTCGGGCGGCATCGTCGACGCGTCGTCCCCGCGCCTGCGGGGGTTGCTCGTAGCCACCACCACCGACCACGAGGAGCAGACCGTCGTCCCCGCGCCTGCGGGGGTTGCTCCATGGTCCTGATGACCATCGGAGCCTTCGCCGCGTCGTCCCCGCGCCTGCGGGGGTTGCTCCGCGCCCTTTGATTGGGCTGTGATTGACCGGCAGTTGCGGGGGTTGCTCGATGCCACGGGGCGGCGTCCTCTCTGTGGGCGCGTCGTCCCCGCGCCTGCGGGGGTTGCTCCCTGCTCACCCGGTTCTCGCTGAGGGTGGCGGGGTCGTCCCCGCGCCCGCGGGAGTAGCTCGGAGGCGCCCGCGGTTGAGGTTCCGGCCCAGCCCTCGTCCTCGCGCCTGCGGGGGTTGCTCCACGGTCCAGCCGGTGTGTGCGGCCGAGACGTGGTCGTCCCCGCGCTCGCAGGGGTAGCTCCATGTCGTAGATCGGTGCGGTGTAGTCGCTGCGGTCGTCCCCGCGCTTGAGGGGGTAGCTCCGACTCCCGGGCCGTGCGCCAGACCGCCAGGTCGTCGTCCCCGCGCCATGGCGTGCTACCCCACGTTCGGCAAAGCGGCAGGTGGCTCCGACGGAGGCTCCTCACCCCGCCGGTCCGCCGCCAAGCCGTTCTCCGCACGCAGAGCGGTCAGCCACGGCCACAGATCCGGCAGAGCCTGCCGTGGGCAACCCAGACGGTGCTCGATCCGGCACTGCTGATCCCGCGCTGCCGGGAACGTCCCGTACACCGTCACCCGGCCATCCGACAGCTCAATCCACCGATGCTCCGCCGGCACCAGGTGCGCCAGCACCCGCACCCTCGGCTCCAGCAGCACCCAGTCGCCGTCCAGCGTCACCGCCCGATCCTGCGGCAGCCCGCAATACGGGCATGCCGACTGGCCAGTGCCGATCCGTCGCGGCCGCTCCTCGATAAGCCCCATACCGCGAGCCTGCGGGTGTATGCCAGCCGCCAGTAGGACGCAAACCAGACGGGACCGGAGAGAAAGCCGCGCCGAGCGAGGGCAGGCCCGTCACGAAAGGCGGTTGCCTTTGCAGAAACCGCAAGCAGGGCGGCTGGAATGACGACACCTGTGTCTTCGTCCCCGCGTCTGCGGGGGTAGCTCCGCGACCCCGTACGTCCGCGCGCACATCACCCCGTCGTCCCCGCGCTCGTGGGGGTAGCCCGCAGCCGGTTGAAGTCGCCAACGCTGGCGCGGTTGGCCAGCTCGGGACTGGTGAGGCGGCCGGAGGCGGTGCCGCTGATGCTGGCCGGCCGGATCACCGGCCGACTGGCGGAAGCCGGGGTGAGGCGCTGGTCGACCAGCCGTTTCCGTGGCTGATCCGGCATGGTCTGGTCAGCGCCACCGTGCGCTCGGCGTCGAAGGCGGCGGCTGTCGTCCCCGCGTCTGCGGGGGTAGCTCCCCGCACCCGCCCCGCCTCCGCAACACACCCCCGTCCTCCCCGCGCCCGCGGGGGTAGCTCCCGGTCGTACGGGCCGCGCCAATTCCGCAGCTTGTCCTCCCCGCGCCCGCGGGGATGGTCCCTCTGCCGCAGGCCACACAGCCTGAGCTGCCGTCTGCTCCCCGCGCCCGCAGGGATGGTCCCGCGCTGCTCCCCACGACTACGGGCCTGGTTAACTGCTCCCCGCGCCCGCGGGGATGGTCCCAGGTCCGTCTGGGGTACCACCGAGCCGAGCTACTTCCCGGCCCAGGACATCGCGGTCCGGTGCCTGTTCTCCGCGCACCCCGGGGAGTACGAGCGCCTCCTCGATGAGGCGAAGGCCGAGCTGTCGGCAGAGCCCTTTGCGGGGTGCGTGTACCTGGGCGCCGCCGCCTTGGAGCTGGCCGATCTCCTCGGCCACGACTTGCAGGGTCACCTCGTGCAGAGCGTCCTGTGGTCGCACTAGATCCGCAGCGTGGCGGCCCTACCCGTCGCCCTCGATGGTGAGGAGGGCCTCAACTACTTGCACGGCGATGGGCTGGGGACCGGCGGTCTGGAGTGCGTCCACGACCGGGTGCGCCGCCTGGAGCGGGACCGGCCCGCGCCAGGGCCCCGCCACTCTCGCGAATCCCCTGCTGACAGGGTGGAGTCCCCACCTGGTGTGCAGACCCGCAGGTCAGCAGCTTGACGATACGGGGCACCCGGTGGACCTGATGGCCAGGGTCAGGCGGCGAAGGCGAAGTAGGTGCCGGTCGTCAGGCCGGAGAAGGTGATCAGTTGTCGGGGCTTGAGGCAGCTGAATGCGGCGTGTATCGCGATTCCGGCGGCGACGGCGTACGGCATCGTCTGCGGGATGAGGAGCGCGATGGGCAGCGCGAGCTCCGCCGCGATGACGGTGGCGGCGATCTGGCGCCAGATACGGATGTCGCGGTCGGTGAGGTTGCCCAGGTGGCGGCGGACGATGGCGGGGACGATGTACTGGCCGCGGCGGTACGGGAGGTGTTCTCTGACCTGGGTGTAGGTGTGGACCCACTGGGCGAGGTAGAGGCCGCTGCGGAACTGTCTGCTGCGGATCTTCTGCCAGGCGCTGTTCCAGTAGAGGTTCGTGGTGATCAGCACGAGGAGGCACTGGGCCCACGCGTTCGAGGCGCTCGGGGCATGCTCGATGCTCAGCCCGTGGCCGAGGTCGCCGGCGACGAGGAGACAGGTGCCGGTCAGGAGGGTGTAGCGCACGGCGTTGGGGCTCTTGAGGTAGAGCAGTTCCATGGCGGCGCCGGCCAGGACCACCAGCAGGGCGAGGCGGGGAATGAGCCCGGCGGCCAGAACGGCGGCGGCGATCGTGCGGGTGATCAGCGCGGGCCGGTACACGGGTACGAGGAGCCGGGCTCGGCGGGGGCCGAAGCGCTGTTCGGCGAGGTGGAGGCCGAGGGAGCCGGGGGCGAGGCGGCCCCAGCCGCCCTGGCCGAGGGCGAGCGCGAACCGGGCGGTGAGCACGGTGCCGAAGACGATCCGGAACAACTGGAGCCGGCCAGGGTCGGTGGGGCGGGTGAAGCCGGAGGCGAGATGGTCAAAGAACCACACGGCTGGCCACCACCTTCACGGGCTGCTCGCCGCGGGCGGACAGGACGCGGCCGGTGCCGTCGATCCGGTCGTACTGGCCGCTGTTGGTGAGGTGGTCGAGGATCGCCTTGAGCTGGGGCGGGCCGAGGATGAAGGAGCCGGGCGAGAGGTGGTCGTAGACGTTGACCGGTTCGGCGTGGCCGTCCTTGGTGCCGGTGAGTTGGACGATGGTGAAGGTGGCGCGGCAGAACATCTTCCATCGCAGCCAGCGGCCGGGCAGAGGGGTGAAGCCGGTGATCATCCACGTGAGGAGGGCGAGAGTGAGCACGATGTGGGCAGCGGACAGCACGGATTCGCGCATGAGTTGAGGACCTCCGTGTCGGGAGGGTGAAGGCGAGGTGCGGCAGGCCCCGTGGGCCGGGGCGTCGCGGGGGTCAGCGCTCGGGCTTGGGGGGCCGCTGCATCAGCGCGGACGCGGCCTGGTCGAGCGTGACCTTCTCGTGCAGCAGGTCGGAGACGATCTCGGTGATCGGCATTTCGACATCGTGGGCGCCCGCCAAGGCGAGGATCGCCTCGGCGGACTTGACACCCTCGGTGGTCTGGCGGGTCGCTGCGGTCGCCTCGGCCACGGTCAGGCCGTGGCCGAGGTGGGTGCCGAAGGTGCGGTTGCGCGACAGCGGGGAGGAGCAGGTCGCCACCAGGTCGCCCAGGCCGGCGAGCCCGGCGAGGGTGGCCGGGTGGGCGCCCATCGCGGTGGCCAGCCGGGTGGTCTCCGCGAGTCCCCGGGTGATGAGCATGGCCTGCGCGTTGTGGCCCATGCCCATGCCGGAGGCGATACCGACCGCGAGGGCGATGACGTTCTTCACTGCGCCGCCGAGCTCGCACCCGGTCACGTCGGTGGAGGTGTAGGGCCGGAAGTACGGGGTGTGGCAGGCGCGCTGGACGCGGTGGGCGGCGTCCTCGTCGGGGCAGGCGACGGTGGCGGCGGCGGGCTGGCCATCCATGATCTCGCGCGCGAGGTTAGGGCCGGACAGCACCGCGACCCGCTCGGCGCCGATGCCGGTCACCTCGGTGATGACCTGGCTCGCCCGCAGCCCGGATCCGATCTCGATGCCCTTCATCAGCGACACGATCACAGTGTCCGGGCCGATGTGCGGGGCCCAGGCCGCGAGGCCGGTGCGCAGGGACTGCGCGGGGATGGACAGCACGAGGAAGTCCGCGCCGTCCAGCGCGGTGGCCGGATCGGTCGTCGCGGTCACCGTGTGGGGCAGCTCGACGTCCGGGAAGTACCCAGCGTTGCGGTGCGTGGCGTTGATCGCGTCGGCGATCTCATCGCGGCGGGCGTGCATGATCACGCTGGTGCCCGCATCGGCCATGATCTTGCCCACGGCGGTGCCCCAGGAACCAGCCGAGAACACCGCCGTACGGGCGTGGTGCTGGTTCACTGCGGGGTCTCCTTGCTGGACGCGGGCCTGTCCCCGGGATGGCGGTCGGGCGCGGCCATCCTATCGGCCGCCCCTTCTCCGGCCGGGGCTGATGGGAGGCGCCGCAGCGTCAGCAGGACGGCCCGCCTTCCGCGGACCTTGGGGAGCATCCGGTGTGCCTCGTGGAGCATGTTCTCGGCCGGTGCCTGGCCCAGCTCGCGCCGCAGCTGGTCAGTGTGGGCGATCCACAGCCGGTAGAGCCGCTCCCACATCGCGGGCTCGCCGGGCCGCTCGTCCAGGTGCTCCTGCGTCAGGCCGGCGGCGGCGACCTGCTCGTGCCACGCCGGTTCCGCGCCTTGCCGCAGGGCGCGGGTGACGACCAGTCGGCCGCCTGGGGCCAGGACGCGGCCGAGCTCGCGCAAAGCGGCCCCGCGGTCGGCGGCGCCACCGAGGGCGTCCACGCACACGATGCCGTGGGCGCAGCCGTCGGGCAGGTCGGTGTTCTCCAGCTCCCCGACGTGGAAGACGGCGCGGTCGGCGGCGGGCCCGAGGAAGTGGGCGCGGCGGGCGGTGGCCTGGGCGGCGGCTACGGGTGAGAAGTCGAAGGCGGTCAGGCGGACGGCGAGGGCGCGGGCCAGCCACAGGCCGATGCCGCCGGCGCCGCAACCGGCGTCCACGAGGACCTGTCCGGGATGCATCCGGAGTCGCGCGGTCAGCAGTCCCAGCAGGGGCCAGTCACAGGAGCTGGAGGCGGCGACCTCTACTGGGTAGTCCTCGCCCATCGCCTGGGCGTACAGGCTCGCAACCAGATTGGTGCGGGCGCGGGCGGCGTGGAAGGCGTCGTACTGGGCCGAGCGTCCCTGCGCGGGTGCGGACGGCGCTGGGGGCGGGCTGGTGGCCGTGGGGTTCATCGGGGCATTGACCTTCTGATCCGGGAGCGGGTGCCGGGGCAGACGACCTGCACGGCGCGGATGGGGGCGTCCGGGGCGGACAGGTCTAGGACGACCGGCTCGTGGGTGGTGACGTGCTGGAGGCGGCGGGCGATGTCGCGGGCCTGGCTGGCGAAGCCGTCGGCGGCCGGGGTGAAGCGGGCCGTCGCCTCCGGCCACGGCGCGAGTCCCGCGGTCTGGGCGGGGTGGAAGGGCGAGGTGTCGAAGCTGCCGTGGTCGGCGGTCAGGTCGTCGCGAGTTCCGGCGATGGCGGCGAGCCGGGACTGCGCGGCCTCGGTCACCGCCCGCGTCAGCGCGATGGCCGGGTCGCTGTGGCAGCCGCCGCCCGCGAAGACGACCGGGTAGTCCTCCGACCACAGATACGCGACGCACACGGGCAGCCCGTATGGGCCGTCCACCAGCGCGATCTCCAGCGCCATGCCCGCGGCCGCGAGGCGGGCGATCACCTCCTGGCCGAGCGGGTCGTCGACCGTGCGGAGGTCGATCAGCGTGCGCCGCCGTCCGCCCACCAGCGTGTCCCGGTACAGCACATCGCGCTCGACCACCTCGAGCAGGGCGTGCACCGCCGCCTCGGCGCGGGTGTTGCCGCAGGCGAGGCCCGTGCTGGTCGCCCGCCACACGTCCGGGGTCCAGTCGGGGCGCTGGCCGCGGCGGCGGACCAGGTCGACTGGCAGCAGCACCCTCACCCCGCTCACCAGGCCGGCGGCGTGCGTCCACTCGCACACCACCCTGGCGAGGGCTTCTTCAGGGTACGGGGCGGTGGTCGGCAGCGCGGTCACGGGGCAGTGGGGGGCGACCTCGGCGGCGGGGCCCACCGCGGCGACGGACACCGGCTGCTCGACGTGCCACAGCTCGATCGCCTCCATCACCGCCGACAGTTTCGCCAGTAGCACGGTGGCGCCCTTGCCCTGCGACGCGGACAAGGTCTTCGACGCAGGCCGGATCGCCGTCCACACCGGCATCCCGATCACGTCCAAGCCCGTCAGGTTCGCGAGGCGGGTGATGCCGAACTCGTGAAGGCGGCCGGCCACCGCCTTCCACGTCTCCTCAGGCGTACGGGCCCGTACGGTGCCCGGCAGCGCAACCAGCTTGTCAACGCCCACCACGGGCCGTCTCCATCCTCTTCGTCTCTTCCCAGACCCCGGGCACGAACCGCTTGGCCGCATCCACCGCGCTCGCCTCCCGGCGCAGTCCCCGCGCGGACGCCTCCGCGTCGAATCCTCCCTCGTCGCACCGCCACACCCGCAGCAGGAAGTCGCGGGCCACCTCGTCGCGGACCGCCACCGTGGAGAACCCGGGCCGGCTGCGGCGGGCCCAGGCGAGGGCATCGGCGTACCGGGCGACCGCGCGCCGGTCCTCTGCGGTCTCGCCGGCCAGCAGCAGCGCCACGGTCTGCTCGTCGCGCAGGTCGAGCCTCGGGTGGAACACACGGTCGGCGGGCAGGCCCCCGACGCCCGCCCGGGCCAGGCGTACGGCGAGCGGCAGCCCGGGCTCGCCGTCCGCGGGGTGCCGGGAGAGGTGTTCGAGGTAGGCCGCCCACCTGTCGCGGAACGCGGGGTCGAACACCTGCTGGTAGACGAGGCGGTCCTCGGTGGACAGCTCCAGGCCGTACACCCGCTCCCGCACGGCGGCGTTGGACCAGCGACGGAAGTAGGTCGTTTCCCACCCCGGCGGCGGGGCGGCCACCACGCTCGTCGCCGCGGTACCGTCGAGCGCGGTCCGCACGGCAGCGAGCGCGTCGGCGCGCTTAAGGTCACCGAAGTGCCGGTCCTGCTCGCGCCGCTCGGCCAGCCAGTCAGCAAACGCCCTCTCACCGCAGCCGCAGCACACGGCCCGCACGGCGGCCCAGGTGCGCTGCGGGTAGTAGACCGCGCGCAGCGCCGACAAGAGCCCGGCGGCTCGCTCGGCGTCGAGGACCTGGTCCGCGACCGCGAGCTGAAGGGCGTGCCGGAGGTTGACCAGCGGCCAGGTCAGCGCGCCGAACTCCCCGTCCGGGGCCTGCCCGATCGCCACCTCGTCGTCACCGTCGATGTCCCCGCGGACGTAGCCGGTGTAGATGTGGCCGACACCGAGCATCCCGTACGGCGCCAGTTCGGCCGCCCGCAGCGCTCCGATGCTCGCCGCCCCGACCATCCGGATGCCCCGGCCCATCGCGGCCAGGATCTCCTTGTGCCGCAGCGCCGGCGCCTGGTGGTACACGCCGTCGATGAGGACCACCGTGTCGCCGCTGCGGACCGCGGTGTCGAACAGGTCGCCGTGCCGCGCCGGCGGCCACACCCGCACACCCGGCGCGGCAAGCTGCGGATCGGACCTCGGCAGCGTCGGCCCGACGAACACGTGAATCACTATCGGCCTCCAGGGTGAAGCCTGAGGAGCACCTCTTCCCGGGCCCAGAGGCCGGGGAAGAGGCGCCCAGGTCAGGGCGCGGGCGAGGGGCGAGGACTACTCCTCGTCCTCCACGTCGACGGCGACCACGACGGGCCCGGTGACCTCGTCGGTCTCCTGGGCCGGCGACTGGGCGCTGATAACGGCGATGGTGGACTTGGACTGCTCCATGGCAGGGCTCCTTCTCTGCGGAGAAAACGGCGGTGCGGGACGGCTGCCCGTAACCGGTAGTGCCGCGGACCCCCCTGGGGCCCGCCTGCCCGCCTCTGGCTGGGGCGGGGAGCTTATGGGGTTCAGCCCTGGGTGAGGGTGCGTGCGGTGGTCGGCGACGATCCACTCCGTGCCGCCGCCTTCGGGGCGCAGGAAGACGACGGCAGTCGGTGACGCGCCAGGTAGAGGGGTCCCCACTCGCCGATGAACTGCACGATGCCTCGGCGGCCGTGGCCGCCCTCGTCGACAGCCGTAGCGTCCTCGGTGAGCCAGTCGGGCAGCTGCCGGTGGGAGACGGGCCTGCGCGCGGTGTTCATGACGCAACCTCCATCGGTCGGGCTCCCGCAAGGGTGAACCATGCCGACACCGTCACGGAGGGGCATCCCGTGGGGCATCATGTGCCCATGCCGATCGGACAGTTGCTCCGTGATCTGCGATTACTCAAGCCCTGGACCCAGGTCCAGCTCGCCGAGCAGCTGGCCATTTGTGCAGGTGACCCCGCCGGAGCGCCGGGCCGGGACGCGGTCAAACGGTGGGAGAGCGGAAAGGTCATCCCCGGCAGGTACTGGATCGGGCACCTGTCTCGCGTACTGGGCCTCCCTGTCGAGCAGTTGCAAGCGGAAGCTAGGCTCGATCGCGTGAACCGACGAGCCTTCCTGGGACTGTCCGCCCTTGCCGTCACGCACGGCGCGCTCGCCACCGAAATAGCGGCCTGCATCGCCGGGAGCGACCCGGTCCCCCTGGGCCGCGTCCAGACCACGCACGGCGCAGACATCGTCACCGCCTCCATGGCGGACAAAGCGTCCACCGTGCACCTGCGCCGGTGGATGCTGGACGGCGATATACCGATCCTGCGGGTCAACGCCGCGGGCATCCTCGCGAAGCTGCCCGGTCAGGACCACGCCGACCAGGTCGCCCGCGCCCTGGCCCACGACGAGGAAGCCCGCCACCTCTACATGACGGCCGTGACCTCCCGCGTATGCGCCGTGGACTGGACAACGGCCGGCCGGATCGTCTCCCAGCCCGCCTCGTACGGCCACCGCGCGGACTTCCTGGCCACCCGCTTCGCGAGGGAAGCCCTCAACCCCAAGGACTCTGGCGCCCGCTGGTGCTCCTCAATCATGCTGCGGGAGCTGAGCCCCATGATCGGACGGAGTCCCGCATGATCGTCTTCCAAGTCCCCGCCGGCGAGCTCATCGACGAGCTGAACCGCCAGGCCGCCAAGGCCGGTATCACCGACGCGGCGATCGTCTCCCTGATCGGGGCCGCCGACTCCTTCACCGTCTCGACCATGCCCGAAGACGATGCGCTCAAGGACAACATCACCAAGTACGACCTGCCCGGCGAGATGACCGGCACCGGCGAGATCCGCAACGGCTTCGCCCACATCCACGTCGTCATCGGCGTCGAAGGCGACCGCGCCATCGCCGGGCACCTCCACGAAGCGCACATCGGCACCCACTTCGCCCGCGCCTACGTCATCCCCGTCAGCTGAACAACGCACACGCAGGGCGCACACAGCCCGTAAGACAACCGTAAGCGCCGGGGCAGGGCGGGGAGGAAGCCCCCGCCCGGAGAAACGCCTGGCTGCGCTGTTCCGAAACGATGGTGACACGCGTGCTGGATGCTCGAACGGGTGAGGGCCTTCTGACTTCGGTGTGGATCGCGACATCTACGCCCCGACCGCAGGAGTCCCTCGTGCTCCACCGCAATGCCCCGCTGACCCCGACCGGGCGGCTTCGCCTGGCCCAGTACCGGGCGTGACGGTCCGCCCGATCCTCGCGTCCTCCCCGCGCCCGCAGGGCAGCTCCCGGCTCGTGCTCCTGTACGGCGTCGCCCTGGTCACCTCCCCGCGCTTGCGGGGGTGGCTCGGAGCCGGGGGAAGTCGTCATCGGTGGCGCGGTTTGCCAGCTCGGGTCTGGTGATGCCGCCGGAGGCGGTGCCGCAGATGCTGGCCGACCGGCTCACCGAACGGCTGGCGGAAACCAGGGGTGACGCGCTGGTCGACCAGCCGTTTCCGTGGCTGACCCGGCGCGGTCTGGTCCAGCGCCACCGTACGCTCGACATCGAGGGCGGCGTCGAGGTCGTCCCCGCGTCTGCGGAGGCAACTCCGACATCGGCCGACTGTCGTCCCACCGGGCTGCTCGCAACTCCCGGCTTGCAGAACGAGGTGAAGGAAAACAGGTACCCTCGCGTGCATCACCGCAGGTGAAGAAGTGTCGTCCCCGCGCCCGCGGGGGTAGCTCCTGTTCTACGTCGTGCTCGGGGTGGCCGTGCTGGTCGTCCCCGCGCCCGCGGGGGTAGCTCGCCTCCGCCTCCCCCGTTCAGGTACTTCATCGGGTCGTCCCCGCGCCCGCGGGGGTAGCTCCAAGCCCGCTGGCGGCCGCGCCGCCGTCGGTGGGTCGTCCCCGCGCCCGCGGGGGTAGCTCCTCCGTCACGCTCGGCGGCTCCGTGCTGTACCCGTCGTCCCCGCGCCCGCGGGGGTAGCTCCCCGCCGACGCCGGGCAAGCGAACGGACCTTCCGTCGTCCCCGCGCCCGCGGGGGTAGCTCCGGTCGACGGCTCGGTGCCGACCCCGGCGGACAGTCGTCCCCGCGCCCGCGGGGGTAGCTCGTTCGGGGTCCCCGGCTCGATGTGGAGCAGCGGGTCGTCCCCGCGCCCGCGGGGGTAGCTCCCGGCGCGCCCTGGAGATCTTCGCGCACTGCACGTCGTCCCCGCGCCCGCGGGGGTAGCTCACGCGGCGGTCTACTTCTTCATCTTCGGCCTGCTGTCGTCCCCGCGCCCGCGGGGGTAGCTCCCCGGAGGCGCTCCTGTGAGTGACGCCGAGATCGTCGTCCCCGCGCCCGCGGGGGTAGCTCCCCGACCGGGCCGCGCTGCGGCACGCTCCCCGCGTCGTCCCCGCGCCCGCGGGGGTAGCTCGCGGTTCAGTACGCCGAGCCACTCCGTGGAGGAGTCGTCCCCGCGCCCGCGGGGGTAGCTCCTAGAGACCGCCCGCGCCTGGGGGGTGCCCCGGGTCGTCCCCGCGCCCGCGGGGGTAGCTCCGGGCAGCTCACCTTCTCCCGGTTCGGTGTCCCGTCGTCCCCGCGCCCGCGGGGGTAGCTCCGTCGCCCGCGCCCGCCGTCAGCTCCTGCGCGGGTCGTCCCCGCGCCCGCGGGGGTAGCTCCGGTCGTACACGGTGTCCGCCGTGCGGGAGCCTGTCGTCCCCGCGCCCGCGGGGGTAGCTCCCTCGCCGTCGCCGTCGTCCTGCTCGCCGCCGGTTCGTCCTCGTCGTCTCCGCGTCCGCAAGGGTAGCTCGTGGACCAGGCCGACCTTCCGGCAGCGCTGCGCGTCCTTCCCGCGCCTGCGGGGGGTTGCTCCCGGCGGTACGGCGGAGCTGCCCGACCGACCGAGTGGTCCCCGTGCTCGCGGGGGTGCCCCTGGAGCGGCTCGTCGCGTACGGGAACGCAGCGGGCCGTCCCCGCGTCTGCAGGGTAGCTCTCGTCACGGTCGTGCTTCCGCTTGCCGTTCCAGTCGTTCCTGCGTCCGTCGGGGTGGCTTGAGGCCGCGCCCGCAGAGGTAGCTCGGAGACTTCACCGGCATCGGTCGGCTGTCCCACCGGGCTGCCGACATACAGCAGGCCGAACGAGGTGAAGGAAAACAGGTACCCTCGCACGCATCGCTGCAGCTCAAGAAGTGTCGTCCCCGCGCCCGCGGGGTTGGTCCCCCTGCTTCGGTCGGCCCGCGTCAGCCAGGCGCGTCGTCCCCGCGCCCGCGGGGTTGGTCCGCGTGGACAGCTGCCCGCAGGGGCTGCTGAGCTGTCGTCCCCGCGCCCGCGGGGTTGGTCCATCACGTGCTGCCACACACCCGTCCAGTCGCCCGTCGTCCCCGCGCCCGCGGGGTTGGTCCGGACTCGGGGGTCTTCACGGCGAGGACCTGGTTGTCGTCCCCGCGCCCGCGGGGTTGGTCCCCCGCGGTTCCACTCCCTGTTCTGCGGCGGCCAGTCGTCCCCGCGCCCGCGGGGTTGGTCCCAGAACGAGCCCCGGCCGGGCTTCCACACACCGGTCGTCCCCGCGCCCGCGGGGTTGGTCCGCCTCGCCGCCGCGAGTTCACGATCGGGGAGGGGTCGTCCCCGCGCCCGCGGAGTTGGTCCTGGTGGGAGTCGAGGCCGAGGTACTCGCCGGCCGTCGTCCCCGCGCCCGCGGGGTTGGTCCGTGGATGCCGCCGTGGAGGGTGCCGCTGGTCCAGTCGTCCCCGCGCCCGCGGGGTTGGTCCCCGCCCACAGAGGCCGTAGGCGCCCGTCTGAGCGTCGTCCCCGCGCCCGCGGGGTTGGTCCCCGGGTCGCGCAGTTGCTCGGCGAGGACCTCGCGTCGTCCCCGCGCCCGCGGGGTTGGTCCTGGCCGCAGCACCTTCGCCGTCTGCCGCCGCCAGTCGTCCCCGCGCCCGCGGGGTTGGTCCCTTGGCTTCCTCTACCCCCGGCCCGAGCGGCACGTCGTCCCCGCGCCCGCGGGGTTGGTCCCGTCCAGTGGCACCAGTCGCCCGACCCGGAGGTGTCGTCCCCGCGCCCGCGGGGTTGGTCCACTGCACGACTGGCTCTCGCACCCGTAGCCACGGTCGTCCCCGCGCCCGCGGGGTTGGTCCGGCGAGGAGCTTGGCGAGGTGGGTGCGGCTCGTTTCGAGGGACGGGCTGACCTGGGGAGACGTTGATTGGCGTCCAGGTGGGCAGGTCTTCTCCCTGAGGGGAGGAGGTGGTGTCGGTGGGCTCGTTGTTCGAGGCGATCGAGGCCGAGGAGGCGGAGGTCCGGGGCCGGGTGGAACAACTCAAGGCCCAGCTGGCCGAGTTGACCGAGCGGCTGGAGGCTGAGCAGGAGAGGCTGTCACGGCTGGTGATCACCCGTGAGACGGCAGGGGAACTCCTGGCGAGGATGAGCGACGGCAGCGCTGCGGACGAGACGCCGCCGACGGCGGCGGCGGCGGACGTATCGCCGTTCGCCGGGGCCGAGCGCCAGGTCGTGGGGGTGCTGTCGGTGCCGAAGTGGCAGCCGGGCATGGCCGCGACTGTGCTGCCGCGGGTCTACCAGGACATTCTCGAGGTCGTCGATGATGCGCCGGGGCCGGTGCGGGCCAAGCAGATCGTGCCCAGGATCGGGTTGCCGGTGGAGAACGGGAAGATCGAGGTGACGCGGTCGAAGCTGAAGCGTCTGGTGGTACGGGGCTGGCTGGACGAGACCACTCCCGGCCTGTTCACCCCATCCGCCACGAGAAAGACTCATTCGTCCAACACGCCCTGAAAGAAGGGCTCTTCCTTCTAGATTCGAAGGTGCGAACCAGAACGAACCTGCGAGAGAAGAGCCCGGATGGAACCCTACGACATGCGGGGCACGCCTGAGGCGTTCGCACGCTCGGTCAGTGCCTTCGACCTGCTGACGGCCACCCTGTCAGGCCGCGAGGCCGAAGAGTGGACCCATGGTGAGCTGGAGGAACACCTCCAGGAAGCCGGACGCGCGCTGATACGCCAACTGCTGCAGGACCACCTCGACCTGCGCGCGCTGCGCGAGGAAGAACACCTCGCGGCCCGTCCCTGCCTGAGGGTGACGGGTGGCGACGGCATCCCGCGTCCGTGGCGGGAGAAGGGGCATGAGCGGTGGCTGTCCACCGTCTTCGGCCACGTGAGGGTACGACGGGTCGCGCATCGTGGACCTGGGGTGAGCAACGTGCATCCCGCGGACGTAGCTCTGTCGCTGCCCGCGGGCCGGCACTCGGCCGGTCTGCGCCGCCTGGCCGTCACCGAGGCCGTGCGCGGCTCCTTCGACCAGGCCGTGGCTGCCGTCGGCCGGCAGTGCGGGCCGGTGCTGGGCAAACGCCGGCTGGAGGAACTCGTCGTCGAGACCGCCGCGGATGTCGAGGGCTTCTACCGGGCGAAGACCGCGCTGCCCTGCAGCCGGGACATGCCGCTGGTCATCCAGGCCGACGGCAAGGGTGTGGTCATGCGGCCCGAAGCCCTGCGCGAGGCCACCCGCCGCAAGGCCGCCCGGGCCGCCGCCGCGGGCCGGCGGGGGCGGCTGGCCCCGGGCGAGAAACCCAACCGGAAACGGATGGCCACCATCGCCTGCGTCTTCGACATCCGCCCGGCCCCGCGCCGCCCGCACGACGTGATCGGCCCGCCCGAGGGCCGCAGCCACCGTCGCACCCGCCGCCCGCACCCCAGGGCGGAGAACAAGTGGCTGACCGCCTCCCTGGTCAAACCCCCCGAGGAGGTCATCGCCGAGGCGTTCGACCAGGCCCAGGCCCGCGACCCGCACCACCTGCGCCACTGGATCGTCCTGGTCGACGGCGCCCGACACCAGCTCGACGTCGTCCAGGCCGAAGCCGCCCGCCGGGGCGTGACGATCCACGTCCTGATCGACTTCGTCCACGTCACCGAATACGTCTGGGCGGCCGCGCACGCCTTCCACAAGCCCGGCAGCCGTGAGGCCGAAGCCTTCACCGCCGACCGGCTCACCGCGATCCTCGCCGGTCACGCCGCCCGCGTCGCCGACGAACTCCTCGCACAAGCCGACCAGGCCCACCTGGCGGCCTCACCCCGCGAAGCCGTCATCACCTGCCACCGCTACCTCACCGGCCACCTCGACCAACTCCACTACGACACCGCCCTCGCAGCGGGCTGGCCCATCGCCACCGGCGCGATCGAAGGAGCCTGCCGGCATCTCATCGCCGACCGCCTCGACATCACCGGCGCCCGCTGGGGCCTCGCCGGCGCCGAAGCCGTCCTCAAACTCCGCGCCGTCACCAGCAACGGACACCTTGACGCCTACTTCACCTACCACACCGCCCGCGAACACGAACGCCTCTACCCCAGCTCTGGCCTGGCCACATACAGACTGACCGCCTGATCCACGACCTTCACTTCAGAGGAACTGCACCCTGGCGAGGTCGGACAGCTTGGGGTCGTCCCCGCGCCCGCGGGGTTGGTCCGCCGCGGCCACCGTGCAGGCCGAGTGCCAGGGGGTCGTCCCCGCGCCCGCGGGGTTGGTCCGACCGAGCTCGCCCGCTTCTTCGTTCAGCTCACGTCGTCCCCGCGCCCGCGGGGTTGGTCCTCGGCCCGCCTCGCGCGCGCACGCGTAGAGGCCGTCGTCCCCGCGCCCGCGGAGTTGGTCCCCCGTGGTACCTGCGCTGCGAACTGTGCGGATGGTCGTCCCCGCGCCCGCGGGGATGGTCCCACGGCGGCGATGGCGGACCGGGACTTGACCGGCTGCTCTCCGCGCACGCTGGGAGGGTCCCAGGCCGTAGGCCCGCGCGGCATACTCCGCGAACTGCTCCCCGTGTACGCGGGGATGGTCCCTCCCGCTCGGGCGCCTCGATCCAGCCCTGATCCTGCTCCCCGCGTCTGCGGGGAGGACCCTGCCACCGCATGTGTCCTGCGTCGTCGTGGCCCGTGCTCCCCGCGCGCGGGATACGCCTCTGCGCCGTAAGGCTGCGGTCCGGCTGGTGCGGAAGTGGTCCCCGCGCCTGCGGGGATAGCTCGACACCTGGCCCCGCGCCACCACGACGACACCCCCGTGGTCCCCGCGCCTGCGGGGGTAGCTCTTCGGGCTGGCCTGGCCGGAGCCCAGACGCCTCGGTTGTCCCCGCGTTCGCGGGGGTAGTTCGTCCCACCCACGGGCGTCGATGGGACGTCCCATGCCGTCCCCGCGCCTGCGGGGGTAGCTCGGTCGTCGTCGTCCACGCGGACCTCGGCCGGGTGTCCTCCCCGCGCCCGCGGGGGGCGCTCGCTGGCCGGAACCGACCTCGAAACCGTCGCCCAGTCGTCCCCGCGCCTGCGGGGGTTGTTCCCGGTCAACGTCAGCGTCGCTACCCAGGATGTCGTCGTCCGTCCCCGCGCCCGCGGGGTAGCTCCGGCATTGGGCTTCTGCCGGCGAACGTACTGGGGTCGTGCCCGCGCCCGCAGGGCTAGCTTGGCGGCATTGCCAGGGCGCAGCCGCCCCACCAGGCTGTTCTCAACTCGCGGCAGGCCGAACGAGGTGGGAAAACAGGTACCCTCGCATGCATCACCGCAGCTCAAGAGTCGTCCCCGCGCCCGCAGGGGTAGCTTCCGAGGCGTGCCCGCGGGACGACCGGTCGTCCTGTCGTCCCCGCGCCCGCGGGGGTAGCTCCACGGCCTGATCGACCGGTACATGGCCCTGTACGTCGTCCCCGCGCCTGCGGGGGTTGTTCGATGCGCGTCCTCCGGATCGCCGGGGACACCACGTCGTCCCCGCCGCCTGCGGGGGTCGCTCCCGCACGGGCGGCGTCGGCCCGGCGGACAGCGGGTCGTCCCCGCGCCCGCGGGGGTTGCTCCCGGCGGTACGGCGGAGCTGCACGACCGACCGAGTCGTCCCCGTGCTCGCGGGGGTATCCCTGGAGCGGCTCGTCGCGTTTAGGAACGCAGCGCGTCGTCCCTGCGTCTGCAGGGGTGTAGCTCCAGCGCCGTCGTCTACCGGTGCGTGGCTGCGATGTCGTCCTCACGTTTGGGGGCTCGCCGTATGAGCTGCTCCCCGGCGGGCCGGTCAGGACGGGCCCGTGCCCGCAGAGGTAGCTCGGAGACTTCGCCGACATCGGCCGGCTGTCGTCCCGCCAGGCTGCTCCCCCCTCACAGCAGGCCGAACGAGGTGAAGGAAAACAGGTACCGTCGCGTGCATCGCTGCAGGTCAAGAAGTGTCGTCCCCGCGCCTGCGGGGGTTGTTCGGCGGAGTTCACCCCTGGGACCAGATGCACATCGTCGTCCCCGCGCCTGCGGGGGTTGTTCGGTGCTGTCCGCGTCGATCGAGGCGTGCATCAAGTCGTCCCCGCGCCTGCGGGGGTTGTTCCCGCAGAGGCGGCATTCCATGAGCCAGGGCTGGGTCGTCCCCGCGCCTGCGGGGGTTGTTCCCAGGAACTCCCACATGCGGTCGCCACGGAGGGGTCGTCCCCGCGCCCGCGGGGGTAGCTCTGCCTGACCACGCCGCCTACGTCGACCAGCTCGGTCGTCCCTGCGGCCGCGGGGGTAGCTCTGTGGCGATCCTCCGCTGTACCCATCCGGCCTCCTCCGTCCTCCCCGCGCCCGCGGGGGTAGCTCGAACGAACGAACGGCGCTGGAACATCACCTATTGGGCGTCCTCCCCGCACCGGCGTGGTTGCTCGTGGACCGGGCGCAGCATCGGCAGCCTCCGGGGGTGGTACCCGCGCCTGCGGGGTAGTTCGAGCACGCGGAGCGGGAGCGGATCAAAGCGAAATCGTCCCTGAGCCCGCAGGAGGGGGAGCTCCGAGTGCCCCGTGCCGGCCGGAGAGCGGGTTCCGTCTTCCCCGCGCCTGCGGGGGTTGCTCCACGTCGTCGCCCAGCTCGCGCAGGAGCTTGGCTCGTCCCCGCGCCGGGGGTTGCTCCGAGGGCGACGTCCCCACCCAGACCATGGACGTGTCGTCCCCGCGCCTGCGGGGGTTGCTCTCCGCGGCGGGCGGACTGCTTGCGGTCGGTGCCGTCGTCCCCGCGCTCGCGGGGTAGTCCGCAGCCGGTTGAAGTCGCCAACGGTGGCGCGGTTGGCCAGCTCGGGTCTGGTGAGGCGGCCGGAGGCGGTGCCGCAGATGCCGGCCGGCCGGATCACCGGCCGACTGGCGGAAGCCGGGGGTGAGGCGCTGGTCGACCAGCCGTTTCCGTGGCTGATCCGGCATGGTCTGGTCAGCGCCACCGTGCGCTCGGCGTCGAAGGCGGCGGCTGTTGTCGTCTGCGCGTCTGCGGGGGTAGTTCGACGATGTCCTCCCGGACCTCGGCGAGGCCGCCGTCCTCCTCCCCGCACCCGATGGGAGTGGCTCCCGCACGTCGTGCTGCACCAGGGCCAGGCCGGAGCCGGACGCCTCGGTCGTCTCCGGCTAAGGAGGTAACTCCGAGATCGGCCGGCTGTCGTCCCACCGAGCTGCTCGCAACTCACGCCAGGCCAAACGAGGTGAAGGAAAACAGGTACCCTCGCATGCATCACCGCAGCTCAAGAAGTGTCCTCCCCGCGCCCGCGGGGGTAGCTCCTGACTCCCCGGATGTTGCGGGAGCGAGCGGAGGTCCTCCCCGCGCCCGCGGGGGTAGCTCCGCGGACCGGTGTCCCCGAAACGCCGCGCCATGGTCCTCCCCGCGCCCGCGGGGGTAGCTCGCCCCCGCCCGACTCCCGGGCGGGGGTTTTCTGGTCCTCCCCGCGCCCGCGGGGGTAGCTCGCTGATCTCGGCTTCGGCCGCGCTGATCGCCGCGTCCTCCCCGCGCCCGCGGGGGTAGCTCGGCTCGCGGCTGTGCTTGCCGTCCACCCCTCGGGTCCTCCCCGCGCCCGCGGGGGTAGCTCGGCTCGCGGCTGTGCTTGCCGTCCACCCCTCGGGTCCTCCCCGCGCCCGCGGGGGTAGCTCTCGTGCTTCACACCCTCTGCTTCACAGTGTCCGGTCCTCCCCGGGCCCGCGGGGGTAGCTCCCTCATGCGGCGGTACTTGACCCCGCGGGAACTGTCCTCCCCGCGCCCGCGGGGGTAGCTCGGCGGCTCCGGCCCCGGCCCCGGTCCTGGCCGGGGTCCTCCCCGCGCCCGCGGGGGTTGTTCGATCAGCCGGAAGGCCCACCCGGCTCTGCTGCTGTCGTCCCCGCGCCTGCGGGGGTTGTTCCCTCATCCGCGCCCTCGAACGCGGCGCCTGGATGTCGTCCCCGCGCCTGCGGGGGTAGCTCCCCTTCGGCTCAACGGCCGTGTCACCGTTGATAATCGTCCCCGCGCCCGCGGGGATGGTCCCGCCGCATCCCCTGCCCCGCTCTCCGTGGTGTGCTGCTCCCCGCGTCCGCAGGGAGGACCCTGCCACCGCATGTGTCCTGCGTCGTCGTAGCCCGTGATCCCCGCGCGCGGGATACGCCTCTGCGCCGTGAGGCTGCGGTTCGGCTGGTGCGGAAGTCGCTGTATCGACCGCCAGTCCTACTGTCGATTGTGTGCTGAGCGGGGCACGGCTCGTACGGCCTAACGCGGCAGGAGCCCGGCCGTTGTGCTGGCATGGGGGGTGGCCTGTGCTTCTTAAGCTGGTCTTGTGGGTATCTGATCTGTGAGTTTCACTCGGTCGGATGTTGCCCTGGCCTGGTGGCTAACCGGTTGTCAGTGGCAGCTGCTTGACTGGCAGCCGGAAACGAATTGGGGGTTCGCTATGACGACGGTGATTCACAAGACGCCGGAGCAGTTACGGGAGCAGCGGGACAGGTTGCTGGCTGAAACGGGCATGTCCTATGAGCAGCTTCGTGACCGGGCCGAGGTGTACAGCCTGTCGCTGGATCAGCTGGACGTGTGGCACACGATCGAGGGGATCGACTACCTTCTCGACGGTGACCGAGGAGACGTCGAAGCTGGACGAGTTAGCGGCCGCGTTTGCGGATGACCTGACTGCTCTCACGCGGGGTGTCTTGGGTGATGACACCCCGCGTTTCGCTGCCCTGAACATGGGCAAGCGCGTGCGGGTCTCACCCATATCTGCAGACGAGACGGAACTGCGTATTCCGGTCTCGATCAACAGCGAGCCGGTACTCAGTCTCAAAGTGCGCTACTTCTGCTGCTGGGACGGCACCAGCACGTTTCTGGCCACTGACCAGGCCGACGTCCACATCCACTACGCGGGCATCACGGACCCACTGATCCGCTTCGAGTACGTACGGGACAGCAAGGAGCCACCCGGCGCGCACATCCAGGTACACGCCCACCGGGACGAGATGGCTTACCTGCTGCGCCTGGCTGACGCGGGCCGGCCGAAGCAGGGTCTCAGACGGCGCAGGCTCCCGCGGCTCTCGGAAATGCACATCCCCGTCGGTGGGCATCGGATGAGACCGGCTCTGGAGGACGTACTGCTCTTTCTCAAGAGGGAGTTCGCGATCGACACGGTGCAGAGTTGGCGCACAGTGATCGAAGAACGGCTTCGGACCTGGCGAGAGATCCAGTTGATGTCTGCGGTCCGGGACGCACCCGAAGCCGCAGCGGATGTGCTGCGGGCGCTGGGCTATGAGGTGAAGTCCCCAACGGTCATCCGGCCGAGAGCGTCACACGACGACGTAAAGCTGTACTGGCCATGAGCTTTTGGCAGCCAACTCAAAGGGATCGTCCCACCGAGTCGTCCCCGCGTCCGCGTGGGGTTGCTCGAGCGAGTTCGCCCGTACGGTGCTCACCCACCTGTCGTCCCCGCGTCCGCGGGGGTTGCTCCTCGGGCTCCAGGGCTTGCGCACGGTCCTCCTGGTCGTCCCCGTGCCCGCGGGGATTGCTTCACGTCGGCCACGGCCGGGGTGTCGACGCCGTAGTCGTCCCCGCGCCCGCGGGGGTAGCTCGATGGACGGGTGGCAGCTCGGTTGGATGGCTGTGTCATCCCTGCGTCCGGGCGGGGAAGCTCTGCCCAGCAGCGGCCGGCTCACATGGCCGTTGCCGAGCTCGCAGTACCCGCAGTTGCCCGAGCCTGTGGCGCAGCAGGTACTCCGCCGTACGGTGCCGCGCGGCCTCCCCGGCGGCCCGGGCGGTCTCGGGCCGCCGGGGACTGCGCCGCAGCTCGGCGGCGAGCACAGCGGCCGCTTCCGCTTCCGCCTCCGGGCCCGCGGTCAGGCGTCGCAGCGCAGCGGCCTGCTCCTCGTCACGGACCCGCTCGGCCACCTGCACCGCAGTGAAGGCGGTGAGGGTCTTGTCGGCCTTGTCGCCGACCTGCCCGCGGCAGCCCTCGGTGACCAGCGCCCGGATACGGGCCTCGCAAGTCTCGCTCAGCACGGCGACTTTCTCCGGGTTGTCGAGGGCGGAGCGCGCCGCGACCGCGAGGTCGACCGCCTCCGCCACCAGCACCTCCGTACGCCGGGTCCAGGAGCAGCGCGGGCACAGCCCCGCCGCGTCGGCGAGCCCGCAGTCGGCACACGGCGCGGACAGCCGGGCCTGCTCAGCCTCCTGCTCCCGCTGCCGGCGTCGGGCCACGGCCGCACGACGGCGCTCCACCTCGACGGCGGTACGAGCGTGCCGGGCACGTGCACGGTCCGCTTCGAGGGCGGAGTGCTCACGCAGCCGCTCCTCATAGGCGGCCCGGCTCACCGGTCCCTGGCCCTGCTCGGCCGTCATGACGGCACGGACCCGGGCCCGCAGCATCCGGCGGTCAGCGATGGCCGTGGCACACGAGGGGCACTCGCTGCGGGTGTCCAGCCGGGTCCCGTCGTCGCACCGCGGGTCCGCGCAGGCCGGCCGCTGGACCAGACCGCGCCGGATCAGCCACGGGAACGGCTTGTCGACCAGCGCCTCACCGCCGGTCTCCGCCAGCCGGTCGGTGAGCCGGTCGGCCAGCAGCCGCGGCCCGCCGCCCTGGTGCTCCAGCAGGCCCTCCAGCCGCATGATCTCCGCCTCCGCAGCCGCCTGGACCTGGTCCTGCTGCCAGCCGGAAAGCTGCGCCCACAGCCCCGCGACCGGCCCAAGCGCAACCTGCAGAGCAGGACGAGCCGGAAGCCCCACCCTCCGCTGCAGCTGCGCCTTTTGCCAGCCCACGGCCTTCGGCCGGCCACCGGCACCAGCCCCGGCAGCACGCTGCCCACCCCGCTCATCGACCGGGGACTCCTTCAGCTGTTCCCAGCGAAGCGGGCCGCCCACAGCCACTAGCGACACCGGACAGACAGCGCCGTCCTTGCCGTCGACGGCCTGGTCCTCGCCCGCGCACGCGCGCTCCGGCCGACGGCCTTCACCCCCACGGCCTTCGCCGGAAAAACCACAAGCAAGCTGCGGAGGAAGGACGGGAGTACCCACAGAAGCGTGGTCTGTGTGGAGCTCTGCACTATCGGGACGCTCCTGATCTCCCGCACTCCCGGCACCCTCAGTACCGCTGATCCCAGGCGTACCAAGGGAACCAGCAGCATCGGCAGGAGCATGATCTCTGACTGCACCATCGGGACGCGCCAAAAACACGGTCCCGGAGCTCTGAACAGCCTCCACAGAGGCCACGGTGCGGCCATACGCGCGGGCCACCGGCAGCAACATGACCCGGCCCCGGCCGTTCATCCGCGTCTTGGTGTCCCGACGCTGCCGGGCCACGACACCGGCCTCCGTCAGCCGCGCCAGGACCTTCCGTGCCCCGGACGGCGAGCAGCCGAGCAGCCGGGCCAGCGTCGCCGCCCCGCGCCCCTCCTTCTTCTTGACCGAGCCGCCGCACAGCTGCAGCCAGCCCGACGCCCGCGTGTTCAGCACCATCAGCAGCAGCCCGAGCCGGTCGGTCGCAGCCCCTTTGCCCGTACGGCCGGCCAGCAGCCCCGGTGGCGTCGCCTCCCGGTTCTCCGGCGTCCAGCCGTGCCCGAACAGTGCCTCGATGAGGCGCAGCAGCGTCGCCAGCTCCACCTTGTCCAGCGCCAGCGGGTGCCCCGCTCCCCCGCCGTGGTGGGCGTTCCACAGCGGCATGACCAGGCAGTCCAGCCCGGTCGGGTGCCCCTTCGCGTCCCTCACCACACGGGTCCGCAGCGCGCCCGAGCCACGCAGCACCGGCAGCACCTTGTGGTGAACGGTCGACTCCTTCACGCCCATCCATCGGCCAAGCTCCGAGCCCCAGATGGACGTCTGGAGGTCGTTCTTCTCGCCCTGCGGCGCCCGCGACTTCGCGTACAACACCACCGCCGCCAACTTCGCTGCATCCTTCAGCCCGGCGATCGACGGATGCGACAGCAGCGCCTGGACCGCGGCGAGCAGCCGCAGTCGCATCTTCCGACCGAGGTGCAGAGGGTCGTCCAGGCAGCCGTCATTCGGCTGCCCGGAGGCCGGAACCGACCGCAGCGCGGCCCGCTGCCGCGGAAGGACTGCAGAGCCGTTCACAGGGCCGTCGGCCGGGTCAGACTGCATCGCGACGAGCGCCGCCCTCGACATCACAGGAACGCACCTCCGCCCACGCAGCACACCGGGGTGAACGGGAACCTGCTGCCGAACCGATCGTTGTGCGGGACATGGCAGCTAAGAAGAACCCCGCATCCCGCCGAGCTGGTGAAGCCGCCCGCCGAGCCGCAGCAGCACAACGCATCGGTCCGCGCCCCGCAAGGCCGACACGCCCGCGGCACCTCTACGACCTCAACCCCCCGGGCTCCTACTACCGAGAGTGGGACACGCCGAATGGCACGGACGAAGAGGTGATGCACAAGGTCAACGACACCTTCGGGCCGGACTCCGATGCGGCCCTCGGCATGCGCTTCGTGCTGGAGTACCGCAAGACCTACGGGCCGCGCGTTCCAGTCATGGCCGCACGTCAGCTCGATCAGATCGTGGTCCGGACAGACCTTGCGACCGGCCTTGCTCAGACCATGGACATCCCGCCAGAAGAGGCGCGAGAGCACCTGCACACTCTCCACGCGCGGGGAGAGCTCCTGATCGCCGACGACGGCTCCCTGTGGATGACCGTGCCACCCGGGACCGGTACGAACGACCGCTGGGTCTTCGTGGAGAAGAAAGCGGACGCACCGCTGGAGACCACCGCCGACTGATTCGAGAGCCTGAGCGATCTGTGTTGTCATCGGGCCGGTGTACACGCCAAAGCGGACACCTCCCTGAGCAGGCAGAACGCGTGCTTCGTGATCCATCCGCCGAGAGTGCCCGAGGCTGCCTGTGGACAGAGGCCGGCCAGCGCCAGCTGCGGCCATCCCTCCCGCCAGACGACAAAGGATCTTGAAGTGCGTCCCGTCGGACGGGACGCCGCCCCGCGCGGTGGCGGGCGACGACCGGTGCGCTGGCAAGCCGGACCTGGCGGCTCCGGTGACTGCTGACGGTGTGATGTCGGCCATGACCGCGCGGCAAAATGACTGCTCTGTGCGGTAGTACCGGTATGTGCAGGCATGCCGAAGCTGGCGGCCCGCAGGATGGTCATGCACAATGACTCCTGCCGGGGCTCCCGCCTACGGCATGACGAAGCCCCCGTAAAGGTGCTTCCGGTTTCTCGGCGAAACCTGAATTACGAGAACCGTCCGACCGGCTCCCAACCGGACGGACGACTCCTTCGGAAGGGCCTCCCAAGCCCTTTCCGGTGGCAGATGGGCGCTGAGCCGAGGTGACTCCCAATCACCTGGCTGAGCGACCCGGGGCGGCACGAAGACCCGTATGGGCGCCGCCCTCGACGATCACGTCATCCCGGCCTCCTCGCTCAAGGCGCGGAACCGGGCGTGCGCGGACATCACGAACACCCCGTCGAAGGACCAGCAACCACGGTTGCTGTGCCCACGGCGGGGTGCGGTGTGTCGGGTGACAGGTACGGGTACCCTGGTCACGTCGGCACCTTCCTTCTGCGAAAAGGGTGCTCGGCAGGCTCTCGGACCCCTCCTACAAGGTCCGTCGGCCACGTGGCCCCTCTCGCCTTGCTCAAGGGCGATGACCGGGGCCACTTTCTTTTGATCAACGATCGGGGCCACTCTACCGGCCAACTGAGATTCGCGGTGCCGCTCGGTCTCACGTGTCTTCACTGCCTACCTCGCCTCGAGGAGTTGCTGCCTGATCGGTGTGCGCGGCGAGTGCTGCTGAGAAGAGGGCACCAGCGCGCTGTAGAAAGTCACCTCGGGGAGGCGCGGGTTGTCCCGGGAAGCTGTTCATTGGCCGTCCCGACCGATGAACCCTTGAGCTTGCGTCAGGTAGGCGTAAGCCATGCCCACATGGTGGTAGCGGGCTGCACCTACGGTCACGAGTGCCATGTCCGCAGCGTCTGCGGCGCGCTGGAGGGTCGGCGCTACGGCGGCCGGCACCTCGGGAGCAGAGGCGAAAGCCAGGAGTCGTTCCACGACCGCTTCAAGTTTCGCATCGGCAGGTAGGCCGGCCGGGCCGTTGGGCACGCAGAGGGCGGGGAGCCAACCGGTGTCAGCGTCCAAGGCGCTGCGAAGCTCCCGCACCAATTCCTCGCTGGTCAGGCGCCTCTCAGCGGTCATGAAAGTGAACTCCTGATGCTTGAAGGGGGTACGACCAGGCGCCCCAGCCATCTGGCTGGGGCGCCTGGTGGTCAGGCCAGCGGAACCGCGAAGCGGAGCTTCCAGCCCTTGCTCAGCACGTGCTGGGTGACCTCGACAACACGGCCTTCTGCAGCCGTGCGGCCGACGTGGGTGATGGTCATGACCGACTCGCCTTCGGCCAGGCCGAGGCGGGAAGCCTCTTCCTGTGTGGCGAGGCGGAGCTCGATGTCTTCGACGGCCGTGTCGCCCTGATCAAAGCCAGCTTCCTTCATCCGGCTGATGATGCCGCCGACGCCCGTGTCCACCTGTTCGATGCCCGCAGCCTCGGCCACATCAACCGGGATGTAGGTCTTGGCGAGCTGGACCAGGCGGTCGCCGTCGAACATCTCCCGACTACGAACCACTACCGTGTTCGAGCCCAGGAGCTCGGCGACGTCGGCGGGCGCGGCGACGCGGCTCACAGAAACGTCGGTGCGCGGAGTGCGGCCAGTGCGGCGCAGCTCGGCGTCAAAGGCGCCATGCGCCCCGTCTTCTTCACGCTGGCCGGTGGTGTACCGAGTGCGTGCGTCACGCAGGATCGTGCCGGTGCTGTCGATGCTGTTGCTGGGCATGTGGTGCGTGCTCCTTATTGGTGCTCAGGGTCTTCGGTATGTAGCTGAATCAGCGCGAAGGCGCGATCAGATCGCGTCAGGCGTCTCGATCACCCACTCATACGCCAACCTCCATTTGGACCGAGGCAGGACATGTAGGCCGATCTCGACAACACGACCTTCAGCGGTCAGTCCCTTATGCGTGATCTCCATGACGGCCTGCTCGGCTGGGACGCCGAGTGCTTTTGCCTCTGCTGAGGTTGGAGATCGCACCTCGATCTCCTCTCGGAGACGTACCTGCCTGAAGCCGGCCTCCGCCAGGCGGGACTTGCTGCCTCCAGTACCCGTATTGCTCTCAGCGAGTACCGGGCAGGCATCCGCTACGTCCTGTGGAAACCACGACGTGGCAACCTGGATGACCTCTTCGGCCTCATCGTTGCCGGGGATCCCGACAGGCATGATCCGCTCGCGCTTGAGGGTCTTGGCGCGATGGTGCATGCCGAAGGCTTCGGCAACCTTCTTCGGAGGCACGTCCCTAGCGATGGTGAGGATCACCGGTCGCGGCTCGAACCCCATCGCGCGCATCTCGGCTTCGAACGCACCGACGGCCCCGCCGGCCTCCCGCAGCGATGGCAGGTATCGCCGGTTTCGCTCGCTCACGATCTTGCCGAGCACCAGCGAGACGTAGGTGCCCTTCCCCTGCTTGGAGAACAGCAGGCCCTCCCTCTCCAGCAGGCCATAGATGTCGCGGGCCGTCTGGTAGGCGATGCCGTGTTCTTTTTGCAGCTGAGGCACACCAGGCAGGCGCGACCCAGGCGCGAGTACGCCCCGCGCGATCTTGTCTCGGATCTCGGCTGCGATCCGTTCGACCTTCCCTGGCTCCTTCTGCTTGGCGGCCACCGCTCCCCCTCTCGTACGCATCGTGCGGGCTAGCGGATCTCACTACCCGATACGCACAGCATGGCATGACTAGTTGTTTCCGGAAAGCTAGGGCTCGTCTCTATGTGATCTGCTTCAGAAAATAGCAGGTCAGAGTGGGTTACTGGGGCAGGTTAGCTAGACAGGTTGACTCAAGGTGGATACGAGGGTTCTAATCGAGGTGCCCCAGCAAGCGGTGAGTAGCCGGATGCAGGGAGTAGTCGGTGGTGTGCTCGCGCGCTTCGGAACACCCATCAGCCGCAAGACCGCAGTAGTCGTCCGTCCTTCGGGGCGGCCGGGGTTGAGAGCACCATCCAACTCCCCCGGGCCTGACCGCATGACGACTGTGTGTAGGTCGCAGCGCTGTGCGCTGTCTGTCCTGCGGGAGGCCGGCCTTGTGCCGTGCGGCCCGGAGGGCGGAGAGAGCATCGCGACGCTTTCCCTGCCGCTCCGTCACGAGGAGTCCAGATGTCTGATTCGACCCTTGAGCGCACCGCCCGGCCCCGCAGGAGCCGGACCCGCTCCCGCACCGTCAACGCTCGCCCGGCGCTCGTCCTCTCCACCCTCAAGCCCAACCAGTACGACCTACGCCCCGCCTGCACGTCGCTGGTCTGCCCCGACTGTGGGACGTGGGTGCCGATCACCGGCCTCGGGACCAAGGCGCCCAAGGTGGTGCCGCACGACACCGGCCGCGCGCTCCAGGCCCCGGCCGTCCGCTGCCGCCTGGGCAGCAACCGCCTCATCACGGTCGACGTCACGGTCCGGTCGTGGCAGGAGCGCCTGGAGGACGGGCACGCGGAGACCGGCCACCGCCGCAAGACCACCGTGCGGCGCAAGCCCAAAGTCGCGCCCGCCCTGGCCGTCAGCCAGATCGCGGCACGGGTGGCGGCGTCGGAAGACGGAGGTCGGCTCCTGTGGATGGTGCGCAAGGAACAGTGGGCGGCGACCGAGAAGCGGGTCCGCGACGCCGACGCCCGCCGCGCGCAGCTGCCCGGCGGCGACGCGCCGCTGGGTGCGCCGCCGGTCCCGCTCACGACGCTGCACCCCCAGCGCCGCCGCACGTCCTGACGCGCTCTGGACGAGCGACCACGGCCCGGCCGCCCCTTCTACAGGGGCGGCCGGGCCGTGGTCGCTCGTACAGCAGTCGACTCCCCGACTGGGGAGTGCAGGACGGCAGCCCCGGAGATTAGGGCCTCCGGAGCTGCCCAGGACCTGACTCGGAGGACCTGATGCAGCAGAGCATGACACGCCAGGTGGTACAGCCGTCGGCCGGCATCATCGATGACATCGAGCGCGAGGACGACTCCAAGGGCTACGAGCCCGAGGACGCCGTGACGGTGCCCAGGATCGTCCCCGTGCCGGCCGTCGTCGACGAGATTGGCCCCCGCTACCCCGGCGCGATCTACCAGAACACGACCGGCCGCTACGAGGTCCTGGCGCTCATCACGGACCCGGCGGAGGCCGCCCGGCTGCTGCGCCGGAACAGCGCCCGCTGGGCGGTCATCGTCCGCGACACCCTCCGCCCGGACGGTCAGCCCCACGCGGTCGGCATGGTCTGGACGAACGAGGACTACCTGCTGCGGCCCGGCAAGCCCCCTTACGCCGCCGCTGCCTGACGGACGGCCACGGTCCTCCTCCACCCTCATCGGCGTCCCAGGGGGTGGAGGCGGGCCGTGGCCGGCCGCCCGGCCGGTCACGGCGACAGCCCCGGAAGGTGAGAGCTCCGGGGCTGTCCGGTCAACGGAACCTGACTAGGAGATCCTCTTGACCACCGCGATCATGACACGCCCCGCGGCCCCGACAACAGAGGCCGCGACCACCCCGCTGACCGCCGACCGCCGGCTCGGCGAGCTCCTGGCCCGCCTCGTCGACGAGGCCGACGCCCGCATCCCCGCTGACCGCCGGACCCGCCGCACGCTCCAGGAGATGATGCCGGGCTACGAGCGGCAGCCCGTGCTGGTGCTGCACCGCCCGGTCATGGCCGCCGAGCCCGACGAGCCCGACGAGCCCTGCTTCCTGTGCGGCCGGTGGGGCTGCGACCCGTCCACCTGCCCGCCCGCATCCACGGCGCCCGCGCCCGTCACGGCGGGGACCACGCTGCAGTGCGCGGTGTGCGGCGGGAGGTTCGGCACCGTCCCGACACCGGCCGGTACGGGTACGGCCTGGGTGTGCAGCGCCTGCCAGCGCCTCGGCAGCTGATGCCGCACCTCATACAGGCGGCCCGGGCGGCGCAGCACCGCGCCGCCCGGGCCGCCGCCAGCATCGGCGCCGCTCATCCCCTGACCCGCTTGCTCCTCGCGGCCGCCGCCCTGGCCGTGGCCGCCGCGTGGGAGGCGGGCCACCGCGTCGCCGACCTCCATCCGACCCGTCGGCACGAAAGACATGCCCAGTGCCTGAATCACCGCTCTACCAGCGCTACATGAAGGCGTACCGCGCTCACCGGGACCATCGCGCGGCCTGCTCGACCTGCACCGACGAGGACCGCTGCGTCGAGGGCCAGGAGGTCTGGGCCGCGTTCGCGCGGGCCCAGGACACCTACCTCAAGCGCCGACGCGGCTGACCGCGCCGCTCCCCGGCGTCTCGCCGGACCCCCGACACAGACAAGCCCCGGGGGTCGCATCCCCGGGGCCGCCCTCGTACACCTACCGGACCTTCTGGGAGGCCCTGATGCACACCATCGTACGCACCGCCCGCTACAGCTACGGCGCCACGTCCACCGCCGCCCCCGACCGGCCCCAGCCCGCCTGCGCCGGCCAGGAACCCGACCTGTTCTTCCCCGTCGGAGACACTGGCCCGGCCCTCCTCCAGGAGCGGGAAGCGAAAGCGGTCTGCGCGCGCTGCCCGCTGATCGAGCCCTGCCTGCAGGGCGCGCTGGAGCGGGGCGAGGCCGCCGGCGTCTGGGGCGGCCTGTCCGAGCAGGAGCGCCGCTCCCTCAGGCGCCGCGATGCCCGCGCCCGGGCCGGGGCCGGGGCTGCCTGACTCCCCGCCGTACGGGACCGGTCGGCACGTCACCGCCCGCCCCGCAGTGCTGCTGTCGCCCGGCCGCCCGCACCGCGGGCGGCCGGTCTTTCGTACGACCCCGGCCCGGGAGAGCCTCGGGCCTTCCCCACCCTTCTCGGGAGATCTCATGAATCGCACCACCCCGACCGGCGCCCGGCGGCTGCCGGCGTCGCTGTGCACGCACACCCCGGCCTGCCCGACGGCCGACAGCCCCGACCGGGAAGCGGCGCGCACCGTGGCCGAGCACCCGGAGCAGGGCTGGAGCCTGCTGTGCAACGGCGTCCTGCTCTTCGAGGACACCGGCGAGCTCCTGCCCGACGGCCGGGCCGTCACCCCGCACCGCCACCTCGCCCTGGTCTGACGGCTCCCCGTCACCGCCCGCACCGCCCGCCACCGCGGCGGCGCGGGCGGGCGGTGGCGGGGAGCCGGACAGCCCGGCCCGCGTGATCCGTGAGGAGCTACGGATGCCCATCTCCACCCCGGCCGCCACCACGACGGCCACCACTACGTTCCGGGTCGACGACTTCGTGCTGTACCGGGACCCGGTCATGTTCTGGCGCGGCGAGCCCGGCCACACGGTCGTCTGCCGCGTCACCAACGCCGAGCGGTACAGCAGCGGCAAGACCCGCTACACGCTCGTGCCGGTGACGGGCGGTCTGATCCGTAACGCGATGGGCGACTACATGCGGCTGCTGCCGCCGCTCGACGCGATGCGGGACATCGACACCGCCCCGCTGAACGCCGCCGACGCCGGCGATGGCATGACGGCGGCCGCGATGGCCTGGCTCGCCCAGCAGCACACGACGGCCAACCGCAGCCCGGAGCTGCCGCCCCACTGACCCGCCCTCCCCTCACGCCCTGCCAGGCCGCCGCCGCTCCCCCGGCCGGCGGCGGCCCGGCAGGCACCCCCAGAAAGGACCCCGGCTGTGAGTACCCGACGCCAGCCCGCCCGCAAGGCTCCCGCCAAGAAGACAACGACCAGGGCCAAGACCACCACGGCCACCGTGGTGGCCGCAGCGGCCGCGGCGGCCGGCGGCCCGAGCGAGGGCACCGACACCACGGTGGCCACCTCCCCCGCCCCCGCCCCTTCCTCCCCCGCCCCCGCCCCTTCCTCCCCCTCCCCCGCGCCGGTGCCGGAGGTGGACACCGAGGCGATCGTGGCCGCCGCCCGCGCGGAGGCCGACCAGCTGCTCGCCGCTGCCCGCACCGAGGCGGAGGCCCTTCTCGCGCAGGCCCGCCAGCACAGCGCCGACGCCGACGCCGCCGCGGAGAAAGCGCAGGCGGAGGCGGACAGCATCCTCACGGCTGCCAGGGACCAGGCGATGCGGATGCGCAAGCTCACCGAGGAGCAGATCGCGGCGGCGGAGGAGACCGTGCAGCGCGCCCGCACGATCGCCGACGGTGACCTGGCGGCGGCCGAGCAGACCCTCGCCCGCCGCCGCCAGGCCGCGGAGAAGCTCCAGGCCGAGGCTGAAGCGGAAGCCGCCCGGATCGTGGAGGCCGCCCGCACCCGCGCGGCGCAGTTGCGTACCGAGGCCGAGCAGGACAAGGACCGCGTCCAGGCCGAGGCCGACGCCACCGCCGCGCACGCCGCGCACCTGGTGGCCGAGGCCAAGCAGCGGGCCGCCGACCTGGTGGCCGCTGCCGAGGACGACGCCCGCGCCCGCCGCGAGGCCGCGACCGAGATGCGCCAGCAGGCGGAGAAGGACGCCGAGCAGCTGCGCGCCCAGGCCCGGGAGGAAGTCTCCTCGGCCGAGGAGGACGCGGCGAGGATCCTGGACCACGCCCGCGGCCAGGCCGCCGAGGTCCTGCGCGAGGCGGAGCAGGACGCCAACGACACGCGCGGCGAGGCGCAGGAGGTCCTCGAGGCCGCGCAGGCCCGCGCCGAAGAGGACGTCCTGAAGGTCCGCTCGATCGCGGAGGCCAAGGCGGCCGGCGCCATCTCCAGCGCGGAGGCCGCCGCGGCCGAGCGGATCACGGCGGCGGAGAAGGAGGCGGGCCGCCTGGTCGCCGACGCCAAGCGGGAGGCCGCGCAGGTCCGCAACCATGCCCGTGCCGAGGAGCAGAAGGCACGGGCGGAGCTGGAGGCCACCCGGGCGGAGGTCACCGCCGCCCAGGCGCTCATCGCGAAGCAGGAGAAGAGGAAGAACTTCGTCAACACCTGGGGGCCGCGCGTGGCCCTGGGCGCGACGATCGTCCTCACCGCCTCCGGCGAGTTCGCCCTGGCCCAGCTGAGCGGCTGGCCCGCCCAGGTCGCCTGGGCGCTGCCGCTGGCGATCGACGTCTACGTCGTGCAGGCGTTCCGCCGGCACCGCGATGTCGCGGGCGCGCTGATCCTCATGGTCGCCGCGAACGCGATCTACCACCTCGCCGACGCCAAGCTGATGGGTGTCAACGCCAAGGGCGACCCGCTGTGGTGGCTCATCGTCGGCGTCGCCGCCATCGCCCCCTGGGTGATGTGGCGCATCCACCAGATCACCAAGGAGCCCGGTGAGACCGGCACCGGTGAGACCGCAACCGCGGGCGGCGCCGGGCCGGATGAGACGACGCGCACCGTGCCCGCCGGTGAGACCGAGCACACCCGGGCCGCCGATCTCACCGGCTTCGGTGAGACGGTTCCCCACCCGCGCACCGCCCCGGCACTCGCCGCTGAGACGGGTGAGGGTGAGACCCGCCGGGAACTTGAGACCGGTACCGCTGAGATCAGCGGCCCGGTGAGCACGACTGAGACGGCGTCTCACATGCGTGAGACGCCCAGGTCAGGCGGTGAGACGAACTCCCCGGCCAGCAGCACCGCTCCGGTGGCGCTGCGCTCCGGTGAGACCGGCCGCCCCGCACTCGCCCGGGATGCTGAGATCGAGGGGCAGATCACCTCGCTGCTCAGTCTCATGTACCGGCGCCAGGGCGCGGAGACCGTCTCAGTGGACGAAGCCAAGGACGTCCTCGGTGTCTCACGCGCCACCGCCGGCCGCCGCCTTGAGATCGCACGGACCCGCTTCCGCAACGTCTCGTGAGATCACACGGCCCGACCCCGGGCCACCACCCGCACACCCACCCGACCGAGAGGAGCTCGCCATGAGCGCCCTGACCTACGCGATCGGCCTGATCCTCGCCGTGATCACCCTCGCCCTGATCACGGCGACGCCGTTCGCTCTGGCCCACTCCCGCACGCTGCGCGACCACGGCCCCGGCTGCTGGTGGTGCCACCCCCGGCTGGGGCCGCGCAAGCGGCGCTGAGCCGGTCATTGGAGTCCGGCACACACCAGTGAGGGCCAGCCCGCTCGAATCGGGCTGGCCCTCGCTGCGACTGCCGGAAGCAGCCCCAGTCCCCCAGTACAGCACCCCCACCGATTCGTTTGAGGAGAAACCCCTGATGAGCAAGGACATTGCCACCCGCGTCACCACGGGCGTGCAGGCACTGGCGCTGCTCGGGCAGCGTGAGGGCTGGCAGGCCCAGCACCGTGGGAGTCTGCTGACCGACGCGCAGACCTACGACGCTCTCGCCGATGCGATCCAGGCCGATCTGAAGGCCCGCCGTCTGGACGGTGACCTGCCGTGGGGCATCTCGGCCGCGGCCCGGGCCCGGAAGCGGGTCAAGCCGCTCAGGGACGCCGCCCGGGCAATGCGGCAGGCCGCCAAGGCCATCAACGGCACGGTCGCGGCGTACGAGGAGACCCAGCCCGAGACCGTCCTGCGGCGCCGCGAGGACAAGGCGCTGCGTAAGGCGCAGCGCAAGCAGCAGCTCGGCGCGGCCGCCCACAACAGCGCCCAGGCCACCCTCCAGAGGCTCGTTCCGGGCGAGGGCGACGAGGCGCCGGCCGGAGCGCCGAAGCTGCTCGGCGACTACTTCGGCAAGCAGCAGCGGGGGGCCTGATGCCCGCTGCGATGTCCCCGAAGAAGGCGGCCCACTGGAACGCCCGATTCGAACAGGCCCGGGCCGCGGGCGAGAAGGGTCCGGAGGAGTTCTTCCGGACCTGGCTCGACCTGGTGAAGGTTTCCGCGATCCAGAAGGTGCGCAGCACCGGCGACCACGCCGTGTTCAACGCGCTGTCGGCGGAGCTGGAACGCCTTTACCGGGATCACTGCCAGTAATCGTCATCGTCATCATCATCACCGCCGGAAAGGGGGTTGACGGGGGTCCCAACCACGCGTACGCGTACGCGTGCGAGGCGGCCCCCTTCCCTCACCGGCAGTCACCAGGAGAGGAGGGCGCGTGTCCGACGACGACAGCCCGGACAACGTGTTCCCCATGCCCCGGATCGGCTCCCCGCCGCCTCCGCCCGTCCCGCCCCCGCCGGCCCTCGACGACCCCCCGCCGGAGCCCGGCGCGGACTCCGCGACTGTTCGAATTTCCGCGTTCGACGCGCCCGCCGTGCCCCACGCGCCGGGCACCTCCAACAGCGTTCCGGCGGCCCTGCGCAGTGACGGCGTGGACCCCGCCGCCGCGCCGGACCCGCACGGCCTTGCACCCCGTACCGGCGCGCTGTCGCTGGCGGCGGTCCTCGCCATCGCGCTGGCCGCGTTCGAGGGGCTGCAGACGTGGCTGAAGGAGGCCGGGCCGCGCCGGGCCGAAGCCGCCAAGCACGAGCGCGAGGTGGAGCTGCTCGCCGCGAAGGCCCGCGCGGACGCCGCCCGGCTGGGCGCCGAGGCCGACAAGGAGAACGCCAGAGCCCGCCGGGTCCCCTCCAGCCACGAGTACGGCCGCAGCGCCCTCGGGCGGGGTTCTGGCAGCCCGGGACGCGGCGGTGGCGGCATCGGTCCGGGAAGGGGCGGAACGGGCCGCACGGGGCCGCACAGCGGCTCTGCGCACGGCCGGGGCACCGGCGGCGCGGGACGGCCCGCGCACGGCCGCACCAGCACTAGCAACGGCTCGACGGGCGTCGGGCCGGGGCGAAGCGGCGGTCCTTCACGGAACGGCAGCCCGCAGGGACGCAAGGACGGTCCTGGGAGCGGTTCGGCCGGCGGTGGCGGTACCCGGGGCGCCACTGGCACGGGCGGCGGTGCCCGGGGTGCCGGCGGTCCGGGCGGCGGCGCGGCCGGGGGCGGCGGGCGCCGCTCCCCCCGGCAGGCCGTGGCCGACTGGTGGAGCAAGGGCAAGAAGGCCGGCGGCGGTTCCCGGGGGCCGGGCGGTTCCGGTGGCGGTTCGAGCCCGGGGCCGAAGTCCTCCGGCGGCGCGGACAGGAAGGCCGCGGTCCGTGACGCGGTCAGGAACGCCCGGACCGCGCCGACAGCGTGGGCCGCGCTCGGGGACCGGGTCAGGGACCGGTGGAAGCGCCGCCCTGGCCCGGCCGCCGGCCGGGACAGGGCCGGCGGGAAGGCGAAGAAGCCCGTCAACGACGGCTGGACGGCGCCCGGCGACCGCGTCACCTTCCTCGACGCGCTGTTCAAGACGGTCTCGGACCGGTGGGAGAAGCGGCGCGAGCGCTGGGACGCCACCGGCGGACCACGCCGCAAGCCGGGCCGCCGTGAACGCGGCGGCCCGCAGGACCAGGAGGAGCAGGCCGAGGACGAGCGGCTCGAGGAGGAGTGGTTCGAGGACGAGCGGTCCTCGCCGTTCGACGCGGACACCGGCCACGGCATCACGGTCACCTGGGAGCAGGTCGACCCGCCCGGCGCGCACGCCAAGCGCTGGGAACCGGACCAGATCGCACCCCCGCGGCAGGCCCTGCCGCAGCAGGGCGCCCCCGCGCTGCCCCGCGCCCCGCAGCGTCCCGCCGGGTCCCGGCCCGGCACCACCCGCAGGAAGGAACCCATCCCCATGCCCCCTGCCCCCGCGAGGACCGCCGGCACGACGGCGACCGTGACGGCTTCGCCGGCCTCCCGGCACGCCACCGACATCAGCCTCGACCATGCTCTGGAGGCGCTCACCAAGCTGACCACCGCCGGCATGGAGAGCCACGACGACGCCGCGCATCTGGCCCGGCTGGCCCGCAAGCTGCTCGGCGAGCTGGAGCTGATGGCGCAGGACCTGGCCGCCACGCACAACGTGCGCGGCCCGCGCACCATGGCCGCCGTGGTGGTGGTGATGGAGAGCGTCGCGCAGCTGGTCGCGGTGTCCGAGCGCATGGCCCGGGCCTCCCTGCGCGCCGCCGAGATGTCCGAGGCGGAGGAGACGGCGATGGCCCGGGACTACCGGCCCGTGCAGGCCGCGACCGCCGACGCCGGTCTCGCCGCGCCCAGCGCCCGTATCCACAACGAGAACTGAGAAAAGGGGCTGCCGATGTCACGCATCGTGAGCACAGTCGCCGGGGACGGCGCCAACAACGGATACACCGCACTGGTCGCGAAGTTCACCGCGCTGCAGCACGCCGCGTCGGCTCTGCTGGAGGAGGCCGAACGCATGGCCCACCGCATGCGGGCCAACGCCGACGCCGCCGTCACGGTCGCCGACCTCTGCGCGGCCGCCGAGGTCGACAGCCGGCACGTCGCCGCCGTCGCCGACATCAGCGTGGCGTTCTCCCGGGTGGCCGGTGGCTACCAGCAGGTGATGAGCACCGCCGACACGCTGCACACCGCCGCCGGGCGTCTCAAGAGCGAGCACCGGGCGGAGTACGGCGGCATCCACGCCGCCGCCACCTCCTCCAGGGCCAAGCAGGCCAAGCCCGGCTTCTACCAGCAGACCTGACCCACCCGACAACCCGCAACCACGCCGGGGCCCGCGTCCGCACACCGGACGCGGGCCCCGGCGCATGTGCCCGCCACCCCGCTTCCCAGCAGCCCGGCCGGGCGGCCGGGCCGCTGCTTCGTACTGGCCTCGCCGGACGCCGTACCGCTACCGGGCGGTACGGCGCCCCGCACGACCAGCCCGCAAGCAGAGACCACCGACAGCTCCCCCCGCCCTGAGCCGACCCGGAAGGAACCGACCGATGAGCAAGATGCCCCTGCGGGCGAAAGCAGAGATGGCCGCCTACGGAGCATCAGCCGCCGCCCTGGCCTACGTCCCCTCCCTGGAATCGGCACCCGCCCACCTCACCGCCACCGCCGTCAGCGGCGGCTGCGTGTGGTGGCTCTACCGCAAGGTCAAGACCCGGGACTTCCGCCGCACGATCCGCACCGCCCAGCGGGTGCTGGGACCGGTCACCGGCGGCGCCGTCTACGCCGCCGCCGCCGTCGTGCCCGGACGCCCCTGGTGGGAGCCGGCCATCGCGCTCGGCTGGGGCGCGGCGATGACGGCCGCGCTGCCCGTCACCCGCTCCACCTGGACGCCGCCGGCCGCCGCCCAGGCCGCCTACCCGCCCGGCTTCGCGGGCCTGGTCATGCGCATGTGGGACACGGCCGAAGCCGCCCCGCAGACACGGCTGGAGAACGTCGAGCAGACCATCGACGCCGCCCACCCGGACTTCACCGCCGACATCGTCGCCCCCGCCGGCAAGCCCGTGCCGCACATCGAACTGGTCGCCGCGGCCGCCGCGTTCGGCGTGCCCGCCGCCTCGGTCACCATCGGGGAGATCCCCGGCACCGGACCGGGCCGCGTGCGGCTCACCGTCGCCCCGACCGCCCGCCGCGGCGGTGGCGGCATCGAGGCGATGTGGGCCGAGAAGGTCGCCCGCCCCGGCGGCGCCATCCCCGGCAGCGAGATCGTCCGCGTGGAGCAGTTCCCCGCCCGCGGTGACCTGCCCGCCCGCGGCATGGTCCTCGCCCAGGTCGACGCCGGCGAGATCGCCCGCATCAACCACGGCCAGCTCTGCTCCGCATTCGGGGTGGAGCCGGAGGAACTGCGCCTGGTCGCCGAGGCCCGCGGCCGCGAGGCGCTGGTGACGCTGTACGAGTCGGCGCCGCTGAAGGCCTCCCGACGCGCCACCCGGGAACTGCTCACCCTGGACGCGTACGGCCGGTACACCATCGGCACCGCCCACGACGGGTCCGACGCCAAGGTCCACATGCAGTCCGCGGCCGGCACGCTGCACGGCTTCCTCGTCGGGGTCACCGGATCGGGAAAGACCGTCTCCCTGGCGCTGATGTGCGCGGCGTGGGCGCTGGCCGGCCTGGCGACCTGGGTGACCTCCGCCCGGCCGGATGCGCAGATGAGCGCGGTCGGCCGGCACATCGACCGGCAGAGCGCGGGCGCGGTCTTCACGTGGTGGATGCTCAAGGCCGCCATCGCGCTGATGGACATCCGGGGCACGATCAACGCCGAGGCCGGCCACGACTTCTCCGCCCACTCCCCCTACCCGGGCCTGGTCCTGGTCCTCGACGAGTTCAACTCCCTGGTCGGGGACGACGCCCTCGGTGACGAGATCGCCCGCATGACCGACGTCCTCGCCCGCGAGGGCCGCAAGTTCGGCATCGGCATCGTCTTCGCCGGCCAGTCCCTCAACCTGTCCAAGCTCGGCGGCGAGGCGTCCCTGCGCGACCAGGTCCAGGGCGGCATCGGCGTGGTGCTGCGCATCGCCAACGCCTCCGGCGGCATCGCCGCCCGGCAGGCCACCGGCGGACTCGCCGGGGACGTCGACCTCGCCGACATCCCCGACCGGTTCAACGCCTCCATGTCCCTGATGGCCCGGATGGGCGGCGTCATCGACGACGTGCCCGGCGAGCCCACCCAGGGCGTCGGCCACATCGTCACCGGCTCCGGCGCCACCATGATGCGCAGCCTGTACGTGCACCTGCCCAAGGACGGCTCCCGGGACGGGCTGGACGACATCTTCCCCGAGGGCGGCGGCATCAACACGCTGACCGACCGGGAGATCAGCGCGCTGACCGAGCTGGGCCTGTGGCACGACTGGACGATGCCGCCGCCCTCCACGAACGGCGACGGCGACGGCGACGAGGGCGCGCTGCCGCAGTTCAGCGGGATCGGATCGTTCGCCCCGCCCGCCGTGAAGACGAAGCCCCGCACCGTCAAGGACCAGGTCCTCGACGTCGTCGACCGGCAGATGACCGCCAAGGAGATCCGCGGGCAGGTCGACGCCGCCGCCGGCACCGTCCGCAACGCCCTCAGCGACCTGGTCACCGACGGCCGCCTGGTCCAGGTCGACCACGGCGTCTACGCGCCCGCCGGCCACACCACCGCCGGCACCGGACAGGACGGGCCGACAACGCAGCCCGCCCCCGCCCCGGAGGGCGTGGACGGTGACCTGGTCGTGCACGCCGCCGACCTCGTCATCAGCAGCCAGTTCGCATCGCAGTCGATGCTGCAGCGCAAACTCCGCGTCGGCTTCGCCCTCGCCGGGCGCCTCCTCGACGTCCTGGAGCAGCGCGGCATCGTCGGCCCCGCCGACGGCAGCAAGGCCCGCGACATCCTGGTCGCCGCGCACGCCCAGGACGACGTCCTGCGCGAGCTGCGCGCCGACTACGACCTCGCCGCCGACGACTGACCCTCACCGTCCAGCCGCCGCCCCTGGCACACCGCCAGGGGCGGCCGCACCCCCGCGCCCGGCACCCGTCCGGGCCACACCACACCACCCCGCCCCGTGGAAGGAAACCCCCGTGATCGTCTCCGTCTCCGCCGCGCTGCTCCTGGCCGTCGTCGTGGTCGTGCTGCTGCGCCAGCGCACCGTCACCACCGGCTCCGCCCTGGTCTGCGGCGCGTTCGGGTTCTGCCTCGCCTCCACCGGCATCGCCCCGGCCATCACGCACCTGCTGCACGCCCTCGCCGGGCTCGTCTCACTGCACTGACAGGAGGAGACTCCGCCATGGCCGCCTCGCTGCCCACCGCGCCCGCCGCCACCGGCCGGACACCCCCGGCGGCATCTCCCGCCGCCGGTGACCGTCTCAGCCTGGACGCCCGGCTCGCCGCCGCGGAGGCGGCCATGACCGTCCGGCTCGACGAAGCGGCCGTCGCCCACGAAGTACGGACCGCGCACATCCACACCGAGCCCGTCGACCTCGCCGACGTCATCACCGTGCCGCTCACCCCGGCCCTCCAGCCGCCGGCGCGGCAGCTCCCCGCCACCCCGGTGGCCGCTCTCCTCGAGCGGGCCCGGGCCCGCATGGAGACCGACGGCTGGTGCGCCGGAGCGCTGAGCGACACATCCGGAGCGGTCTGCCTGCTCGGCGCCATCCGCAAGGAAGCCGGCGGAGACCACGCTCTGGAAGCCGACGCCGCAGCCGTCGTACTGGACGCCATCCGCCGCCGCTTCGGCGACCACGTCGAATCCGTGCCGTCCTTCAACGACGCGCACCGTACCGGCCGCGTCCCCATACACGTGCTCGGTGAGGCCACATCGATGGCCGACGCCCGCGGTCTGTAAGCCCCGCTCCGGCCACCACGCACGCTTCAGTCGGCCGGCGTCCAGGGCGGAGGCGGGCTCGTGCTCTCCCCACCGCAGTTCCAGCACTCGAACTCGTCAGGCACCTCGTACTTCTGCGTCCACCACGACACGACAGGCTCGCCCCACACCACGCACTCGGTACCGCACCAGCCGCACACGAAGACGAAGTCCACGAACGCCCTCCCCACTGCCTCGCCCTGGTCGGCCAGCATGCCCAAAAAGCCCCCTCAGTGCTCCACCGATTCCGGCACTCTCCAGCGCTGACCCGTCGCCCTGCCCTGTCCCCCCCCCATGCGGGCGAGGACCGGACAGGCCGCCCGACCACCCGCCGCGCCCCGCCGACACCAGCCCACCGTCGGCGGGGCGCGGCTCTCTGTCCACCAACACCAGGAGGACCAGCCCGTGCTCACACCCCGCCCGCGCCGCCGGATCGGCCGGCCCCGCCCGCAGCGCCCCGGCCCCCGCTACCCCCAGCGCCCCAACCGGCTGCCCGGCGCCTGGGGCCGCTGATGCCCAGGAGGCGCAGGAAGCGGCGCCGCGAGATCAAGCGCGTGCCCCGCTCGGAGGCGTTCCTGCCGGAGTTCGATCGCGGCGCGGTCCCCGAAGGACTCGTCACCCGGCGACAGCTCAGGGACATGGGCCTCAGCCCCGGCGGCAACGACGGCCCGGTCGCGATTCTGCGCTGCAAGTGGTGCTCGTACCGGCCGCAGTGGTCGTGCAACCACCCCACCCGCGGCTTCCTGCTCCGGGTCGACCTGGCCGTGCCCAAGCGCGTCCCGACACTCGCCCAGGAATGGGCCCTGGACCGGGCCATGGCAGCTCGCCAAACCTGCGGGGACTGCGGGAGGCGGTTCTTCTTCTGCCTCTCGAAGAAGCTCGGCTGTTGCATCGAGTGCTTCGACGGCACGCCCGTGGACCCCAGCAGCTACCTCGAGCCCGCGATACCCGCCGCTCACCGGCTGGCCGCGTAACGCGGACCCCGTCCCGGCCACACAGGCCGGGACGGGACCGCCCCGGGCGGCCGCAGCACCGGCAAAAGGCCGGCCGCCCGCTCCCTCACCCTTCGAGATCAGGAGAACCCAAGCATGCATGCTCACCGTCCCGCCGTCTTCGCCGCCCTGCTCGGACTGACCCGCGCCGCCAGCGCCGCCGGCGACTTCTGGGTGCAGAACGACTTCTGTGCCCGGGTGAAGGGCGCCTCCGACGACCACCCGGTCACCTACGAGGACCCGGCCACGAAGGAGAAGACGACCCACGGCACGGCCGACGGCCGTATGGCCTGCCTGCACCACTGCCTCACCTACACGGCCACGCAGGCGATCGTCGCCGGGGCCGGCGCCCGCGCGCTCGGCATCAAGGTCCACCCGGCCGCCGCCACGGCCGCGCTCGCCATCTCCTTCACGACCCACTACGCCGCGGACCGCCGCGTCCCGGGCAAGGGCCTGCTGGAGAAGATCGCCACCAAGACCGGCAAGGGCGGCTTATACAAGCTCGCCGACTTCGGCATGAACGGCGCCTTCCACCTCGATTCCGCCTGGCATCACGGCTGGGAAACGGTCGCGGCCGTGGTCGCCAGCACCAAGGCGACCACCCGATGATCAGCCGCACCCGCCTGGACCGGGTGCGCGCCTCGGTCGGCATCGCCCAGCTCGCCCTCCAGCAGATCGAGGACGACCTGAGCGCCGATGACGTCGACGCCCCCGAGCTCGCCGCGATCCTGCGCGAGCTCCAGGAGGACGTCGACGTCCCCGGCGGCCTCATCCCGATGCTCGCGCAGCTGGTCACTGCCGCCGCGCGCCGGGCGGAGCAGATCGAGCCCGACCACGACGGTGACGCCTCCTGCCCCCTGCACGAGGCCGCCGCCCTGCTCACCGACAACGCCGGGCAGCGCCTGAACTGGGCTGCCCGCTCCCTCCACCCGCAAGGAGATCTCACATGACCGAGCTGCCCTGCTACCCGCCGATGCCCGAGCACAGCCTGGTGGTCCTCATCGGCCCGTCCGGCGCCGGGAAGTCCACGCTCGCGCGGACCTGGCCCGCATCCCAGGTCCTGTCCCTGGACGCGCTGCGCGAGGTCGTCAGCGACGACGCGGGCGACCAGGACGCGACCGGCGACGCGGTCGCCGCCCTGCATCTGCTCCTGGAGGCGAGGATGCGCCGCCGGCTGTTCACGGTCGTCGACGCCACCAACGTCACCCGGGCCGCCCGGGAGCCGCTGCTCGCGGCCGCCCGGCGGCACAGCATGCTGCCCGTCGCGGTCATGGTCGCCACCCCCGGCAGCGTCTGCATCGAGCGGCAGGGACCAAGGCCGGACAACCGCACCGTGCCTGCGGACGTGGTCCTCAGGCAGCTCAAGGAGATGGTGGACTCGCACCGGACCCTCAGGGCGGAGGGCTTCGGTGAGATCGTCTTCTCCGACAGCCTCGGCCGGCTGCTGCCCTTCCTTCAGCGGCTGAGCGAGGCCCGGCAGACCGACCTCGGACTGGACGGCGGCGCCGGCCTCGGCGACCTGAACCTCGTGTCCCGGGTGTTCGGCGAGGAGATCGTGCCGCTGTGGCAGTGGAAGCCCGGCTCGGACATCGCCGGCGGCGACCGCGTCGCGGAGATCCGCCTCGGCCGGCAGCACCTCACCCTCGCCCTGCGCACCGACATCGACGGCCAGGGCGACGTCGGCTTCGACGTCGCGGTGCCGTGCCCGCACGACGACGAATGCACCAGCACCGCCTGGGTGCCCGCCTACAGCGTCACCTGCCTGTACCGGGCGCTCAACGGCGACTTGGACGACGAGGACATCATCTGCACCGTCCACGGCCCCCACCGCCCCGACGACCGGGACGACGACCCCGAAAGGCGCGTCGGCCTGGAAGCGCAGTACGCGGACGCGGTCCGCGAGTGAGCCGTGCCGCCGACGCTCCGCCGAACAGCCACAACCCGCCCGGCCGCGCCGGGCGCCCGCTGCTTCCCCGGGAAGGACAGCGAGCCGCAGCAGCTGGTCACCTACCACTGCACCGGCTGCGCCGCTGGGGAGAGCGAGGCCCTGGCCGCCGCGCGCAACGCCTACGACCGGGCCGTGCAGCAGATCTCCGCCGGCCGCCCGGCCCCCGACGACTCCAGCGACGGATGGGCCGCGCGCGGCCTGCGTCCCGACTGGGTCCTGGACTGGCACAAGGCCACCACCACGGCGTGGGTCAACCCCAGCAGCCTGATCTGAATTCGCCCCGAGACAGGCGCCACAGGCGTCGAAACCGTCGCCTGCCCCGGGTTCCCCATCCCGTACGAGACGAGAGGGAGACACCAGTATGGACTCCGTCCTGCACACGACGGGCCGGTTTGGCCCGCGCACCCTTGTGATCACCGCCGCCGCCGTCCCGCTGACCGGCTGGGCCGTCCACGCGACCGTGCTGCTCAAGCAGATCGCCGCCAAGGAGAAGGACCCGCTGACCGGGCTGCTGCGCCGCGACGCCTACACCGCCCGCGCCCGTCGGCTCCTGTCCCGCCACGGCGACGACACGACCGTGGTCATGGTCGACGCCGACAGGTTCAAGGAGATCAACGATGGTCTCGGGCACGCGGCGGGCGACACCGTCCTCGCGTCGATCGCGGCCCGGCTCACCGCCTGGGCGGGCCCGCGCGCTGCGGTCGGCCGGCTCGGGGGCGATGAGTTCGCCGTGGTCCTGGCGCTGCCCGCCGACCGCCGCGCGCTCCGCTTGGAGCAGCTGGTCCGGATGCTCCACACGCCGGTCGTCCTGGACGCCGGCGGCACCGTCGACGTCGCCGCGTCGGTCGGCGCCGCGGCCCCGGACGTGATCGGCACACGCGACCTGACGCGCCTGCAGAGGGCGGCCGACGCCGCGCTGTACGACGGCAAGCACACCGGCCGCGCAGTCCTGGCGACCGCCGCGCACGCCGCCACGCCGACCGTCAACGGGCGCCGCGCGGGCAGGCCCGGCACGGCCGTGTGGGGGCGAGCGGCGTGAGCACCGTGACCCTCCCGCAGGGCGACTGGATCCGCGGCATCAGCGTCCAGCAGCCGCACGCCGCGTGCATCCTGACCGGCGCCAAGGGCATCGAGAACCGCCCGCGTCCCTGGAGCTGGCGCGGCTGGATGCTCCTGCACGCGGGCCAGCGGATCGACCGGCCCGCCCTGCGAGTCCCGCAGATCGCCCGCACGATCTGCGGCCGCGATCTGACTACCGGATCCGTTCTCGGCATCGCGCGCCTGGTCGACTGCCACCAGGACCCCGAGGGCTCCCAGCCCTGCACGCCCTGGGCGCAGGTGGGGACCTGGCACCTGGTCCTCCAGGACGTCCAGGAGCTGCCGCTGCCCGTGCCCGCAGCCGGACAGCTCGGGCCCTGGAAGCCGACCGAGGATCTGCTGGCCAGCGTCTTCCAGCAGTTGCCCGCCTTCCGGCCGTGACCAGCAGGGGACGCACGAAGAAGGAGAAGCAGCCGTTCGAGCCGGGCCTGATCCCGGCTCCCGGCCACCTTCTCGTCTGGCGCGACAGCCGGCACTTCGACCACTGGCAGGCCCTCCCCTGCACGCTGTGCGGCCAGCCCACGCCCATGCGCTCCCATTCCGAGGAGCCCGTGCACAAGGCATGCGCGGAGGACTGGATCACCGCCAACCCCGTTGAGGCCCGCCTCGGGCGGTTCGCCTCCGACCTCGCGCCGAAGCCCAAGTCCGAGTCCAAGGGCCAAGGCGACCACGTCTGACCTCCACCTGGAGGACCCCATGAGCAGCACCGAACGCGACGTCGACCAGGCCCTCGCCTACCCCGAGCCGCCGGCTTCCCCGCTCTGGCACCGCCACGGCGCGCAGGCCCGCCCGCTCACCGATGCCCAGAAGCGGCGCAACCGCGAGCTGCTGGACATCGCCCAGCGCACCACCCGACCCCGCTCCCCTCGCACCACCGAGACACTGGCGGAGGCCAGCTGATGGACACCAAGCACTGCGCCCTCGACGGCTGGGTCGACGCGATCCCCGTCCCCGGCCCCCGCGACACCGTCACCTTCGACCTGGTCGTCCGGCCCGCCGACATCGACACGCTCGACGACGACGCCCCCGACACGGTCGTCACCTGCACCAGCGGCGACCCCCGGATCACCCACGAGCTGCTGAACGGCATACAGCCCGGCGACCTGCTCCGCGCGACCGGCACCCTGGTCCAGCCGCCGGCGCCCGGCGAGCCCGCCCGGCTCACCGTCGACGCCCTGGAGGTCCTGGACACCGCGCTGGTCCCGGTCCTGCGGGAGATGGTGCTCGACAGGTACGGCGACTACGTCGTCATCTTCGACGCCGACACCGACGCCGTGCCTGTCTTCACCGCGCACGGGACGTGGGTCGGCCTGGCGGACAACCCCGACGCCATCGCCACCCTCATCGACATCCACGAGCGTGTGAACGGCGGTGACGCCTGATGGCCACCACCGAGCAGCCCCGAACCGTCCTGGAGCGGTTCCCCGCCGGAGCTCCCCGCGGCTCCTGGCCGGCCGAAGAATTCGCCGCCGCCCAGCGCGCCCAGGGCACCAACGCCCGCGTCGTGATGGACCTCGGCAGCGGCCAGTTCCTCGTCATCACCGACACCACCCACTGAGAGGCGCACATGACCGACACCGAGACGCCCGAAGCCATCCGCTACACCGCCGACGTGGTGGCCCTCACGCCCGACGGCAGCGTGCTGCTGATCGAACGCGATTGGCCGCCGTACGAGGGCTCCTGGGCCCTGCCCGGAGGCCACGTCGACTCCGGCGAGACCAGCCGCCGTGCGGCCGGCCGCGAGTTGGAGGAGGAGACCGGCGTCCGAGTGGACGCCGACAGCCTGCGCCCGATCGGCGTCTGGGATGCCCCCGACCGCGACCCGCGCGGCCGGTACGTCACCGTCGCGTACGCGGCCGTCGTCCCGGCCGGCACCCCGATCGTCGCCGGAGACGACGCCCGCACCGCCCGCTGGTGGCCCCTGGCCAACCTGCCGGAGCGCCTGGCGTTCGACCACGCCGACATCCTCCGCGCGGCCATGGCTTCCTGACCCACCAGCACGACACCACAGCGCCGCGCCCCGACCAGAAGGCCGGGGCGCGGCGCTTCCCCGTTCTCTCCCTTCACCAGCACCCCGAGGAGCCCCTGCGTGTTACCCACCCTCATCACCGCCGGCCTCGCCGTTGTTGCCACCCTGCTGGGCGCGATCGTCTCCGGCCGCTTCCAGGAACGCGCCGCCGAACGGCAGATGCGCGCCAGCCACGGCGAGGCGATCCGCCGCGACCGTCTGGAAGCCGTCACCGCGCTGGCCTGCGCCGCCAGCGACCACCGCACGGCGATGTGGATGCGCGGCGACGCCATCCTCAAGGGCGCCGGCACCGACCGGATCGAGGCCCTGCGCGGCGACAGCCACATGACCCGCAGCGCCGTCACCCGCCCCCTGGTCGCCCTGCGCGTCCTCATCGAGGACCAGGCCGTGCGCGCCGCCGCCGACCGCATGATCACGCTCACGTACGCGATCCGGGACGCGTACGCCACCACCGAGGACCTGACCGCAGCCCGCGAGGCCGCGAAGGCCGCCCACGACGACTTCGTGAACACCGCCGCCCGCTACCTGCGCCCCGCGAGCACCCACCCCGCCTTCGAGCAGGAGAGCCCCCGATGATCCGTCGCTTCCGCCGCTGCGGCCACGCCCCCGGCGCCATCTCCCCCGAGGACCAGGCCGTCGTCGACCAGTTCCGCGCGATGCTCACCGCCGTACGCAACCCGGAGCCCTGGACGCCCGGCTCGCCTTGGACGTCGCCGTGCGGGTCGGCCCGTTCGTCGAACGCGCCCACCCCCGGCCCGGCGACGACCACGGCACCGAGATGATCGCCGTCGCCCTGGTCCACCCCGACACCGGCGACGCCGCGGCCTACCTCCACGGCCGCCAGCTCGGCTACGACGGCCGGGGCTGGCTGCGCTGCGCGACGACCGCAATCCTCGGCACCTGGCAGCCGGCCTACGCGATGCTCACCCACGCCGCCGCCGGCCTCCCCCTGCCCAACGACGTCGGCATGGCCCCCGCGCACTACGCCCTCTACATCGAGGCCCGCAAACGCGACGACAGCCTCGACGGCTTTACTCTGCTGCGCGTCGGCCCGTATACCCAGACCCGGCACGCCCAGCAGGACTACGACCGGCTCACCACCGCGCTGGACGGACGCGAGACCACCCTCGTGCCCGGCCACCGCGTCGCCGCGAGGTTCGGGCCATTCGACGTGAGCGACCACCACCTGTTCGCCGACCCGTACGAGGCCGACGCCGCGGCGCTCCTGGACGCCGCCGTCGCAGGGGTGAGCGCGTGACCGCTCTGGCTCGCACCGCCGTCCAGTACGCCCAAGCCGTCGACGCCCATGGCGTGATGGCACGAAACTGGTCGGTCCTCAAGGGGGCCGTGGCCTTCGACAGCCGGAGGCTACGGCCCCTTTTTGCGTTTCCAGTGGAAACGGCGCCCTGGAGGCGGGGCGCGGGAGTCAACCCGCTGTCGCCGGTCTACTTCCGCCCGTCGCCCCCCTCTCAGCTACACGCAAAGCGGATTCCGGTGGGGAAGGGGTCTGCCGTTTCCATTGGAAACGCTAGTCTCGGGCCGTACTTCTCATTGCAGTCCTGGAGATCAGATGGCAGGCGCGCTCCCGCGGCCCAAGCGCAACAGCACCCAGTCCAAGCCCACGGTGGCTCCCGAAGACGTCCTCTACACCGACAAGGACCGAAGCGGCGACATCCTGGAACTGGAGCTCACGTCCCTCTGCCCCAACCCCTTCAACAAGCGAGAGATGAAGGGGGTGCCTGAACTCGCCGCGACGATCAAGGAAGTCGGGCTGCTCCAGAACATCGCCCACATCAGGGCTGAGGTCTGGATCAAGACCTACCCGGAGACCGCCGACAAGATCACAGCCCCTAACGTGATCCTCTTCGGTGAGCACCGCTGGCGGGCCCTCCAAGAGCTGGGCTGGGAGAAGATCCCGAGCGTTCTGAGGGACGACAAGGTCGCGGACGCCCGCCTCATCACCTTGATCGAGAACCTGCGCCGTGCTCAGCTCAGCCCCCTCGAGGAAGCCGAGCACTACCAGGCCCTCCGGGAGGCCGGCCTTTCCTACGAGCAGATCGCAGAGAAGGTCGGCGAGACCGCAGACGGCGCCATCTCCAAGGGCACTGTCTGGAAGCGCGTCAAGCTCCTAGAACTGAGCCCCGAGGTACAGCAGGCCCTCCGAGACGGAACACTCAAAGTCAGCGCCGCCGAGAAGGCACAGCAGCTCGACGGCGAGGACCAGCGGGCCTACCTCGGTCTCGTACGAGGCGGTGCGCGTCCCGCCGAAGCGCACGCGCAGATCCTCGCCCGCCAGCGCCAGCCAGAGGACGCCGCCGACGACGCACCCGTTTCCAATGGAAATGACTCCGGCGGAGAGACGCCAGCCGTTCCGGAACCGTCATCCGAGACGACCACCGTTTCCAACGGAAACGGGGAAGCCGCGCCGCCCGCATCCAAGCGGCCGAAGCAGGCGAAGAAGGCTGCCGGGAAGGACGATGCCGACCGCCGCGCCGCAGCCGCAGCCCGAGACACCCACTGCCGGCTCCTGCTGGAAACCACCGACCCGTCCGACCCCGACAGCCACGAGCTGATCCTCAGCGTGCTCGCGGCCGCCGTGCTGGCTCCGCAGCAGCAGTCCGCGGCCCAGCAGCGCGCCTACCTCTGGCTGCGCGAGATCAACCGCCACGGCCTGGAGGCCGCCGACGCTGCCGCCTATTTCAACGCGGTGCAGGACTCCGGCGACTCTGCTCTGCAGCGCCTCGCCGCCTTCGCGAGCGCCCTGGCCGCGGCTGAACTCCGGACGAGCGCGCGACGCCAGTCCTGGAGCAGCCGCGAGATCCACCACGTCCGTGTTCTCCAGGAGCACGCACAGTACGAACCGCAGACCGAGTGGGAGCAGAAGGAACTCGGACTGGTCACCGCAGGAGGAGACCGATGACCGTCGACCCGCGCTTCCGTCCCAAGGGACGCAACTGGCCTCTCATCTGGGCCTTCCTCATCGAGTGCGGCGGATCAACGAAGACCAGCAGCGCCACCTCCATGGCCGTCACGGCCGCTCTCCGGGGATACCCCGGCGTCGTCTTCGACCTCGACAGCAACATGTCGTCCTCGCTGATCCTCGGCTATGACGAGACCGCGCTGAAGGGCAAGAAGACCGCCTACGACCTGCTGCGTGGCGACGCCACGTTCGATGAGGTCGCCCTTCCCGCCCGGTTCCGCATCGGTGACGGCTACGACGAGGACGCCTTCGCGCCGATCCCGAACCTGCGAGTCGTCCCCAGCAGCCCCACCATGGCCGGCGCGGACACCGCCATCGCTGAGGACGTCGACCGCAACGACTGGTTCGTCGAACTCTGCCGCGGCTACGCAGGCGACGACACGGTGTTCTACATGGACTTCCCGGCGAGCTACGGCAAGATGCCCTACTCCGTGCTGCGCATGCTGGACGAGGACGACTCCGTCATCCCGTCCATCAAGGCGGATCCCAAGGACGTCAAAATGGTTGCCCGGCTCGTGGACGAGCTGGAGCGGGTTCGAAGCAAGAATCGCGGCCGGATGTCCGTGCCGGGTCGCCCCACCCTCAACCACATGCTCCTCACCGGAACACCGACGCCCACCTACAAGGAAGCCGCCGCTCGGCGCGCTGCCGAGCTCGCCCAGGCCAAGTACGGCTCCGTGCTCCTGCCGTACGTCCGGTACTCGGCAGACGCCAAGAAGCTGTACGAGGACGAGTGCCCCCTGCCGATCCTCCTGCCGAACTCCGCGCCCTCCGTGGACTACCGCAAGATCATGACGCACCTCGGATTCGTCGACCTGGCAGCCTGACCGTTTCCACTGGAAACGGCGACACGTCGCAGGGCCGGTTCCCTCACCTCGGTGAGGAGCTGGCCCTGCGGCATGACGGCCGCCTGAGCCCACGGCGGGGGCGCCCCGCTGTCAGTGCCCTCCGCTAGGGTCGGCGCCCTATCGCTACGAGGATGGGAGCGTCTGTGACCGAGCACCTCTTCGACTCGCACGGGCAGTTCATCGCGTTCCGCCGTGACACCACCGACAAGTACGTGTTCACCGCGGACGGCCACCAGCTCGGGTGGCTCCCGTTTGGGGACCTCGATGTCCACGACCACTCCACCGGCAACTACCTGGCGACCATCGTTGAGGACCGCCTGCTGGTCCTGCCGAACCGCCCTCCCCGCGGTCTTCCCGGCCTGCCTGGCCTGCCTGGTCTCCCGGGCCTCCCCGGACTGCCGGGCCTTCGAGGGCCCATCACCCTCCCGGCAGGAGCGAAGGACCTCCCGAAGACCGCCACCACCCAGTTCCAGTACCTCTTCGATTCGTCGGGCGAATGGATCGCCTTCCGGATCGGCCAGTACGTCTGGGCTCCGGACTGCGAGTGGATCGGTTGGTGCCCCTACAACGACGAGAAGGTGTTTGCTCCGGACGGCGCCTACCTCGGCTCGATCCTGGACGCCGACCGGCTCGCCCGTGAGGTACGAGCGCCGCGTTACGGCAGGGCCGGGCGACCGGGACGACCTGGAAGGCCCGGACGCCCTGGACGGCCTGGGCGTCCCGGACGGATCACCCTGCCCGGGGGCTGGCAGGACCTGCGTCGCGCGGGGTGACCGTTCCGAGGGCCTCCTACCCAACAAGAAGGCGCCCGTTTCCACTGGAAACGCTGAACAACACCATGAAGGAGGCCCGCGCTCGTCAAGGGGCGCGGGCTTCGCCATTCCCGACGCAGTGGCACGACAGTCAGCGTGAGGCGACACCCGAGCGCGCGCCGCTCACCGCGTGACGCGGCGCCGTGCGGTCGCAGGGACGCCGGGCAGCCCGTAGACCGGATGTATGGTCCTTCGGCCGCCGGTGGAGCCGATGCTGGCGCAGGCCCGTGACACGGTGCCCGCGCCGGGCGCGCTGCCCGGGGAGCTGCGGTTCCAGCCGAAGTTCGACGGCTACCGGGCGCTCGTCTTCACCCCATGGCCGGCGCCCGGCCCGCTGCTGATCCAGTCCCGTCGCGGCAGCCTCATGCAGAGCCGCTTCCCCGATCTCATGGCCGCGGCCGCGCACCTGCCCGACGGCCTGGTCCTCGATGGCGAGCTGATCGTGTGGGTGGAGGGCCAGATGTCATTTGAGGCGCTCCAGCGGCGAGCCGTCTCCGGCGGTCGGACCGCCGCCCGCCTCGCCCGCGAGATGCCGGCGCACTTCATCGCCTTCGACCTCCTCCAGCTCGACGGCCAGGAGCTATTGCACGTCCCGTACGGCGAGCGGCGCGCGCACCTGGAGGAGCTGTTCACCGACCGCGGGCTGGGTGCCCCTTGGACGCTCTGCCCGGAGACGACCGACCCGGCGACGACCAAGGAGTGGCTGACGTCCTGGACGCAGGTGCCGGGTGTCGAAGGGCTGGTGATCCGGGGGAGCGGTCAGCGGTATCTGCCGGGAGCCCGCGCGCTGTACAAGGTGCGCCGAAGGGATACCACTGAGACGGTGGTCGGCGCGATCACCGGCACCGTAGGGCGGCCGCAGACGCTCATGCTGGGCCGCCTCGACGCGGAGGGTGTGCTCCGGCCGGTCGGCCGCAGCACGCCGCTACGGCCGGACGCGGCGCGCGACCTGGCCGAGCGGCTGACGCCCGCAGGGCCCGGTCACCCGTGGGAGGGCGTGCGGTTCACGACCTCCTGGGGGTCGCGCACACCGCTCGACGTCGTGCTCGTCGAACCGGAGCTGGTCGCCGAGGTCACGGTGGACACGGCGCAGGAGCGCGGCGCCTGGAGACACCCGGTGCGCTTCGCACGGCTCCGGCTCGACGTGGAGGTCACGGACGTCCCGCCCTTCGGCGCGCGCGCTGAGCCCGCAAGCAGATGACCGCCCTCCCGCCGCGGTCCGGGCAGCGTCAGGGGCCGGTGAGGATGTCGTGGGTGCCGATGCGGCGCCAGACAATGTGCTGCTCGCCGGGAACTATCGGTGTCCCGTACTCCCACGTTGCGCGTCCTGCGGGGCCGGTGCCCATGGACCAGGTGAGTTCGTAGATGCCGGGTGCGCGCTGGACGCGCTTGATGCGGAGGCCGGCGCGGAAGCGGCCGGTGCGTAGGTCCTCGACGAAGGCCGCCACGGTCTGGCGGAAGCGGCGGCGCTGTTCCGGGGTGAGGCGGTCCAGGTCGGTGGTGAAGCGGGGCAGGGCCTCGTAGGTCGGCACGTCGGTCCTCCAGGCAGCAAGAAGCCCCCGGCGCTGCCGGGGGCGGAGAGTCGGTGACGTGGTGCAGGGCGTGGCGTCTTTGGCCGTCGGGTGGGGGAGCGGTAAGTGGATGTGCGCTGGTTGACGGTGAAGTCGTCTGCTGGTGGTCTTCGGGGTGTGTGAGGCGTGGGTGCCTGGGGGCCGCGCAGTATTTGCATGGCCCTGGTGGTGTCCGCCGGGCGGGCACGGTGTCGCCGCGGCCGCCCGTCCGGCGGGATCGGCCATGAAGTTCCGGTGAACCCTCCCGCCTGACGGGATCGTGCTTTTCCGCAGGTCAGAGCCGGTGTTCGCTGCCGGGATGATCAGTGTTGCGAAGGTGCAGCGACGGAACGCCTGGCGGTACTACGTGCGCGGGGTCGCGTTCGGGGACGGGCGCCGCCCCGTCGGCCAGTCGTTCAAGGACGCCCAGGAGATGGCCGGACTCCCGCCCGGGAGGTGGTTGGGGCGCGGCCTGGCCGCGCTGGGCCTCGCCGCAGGGCAGGTGGTGACGGAACGGCAGATGAAGCTGTTGTTCGGGGAAGGCCGGCACCCGGACTCCGACCGCCTGGAACGCGAGCTCCTGGACGACGGCGTCGACCCGGCCACGGCCAGGCGGGCCACCGTCCTCGGTCAGCCGATCGAGGAGATCGAGCAGCGCAAACAGACCCCGCTGCTCGCCCTGGACCTCGTGTTCCGGCCGCAGGCCTCACTGATCATGCTGTGGGCGCTGGGGGACGACCGGACGCGCCGGATCATCGAGCGGGCGCACGAGCGGGCCGTCGCCGCGACCCTTCGCTGGCTGGAGGACGAGGTCGCACAGACCCGGTGGGCATCCGGCCGGGGGCGCGCGAAAGCCCCGGCCCTGGTCGTCGCGGCGTTCCGGCACAACGACAACAGGAACGGATTTCCCCTCCTGCACGAGCACTGTCTGATCGCCAACCGCGTACAGCGCCCGGACGGCTCCTGGTACGCGCTGGACACGGTCCGGCTCTACAAGAACATCGTGGCCGCCGACACGCTGTACACCTTGGAGATGACCACCGAGGTGTGCGAGGAGCTCGGGCTGGCGACCGTGCCCCGGGAGGTGACGCCGGGCCTGCGCCCGGTGATGGAGATAGCCGACGTCGACCAGGAGCTCATCGACTGGTCCTCCACCCGGCGCCGCCGGATCGAGGACGTCCTCGAGGGCATCACCGACGACTACGTGAAGAAGCACGGCCGGCTCCCCGGCGAGCGAGCCCGCCACGGTCTGGCGTGGTGGGCGGCGCAGGAGACCCGACCGGACAAGAAGACCCCGCGCCCGCTGGACCAGCTGCTGGCGTGGTGGCGTGTCTCCGCGCTCCTGAAGTTCGGGCAGCGGACGGTCGACGAGCTCCTTCAGCGGTGCCAGGCGGCCGGGGCAGCGATCCGGGCCCGGGTGAGGCCGTGGGTGGACACCGCGCTCGCCACGGTCGATGTCGCCGCGGTCGTCTTCACCGTGCGCGGGATCTTCTACCGCCGCCACGTCCTGGCCGAAGCGCGCCGGCACCTGCTGGAGACCCTGCGCGGCCGCGCCTACGTGCCCGGCATCGACAGCCACATCGCCAACCGGGCCCTGGAGCGCTACGGCCGTCAGCTCACCGTGCCCCAGAAGGGCCGGCGGCCCCCGGCTGCGGATCAGCTCTCCTAAACAGCGGACTTCGTCTGGCCCACCCGCTGGTGGATCGCGGGTACCGACGGGAAGCCACCCCGGGAGTCAACCCGGTACGAGCGGGCGCGGCTCGCCAGCCTCACCCTGCAGAACGCGATTCGCGACGCCCTCACCGCACCGCCCGCACGGGACGAAGCTCCGGCCGCGACTGCGTCGGCCGCGCAGCACGGCGTCGACCATCCCGGCCGGATGGCCGCCAAGACCCCGGCGCAGCGGGCCGCCGCCATCCACGCCCACCAGCAGGCCGCGATGCCGCAGGAGTACCTGGAGGGCCGCACAACGGACCCCGCAACGTGGATGACCTCGCCGCAGAACCTCGCCCACCTCGCCTCCCTCACCCGCGCAGCCGAGGCCCGCGGCCGCACGGTCGAAGAGCAGGCGGACCAGACCAAGCACGCACACCAGGCGAAGCAGGCTCCGGCCGCCGACGCGCAGCAGCATCACCACACGACGCAGCCCGACCAGAACAGGGGAGCCGGCCCCCACCGGTGAAGGGATGCCAACCGGCCAGCAGGTGGCCGATCTGCGCCTTCACCCGCGAGGCCCGGCGGCCCGGACTGAGAATCGGGGCGTTGGCACCCGACACGGGAGGAACCTTGACCGACCTGCACGAACCGCTGGAACCGCTGGAGAGCTACCCCGACGAACTGCCCCCGCCCCGCCAGCGCGGCGACGTGAACCTGGTGGGCCTGCTCAGCCTCGCCGACGACCTCGCCCGCAGCCTGTCCGCGCTGAAGATCCGGGTTCAGCCCCACGACCCGAAGACCTCGCTCGTCAGCCCCGAGAAGGCCCGCGAGAACACGGAGAAGGAAGTCGACCGGCTCCTGGGCACGGCCGTCTACCTCCAGCGCCACGCCCACGCCGCGCTGCTCGGGCGGTGCGTCCTGGGCGCGGATTCCGAGGAGGACTGTTCCACGGAGGGCGCCAACCTCCAGCTCAACGTCTGGGACGACAAAACGCGCCGGGACATCGTCGAAGACGGCACCACCGGCTGCGTCACCCACACCGTGGAAGCCGCCCGCCGGGCCATGGCCGACCCCACCAGCCGCAAGATCCTCCTCGCCTTCGTCCGCGACGACGAAGGCACCGCTGTCGCCCGTGCCCTCGGACTCGGACCGGACGACACCGCGCAGTTCTTCGATCGCGGCCTCACCCTGCGCCCGGAACACCGCGCCGGCTGACCTCACGGTTCCCCGCGGCCGCGCCCCGGCCGCCAGACACCCGCATTGGAGCGCCCGTTGCCCTACGAGGCCCGCGATCTGAACTTGACCGACCCGACGAAGGGCTACCTGAACTTCGTCCTCTACACCGAGCCCCAGCGGGGCGCCGTCACGTCGTCGCTGAACGCCGTACGGGACATCGAGGCGCAGCAGACCGTGACGCCTCACTTCCAGGAGTGGCTGGGCAGGCTGGTGCGCTGCGAGCCGAACGCGATGCACTGCACCCTCGTGGAGCCGAAGAAGATCCCAGCCTTGTTCCACCCGTGCGTCACGGAGGACAAGGACAGCCCCTCGGCCATCCGCGGATCGGGCTGCCTGTGCCGCCGGACCTTCTACGATCCCGAGTTCGGGCTGCCCGTCGTGGGGGAGCACTTCAAGCACGCGGGCACCGGCGGCACGGACCAGTGGAGCTACACGACGTACGCCCCGCTCGAACTGCGCCCGGACGACACCTTCAGCCGCTTCTACACCGGCCGCAGTCTGTTCTGGGCCCGGACAGACAAGGGCGTGCTCTCGCTCCTGCCGCAGAGGAACGGCCTGGGCTACGAGATCGGGTACAACGGCGGGGGTCCGCACGCCCTGGCCGCCTACCTCACCCAGGTTGCCACGACTGACGGGCAGCACACGACTGCCGGCGCCCAGTACGAGGATGCGCACCCGGCGATCGTTGCCTGGACGCAGAGCAAGGCGGCGGACCGTGGCACGAACGAGCTGTCGCTCAGCGACCTCAAGGCCATGATGCAGAGCTGACCGGTGCCCCCGGACGCCCCACGGACCAGCCGTCCGTGGGGCGTCCGCGCTTCTGCCTCCCAGAAGGCCGGACCGGGGGCACTCCACCTCGCGGGACGGACAGCGAAGTCGCCGCACCAGCTCTCGGGACGCGGTCACAGCACACGGCCCGGACGCGCCGGGGACCGGCGAGGGTGCAGGAAGTGCGACCCCGCCTGAGCACGGAGGCCCCGATGGTCAACCCCGTCCCACCGCCGCACCTGTCACCGGAGCAGCGTGAGCGCCTGGAGCTGCTCGTCGACGCGGTCCGGCTGCGCACGGTGCTGTACCCGGCCCCGAAGCTGCCACTGCCCCAGCCCCGCGCTCGCTCCCGGCAGTACCCCAGCGGCCGGCCGAACCCGTGGCGCTCCGCCCGTACGCACCGACGCCGCCAGAGGTGAGTGGGCACACGGTGGACTCCACCGTGCACCCGGTGGTGGATCGGCGGCGGCCGGGTGGAAGTGGGCTCCACTCCGAGAGTGGAGCCCACCGTGGTGATCCACCGGGTGGAAGCGGACTCCACCCTGGTGTCCATCGGACGGGAGTGGACTCCACTCCGAGGAGCGCCGGCCAGTGGGAGAGTGCGGGGCCTTCCGGCGTCCGGTGCGCTCCACCGGCGCGCACCGCGTCCTCGGTGCGCCGCACCGAGCGCGCCTCCTACACGGACCATGCGCACCACCCGGTCAGGACCGCCTCGCACGTCAATTTCCTGTGATCTCCCGCACAATCCGGGATCTGCCAAGACGACGGTCAAGGGGTCGCGTGATACAGGAACTCGGCTCGACACGGCGCCTCTTAGCAGTGGCATCGCGCACCACCAGGAGTGCGCGGCGCGCCGTGCTGCGCACCACCGGATGGACGGGTGCGCGCACCGACCGCACCGTGGTGCGCACCACCGCACCGGTGGTGCGCCCCGAGCGCACCATGCTGCGCACCGCTGCTCTGGGAGTGGAATCCACCGCGCGGAGTGGACTCCACTCGGTGGAGCCCACCGCGCGGTGGGCGGACAGGGTGGACTCCACTCGATGCACGACATCGCGGTGGGGGAGTGGACAGCATCCGCGGCCCACCATCCACGGCAGGCCGTGCGCCACCCCCTTGTCCACCTCTGCTACCTGCGACATGCCCACCGAAAACGGGCAGCGCCCGGGGGAGGAGAAATCTCCGTCCCCGGACGCTGCCCCGGCCGCTCCGGCTCAGGCCGTGGCCGCCGGCTGCCCGGCGTAGGCGTCGCCGCGGATGTCTGCGAGGAACTGGTGGACCTGGTCGACCTCCTGCATGCACTCGATCAGGAACCCGACCGCGATCCACGCGGTGTGCGCCCCGGCCCCGCTTGCGAGGCACCACCGCTTCAGGTACCGGCTCGCCACCGTCACCAGCTGCCCGGCGACGTACGCGGAATCGCAGTCGGCGTGCTCATCGGGCACGACGGTGAGGTAGTCGGCCAGCAGCAGCGCACCGAACTCACCGATCAGCCGCGCCAGCTCCGGGCCGTCCGCGTGGAACTCCGCCAGCGCGGCCTTCTCCTCCTCGCTGCCCTGCTCCCGCCAGACCAGCTCCACGTAGTCGGCGGCCCGCAGGATCTGCTCCGGGGCGAGCTGGGGCACCTTGGGCGACGTCGTCTCCATGACGACCTCCCTGCTGTTCGCTGGCCGGATGCCTGGTGCGCCCGGCCGATCGCCCTACGGTGCGCGCCCGGCCCTGTGGACAGAGTCCGCGCTCCGGAGACGCTGCGGGCGTGACTCCGATCACGGACAAACTCGGACTGCAAGGGGCGGTCAAGGAGGAATCGGACGCCCAGTGTCGGCGGCGGTCAGACCGCGGACAAGGGGTGGTTTCACACGGTGGCTCCGGCCCGCGCGCAGATCCGCGCGCGGGCCGGACGACGCCGACCCGGCCCACAGGGTTGGAGAAACCGAGGACACCATGCCGACTGAACCCACGCCCGACCCCGCCCACGAGGACCGCGCCACCCGCGACCACTGGCCCTCCGAGGACGTCGACCAGGTCCCGCAGGCCCCCTCCACGGGCCTCTCCATCGCCCCCTCCACGGCCGCTTCGACTGCCCGGCGCGCATCCGCAGGTCAGCCCCGGAAGTCAAGGTCCCGCGACGCGTTCGACAACCCTTCTAAGTCTCTGAAGCAGACATGGAAGCCAACCCACACCCGCAAGAAGGAAGTGCTGAAGGCTCTCGGGATCTTCCAGAGGGCTACCGCTGAACACCTGTGGCGGATGCTGCGCCCCGGCGACCGGCACGACCGGTGCACGAGGGACACCCTCAACGCCCTCAAGGACGAGGGGAAGGTCCGGGTGGAGACACGACTGGAGTCGGGACACCAGCTGTGGGTGCTCACCGAGCGAGGACACAAGGAAGCCAAGCAACTGCTGCCGGGGAACGTCCGGATCTCCGCGCTGCGCAAGCTCGAGTTCGACGACGACGGCGAGCCGGTCACCGGCGAGGGCTACGACGAACACGCGGCCGCCGTCACGATGACCGCTGCGGTCCTCACGGGGGCCGGGTTCGGCACGCCGCTGTCCTGGCAGACCGAGATCGCCCACCGCCTCCCGTACGGCTACACCCAGTACGCCGACCTGACGATGCGCGCCCCGGAGGCCGGCGTGCCCGCGATGCTCCTGGAGGTCGACCGCGTGAACGAGCCCGTCGACGTCCTGGTGGACAAGGTGCGCCGCTACACCGAGTGGTTCGAGCTCCTGGCGCCGAAGGCCGACAAGGACCGCGAGAGGGTGGCCCGCGCCTTCGGGGGAGTGAGGGTGCACGTCTTCCGGCTGTGGTCGCGGATCTACCCGGCGACCGGCCACGAGGGCTACGTGCCCCTCGCGTTCGTGTTCACGGGCAAGACGAAGGCGCAGCGGGCCAGCAGGATGCGGCGGCTGGAGCAGGCCGCCCGTTCCTACTTCGCCGGCACCACGTACGCGGGCGGGGGCATCACGGCCGTCGACTACAACCAGGCGGTGCCCGTGGTCGTCACCGAGCTGGAGCGGATCACGACCGATCCTGATGGAGCGGCGGGGAAGGTGTGGCGCAGGCTCGGGCGCGATGAGTGGCAGACGCTGACGGAGGCCCTGGACAACCCCGACGGTGACCGGCTGTACGTGATGCAGGCGGAGCAGTCCCGCAGGCGCCAGGAGGAGCGCGAAGCCGCGGCGCGCGAGGCGCAGCGACCCGTGTGCGGGCGCTGCGGAGCGAAGTTCACCGACGACCGCTGGGACTCGATCCGGCACTACCCGGCGCAGCAGCACCGCGACTTCTGCGAGTCGTGCCTGCATGAACACTGGGAACAGGTGCAGGCGGAGCAGGCCGCGCGGCGCCAGGCGGAGGAAGTCGCAGCGCGAGAGGCGGCCGAAGCGGAGGCGAAGAAGGGCCGCGGCCTGTTCGGGCGCCGCCGGTAGGTGCGGCGGGGGCGTGGGCAAGTCACCCTCGGATGGCGGCTTGCCCACCCCGGCCGGGACGGGCTGAGGTGGGCACGCCGGGCCGGGCCCGATGACCTCGGGCCGGAGAAGGGGATGCGGTGCGCGGATTCGAGACGGGCCAGACGGTCGTACGGCGCGATGTCCACCGGTCGGGAAGGGTGTGGAGCGAGCAGGCGCTGCGCGTCGTCGACGACACCCGCGAGGCCTTGGTGACGGCCTGCGCACCCGGCGCTCAGGCCCGGTGGCCGGCCCTGTACGCGCAGGCCCGCGCGCAGGGAGACCGCTCGATGCGCACGGACGCGTTCGACGCGATGGCAACGGGGGAGTGGGAGCTCGAGGGGGCGGTGTGGCAGGAGACCGACCTGCTGCTGTGGAAGCCGCCCACGTCCTGGTTCAGCGTCAACGCCTTCTTCGTCCCCGAAGGGGACGGGCGCCGGCTGCGGAACTGGTACGTCAACTTCGAGCACCCCACCCGCCGCACCGAGGCCGGCTTCGACACCCTCGACCTCACCGTTGACCTGGTCGTAGCACCCGACCTCACCCACTGGGAATGGAAGGACGAAGACGAGTACGCCCACGTGCGGCGCCTCGGCATCGTCTCCGACACCGAGCACCAGGCCGTCGACGCCGCCCGCGACGAGGTCCTGGCGATGCTCACCGAACGCTCCGGCATCTTCGCGCAGGCGGAACAGTGGGCGGCCTGGCGATGGGATCCGGCCTGGCCCACGCCGCGCCTGCCCCGGCCGGTCCCCGCGACGCGACGCTAACGGATTCGGTGCTCTACGTTCCCGCCCGCTCGGTCCCGCGACCGCGTCTCCACCCGGGAGACCAGCGCGGCCGGGCAGAGAGGACCGTCACCATGACCTTCATCGAGCCCGGTCTGTACGTACGCGACGGCTTCGCCGAAGGGCCGCTCGCCGACGCCGCGCTGTCCCGCGCGGCTCGCGCCAGGCAGCTCCTCGATGAACTGCAGGAGCAGGCGCCCACGATGACCGACGGGCAGCTGCGCGACGGCGTGTACCGGGCGCTGCGCCCCTTCACCCAGGAGCAGCCGCCCACGTGCCAGGTCGACAGCATCACCGCGCTGATCCGCCGGGGGGTGCGCATCGACTGGCCCGTCTCCGACCGTCTGCCCTGCGCCTGATGCCCGCCTCGTGGGAGGGCACCCCCGCGCCCTCCCGCCGGACGGGGGATGCCGACCTGTCGGTCGCCGCTGGCCTTCCGCTGTCGGCGGCGGCTGGGAGGCGTCTGGGAGAACCCCGACCCGGCGATCGCCGCCGCGCAGACGGGCGGCATCGGCCTGGTCTCCGCCGCGGCCGTGGGCGGCGCCGTGTACGGGCTGGCGACGCGCAAGCGCCGGGAGTTCATGCGTGAGTGGGTGACCCCGCTGCACGAGGCCCTGGCCGTGCCGCTGGGCATGTCGGAGCTGACCGACCCGTGCCGCTACCTCCACGTGCCCAGGAACTTCTCCGACGACGACGCCGAGATACGCATCGACGTGCCCGCCCACATGCGGTTCAACGAGGACCTGGTCGTCGACCTCATCGTCAAGAAGCTCGCCCTGGAGAACGTCTCCTTCACCTGGCGCCGCGCGGGCAAGGACACCCACGTCATCGTCAAGAAGCGCCAGGCCCCGCCCAAGATGCTGCGCCTGACCGACCCGGGCGTGCGGGAGATCCTGGCGAAGATGCCCGAGTCCGCGCCGCTGATCGGCTTCGGCGCGGGCAAGAAGAAGGTCTCCGTCGACCTGGACGCCGACTCCCCGCACGTCCTGATCTCCGCCGGCACCGGCGGCGGCAAGTCGACCATCCTGCGCACGATCTGCTGCCAGTTCATCCACAACGGCGCGCACGCCTACGTCCTGGACTTCAAGCGGATCTCCCACACCTGGGCCCGCGGCGTGCCCGGCGTCACCTACTGCCGGGACATCGCCGAGATCCACGACGCGCTGATCCGGCTCGCGCAGGAAGGCCGGCGCCGACTCTCCCTCGCGGAGCAGCTGGCCGACGACGTCCTGGAGCGCGAACCGTGGCGGGTCGGCCCGCGGCTGGTGATCCTCCTCGAAGAGGTCAACGCCACCATGGCGCAGCTCAAGCGGCACTGGGCGAAGATCCGCGAGCCCGGCGACCCCAAGGAGTCTCCGGCCATCGACGCGCTCGCCGAGATCCTGTTCATGGGCCGCCAGGTCCGCCTCCACGTGCTCCTGGTCGCGCAGTCCGCCACCGCCCGCGCCATCGGCGGCCCCGAGATGCGCGAGAACTTCGCCACCCGGATCCTGGTCCGCTACACCTTGAACGCCTGGCGCATGCTCGTGCCCGAGGTCAGCCCCATCCCGATGCCGAGCGACCACAACGGCCGCGTCCAAGTCGTCACCCGCGGCCGCGCCCAGGAGACGCAGGTACTGAACCTGTCGAACGAGGAAGCCCGCGAGTGGGCGATGTCCGGCGTCCACTCCAAGGGCACGACCGGCCCGTCCCTGTACAAGCCGCCCGCCCCCGCCGCCCCGGCCGACGACTTCGCCGACGCCTGGAGCACCAGCGCCTCCGAGCTCCCGCCCGCGCCCGCCACCGAGCCGCCGGCCTCCCACCGGGACCTGGCCGCCGAAGCCTCGGTTCTCACATCCTCGCCCGCGGCCGTCGCCCCGGCCGCCGACGTGCCCGACACCGCCGCGGCGACGTTGCCGGCACCACCGGCACCCGCCGACGACGACCAGGCGCTGGGACTGCGCGAGGCGTACGACAACCACCTGTCGGAGATTGTCGCCAGCCTCGACGCGCTACGCCGGGCCCGGCACGACGACCCGGAATTTCCCGCCCCGGTCGGCAAGCGCGGCGCCGCGTTCCTCTACCGCGTCGGCGACCTCAAGAAGTGGGCCCGCAACCGGCCTCGCGCCGCCCCCGGCACCACCGACCTCGACTGACCGCCCCGGGCCCCGCGCGACCAAGCCCGCCAACACGGGCCTGTCCGGTTCAGCCGACACGATCCCCCCAGTCCTGGAGAACACCCGGTTCACCAGGCACAGCACAGAAACGGAACACCGCACCATGACGCAGAAGCACACCGCCGCCACGCCCAACCTCCCCGAGGTGCTGTGCCTGTCCGACCCGGGCGTCCGCGAGCAGCTTCAGGCCCTGCCCGACTCCCTGGTCCTGATCGGTCTGACCACCGACGGACAGCCGGTCTGCGTCGACCTGGACGCCGGATCGCCGCACGTCCTGGTCTGCTCCGGCACCGGCGGCGGCACCTCGACCGTCCTGCGCACCCTCACCGCCCAGTTCCTGCACCACGGCGGCCACGCCCTGGTCCTCGACCTCAAGCGGATCTCCCACCGGTGGGCCCAGGGCCTGCCCGGCGTGACGTACTGTCGCGACATCGCCGACATCCACGACGCCCTGGTCGGTCTCCAGGCCGAACTGGTGCGCCGCCTCCACCACATTGACCAGCACGGTGACGCCGACGATCTGCCGCGCCTGACCGTGGTGTTCGAGGTTGCCGACGCCACCCTGAACCGCCTTGCCCGCCACTGGGACACGGTCCGGGAGAAGGGCGCCCCGAAGACGTCCCCGGCCATCGACGCGCTCGAGGAACTCTTCTTGGCCGGCCCCCAGACCCGCATGCACGTCCTGCTCGCCGGTCACCTCAACCGCCCCTTCGGTCCGGAGGCGCGGGAGAGCTTCTCCACCCTGGTCCTTGGGCGGGTCACCACCGGCACCTGGGAGCGGCTGGCCCCGCACATCGGCACCGTCCCGAAGGGCAAGACGCACCCCGGCTGCGTCCACGTCGTCCAGGGCCTCAGGAACGGCTCCAGGCGGTACAGGGCGCTGGCGAAGACGACGGTGTTGAAACCTTCGGCAGCGAGCCTCTGGTGCGAGTGGACCATGGCCTGGTGCTGGGCGCGGACGACGTCCTCGAGCACGCGCCGGTTGTCCGGCCGCCGGCCCTGCCGCTCCAGGCAGACCGGCAGCGGCGTGGCGACGACGACCACGACGGTCGGCATGCCGTGCCGCTTAGCGGCCATTACCAGCTCCACCCGCACGCCCTGTTCGACGTTGGTCGCGTCGATCACCGTGTTGAGCTTCCGGGCCATCCGGCGCTGCAGGATCAGCTTGAGAACGTCGGCGGCATCTGTCCCGCCGCTGATGTCACACCACAGCCATCTGTCCGTTGCCCACGACCTGCTCGTTGACCGCGTTGAGCCAGGTGATGCCCCGCTGCCTCGAGCCCGCATCCCGGCGGGCACCGCCGCGCCATCGACGACGGACTCGTGATGACCGAGGTGGCGATCGAACGCCCGCAGCACCCGAAGCCTTGGAAGCCGAGGATCCCCTCCACAGGGTGGGACAGGCGGAGCCGGGAGGCCGGGATGCGTGGGGGTGCCGGCTCAGCGCGCTCGCTCGTACTCCCGGGTGATGAAGGAGACGGCGTTATCGAGGGCCTCGTCGGACTCGGCCATGTGGCCAGCCAGCAGGTGCCAGACGTGGAACATGTGGGGCCATACCTCAAGGGTGGTACGCACGCGCTGTTCGGCGAGCCGGTCGGCGAGCGTGACACCGCCGCTGAGCATCACCTCGTTCTCCCCCATCTGGATCAGTGTCGGGGCCAGGCCGCGCACGTCGGCGAAGATGGGGGAGGCGTCCGGATCGGTCGGCAGCGCGTCGCCCAGGAAGGAACGGGCGAGCGCTTCCAGGAAGTCCACGCCGCACAGGGGGTCAGTGTGGGCGCGGCTGCGTGCCGAGGGGCCGGAGTGCGTCAGGTCGGCCCAGGGCGAGATGGCCACGCCCGCCACGGGCAGCGGCAGGCCCGCGGCGCGTGCCTTGCGCATGATGGTGATCACCATCGCGCCCCCGGCGGAGTCGCCCGAGATCGCGATCTTCTCGGGAGCGGTCCCCGCCGCGAGGAGCGCCCGGTAGGCGGTGAACACGTCCTCGATGGGGGTGGGGAACGGATGCTCGGGTGCCTGGCGGTAGTCGGGCACGTAGACCCGGGCCCGCAGGCGCTTGGCGTAGTGGCCGGTCAGCCCGATGTAGCCCTCGACCGCCCCGTGTACGTAGCCTCCGCCGTGGATGTAGAGCAGGGTCCGGTCATCGGTCACTTCCTCCGGCACCACCAGCATGGCCGGCACGCCGTCGAGCGTGGTCTGCTCGAAGGTTACGCCTTGCGGTGCCGGGAGGGCGGCGGCGAGCTGCTTGCCGTAGGACTCCCGCACCTCCGCCCAGGAGAGGCCACCTCCCCCCGCAAGCGCGGGAGCGATGATGCTGGCCGCCTGCGTCCAGCGTCCCAGCAGCGCTGTGGCCTCTGGTGTCAAGTTCATGGTGCTCACGTCCTTCGTCGATGTCGCTGATCGCGCGGCCCCGGTACACCACACGGACAAGACACATGTCCTGCGGGCGGTCGTCGCCGAAACGGTTCCGGTGGCCTCGCCAACGTCGTCAGTGTGCGTCCCTGACACTGATGTCAAGGTCAAACCGTGCAGGTCACGGCCCTATGGAGACGGTCTTCTAAGATCGAGGACATGCGCATCGGAGAGGCGGCGCAGCACACGGGAACGACTCCGCGACTGCTGCGGTACTACGAACAGCAGGGATTGCTCGTGCCCGGTCGCTCCGAGAACGGCTACCGGGAGTACGACGAAAACGCCCTGGGGCGGATCGTGCAGATCCGGGACCTGCTGCAAGCCGGTCTGCCGACCCGCCTGATCCAGCAGATCCTGCCGTGCATCTCCACCCCGCACAGCAGCATCCGCTTCTCCGGCCTGACACCGGAGATGGTCGCGCTCCTGGAAGCCGAGCAGGCTCGCCTGACGACACGCATCGACTGTCTGACCCGCAACAGGGACGCGATCGCCGACTACCTCGCGGCCCTGCGCGAGACGAACGGGCAGCAGGAACACACACCAGGCCGCGCCGAAGAGGCCAGCGTCTGAGAGGTCGTTTTCTCCCGTTGTTTCATCCCATAATGAAGGCCGCATTACGGGATGAAACAACGGGAGAAAACGACCTCTCAGCTTCGCCGCCGGCCGGAGGCGGCCACCGACCCCCCGGCAGGCCGGTCTGCTGCTGGCAGCCGCCGACGGCACGACACAGGTCCTGAACCGCGGCTCCCTGAACTCCGGATCCTGGCCGGGGTTGCCACGTTCCGCCGCCGTCACCGCGGCGGTGGGGTCGGGACGGAATTCCGGGTGAGGGCGCTGGGGGTGGGGGTGATGCGGAATGCTGGCGCTGGCAGCGTCTGGAGTGGGGGGGCTTTGTGGTGGCGTCGCGGTTGCGTGATCCGGACCGGCCGTGTGTCCTGCCCGGTGATTCCTCGTGGCTGCAGGAGGTGCGGTACCTCGAGGAAGGGGTGCTCCGCGTCGTTGCGAGAGCCGCCGCAGTCGCCACCGACCGGTTCGACGGGGACCGGGTCGTGTTGTCCGTCGGTGTCCTGGAGGGAGCGGCCTGTGTCATCGGCCGCCTGGCCGATGAGATGGAAGAGCCGGCGGACGGCGAGGGCCAGGGCGAGGGCGAGGGCATCAGGGTGCTGTTCCTGCCCGGATGGGAGCTGGACTACCTCTGGCAGGTCCTGGCCGCCTTCCGCCGCGCGCAGGCCGGCGAGCCCGAGGCCGCCGACCTGCGGGAGCTGCTCGAGGACCTCGGATACGGTCTCGACCGCACCGTCGAGCAGATCACCGAGGATCTGCAGCGTGTCGCGGCCATGCTGATGCTGGACATCCCGGCCGTGCGCATGCTGACCGCCGCGGCACTCCACCCCCTTGGCCTGCCACCCGGCCACACCGGCCCTCCACCCGACGCGGACGCCGTGCGTGAGGCATACGAGCAGGTGCGGGCCGGATGGGCCGCGGCTGGCGTCCGCTGACCAGCCGCCCTCTGCCGCCGCGAGCACAAACACGCCTGCCGGGGTGCCCCGGAGCCTCGGGGACGCCCGGTGAGTTCGATCGCGAGCATGTTTTCCAACGGTGACAGCACCACGGACAGCCCGGCTTCTGCGGTCGCCGCCCGCACCGAGGCGATCCTCGAGGGACGGCAGGCAGCAGCCGACCCGATCGCGTCGCTCAAGGAGCTGGCCGACTCCCTGCCGAGCCTCGACGAGGTCCAGGCCGTCGCGGAAGACGACACCTCGGAGCTCACCGACACGGAACGACAGCAGAAGGACAAGACCGAAAGCGTCATCCGTACCGCCGTCGCCGCGGGCAACACCGCGATCTGGATCATCGCCCAGGGCCTGGAGCGCGCTGCCAAGGGCAAGTGGTGGCGCCGCAGCCACCCCACCTATGCGGCATACGTCAACGACCTCACCGGCCGCTCAGCGTCGTACATCCGCCGCCTGCGCTCCGGCGCCCCGCTGGCCCTGGAGACGGCAGCGCAGACCGGGCGAGTACCCAACCCCGGACAAATCGAAGAAACCCGCAAGGCGCAGCGGCAGCACGGCACCGAGGCCGCCATCCTGCTCTTCCAGGTCGTTTCCGAGGTCACGGAGGAACTGGGGGACAAGACCACCGCCGAGACCCTTGAAGCCGTGCGGAAGGAGCTGCCGTCCGCACTCCCCGAGGTGCCAGAGCAGGCCCGCGCCACGATCGAGCGCGTCACCCGCCGCACGCTCGGACACGGCGGAGGCGACGACGAACCTGCCATGTTCGAAGAAGATTCGAACGATGGCGTGCGAATTCGCACGCCGGACGGCGAGGCGTCGGCGTCCGGCCCCCAGGAATCCAGCACGGCTGGGAACGAAGGCGACGACATCGAGGACGCCGAAATCGTCCCTGAGCACATGGTCGCACTCAAGGACGCGCTCAAGACGCTCAACACGGTGAATCGGGCGATTACCAAGGACGTCTTCACTCAGGCCGCCGCCGACCCGGACGATGCTGAGGAGTACGAGCGGGTTCGGCAGGTCATCATCAAGAGGGCCACCGCGATTCGGAACAAGGCGCTGCACGCCCCAAAGGGCTGATACTCCCGGCGCACAGCGGCCCACGACCTCCCCGGTCGTGGGCCGCTGGCATGAAGGGCAACGCTCTACGGCCGGCGCTTCAATTGAAGCGACCGCGTTCGAATTGACTCGAACGCTCGCGTGAGATTTCGCACGCCGCGCTGACGGATCAGGGCCCGGCGAAGATGTTGTGGGTGCCGACCCGGCGCCAGACGATGTGCTGCTCGCCGGGAACTATCGGCGGCCCGTAGGACCAGGTGGCGCGACCGTTCCCGTCCCAGGTGAGTTCGAAGACGCCGGGCGCGCGCCGTACACCCTTGATGCGCAGGCCAGCACGAAAGGCCCCGGCGCGCAGATCCTCGACGAAGGCCGCCACGGTCCGGCGGAAGCGACGGCGCTGTTCTGGGGTGAGTCGGTCCAGGTCGCTGGTGAAGCGGGGAGAGGTCTCGTAGGTCGGCACGTCGGTCCTCCAGGCAGCAAGAAGCCCCCGGCGCTGCCGGGGGCGGAGAGTCGGTGACGTGGAGCAGGGCGCGGCGTCTTCGGCCGTCGGGTGGGGGAGCGGTACGTAGATGTGCGCTCGTTGGCGGTGAAGTCGTCTACTGGCGGTTTCCGGGGTGGGTGAGGCGTGTGTGACTGGGTTCCGCGCAGCATTTACATGGCCCTGGTGGTGTCCGTCGGGCGGGCGCGATCTCGCCGGAAGTGCCCGTCGTGCGGGTTCGGCCGTGAAGTTGCGGTGAACTCTCCCGCCGTACGGGATCGCGCTTTTCCGCAGGTCAGGGCCGGTGTCCCCTGTGGGGATGCTGAGTGTCGCGAAGGTTCAGAGGCGTAACGCGTGGCGGTACTACGTGCGCGGAGTCGCGTTCGGGGACGGCCGCCGCCCGGTCGGCCAGTCGTTGAAGGACGCCCAGGAGATGGCCGGCCTCCCGCCCGGAAGGTGGTTGGGCCGCGGCCTGGCCGCGCTCGGGCTCACCGAGGGCGCTCCGGTACCCGGCCGACGCGACGGCCTGAGTTCGAGCAGTCCGCCTGCCCGCTGTCTTGTCAGCCGCCACGACCGCCTCACGCCCGCCGCGCTGTGCCTGCTCGGCAGGCTTCCCCCGGCCGAGGTTCAGTCGGCCTGCTGACGGCAGACCTCAGGTCGCCCAGCGAGCGCGCGGCCGCCTGGGCTACGAAAACAGGGAGCAGAGAAGTGTCACCTGGCGACTACCAGGTGACCGCTGCCTGCAAGGCGCCTCGGCGAATCCCAGGTGACGATTTGAGAGCGAGCAACCTGCCGCCGACACACCTCGTGACACACCCGCATCGCGCCGGAAGGACATCCCATGACCGCCACCGCACCCAAGGCCCCGACCGCACCAGGGGTGCGGTCCTGGTGGGGAATCCCGTACGCCACCGCCGAGCGATACCGGCGGCCCGTGCTCGCGGACTTCGATCCGGACCGCCCCTACGACCGCAAGGGTGTCGTCCCGGTCCAGCCGGACAGCGGCGACTGGCTGGAGGCGGACAGCGGCATGGGCGAGGACTGCCTGAACCTGAACGTGTGGGCCCCCGAGCAGCCGGTCGGCGCGGCACTGCCGGTGACGGTGTACATCCATGGCGGCGGTTTCGAGTACGGCGCGAACACGCAGATCGCCTCGAACGCCTCCGGTCTCGCCGCGACGGGGCGGGTGGTGGGTGTGTCGATCAACTACCGGCTCGGAGCTCTGGGCGCGGTCTCTCTGTCGCAGTACGGTGGTGCTCTCGCCGAGGCCAGCAACCTCTGCCTGCAGGACGTCATCGCCGCGCTGACCTGGATCAAGCAGAACATCGCCCACTTCGGCGGCGACCCCGACAACGTCACCGTCTACGGCCACAGCGCCGGCGCCTTTTCCGCGTTCGGGCTGCTCGGCGCTCCTGCAGCCAACGGCCTGTACCGGCGCCTGGCCGGATTCTCCGGAGGCCCCTCGCGTATCCAGCCGGCCTGGTGGGCCGAGGAACTTGCGCACCGGTTCGTCACCGAACTCGGTGTCGCGGACAGCCCGGACAAGCTCATCGACCTCGACACGGCCGCGCTGGTGGCCGCCCTGCACAAGGTCACCCCCACCGACATTGGCGTCCGCGGCGGGATGTTGGGCACGAGCATCGGTGTCGTCCTGGACGCCGGACAGCCCGGAGCGGTGCTGCGTGCCCACCCCATGGACGTCCTGGCCTCCGGCACGCACCGGGACGTCGACGTCCTGCTGAGCGCGGCCAGTGACGAGATGGGCTGGTGGGTGGCGAACGACCTCGACCGGTTCGACCCGCACACCATCGAGGCCGTCACCGACGAAATCGCAGGATGGCGCATCCCCCGTACCCGTGCCCAGAAGATCGTCGGCGCCTACAACCGGGACGGCCGCACCCCGGCCGAGGTCCGCGCCGCATACCTGACGGACTACGCCTTCGCCGTGTCCGCAGCCCGCGGCGCCCTGGCCCACGCCGCTGCGGGCGGAAACGCCCACCTCCTCCTGGTCGGGCCCGCCGAGGGAGCGCCCGCCGTGCACGGCACCGAGCTGTACGCCCTGGTCGGCCAGGAGCAGCCGGGCCGCAGTGCCGAACAGGCCGAGCGTGACACCCGCATCCGCGACATCGTGCTCGACTTCGCCACTGGCGAGCGGAACCGGCTGTGGCCCGCCGTCATCGACCGCCCCAACGCGGAAGGCGTCGGCAACCTCCCCCTCGAGGCCGGCGCGCACTACCAGGCCGTCCTCGACCGGTACGAGGGCATCGACCGCCCCTGACAGCCAACGGTCAACAAGCAAGACCTACGTGATCAGCAGGTGCCTGCGCCAGGAGCCTCACCCGGCCCACTTTCACACCCGAGGGCGTGCGAACACGACAAGGAGCTTGCCATGAACCACACCACAGCAGTCGACGGCGCCGCACCCGCGACGATGCGGGCCGTCGTCGTCACCCGCCCTGGCGGCCTCGACGCCCTGGAGATCAAGGACGTGCCGGTGCCGGTACGCAAGTCCGGCTGGGTACGGATCAAGGTCAAGGCGTTCGGCGTCAACGAGTCCGAGGTCACCACCCGCAAGGGTGAGTCGGACGCGGAGGTCACCTATCCGCGGGTGCCCGGCATCGAGGGCGTCGGCGCGGTCGACGAGGCCGATGAGGACAGCGGTCTGCGACCGGGCCAGCAGGTCGCGACGATGATGGGCGGCATGGGCCGCTCGTACGACGGCGCGTACGCCCAGTACGTGACCGTCCCTGCCGGTCAGGTCATCCCGCTCGAGACCGGCCTGCCGTGGGATGTGGTCGGCGCGCTGCCGGAGATGTTCCAGACCGCCTACGGATCCCTGACCCGCGGCCTGGACCTCAAGCCCGGGCAGACGCTGCTCATCCGCGGCGGCACCTCCACGGTGGGGCTGAGCGCGGCGACGATGGCCAAGGAGATCGGCGTCACCGTCATCTCCACCACCCGCAACGCCGACCGCGGCGACGAGCTCCGGGCGATGGGCGTCGACCATCCGGTCGTGGACGACGGGCGGATTGCCGAGAAGGTACGGGACCTGGTACCGCAAGGCGTCGACGCGGCGCTGGAGCTGGTGGGGTGCACCGTCCTGCCGGACACTTTCGGATGCGTACGGGTGCACGGCTCCGTCTGCTTCACCGGCGCCCTGGGGGGCGGGTGGACCGTCCCCGACTTCACCCCGTTCATGATCCCCAGCGGGGTGCGGCTGACCAGTTACGCGGGTGAGGCGGCCGACCTGCCGGCCCAGGTGTTCCAGCGGCAGCTCCAGGCCATCGCCGACGGCCGGCTCAACGTCCCGGTCGCGAAGACCTACCGAGGTCTGGAGCAGGTGCGCGACGCCCAGGCCGACGTCGAGTCCGGGAGGACACCGGGCAAGCACGTCGTGCTGCTCGACGACTGAAGGACGTCGAGCAGCACAGGGCGGCGTGCACGACCTGAGGGACATCGCCGTCACGGCGCTACGTGGCAAGCTGGTCGCGTGCCGGAGGGGCCGACGTGGGAAAGTCCTTGCCCCTCATCGGCGTGCTGTACGCCGGATGGCTCCGCCTGGAGACGCTGCCCACCTACACCCGGCGTCGCCCGACCCGGGCCGCGCGGGCGGCCCTGGACAGCGACCGAATACGTCCCGGACCGCACTCGCGCCGCGCCAGCGCCCGGGTCCCAGGTGCGTACTTCGGTCGGGTACTGGCGGCCCGCCACCGGCAAGGGGCGTGGACGGGGGCTGCGGCCGCCGCCTTCGCGCTCACGGGGCGGTGGTGGCTTCGCGGGCCGCGAATGCGGCCGGAGTCAGACCGGTACGGGCGCGGAAGAAGCGGCCGAAGTTCGCGGGGTCGGTGAAGCCGAGGTGTACGGCCACATCCCGCGCGGCCCACCGGGCACCTCGCAGCAGACGCCGGGCTTCGAGCAGCCGCCGCTCGTCGATGAGTTCCCGTACCCCCTTGCCGGTGGCGTCCCGGGCGGCGCGGCTGAGTGTGCGGACCGAACAGCCCAGCAGCTCGGCGTAGTCCGCCGCCTGGTGCAGTTCGCGGAAGTGCAGCTCCAGGGCGTCCACGAACCGTCCGTACGTGTCAGCGCGCCCCCTGGCGGCCGTCGTGTCGGGAGGGGCGACGCCGGCGGAGTTGGCGAGGCGCAGCAGCAGAGATTCGAGCAGGCTGCGCCGCAGGGCGTGGTGGACTTCGAGGGGGCGGCGCCCGAGCGCGCGGTGTTCGTCCAGGAGTTGGAGCGCCGTTTGCTGGAGCCAGGCGGCGTCGTCGGGGTGCGGGCTCAGTACGGCAGGGGCCTCGTGCGAGGTGAGCGGGGCCAGGAGGCGGGCGGTGTCGGCGGTCAGCACGTCCGGCTCGAACAGGATGAACGGGCCGCGGGCGGTGCCGGGCGGATGCCAGCACTGCGCGTGTCCGGGACGCACCCACAGCCACTGGCCGGGGACGACGCTCCGCGTGACGTGGTCGACGTCGTGCCGCAGTTCACCCTCGATGACCAGGATCAGGTAGTGGAAGGTGGCGCGTCCCGGGAGGGGCGGGTTCCACGGCCAGTCGTCGTGCTGGGCGAAAAAGTCCTCGATGAGGCTGACCTCAAGGCCGTACGGGGTGCCGACCGGGGGCTGGAAACCGTACAGCGGGACCGCGGCCGATCCGGCCTGTCCGCTCGGGCTGGGGTGTCGCTTGCCGACCATCACGTGTCCGCAGCCTACCGCCCTCTTTGTCGGCTTCGAGGGAAGGATGGGACGTGCCGCCAGGACCGCGCGACATGCGCTCCGTGTCCTTCGATGCCGCAGTCCCCTACCACCCGAGGAGGCCCACCGCCCATGGACGGACCGACCCTGCAGAAGACCGCCGCCGACTGTGCGGAAGAACTTCCCGGGGCCCAGCTGGAGCACCCCTTCGGCCCCGACTGGGAGGTGTTCAAAGTACGCGGCAAGGTGTTCATGCTGATGACAGACGTCCCCGGCCGGCCTGTCGTGATCCTCAAGGCGGACCCTGGTGAGGCCCTCGCCCTGCAAGAACACAACAGCCACATCACTCCCGGCTATCACATGAACAAGAAGCACTGGATCACGCTGGAGGGCGGGGACAGCATCGGCAAGGAACTCGTCAGGGAACTCGTCACCGACTCCTACCTGCTCGTCGTCGCCCACCTGCCCAAGGCCCAGCAACCCGTCGACCCGCACACCTACGGCAACGGCACCCGGGCAGCCCAGTGAGCGCGGCCGGCGACCGGCTCCAGGACACCGCCCGCCAGGCGGCTCTCGCCCTTCCCGGCGTCAGCCACGGACGCCCCTTCACCCCTGCACTGGACGTGTACAAGGTCGCGGGCAAGGTGTCCCTGATCGTCACCGACGACCCGGACGAGCAGATCATCACGGTCAAGTGCGAACCCGAACACGCCCGCGCGCAAGAACACGGCTACGCGTCGATCACACCGGGCCGCTATCTCGACAAACGGCACCGGATCTCGCTGAGGCCAGGCCCCGGCATCACCAAGCAGCTGGTCACCGATGCGGTCGAGGATCCATACGACCTGGTCATCAAGCGGCTGCCACGACGCGACCGTCTCGCTGCTCGCTGAGCACCGCGAGCTCCTCCGCGAGCCGCTTAGCCGTCGGTGGCGCGCGTTGCCGGGCGGAGTGCAGGTGGTGAAGGACTGGCCGCCGAAGGCGGCCGGGGAGACCTCGTGGGTCAGCCGACTTGCACGGCTTTCAGTGACCCAGCGGTGGCAGGCGGCCGGGGGCGGCGCTTTCTTGATGGCAGCCTCGTCCCGCCTGGCGATGGCGGTCTGGCGATGGGAGCTCGACCTTCGGCAAGGCTGTTTCGGGCATGCTTTTAGCATGATCGGATGGTTTTCGATGATGCCCATAGGCGCGAGACAGCACGGGTAGTTGTGGCGGGGGAGGCTGTAGCCGGCCTCCCGGGCGGATCACACCGTGGCGATGCCGGGGAGGACTCTCGTCCTGCTGCCGACCTGGCCGGGTGGGCGGCGGACCTGGTCGAGCCGGTCAAGCCGAAACTGCGTGGCTGGCTCCACGCCGCGATGGTCCCTGCCTCGTTGAGTGCCGGCATCGTCCTGATCTGCCTGGCCCGGACGCCGGCGACCTGGGCCTGCGCCGTGTACGCCGTGACTGCCTGGCTGCTGTTCGGGACGAGCGCCGTCTACCATCTGGGCACCTGGGGGTCACTGGGCGAGGCCGTTCTGCGTCGCCTCGACCACGCCAACATCTTCCTGATCATCGCGGGAACCTGCACGCCTTTGGCCATGCTCCTTTCCCCTGACCGGCAGGCGTTGTTGCTGTGGATCGTGTGGACGGGTGCGCTGGCCGGTATCGCCTTTCGTGTCTTGTGGGTCAGCGCTCCCCGCTGGCTGTACACCCCCTGCTACGTGGCCTTGGGATGGGCACCGGTGCGTTACCTGCCCGACTTTCTGCACACCGGCGGAGCGGCCGTAGCCATCCTGATAGTGACCGGTGGTCTCCTCTACAGTGCGGGAGCGGTGGTGTACGCCGTCCAGCGCCCCAACCCCTCGCCCCGCTGGTTCGGCTTCCACGAGGTGTTCCACGCTCTGACCGTGGCAGCCTTCACCGTGCACTACATAGCCATCTCCCTCGCTGTTTACTGACCCCAGTAACAGCAATCGCCCCTGCGTCACGGGGCCGTCGCTCCCACTCGCGCACCGGCCGGAGAGTGTGGCATGCAGTGAGGGCCCGACCGGCGCGCCGGTCGGGCCCTCACTGCTGTTCTGGTGTCAGCGCGCGCCTGTCGCGGCGGTCAGACGGACAGGGGGGCGCCGAGCATCGCGGAAGCCCGTTGCAACGGGCTTTCGGTGCGCGCAGCGGCGGCCTCGGGCGGGGTGCGGCAGGTGAAGCCGAGCAGGGCCATGGCCCTCAGGACCTCGCCGGTGCTGAAATCGCGGCGGTCCTGGCGGGTGATGACCTGGCCGACCTGCTTGACGGGGTAGTGACGCCGTCCGATGATCACGGACTCGCCGGTGACCGGTTCGGGTTTGACGCCCTTCATTGATTCCAGCACGCCGCTCTTGGTCAGGTGGAACGGGAAGCGGGCAATGACACAGCGCATGATGCCTCACAGGCAGGAGAGGAATCGGGGCTGACCGCCAATCAGCGGTTCAGCGGGAAAGAGTGAGGATGTCCAGGGCGCTACCGTGGTCGTCGACCACGGGCACCAGCCCGAGCCGCCCGAAAGGCACCGCTTCCTCGGCTTCTTCCCTCGTGACCAACGGTGAGACGAAGAGCTCGCTGCCGTCGGTGATGTCACCCAGGCGGAGCCGGTCGGTGTATCCGGAGCTGTCCCGGGCGGCGGTGAGTCGGGCCTGGGTGACCAGGCCGACGCACCGGGCGTCCTCGTCGCAGACGACCAGATGCTCCACACGGGCGGCGGCCATCACGGACAGCGCCACCTCGACGGTCATGCCGTACCAGACCTGCGGCCCGGCCGCGTCCATGATGTTGACCACCGTGCCGTGCCATGGACGAGCGCTTACGGAGCGAACCTGCAACTGTCCCAGCGTCAAAGGGTGCCTCCTGTGCAGACGGGCGGGGGTCCGGGCCCACGGCGGTTCTATGCGGCCGCACCGGCGGTGGACTGCGTGCGGCGGGCCGCCGGGACGGGGCGGCGCCGGCCGCGTGAGGTGGCGCCGCGCTTCTTCGGGCGTTCGACGACTGGTGCGGTGATGACGACCGGGATGCCGGAGGGGGCCTGGGCGCCGGTGATGCGGTGCAGGGCCTCTTCGCCGGCGCGGACCTGGGTGGTCTGCGGCCGGATCCCGGCGTCCGACATGAGGCGGACCATGCCGCGACGCTGGCTCGGTGTGACGAGAGTGACGACGCTGCCGGACTCACCGGCGCGGGCCGTGCGGCCGCCGCGGTGGAGGTAGTCCTTGTGGTCGGTCGGCGGATCGACGTTGACGACGAGGTCGAGGTTGTCGACGTGGATGCCGCGCGCGGCGACGTTGGTCGCCACCAGCACGGTGACGTGTCCGGCCTTGAACTGCGCCAGGGTGCGGGTGCGCTGCGGCTGGGACTTGCCGCCGTGCAGGGCCGCGGCCCGTACCCCGCTGTTGAGCAGGTCCTGCGTCAGCCTGTCGACAGCGTGCTTGGTGTCCAGGAACATGATCACGCGGCCGTCGCGGGCGGCGATCTCGGTGGTGGCCGCGTGCTTGTCGGCACCGTGGACGTGCAGCACGTGGTGCTCCATGGTCGTGACAGCACCGGCCGAGGGGTCGACGGAGTGCACCACGGGGTCGCTGAGGTAACGGCGCACGAGCAGGTCGACGTTGCGGTCCAGGGTCGCGGAGAACAGCATGCGCTGGCCCTCGGGGCGGACCTGGTCGAGAAGGGCGGTGACCTGCGGCATGAAGCCCATGTCAGCCATCTGGTCGGCCTCGTCGAGAACGGTGATGCACACCTGGTCCAGCCGGCAGTCGCCGCGGTCGATGAGATCCTTGAGGCGCCCCGGCGTGGCGACGACGACCTCGGCGCCACCGCGCAGTGCGCTCGCCTGCTTGCCGATCGACATCCCGCCCACCACCGTGGCCAGCCGCAGCCTCACGGAGCGGGCGTACGGGGCAAGCGCGTCGGTGACCTGCTGCGCCAGCTCACGCGTGGGGACGAGGATCAGTCCCAGCGGCTGCCGGGGCTCGGCCCGCCGTCCGGCCGTGCGGGCCAGCAGGGCCAGGCCGAAGGCGAGGGTCTTGCCGGAGCCGGTGCGGCCACGGCCGAGGACGTCGCGGCCGGCTAGGGAGTTCGGCAGGGTCGCGGCCTGGATCGGGAACGGCACGGTCACAGCCTGTTTGCCGAGCGCGGCCAGCAGTTCCTCGGGCATCTCCAGATCGGCGAAGCCCTCCACGGCGGGAAGCGGGGGAGTGATCGTCCGGGGCAGCGCGAACTCCCCCTGGACCCCGGCGAGCCGGCGTTGACCACTGGAACGGCTCGGCCCGCCGGAGCGGCTCCTGGCCGACGAACCGAAGCGGCTGCCGCCCGTTCCGGAGTCGGCGCTGCCGTTGCGGGTGTAGCGGTCGTTCGTGCGTGTGCGGTTCATGCGGAACCTTCCTCGATGCGGCACATATCAAGGAATTCCCGCAGCGATGAGCAGCACAGAGAATTGCAAGAATGGACCGATGGAATGCGAAAGTGAAACTGGCCGACGCGAATCCTGTGTGGGCGCAGGCGCTGGAATGATTGGGTGCGGCGTGGCCTCGATATCAGAAGCGTTACTGCACTGTAGCCAGAAGATATGCTTCTGCACCCTCGAAGGGCGATCCGTGGGCGGTGAGTCAACAGTGTCCGGGTTGTCATCCGCAGGCGAAATCGCTGCGGGAAAAGCATGCAGCTGGGGCCCGCACCCCGAGGGATGCGGGCCCCAGCTGCAAGTGTGTGACAGTCAGCGTCAGGCGAGAACGATGTTCTCGGCCGTCGGGCCCTTCTGGCCCTGCGCGATGTCGAAGGTCACCTTCTGGCCCTCCAGCAGCTCGCGGAATCCCTGGGCGGCGATGTTCGAGTAGTGAGCGAACACGTCAGCGCCGCCACCGTCCTGCTCGATGAAGCCGAAGCCCTTTTCCGCGTTGAACCACTTCACGGTACCAGCAGCCATGTCATTTCTCCTTTGGGGCAGTACATACGGGATCCGCACCGTGCGAACCGCGTGTCGCCGCGATGATCACCCCGTCCGGAAAAAGACCGGAGATGCAAAATAGCTACCAGTGGCACGGGGCCGACCGGAGCACTTGTTTCGGGAACCACAACTGCAACTGAGATCGACAGTAGCACGCCGCGGCAGCCAGTGTGTGGTGAACAACGCCACCCTGCTTATTGCGGCAGAGAATCTATCCGCATACTCCGGCGAAATCTCAACCCGCGGGCACAGATATTTCCTCACCCGGGCGACGCGATATTTTGCGTGCCACGCTCGCTTGATCCGTCCCCCACTGCGCTCTCCGCTACTGCACGGGTCGCACCGCCGTGAGGGTATACAGGCCCGGCCATGACGCCGACCATGCCGGTTGTATCTGGTTCGGGGTGCCGAGCGCGGTGGCGATCCGGTCGGCCGCCGCGCCGCCGGAAACCGGCGGGGAGGGCATCACGGCCCGGATGGCGTCGGCGTCCATCGCCTCCACGGCGGCCCGGGACCACTGCGAGGGGGACACGCCGGGGGTGGGGACGAGGCCGTGTGCCGGGACCACCGAAAGGCCGCTGCGGGCACCTCCAGACGCTTGGCGGCCTGGCCCGCGTTGTACTCGGTCCGCCGCATGAGATCACCTCTCGCTCGTTCACCGGAAACGGCGGACAGGGAATGACAGAACCTACAAAAGCTGTCAATTGCTCCTGTACATAGGCAAGTTGGGTCGTGCTGCTAAGGCTGCGTCCGCGTGCGCGAGGAAGGATTCACCCCTCCGGGCACGGACGCCCTCGCGAAGCGCTCCGCCCGGACCCCGCGTTCTGGAAGGCTTGCCGCATGCGCGAGGACGTGGACGAGGATCTGGCCGTGACGTCGTACGCCACCGCACAGCGGCGTGGTGACCGGGCCTTCCAGTGCGATGCGACCGCCGTGTTCGCGGCGCCGGACGGCACCCGCGCCTACGCCCTGCTCGACGGCGTGGGGGACACCGAGGTCGTCCGTTCCTGGACGCGTGCCGCCGCCTTCCTCCTGGCCCGCGCGGCCGCCGGGCACGCGGACGCGGAGGCCGGCCTGCGCGCCGAGTACGGCCACTACGCCGCCGACCCCGCCCGCACCGCCGGCCACGGCCTTCCCTGTGCGGCGGCCGTCGTCGCCGTCCACGTCCCCGGCGGAGACCGCAACCTGATCACCGCCTGCCTCGGGGAAGCACGCAGCGACGAGGAGACCGAACAGATCTGGGGGCACCCGGCCATCGAGCACCTGCGCGGCCCGGCCCGGCCGGGCTGGCTGCTGCTCGCCTCCGACGGCGCCTACGAACCCCACGAAGACACCGGCCACGATTTCGCCGGCTACCTCACCGGCACTCCGCGCACCGCCGCCGAGCGCCTGGTCGACGACGCCGTCCGGCGCGCGCACGAACTAACCGAGCCCTACGCGGACAACGCCACCGCCCTCGTCGCCCGCATCACCTGCTGAGGAGACCCCGCCGATGGACACCCCGCCCACCCCACCACCGACGCCCGCGACCTGCGCGCCGCGCTCCAGCGCGCCATCTCCCTGCTTGGCTTCGCCGCCGGACGGGAGGCGGCCACCGAACCCCGGCAGGCCGGTCTGCTGCTGGCGGCCGCCGACGACATGACGCAGATCCTGAACCGCACCGCCCCTTGAACCCCGGCCTTCTGGCCGGGACCGCCACGCTCCGCCGTCGGCACCGCGGCGGTGGAACGTGGCGGATTTCCGGGTTCGGGTGCTGAGGGCGGGGGTGATGCGGAATGCTGGCGCTGGCAGCGTCTGAAGTGGGGAGGGCCTTGTGGTGACGTCGCGGCTGCGGGACCCGGACCGGCCGTGTGTCCTGCCCGGTGACCCGTCGTGGCTGCACGAGGTCCGGTACCTCGAGGAAAAGGTGCTCCGCGTCGTCGCCGCAGCCGCCAGCGTCGCCGCCTTCCGGTTCGACGAGGACCGGTACGTGCTGTCCGTCGGCGTGCTGGAGGGAGCGGCTTCCGTGATCGGCCGACTGGCCGCCGAGATGGAAGAGCCGGCCGACGACGAGCGCGAGGGCATCAGGGTGCTGTTCCTGCCCGGATGGGAACTGGACTACCTCTGGCAGGTCCTGACCGTCTTCCGCCGCGCGCAGGCCGGTGAGCCCGAGGCCGCCGACCTGCGCGAGCTGCTGGACGGTATCGGAGAGGGCCAAGGCCGCACCGTCGAGCAGATCACCGAGGATGTACAGCGTGTCGCGGCGATGCTGATGCTGGACATCCCGGCCGTGTGCATGCTGACCGCGGCGGCACTCCACCCCCTTGGCCTGCCACCCGGCCACACCGGCCTTCCACCCGACGCGGACGCCGTGCGTGAGGCATACGAGCAGGTGCGGGCCGGATGGGCCGCGGCTGGCGTCCGCTGACCAGCCGCCCTCTGCCGCCGCGAGCACACACACGCCTGCCGGGGTGCCCCGGGGCCTCGGGGACGACCGGCGTTCCGTACCACGGTGGGTCAGGAGTCGGTGATGTGGTCGAACCCGTTCAGCATCGGCGTCAGCTCCTGAGCACACCCGCACAGCGTGCACAGCCGTGTCCCCGGGTTCTCGGCGACGTTCAGCGCGTGCTCCAGATCGAGCAGCGGCGCTCCTTGCGGGGCTTCCTCGCAGTCCGGCGTGTGCAGCACGCCCCGGGCCGGGCCCCGCCCCTCGCGGACCTTCGCCAGGACCCAGCCCGAAGGCCGGCGCTCCCCGAGGACCTCGCGGACCGTCGACGTCGGTGGCGCCGGTGGAAGAGGCTCGGTGGGGACCTGGTCGTAGTCGACGCCGTCGACCGGCCGCACATGGTCGGGCGCCCGGACCCACACCCGGTACTCCGCGGCCTCCACCCTGCCGTCCTCGAGGTCTCTGTACGACGGCAGCCCCACGAGGTACACCCAGCCCGTCTCGGTCTGCCGCCGCTTCCACAGCCTGGCGAGGATCTCCTGCTCCGGGTGCCCGAGCAGCGGGTCGGCGGGCAGCACGACCCGCACCGGCACCGGCCGGGCTGCGTCACCGGAGGGCGTGGTCACGACCCCACGGTAAGCACCGCCGCTGCCATCTGACGGACGTCACCGCTCGGGCAGCTTCCGGCGAAGGCCGTCCATCGCCTTCTTCACGTCTGCGAGCTGGTCACCCAGCACCCGCATACGCCAGTCCATGCGTTCCATTCGGGCAGAGAGGGCCAGCGACGCGAACGTCTGCGCCAGCTGTGCCGCGCCCGCATCGCCCTCCATTGCCTTCTTGGCGTACCTGGCGGCAAACCCCTCGTACCCCTTCGCACGCTCCAGCGCGCCTTCGTGTTCGGTCATACAGCCCCTCCCCAGGTTGATCTCCCCACCGTTGTACCGACCGTGCAGCCCATGGGTGCGCTGGTCCCACGGAATTGGCCGGCCTCTGTCCACAGGCTCGGCCGCCTACCAAGGGGATGTCCGCTTCCGGGTGTGAAGTGCCCGGCAAGCACAGCGAAGGGGCACAACCATGGCGCGTACGAAGTTCGACAGGCAGGTGGATGAGACCGCTGAATCCGTGGCGTTCGTCATCGGCAGGTTCCTGGCGGGCCGGCCGTTGCGCGGGGAGCGGAAGACGGACGCGACGTTCTGGCGCAAGGGCACCCGCGTCCTGCCGAAGGTCGTGGAAGGCCACGTCTCGCGTTCCTCCTACCGGGCCGGGTGGCAGCGCCTCACCTTCCGTATCAGCGGCCTGGCCGCGACCGGCGCCGGCGGCTACTGGACCCTGTGGAAGAACCAGGACGCCACCTTTGCCGCCGTGCGCGACGTCTGGGAGAACCCCGATCCGGCCATCGCCACCGCTCAGACGGGCGGCATCGGCCTGGTCTCCGCCGCAGCCGTGGGCGGCGCCGTGTACGGGCTGGCGACCCGCAAGCGCCGGGAGTTCATGCGCGAGTGGGTGACCCCGCTGCACGAGGCGCTCGCTGTGCCGCTGGGCATGTCCGAGCTGACCGACCCGCGCCGCTACCTCCACATCCCCCGCAACTTCTCCGACGACGACGCCGAGATACGCATCGACGTGCCCGCCCACATGCGGTTCAACGAGGACCTGGTCGCCGACCTCATCGTCAAGAAACTCGCTCTGGAGAACGTCTCCTTCACCTGGCGCCGCGCGGGCCGCGACACGCACGTCATCGTCAAAAAGCGCCAGGCCCCGCCCAAGATGCTGCGCCTTTCCGACCCCGGGGTCCGCGAGATCCTGGCGAAGATGCCCGAGTCCGCGCCGCTGATCGGCTTCGGCGCGGGCAAGAAGAAGGTCTCCGTCGACCTGGACGCCGACTCCCCGCACGTCCTGATCTCCGCCGGCACCGGCGGCGGCAAGTCGACCATCCTGCGCACGATCTGCTGCCAGTTCATCCACAACGGCGCGCACGCCTACGTCCTGGACTTCAAGCGGATCTCCCACACCTGGGCCCGCGGCGTGCCCGGCGTCACCTACTGCCGGGACATCGCCGAGATCCACGACGCCCTGATCCGGCTCGCGCAGGAAGGCCAGCGCCGGATCCGTCTCGCGGAGCAGATGGCCGACGACGTCCTGGAGCGCGAACCGTGGCGGGTCGGCCCGCGGCTGGTGATCCTCCTTGAAGAGGTCAACGCCACCATGGGACAGCTCAAGCGGTACTGGGCGAAGATCCGCGAGTCCGGCGACCCCAAGGAGTCCCCGGCCGTCGACGCGCTCGCCGAGATCCTCTTCATGGGCCGCCAGGTCCGCCTCCACGTGCTCCTGGTCGCCCAGTCCGCCACCGCCCGCGCCATCGGCGGCCCGGAGATGCGCGAGAACTTCTCCACCCGCATCCTCGTCCGCTACACCCTCAATGCCTGGCGCATGCTCGTGCCCGAGGTCAGCCCCATCCCGATGCCGAGCCAGCACAACGGCCGCGTCCAAGTCGTCACCCGCGGCCGCGCCCAGGAGACGCAGGTACTGAACCTGTCGAACGAGGAAGCCCGCGAGTGGGCGATGTCCGGCATCCACTCCAAGGGCACGGCCGGCCCGTCCCTGCACCAGCCTCCCGTCCCCGCCGCCCCGCCCGACGACTTCGCCGGCGCCTGCAACACCCACGCCCAGGAGATCCCGCCCACGCCTGCCACCGAGCCACCGGCCTCCAACCGGGACCTGGCCGCCGAAGCCAGGAGCCTCACCCCCTCGCCCTCGCCCGCCACCCCGGCCGACACCGCCGCCGCGGCGACGTCGCCGGTACAACCGGCACCCGCCGACGACCACCAGGAGCTGGGACTGCGCGAGGCATACGACCAGCACCTGTCGGAGACCATCGCCAGCCTCGCTGCGCTGCGCTGGGCCCGCGCGAACGACCCGGAGTTCCCCGCCCCGGTCGGCAAGCGCGGCACGGCGTTCCTCTACCGCATCGGCGACCTCAAGAAGTGGGCCCGCAACCGGCCCCGTGCCGCCACCGGCACCACCGACCTCGACTGACGGGCCCTGTCCGCTTCAGCCGACACGATCCGCCCCCTGGAGAACAGCCGGTTCACCCGGACCAGCACAGAAAAGGAACCCCGCACCATGCTGTGGAACAAGAACAAGAGCACCCTCCCGGAGCCGCTGCGCCTCACCGACCCGGGCCTGCGCGAGCAGCTGGCGGCGATGCCTGCCTCCCAGGCCCTCATCGGGCTCGGAGCCGACAGGCAGACTGGTCAGCCTCGACTGGGACACCGAATCGCCGCACGTTCTGGTCTGCTCCGCCAGCGGCGGCGGCATCTCCACCGCCCTGCGCACCCTGGCCGCCCAGCTCCTGCACCACGGCGCGCACACCGTTAACGCTCGGAGGGGGGTTTGTTGGTGTGCCGAGTCCTTGCTGGCCTGGGGTGTTGTGGGTTTGCTGAGAAGTCGAGTGGGCGGTTGGGTCGGGGTGGGCGGGGTGTGTGAGCTGGGGTTATGTGTGGTGTGTGGAGGGTGGCGGGGTGGGTTGTAGGTAGTTCTAGCGTGTAATGGCTGGGTTTGTGTTTGTGCTGGTCAGAACTGTTTTGCCTGGTCGGTTGGGGGTTGGGTTAGCGGTTGCGGGTGGGGCGGTTGTGTTGTTCGGCGAGGTGGTCGAGTTGTACCGCGTCGAGGGCGGCTTTGGTGATGCGTTCGGTGCCGTCGCAGATGGCGGTGATGGCTGCTTGGCGGATGAGTCTGGTGAGGGATCCGATGCGGCCGGCGGTGCGTTGGTGGAGGTAGGGGGCGTGCCGGGGGAGGGTGCCGGGTTTGTGGTGGTGGAGGTCGAGGGCGTTTTCGATGTCGGTGATGACGTCGCGGAAGGGGTGGTGGGTGCCGTGTCGGGCGGGGAGGGGGCCGCAGGTGATGAGGGTGGCGCGGCCGGCGAGTTGGGCGCCGCGGGTGCCGGTGAAGAGTGGGGTGTCGGTGACGTTGATGCCGGCGTACACAAAGGTTGCGGGCAGGCGTTCGGTGAGGTCTTTGATGAGGTCGGCGGTTTGGGCGCCGGTGGTGGTGCGGGGGTTGAGGCGGTGGATTTCGTCGATGAGGACGAGTTGGACGCCGACGTGGGTGTAGGTGTGGCAGACGGCGTCGGTGATCTGGGTCTGGGTCATGCGGGCGGCCACGGGGATGCCGAGGTAGCGGGCGAACTCGGTGATGAGGGTTTTCGCGGTGGCGCCGGGCGGGACCAGGACGTAGGCCACGGGTGCCGTGGGGTGGGCTGACCCGGGCGGGGGCGGGTTCTTTCGGGTGTGGGCGAGGTGGCAGGCGCGGCCGACGTTAAGAAGGGCTGTGGTTTTCCCGGCTGCGGCGGGTCCGGTGACGATGAGGGAGGGCCGTGCGGTGGTCTGCTGGTGGCGGCCGAGGATCATCAGGGTGCGGACCTGTGTGGCGAGTTGGCTGATGGCGGGGGTGCGGATGGTGACGAAGCTGGAGTGGTAGGCGAGGCGCTTTTCCGTGCTGCGGGGTGGGTCGCCGGGCTGGGGCGGGGTGAGCGGGTCGGTGGTGGCGAAGCGGTGCCAGCCCTGCCAGGTGGTCAGGGGCCAGGACGGCTCGGCCGCGCCGCCACCCCCGCGGGCGCTGGCCGGTGCGGTGCTATGCGGGCGGGGGTTCACCATTTGTCGGCTTCCTCGTATGCGTCGTAGAGCCCGAATCCTGCGGCCGCGGCGGGGCAGGTGTCGTCGTCGAGGTCGTCGATGCTGTCGTCCCCTCCGGGCTGCGCCGACTCGCCGGTTATGGGGCCGGTGCCGTGGTGCGGGTGCCGTGCGGCGGGAACGGGCCGCGTGGTGGCGCGGGCGAGGAGAGCTTGCTCGGTGGTGGTGGCGTGGCCGCTGTGGACGCGGCGCATGAGCTGGTCGAGGGCGTCGGCGAGGCCGGCTTCGTGTTGCTGGCTGTCGTCGTGGGTGCTGTGGTGGGCGTGGGTGCGGATGTGCTGCCAGGTGTGGTCGTTGAAGGGCTGGTGGACGTGGTCGCGGTGGATCCAGGGGATTTCGGTCAGCTCGCCGTCGGGCAGACGCACCCAGATCTGGCGGACGTCATGGGGGTTGTAGTGGATCTCCCATTTGCCGCCCCGGCCGGCGACGGGGGAGGGCTGGCCGCGGTAGGGGGCGAGGAGATCCGCGTCGTAGGTGCGGTGGTGGATGGTGATGCCGGCGGGGGTGATGGCCTGCCAGCGCACCGGGAGCAGTTCGAGGTAGTCGCGGCCGGTGAGCGGGACGGGGACGTACCCGGCGACGGCGACGAGCGCGGCCCACATCTGGTTCGGGGTGAGGGCTTTGCGGGGCATCAGCGGGTGGCGCAGGCCTTCGTGGGGCCGGTGGTGGTAGTGCATCAGCCATTCGTCGAGCAGGTCTTGTAGCTGGGGGACGCTGTAGCAGGCGTCCTTCTCGGCGTCGGGGCCGCGGCGGGTGACGTCGGAGCCGGTGTAGCCGGGCAGGTGCTGGCAGAACAGCGCGTTGATGGTGCCGAAGGTCCGCTCCACGATGCCTTTGGCGGTGGGCGCGTGGGGCGGGGCGGGCTGGACGCTGACACCGAGGTGCTCGCAGGCAGCGGTGAACGCGGCGGAGACGAAGACTTTGCCGCGGTCGACGACGATCGTCTCGGGCAGGGCGACGGGCCGGGCTGCCGCACCGGCCAGGCGCTCGTCGAGTGCGGCCAGCCGCTGGTGGGGGAGTGCGGGGGCGTGGTCCATGCGCAAGATGTCCGGCCAGGTGGGCCGGGCGGGGTGGGGGACGGCCATTTCCGCGAGCAGCAGCGCCGCGTCGACGGCTTTGGTCGCGCTCGGGCACAGCACGGCGGCGAGGATGGCGCGGGTGGCGACGTCGACGGCGATGGTGAGCTCCGGGCGGGCCAGGCGTCCGTCGTCGAAGAGGGCGAGGACGTCCAGGCGGGTGGTGTCGACCTGGACCTGCTCGCCGGGCCGCAGCGCTGTGGCGGGGGTGAAGGCCCGCCCGTCGACGCTCGCGGGCACTTGCCGCACGGGCCCGGTGGGCAGTTCGCCGGGGCGGGCGAGGTTGGTGACGAGCCGGTAGAGCGTGGCCTGGGACGGCGCGGGTACCGTGCCGGGGCCGTGCCGGTCTTCCAGGATCTGGTTGATGAGCGGGAAGAGGCCGTTGATGGTGCCCTTGGAGCGGCCGCGGCGGCGGCGCAGTGCTTCGCGGACGGCGGCGACGACCCGTTCGTCGGCCCGGCCGGTGGGGCTGGAGGCGCGGGTGGTGCGGTGGTCGAGGAGTCCCCACAGGCCTTGTTTGCGGTAGGCCAGGCGCATGCGCTGCACCGTGGTGCGCGAGACCCGTCCGAAGCCGAGCGCGGTCAGCTCTTCTGCTTTGGCCTGCTCCCGTTCGGCCAGTGTGTGCCGCTGCGGGTCGTACTGCTCCCGGACCACTCCTTCGCTGCCGGGCCCGCCGGTGAGCCCGCATTCGACTTCCCGCACGTGCCGCTGCCAGGCCAGCGCCCTCTCACGCGCCGCTGCGGGGGCGGTCTCGAACAGCCCCCACCGCGGGGCCGCCTGCGGCGCATCGGCCCCGACGACGGTGAAGCCGGGGTCGGCGAACAGGTGCCCGGCGAGCACGACCTCACCACCGCCGTCCGGGCCGAGGAGGTGGATGTCCTGCCCCGAAAAGGCGACCACTTGCCACTTCACGCCACGGAACCGGACGTGAGCACCGACCTTCACGGCCGGCCGGGCACTACGCCGCGCGTTCACCGGGCACCTTCCTTCCTGCCCGGGTCGCTCCAGCCCTGCGGGCCGACGAGGATGCGTTCGTGCAGTGGCGTGTCGAGATCAGCCATCAACCGGCCATGCCACAGAGCGTGAAAGACGCAGGGAAGGACTTCGATCGGGTCGCCGACCGCTTCGGTGCCCTCGAGCAGCGGCCGCGGCCGCGTGAACGCCTCGACGACCGCCGCCATCAGCCCCGGGCGGCCGGCGTTGCGAGGATGGCGGTATCCGGCCAGCCATTTGAGGTTGGCGGCCAGGACGTCGTCGAGCGGTGGGATGCGCCGGTAGGTCCAGCCGACGTCCGCGCATGCCTGCGCCACTGCCTCGGCGGCCTTCACCGCGCGTTCGCCGCCGGCGTCGGGGTGGCCGGGGCAGTCGGCGAGCAGCGCGGTGCCGTCGGCACGACGGGCGAAGAGCTGCGGCACCCAGGAACGCACCTGCCCGCGGGGATTACGCCACAGCAGTCGCACCGGCCGCCCCGCCAGCCCTGTCACGTCAGGGTCGCGGTCCAGGACCATCAGCTGGGTGCGCATCGCGTTCGACCCGGCTGCCACGTGCCGCCCGGTGGTCGCCGACCACCAAAGTCCCGGCCCCCACCGCCTGCCCGGCACCACCGGGAACGCCGACACCGGCGGCAGGTCCTCGAACGCCACGGCCAGGGCGGCATCGGCCCACCGCTGCTGCACCGTCTGCCCTACCGGGTCGAGGAACACCGCCTCGAACCCGCCGTCCTGGGCCACGCCCGCCCGCCCTGCCCGAGCCCGGGCTGCTCCTGTGCTGCTCACCCGCGCCAGCCAAGCCGCTCCCGCCCGCCCAGACCGCCGTTTTCAGTGTTCCTGCCACGAACGAGTGCCGTATCAGCTAACAGCCGACCTTGCCCTGGCCCACCGTGCTCAGCCGCCGGCCTCCCCCTACCCCTTTGCGGTCAGCATCTCCCGCAGCACCTCGGCGGGCATGTCCACCCACCGGGCCACCTCTTCGAGGGGAACGCCGCCGTTCACCGCCGCCAGAGCGGTACGCTTCCAGGCGTTCTCGATCAGGCCGGCGCTATGACCGAGCCCGCGCAGCAACCGTCGCGCAACGTCGGCGGTCGGACCGCTGTGCACGCCGCGCAACTGCAGCAGCTGATCCTGGACGCTGTCGAGCGTGCTGGTGATCAGCCTGCGCTGCTCGGCGGGCACCGCAGCCCGCCACATCGTCCCCGAACCGGGTGCCTTCTTCTCCTTGCCCAGCACCCGCAGCTGCCCGGCCATGGTTGCGGCCTGGTGTTCCTGGCGCAGCCACCATGGGTCGTTGTCGTATCCGGGGGTTCCGCCGGTGCCGCGACGAAGGCGGATGACGCTGCCCATCCACGCGATGAGCGGCCCGCCGTGGTCCGTCGCGGCCAGCGGGCCCAGCCACGGCCGGCCGATCCGCTCACCGAGTCTGCGGCAGAACAGTCCGTCGGCGGGCAGCGCCCGCGGCCGCCCGGCACCGCTGTCGGCCCACACCAGATCGGCCATGGCCGGGTCCAGCAGCGCGTCGGCCACCGCCACTACCTCCGGGAAGACGACCGTGTCCCGCCCCACGACCCGCCACCGCTCCAGATCACCTCCCGCATTCCCGCCCGCGACCTGGTGCAGACGCCGCGGCCAGATCGTCTCCCGCTCCCAGCCGTAAGCCTGCTCCCACCACCGCGCCACCACCGCCCGCGCCAGCGCGAACACCCGCTCCGGCTCCGCACCGGCCCGTACCGCCCGCCGCGCCACCGAGGCCCACCGCCGCTGCGCCGCCACCACCTCCGGCAGGCCCCGCAGATCGAGGTGCTCCAGCGGCTGATCGGCGTCCGCGTCCAGCAGCCACCGCCCATGCCGCACGCACACCCGCTCCCACCGCGGCGCATACCGCACCACCCTCACCGCCGCTCCCGTACGCCGGGCCGTGCACAGCCGGCAGCCGAACGCGGCCGGCCCGGCGACAGCGCCGGCGATCCGCCACAGCCCCACCGGATCACCGGATCCGGCGCGCAGCTTCGCATCCTCCACCGTCCAGGACGGCAATGCCCGCGCCAGCGCGTCCTCCTCGACGCCGCACAGGCCTGCCAGAAGCCGGCTTCCGGCCGCGTTCAGCAGCACCTCAACATCGGCCCGCGCACCCCCGCCGTCGTGCCCGGGAGGGTAGTTGCGCCACTTCCAGCAGGCCCGCAGCACCTTCGCTTCCATCCCGTAGCGGCCGGCGATGCGGCTGATCAAAGACGCCGTGGTCTCGCGGGGCAGGGGAGCGACACGAAGGACCCCCCGGCGTCCCAAGGCGAGGGCTGCTGTACCCGGGAAGGGGACCATGACGGGCCTCGGCCTTCTGCTGGCGGTGCATGGTGAGGGCTGGAATGCACGGCGTCACGCCGCCCGCGCCGCCGGCCAGGGCTTTAGGGCAGGCCGACGGCGCGGGCTGCATGGTCAGGGGACTGCCGCAAGAACAGGTGGGGGCCCGGCCGGGAGGGGAAGCACCCGCGCGGCGGGGCTGCCCCTGCTGCCGGACGGCGTGTGGGGGGTGATGCCCGCCGTTCCACCCGCCGGAGGCCGGCCCGGCGGCCTGGAGGTGCTCTTGACCTCGATCACCACGTGCTGGCCGTTGTGGTGCACCAGGTAGTCGGGCTGCCAGGACCCCGGCTGCGCTGGAGCCTTGCCGTTCCGCGCGGCCCGCGAGGCGAGGTAGCTGTGCACCCCGCTGCCCACGATCTCTTCCAGCACCGCCGGCTCGAGCAGCGACAAGAAATGCCTCCACTGCTGGTCGCTTGATCCCCAGGTGTTCCCGGGCCGCGCCGTCGCCGGATCACTCAGCAGCCGGGAGGACGTACGCTGCAACCGCCTCAGCGCGGCCTGACTGCGAAGCCGACTCCACTCACCGGGCAGTTCGCCGGCCGCAGTCACCGGGGAGCGCCGGGTGATCTTCTCGAAGGCGCTCAGCCATGGCGTGTGCCGCTCGGGCGGGATGCCGCAGCCGGCCAGGAAAGCCCGCAGCTGCTGCTCATCGGCCGGGATGGCGTCGCGGCTGACGATCCGGGCCGCGCTGCTGACCGGCAGCGCGAGCGGGTCGCCTGAGCGATTCTTGAGCTCCCGCAGGCTCGGCGCCCCGGCCTGCTCCCACACCACTTCCAGCGCCCTGCTCAAGTCCCCCTCATCCCCGATGAGCTCAGGTCGCGGGGCCCGCAGCTGCACCAGCCGACCGCGTTCCTCGACGCGGGCCTGGCGCCACAGCTCGTCCGCGGCGCGCACCGCCTCCTGCCCACCGCCGCATCTCTCGACGTAGGCCTCGACGGTGGTGCGCCGGGGCACCACAGCCCCGGATGCCGCCCGCTTCAGCGTGGCAGGCGACAGCCCCGTCCGGCGGGCCAGCGTCTCGTACGTCACCCCGGCTGAATCCCGCCATCCGCGCAAGTGCACGGCCAGCCGCCCGCGCGCAGGCCTGCTCTGGTCGACGGGCTTCTCTCTGCGCCCCATGCCGCTCGCCGCCTACTTCCCGGCCGTGGCACGCAGCACCGCGGCGGCCAATCCGCCCAGACGACGCCGGCCCCCTCCTACAGCGACGACCGCGGCAGCACCCAGGGCACCACATCCCCCGAGCAGCAGGAAGATGTCGTCCACGGGCATCTCGGTCATGTGCAGGGTGACACCCAGCACGGGGAACGAGACGGCGGTGAAGGCCTGCGGCGCACCGAACCGGGGCGCAGCGTCCGTCCGGCCGGCCCCGCATCGCGGCACACGGGGGCTGTTGCTCGACATACGAAGGTCCTCTCACGAGCCCCGGTAGCAAGACAGCGGACCAGGGCGGGTTGAACTGCTACTGGCTGCAAATCCCGTCAGCACAAAGACGATTGGCGTCGCCGCTCGTGCCGGGCATGCCTCCATCATTCCAGCCCCACGCCGCATCCCGCAGAGAGATCACCGACCGAAACATCACCTAAGCCGCTAATGCCCGTTGATTGGTTCTGTGGTGTCCAAGAGAGCGGTTCTCACAACCTCCTCTGCCCTCGTACCTCGAATACCGGACGACCAGGGCGGCAGCCGTGGTGCCGTCAGTTCCGGCCGCGTGCTGCACGCGAATAGTCCATCCGCGTCCATGCTCTGCTTGCCGCGGCCCCGTCTATGAGCGATGGTGAGTCACAGAACACGACGAGGCCGGTGCTCCCGGCCCGCGAACGTCCTTGAACTGCTACTGGCTGCAACCGACGCTGACAGGGACACCGGCAGATCTACGTTGGCGCGTGATCTGTCCGCACGACGCCGGCATCTGTTACCCGGGGTGCCGGTTTCGTCGTCTCCAAGTCCCGAACATCGGCCCCAACGCGGGCAGTCAGATGCACGGCAGGGGCGACACACCGATGGCAGCGTCCGTCCGGAGCGCAAGGGCCGTCGTTATCGTCCCCACCCGACACGCGCCGATTGCCGGCACGCAGCGGTGATGCTGATGTTGTTGCCTCACCGAAGTGATACACCAACACCCACGACGGTACCCCGACCGCATCCGGGCCAGGATGAGAGCCGGCCCGGCATACCGCTGGCGGGGTGGTCCGCCGGGCCCGGCGCCGATACTCACGACGACGGGCGCGTCCGGTGATGCGCTGCTCACGCCCGAGCAGGAGGCGTGGGCCCCAGGCGGGACTCCTGCGGACGGCTTGTCCCTCTTGACCGGCGGCCACGCGTGTTTCCGCTGATCAGTAGCGGTCTGTGGCGACAACTGGAGCGGGCGGGAAAAAAGTTGTTCAAGGGCATCCGGATTCGGGTGTGTCGGCGCGTGTAAGGGGGTGAGGGCGTAAAGACCCTCGTCAACGAGTCGATGATGGGAGGCCGGTCTGGTGACCTGGCTCGAGTGGATGGGAGCGGGTGGGATCTCGGTCCCGCTGATGCTCCTGGCGTACTACGCGCTGCGCCGTACCAAGAGCGCGGTGGAGACGTGCCTGAAGGCATACCTGCAGGCGCGCACGGAGCGCGAGCAGCGCGCGACGATGATCGCGATGGCGGCGGCGCTGCCGGAGGGCGGGG
>NZ_BNDX01000012.1:0-19682 GCF_020521275.1 Streptomyces daghestanicus | reverse complement strand
TGGTCAGCGCCTCGGCCAGGCGCTCTACAGCCGGGAGCTGTGGCCGGCGCTGGAGCGGGCCGTGGCGCAGCTGGTGGAGAACGGCGACTCCTCGGGCCTGGAGAGCTTCACCTCCGGCGGCGTCGGCTTCCCCGTCCGGCGGGCGGCGGGCGGGAGGACCGAGGGGGCGCTCACCGACCCGGAGGACGCCCGCTGGACAACTCCCGGCGGCGCTGATGGCCATCAACTGCGCCGACGACCCCGATCGCCCCGGCGCGGACCGGGTCGCCCGCTCCCTCGGCCCGCTGCTGCGGCGGTACGAGGAGGCGTCCCCGGTCTTCGGACGCTACCGGCTCACCCAGGTGCTGATGTGCTACGGCCGCCCCAAGGGCACCGACTACATCCGCGACGAGGTCAAGGGCGTCGACACGGCGAAGATGCTGCTGGTCGGCACGCGCGGCGATCCGGCGACGCCGTACCGCTGGACGCAGGAGACGGCCGAGCGGCTGGGCCCCTCGGCCGTGGTCTCGACAACAAGGGCGAGGGGCACACCGGGTACGCGTCCTCCGCGTGCGTGCACCGCAAGGTGGACGACTTCTTCCTGCACGGCACCCTGCCGCCCAGCGGCAGCTCCTGCGGACCGGAGGGGGACGCGTCCGGCGACTGAGCCGCGCGTCAGTCCAGGACGATCTCCGGCCGGTACAGGTCCAGCCAGAGGGCGAGGTCGAGGGCGCGTTCGAGGCCGCGCCGGTCCCCCTGGCCGGTCATCGGCGCCTCCCGTTCCGCGGGCGGCGGAGCCGGTCGGGGTCGACGAGGTCGAAGACCGGGTGCCCGGTGCGGGCCAGCAGGTCGCGGGCCTGGTCCTGGAGGGCCGCCGCGTACTTGGGGTCCTGGGTGGACGGGTAGGGGCTCTTGACCCGGTCGTAGACCGACCGGGGCAGGACGTCGGCGGTGGCCTCGCGCAGCAGGGTCTTCTCGCGGCCGTCGTAGGACTTGAGCGCCCAGGGCGTGTTGTAGACGTACTCCACGAGCCGGTGGTCGCAGAACGGGACGCGGACCTCCAGGCCGACGGCCATGCTGGCGCGGTCCTTGCGGTCGAGCAGGACGCGGACGAAGCGGGTCAGGTGGAGGTGGGAGATGCGGCGCATCCGGTACTCGAAGTCGCTCTCGCCGTCCAGGCGCCGGATGCCCGCGACGGCGTCGCGGTAGCCGTCGGCGACGTAGGCGGGCAGGTCGAGGGAGCGGTTCAGCTCGGGCGCAGGACGTCGGCGTCCTCCCCGAAGTGGCGGCCCATCGTGACCAGCCAGGGGAAGGCGTCGGCGGTGCGGGCGCGTTCGTCGAAGAACTGGAGGTAGCCGCCGAAGACCTCGTCGGCGGACTCGCCGGACAGGGCGACGGTGGAGTGCTCGCGGATGGCCCGGAAGAGCAGGTGGAGCGAGGCGTCCATGTCACCGAAACCGGCGGGCAGGTCCCGGGCCCGGACGACCTTCTCGCGGATCGCGGGGTCGGCCAGCGCCTGCGCGTCGAGCACGATGTCCTGGTGGTCGGTGCCGGAGGTGCGGGCCACGTCGTGCACGAACGGGGTGTCGGGGGTGCCGCGCAGTTCGTCGGCGACGAAGTTCTCGGTCTGGCCGGCGAAGTCGACGGCGAAGCTGCGGATCTTCTCGCCGTCCCCGGCCAGTTGCCGGGCGCCGAGCGCGGTCAGCGCGGAGGAGTCGAGCCCGCCGGAGAGCAGGGTGCAGCGGGGCACGTCCGCGACGAGCTGGCGGCGCACGATGTCGTCCAGCAGGGTGCGGACCCGGGCGACGGTGGTGTCCCGGTCGTCGGTGTGCGGGCGGGTCTCCAGCTCCCAGTAGCGGCGGGTGCGGACGCCGTCGCGGTCGACGGTGACGACGGTGCCGGGCTCGACCTCGCGCATGCCGTCCCACACCGCGTGGCCCGGCGTCTTGATCATGGTGAAGAGTTCCCGCAGCCCGTCCAGCTTGACCCGGCGGCGGGCGAGCGGGTTGGCGAGGATCGCCTTGGGCTCGGAGCCGAAGAGGACGCCGTCGGCGGTGGGGTGGAAGTAGAAGGGCTTGATGCCCATGCGGTCGCGGACCATGAGGAGCTTGTCCGCGCGGCCGTCCCAGACGGCGAAGGCGTACATGCCGTTGAGGCGTTCGGGCAGCGCCTCCCCCCACTCCAGGTAGCCGCGGAGCACGACCTCGGTGTCGGAGTCGGTGGTGAAGCGGTGGCCGCGGCCGGTGAGTTCGCGGCGCAGCTCGGTGAAGTTGTAGGTCTCGCCCGAGTAGACGAGGGCGACCGTGCCGTGCGGGGTCCCGGCGGTCATCGGCTGCCGGCCGCCGGGCAGGTCGATGATGGCGAGCCTGCGGTGGCCGAGCGCCGCGGGGCCCTCGGCCCAGACGCCCCGGTCGTCCGGTCCGCGGCAGGCCATCGTCTCCGTCATCGCGTCCAATGCCGTCTTCTCGGCGCGCAGGTCGCGGTCGAAGGAGACCCAGCCGGTGATGCCGCACATGTGCTACCTCCTGCGTCCGGTCCGCCCGGAGGACCGCTCCGACCTGGCACGTCGGAGTGCTTCGCGGGTGCGAGCACGCACGGGCGGCCCTTCCGGCAAACCAGTTGTAGTTGCCATCTACAACCTGAGCCTGCGCTCCGCCGGTACGCGCGGTCAACGCGGCCGTAACACGACGGACACATAAGGCTCGTGCTTTCGGCCACACTTTGCTTCAGCGATACCTCACCGTCCGGCCCGTACGGACCCCGGCCGCACCGAACCGGCCATCGGCAAAGAGTTCTCCAACCGGCCCCGGCCGCTCCACGTGCCAGCCGGACAGAACAGACCTATCGTGCTGGCATGGAGCACGATCTGAGCCCCGCCACCCTCGCCGAACTCCGGCGCCCCCGCCCCTATCCGGCCGTGTCGGTGCTGACCCCGACGCACCGCCGGGAACCCGGCAGCGCCCAGGACCCGGTGCGCCTGCGCAACGCGGTCGCCGAGGCAAGGAGACGGCTGGAGGCCGATCCGGCGGTCACCCGGGAACGCCGCGCCGAGGTCGAGGAGCAGCTCGACCGGGCCCTCGCCGAGATCGACCCCGCCGAGACGGAGGACGGACTGGCGATCTTCGCCGCGCCGGGCGAGCACCAGGTGTGGACGCTGGCCCGCTCCGTGCCCGAGCGCGTGGTGCTCTCGGACACCTTCCTGACCCGCAACCTGGTCGCGGCCCACTCGGCCGAGCGCCCGTTCTGGGTGCTCTCGGTCTCCGCCGACCGCGCCACGCTGTGGAACGGCGGCACCGACCGCGTCACCGAGGAGCGCTCCGGCGGCTTCCCGCTGACCAGGCCGCCGGAGGACTTCGACCCCGAGCGCCAGGAGCGGATCGGCGACTCCCCCAGCGCCTTCCGCGACGAGCGCACCCGCCAGTTCCTGCGCGACGCGGACGCCGCGCTGGGCCGGCTGCTGCGCGACCGTCCGCGTCCGGTGTACGTCACCGGACCCGAGGCGGCGCTGTCACTGCTCGACGACGCGGGCGGCGCCGTACGGGGCGCGGTGCACCTCCCGCACGGCGGCCTCGCGAACGGCACCCCGGAAGCCGTGTGGCAGGCGGTACGGCCGCTGGTCGCCGCCGAGGCGCGCCGGGCCGCCGACGCGGTGACCGGCGAACTGGAGGCGGCGCGCGGCCGGCGGGAGTACGCGGCCGGCGTCGACGAGCTGTGGCGGAGCGCCCTGGCCGGGCGGGTCCGGCTGCTGGCCGTCGAGGAGAACTACCGCGCGACGGTGGTGGACGCCGGCGACCATCTGGAACCCGCGGACCCCCGCGACCTCGACGCCCGCGAGGACATCGTGGACGAGATCGTCGAACAGTGCCTGGAGACCGGCGCGGAGGTCCGCTTCGTCCCGGACGGCACCCTGCGGGACGCGGACGGGATCGCCGGGGTGCTGCGCTACTGAGCGTCCCGGCCGGTCCTCGCGCCGCCGCCCTTGACGGCCGTGACACCCTGGCGGCAGTGCCGACCGGGAGGAGCCGACGGGAGATGGGTCAGTCACTGGGCGTGGCGGTCCTGGGCGCGGGACACATGGGCGCCGATCACATCCGCCGGCTGGACCGCGTGGTGGGCGGCGCCCGGGTGGTCGCCGTCGCCGACCCCGACGCGGAACGGGCGAAGGAGGCCGTCGCCGGGCGGGAGGGCGTCGCGGTCCGCACGGAGGCCGAGGCCGCGCTGGACGCGCCCGGCGTCGAGGCCGTACTGATCGCCTCCCCCGGCGAGGCGCACGAGGAGGCGCTGCTCGCCGCCTTCGCCCGGAACCTGCCGGTGCTGTGCGAGAAGCCGATGGTCCCCGACCCGGCGGGCGCGCTGCGGATCGTGGAGGCGGAGGCGCGGCTCGGCCGGCGGCTGGCCCAGATCGGCTTCATGCGGCGCTACGACTCCGAGTACACGCGGCTGAAGGCCCTGCTGGACGGCGGGCGGCTGGGCCGGCCGCTGATGCTGCACTGCGTCCACCGCAACGTCTCCTCACCGCCCGGCTTCACCTCCGCGATGCTGGTGAACAGTTCCGTCTCGCACGAGATCGACGCCGCCCGCTGGCTGCTCGGCCAGGAGCCGGTCGCGGTGACCGTGCACCGGCCTCGGCCGTCCGCCGGAGCGCCCGCGGGGCTGCTCGACCCGCAGTTCGTGCTGTTCGAGACCGACGGCGGCGCCCTGGTCGACGTGGAGGTCTTCGTCAACTGCGGCTTCGGCTACCAGGTCCGCTGCGAGGCCGTCTGCGAGGCGGGAAGCGCCCGCATCGGCGAGGAGCGGGCCATGGCGGTGACGGCGGCGGGCGGCCTGCGCGAGGAGGTGCCGCAGGACTACCTCGTACGGTTCGCCGACGCCTACGACCGCGAGGTGCGCGCCTGGGTCGACGCCGTGCGGCACGGCCGGGTCACCGGCGCGAACGCCTGGGACGGCTACGCGGCGTCCGCGGTCGCCGAGGCGGGAGTGCGCGCCCTGGAGTCCGGCGTCCGCACCCCGGTCGACCTCGCGCCGCGCCCGGCGCTGTACGGGGGGACCGGGGCGTAGGGCACCGGTGCCGCATCCGTTCGCCCCTCAGCTCCCGTAGTGCGCCTACGCGACGGTCCACGGGGAGGGCCTGCGGGACGACCGGGTGAGTCGATCGCCCGGGACCATGGCATATGCCGTCGGCATCGCCGTAGCGTGTGTCACCGAATCCCCCCCCAGGGCGTCGCGCGCTGTGCAACAGTCGTGAGGTCTTCCGCGCCCGACCCGGTTCCGCCCTGGCCGTACCGTCTGCACACCGGAGTGCGTCATGCCGTCCCCCCTCTCCGCGGACCACCCCGCCGCCCAGCCGTCAGGGCCCGGCACGGTGGAGGCGCTGATATCGCAGACGCGGCGGCTCAAGGGCGAGGTGGACGCCGTACGGCGGGACGCGCGGCACGACGGATCGGACCCCACGGGCCGCTGGCAGCGCGCCCTGTACGATCTGGCGCTGCATCAACTGGACGACGTCGACCGGCACTTGGCGCAGTTGCGGGACGGCCCGCCGCTCCGGTCGGCGCCCGCCGGTTCCGGCCGGGCCGGCTCGTCGCCCGGCCTGGTCGGCAGCGCGGAGTGGGATCTGCTGACGGACGGGGCCCACTGGTCCCCGGAGCTGTACCGCATCCTCGGCCGGGACCCCGCCGCTGCCCCGCTCACCCTCGACGAACTGCCGTCCGTCGTCCTGGCGGAGGACCGGCCCGGCCTGACCGCGATGGTCACCGGGTGTCTCGTCGACGCCCGCCCGATCGACGGCGAGTTCCGTGTCGTCCGGCCCGACGGCACCGTACGGACCGTGCACATGAGGGGCCGGCCCGTCCTCGACGCCCATGGCTCCACCGTCTCGTTGTGGGCGGTGCTGCGCGATGTCACCGCCCTGCGCCGCGGCCGGCGGGCGGTCAGCGAGTCCCGTGCGTCGCTCCCCGACCCGGCCTCCGCCGCGCCGGCGCGACCGGCCGCGCCCCACGCCGGCCTCGCCGGCGCGGCGGAGGCCGGGTCGGGGAGCGACGCACGGGACTCGCTGACCGCCCGCCGGCCGCGGCGCAGGGCGGTGACAATCGCGCAGCACCGCCCACAACGAGACGGTGGAGCCATGGGCGTCGAGGACGGGCCGGCCCCTCATGTGCACGGTCCGTACGGTGCCGTCGGGCCGGACGACACGGAACTCGCCGTCGATCGGGCGGGCGTCGACGAGACACCCGGTGACCATCGCGGTCAGGCCGGGCCGGTCCTCCGCCAGGACGACGGACGGCAGTTCGTCGAGGGTGAGCGGGGCAGCGGCGGGGTCCCGGCCGAGGATGCGGTACAGCTCCGGGGACCAGTGGGCCCCGTCCGTCAGCAGATCCCACTCCGCGCTGCCGACCAGGCCGGGCGACGAGCCGGCCCGGCCGGAACCGGCGGGCGCCGACCGGAGCGGCGGGCCGTCCCGCAACTGCGCCAAGTGCCGGTCGACGTCGTCCAGTTGATGCAGCGCCAGATCGTACAGGGCGCGCTGCCAGCGGCCCGTGGGGTCCGATCCGTCGTGCCGCGCGTCCCGCCGTACGGCGTCCACCTCGCCCTTGAGCCGCCGCGTCTGCGATATCAGCGCCTCCACCGTGCCGGGCCCTGACGGCTGGGCGGCGGGGTGGTCCGCGGAGAGGGGGGACGGCATGACGCACTCCGGTGTGCAGACGGTACGGCCAGGGCGGAACCGGGTCGGGCGCGGAAGACCTCACGACTGTTGCACAGCGCGCGACGCCCTGGGGGGGGATTCGGTGACACACGCTACGGCGATGCCGACGGCATATGCCATGGTCCCGGGCGATCGACTCACCCGGTCGTCCCGCAGGCCCTCCCCGTGGACCGTCGCGTAGGCGCACTACGGGAGCTGAGGGGCGAACGGATGCGGCACCGGTGCCCTACGCCCCGGTCCCCCCGTACAGCGCCGGGCGCGGCGCGAGGTCGACCGGGGTGCGGACGCCGGACTCCAGGGCGCGCACTCCCGCCTCGGCGACCGCGGACGCCGCGTAGCCGTCCCAGGCGTTCGCGCCGGTGACCCGGCCGTGCCGCACGGCGTCGACCCAGGCGCGCACCTCGCGGTCGTAGGCGTCGGCGAACCGTACGAGGTAGTCCTGCGGCACCTCCTCGCGCAGGCCGCCCGCCGCCGTCACCGCCATGGCCCGCTCCTCGCCGATGCGGGCGCTTCCCGCCTCGCAGACGGCCTCGCAGCGGACCTGGTAGCCGAAGCCGCAGTTGACGAAGACCTCCACGTCGACCAGGGCGCCGCCGTCGGTCTCGAACAGCACGAACTGCGGGTCGAGCAGCCCCGCGGGCGCTCCGGCGGACGGCCGAGGCCGGTGCACGGTCACCGCGACCGGCTCCTGGCCGAGCAGCCAGCGGGCGGCGTCGATCTCGTGCGAGACGGAACTGTTCACCAGCATCGCGGAGGTGAAGCCGGGCGGTGAGGAGACGTTGCGGTGGACGCAGTGCAGCATCAGCGGCCGGCCCAGCCGCCCGCCGTCCAGCAGGGCCTTCAGCCGCGTGTACTCGGAGTCGTAGCGCCGCATGAAGCCGATCTGGGCCAGCCGCCGGCCGAGCCGCGCCTCCGCCTCCACGATCCGCAGCGCGCCCGCCGGGTCGGGGACCATCGGCTTCTCGCACAGCACCGGCAGGTTCCGGGCGAAGGCGGCGAGCAGCGCCTCCTCGTGCGCCTCGCCGGGGGAGGCGATCAGTACGGCCTCGACGCCGGGCGCGTCCAGCGCGGCCTCGGCCTCCGTGCGGACCGCGACGCCCTCCCGCCCGGCGACGGCCTCCTTCGCCCGTTCCGCGTCGGGGTCGGCGACGGCGACCACCCGGGCGCCGCCCACCACGCGGTCCAGCCGGCGGATGTGATCGGCGCCCATGTGTCCCGCGCCCAGGACCGCCACGCCCAGTGACTGACCCATCTCCCGTCGGCTCCTCCCGGTCGGCACTGCCGCCAGGGTGTCACGGCCGTCAAGGGCGGCGGCGCGAGGACCGGCCGGGACGCTCAGTAGCGCAGCACCCCGGCGATCCCGTCCGCGTCCCGCAGGGTGCCGTCCGGGACGAAGCGGACCTCCGCGCCGGTCTCCAGGCACTGTTCGACGATCTCGTCCACGATGTCCTCGCGGGCGTCGAGGTCGCGGGGGTCCGCGGGTTCCAGATGGTCGCCGGCGTCCACCACCGTCGCGCGGTAGTTCTCCTCGACGGCCAGCAGCCGGACCCGCCCGGCCAGGGCGCTCCGCCACAGCTCGTCGACGCCGGCCGCGTACTCCCGCCGGCCGCGCGCCGCCTCCAGTTCGCCGGTCACCGCGTCGGCGGCCCGGCGCGCCTCGGCGGCGACCAGCGGCCGTACCGCCTGCCACACGGCTTCCGGGGTGCCGTTCGCGAGGCCGCCGTGCGGGAGGTGCACCGCGCCCCGTACGGCGCCGCCCGCGTCGTCGAGCAGTGACAGCGCCGCCTCGGGTCCGGTGACGTACACCGGACGCGGACGGTCGCGCAGCAGCCGGCCCAGCGCGGCGTCCGCGTCGCGCAGGAACTGGCGGGTGCGCTCGTCGCGGAAGGCGCTGGGGGAGTCGCCGATCCGCTCCTGGCGCTCGGGGTCGAAGTCCTCCGGCGGCCTGGTCAGCGGGAAGCCGCCGGAGCGCTCCTCGGTGACGCGGTCGGTGCCGCCGTTCCACAGCGTGGCGCGGTCGGCGGAGACCGAGAGCACCCAGAACGGGCGCTCGGCCGAGTGGGCCGCGACCAGGTTGCGGGTCAGGAAGGTGTCCGAGAGCACCACGCGCTCGGGCACGGAGCGGGCCAGCGTCCACACCTGGTGCTCGCCCGGCGCGGCGAAGATCGCCAGTCCGTCCTCCGTCTCGGCGGGGTCGATCTCGGCGAGGGCCCGGTCGAGCTGCTCCTCGACCTCGGCGCGGCGTTCCCGGGTGACCGCCGGATCGGCCTCCAGCCGTCTCCTTGCCTCGGCGACCGCGTTGCGCAGGCGCACCGGGTCCTGGGCGCTGCCGGGTTCCCGGCGGTGCGTCGGGGTCAGCACCGACACGGCCGGATAGGGGCGGGGGCGCCGGAGTTCGGCGAGGGTGGCGGGGCTCAGATCGTGCTCCATGCCAGCACGATAGGTCTGTTCTGTCCGGCTGGCACGTGGAGCGGCCGGGGCCGGTTGGAGAACTCTTTGCCGATGGCCGGTTCGGTGCGGCCGGGGTCCGTACGGGCCGGACGGTGAGGTATCGCTGAAGCAAAGTGTGGCCGAAAGCACGAGCCTTATGTGTCCGTCGTGTTACGGCCGCGTTGACCGCGCGTACCGGCGGAGCGCAGGCTCAGGTTGTAGATGGCAACTACAACTGGTTTGCCGGAAGGGCCGCCCGTGCGTGCTCGCACCCGCGAAGCACTCCGACGTGCCAGGTCGGAGCGGTCCTCCGGGCGGACCGGACGCAGGAGGTAGCACATGTGCGGCATCACCGGCTGGGTCTCCTTCGACCGCGACCTGCGCGCCGAGAAGACGGCATTGGACGCGATGACGGAGACGATGGCCTGCCGCGGACCGGACGACCGGGGCGTCTGGGCCGAGGGCCCCGCGGCGCTCGGCCACCGCAGGCTCGCCATCATCGACCTGCCCGGCGGCCGGCAGCCGATGACCGCCGGGACCCCGCACGGCACGGTCGCCCTCGTCTACTCGGGCGAGACCTACAACTTCACCGAGCTGCGCCGCGAACTCACCGGCCGCGGCCACCGCTTCACCACCGACTCCGACACCGAGGTCGTGCTCCGCGGCTACCTGGAGTGGGGGGAGGCGCTGCCCGAACGCCTCAACGGCATGTACGCCTTCGCCGTCTGGGACGGCCGCGCGGACAAGCTCCTCATGGTCCGCGACCGCATGGGCATCAAGCCCTTCTACTTCCACCCCACCGCCGACGGCGTCCTCTTCGGCTCCGAGCCCAAGGCGATCCTCGCCAACCCGCTCGCCCGCCGCCGGGTCAAGCTGGACGGGCTGCGGGAACTCTTCACCATGATCAAGACGCCGGGCCACGCGGTGTGGGACGGCATGCGCGAGGTCGAGCCCGGCACCGTCGTCACCGTCGACCGCGACGGCGTCCGCACCCGCCGCTACTGGGAGCTGGAGACCCGCCCGCACACCGACGACCGGGACACCACCGTCGCCCGGGTCCGCACCCTGCTGGACGACATCGTGCGCCGCCAGCTCGTCGCGGACGTGCCCCGCTGCACCCTGCTCTCCGGCGGGCTCGACTCCTCCGCGCTGACCGCGCTCGGCGCCCGGCAACTGGCCGGGGACGGCGAGAAGATCCGCAGCTTCGCCGTCGACTTCGCCGGCCAGACCGAGAACTTCGTCGCCGACGAACTGCGCGGCACCCCCGACACCCCGTTCGTGCACGACGTGGCCCGCACCTCCGGCACCGACCACCAGGACATCGTGCTCGACGCGCAGGCGCTGGCCGACCCCGCGATCCGCGAGAAGGTCGTCCGGGCCCGGGACCTGCCCGCCGGTTTCGGTGACATGGACGCCTCGCTCCACCTGCTCTTCCGGGCCATCCGCGAGCACTCCACCGTCGCCCTGTCCGGCGAGTCCGCCGACGAGGTCTTCGGCGGCTACCTCCAGTTCTTCGACGAACGCGCCCGCACCGCCGACGCCTTCCCCTGGCTGGTCACGATGGGCCGCCACTTCGGGGAGGACGCCGACGTCCTGCGCCCGGAGCTGAACCGCTCCCTCGACCTGCCCGCCTACGTCGCCGACGGCTACCGCGACGCCGTCGCGGGCATCCGGCGCCTGGACGGCGAGAGCGACTTCGAGTACCGGATGCGCCGCATCTCCCACCTCCACCTGACCCGCTTCGTCCGCGTCCTGCTCGACCGCAAGGACCGCGCCAGCATGGCCGTCGGCCTGGAGGTCCGCGTCCCGTTCTGCGACCACCGGCTCGTGGAGTACGTCTACAACACGCCCTGGGCGCTCAAGTCCTACGACGGCCGCGAGAAGACCCTGCTGCGCGAGGCCACCGCCGACGTCCTGCCCCGGTCGGTCTACGACCGGGTCAAGAGCCCCTACCCGTCCACCCAGGACCCCAAGTACGCGGCGGCCCTCCAGGACCAGGCCCGCGACCTGCTGGCCCGCACCGGGCACCCGGTCTTCGACCTCGTCGACCCCGACCGGCTCCGCCGCGCCGCGGAACGGGAGGCGCCGATGACCGGCCAGGGGGACCGGCGCGGCCTCGAACGCGCCCTCGACCTCGCCCTCTGGCTGGACCTGTACCGGCCGGAGATCGTCCTGGACTGACGCGCGGCTCAGTCGCCGGACGCGTCCCCCTCCGGTCCGCAGGAGCTGCCGCTGGGCGGCAGGGTGCCGTGCAGGAAGAAGTCGTCCACCTTGCGGTGCACGCACGCGGAGGACGCGTACCCGGTGTGCCCCTCGCCCTTGTTGTCGAGGACCACGGCCGAGGGGCCCAGCCGCTCGGCCGTCTCCTGCGTCCAGCGGTACGGCGTCGCCGGATCGCCGCGCGTGCCGACCAGCAGCATCTTCGCCGTGTCGACGCCCTTGACCTCGTCGCGGATGTAGTCGGTGCCCTTGGGGCGGCCGTAGCACATCAGCACCTGGGTGAGCCGGTAGCGTCCGAAGACCGGGGACGCCTCCTCGTACCGCCGCAGCAGCGGGCCGAGGGAGCGGGCGACCCGGTCCGCGCCGGGGCGATCGGGGTCGTCGGCGCAGTTGATGGCCATCAGCGCCGCCGGGAGGTTGTCCAGCGGGACGTCCTCCGGGTCGGTGAGCGCCCCCTCGGTCCTCCCGCCCGCCGCCCGCCGGACGGGGAAGCCGACGCCGCCGGAGGTGAAGCTCTCCAGGCCCGAGGAGTCGCCGTTCTCCACCAGCTGCGCCACGGCCCGCTCCAGCGCCGGCCACAGCTCCCGGCTGTAGAGCGCCTGGCCGAGGGCGCTGACCAGGTCCTGCCCGGTGAAGGGCTCGCCGAAGGCGGAGGGCACCGGCTCCTCGTCGAGCGAGCCGACCAGCCGTACGACCTCCCGCCGGGCCTGCCGGCCGTCCTGGCCGAACGGGCAGGCGATGTCCTCCTTGACGCACCAGTCGAGGAAGTTCTCCAGCGCCGTCTGCTGTCCCCGCGCGCCCGCCACGCCCTGTTCGGGCAGGGAATCGGTCAGGGTGTCCACCCCGTCCAGGACCATCCGGCCCACCCGCCCGGGGAACTGCGCGGCGTACACCGCGCCGAGCCGGGTGCCGTAGGAGAAGCCCAGGTAGTTGAGCTTGTCGTCACCGAGTGCCCGGCGCATCACGTCCAGGTCGCGGGCGGCGTTGACGGTGCCGATGTGCGGCAGGACCGGCCCGGAGTGCTCCGCGCACTGGTCCGCCGCCTTGCGCAGCCGGTCCAGCGCCCGCCGGGGGTGCTTCATCCCCTCGTCCCCGTCGGTCGCCGCCATGATCTCCGCGGAGCCCGGTCCGCAGCTCACCGGGGAGGACCGGCCGACGCCGCGCGGATCGAAGGTCACCACGTCGTAGCCGTTGGTGAGGTGCATGAAGTCCTCGGCGCCGGCGGACAGTTCGCTGACGCCGGAACTGCCGGGGCCGCCGAAGTTCAGCAGGACCGAGCCCTTGCGGTGGCCGGTCGCCCGGTAGCGGGCCAGCGCCAGCTCGAGTGTCTTCCCGCGGGGCCGGGCGTAGTCGAGCGGCACGGTGACCTTTCCGCACTGGAGGTCCTCGGGCATCTCCAGGCCCGAGCAGGCGGACCACTTCACCCGCTGGTCGTAGTAGCGGGACAGGCCGGGCCCGGACTCGCCGGAGCCGGGGCCGGCCGCGGGTGCCGCGGGCAGGGCCGCGCCCAGCAGGGACAGCCCCAGCGCGCCGGGTATCGCCCAGCGCAGCGCGGTGGGCCGGGTCGACAGCTTGGCCAGCATCGATGCCTCCCGGGCGCCCCGTCGGGGACCGGAGAGCGGCGCCCTCGCCCACCATAAGCGGGGTGCCGGGACCCCGCCTCCGGGCCGGGCGCGCACCGAGCGGGCGTTCGACGCCGGGGCCACTCGACGGGGTGAAAGGCGGATAAGCCATAACTCGGATGGTTCGTCCGCGTTGTCACCAGTGCGGGTGAGTGCCCGCGATCATGTCTGGAAGGCAGGGAGCCTATGACAAGGGTTACCCGAATCGGAGTACTCGTCGCCGCGTCCGGCGCGCTGGCCGTGTCGGTCCCGGCCGGCTCGGCCCTCGCGGCCGGCGGCGCGGACGCGCGGGGGGCGGCGGCCGGCTCGGCCGGGCTGATCTCCGGCAACATCGTCCAGCTCCCGGTGGACGTCCCGGTGAACGTGTGCGGGAACACCGTGAACGTGGCCGGGCTGCTCAACCCGGCCGCGGGCAACACCTGCGCGAACACCGGGGGGAGCGGCGGCCCGGGCGGGGCGAGGGGCGGCGGCCCCGGCGGGCGGGAGGGCGGCGGCCCCGGCGGCGCGTCCGCCGCGAGCGGCACCGAGGACTCGCCCGGGGTGCTCACCGGCAACGGCGTGCAGCTGCCGGTCGACCTTCCGGTCAACATCAGCGGCAATTCGGTGAACGTGGTGGGCATCGGCAACCCCGTCACCGGCAACGAGTCCGTGAACGGCCCCGGCGACGACCGCCCGGAGCCCCCGCGCCACCCGGCCCCGCGACCCGAACCGGAGCCGGAGCCCGAGCCCGGGTCGTCCGCGCCGCCCGCGGGGGAGGAGGAGCCGCCCGCGCACGAGCCGGAGCTGGCCGCGCCGGACACCGCCACGTCCGCCCTCGCCCGCACCGGGGCCGACCAGACCCTGCCCGCCCTGCTGAGCGGTACCGCGCTGGTCCTCGGCGGTGCCGCCCTGCACCGGCGCTTCCGGCCCCGCGCCCGCGGCTGAGCGGGACCGGCGGCGCGGGTCAGCCCCGCCCGGCGTGGAACCGGACGTGCAACGCCCGGATCTCCTCCGTCAGTTCCGGGACGGGGCCGTCCACGGTCACACCGGGCGCGATGTCCCGCACCGGCAGCGCCCGGACCGGGGCGGCGGGGACGTCCAGTTCGGTGAGCCACTGCGAGAGCTGCCGCGAGGAGGCGACGTAGACGATGCGGCCGAGGCCCACCCAGGCGTGGGCGGCGGCGCACATCGGGCAGTGCTCGCCGGAGGTGTACACCGTCGCCGCCGCCCGCTCGGCCGGGTCCAGGTGCTCCGCCGCCCAGCGGGCGAGCGCGAACTCCGGGTGCCGGGTGCTGTCGCCGGACGCGATCCGGTTGCGGTCCTCGGCCAGCACCGTGCCGTCCGCGCCGGCCAGCACGGAGCCGAAGGGCTCGTCCCCGGCCGCCAGCGCCTCGGCGGCCAGCTCCACACAGCGGCGGAGCAGCGGCAGCTCGGTGTCCTTCACGGTCATACGGCGTCCTTCCGGGCGGCTCGGGTGATACGGCGGACCCAGCCTAGACGCGGCGGCGGGCGGCGCCCCGGGTCGTCCCGGGTGCGCCGCCCGCCGGTGCGGAGTCCGGCCGCCGCCGTCAGCGGCGCGCCTTCGCCCGGTCCAGTGCCACCACGCCGACCGCCGCCAGGGCGATCTGGATCAGCCACTCGATCCAGTCCGGACCGTCCGTCTCGGCCACCCCGAACGCGCCCGCGATCGCCGTACCGATCAGCGCGGCCACGATGCCCACCAGGATCGTCCACAGAATGCCGATGCGCTGGCGGCCCGGAACCACGAGCCGGCCCAGAACGCCGATGACGATACCGATGATGATGGCACTGAAGATCCCGTCGATCCCCATCTCCGCCCCTTTCTGTCTCTGCCCCCGCACCGGCCGTCTGCCCGCTGGCGGCGGGCGCACGCATGCGCGATTTCGCGCCGGAGCGCGCGTGAGGCCGGTCCGCACGCGCGGACCGGCCTCACGCGGTGCCGGACGGGCCTAGTGCTTGGACGCCTTCGCCGCCGCACCGGCGCACGCCGTCCCGAGGATCAGGGCCAGCGCGCCGATGATGATGTTGTTCCATATGACACCGGTGTCCGGACTGGAGCCCACGACCCAGGGCGAGATGATCATCCAGATGCCGATGCCGCACATGGCCCAGCTGAGGCCGTACATCCGTTCCGGGGCCCGGGTGAATCCCAGCGCCAGCACGGCGATCGCGATGCCCAGAACCAGGTTGTGGGCGACCAGCGAGGGCTGGCTGGACGTGAAGTGGAGGATCCACGGGGACACGGCGCAGTACAGGCCGAGCAGGAACACCGGCCCGTCCATGAGCATCACGTCCCGGCCGCCGAGCACGCGGTCGTAGCGGGCCCGCATCTCGGGGGCGTCGGGGTGGCTGCCCAGGTCGTGGGTGGTGTCGCCTCTGGTGTGCGAGACGTTGGCCATGGTCGTCTCCTTTTACTGGCAGACCGTCCGCGTCTGGTGCGGTATGCGACGAATGCCGCAATACCTCCATTCTGCTCCTTACCTCGCCTTTATGCGCGGGCCCGGGTGCCCTGGTCGGAAATCCCCGGAGGCTTCACCGGGCGCCGGCCGTGCGTCGGCTCGTGCGCTCACGCACGAGCCGACGAGTCCCGTGCCGGCCGGTGCCGGCCTGACCACCGGCGCCCTGGCCCGGCGGCTGGGCGTCTCCCCCACCACGCTGCGCTCCCGGGACCGCAGATACGGCATCGGGCCGGCCGTCCGCGCCGAGGGCCGCCACCGTCGCTGGGCGCCGCAGGACGTCCGGCTGCTGGAGACCATGTGCCGGCCGACGGCGTCCGGGGTGCCACCCGCCGAGGCCGCCCGGCCGGCCCGCCCCGGGCCGGGGGAGCCCTCCGCGTCCGCCGTGGAGCTGCGCGGGGAGCCCCGGGGCCTGTCCCGCGCCGCCGTACGGCTGGACGCGCCGGCCGTGCGGGAGCCGCTGGGCGCCGCCGTGGACCGGCACGGGCTGAGCACCGCCTGGCAGGAGGTGACGGTGCCGGCCCCGCCCGCGGTGGGACGCGCCTGGGAGACCTCCGGCGACCGCTACGTCGAGGTCGAGCACCTGCTGTCCTGGGACGTCTCCACCACGCTGCGCCGCCACACCCGCCCCCGCCGCCACCGCGCGCGGCACCGCCGCGCCCATGGTCCTGGCCTGCGTGCCCGGCGAGGAGCACTCGCTGCCCATCGGGGCGCTCGACGCCGTACTGAGCGAGCGCGGCCTCGCGCTCCGGATGCTCGGCGCGGCCGTCCCGGCCCGGGCGCCGACCGCCGCCGTGCGCCGGCTGGGCCCGGTCGCCGTGCTGCTGTGGGCGCAGGCCCGGCACCCGGTGGCCGTCGCCCCCGGCCCGCCATGCCGCGGGGGCCCGGTGGCGCGTGGCCGGCACCCGGCGCCGGCCCCTGGTGCTGCTCGGCGGTCCCGGCTGGGCCGGGCGCTCCGGGACGGGCACCGCCAGGCCCTCCACCCTGCCCGAGGTGCTCGGCTCGCTCGCGGCGGCCTCCGCCGCGCCCCTCACGTGAGACCGCGCGCCTCCCGGAACCGGGCGAGGCCCTCCGCGAGGCCGATCACCGGTGCCGGGTAGCCGAGCCCGGCGCGCTCCCGGTCCGGCAGCGTCCACGGCTCGTGCACGGCCCGCCCGGACGCCCCGGCCAGCTCCGGCACCCAGCGCCGGACGTACGCGCCGTCCGGGTCGTACCGCCGGGCCTGTACGACGGGGTTGAGGACCCGGTGCGGGCGGCTGTCGGTGCCGGTGCGGCCACCCACTGCCAGTTCAGCTGGTTGTTGGCGACGTCCCCGTCGACCAGCAGGCTCAGGAAGTGCCGGGCGCCCACCCGCCAGTCGACGTAGAGCGTCTTGGTGAGGAAGCTCGCGGTGAGCAGCCGGGCCCGGTTGTGCATCCAGCCCTCGTGGCGGAGCTGGCGCAAGCCGGCGTCGACCAGCGGGAAACCGGTGCGGCCCGCCCGCCAGGCCGCGGCGTCCGCCTCCGCGCCGGGGCCCGTGCGCCACCGGTCGTGGCGGGTGCGGTAGTCGGCGGTGGAGACGGCCGGCCGGGCCGGCGAGGAGCTGCCGGTGGAAGTCGCGCCAGGCGAGCTTGCCGTACGAAGGACTCCGCGCCGGGGCCGCCGCCCGGCGGGCGCGGTGCACGACCTTCGCCGGGGGAGAGCGTGCCGAAGTGGAGGTGGGCGAGAGCCGGGAGGTGGCGTCGCCGGCCAGGTCGTCGTGGCGGTCCTCGTACCGGGCGACGGGGCCGCGGAGCCAGGCCGCCAGCCGTCGGCGGCCCTCGGCCTCCCCGCCCCGGGCCAGCCCCGGCGACAGGCCGGCGCTGCCCGCGAGGGCGGCGCGGTCCGGCAGTGGTCCGGAGCGGACGCCGTCCGGCACCCGGAGCGCGCGCGGCGCGGCGAGGACGGGACGCGGCGACAGCCGGGACCACTGCCGGAGGTAGGGCGTGAAGACCGCGAAGTGGTCGGAGGCCGCCGGGCGCGGTGACCCCGGCGGCCTCCGACCACTTCGCGGTCTTCACGCCCTACCTCCGGCAGTGGTCCCGGCTGTCGCCGCGTCCCGTCCTCGCCGCGCCGCGCGCGCTCCGGGTGCCGGACGGCGTCCGCTCCGGACCACTGCCGGACCGCGCCGCCCTCGCGGGCAGCGCCGGCCTGTCGCCGGGGCTGGCCGGGGCGGGGAGGCCGAGGGCCGCCGACGGCTGGCGGCCTGGCTCCGCGGCCCCGTCGCCCGGTACGAGGACCGCCACGACGACCTGGCCGGCGACGCCACCTCCCGGCTCTCGCCCCACCTCCACTTCGGCACGCTCTCCCCCGGCGAGGTCGTGCACCGCGCCCGCCGGGCGGGGGCCCCGGCGCGGAGTCCTTCGTACGGCAGCTCGCCTGGCGCGACTTCCACCGGCAGCTCCTCGCGGCCCGGCCGGCCGTCTCCACCGCCGACTACCGCACCCGCCACGACCGGTGGCGCACGGGCCCCGGCGCGGAGGCGGACGCCGCGGCCTGGCGGGCGGGCCGCACCGGTTTCCCGCTGGTCGACGCCGGCTTGCGCCAGCTCCGCCACGAGGGCTGGATGCACAACCGGGCCCGGCTGCTCACCGCGAGCTTCCTCACCAAGACGCTCTACGTCGACTGGCGGGTGGGCGCCCGGCACTTCCTGAGCCTGCTGGTCGACGGGGACGTCGCCAACAACCAGCTGAACTGGCAGTGGGTGGCCGGCACCGGCACCGACAGCCGCCCGCACCGGTCCTCAACCCCGTCGTACAGGCCCGGCGGTACGACCCGGACGGCGCGTACGTCCGGCGCTGGGTGCCGGAGCTGGCCGGGGCGTCCGGGCGGGCCGTGCACGAGCCGTGGACGCTGCCGGACCGGGAGCGCGCCGGGCTCGGCTACCCGGCACCGGTGATCGGCCTCGCGGAGGGCCTCGCCCGGTTCCGGGAGGCGCGCGGTCTCACGTGAGGGGCGCGGCGGAGGCCGCCGCGAGCGAGCCGAGCACCTCGGGCAGGGTGGAGGGCCTGGCGGTGCCCGTCCCGGAGCGCCCGGCCCAGCGGGACCGCCGAGCAGCACCAGGGGCCGGCGCCGGGTGCCGGCCACGCGCCACCGGGCCCCCGCGGCATGGCGGGCCGGGGGCGACGGCCACCGGGTGCCGGGCCTGCGCCCACAGCAGCACGGCGACCGGGCCCAGCCGGCGCACGGCGGCGGTCGGCGCCCGGGCCGGGACGGCCGCGCCGAGCATCCGGAGCGCGAGGCCGCGCTCGCTCAGTACGGCGTCGAGCGCCCCGATGGGCAGCGAGTGCTCCTCGCCGGGCACGCAGGCCAGGACCATGGGCGCGGCGGTGCCGCGCGCGGTGGCGGCGGGGGCGGGTGTGGCGGCGCAGCGTGGATGGAGACGTCCCAGGACAGCAGGTGCTCGACCTCGACGTAGCGGTCGCCGGAGGTCTCCCAGGCGCGTCCCACCGCGGGCGGGGCCGGCACCGTCACCTCCTGCCAGGCGGTGCTCAGCCCGTGCCGGTCCACGGCGGCGCCCAGCGGCTCCCGCACGGCCGGCGCGTCCAGCCGTACGGCGGCGCGGGACAGGCCCCGGGGCTCCCCGCGCAGCTCCACGGCGGACGCGGAGGGCTCCCCCGGCCCGGGGCGGGCCGGCCGGGCGGCCTCGGCGGTGGCACCCGGACGCCGTCGGCCGGCACATGGTCTCCAGCAGCCGGACGTCCTGCGGCGCCCAGCGACGGTGGCGGCCCTCGGCGCGGACGGCCGGCCCGATGCCGTATCTGCGGTCCCGGGAGCGCAGCGTGGTGGGGGAGACGCCCAGCCGCCGGGCCAGGGCGCCGGTGGTCAGGCCGGCACCGGCCGGCACGGGACTCGTCGGCTCGTGCGTGAGCGCACGAGCCGACGCACGGCCGGCGCCCGGTGAAGCCTCCGGGGATTTCCGACCAGGGCACCCGGGCCCGCGCATAAAGGCGAGTAAGGAGCAGAATGGAGGTATTGCGGCATTCGTCGCATACCGCACCAGACGCGGACGGTCTGCCAGTAAAAGGAGACGACCATGGCCAACGTCTCGCACACCAGAGGCGACACCACCCACGACCTGGGCAGCCACCCCGACGCCCCCGAGATGCGGGCCCGCTACGACCGCGTGCTCGGCGGCCGGGACGTGATGCTCATGGACGGGCCGGTGTTCCTGCTCGGCCTGTACTGCGCCGTGTCCCCGTGGATCCTCCACTTCACGTCCAGCCAGCCCTCGCTGGTCGCCCACAACCTGGT
>NZ_BNDX01000011.1:0-417945 GCF_020521275.1 Streptomyces daghestanicus | reverse complement strand
TACGCCTGAAACCGGTTCCATGCCAAACTCCCTGTCTCTTGCGTCTTGACCGCGAACGGTAGCAACAACATGCCAGCGCGGATAGTTGCCACCCGCTAGATGACAGCGCCCGCTAAAAACGTTGTTTCACTTGGCGAGTCGGCGGTGGGCGATGAGGGCTGCGGCTATGCCGACGAACGCGAGGAAGTGTTCGGCCTTGCGTTCGTAGCGGCGGTGCAGGCGGCGGCAACCGGCCAGCCAGAAGACCGTTCTTTCGACGACCCAGCGGTGTCGGCCCAGTCGGGTGGAAGACTCGATGCCCTTGCGGGCGATGCGGTGGCGGATGCGACGCTCACGAAGCCATTTCCGCAGGTGGTCGTAGTCGTAGCCCTTGTCGGCATGGAGCTTGGCAGGACGCCGGCGGCGCGGTCCACGGCGGGAGCGGATGGGCGGAATCCCGCGCACGAGCGGCTGCAGGCCAAGGCTGTCGTGCATGTTCGCGCCGGAGATGCCCAGCGACAGCGGCACGCCGTTCCGGTCGGTGATGAGGTGGATTTTCGATCCGCTCTTGCCGCGGTCGGTCGGATTCGGTCCGGTCAGAGGCCCCCTTTTGCCGCCCGGACGCTGACCGAATCGATCGCGCACCGCGACCAGTCCAACTCGCCCCGCGCACCGAGTTCGTCGAGGACGACCCGGTGGAGCCTGGCCCACACCCTGGCCTGGCTCCACTGGGCGAAGCGCCGGTAGACGGTGGGCCAGGCCGGCCCGAACACCGGCGGCAGCTGCCGCCAGGTGCAGCCCGAGGTGGCCACGAAGATGATCGCTGCCAGGCATTCGCGGTCACCGGCCCTCCGCTTGCCGCCGCCCTGCGGACGTATGACCTCCGTCGGCGGGACCACCCGCCGGAACAGCGTCCACAACTCGTCCGGCACCAACCGCTCAACCAGATCCGTCATGCACTGCTCAACGAACGATCACGCCATCAGAAACGGTGTCTGACTGGTGATCCATCCGCGTACTACGCAGCGGTTGGTCCGCATGCACGTCCCCCGGTACCGGCGGATACGGGCGGCCTGCGACGATGACGCGCATGCCGTACGGGGGAACGCGGGGCAACAGCGTCGCGATGCTGTGAGCGTCGGGACCGGCGGTCACGCCGCGGTCCTCGTCCAGGCCGTCCACCACGAGCACGAGCCGCCGACCGCGCTCTGTGCAGCGCGGTGCAACGCGAGCAGCATCTGCTCGTATCGCGTGGCGGGAGTGCTCAGCGGCTCCTCCTCGCCCAGCCAGTCGTACAACTGCCGCTGTACGACCTCGCAGAACGCCCCAGCGTCGTTCTGCGCGGCCATGCGGGAGGTGATGAAGAACGACACGACGTCGACGCCGGGTGGGGATGCAGGACGAAGTTCGCCAGCAGGGCTGATTTTCCCGCCCACGCCGGGGCAACCCAGCGCAAGTAGCCGGAGGCAGCACGGCCCGCAGGGGAATCGTGCATGCAGAAGGTTGCCAGCTGGGCAAGTTCGCTCTCACGCCGCTAGAAACTGGTGACGAGGCCCTGGCTCATCTGCAGGAGACAGCCGGAGACAGCGGCGCCCCCGCGACCACCTGTACGGGGCTGTCAATCGTTACGCCGCTATTGGCGAAGGCCCCGACTCCCTTGGCGGAAGAGCCGCCCGACTTGCGCACCGCGGCGCGCCTGCGGAAGAACACTGGACGCGCCGCTATCCCTGCCGCCGGTAAGCGGTGTTCGCACTGCCCCCGTCCGCCCGCGCCTCACCGGTCTCCTCGACGAAGACCGCACCATCGGACGAGGAGACGACGGCACCCGTGTTGGCGTCCCCGCCGCCCGTGGCCGTGGCACGCCCGGTCCTGGACACCTGTATGGACATGCTCCCGGTCGAAACCAGCAACGTGCAGACGCCGACTCCGAGAGCGGCCACACCGACCGCCGCAGAGACCATCCCAACCACCTGATTCGCCCGGTCCCAGCTCAGCAGCGACAGCGCACCGGCGAGGACCGCCAGGACCAACAGCGTCGTGACCAGCACGGTGCGCCGGTTACCCCGACAGCCACCTTCTCCCCTTACTCCCCATCGACGCAGACCGCACCGAGCCCGGTACGGCCTACGCCGCACGCCGAACCCCACCATTACGGCCAAGCCCGCACCCCGGCCTCGCACCGCACCCACGCAGTGTTTTCATCCCTGATGTCATATTTCCAAGGGTGCCGAGCGGACGGCTGCGGCAGCGGGGCCATGCCGGTACGGTGGCCCGTGGACACGCCGACCCGCGACGGAGTCGACCAGACCGTGCGCGACGGCTCCCCGCCTGAGCGGGGGTGGTCCCCGAGACCATCCGTCCTGAGGTGTACCGAGTCTGTGATCCCCGCGCATGCGGGGCTACGAGGGCAAAATCGAGGCATCCCTTCGTAGGCACTGGAGTCAGTCCGAACCGAGAACATCCTCCTGAAGACCGCCACACCAACTAGGACTTTTCTGCCTTCAGTCGAAAGCCCACGCGGCTCGGGGCGGACCCACTAGGCTCCACTCCGAGTCCAAAGCTCGCTCAGCGATGTGGGCCGGACTCGGTGATCTACTCCGTTGCAGCGGAGAGCCGAGCCCGGCCCGTCCTCAATGCCTCAAGGACAAGGAGATTCTACCCATGCCCGTGTTAAACGCGTCTGACCAGCCGTCCAACCCCCCGCTCTGGGGGCTGATCACCGCCATGATCGCCGCCTCGCCAGACCGGCCCTGGGTCTGGGTCGCCCTGCTCACGGCCGGTGTCGTGTTCACCGGTTGGCGCCGGGCCTGAGCCCTACGTGAGGGCGGGCGTCCGCGTCGGCGGTGTCCGCCCTCTCCTCGGCCGACAGCTCCGCCACGTCGACCGCCTCACGACCCGCTTGGGGTACTGACCCGCTCCCTGGAGGGAAAACCGACATGTGCTCCGCCGGCATCGCTTCACCTCGCTCCGGGCCGGATCCGCAAGCTCTCTCGGTGGCCGCTCGTTCAGCCTGGGCGAAGCACGACCGCAAGACCGATGGCTGGCTTCCGTTGTGGCGTCACATGCTCGACAGCGCATCAGTGGCCGGCAAGTTGTGGGAGGACTGGCTGCCCGCGTCTGTCAAGCGTCTGGTGTCGGAGCCTTTCCCAGACGGCGGTGACGACGCCGCCCGGCTCGTTTGTTTCCTCTCGGCGTTGCACGACATCGGCAAGTGTTCACCGGCATTCGCTTGCCAGGTCGAGCAGTTGGCCGGGCGGATGCGGGATCACGGGCTGGACATGCCCACTGTCAAGGAGTACGGGCAGGACCGGAAACTGGCGCCTCACGGGCTGGTGGGGCAGTTGGTGTTGCAGGAATGGATGGGGGAGCGGTTCGGGCTGGGGGCGCGAGTCGCCGGGCAGTTCGCGGTGGTGGCCGGGGGCCATCACGGTGTACCGCCGGGGAGTGCGCAGATTCATGATCTGCAGTTACGGCCGCATCTCCTGCGGCAGCCCGGCTCGAGCGAGACCTTATGGCAGCGGACGCAGTACGAACTGCTGGACTGGTGCGCCGATCTGACCGGCGTGACGAAGCTGTTGCCGACGTGGCATGAGATCCGGTTGCCCCAACCGGTGCAGGTGCTGTTGACGGCCGTGGTCATCCTCTCGGACTGGATCGCCAGCGCCCCCGAGCTGTTCCCGTACGCGCCCGAGTCATGGCATCCGGTGGGTGCGGCCGGTGAGCGACGCAGGTTGCTCGCTGCCTGGAAGGGCTTGGATCTCCCGGATCCCTGGCAGCCGCAGGTGCCCACGGCACCACCTGGGGAGTTGTTCCGGCAGCGTTTTCCCAAGCTCCAGGGCGCGGAACTTCGTCCGGTCCAGCTGGAAGCGGTCCGGATGGCTCAGGTCATGGAACCGGCCGGCCTGCTCATCATCGAGGCACCGATGGGTGAGGGGAAGACCGAGGCAGCGCTGGCGGCGGCGGAGATCCTCGCAGCGCGTTCGGGTGCCGGTGGACTGCTGATGGCGCTTCCCACCAGGGCGACCGGGGACGCGATGTTCGACCGACTCCTGTCCTGGCTCGACGCGTTGCCTGCGGACGGGGCTCGCACCCGGTCCGTGGTGCTGGCTCACGCGAAGGCCGCCCTGAAGGAGACCTGGTCGGGTCTGCTGCGCGAAGGAAGCCGGGCCATCGCCGCCGTCGAACCGGACGGCAACCGGCAAGAGATCCGGCCAAGGGAAAAGGATCAGGGCCCGGCTCGGCATCCTGCCGGTCTCCATGCTCACCAGTGGCTTCGCGGGCGGAAGAAGCAGCTGCTCGCCTCGTTCGCTGTCGGGACGGTGGACCAGGTCCTGTTCGCGGCTCTCAAAAGTCGTCATCTGGCCCTGCGGCATCTCGCGGTGGCGGGCAAGGTGGTGGTGATCGACGAGGTGCACGCGTACGACGCCTACATGAACCGCTATCTGGACCGGACCCTTGAGTGGCTGGCCGCCTACCGGGTCCCGGTCGTGCTCCTCTCCGCCACCCTTCCGGCGGAGAGGAGGCGGGCTCTCGCCGCCGCCTACGCGGGCGATGGCGGTGCCGCGTCGGTTGCGACTGACGCCGACGCCTACCCTCTGCTGACTGCCGTGTCGCCGGGACGGGACGCGTTGACCGCCCGGCCGGCTGCGGCTTCCGACCGTGGCACGGCTGTCGTGCTGGAGCGCATGGACGACGATCTCGATGCACTGGCCGATCGGCTTGACGTGGAACTGGCCGACGGGGGATGCGCACTTGTCGTACGGAACACCGTGGGACGGGTACTGGAGGCCGCCGAGGCGCTGAAGGACCGACTCGGTGAGGACCGGGTCACCGTGGCCCACTCCCGGTTCCTGGCGGCCGACCGGGCCGCCAACGACGACGATCTCTTGCGCAAGTTCGGTCCGGATGGCGAGCGGCCGGTACGGCATGTGGTGGTCGCCAGTCAGGTGGTGGAGCAGTCCCTCGACGTAAGTTTCGACGTGCTGGTCACCGACTTGGCGCCCGTCGACCTCGTACTGCAGCGTATGGGCCGGTTGCACCGGCACCCCTCGTCCCGACCGGCCCGGCTGTCCACGCCCCGGTGCGTGATCACCGGCGTCGACTGGAGCGCGTCACCACCGGCACCCGTGACAGGCACCCAGGCCGTGTACCCGGGCGAATGGACCCTGTTGCGCTCGCTCGCCGCCCTCACACCGCACCTCGACGGTGTTCCCGTAAGGCTGCCGCACGACATCAGCCCGCTGGTGCATAGCGCTTATGGCGGTGGGCCGTTGGGACCGGGGGTGTGGGCAGGCAACATGGCCGAAGCCGAGGGGCGGCACCGGGCTCTGCTCGTGGAGAAGCGGCGCAGGGCGGACGGCTTTCTTCTGGGGCCGGTACGGCGTCCCGGCCGGCCGGTGTACGGATGGTTGGAGGCTCACGCGGGCGACGCGGACGACAGCCCGGTCGGGCGGGCACAGGTGCGGGACGGAGAGGAGACGCTGGAGGTCCTGGTCATCCAGCGGCAGGCCGACGGACGGCTGACCACCGTGCCGTGGCTGGACGCGGGGCGACAGGGCGGACGGGGCGGCCTGGAGTTGCCCGTCGACTTCCCACCGGACCGGCGCTCGGCCGAGGCAGTGGCCGCGAGCGCACTCACGCTGCCCGGACGGTTCAGCAAGCCTTGGATGGACGTCCGCACCATCGCGGACTTGGAGAAGTTCCTGGTTCCGGCCTGGCAGGTGAAGGAGTGCCCCTGGCTGGCAGGCGAGTTGATCCTCGTCCTGGACGAGCGTTGTCAGACCCGGCTGGCAGGCTTCTCCCTGAGCTACAGCCGCGCCGAGGGACTGCGGGTGACCGACCCTGGCGCGTCCGGGGACGGTCCCGGCGGCCCCGGAAGTACAGAGCGGGAAAGGGACGGGCACGGTGCACCACAGTCGGCGGCACAGCGGACAGTCACAGACGTCGCGGCGGAACCAGGTGTCGTTACGCAGGGTGCGAAGCCGAGTGGCGGGCCGGTGAGTCTGCCCGGGCCGCGGCGTGGCCAGGAGCGCGTCGATGACGTCGGCCGCGCGGCCTTCAACCTGGTGCGTGAGGCGTGGGTGCCGGTACAGCACCTCGACGGCATGGTGACAGAGCTGTCGTTGCGAGAGGTCTTCGCGAGCGCTGACACCTTGCGCGGGATCGTCGGGGACGTCCCCACCCAGAATCCCGTCCTGCTCAGGCTGCTGCTGGCCATTCTCCACGATGCCCTGGAGGGACCGGCGACCCTTGAGGACTGGGAAGACCTGTGGCACAGCCCGGCGCCGTTCACGGCCGCATCCGATTACCTGCGACGCCATGCCGACCGCTTCGAGCTCTTCGACGAGAAGCGGCCGTTCTTCCAGGTACCCGGGCTCAGGACCGCGAAGGACGAGGTCGCTCCCCTCAGCCGGATCGTTGCCGACGTTCCCACGGGTTCCGCCCTGTTCTCCATGCGGCGTCCGGGTGTGGACCGGCTGTCCTTCGCCGAAGCCGCGCGATGGCTGCTCCACGCCCACGCCTTCGACACCTCGGGCATCAAGTCCGCGATGAAGGGCGATGAGGGCCGCAGCAAGGCGGGCAAGGTCTATCCTCTGGGCGTCGGTTCACTAGGTCACCTGGGCTGCGTGTTCGCCGAGGGAGCGACCCTGCGGGAGACCCTGCTCCTCAACCTCGTTCCGTTCGAGGAGGCGTATGCGGGCAGCGAGTTCGCCGAACGGATCGGTGAGGACCGTCCGGTCTGGCGCCAGGGCGAGCCGTCCGGCCCCGGCCCCCGCCGCGAGGATGCGGGCGGTGCCGACCCCATGGGCTTGCGCGACCTGTACACCTGGCAGTCCCGCCGGATTCGCCTATGCGCGACGGAAGGTGCGGTGACGGGTGTCGTCCTGGGCTACGGCGATCCCCTCCTCCCGCCCGCGCCGTGGCGGCTCGAGCCCATGACCGGGTGGCGCCGCAGCCCCGCCCAGGAGAAGAAGCAGGGCCGCACGCCGGTCTACACCCCGACCCGGCACGACCCGAACAGGTCGGCGTGGCGCGGTCTCGGTGCCCTGCTCCCCGCCCGTACCCAGGCCGAAGAGACGGGAGACCGCGGGGAGCCACCCGAGCAACTGCGCTCGGGCGTCACCCGGTGGTACAGCCAGGTCATCACCGAGAGCGAGATCGATCCCGGGAAACTGATCCGGCTCCGCCTGGCCGGCGTGGTCTACGGCACGCAGCAGTCCGTGATCGACGAGATCGTCGACGACTCCGTCGCGCTCCCGGTCGTCACTCTGCACAAGACCAACCCGGTGTACGGTGCCGCGGCCCTGGATGCCGTCAGCGACGCCGAGAAGGCCGTCACGGCCCTGGGACACCTCGCCAGCAATCTCGCCCGCGCAGCCGGCGGCGACCACCCGGAAGCGGCGGCCGCATCAGCCCGCGACCTCGCATACGGCGCCTTGGACGGCCCGTACCGCGCCTGGCTGCGGGACCTGGCCCGGCAGCCGGACCTCCAGGCGGCCCGGCGCACATGGCGGGAGACGGTTCGCCGTGACATGCTCCGGCTCGCCCGCCAGGAGGTCAGGTCCGCCGGGCCGGCAGCCGCAGACGGCAGAGTGATCGATCTCCCCGGCCGGGGCGCAGTCCTGATGGACACCGGCCGCGCCGAACTCTGGTTCCACGCACGGCTTCACCAGGTACTGGGCCCGCCATCGACCACTGCTTGACGGACGCCGCCGCAGTCCTTCGGAACACCCCTCGTCAGGAGAACATCCATGGCACCGACCCCCCCGGCTCCCCCCAACGGTACGGACACGGACAGGCGCGCCGCCCTTTCACTCCCCCGCCAAGCCGTCGCGCGTACCATCGGCAGGCTGCAATCCGGGTATCAGCGGAATGTCCCGTGGGCCGTCGCGTCCGTCGCGCGTCTGCGCAGGGAGGCCGGCCGGGACGCGCATGTCTCCCCCACCGCCTGGGGACTGGATCACCTGGAGACTTTGGCGGAACTCCGCGAAGAGCGGCGGACTGCCGACGGGGGAAAGGACGGCGTCTCCCCCGCGTACTTCTCCTCCCTGGCATACAGATCGCGGCAAGAGCAGGAACGCCGTGAGGACACGGCCGTCCATGTCGCCGTGACACTGTGGGCGCTGCATCAGCAGTCGCTGCGCGACGAGCCCATGCACCTGACCGGATGGTCGCTCGGCCGCTCCGTTCGCCGTCTCGCCCACGGACAGACCGGAATTCGTGACAGCGGTAGCGCCACCGGCGACGGTGGCACCGCCGATGAGATCCGGGCCGAGGAAAGGGTCGAGAACGCCAGTGAGACCGTGCGTCGACGATTCGTACGCATCGGAGCCGCGTCGGACACGGACGTTCTGGCAACCCGGCTGCGCGAGATGGTGTTGCTCTTGCGCTCGGCGCGCATCCCTCTCGACTACACGCTCCTGGCCGACCAGCTCCTGCTGTGGCAGGACGAGAACCGCCGAGACGATGTCCGCCGCGCGTGGGGCCAAGACTTCCACCGCCGTTACGGATCCTCCCGCCGGGCCCGTACGGACGGCGTGGGCGGCGCACTCGACCCCGACATCGTGCCGGCCGAGGACTTCGAAGCAGCCGACGCCGACTCCTGACCACTGCTGCTCCCGCCCGGACCACCTGTTCTTTCCTGCTCCCCCCTTTTCCCGGTCATCAGACGAGAGAACGGAACACTCGTGACGCGCACCATCCTCGACATCCACATCCTGCAGAACGTGCCGCCGAGCAATATGAACCGGGACGACACCGGAACACCGAAGTCCGCCTACTACGGCGGTGTGCGCAGGGCTCGGGTGTCAAGCCAGGCATGGAAGCGCGCCACCCGCAGCCGCTTCAACGAGCTGCTGCCACCGGAGGAACTCGGCGTGCGCACGAAGAAGGTGGTCGAAGCCCTCGCGGAACACATCGCCGCCCATGACCCGTCGGTGGCCGACACGGCAGCCCAACTCGCGGAGGAGACACTGCGAGTCGCCACCGGCTCGTCGTTCGACCCACCCAAGCGGAAGACACGGGACGGCGAGGACGAGGCGGTACCCGAATCGAAGTACCTGATGTTCCTCAGCCGGCGGCAGCTGGACGCACTCGCCGAGGTTGCGGTGTCAGCCAGCAACGGAGGGGACGTGCAAAGCCTTAAGAAGTCCTTCAAAGACAAGGAACAGAAGGCCAGGGCACGCCACGCGGTCGACACCCGGCACTCGGTGGACATCGCGCTCTTCGGCCGGATGGTCGCCGACTCCGCCGACCTCAACGTGGAGGCGGCAACCCAGGTGGCGCACGCGCTGAGCGTGCACCGCTCGGACATCGAGTCGGACTTCTATACGGCGGTCGACGACCGCAGCGGCGCATCCGAGTCGGGCGCCGGCATGATCGGCACGGTGGATTTCAACTCCGCGACGCTGTACCGGTACGCGGCGGTCGACGTTGACGAACTTCAGCGCAACCTCGGGGCCGGCCTCCAGGAAGACGAGCCCCCGAGCACCCCTACGGCGAAAGCGGTCACCGCCTTCCTGGAAGCGTTCATCACCTCTCTGCCGACCGGAAAGATCAACTCCTACGGCAACCACACCCTGCCTTCCGCGGTGATCGTCACGCTTCGTGACCAGTGGCCGATCAGCTTCGTCGGTGCCTTCGAGGAGCCGGTGCCGAAGTCCGCCCAGGGCGGGTTTCTGCGGGAGAGCTGCCGCCGGCTCGCCGCGTACGTACCGGACCTGGAGCGCCAGTACGGTCTCGCGGACCAGCCCACCTGGGTGTTCCGCGTCGGTGAGGAGACACAGGAGCTGGCGGGGCTGGGCACCGCTGTGACCCTGCGCGCCCTGCTGGACCAGGTCGGCCGCGCGGTGTCCGAACGCCTGGAGCCGGAAGCATGACGGTCCTGCTGCTGCGTCTGGCGGGCCCGTTGCAGGCGTGGGGATCAGCGGGCCGCTTCGTGCGCCGCACCACGGAGAACGCGCCCACCAAGAGCGGCGTGCTGGGTCTGCTGGCCGCAGCCCAGGGACGTCCGCGCGGCGCGGACCTGTCCGACCTGGCCGCGCTGCGCTTCGGCGTACGTATCGACCAGCCCGGGACGAGGGTGCGGGACTTCCACAAGGCCCAACATGCGGAGTCCGGGCGGGTGATGCCGCTGTCGGAGCGGTACTACCTCGCCGATGCGGTCTTCGTCGCCGGCGTCGAAGGCCCGGAAGAGCTGATCGGGCAACTGCACCAGGCACTGGAGGCTCCCCGCTTCCTGCCCTACCTGGGCCGGCGCTCCTGCCCACCGGCCCAGCCGCTGCTGTTCGATGGCTCCCTCACCGAGGGACCGTTGGAAGACACGTTGCGCGCGGTGCCATGGCAGGCGTCACGGTGGTACATCAGGCAACTCGACCGTACGGGAACCGGACATGAACAACTGGATCTGCTGATGGACTGCCCCACGGACGAAATTCCCGACTTCTCGCTTCGGGACACGCCTGTCACCTTCGATCCGCGTCACCGGCAGTACACGATGCGAGGCGTGCGGACCGGGCACGTGAACGCCCCCGCGCACGACCCGACCGCGCATCTGCGCCTGGCCGCGCCGAACAGTCTTCCAGGCCCTTCCCCGTACGCCTCCTAGGATCCGCCGATGTACCTGACCCGTTTCCGTTTCAACACCGCCCGGCCCGAGGCACAACGGCTCCTCGGCTCCCCGAACCGGCTGCACGGTGCCGTGAATATGGCCTTCCCCGAACCCCCGGCACGCGACGGCAACGGCCCACGCGTGCTGTGGCGGATCGACCACGCCCCGGCTGGCCGCGTCGACCTCTTCATCTCCAGTCCTTCCCGCCCCGACCTCACTCATCTCGCCGAGCAGGCGGGCTGGCCGAGTCTGGGCGCCGAGGGCTGGGCCACCTTCGCCTACGGCGAGTTCCTCGACGCCCTCCGGGGAGGTGATGTCTGGGCATTCCGCCTCACGGCCAACCCGGTGCACCACATCCGCAAAAAGCCCGAACCGCTGGGCACCCCCACCAAGCGTGCCGCCCACGTCTCACCGCGCCACCAGATCGGCTGGCTGCTCAAGCACCAGGAACGAGCAGGCTTCGCCGTAATCAAAAGGACAGCCGAAGATGACACCGCCGCAGTCGGCGAAAGCTACGAGGTGACCGTGCACGACCGGACGCCGATCCGGTTCGGCAAGTCCTCCAACGAGGGAATCAAGCCGCGCGGAGGCCGTACCCAGGACGGACACCCAGCCGCTCCCCGGGACGTCCGCTTCGTCCGTGCGACCTTCGACGGGAGACTCACGATCACCGACCTCTCGGCGTTCCGCCGCACCCTGACCCAGGGACTGGGCAAGGCCAAGGCGTACGGCTGCGGCCTGATGACCCTCGCGCCGGTGCGGTGATCCATGAGCACGATCAGCAAACGCAGCCTCTCCTCGCCCCGCGAACTGACCCGCATCGGTGACCGCGTCTCCTACCTCTACCTGGAGCGCTGTACCGTCCACCGCGATGACAACGCCATCACCGCCACGGATGCCGACGGTGTCACCCACATCCCGTCGGCCACGATCGGCACCCTGCTGCTCGGCCCCGGGACGCGCGTGACCCACCAGGCGATGGCACTCCTCGGGGAGAGCGGCGCCGCGGTTGTGTGGGTCGGCGAACACGGTGTGCGCTATTACGCCGGCGGACGCGCCCTGACCCGCTCCTCGAAGCTGCTCGAAACGCAGGCGACGGCATGGGCGAACCGCCGTACGCGCCTGGAGGTGGCACGGGCCATGTACCGCTCGCGCTTCCCCGACGAGGACCCGTCTGGCCGCACCCGCGACGAACTGCTCCGGATGGAGGGCCGACGCCTCAAAGAGTGCTATCGCCGTGAGTCGGAACGTACTGGTGTGCCCTGGCGACGCCGCGACTACCACCGGGACGACTTCGCCGCCGCCGACGCCCCCAACCAGGGCGTCACGGCAGCGGCTCAGTGCATGTATGGCGTCGCGCACGCCGTAGTCGCCGCACTGGGCCTGTCCCCCGGGCTCGGCTTCGTCCACTCCGGACACGAGCGGTCCTTCGTCCTGGACATCGCCGACCTCTACAAGACGGAAATCGCCATCCCAGCCGCCTTCGACGCCGCGGCCGAAGGCGAGGACGACATCCCCACACGCACACGCCGGGCCCTGCGGGACCGCATCAACAAAACCCAGCTCCTGGACCGCTGCGCGAACGACATCAAGAAACTACTACGCTACGAGGACTCCGGCGCCACCGCCGACGCGGACCACGTGGGGCTCCAGACCGACAGCGGCGAACTCCTCGACAGCGGACGCAACTACGGAGACGAGCCGATCTGGTGACCGTCATCGTCCTCACCAACTGCCCGGCGGGCCTGCGCGGGTTCCTCACCCGCTGGCTCCTCGAAATCTCTCCAGGCGTCTTCCTCGGCTCACCCTCCGCCCGCGTCCGCGACATCCTCTGGGACGAAGTCCGCACCTACTCCGGCCAAGGACGCGCCCTGCTCGCCTACCACACCGACAACGAACAGGGCTTCACCTTCCGCACCCACGACCACGCCTGGCACCCCACCGACCACGAGGGCCTCACCCTCCTCCACCGCCCCTCTCCCCCGACGACAACCCGCCCGACAAACGAGCCACCCCGCCAGGGATGGAGCAAAGCAGCGAAGCGACGAAGGTTCGGACGGTGACAATGAGTAAGAACCCGAAGCCCGTTATTACCCATTCGTCCCTCGCTCGGAAAGTGAGCAAAAACCGGTCCTCCTGGCGATAAAGGCCCAGGTCGGCTCCTGTGGTCCCCGCGCACGCGGGGGTGGTCCCTCGATCTACCACGTCGCGATCTACGCGGGCGAGTGGTCCCCGCGCACGCGGGGGTGGTCCCTCTGCGGGGACGCCCTTCAGGCCGCCGCCGGCGCCGGGTGGTCCCCGCGCACGCGGGGGTGGTCCCTGCCCCAGCGCGAAGTGTGGATCTCCGAACGTGTGGTCCCCGCGCACGCGGGGGTGGTCCACCGGCAGCGCGTTCAGCACGTGCTCCAGCAGGGTGGTCCCCGCGCACGCGGGGGTGGTCCCAGCTCCAGTTGCTCGATCGCCCGGTCTTTGGTGTGGTCCCCGCGCACGCGGGGGTGGTCCCGGACAGCTCACGGGAAGCGGGGAACGGAACCAGTGGTCCCCGCGCACGCGGGGGTGGTCCCGTCGTCCTCATGCAGTACGCCGGACGCCCACGGTGGTCCCCGCGCACGCGGGGGTGGTCCCTCGTTCTCGGCGTCGGTGGCCTCACCCCACGGGTGGTCCCCGCGCACGCGGGGGTGGTCCCCACCACGGTGTCCCTGCCGGATCTCGGAGTCCGTGGTCCCCGCGCACGCGGGGGTGGTCCCGACAGGGCGGCGGCCAGGTGCAGCAGTCCGCCGTGGTCCCCGCGCACGCGGGGGTGGTCCCGACAGGGCGGCGGCCAGGTGCAGCAGTCCGCCGTGGTCCCCGCGCACGCGGGGGTGGTCCCCGACTCCATCCACTTCTCCAACCTGGCCTGAGGTGGTCCCCGCGCACGCGGGGGCGGTCCCGTGTACCAGCCATCGCGAGGCGCCTGGCGGCCGTGGTCCCCGCGCACGCGGGGGTGGTCCCGTGGCCGTCCGGGTCGACACTGCTGCCGCGCGGTGGTCCCCGAGCACGCGGGGGTGGTCCCTTGCGGGACTCCAGCTCGACACCGAGCGCCCAGTGGTCCCCGCGCACGCGGGGGTGGTCCCATCTCACGGGCCGCCGCCTGGCCGTCGACATGGTGGTCCCCGCGCACGCGGGGGTGGTCCCTGCTCGACCCGGGCCCATCCGGCGTTGTACCCGTGGTCCCCGCGCACGCGGGGGTGGTCCCGTCGACCCCAGCACGAACTCCCCCGGATGCAGGTGGTCCCCGCGCACGCGGGGGTGGTCCCAGCTCACCACCTGGGTCCCCGGCGACGCCTCCGTGGTCCCCGCGCACGTGGGGGTGGTCCCCTTCCCTACGCCGTCGGCTACATGGACCGCGTGTGGTCCCCGCGCACGTGGGGGCGGTCCCTTGCCACCCAATAGGAAAAAGACGCTGCCCAACTGGTCCCTGCCCGGGGGGCCCGCGTCCAGCTCCAACCGCACCTCCTCCAAGCAGCGGTTCCCCTGGGCTCCCTCGCCGGTGGTGCCGTCGCCGACGCGTTCGGCCTGCGCGCCCCACTGTGTCTGTCCGCGCCCGCCCTGACCGTCGTCACGATCACCCGCGCCGCGCTCACCCACACCGGCTCCCCCGGTGAAGCCGCCCAGCAGGACAGGGGGCCGAGCCGCAGTGATCGCAATCTCCGAGGACCTCCGGCGGATCTGTCTTACGCCGCCGGTCTCCGTGCGACCGAGCATCTCAAGGTCGTCCCTCGTGACGACTCTCCCTGGGCCAGGTCGACGCCGGGATCTTGGTCCTCACGGATCAGGTCACCTTTAGTACTGCAACGGTGTTTGCTGTGACTGGTGGCCAGGTCAGGGGATGTGTCCGCGTCGTTTGTAGTGACTGAGCCGAGCCTGGTACTGCCGTCTCCGGCGCCATGTCGACCAGTGCAGGATGTGGTCGACCGGGGTGGGACGGCGGTCGGTGAGGCGGGTGATCAGCCGTCGTATTCCGGCGAGGCTGAGGTGGATGAGCGGGGAGGATCCGTTTCTGCTTTGTCCGTGTCCAGCTGTCGGGCTCGCAGGACGGTCAGGCATACGTGGGCGGCCATGGCCAGGGTCATGTGGCGGTGCCAGCCGGGGTAGCGGCGGACCTGGTAGTCGTCCAGGCCGCACTCCTGCTTGGCGGTCTGGAAGCATTCCTCCACCGCCCAGCGGTTGCCCGCGATGCGGATCAGCTCGTCCAGGGTGGTGCCGACGGGGCAGTAGACGATGTAGTAGGAGATCTCCTCGGGCCTGCTGACGCTGCGGCGAGCGAGAACCCAGTGCCGGCGGTCCTCGCGGTGCCAGGGCCGGACCTCGACGCGGGCCCAGTCGTAGATTCCCGGCTGAACCGGTGCACGAACCGCTCATGCAGAGCGCTCAGTTCACCCGCCCACAACCTGACATCAGCAAGGTCCCCACCCATGACCACACCAACGACCGAGCTGGCCGGCAAGCACCGTTGCAGTACTAGCGTCACGAGCTTCATTTCAGCGTCAAAAGAACGGCCGTAACGCCCACCCGCACATAATGTGCACGCGTAAAACCACAGGTCACAAGCCCTTTGCGGCCGGTTCGAGGATGGCGACGCATTTCACGTGATGCGTCATCGGAACTGGCTGACCGAGGACCGCAGCGGCTGGCTCTTCACGCCCCGTCATGTCGCGCCAGCCGGCAACATAGGCCGTGATCGCCGGTTAGCCAAACCGGCGCATCCGGAGACGATTATCTGGTCAACGCCCGTATCGGAGCGCGACCGCCAGTGATGGTGACCGGCATCAGCGCTGCTGCCGACGGAGCACGGCACGCCTCCGTTCTCGGAGCGTGTCGCCGCATTTGAAGTCTTCCACCGCTCCGCCTGGTGCTCTGTACTGCCCGGAGATTGCCTGCACTTGCCCACCCCAATAACAACAAGTACCGACACCGAATGCCATCGTGAGAAGGAGGCCGCAATACAACCCCCGCTTCCTCACCGGCATGCCGTCCTAGCCGATGACCAAGCATCCCTCCTGACCAACGCCTGGTACTCGACCAGCGTCCTGGCCGCTCGTCTCCGGGTGGACGCCTCGACACTGCGCCGATGGCGCACCGCCCGGCCTTCCCAAGGGCCGCCGTTCGTCGCCCTTTCGGAACGTGTCGTCATGTACAGCGCGCTAGATGTCGAGGAATGGCTGCGCAGCCGTCGTACCGCCCCCACCAAGGGGATCCATGGCCGATAGAACCAACATCGCCGTCGGCATCCGGATCTCCACCGACATCGAATACCGCTCCGACCGGCCCACACCGTATCGGGCGCGCGTCCGATGGTGGGATCCCACCACCAAACGCCGCCAGTCACTGTCCGAGGGAAAGAACAGCGAAGAAGAAGCTCAGGAGTGGCTCCAGGCCATCGTTCAGGCCACCCAAGCCGGCCTGACCCCGTCGACCGCCACCATGACGCTGGCCGAATACGGCGAAGCGAACATGGATCTCGCGCTGCGCGGCCTGGAGCTGAAGACGTTGGTTCCCTATCTCGCGGGGTGGCGGTTGCGTGTGGTTCCCGCTCTGGGCCACCTCGCTGTGCGGCTGATCACCAACGGTGTCGTCGACCGGACCGTACAGAACTGGATCGTCGACGAGCACAGCCGCTCAACGGTCAAGAACACGATCGCCGTGCTGGTCCGTGTCATGGAACAGGCCGTGCGGGACGGCATCATCAGCGTCAATCCCGCTCGGGTGACCGGCTGGCAGAAGCTCTACAAGCAGGCCGAGGACGAACTTCGCAATCCACGCGCGCTGGCCCTGCCTGACTGGGACACCCTCGTCCAGCTGGCCGACGCGCTCGTGGCCGCCTCCCACGACCAGTACCGCGGATGGGGAGACGTCGTCGTCTTCGCCGCGTGCACCGCCGCCCGGATCGGCGAAGTCTCAGGTTGCCACGTCCAGGACATCGACGCCGACCAGTGGATCTGGACCGTGCGGCGCCAGACCACACCCGCACCCGGCGGCCTGACCGACAAGGGCACCAAAGGCAAGCGGGCCCGCAAAGTCCCCATCATCGAGGAGGTCCGCCCCCTTGTCGCCCAGCGCGTCCTGTCCGCCGGTCCCGCCCCCGACGCCCGCCTGTTCACCGGCCCGCGCGGCGGACGCATCGCCACCACCGTCCTGCGCGACGCGACCCACTGGGACGACGTCGTCACCAAGCTTGGCTACGAACACCTGCGCCGCCACGACCTCCGGCACACCGGCCTCACCTGGTTCGCCGACGCGGGAGTCCCGGTCCACGTCCTGCGACGCATCGCGGGGCATGGCTCCCTCATGACCACTCAGCGCTACCTCCACCCGGGCGTCCACAAGATCACGGCCGCCGGCGCTGCACTCTCCGCTCATCTCAGCGTGGTCCGCGCCCCCCCGCTCACTCCCGAGCCCGATCGTGATGACCCGCTGACACCGGTCAAGGGAGCACTGGTCCCCAACTGGTCCCCAAGAATGATCGAGGGCCGGTTCCGGATGCCTCCGGAACCGGCCCTGACCTGCGACTCTCTCAAGTCGGGACGACAGGATTTGAACCTGCGACCCCTTGACCCCCAGTCAAGTGCGCTACCAAGCTGCGCCACGTCCCGGTGAACTCGCAGGTCAAGCCTACCGCATACGGAGGGGTGGGGGGTCGCCGGCCGTCCCCCCTCCTCCTCCCTCCCACGCGTGCGGCCGGCGACGTGTCGGGCCCGCGGGGTCACACGGGGGCGGGCGGGGTGAGGCCGAAGGGGGCGGCGGCCCCGACGAGTTCGCGCCAGACCTTCGGGGCGACCGGCACCCGTTCCCACCGAGTTCGCCGCGACGGCGGCACCGCGCTCGCCGGGGCAGTACACGCCCGCGGCGTCCTCCGCGGCCGGGAGGCCCTTGAGCGTGTCCAGGGTGGTGTCGACCGCGCCGGTGAAGTCGGCCGCGCCGCCGCCGAACTCGGCCGGGTCGAGGGCGATGAGCAGGGCGTTCTGACCGTGCTCGCGGCCGGCCGGGTCTGCGGAGTGGAAGGCCGAGAAGATGGGCGCGCCGACCAGGACGCCGGTAAGGAGTTCGAAGGCGAGGGACAGGCCGGAGCCCTTGGCACCGCCCAGCGGCAGCGGCATGACCGCCCGTTCCGGGTCGGTGGTCGGGGTGCCGTCCCCGGTCGCGGCGGCGTTCTCCGGGAGCCGGGTGCCGTCCGCCCTGGCCTGGCGGATCTTGCCGAGGGCGATGGTGGCCGTCGCCATGTCGAGCAGGAGCGGGGGCGGTCGGCGGCCGGGACGGCGATCGCGAGGGGGCTGGTGGCGACCGCAGCGCCCTTGGCGCCGGTGTAGCCCATGTTGGGCATGCCGGCGACGGACCCGAGGCCCGCCAGGCCCTGGTCCGCGATCCGGGAGACGTAGTAGCCGAGGGCGCCGGTGTGCACGGTGCGGCGTACGCCGACGAAGGTGATGCCGAAGGCGCGGGCCCGTGCGACCGCCTCGTCGGCGGCGGCGCTCAGGGCGACCGGGCCGGGGGCGCGGTCGGCGTCGATGACGGCGGCGGCCGGGGTGCTCGACTCGGCCCCGAGGCCGGCGTCGGCGTCGGCCACGCCCTGGGCGAGCGGGTCGAGGTAGGCGGAGAAGGCCGGGGGCGGCGTGCGGGAGCACGCTCTGGGGGCGGCGCTTGACCAGGCCGTAGCCGGTGGCCGTACCGACGGCCACCGTCTCGTGGGTGAGGTCCGGGTACGCCGGCGCCGGTGCGCCGGCGCGGTGCAGGCGGGCCAGTGACTCCCACACCGGGGCCCACTCCGCGGCGACCGGCGATGCGCGCGGCCAACTCCTTCTGCCGCTGGTCCATTTCCTCATCGGCGAGCACGGGGGGCCTCAACGGGACGGTGGAGCACCTGTCGGCGGAGGACCGGATGGGCACGGACTGACGCACCCGCCGATGTGACCGATCACATCGCGAGACACGCTTGCGTCACGCCCCTGACCAGGCGTTGTCTCACACGGTGAGTATCGAACGAACCGAACATCACGACGCCGGCCCCGCCACCGGCGACCGTTCCGCGCGGCGGGCGGTCACCGTCTTCCCGCTCCTCGTCCTCGCCGCCGGAGCCCTGGGACTGCTGCTCCCCGGCAGCTTCTCCGGCTGGAGCGAGGCGGTGCCCTACCTGCTGGGCGTCGTGATGTTCTGCATGGGTGTGACCATGACCCCGGAGGACTTCCGGGGCGTCGCCAGACGGCCCTGGGCGGTGGCGCTCGGGCTGGTCGCCCACTACGTCATCATGCCGGGGCTCGGCTGGGCCGTCGCCCATCTGCTGCACCTGTCCCCGCAGCTCGCCGCCGGTGTCATCCTGGTCGGCTGCGCGCCCAGCGGCACGGCGTCCAACGTGGTCACCTACCTGGCGCGCGGCGACGTCGCCCTGTCCGTCTCCGTCGCCACCGTCTCCACCCTGCTCGCCCCGCTGGTCACCCCGCCGCTGACCCTGCTGCTGGCGGGCGAGTACCTGCCGGTGGACGCCGGGTCGATGGTCACCGACATCCTCAAGACGGTGCTGCTCCCCGTCGTCGCGGGCCTGGTGGTGCGGCTCGTCGCGGGCCGGTGGATCGCTCGGGCACTGCCGGTGCTGCCGTGGCTGTCGGCGCTGACCATCGCCGTGATCGTGACCGTCGTGGTGGCGGGCAGCGCGGCCGCCATCAAGTCGGCGGCGCTGCTGGTCTTCGTCGCCGTGGTGCTGCACAACGGCCTGGGGCTGGCCCTCGGTTACGGCGCGGGCCGGATCGGCCGGCTCGGCGAACCGGGCAGCCGGGCCATGGCCTTCGAGGTCGGCATGCAGAACTCCGGTCTCGCCGCCTCGCTCGCCACGGCCCACTTCAGCCCGCTCGCCGCCCTGCCGGCCGCGGTGTTCTCGGTCTGGCACAACATCTCCGGCGCCCTGGCCGCCGCCTGGTTCTCCCGCCGCCGTCGCTGACCCGCCCCGGCGTACGACACCGCCCCGGCCCCCGGCATGATGGGGGCCGGGGCGGTGTCGTCGAGGGGGGGGAGCAGTGGCCGTCGTGAGCGCGCACCGGCGCCTGGTCGCCGTATGGGCTGTCCTGTGCCTGACCGGGGCGGGCGCCACCTGGGCGCTCTCCCGCGATCCGTACGCGGACGGCCCGGAGTTCCCCGCCGGGTCACCCACGGCGGCACCGAGAGCCGGCCAGTCCTACGACTACGGCTGCGAGGAGATCGCCGACGAGATCGCGCGGGAGCGCGCGGAGGCGGCCCGGGAGCCGGTGGCGTCGGTCTCCCCCGGGGGCGTCCCCGCCGTCCAGACGCTGACGGCCTACGCGGTGCCCGAGGGCTGCCACGACGAGCTGGAAGCCTCGCTGGGCGTCAACGCGCCCTGAGGCACGCCGCGGCCCCCGCTTCCTCGCGGGGGCCGGTGTCCGGTGCGGTGCCGCTCAGTGCGCGGCCCCCACCAGTTGCTGTCCGGAGCCGCCCCCGGCCGTGCGGCGGCCCGTGCGGGCGGCGGCGATGCCGATGAAGACCATCGACGACACACCGGCCAGCGCGAACGCGGTGAAGCCCCAGTCGCCGTTGTTCGCGGCGAGCAGCTGGCCGCCGAGCCAGGGGCCGAAGACGGCGCCGAAGCGGCCCATGCCCGAGGTCCAGCCGACGGCCGTGGCGCGGCTGTCGGGGGTGGAGCCGATGGAGACCGTCGCGTAGATCATGACCTGGGCGCTGTTGAGGAAGACACCGGTGAGGAAGACGACCACGAAGGTCAGCGCCAGCGGCATGTGGACGCTGAGCAGGAAGACACCGGCGGCGGTCAGCGCGAACCAGAGGGCCGAGATGCGCGGGGCGCCGAACCGGTCGGAGGCGCGGCCGGCCACCAGCATGCCGACGACGCCACCGAGGTTGAACAGGACCACGAAGGTCAGCGCGGAGCCCAGCTCGTAGCCCTCGCTGCGCATCAGGGTGGGCAGCCAGGTGGCGACGCCGTAGACGAGGAGCAGGCCGCCGAAGGAGGCGAGCCAGTACAGCAGGGTCTGGATCCACTCGCGGCCCTGGAAGAGGGCGGCGAGGTTGCCCCAGCGGGCGCCGGCCGTCCTGGCGGCGGGGGCCGCGGGCAGCTCGGCGTCGTAGCGGGCGGCCAGTTCGGACGTCTCCGCGCGGCGACCCTGGGCGACCAGGAAGCTCAGGGACTCGGGCAGCCACTTGAGCAGCACCGGGACGAAGAGCAGCGGGACCACGCAGACCCAGAAGGCGGCACGCCAGCCGAGCGGCTCGACGATCCACAGGGCGACGTAGGCGGAGAGGATGCCGCCGGCGTGGTGGGCGGTCATCAGCAGGCCGATGGTGAGGGCGGCCCGGCCCCGGGGGGCGTAGTCGGAGACCATGCTGATCGCGGTGGGCAGCAGGCCGCCGAGGCCGACACCGGCCAGGGTGCGGCCCAGTCCGAAGACCGCCACGCTGCCGGCGACCGCGCAGAGGCCGGAGGCCAGGGAGAACAGCGTGACGCAGGAGAGCATCAGCTTCTTGCGGCCGATCCGGTCCGCGATCGTCCCCGCGGCCAGCGCGCCGACCAGCATGCCGAAGGTGGCGTAGCTGCCCAGGTCGCCCGCCTGGCCGGAGGTGATCCCCAGCGCCTTCTCCTGGAGCATGTGCGGGAGCACGGAGCCGTAGATGAACATGTCCAGGCCGTCGAAGAGGACGGCGACCCAGCACAGGAGGACGACCAGCAGCGCCAGTCTGCTGCCCCGGGAGGAGGGGGCGAGGGAGGAGGACATCGTTGTTTCCTCTCGGACCGAATAAGGAGTGCGCTGAACCTAAGCAACCGTTCAGGTAGTCGTCAACACTTTTGTCAACAATCTCAGCGAAACGACAGGGCGGTCCGCGCACCTCGTGCGCGGACCGCCCCCCTCTGCCGGCCGTCCGGTCAGGCGACCGGCGGCGTGCCGTGCGTGTGGAAGGACTCGATGGTCTTCAGGCCCCAGGCCTGGCCCTTCTTCCGCTCCTCCTCGGTCCAGGTGATCAGCGGCCAGTCGGGCGCCAGCACCAGGCGGGTGAGGGGGTTGCAGAGCTCGATCCGGTTGCCGCCCGGCTCGTAGACGTACAGGAAGAACGTCTGCTGGATGGCGTGCTTGTGCGGGCCGGTCTCGATGAACACACCGCTGTCGATGGCGAGGTCGGCGGCGCGCAGGATCTCCTCGCGGGTGTCGGTCGCGAAGGCGATGTGGTGCAGCCGTCCCTCGGAACCGGTCCAGTCCTCGGTGTAGACGACGTCGTAGGACTTGTCGGTGAAGGTCAGCCAGCGGGCGGCGATCCTCCCCGTGTCGAGCCGGATCTGCTCGGTGGGCCGGGCGCCCAGGAGGTGTTCCTGGAACTCGGCGTTGGCGAGCACGTCGGAGGCGAGGAAGTTGATGTGGTCCAGGCGCCGCACCCCGACACCCCGGTCGGGCTTGGCCTGCGGCTGGTTCTTCAGCGCGGGCCTCAGCTCGTCAGGTGCCCGGTAGTGCTCGCTCTCCCAGTACAGGGCGTGCTCGTGCCCGTCGGGGTCGGTGGTGACGTAGAGCCGGCCGATGCCCGGCTCGTCCTCGACCCACGTGCCGCCGCGGCCGGCCTCCTCCAGCGCCCGCACCCGGCGCTGGAGGGCCTCCTCACCGGAGGTGCGCAGCGCGAGCCGGCCGAGGCCGGGTGTCTCGCGGGCGGTGAGCACCAGGCTGTGGTGCTCGTAGTCGTCGTAGGTGCGCAGGTAGACGGTGTCACCGTCACGGCCGTTGACCGTCAGGCCCAGGAAGTCGGTGAAGAAGCCGACACTGGCGTCGAGGTCGGGGGTGAACAGCTGAGTATGACCGATATGGGCGATGTCACCGAGCGGCGGAGTCATCGTTGCCTCCAGAGGATGGTGCGGGGACCGGGGCCGTCCCGGCCGGCCGGGGGAACACGGTGCCGTCGAAGATCTTCCGTGCGGTGCGCACGACGGCGGTACGGCGGACCGCCGGGGGCGTGCCCCCGGCTCCGGGGTCGACGGCGGTCTCGACGTCGAGGAAGCCGGTGGGGTGTTCGACGCGGACGCGGTCGCCGCTGCCGGGCAGTTCCGCGATGCCCTCTCCCACCCCGCCGGGCAGGCGCAGTCCGGCGGCCACGCTCGCGGCGCCCAGGACACCGATGGAGGTGTGACAGCGGACGGGGATGAAGGTGCGGGTGGTGACCGCGCCGCCGGCGCGGGGCGGCGCGAGCAGGCTGAGCTTGGGCACGGTGGTGCCCTCGACGTCACCGAGGCCCATCAGCCGGCCGGCCGCCAGCCGGATCTCCCGCAGGCGGTCCGCGAGGGCGACGTCCTCCTCCAGGTCCCGCGGCTCCTCGTAGCCGGTGACGTCCAGGGCGGCGGCCGGGATCAGCACGACCGGCATGCCGTTGTCGACGCAGGTCACCTCGGTGCCGGCGACGGTGTCGCGGACGTTTCCGGTGGGCAGCAGCGGGGCGCCGCCCTGCGGGAACTCGATGACGACGGCGGCGGCGGTGCCCGGGACACCGGATATCCCGGCGTCACCGGTGTAGTCGACGCGTCCGCCCGGGGTGGGGAAGGTGGCGACGGCCAGTTCCCCGGTGTTGCGCATCCGGATGCGGACGGTGGTCTCGGTGCCGCCCGCGGGGACCAGCCCGCGTTCCACGGCGAACGGGCCGACCCCGGCGAGGATGTTGCCGCAGTTCTGCCGGTCGGTGACCTCGGGAGTGTCCACGGCGACCTGGAGGAACAGGTAGTCGACGTCGGCCTCGGGGTCCTCGGAGGCGGAGACGACGGCGACCTTGCTGGTCAGCGGGTGTGCGCCGCCCAGGCCGTCGATCTGGCGCGGGTCGGGGCTGCCCATCACCCGCAGCAGCAGGCCGTCCCGGGCGGCGGCGTCGGACGGGAGGTCCTCGGCCAGGAAATAGGCACCCTTGGACGTGCCGCCGCGCATCAGCATGCAGCGGACCTCGTCGGCTGCGCTCACGAGTCGTCCCCGCCGCGCGTGTACTCCTCGTACGACCGGTACGTCACCCCGAGCCGGACCAGCTCCTCGCGCAGCCCGTAGCGGTCCAGGCCGAGCTGGCCCTCCAGGAAGGCGGCGCGGGTCGCGGCCTCCTTCTTCTCCCGGGCTTCGGACGCCTCGGCGGTCCGCCGGGCCCGCTCGCGCGGGACGACCACGACACCGTCGTCGTCGGCGACGATCACGTCGCCGGGGCGGACCACTTGGCCGCCGATGACGATCGGCACGTTGACGCTGCCGCCGGTCGCCTTGACCGTGCCCTGCGCGGACACGGCGGCCGACCAGGCCGGGAAGCCCATCTGGCGCAGCTCCGAGGTGTCCCGGATGCCCGTGTCGAGGACCACGCCGCGCACCCCGCGCCGCTGGAGCGCGGTGGCGAACAGCTCGCCGAACAGGCCGTCGGTGGAGGGCGAGGTGGTGGCGACGACCAGGATGTCGCCCTCGCCGCACTGCTCCACGGCGGCGTGGATCATCAGGTTGTCGCCGGGCCAGGACAGCACGGTGACCGCGGTGCCGGCGATCCGGGTGTCCTGCTGGATCGGGCGCAGGTGCGGGCCGAGGAGGCCGGTGCGGCCCATCGCCTCGGACACGGTGGCCACGCCGTACCCGGACAGGGCCTCGACATCCTTGGCCTCCGCCTTCGGCGGGTCGGTGACGATGACGCCGCTCATGCCTGCTCCTCCACGGTCTGCGGGTACGGGTACACGGGATCTCTTCCTTCTCGGGCCGGGCCGCCGGCACGCCCTCGCTCCCCCGCTCACCCGGGCGGACCGGGTGAGCGGGTGCGCGTCCGCCCGCCGCGCGTCAGTCGCGCAACGCCTCGATCACGCTGGTGAGGTGGGCGCGGACGGCCGCCTCGGCCGCCTGCGGGTCTCTGGCCTCGATCGCCTCGATCATGGCCAGGTGCTCCTTCAGGGATTGCTGGGGCCGTCCCGGACGCAGCGCCAACTGGAAGCGGTGGCGCACCAGTTGGGCATTGAGCCGTTCCAGCAGCTCCAGCGCGGTCAGCTGGCCGGAGAACTCCCGGATGCGGGTGTGCAGCCGGTGGTTGAGTTCCGAGTAGGTCAGCGGCTCACCGTCGGCCACGGCCTTGCGCATCGCCGTGCCCAGCCCGGTCAGCTCGACGAGCTGCTCGTCGGTGACGGCGGCGGCCGTCTTGGCCGCGCAGAGCCCCTCGAGGACCAGCCGGCACTCGGTGATGGCGACCGCTTCCTCCACGGTCACCACCCGCACCCGCGACCCCCGGTTGCGGATGCGCTCGACCAGCCCCTGCGACTCCAGGTCGATCAGTGCGGCCCGGATGCTGGCCCGTGTCACACCGAACTGCTCGGCCAGTTCGTTCTCCACCAGCCGCTGGGCCGGTGCCATGTCGCCGCGCAGAATCGCCTCCCGCAGCTGTCCGAGCGCAAGCTGTTTCGCCTGCTCCCCGGTGCTCGGACCGGCTTGTTTCGGCATGTGCCCTCCCTGAGTGAGTGCCTGTCGAACGTAAATCTATCCAAACAAGATTGTCAACAATTTTGTTCGCCGGATGAGGGGCCGTTCAGGGGCCGGCCGGCTCACCCGTCGCGGCCTTGACACCGGGGCCACGCGGTCCCCAGGGTGACGGGGACAGGTGAGGGAACGGTCGGAACAAGGGCAGAAGGGTCCACATGGCTCACCCCGCTCGTCCGCAGGAAACGCTCGGTGTCGCCGTCGTCGGTTTCGGCTGGATGGGCCGGGTGCACACCCAGGCGTACGCCCGGGTCCGCCACCACTATCCGCACCTCGCCGTCCGCCCCGAACTGGTCGTGGTCGCCGAGGAGGTGCCCGGCCGGGGCGAGGAAGCCGCCGCCCGGTTCGGGTTCGGCTCGGCGGTGCGGGACTGGCGCGAGGTGGCCGCCGATCCACGGGTGGCGGCGGTGAGCGTCACCGCGCCCAACTTCCTGCACCGCGAGATCGGCGTGGCGATGGCCGGGGCGGGCAAGCACCTGTGGATCGAGAAGCCGGTGGGGCTGACCGCCGAGGACGCCCGCGCGGTGGCCGGTGCCGTCGCCGGGGCCGGCGTCCAGGGCGCGGTCGGTTTCAACTACCGCTCGGCGCCCGCCGTCGAGGCGGCCCGCGACCTGATCGCCGCCGGGGACATCGGCACCGTCACCCATGTCCGCGTCCGGCTGTTCAGCGACTACGCGGCGCATCCCGACTCCGCGCTGACCTGGCGCTACGAGCGGGAGCGCGGCGGCAGCGGGGTACTGGGCGACCTCGCCTCGCACGGCGCGGACCTGGCCCGGTTCCTGTGCGGGGACATCGCCGCGGTGACCGCCGACACCGCGGTCTTCCTGCCCGAGCGGCCCCGCCCGGCCGACGCGACCGCCGGTCACACCCGCGCCGCGGGCGGCGTCCCCGGGCGGGTGGAGAACGAGGACTACGTCGGCTGCCTGCTCCGCTTCGCCTCCGGCGCCCGCGGGGTGCTGGAGGCGTGCCGGGTCTCGGTCGGCGAGCAGAACGCCTACGGTTTCGAGGTGCACGGCACGAAGGGCGCGGTGTTCTGGGACTTCCGCCGGATGAACGAGCTGGGTGTCAGCCGCGGCACCGCCTACCAGGACCAGCCGGTGAGCACGGTGTACGTCGGTCCGGGCGACGGCGAGTTCGCCGCGTTCCAGCCGGGCGCCGCCAACGCCATGGGGTACGACGACCTGAAGGTGGTGGAGGCGTACCGGTTCCTGCGCTCGATCGCCGAGGGCGTCCCGCACGGCGCGACGCTGACGGACGCGGTGCGCAGCGCGGCCGTGCTGGACGCGATGGCCCGCTCGGCGCGCGGCGGCACCTGGACGGACGTACAGCCCTGATCTCCCTCTCCCCCACTTCAGGAGCACCCGTATGCGTATCGGCATCCTCGGTCTCGGCCGCATCGGCGCGTTCCACGCCGAGACCCTCGCCGGGCTCGGCGCCGTCGAGTCCCTGGTCGTCTCCGATCCGGCCGCCGGGCTCGCGCGGGCCGTCGCCGAGCGGTACGGCGCGCTGGTCGCGGACTCTCCCGAGGAGGTGCTGGCCGCCGGGGTGGACGGGCTCGTCGTGGCGGCGGCCACCGACGCCCACCCGGCGCTGATCCGGGCCGGGGTGGCCGCCGGGGTGCCGGTCTTCTGCGAGAAGCCGGTCGCCCGCACCATGGCGGAGGCCGTGGACGTGCACAAGGCGCTCGCGGGATGTGACGTGCCGGTGCAGATCGGTTTCAACCGGCGCTTCGACACGGGGTACGCCGCCGCCCGGGAGGCGGTGCGCTCCGGCGCGCTGGGCCCGCTGCACACCGTACGGTCGACCACCCTGGACCCGGCGCCGCCGCCGGCCGCCTACGTCGCCGCCTCCGGGGGCATCTTCCGGGACTGCGCGGTGCACGACTTCGACATCATCCGGTGGGTGACGGGCCGCGAGGTGGGCGAGGTGTACGCGGCCGGTGGCAACCGGGGCGCCGCGTACATCCGGGACGCCGGGGACGCCGACACCACGGGGGCGGTGCTCACCCTGGACGACGGCACCCTCGCCGTGGTGTCCAACAGCCGGCACAACGGGCGCGGCCACGACGTCCGCCTGGAACTGCACGGGTTCGCGGACTCGGTCGCGGTCGGCCTGGACGACCGGCTGCCGCTGCGCTCCGTGGAGCCCGGCGTGACCTTTCCGTCCGGTGTGCCGCACGACTTCTTCCTGGACCGGTTCGCCGCCGCCTACCGCGCCGAACTGGCCGCGTTCACCGAGGTGGCCGCCGGGTCGCGGCCCTCGCCGTGCACGGTCGAGGACGCGCTGGAGGCGGGGTGGATCGCGGAGGCGTGCGCGCTGTCGCTGCGCGAGCACCGGCCGGTGGCGCCGGCGGAGGTCCGCCGGGCGTGAGGGGCGCGCTCAGTCCTCCGTCCCGCCGATGTCCACCATCCAGGGCACGCCGAAGCGGTCGGTGCACATGCCGAAGACGTCGCCCCACATCTGCTTCTCCAGCGGCACGGCGACGGTGCCGCCCGCGGAGAGCTTCGTCCACCAGTGGCGCAGTCGCTCGGCGTCGTCGCCGCTGAGGCTGATGGAGAAGGCGCTGCCCGGGGTGTGGTCCATGCCGGGCGGCAGGTCGGAGGCCATCAGGGTGAAGCCGTCGGGGGTCTCCAGCATGCCGTGCATGATCTTGTCGGCGTCGGGGCCGGGCGAGCCGCCGAACGACGCGTAGGTGTTCAGCGTCAGCGTGCCGCCGAACACCTCCTCGTAGAACTCCATCGCCTGGCGGGCGTCGCCGTCGAAGCTGAGGTACGGGTTGAGACGTGTGGTCATGACGGTCTCCCGGAGCGGGACGAAGGGCCAGTACCGTCGACGCTAGCGCGCGCTCGCGGTGACGGCCCGCCGAGCGGGTCCGGTCCGGTCAGGCCCCGCAGGAGCGCAGGAACCGCCGGGTGCGCCGCGCGATGGGCAGGGGCCGGTCCGGCTCGCAGGGGTACATGTCCTGCTCGACGATGGCGAAGAGGTCCACGCCGAGCCGCTGGGCCGCCGCCAGGACCGGTTCCAGCGCGGGCACGCCGCCCGGCGGCTCGCACATCACCCCGCGCCGCACGGCCGGCCCGAACGGCAGCCCGCCCGCCCGGACCTCGGCGAGGACCCCGGGGTCGACCTGCTTGAGGTGCAGGTAGCCGACGCGCTCGCCGTAGGTCTCGATGAGCCGGACGCTGTCGCCGCCGCAGTAGGCGTAGTGGCCGGTGTCCAGGCAGAGGTTCACCAGGCCCGGGTCGGTGGCGTCGAGGAAGCGTGCGACGTGTTCCTCGGTGTCCAGGTGGGTGTCGGCGTGCGGGTGGACGACGATGTCGAGGCCGTACGTCTCCTTCACCTCGCGGCCGAGGCGTTCCATGCCGCCGGCGAGGTGGGCCCACTGCTCGCGGGTCAGCTCGGGGGGTTCGAGGATCTCGGCGGTCTTGTCGTCGCGCCAGAAGGAGGGGATGACGACGAGGTGCCGGGCGCCCACCGCCCGGGTGAGGGCGGCGACCCGGCCGACCTGCTCCCAGGCGGCGTCCCAGGCGGCGGGACCCCGGTGCAGTCCGCAGAAGACGGTGCCCGCGGAGACCTTGAGCCCGCGCCGGGCCACCTCGTCGGTGAGCCGGGCCGGGTCGGTGGGCAGGTAGCCGTAGGGGCCCAGCTCGATCCACTCGTAGCCGGCCTCGGCGACCTCGTCCAGGAAGCGTTCCCAGGGCACCTGCCGGGGGTCGTCGGGGAACCAGACGCCCCAGGAGTCGGGGGCCGAGCCCACCCGGATACGGTCGAGCACGGGGGTCATGTCAGGTGTGTCCTTCCCGCGGGGAGGCGTCGGGGGGCGCGGCCGGGCCGATCCCGCCGGACTGCGCCAGCTCGTGTTTCAGGGCGTCCAGTTCGGTGCCGCCCGCCATGTGGTCGGTGAGTTCGGCGAGGGTGATGTCGGCGCGGGCCGCGGAGAGTTCCACGGTGCCCAGGCGGAGCACGGTGAAGTGGTCGCCGACCAGGTGGGCGTGGTGGGGGTTGTGGGTGATGAGGACGACGCCGAGGCCGCGCTCGCGGGCGGCGGCGACGTACTTGAGCACCACGCCGGACTGCTTGACGCCGAGCGCGGCGGTGGGTTCGTCGAGGATGAGGACGCGGGCGCCGAAGTGGACGGCTCGGGCGATGGCGACGCACTGGCGCTGGCCGCCGGAGAGGGTGCCGACGGGCTGTTCCAGGTCGTCCAGGGCGATGCCCATGGCCCGCAGTTCCGCGTCGGCGGTCCGTTTCATGCGGGCGATGTCGAGGCGGCGGACGGGCCAGGGGCCCTTGGTGAGTTCGGAGCCGAGGAAGAAGTTCCGCCACACCGGCATCAGCGGCACGGTGGCCAGGTCCTGGTAGACGGCGGCGATGCCCCGGTCCAGGGCCTCGCGCGGGGTGGTGAACCGTACGGGTGCGCCGTCGACCAGGTACGTGCCCTCGGTGTGCTGGTGCAGCCCCGAGATGATCTTGATGAGGGTGGACTTGCCGGCGCCGTTGTCGCCGAGCACGCAGGTCACCCGGCCGGGGTGGACGGCGAGGTCGACGCCGTGCAGCGCGCGGACCGTGCCGTAGGACTTCCCGGCTCCGCGCAGCTCCGCGAGGGGTGTGCCGGTCATGCGCTCACCTCCGGGCCGCCGTGCGGCGGACCCACAGATCGACGAGGACGGCCCCGAGCAGCATGACGCCGAGGAACGCCTTGAACCAGTCGGGGTTCCATCCGGCGTAGACGATGCCCTGGTTGACCATGCCGAACATGAAGGCGCCGAAGACCGGGCCGATCGCGGAGCCCTGGCCGCCGGTCAGCAGGCAGCCGCCGATGACGGCGGCGGCGATGTAGATCAGCTCCTGGCCGACGCCCTCGCCGGACTGCACGGTGTTGAAGGAGAAGAGCTGGTGCATGCCGGTGAACCAGGCGCCGAAGCCGACCAGCGTGAACAGGGAGATCTTGGTGAAGGTGACGGGCACGCCGACCGCGCGGGCGCTCTCCTGGTCCCCGCCGACGGCGAAGACCCAGTTGCCGTACCGGGTGCGCAGCAGCACCCAGGTGGCGAGGGCGGCGAAGACCAGCCACCACACCACCGTGATCCTCACCTGGACGCCGCCGACGCCGAAGGAGGAGGCGAAGAGGGCCTCGGCCTGGCCGAAGCCGTCCATGTCGCTGATGTCATCGGTGGCGACGTTGCCGGTGACGAGCTTGGTGACGGCGAGGTTGACGCCCTGCAGGATCAGGAAGGTGCCGAGGGTGACGAGGAAGCTGGGCAGCCGGGTCCTCACCAGCAGCCAGCCGTTGAACGCGCCGACGGCGAGGGAGACCGCCAGGGCGACCAGGACGCCCGTCCAGACGTTCACGGTGAGCTGGTAGCTGAGCATGCTAGCGGTGAGCGCCGAGGTGACCACGGCGACGCCGGCGGACAGGTCGAACTCGCCGCCGATCATCAGCAGGGCCACCGGCAGCGCCATGATGCCGAGGGTGGAGGACTGGTAGAGGACGGTCGCCATCGAGCCGCCCTGGCGGACCGAGGGCGCCGCGATCAGGAAGAAGACGAGTACGGCGACGGCGCCGAGCAGGACACCGGTCTCGGGGCGGGCCAGCAGCCGCTGCGCGAGCGGGCGTCGAGCCCGGCCCGGCCCGGCGGCCGGTGCGGCGGTCACCGCCCGGGGGACGCCGCTCGTCACCGGGTGCCCTTCGCCGCGTACCGCGCGATCCGCTCGACGTTGGACTTGTCCACGAAGGCCGGCCCGGTCAGCACGGGCTGCTCGCCGCCTCCGCTGTAGTTGCCGTTGTTCTCGTAGAGCCACAGCCCGTCGACGGCCAGGTAGCCCTGGAGGTAGGGCTGCTGGTCGACGGCGAACTCGATGTCGCCCTGCCGGATGGCGCCGGTCAGCTCCTTGTTGAGGTCGAAGGTGGCGACCTTCGCCGTGCCGCCGGCCTCGGCCGCCGACTTCACCGCGGCCATGGCGAACGGCGCACCGAGGGTGACGACGTGGTCGACGGCGCCGTCCTGCCGGAGTCTGGCGGTGATCGTGGACTGGACGGACGGCATGTCGGTGCCGTTGACGTAAAGGTTCTCCACCGTGCCCGTGAAGGTCTTCCGCACCCCGTCGCAGCGCTGGGTGAGGCCGACGTTGCCCTGTTCGTGCAGGACACAGACGGCCCTCTTCGCGCCGACCTCGTCGAGCTTCCTGCCGAACGCCTCGCCGGCCACGCTCTCGTCCTGGCCGAAGAACTCCGTCAGCCCCATCCGCTTCCAGTCGCCGAGACCGGAGTTGAGGCCGACGACGGGTATCCCCGCCCGCCGCGCCTCGGCCACCACGCCCTTCAGCGCGTCCGGCTTGGCGAGGGTGACGGCGATGCCGTCGACCTTCTGGTCGATGGCGTTGCGCACCAGACTCGCCTGGTTGCCGGCGTTGGGGTCGTGGGCGTAGACGAGCTTGACGTTGTCCTTGGCGGCGGCGGCCTCGGCGCCCTTGCGGACGATGTCCCAGAAGGTGTCGCCGGCCGCCTGGTGGGTGATCAGGGCGACCGTCATCCGGGGGGTGTCCGCCCGGCCCGCGGCAGCCTCGGACGCGTCCTTCCCGTCGGCCGCCTTGCCCCCGGAGCCGCTGGAGCAGCCCGCCAGCGTCAGGGCCGCCGCCGCGGCCAGCGCCAGGACGGGGACGAGCCGGCGGGGGGAGCGGTGCCGGGCGGGACGGGGTGGCCGGGCGGGAGCGGAACGGTCCATCTTTCGTGCACCTCACTGTCGACGGGTGAGCCTGTGCCGTGGAGAAGGCCTTGCGCTGGGACCGGATACAAATGCGTCCCGCATACCTTGTCAAGACATTCAACCTGTAGGTTCGAATGTCCGTACAAAGCGTTGACAGGGTCGTACCGGGCGTCCTACACCTGGAAGAGCGACCGATCTCTACCCCCGGCGGCCGGAGCTACCCCTGCCCTCCCGAACGGAGTCCCGTCGTGCCCCTGACCCCCGCCGACCTCACCGAGGTCAGAGCCCGGCACCCGGAGGCGGTCGCCGAGGCGGCGGCCCGCCGGGTGCGCCGCCCGCTGCTCGGGCCCGGCGGGCGGCTGATGATCGTGGCCGCCGACCATCCGGCGCGCGGCGCCCTCGGCGTCGGGGACCGCCCGCTGGCGATGGCCGACCGGGCGGATCTGCTGGGGCGGCTGTGCGCCGCGCTGGCCCGGCCGGGCGTGGACGGGGTGCTGGCCACCGCCGACGTCCTGGAGGACCTGCTGCTGCTCGGCGCCCTGGAGGGCAAGGTCGCCATGGGGTCGATGAACCGGGGCGGGCTCGCGGGCGCCGCCTTCGAGCTGGACGACCGGTTCACCGGACACCGGGCGGAGGATCTCGCCCGGCTCCGCTTCGACGCGGGCAAGCTGCTGCTGCGCGTCGACCCGGCCGACCCGGGATCGCTGGCCACCCTGGAGTCCGCCGCCCGTGCCGTGGACGCCATGGCCGCGCACCGGCTGCCGGTCTTCGTGGAACCGTTCTGGTGCCGGCGCGTCGGGGGCCGGCTGCGCACCGACCTGTCCGCCGACGCGGTCACCCGGTCCATAGCCGTCGCCTCCGGGCTCGGCGGCACCTCCGCCTACACCTGGCTGAAACTGCCCGTCACCCGCGACCCCGCCGACATGGCCGGAGTCCTGCGCGCCTCCACCCTGCCGGTGGTGCTGCTCGGCGGCGATGCGGGGCACGATCAGGAGGCGGCGTACGCGCGCTGGCGCGCGGCGCTGCGGCTGCCGACCGTGCGGGGTCTGGTCGTGGGCCGTTCGCTGCTCTACCCGGCCGAGGGCAGCGTGGAGCGGGCGGTGGACACGGCCGTCGGGCTGTTGCGAGAAGGAGACTCCAGATGACGTACCACCTGTCCGCGGGCACGGCGGGCAACGGTCCCTACGCGGTGGACGTGACACCCGAGAGCGCCGGATGGGGGTACAGCGGTCTGCGGATCCTCCCCCTCCCCCCGGACGGCTCGCACACCTTCGACAGCGGGGACAGCGAGTGGATCGTGCTGCCGCTGTCGGGCTCCTGCGCGGTCACCGCGGACGACGCCGTCTTCGCACTGCACGGCCGCGCCGACGTGTTCAGCGCGGTCAGCGACTTCGCCTACGTCCCGCGCGACGCCCGGGTCACCGTCACCTCCGCCGCCGGCGGCCGGTTCGCCCTCGCCGGCGCCCGCTGCGCCCGCCGCCTCCCCGCCCGCTACGGGCCGGCCCGGCACGTCCCCGTGGAACTGCGCGGCGCGGGCGCCTGCTCCCGCCAGGTCAACAACTTCGCCGCCGCCGACACCTACGACTGCGACCGGCTGATCGCCGTCGAGGTCATCACCCCCGGCGGCAACTGGTCGTCCTTCCCGCCCCACAAGCACGACGAACACCGCCCCGGCGAGGAGGCGGAGCTGGAGGAGATCTACTACTTCGAGTTCACCGGCCACGAGGGCGTCCCCGGCCTCGGCTACCAGCGGGTCTCCCCCTCCGGCCACGGCCGCGGCACCGACGTGCTGGCCGAGGTGCGCGACGGCGACGTGGTGCTCGTCCCCGACGGCTGGCACGGCCCGTCGATGGCCGTGCCGGGCCACCACATGTACTACCTCAACGTCATGGCCGGCCCGGCCGCCGACCGCGCCTGGCTGATCAGCGACCACCCGGACCACGCCTGGGTCCGCGCCACCTGGCCCGGACAGCCCGTCGACCCCCGGCTCCCCCTCTGCGCCGCCCCGGAGGCCACCGCATGAGCGCCGCCCGCGTCCGCCGGCTGACCACCGCCCAGGCCCTGGTGCGGTTCCTGGCCGCCCAGTACACCGAACGGGACGGCGTACGGCACCGGCTGATCACCGGCACCTGGGGGATCTTCGGACACGGCAACGTGGCGGGGATCGGCCAGGCACTGGTCGAGTACGCGGACCTGATGCCGTACCACCAGGGCCGCAGCGAACAGGCCATGGTGCACGCGGCGGTCGCCCACGCCCGCCACCTCAACCGCCTCTCCGCCCAGGCCGTGACGACGTCGATCGGCCCCGGCGCCACCAACCTGGTCACGGGCGCCGCCCTCGCCACCGTCAACCGCCTGCCGGTGCTGCTGCTCCCCGGCGACTATTTCGCCGCCCACCCCGCCGACCCGCTCCTCCAGCAGCTCGAACACCCCGCGGCCGGTGACGTCTCGGTCAACGACACCCTGCGCCCGGTCTCCCGGTACTTCGACCGCGTCACCCGCGCCGAGGCGCTGATCCCCGCCGCGCTCCAGGCCGCGCGGGTCCTCGCCGACCCGGCCGAGACCGGCGCGGTCACCCTCGCCCTCCCCCAGGACGTGCAGACCGAGGCGTACGACTGGCCCGAGGACTTCTTCGCGGACCGCGTCTGGCGGGTACGGCGCCCCGCGCCCGACCCGCTCGAACTCGCCGACGCGGTACGGGCGGTACGGTCCGCCGCGCGTCCCCTGATCGTCGCGGGCGGCGGCGTACACCACAGCGAGGCCGAGGCCGCGCTGCGGGAGCTGGCCGACGCCACCGGCATCCCCGTCGCCACCACCCAGGCGGGCAAGGGCGCCCTGCGCCACGACCACCCGGCCGAGGTCGGCGGCATCGGCCACACCGGCACCGCCGTCGCCGACGCGCTGGCCCGCACCGCCGACCTGGTGATCGGCGTCGGCACCCGGTACACCGACTTCACCACCGCCTCCGGCACCCTCTTCCAGCACCCCGAGGTCCGGTTCCTCAACCTCAACATCACCGCCTTCGACGCCCACAAGCTCGCCGCCCGCACCCTGGTCTGCGACGCGCGGGCCGGTCTGGAGGCGCTCGGCGCGGGGCTCGCCGGGCACCGGGTGCACCCCGGGTACGCGGCCGAGTACCGCGCCGGGAAGGAGCGCTGGGAGCGGATCGCGGAGGCGGCCCTGCGCGCTCCCGACGACAGCGCGGTGCCGACGCAGACGCAGGTGATCGGGGCGCTGGACGCGGTGGTCGGGGACACGGACGTGGTGATCAACGCGGCCGGGTCGCTCCCCGGCGACCTGCACAAACTGTGGCGGGCCCGCTCCCCGCGCCAGTACCACCTGGAATACGGCTACTCCTGCATGGGCTACGAGATCCCGGCCGCCCTCGGGGTCCGGCAGGCGGCACCGGACACCCCGGTGTGGGCGCTGGCCGGGGACGGCACCTATCTGATGAACCCGACGGAGATCGTCACGGCGGTGCAGGAGGACCTCCCCGTCAAGCTGGTCGTCCTCCAGAACCACGGGTACGCCTCCATCGGCGGGCTCTCCGAGGCGGTGGGCGCCGAGCGGTTCGGCACGGCCTACCGGTACCGGGCCGCCGACGGTTCGTTCACCGGCGGCCCGCTGCCGGTGGACCTCGCGGCCAACGCCGCCAGCCTCGGTATGGACGTGCTGCGCGCCAGGACCGTGGGCGAGCTGCGCGCGGCCCTGGCCACCGCCCGCGCCGCGACCCGTCCGACCTGCGTGTACGTCGAGACCGACCCGGCGCCGACCGCTCCCGCGGCCGAGGCGTGGTGGGACGTGCCGGTGGCCGAGGTCGCCGCGCGGCCGGCCGTCGCCGGTGCCCGCGCGGCCTACGAGCGGGCCGCCGCCGACCGCCGCCGGCACCTGCGGCCCTGACCGCCGCCGCCACCCGCGTCCTGAACGGCCGCCGGGACCAGCCCCCTTGCGACGCGGCGGATGCCTCCTCGACCATGTCCCCGTCAAGCACCGAGTGGCCGAGTCACCGCTTCCGACCGACAGACGGGTACATCGTGCACCTGACCAGGAAGACCGGCGCCCTGACGGCGGCCGCCCTGCTCCTCGCCTCCCTCACCGTCTCCGCCCCGGCCTTCGGCTCGGGCTCCGCCGCCGCCCCGGCGGGCCGCGCCTGGCACACCTCGTGGGCGCAGTCCCAGCAGGGGCTGTCGGCGGCGTCCCTCGACGACCAGACGCTCCGCTCCATCGCCCGGCTGAGCCAGGGCGGCGACGCGGTGCGGGTGCGGGTCCAGAACACGTTCTCCGGCGCGCCGCTCGCCCTCGGCCGCGGCGCGGTGGCCGTCAGCGCGGACGGCGGGGCCGCCACCCGGCCGGGCACCACCCGCGTCCTCACCTTCGGCGGCCAGCGCTCGGTGACCGTCCCGGCCCACGGCGAGGTGTGGAGCGACCCGGTCGCCCTCGGCACCGGGCCGGGGACCGACCTCGCCGTCAGCCTCCACGTGCCCGGCGCCGTACGGCCCGGGGAGCACGGCGCCGCCTGGCGGCGCAACTACCTCACCCCGCCCGGCAGCGGCGACCACGCCACGGACGCCGCTGCCGCGGCCTTCACCGCGGAGACCGGTGCCACCTACCTGGTGAGCGCGGTCGACGTCCGCAATCCCCGGGTGAAGGGGACGGTCGTCGCCTACGGCAGTTCCGTCGTGGACGGCGCCGGGAGCCTGGACTGCGGTCCGGGCTGCACCCCGCCGGCCACCGACAACCGGTGGACCGACGTCCTCGCCCGCCGCATCACCCGGGAGCTGCCCGCCGACCGGCAACTGGCCGTCGCCAACGCGGGAGTCAACGGCACCACCGCCGCCCCGGACTGCCCCGGCTCACCGGCCGGGATCGCCGGCCTCGACGCCGCGTCCCGGCTCGGCCGGGACGTCCTCGCCCTGCACGGCGTGACGGACGTGATCTTCTTCTACGGCACCAACGACCTCCAGAACGGCTGCACGGCCGGCCAGGTGGTCGCCGCCTACCGGGAGGTCTTCGCCCGGCTGCGCGCGGCGGGCGTCGCGGTCCACGTCGTACCGGTCACGCCCCGCCCGATCTACACCGACCGGATGAACCGGCACCGCTGGGACATCGGCACGTTCGTGCGCGACCGGGGCACCTGCGGCGGCGCGTGCGACGGCCTCGTCGACTTCGACCACACCATCAAGGACCCGGTCGCGCCCAACAGCATCAATCCGGCGTACGACGTGGGTGACGGCATCCATGTGAACATCGCGGGCCACCGCGCCGAAGGAGAGGCGGTCCCGCTGCCCCTGCCCGGCTTCTCCCGGCGGCAATAGCCGCGCCGTATACGAGGTGGCTGATTATCTGCGGGCCTGGCGCATTCTGTTCTGCCGCCGGACTGACGGTCCCGTCCCTGGGAACTCGGTGCCCCGCCGAGGCGGTGCCTGTTCCACCGCGTCGGCTGATCGACGTTATCCTTCCGCGTGAGGAGTGCAACACCGCTTACGAAAACATGACATGACACCGCCCGCGCAGCCAGTGCTGCGAGGCTCTCCATCAGGACGGGATTCATGACACTCACTGTGGGAATCAACGGATTCGGCCGCATCGGCCGCAGCTACTTCCGTGCCCTGCTCCACTCCGGCGCCGACATCCGTGTGGCCGCGGTCAACGACCTGGCCAGCGCGGAGAGCCTGGCGAACCTGCTGAAGTACGACAGCGTGTACGGGCCGCTGCCGCAGCAGGTCACCGTGGAGGGCTCGTCGCTCAAGGTCGGCGACACCGTGGTCGAGGTCCTCGGCGAGCGCGACCCGGCCCAGCTGCCCTGGGGCCGCCTCGGGGTCGATGTCGTCATCGAGTCGACGGGCGTGTTCAACGACGCCGCGAAGGCGCGCGCGCACATCGACGCGGGTGCCAAGAAGGTGGTCGTCTCCGCCGCGGCGAAGAACGCGGACCTCACCCTCGTCATGGGGGTCAACGACCACCTGTACGACGCCGAGCGGCACACGATCGTCTCCAACGCCTCCTGCACGACGAACTGTCTGGCGCCCATGGCCCAGGTGCTCGACGACGCGCTCGGCATCGAGACCGGCACCATGACGACGATCCACGCCTACACGCAGGACCAGAACCTGCAGGACGGCCCGCACCCCGACCCGCGGCGCGCCCGCGCGGCCAACCTCAGCACCATCCCGACCACCACCAACGCCGCCAGCGCGATCGGCCTGGTGCTGCCGAGCCTGCAGGGCAAGCTCGACGGGTACTCGGTGCGGGTCCCCGTCCCCGTCGGCTCGCTGACCGACCTCACGGTCCGGGTCGGCCGGGACACCACGGTGGACGAGGTCAACTCCCTGTTCCGCAAGGCGGCGGACGGCGACCTCGCGCGCGTCCTGCGCTACACCGCCGACCCGGTGGTCTCCTCGGACATCGTCCGGGACCCGGCGTCCTGCATCTTCGACTCGCTGCTCACCCAGGTCATGGACGGCCGGCACGTCCACGTCTTCGGCTGGTACGACAACGAGTGGGGCTTCTCCAACCGACTCGTCGACACCACCCTGCTGGTCGGCGGCGCGACCGCGTGACCGCGGGGGCCCGGTCGTGCCGTCCCCGCGGCGGGGGTGGCGGACCGGGCCCTTCCGGCCGTGGGCCGCTCCTGCCGGGAATACGCCGCCGGCGCATTCACCGCCCTCTTCCAGTCATATGCGCGAGGACCGCGCCGACGGCACGCGTGTACGATCGGCACCTCTCTCCGTCCCGAAAGGGACAGTGATTTTACTGATTCTCGACCGGACACCGGTCCCGCTATTACGGTGGAAATGCCGGGCGGCATCCTGGCTGATGAGAGCGGCGAATTAACCCGGCGTTCGGGTGGGCGTACACCGGCCGCGACAATCGGCTCCGGCGGAATCCCTGACTCAAAATCACCGATTGACGCGTTCACCTCAACATGTGAACATGATCGGCATGCAAGAACTTCCACGGTTACCGTTCGACAATCCCTCCGTGATGGGCATCGCACCCCAGATGCTGGCACTGCAGAAGGAAGGGCCGATCGCCCGGGTACGGACCGCCGAAGAGGACGCCTGGCTGGTCACCCGCTACGACGAGGTACGGACGCTGCTGGCCGACCGCCGGCTCGCCCTCAGCAATCCCAATCCGGGCACAGCGGCCAAGAGCGCGGCCCGGAACTTCATGGTCGCGCTGATGGCCGGGGACGACCCCGAGACCGAGTCCACCCGGCACGCGCAGATGCGCGCCCTGCTGGTGCCCCGGTTCTCCACCCGCCGGATGCGGCTCATGCAGTCCCGCATCGAGGAGCACGTGGACGAACTGCTCGACGCGATGGCCGCGAGCACCCCGCCGGCCGACCTGCACCACGCGCTGTCGTTCCCCCTGCCGACCATGGTGATCTGCGATCTGCTCGGTGTGCCGCTGGCCGACCGGGAGCGGTTCGGGCAGTACGCGCGGGGCACCTTCGACCAGAGCGACGACCAGCACGCGGCCGACACCTTCCAGCAGGTCGTCGACTACATCACGGAGCTGGTGGCGCGCAAGCGGACGGAGCCGGGCGACGACCTGCTGTCCGAGCTGATCACCGAGGCCGACGGCGCCCTGTCCGACGCGGAGATCGCCCATCTGGGCAACGCCGTGCTGCTGTTCGGCTACGAGACCACCATCGTCCGCATCGACCTCGGCACCCTGCTGATGCTGCGCAACCCGGCCCAGCGCGCCCTGCTGGCCGAGCGGCCCGAACTCGCCCCGGCCGCGACCGAGGAGGTCCTGCGCCTGGGCGTCGGCGGCAAGGGGTCCAACGCGATCATCCCCCGCTACGCGCACGATGACATCGCTGTCGGCGACACCGTGATCCGGGCCGGGGACGCGGTGATGCTGGCCATCGGCGCGGGCAACTACGACGACCGGGCGTACCCCGACGCCCACCGGCTCGACCTGACCCGCACCCGGCCCAAGTCGCACCTCGCCTTCGGCCACGGCATCCGGCACTGCGTCGGCCGCACGCTGGCCCGCATCGAACTGACCGCCGTCTTCGAGCGGTTGTTCCGCAAGCTGCCCGACCTGCAGCTCGCGGTGCCGGAGGAGTCGCTGCGCTGGCAGGAGCACCGCATCACCGGCGGGTTCGACGAGATACCCGTCACCTTCTGAACCACCCCGCGCGCGACAGCGCCGCCTTCCCTCATCGCCTCCGGGCCCCGACGCCGCCGAAGCCGCCGGCCCGCCCGGAGGTCCGACGCGCCCTCCCCCACGCACCGACGTCACGAGGACAAGGAACCATGACGGACACGTACCGCGACTACGTCGACTGCACGCCCCTCCTCGACGACCGCGAGGCCCTCGACCGGTTCTACGACGAGCACGGTTACCTCTATCTGCGCGGCGCCCTCGACCGCGGCCTCGTACGGACCGCCGCCGAGCAGATGCTCGAAGGTCTGGTGGCCCTCGGCCACGCCGCCCCCGGCACCACCCTCGACACCCTCACCATCGACTCCTTCGAGGCGGTCGACGAGGTGGCGATGCACGACTACGTCAAGTACGACGACCTGTGGAACCACCCCTCCACCCTCAAGGTCTGGGAACAGGCCTTCGGCGAGCCGGTCTTCGTCTTCAGGTCGACGACGATCCGCTACTACCCCTCCGCCGCGGGGCGCGAGGAGCCGAGCTTCCTGACCCCCCTGCACCAGGACGGCTTCTACATAGGCCCGAACAAGGACTTCCGCACCGCCTGGATACCGCTGCTCCCCACGAGCAACGGCATAGGCGGCGTGGCCCTCGCCGACGGCAGCCACAAGAAGGGCCCGCGCGAGCACGTCCTCACCGAGAACTTCCGCCGCTTCGGCCACCCCGTGCGCGGCATCCCGGCCGAGGAGTTCGAGGCGGACGGCCCGCTGCTGTTCTCCCCGATGGAGCCGGGCGACGTGCTCCTCTTCCACGCCTGGATGTGCCACAAGTCCGTCCCGAACGTCTCGGTGGACCCGGCCGGCATGCGGATGTCGATGGACACCCGCGTCCAGCCCGCCACCTCGCACCGCGGGTTCAACGCCCTGACCCCCTGGCCGGAGTCGGCGAAGGACCCCTCCAAGGGCGTCATGTCGAAGATCACGGGCACCCCCGCCACCGCCGAGTGACACGGTCGCAACGCCCTGACCCGTACACCCCCCACACGCTCACGAACGCCCAGGCAGGCAACGCATGACGAAACGCGAGGGACTCCCCCCTCTGAAGGGGCCCGACGCGGCACCGCACCACCCGGCCGGCCCGGAACCGGCCGCCGCGGGGCTCACCGGCCTCGCCCTCATGGTGGTGCTCACCGGATACGCCCTGTCCATCGTCGACGCCTCGATCGTCAACGTGGCGCTGAACTCGATCGACGACGACCTCCACGGCGGCCCCGCCGCGCTGGAGCTGGTGGTGTCCGGTTACGGCCTCACCTACGCCCTCGGCCTGGTGCTGGGCGGCCGGCTCGGTGACGCCTTCGGCAGACGGCGCCTGTACGCCTACGGGCTCGCGGCGTTCACCCTGACCTCGGCGCTGTGCGGGCTCGCCCCGACCGTCGGGTTCCTCGTCGCGGCCCGGCTGCTCCAGGGCGCCGCCGCCGCCATGCTCGTACCGCAGGTACTGGCGACGATCCAGGCGGCCACCCAGGGGCAGGCACGCGCCCGGGCGATCGGCCTGTACGGGGCGACCGCGGCGCTCGGCATGGTCGTCGGGCAGATCCTGGGCGGGCTGCTGGTCTCCCTGGACGTCGCCGGGATGGGCTGGCGGTCGGTCTTCGCGATCAATGTGCCGATCGGGGTGGCCGCGCTGCTGGCCGTCCGGCGTGTCCCGCCGACCAGGGCCGATGTGAGGCCGGGATTCGACCCGGCGGGCACCGTGCTGTTCGGTGTCACCATGGTCTGCGTCCTGGCGCTGGTCGTGGCGGGCCCGGACCTGGGCTGGCCGCTGTGGCTGTGGTCGCTGCTCGTGGTCGCCGCGGTGGGGGCGGTGGCGCTGCTGCGGACCGAGCGGCGCCTGGAGGCGCGGGGCGGTTCGCCGCTGCTGTCGCCGTCGGTGCTGTCCCACCCGGGGATGCGCAGGGGCCTGGCGGCGATGGTGCCGTTCTCGGCGGGCTTCGGTGCCTTCCTGTTCGTCTACGCGCTGGTCGCGCAGGGGCACTTCGGGTTCGACGGGCTCGCCTCCGGCGCGGTGCTGACGCCGTTCGCCGTGGCGTTCTTCGCGGTGACGCTGTTCACCCCGAGGATCGCGGCGGCCCTCGGCGGGCGGATCGTCACCCTGGGCGCCCTCGTCCAGGGCGCGGGTCTGCTGCTGCTGGCCCTGGTGATGGGTCTCGGCTGGCCGCGTCCCTCGCTGGTGCTCGTGCTCGTCGGGATCGGCCTCTTCGGCGTCGGCGCGGCGCTGACCGGCCCGACGCTGTTCCGGATGATCCTCGCCGACGTACCCCCCGCGCAGGCCGGCATGGGCAGCGGTGTGCTGGTGACCAGCCAGCAGATGGCGACCGCGCTGGGCGCGACCGTCGGCGGCAGTCTCTACCTCTCCCTGGACGGCTGGCTGACGACGGCGTCGGCGACCGTGCTGGTCATCGCCCTGCTGGGGTGTTTCGCGGTGACCGTGCTCGTGATCAGCCTGAAGCTCCCCGACCCCCGCTGACACCCGCGCCCGGACGGCGCGGTCCGATCCGTACCTTCTCGTCGGCACCGGCGCGCCGCCCTTCGGCGTGCCCGCGCGCAGAAGCGGAGACAGCCCAGTGCAGTCACAGACAAGGACAGCCGTGGTGACCGGCGCGGCCGGCGGCATCGGCCTCGCCCTCAGCAGCCGGTTCGCCCGGGCCGGCGCCGGTGTGGTCATGGCGGACGTCGACGGCGGGGAACTGCGCCGCCGGGCCGCCGAACTCACCGCGGCGGGCGCCCGGGTCACCGCGGTGACCGCCGACCTGACGGACCCGGGGGCCGTCGCGCGGCTCGCGGACACGGCGTTCGAGGTGCTCGGCGACGTCGACGTGGTGTGCAACAACGCCGGGGTCCTCGGGCCGGTGGGGCAGCCGCTGTGGGAGGTGCCGCTGGAGCGGATGCGGCAGGTCTTCGAGGTGAACCACTGGGCGCACGTCCTGGTGGCCCGCGCCTTCGTGCCCCGGCTGCTGGAGCGCGGCCGGCCCGCCCACCTGATCCACACCGCCTCGATGTCCGCCTTCGTGGTCGGGGCCGGCAGCGCCGCCTACGCCGCCTCCAAGCACGCCGACCTCGCGGTCGCCCGCAGTCTGCGCGCCGATCTGCGGGGCACCGGGGTGCGGGTGTCGGTGCTCTGCCCCGGCCGGGTGGACACGCCCATGGTGCGGGGCCTGACGGCACCGCGCGGGGCGGGCGGCGACACCACGGTGAGCGCCGAGGACGTCGCCGAGACCGTGTGGGACGCCCTCGGCTCCGACCGCTTCTACCTCTTCAGCAATTCCGACGCCCCGCTGCGGCTGCGCGAACAGTTCGACGACGTGTGGCGTCATGTCCCCTTTCCGTCCCCTTCCGCCGAGGAGGAGCTGTGGCCCGCGCCGACAGCGACGACCGTAGCGAGGAAGCAGTGACCATCGACCTGGAAGCGGTGCGGGAGAAGTACCGGCAGGAGCGCGACAAACGCACCGCCGGCCGCACCTACCAGTTCGCGCGCGGCGACTTCGGCCGCTACGCGCGCGATCCCTACACCGAGCGGCGGGAGCGCGAGCCGCTCACCGACGAGGTGGACGTCGCCGTCGTCGGCGCCGGCATCGGCGGTCTGCTGACCGGCGCCCACCTGCGCGAGCAGACCGGCCTCGCGCGCATCCGGCTGATCGACGAGGCCGGTGACGTCGGCGGCACCTGGTACTGGAACCGCTTCCCCGGCGTCCGCTGCGACGTGGAGAGCTACATCTACATGCCGCTGCTGGAGGAGATCGGCACGGTCCCCACCGAGAAGTACTCCACCGGGCCCGAGATCTTCGCCCACCTCCAGCGGATCGCGCACCGGTACGACCTCTACCGCGACGCCCTCTTCCAGACCACCGTCACCGAGCTGCGCTGGGACGAGGCCGACGAGCGGTGGCTGGTCAGCACCGACCGGGGGGACCTGTTCCGGGCCCGGTACGTGGCCATGTCGATCGGCCTGATGCACCGGCCCAAGCTCCCGGGGCTGCCGGGCCTGGACAGCTTCGCCGGGCACTCCTTCCACACCAGCCGCTGGGACTTCGACTACACCGGCGGCGACAGCACCGGCAACCTGACCAGGCTGCGGGACAAGAAGGTCGGGGTCATCGGCACCGGCTCGACGACCGTCCAGCTCGCACCGCACCTCGCCGAGTGGGCCGAGCGGCTCGTCCTCTTCCAGCGCACCCCGGCCGCGGTCGACGTGCGCGGCAACCGGCCCACCCCGCCCGGCTGGGCGGAGAGCCTCGAACCGGGCTGGCAGCAGCGCCGGATGGAGAACTTCCACGCGCTGACCTCGGGGGTCCCGCAGGACGAGGACCTGGTCCAGGACCGCTGGACACAGACCACGGCCAAGCTGGCCGCGGCGATCCTGCCCACCGGCGACACCGGGGGTGACCCGAGGGAGCGGGCGCTGGCGGCGGAGCGGGCGGACTTCCTCAAGATGGAGGAGCTGCGCGCCCGCATCGACAGCGTTGTCACCGACCCGGAGACGGCCGCCGCGCTCAAGCCGTACTACCGGGTGTACTGCAAGCGGCCCTGCTTCCACGACGAGTACCTGGACACGTTCAACCGGCCCAACGTGACCCTGGTGGACACCCAGGGGCGGGGCGTGGAGCGGCTCACCCCGGCCGGGGTGGTCGCGAACGGCCGGGAGTACCCGGTGGACTGCCTGATCTTCGCCACCGGGTACGAGCACGAGTTCGCCGTCCCGTACACCGACCGGGCCGGTTACGACATCATCGGCCGGGACGGCCTGCGGCTGTCGGAGAAGTGGGCGGACGGGGCGCGCACCCTGCACGGCCTCCAGGTGCACGGCTTCCCCAACTGCTTCATCCTCTCCAAGGTCCAGGCCGGCCGGCACGTCAACATCGCGTACATGCTGGGCGAGCAGACCCGGCACCTCGCGTACATCGTCAAGTCCGTCGAGGAGCGCGGCCACCGGGTCGTGGAGGCCTCCGAGGCAGGCGAGAAGGAGTGGGTCGCGGAGATCCTCCGGCTCGCCTCGGGCGACCTGGACTTCCTGGAGAACTGCACGCCGGGCCTCTACAACAACGAGGGCGATCCGAGCGGGCTGCCGCTGCTCAACTCCAGTTACGGCGGCGGCTCGGTGGAGTTCGTGAACATCCTCAGGCGCTGGCGGGAGGCGGGCGACCTCGCCGGCCTGGACCTGCGCTGACCACCCCCACCCTCTCTGCGAAAGGCGGCAACGCCCATGGACGTCACGCCGATACCCGGCGCCGCTCTCGGCGCCGTCGTGCACGGCGCCCGGGTCACCGGCGACCTGGACGAGAGCCAGGCACAGGAGATCTGGGCGGCACTCGACGCGCACCTCGTGCTCGTCTTCCGCGGCCACGAGACACCGTCGTACGAGGAGTTCCTGGCCTTCGGGCGCCGCTTCGGGTACATCCCGAAGACCGGGCTGACCAGCGGCGCGCATCCCGAGCACAACGAGATCCTGATCGTCTCCAACCTGGTGGAGGACGGCCGCAAGATCGGCGTCGGCGACGCCGGGTGGATGAGCTGGCACACCGACTACTCCTTCCGCCCCCGCGTCTCCCAGGTCGGTTTCCTGGAGGCCCTGGAAGTGCCGGCCACCGGCGGCGGGGAGACCCTCTTCACCGACATGTACGCCCTGTACGAGTCGCTGCCGCCCGAGGAGCGCCGGCGCCTGCACTCCTACCGGGTCCGGCACGCCCTGCGCACCGGGTACGAGGAGACCATCGAGGAGGAACTCCAGGGCGAGGTGTCCCTCGGTGAGCGCGGCGAGCCGATCCAGCCCGAGGACGGCACCTCGACCGTCCACCCGATGATCGCCCGCAACCCGCGCACCGGCCGCCGGTCGGTGTACATCAGCTCCCTGAACACCAAGCGCGTCCTGGACCTGCCCCCCGACGAGAGCCGCAAGCTCCTCGACGACCTGCTCGCGCACGCGGGCCGGCCCGAGTACACCTACGCCCACACCTGGCGGCCCGGCGACATCGTGATGTGGGACCAGCTCGGCACCGTCCACGCCAAGCAGCCCTTCGACCCGGCCGACCGGCGGATCATGCGCCAGGTCGTCAGCATCTTCGACGACCCGACGGCCCCCTGGCACGCGGAGGCCGCCGTATGAGCACCGCCCCCGCCTGCCTGAGCCACAGCCGTATCACCATCACCCCGGCGCTGCGCGCGGCCGTCGACCGGCTCGACCACCGCTCCCGGCACCAGGCGTCCTACCACTTCGGCTGGATCACCGCCGGCGGCGCGCCCACCAGCGCCGACGCCGGCAAGGCCGTACGGCCGGCGCTGGCGCTGCTGTCCGCCGAGGCGGTCGGCGCACCGCCGGAGGTCGCCCTGCCGGGCGCCGTCGCGGTGGAGCTGGTGCACAACTTCTCCCTGGTGCACGACGACCTGATGGACGGCGACGAGGAGCGCCGGCACCGGCGCACGGTGTGGAGGCTGTGGGGCGCGCCCAGCGCGATCCTGACCGGTGACGCGCTGCTGGCGCTCGCCCAGGAGGTGCTGCTGGACACCGGGCTGTCGACGGCGGCGCCCGCCGCCCGGCTGCTGGCCCGCACCACCCGGCACCTGATCCGCGGTCAGGTCCAGGACCTGGCCTTCGAGCAGCGCGCCCACGTCACGCTCGAGGAGTGCGTGGACATGGCCGCCGGCAAGACCGGCGCGCTGCTGTCGGCGAGCGCCTCGATCGGTGCCGTCCTCGCCGGGGCACCGGAGGCGGCGGTGGACGCGCTGGCGCTCTACGGCGACCAGCTGGGCCTCGCCTTCCAGCTCGTCGACGACGTGCTCGGCATCTGGGGCGACCCGGCCGTCACCGGCAAGCCGGTCCACTCCGACCTGCGCTCCCGCAAGAAGTCCCTGCCGGTGACGTACGCGCTGCACCAGGACGGTCCGGCCGGCGCGGAGCTGGCCGCCTGGCTGACCTCCCGCGGCACCCCCGGCGAGGCGGAGCTGCGGCGGGTGGCCGGCCTGGTCGAGGACGCCGGCGGCCGGGACTGGGCGCTGGCCGAGGCCGCCCGGCGGCTGGCGCTGGCCGAGGACGCGCTGCGCGGGGCCGAGCTGGACGCCGGCGCGCGCGGGGAACTCCTCGCGCTCGGGCGGTTCGTCGTCGACCGGGAGGTCTGAGACCGGCCCGGCCCCCGCGCCCGTACCCCCTTTCCGACCCGCGAGCACCCGACACCCCCCACCCACCCCCTCCCGAGGATTCCCCCATGCCCCAGGACGTCGACTTCCACATACCCCTGCCGGGCCGGCAGAGCCCGGACCACGCGCGGGCCGACGCCGAGCAGCTCGACTGGCCGCGGTCGCTCGGGCTGATCAGGTCCGAGGCGGCGGCCGAGCGCCATCTGCGCGGCGGCTACGCCGACCTGGCCTCCCGCTTCTACCCGCACGCCACCGGCGCCGACCTGGACCTCGGTGTCGACCTGATGTCGTGGTTCTTCCTCTTCGACGACCTCTTCGACGGGCCGCGCGGCGAGAGCCCCGAGGAGACCAAGCAGCTCACCGACGCGGTCGCGGCGGCGCTCGACGGTCCCCTCCCGGACAGCGCGCCGCCCATCGCCCACGGCTTCGCCGACATCTGGCGGCGCACCACCGAGGGCATGACCCCCGCCTGGTGCGCGCGCAGCGCCCGGCACTGGCGCAGCTACTTCGACGGGTACGTCGACGAGGCGGAGAGCCGCTTCTTCGACACGCCGTACGACTCGGCGGCCCAGTACCTGGCGGTGCGGCGGCAGACCATCGGGGTGCAGCCGACGGTCGACCTCGCCGAACGGGTGGGCCGTTTCGAGGTGCCGCACCGGGTCTTCGACAGTGCCGTGCTCTCCGCGATGCTGCAGATCGCCGTCGACGTCAACCTGCTGCTCAACGACATCGCCTCGCTGGAGAAGGAGGAGGCCCGCGGCGAGCAGAACAACATGGTCATGATCCTGCGCAGGGAGCACGGCTGGAACAAGGACCGCAGTGTCGCCCACATCCAGGGCGAGGTCCGGGCCCGTCTGGAGCAGTACCTCCTGCTGGAGTCCTGCCTGCCGCAGGTCGGTGACATCTACCGGCTCGACGAGGCCGAGCGCGCGGCGCTGGACCGCTACCGCGACGACGCCGTGCGCACCGTGATCCGCGGGTCCTACGACTGGCACCGGTCCTCGGGCCGCTACGACGCCGAGTTCGCGCTCGCCGCCGGTGCGCAGGGCTATCTGGAGGAGCTGGGCAGCAGCAGCCGCTGACACACCGCCAGCGGACCGGATCAGTCACCAACCGACCAGTACCGACGGGAAGTCGAGATTCGCATGACCGAGCAGAGCACCTTCTCGGCGGGAGTGGCGCCCGGAGCGCTCCCCGTCGTGGGACACGCCCTCCAGATGATGCGTCACCCCGTGAACTTCATGACCTCGCTGTCCGCCCACGGCGACCTGGTGGAGATAAAGATCGGCCCGACCACGGCGTACGTCCCCACCCACCCCGACCTGCTCCGGCACGTCCTCACCAACGACCGCGTCTTCGACAAGGGCGGCGTCTTCTACGACCGCGCCCGGGACATCGCCGGCAACGGCCTGGTCACCTGCCCGTTCGCCGACCACCGCAGGCAGCGCCGGCTGATGCAGTCGGCGTTCACCCGCGGCCAGCTCAAGCGGTACGCCGAGGCGATGCGCGCCGAGATCGAGGACACGGTGTCGCGCTGGCGGGACGGCATGGTGGTCGACGCCTTCCCGGAGATGTACGGCATGGCGCTGCGCACGGTCGGCCGCACCCTGTACTCCACGCCGGTCAGTCCCGAGCTGGCGGCGAAGGTGGAACGTTCCTTCGATGTGGTGCTCAACGGCCTGTTCCGGCAGATGTTCCTGCCGGCCTCGGTCCGCAAGCTGCCGCTGCCGTCGCAGCGCCGCTACCGGAGCAACCTGGAGTTCCTGCACCGGACGACCCAGGGACTGATCGACGACTACCGTTCCTCCGACACCGAGCACGACGACCTGCTCGCCGCCCTGATCGCCTCCCGCGACGACGACGGCGGCCGGCTCGGCGACAAGGAGATCCACGACCAGGTCATCACCGTCATGGCGGCCGGCACCGAGACCGTCGCCGGCACCCTCACCTGGGTCTTCTACCTCCTCTCCCAGCATCCGGAGATCGAGGCCGCGCTCTACGACGAGATCGACACCGTCCTCGGCGGCCGCCCCCCGCAGTGGGACGACCTGCCGAACCTCTCCCTGACCGACCGGATCATCTCCGAGACGCTGCGCCTGCACCCGCCGGCCTGGCTGTTCACCCGTCTCACCGCCTCGCCGACCGACCTCGCGGGCCGTCATCTGCCGGCCGGTTCGACGGTCGTCTTCAGCCCCGCCGCGGTCGCCCGGTACGAGGAGGCGTTCGAGGACGCCGCGCGGTTCGACCCCGACCGCTGGCTCCCGGACCGGATCGCGCCGGCCGCCCGCCACGCCTACGTGCCGTTCGGCACCGGCGCCCGCAAGTGCATCGGTGACCTGTACGCCCGGACCGAGGCCACCCTGGGGCTCGCGACCGTCCTGGGCCGCTGGCGGGTCACCTGCGAGCCCGGCATGGACGTCCGCCCGGTGCCGCTGGCCACCGTCTACCACCCGCGCCGGCTGCGGCTGCGGCTGGACGCGCGCACCCCGCGCCGGACCGTCTCCGCGGTCCCCGCGCCGGCCGGGGGTGACGCGACATGAGCGGGGGGAGCGTCGTCCTGGCCGAGCCGCGCGGCTTCTGCGCGGGCGTGCGGCGCGCCATCGGCATCGTCGAGCGGGCGCTGGACCTGCACGGGGCGCCGGTGTACGTGCGCAAGGAGATCGTGCACAACCAGCACATCGTCTCGGAGCTGGAGAAGCGCGGCGCGGTCTTCGTGGACAGCGAGGAGGAAGTCCCGCACGGCGCGGTCTGCGTCTTCTCCGCGCACGGCGTCTCCCCCGGGGTGCGTTCGTCCGCCGCCGGCCGAGGTCTCGACGTCATCGACGCCACCTGCCCGCTGGTCTCCAAGGTCCACCAGGAGGCGGTGCGCTTCACCCGGGACGGGCGCACCGTCCTCCTCGTCGGGCACGAGGGCCACGAGGAGGTCGAGGGCGTCCTCGGCGAGGCCCCCGACCGGATCGTGGTCATCGAGACGGAGGACGACGTACGGCGCCTCGGCCTGCCCGACGACGCCCCGGTCGCCGTCCTCACCCAGACCACCCTGTCGTTCGACGAGACCGAACGCGTGGTCGCCGCCCTGCGGGCCCGCTTCACCGACCTCGTCACGCCGGGCGACGACATCTGCTACGCCAGCCAGAACCGGCAGAGCGCCGTCAAGGACCTGGCCCGCGCCAACGACCTGGTGCTGATCGTCGGCTCGCGCAACTCCAGCAACTCGCTGCGCATGGTCGAGGTGGCCCGCGACCACGGCGCCGCCGCCCGGCTGGTGCCCGACGCCGGGCATCTGGACGCGGCCTGGCTGGAGGGTGTGTCGTCGGTGGGGGTGAGCGCCGGGGCCAGTGCCCCGGAGGTCCTCGTCGACGGGCTGGTGGCCCGGCTCGCCGAACTCGGCTTCGGCGAGGTCGCGGTGGAGCGGGGTGCCGCCGAGGACGTCGTGTTCTCCCTGCCCGGCCGGCTGGCCGACCCGGTCACCGGCCGCGTCCCGCGCACCCCGCTGGCCGGCGAGCCGGCGCCCGCACCGGGCGGGGTGTGATGAGTACGCGACCGGCGAAGGGCAGTCACCTGGACGGCGTCCGCGGGCCGGCGGACTCACGGGCCCGGTCCCCGCGCGCGGCCCGTGAACGGGCGCCGGCCAGACGGCGGTTGCCGGTGGACACCTGCACCGCCGACGGCGGGCGCCCCGGCCCCGGTGCCGTCGGACTGTCCACCGCCCCGCACCGCGTCTTCGACTCCCCGCGCGGCACGACCCCGCGGGACACCGGCCGGCGGTGAGCCCACGGGCCACCGGCGCACAGAGAACCGACACCGAGCGTGACACGAGGAGAAGGAAGCACCGTGACCTACGTCATCGCCCAGCCCTGTGTGGACGTCAAGGACAAGGCGTGCATCGAGGAGTGCCCGGTCGACTGCATCTACGAGGGCCGGCGCTCCCTGTACATCCACCCGGAGGAGTGCGTCGACTGCGGCGCCTGCGAACCGGTCTGCCCGGTCGAGGCGATCTTCTACGAGGACGACGTGCCCGGTGAGTGGCGGGACTACCACCGGGCGAACGTCGAGTTCTTCGACGACCTCGGCTCGCCCGGCGGTGCCAGCGGCCTCGGCCTGATCGAGCGCGACCACCCGCTGATCGACGGACAGCCGGTCCGCACGGCCTAGCGGACCTGTCCGGCCGGGGTCGGGGCCGGCGGCGGGAGCGGTCGGTCCCCCCGGCATCCCGCCGGGCGAGACGTCGACCCGCTCCCGCCGGAGGCCAGGGCCTGTCGTTCGGATCAGGTCGCGGGAATCGGCTGCGCCTTCCCCGCTCACCGGCGTGATCCGAACGACAGACCCTAGCCCCGGTGTCCGGAGGTGAGCGGGTCGCCGGCCTTGCGGACGGCTCCGTCGATCCAGGCCATGGCCTCGGGCACGTCGTAGTTGCCGGCGTGCGGCTGGTTCCAGGCGAGCCGGTAGTCCAGGTTCTCCACCTGCCGGTCGGCGGCGAGCGCCCGGTCGAGGTTGACCGACACGGTGAGCGCGGTGTCCCGGTCCCGGGTGCCGTGGCGGACGTACCAGTTGGGCGCGGTGTCCGCGCTCGTACCGATGAAGTCCATCGGGTCGACCAGGTGGACCTGGTCGTCGACCGTGGTGCTCTTCCGGCTCGTGTACTGCTTCCAGGTCAGTCCGGTGTCGTCGAGGCCGCTGCCGTCGCCGGCGACATCGTTGTGGTCCCAGCCGTACCCGGTGTAGTTCAGGTACTTCTGGCTCGGCGGGCCGAAGAGGTCGGTCTCGGTGCCGCTGGTGACGTTCCCGTCGACGCCCACCGCGTCGAAGGCGGGGGTCGTCTTCAGGGTGGCCTGGGTGGCGACGAAGGCGAGGTACTTCGCCATGTCGACGGAGCGGACCGTGCGGGTGGCGGGGTCCACGTCGATCCAGTCGTTGACGTACGACTTGGTGGTGCCCTGGGAGGTGATCAGGAAGGTGCCGCCCAGCGGCGGGACGGTGTGGGCGGGGTCCGCCGCCAGATAGGTCTCGGCGGAGCGGACGACCTCCTGCTCGAGCGTGGCCGGCATGGTCGCGGCGGTGAGCCGGGAGCCGTCCGGGCCGCGCAGCCCGAGGCCCTTCTCGTACGCCGCGAACCGCGCGGCCAGTTCGGCGGACGCCTCGGGCGAGGGGTCGGAGCCGGTGGCGGCACGGGTGCCGAGGACGGTGTACAGCCACTCGTAGGCCACGTCCGCGTTGCCGAGGTCGGTGATCGGGCAGTAGGCGTTGACGGCGAAGACGTCGTCGCGCAGGGTGCTGCGGCCCTGGGCGTCGACACCGGCCGCGCCGATCGCGGCGAGGTACGGGGTGTACTCGGCGCTGTTGCCGGAGGCGCCCAGGATGGCGGCGAGCGCGCCGCCGCCGCTGGTGCCGTTGACGACGACGCGTTCGGCGCTGCCGGGCATGGCGGCGTCGTTGAGGCGCAGGTAGCGGACGGCGGCCTTGGCGTCGACCACGGCCGCGGGGGCCTTGCCGGGGGCCGAGCCGTCGGCGCCCACGAGGCCCCGGCTGCGGTTGGCCACGTCGACGAAGACGTACCCGGCCTTGAGCGCGGCGCCGACGTTGCTGGTCGTGCTGGTGTAGGAGGCGCCGGCGGTGACGCTCGCGCGGAGGTGACTCGCTTTCCAGCCGCTGTTGTTCACCGCGAAGTAGACCGGCGTCCGCTGGTCCCCGAAGGCGCTCTCGGGAACGAACACGTTCATGCTCTGGTAACCGCAGGCGGGGTCGGTGATGGTGGTGGTGCCGCCGCCGGGACCGCCGGGCTGCCGGGCGGCGGCGGCGACCGGGTGCGCGACGTAGCAGATCCCCTTGTACCAGCGCACGTTCACCGGCCGGCCGTCGACCGTGACGCCGATCGTCGTGTAGGCGGCGGAGTCGAAGGCCAGCGCGCCGTCCTGCGGGTCGGCGGCGGGCCCGTGGCCGGACGAGGCGGCCGCGGCCGAGGCGGGCGCCGCGACCGCGGTGAGGACGAGGGCACTCGCGAGCGCCGCGCCTCTCAGCAGACGGGTACGGGTCACCGGGCGGTGCGCCGGGCGGGTGAGCGCGTCGCGTCCGAAGGACGCGGAGAACCGCTGCACGGGGTCTCCCCTCACTGAGCATCAAGTGCTTCGCTGACGCCTCGGGGTCGAGGCGTGACGCACGCTACAAGATTGTTAACAATATGCACAGCAATCTTGCGGCCATTTTTTCGGCGACTCGTGGGGCGCGGGCCGGGCACGCGGCACGCGCACCGGCCCCGTCCGGGCCCCTCGGCCGGCTTGCCCCTGACACCGGTGTCAGGTTCTAGCGTGGTGCGCGTCGGCACTCGCCGGCCCTTTCACCCCTTGATCCCTTGCGGCCGTGCGGCCGTAGAGAGGCAGGACGCCATGCGCGCAGTCCGGTTCCACGAGTACGGCGGTGTGGAGACCCTCGTGGTCGAGCAGGCGCCGGACCCGCGTCCCGGGCCCGGTGAGATCCGGGTCCGTGTGGCGGCGGCCGGTGTCAATCCCGTCGACTGGAAGGTGCGTTCCGGGGCGGTGCGCGAGGTGCTCCCCGTGGACCTGCCCGCCATTCCCGGGCGGGAGGCCGTCGGCACGGTCGACGCGATCGGCGCGGGCGTACCGGGGGTGAGCGTCGGCGACCGGGTCTTCGGGCTGGGCGGCGTCACGGGCGCGACGGCGGAGCTGGCCGTGCTGTCGGCCTGGGCCCCGGCGCCCGCCGCGTGGTCGGACGAGGAGGCCGGCGGTGCCGGTCTGGCGTCCGTGACCGCGATGGGCGGGCTGGACGCGCTCGGTCCCCTGCGGGGGCGCACGCTTCTCGTGGAGGGCGCCGCCGGGGGCGTGGGCAGTGCGGCGGTGGAGATCGCGGTGGCCCGGGGCGCCACGGTGATCGGGACGGCCAGTGCGCGCAACCACGAGTTCCTCACCTCGCTCGGCGCCGTCCCGACCACCTACGGCACGGGCCTCGCCGAGCGCCTCGCCGCCCTGGCCCCGGACGGGGTCGACCTGGTGCTCGACACCGCGGCCTCCGGGTCCCTGCCCGACCTCGTCGCGCTCGTCGGCGACCCCGCTCGGGTGTCCACGGTCGCCGACCACGCCAACGCCCGCCGGCTGGGTGCGCACGTGGCCGACGCGCGGAACGACCCCGCGCTCCTCGCCGCAGCCGGCGAACTCGGCAGGCAGGGCCGCTACACGCCGCGCGTCGAGCGGACGTACCCCCTCGAAGAGACGGCGGCGGCACACGCGTACGCCGAACGCGGCCACACGCGGGGGAAGGTCGTCGTCCTCGTCTGAGGGCGCGTTCCCCCGGGCCCCGCGCTCCGTCCTCCTCGCCCCGCCGACGGAGGCACCGGCCCCCGCCATCGGCCCCCGGTGGGCCGGATGGCTGCGGCGGCGGTCACGAAGCCCCGGACACCCGACCCCGCCGCGCCCGCGCCGGGCAGCTCCCGGCACACGCCGGCCCGAGCCCGCCGCGCACGTTCCTGACCCTGGAGCAGCAGACCGGCCGCGGGCTGTTCACCCGGCTGCCCCGGGGCGTGGAGGCCACCGGCTCGCCCGTGAACTCGCCTCCCGGGTCACGGGCACCGCCGGCGCGCTCGCCGCCCTGGGGAGGGGTGGTGCCCCGGCGGGGCGGGCCACGCCCGTGCGCCTGGCCGGGCCGTCGGAGCCGCTGTGCGTACACGTGCTGCCGGTCGCGCCGCAGGGGGGCAGGTCCTCGGCGCAGGTGGCCAGGGCACCTCGCGCGGGGCGACGGTCTTCGGCAGACAGCCCACCGCTCCCGCCGCCGTCACCGTGCCCGGCCTGTGCGCCGTGCTGCCGGCGGTCGGCGCGGGCGCCGGCGTCAGTGCCTACGCTCATCCGCGTCACCGGGGACCGACCGCGGGCGGGCGGGCCCGGCGGCCACGAGGGCGCCGGCGGCACCGGCGTACGCCCGCCTCACTCCGGCCACGGGGAGTCGAGGACGGTGCGGACGAAGTCCCCGCGCCGGAATCCGGGCACGTAGTGCTCCAGCACATCGGCCTTGACGTTGCCGAAGGTGGTCTCCGGCCTGGGCCGGACGCCGTCGGTGAAGGCGGTGAGGATGCGCCGCTTGAAGTCGGGCCGGGGGTGCAGGGCGACGACCTCGCGCCGGTCCTCGTCGGAGACGTCCGCGTACCCGAGGCCGAGGACGTCGTACTCGACACCGGCGGTGACCAGGGCGACCTCCGGTTCCATGAACTCGGGGACGCCGGGGGTGGTGTGCAGGGCGATGGCGGTCCACACCCGGCGCACACTGTCCTCGGGCACACCGTGCGACCGGAGGAAGCGGCGGGCCTCGTCGGCGCTGTCCACCTCGAAGCGGCGCCCGCTGGAGCGGAATTCCTCGTTCAGGCCGAGGTCGTGGAACATGGCCGCGATGTACAGCAGTTCCGGGTCATGGCTGAGCCCCCGGACGCGGCCGCGCAGACTGCCGAAGAAGTACACGCGCCGGGAGTGGTGGTAGATCAGCTCACTGGTGGTGTCCCGGACCAGTTCGGTCGCCTCCCGCGCCGGTTTCGTGCCGGGAACCCTGATTCCTGCCGCGAGGCTCGTGTCCGTGGTCATGGCTGGTCACCTTCTCGTCATGGGGTGCGGTGGGGCCGCCGGCTCCACCGTCCCGGGGCCGGCCCCGTGCCCCCAGTCTTCTGCGCCGGTGCCCCGCCCGCCATGTCCGTCGAGCCACGTGTCCCTCACTTACGGACATCCCCGCCCGGGGGCACCCTGCTCCCGGCCCCACCTCAAGGGCATTCCGGCAGCGTCGGGCGGTCTCGGGTGCGGACGGCGGGGAGCCAGGCCGTGGAGGGCCGGGAGCCGGGTGGGAGGCGGACGCGGAACCAGTGGGTGGAGCGGCGGTCCTCCTCGTCGACGACGGGCTGTCCGTCGGGTGTCCGGCAGTCGGCGGTGAGCAGGTCGCCGTGCCAGACCCGGGTCACCACGACGTTGTCCGCGGTATAGGGCAGGGCGGGATCGACCGCGAGACCCAGGCTGCACCCGGGGTCCCGGCCGCCGTCCTCCCGGCAGGCCCGCTCCGCGTTGTACACCCGGACCGTGTCCGGTGCCGGGCCGGCGCGGCCGGGCGGCGCGGGCACGTCCGCGTACAGGGCCGCCCCGGCGATCCCGCACAGCGCGGTGGCCAGGACGGCGGCGCGGGCCCGGCCGCCCGGCCGTCCCGTTCCCGCCCCGGGGCCCCGCCGGTGGGCGGTGATGCGGGCGAGGAGGCTCTCGGCGGTGTGCGGGGCGCGGGCCTCGTGGGTCGGGGCGAGGCAGTCGGCGGCCAGCTCCCGCCAGAACGGCGGTACCGCGTGATCCATGCGCAGCGGCGCCCGCCCCGCGCCGTACTCCTGGACCGCCGCGCCCCGCGCCATGGGGGTGGCCCCCGGGAACGGCGAGCAGCCCGACGTGAACACCTCGTGGATGACGACGCCCAGGGCCCAGATGTCGGCGGTCGGCCGGACCCGCACCCCGAGTTCACCGAGGGGCGCCCGCCAGCGCTCGGGCGGGAAGTAGTCCAGGGTGCCCAGGGGAGGCGCGTACCCGTGGGTCCCCGTCAGCTCGGTGGCGAGGCCGAAGTCGGAGAGTCGTACCGTCCCGTCCGCGCCGAGCAGGACGTTCTCCGGTTTGAGGTCCGCGTGGACCCAGCCCGACCGGTGGAGGTGGGCCAGTCCCTCGCAGATGCCCGCAATCAGCCGGCCGCGGTCGGTCTCGGGCAGTCCCGCGTCGATCAGTTCCCGCAGACTGCCGGCGGCGCGCTCCATGACCAGCACGATCGCGCCCCGCAGGGCGGGGTGGCCGGGCTCGGCGAGCACGAACGACTCCAGGAGGCTGATGAGCCTGGGGTGCCCGGCCCGGCGTCCGAGTTCGACCTCGCGGCGGGCGGATTCCACGATCCGGCGTGCCTGGCGCGGCGCGAGCCCGGCGGTCGGCATGACCTTGAGGGCGACGTCGGGGCGGCCGGGGTGTCCGCGGGCCGGCCGCGCCGCGTACACCGTGGACCAGCCGCCGCTGCCGATCAGCCGGGTGACCTCCCAGTTCCCCACCCGGCTGCCGGGCGGGAGCGGGTCCGTCCGGTCGCGTTCCGTGGTCTCCCGGGGGCCGTGCGGCGCGCTCATCGCGCGGCCTGCCGCTCCCGTCCGCCGGCCTGCGTCTGCGGCGGCAGCAGCGCGAGGTGCTCCTCCCGGACGAGTCCGAACCGGAGTGCCAGGCCGACGATCTCCTCCCGTTTGCCGTTGCGCCGGTCGGCCCTGCCCGGCTCGTGGCTGTCCGGGGCGCCCAGGCGCAGTTTCTCGTCGGCGAGGTAGTCGATGTGCGAGCTGACCGCCCGGGCGGTCAGTCCGGCGCAGGCCGGGTGTCCGCCGAGCCGGTCGACGATCTGCGGGGTGGTGGGGACCGCCACCCGCGACTGGTCGCGCAGCCGGGGCTCGCAGAGCGCGACGAGGACGAGGAAGTAGGTGGCCGTCTCGTTCAGGGAGTACGCGGTGACCGTGGCGTTCCCCCACGGCACCCCCATGGCCTCCGGGTCCAGATAGACGTGGTCGGGGGCGAACACCTGGAAGGAGACCGTGGCGTCGCCGCGGGTGGGCAGCACGACGCGGGAGAACTCGAACGGGATCGGCGCCCCGGCCCGCCGCGGCGGGACCCGGAGGTACTCCCCCGCCCCCTCCGGGTTCTCCACGAGGTAGCTGTGGGTGGTGCTGTGGTTCGTGAGCTGCCAGTGGTCGTCGGTGACCCGGATCTCCCCGGCGAGCCGGGAGACGGCCGGGTCGTCGAGGCGCAGCTCGACGGGGCTGCGCGCGGAGCCCCGCCCGAAGCGGGCGGACTCGCCCGGTCCCAGCCGCAGCGTCACCGGGTCCCCGTGCGGTCCGGCGCCGCCGGCGCCCCCGCTTCCCCGCGGCACATGGATGACTACGCCGCTCACCGCGCCCCCCGTTCCACGCGTCACTGCCGGACGAGCGCCACGATACTTCCGGCACGGGGCCGGCCACCGGCGTACTTCGGCCACATCGCCGTGCCCGGCGCCCACGGGCCGTGGACGTCCCCTTCCGGCCGGGCGCAGTGGGCGAAGTCACCGCGCGGGACGGGCCGGGGCCCGTTCGGGGAGGGCAGCCGGGGCCGGGGCGGACCTCCTGACGACGTGTACATGGCGAAATCTGGGTGTCTCGTGCGGGCGGCTGTGTTCCGCCGGGGCCGCGGCCGTGCCTCGGTCCGCGGTCAGGCGTCAGGCGACAGGCGTCAGGCGTCAGGCGTCAGGGGGCAAGGGACGACGGCGAGGTCCTGACGGTCGGTCAGGGCACGGCGGGCCCCGCCGAGTCGTTGAGCCAGAGCCATTCGGACCAGGTGGCGAAACCGGTCTGCCAGCGGTGGTGGACACCGGCGCGGCTGGTGCCGAAGACCTCGATGCGGCCGTCGGCGTTGGTGGCGGCGGTGACCTCCGTGCCGCCGGTGCCGAAGGGCGCCCAGTCACCGTAGGGGGCGTTCACGGCGGTCTGCCACAGATGCAGGGCGGTGTCGCCGTTCATGGCGAAGACCTCCACCCGGCCGTCGGCGGTGCGTTCGCTGGTGAGCCGCGCGTCGGCCGGACCGCCCGTCGGCTCCCAGCCGGACCAACCGGCCTCACCCGTCTGGTACTTGTGGAAGACGCCCACGGGTCCGGAGGCGAAGACCTCCAGGCGGCCGTCGGCGTTGTGGTCGACCGTCAGGTCGTGGCCGCCCTCGCCGAAGCCGGCCCACGCCGACCAGCCGCCGCTGGGGGCGGTCTGGTACCGGTGCTGGAAGGTGCTGCCGTTGAGGGCGAAGACCTCCAGGCGGCCGTCGGGTGCCGTCTCCATCTCCACCTGGCTGTCGGCGGGACCGCCGCCCGTGGACTCCCAGCCCGACCAGCCGCCGTTCGGCTCGGCCTGGTACCGGTGGAAGAGCCCGGCCGGACCGGACGCGTAGACCTCGATACGGCCGTCCGCGTTGACCCCGGCCGCGACGTCCCGGCCGCCGCCGCCGAAGGTCTCCCAGCCCGACCAGCCGCCGGACGGGCTCAGTTGCCAGCGGTGCTCGAAGGTGTTCCCGGCCAGCGCGAACAGTTCCAGGCGGCCGTCGGCGTTCGGCGCGAGGGCCAGTTCGGCGTGGGCGGGACCGCCCAGCGGCTCCCACGGTGACCAGTCGCCGTTGGCCTCCCGCTGCCAGGCGTGGTGGATGCCGTCGGCTCCGGCGGCGAACACCTCCAGGCGGCCGTCCGCCGACCGCGCCGACACCACCCGGCCCGATTCCGCCGGGTGGACCGGCGGCCGGGGCCGCGGTCCGCCGCCCGGGACGCAGGGCAGCACCACGCCGCGTTCCGCGAGATAGGGCTCGGGGTCGATGCCGTAGGAGGCGGACGGATCGCCCCAGATCCGCAGGTGGAGGTGGGGACCGGAGGACTGCCCCTCGGAGCCCATCAGGGCGATCTGCCGGCCGGCCGTGACACGGTCGCCGGCGAAGACGTCCCGCCGGATCATGTGCCCGTACTCGGCGATCCGCCCGTCGGTCTGCTGGACCCTGATCCACTGGCCGTAGCCGGGTTCGTACCCGGAGATGGTGACCTCGCCGTCGCCCACGGCGTAGATGGGGGTGCCGACGTCGTTGGCGATGTCGACGCCGTTGTGGCCGCTGTGGAAGTGCTGGGAGACGAAACCGGCCGCCGGGCAGGCGGCGGTGGCTCCGGCGGCGGTCCGGGGGACCGTCGCCCCGGCGCGGGCCGCAGGCGGCAGCACCGCCAGGAGCAGGGCGGCCGCTACCGCGAGGACCCATGTCTGCGTGTGTCGGGAAAGCCCTGGGAGCACGGCTCCTCCTGCCTCGGCCGTTTCGGTGGTGCCGGCGACGGACGGCCGGGGCCGTGCGGGCGGGCGGTACGGAAGCTAGCGCCCCCGCGGGCCCGCCGGACCCCGGAAGGTTACGGGGTGACGGACGCCGGGGCGTCGGCTACGCGCGCGTCGCCGCGGCGGCCGTACGCCCGCGTCGTCGCGGGTCACCGGGGTTTCATCGGTCCTTCCTACCGTTGCCGCGTCCGGATGACGTCCGGATGACGGCCCGACGGGGAAGGACGGCGATGGCACGGAGGAGACACGGAACGAGACTGCCGGTGGCGGTGCTGGCCGCGCTGGCGGTGATCGGCGCGCCCGCGGCCGGCGGGGCGGCGGCGGGAACGGCCGCCGCGGGGAGGGGACCGGAGGCGCCGACGATCCGGTACACCGAGTACGGCATCCCGCACATCATCGCCTCGGACTGGGCGGGGCTGGGCACGGGCTACGGGTACGCGGCGGCCAAGGACAACATCTGCACCCTGGCCGACACCTACCTGACCGTCGACGCCCGGCGCTCCCGGTATCTGGGGCCCGACGGCAGGGCGAGCCCCGGCCAGTTCCAGAACACCACCACCAACCTCAACAGCGACCTGTACTTCCAGCGGCTCAAGGACGACCGGGTGGTGGAGCGGCTCGTCGCGCAGCCGGCGCCCGACGGGCCGGAGCCGGAGGTCAGGGAGGCCATCCGCGGCTACGTCGAGGGATACAACCGGTACCTGGCCGAGACCGGCGCGGCCGGCCTCTCCGACCCCGCCTGCCGCGGCGCGGCCTGGGTACGGCCGATCACGGAACTCGACGTCTACCGGCACGCGCACGCCGAGATCATCATGGGCAGCACCGACGCGCTGCTCGACGGCCAGGTCGACGCCGCGCCCCCGGGCGCCCGGGCCACCGCGGGCCCGGCGCCCTCCCCCGCGAGGACCGCGGCGAAGATCCGGGACGCGATGGCGGTGAGCCGCCAGCAGAGCATGGGCAGCAACGCCCTGGCGGTCGGCTCCCAGGGCGTGTCGGGCGGCACCGGCATGCTGCTGGCCAACCCGCACTTCCCGTGGCAGGGCAAGAACCGGATGTGGCAGAGCCAGCTGACGATCCCGGGCGAGGTCAACGTCTCCGGGGCCAGTCTGCTGGGGCTGCCCGCGGTGAACATCGGCCACAACGAGAACGTGGCCTGGAGCCACACGGTCGCCACCGTCGCGCCGTTCGGGCTGTTCGACGTACAGGTCGATCCGCTGAATCCGACCAGGTACCTGGTGGACGGCGCGTGGGAGCAGATGACCTCGCAGCGCGTCGAGGTCGACGTACGGCAGGCGGACGGCACCCTCGCCAAGGCCGGCAGGACGCTGTGGTCCACCCGCTACGGCCCGGTCACCACCTCGCTCCAGGGCGTCCCCCTGCCCTGGGTGGTCAGCGCGCACGCGGTCCGCGACGTGAACAGGGACAACCTGCGGGCGCTGAACACCTGGTTCGGCCTGAACCGGGCCACGGACGTCCACGACGTGGTGGCCACCCTGGAGACGACACAGGGCGTCCCCTTCTTCAACACCGTCGCCGCCGACCGCGCGGGCAACGCGCTGTACGCGGACATCCAGGCCGTCCCGAACATCACCGACGCGCACGCGGCCTCCTGTCTGACCGAGACCGGCAAGCTGCTGTTCCACCAGGCGCCACGGCTGCCGAACGTGCCGCCGATCTCCATCCTGGACGGCAAGCGCGGCGCCTGCGACTGGCCCGACGACCCCGACGCGGCGGCCCCGGGGCTTCTCGACCCGCGTGCGCAACCGCGCCTGATCCGCCCCGACTTCGCGGGGAACGCCAACGACAGCCCCTGGCTGGCCAACCCGGACCAGCCGCTGGCCTACCCCCGGGTGATGGGCGACACCTCGGCGCCCCGGTCGCTGCGCACCCAGGAACTCGTGCTGACCGCGCGGAACCGCATCGACGGCACGGACGGCCTGCCCGGCAGGGGCTTCACGCCCGGGACGATGGGGCAGCTGCTCTTCGCCGACCACAGCCGGGCGGCCGACCTGGCGCTCGACGCCACGGTGACGGCCTGCCGGAACGTGCCCCTGGGGCTCGTCCTGGTCGACGGCAGCCTGGTCGACGTGCGCGAGGCCTGCCCGATCCTGGCCGGGTGGAAGAGCCACGCCTACACGACGGACAGCCGGGGCTCCTGGCTCTTCGCCCACTACTGGACCCGCCTGCTCGACGGCCAGGGGGTCGAGCAGCTGCCGTGGCGGGTCCCCTTCGATCCCAAGGACCCGGTGCACACGCCCAACTCGCTCGACTCCGGCAGCTCAGCCGTCCGCGACGCCCTCGCCCGCGCCGTGCTGGCGCTGCGCAAGGCGGGCATCGCGCTGGACGCCCCGCTGTCGAGCGTCCAGACCGTCACCCGGGGCGGTGAGCGGATACCGGTCCACGGCACGATCGGCGAACTGGGGGTCCTGAATGTGATCACGCCGGGGCAGGTCGGCGGGAAGGCGGACGTCGTCTTCGGGTCGAGCTTCGTGCAGCAGGTCCGGTTCACCGCCGACGGTCCGCCGGAGGCGTACTCCGTCCTGGCCTACTCCCAGTCGGCCGACCCGACGTCACCGCACCACGCCGACCAGACCCGGCTCTTCTCGGCCGGCCGGTGGGTGACCGGCCGCTTCACCGAGGAACAGATCGCCGCCGCACCGCAGTTGACGACCACGGTCCTGGACTGACCGTGCCGAACAGCCTCACAAGGGGGAGCGCAGTGACAGGGAGAACGCGACGGAACAGGGCCTGGTCCCGGAGGGTGGTGGCGTGGCTGCTCGCCGCCGTGGCCGTCACTGTGATCACGCCGGCGGGTCCGGCACGGGCCGCCGGCCCGGAGGCCCCGCCGCCGATGGCGGACGGCTTCGGCCTGACCCAGGTCGGCACGGCGACCGGAACGGCCACGAACTTCTACCTCACCGTGACCACACCCCAGGTCGCGGGTGAACAGCACATCAAGATCATTCTGCCGAGCGACTACTACGACGACCCGGACCGGCGCTACCCGGTCCTGTACTTCCTGCACGGCTCGCCCGACGACCCGGTCCAGCAGACGTATCCGGCGCTGACGACGTCGGACGACATGATCACCGTCGTCCCGGACGGCGGCGCCCGGGGCTGGTACGCCAACTGGCTCGACCAGAACACCGCCGCCGGCGCGCAGAACTGGGAGACCTTCCACCTCCAGCAGGTGATCCCGTTCATCGACGCCAACCTGCGGACCGTCGCGGCCAAGAAGGCCAGGGCCGTCGCCGGGGTCTCCATGGGCGGCTTCGGTGCCTTCCACTACGCGCAGGCCCGCCCCGACCTGTTCGGTCACACCGCGTCGCTGTCGGGGGACATCGACCTGTCGGCCAGGTCGATGGACCTCCGGCTGGCCGTCGTCGCCTCCCTCATCGACGCCTCGGGCGTCATCTGCGCCGCGGCGTCCGGCGCCTGCGACCCGGACGAGTCCCCCTACAAGCCCGGGGTGGACAGTGACGCGGCGTTCGGCTCGCCCTACCCGGTGTTCAACGCCGACCGGCGGTGGAACGAGGTCGACCCGTCCCAGCACATGGACCGGCTGGCCGCCGCCGGGGTCCGGGTCTCCGTGTACACCGGCGACGGGGGCGGCTCGCCCCTGGAACCGGAGTTCTGGATCGCGGGCGCGGCCAAGAACGTCAAGGCCGCCATGGACGCGCTGGGCATGACCTACTCCTACGTCAACTACGGCGACGGGGCCGGCTGGGGCAGCCGGTGCGACGGCGGCCACAACGGCGGCTGCTGGGAGGAGGACCTCCGGCACCTGATCCCCAGGCTGGAGCGGGAGTTCGCGGCCTGACCCGCGCGCGGGTGCCGCGGGGCCGTCCTTCCCGGCCGGGAGGGACGGCCCCGTTCCGTCGCTACGGCACCGCCGGTCCGGAGTCGTTCAGCCAGGCCCACTCCGACCAGGTGGCGAAGCCGGTCTGCCACCGGTGGTGGACACCGGCGTGGCTGGTGCCGAACACCTCGATCCGCCCGTCGGCGTTGGTACCGGTCCCGATCGCGGTGCCGCCGCCGCCGAAGGTCTGCCACGGGGAGAACGCCGCGTTCGGCCCGGTCTGCCAACTGTGGCTCGCCGCCGTGGAGTTGATCGCGAACACCTCGACCCTTCCGTCGGCCGTCCGCGACGAGGCCAGCTCGGCGTCCGGGAGCCCCCCGGTGCCGGTCCACGCCGACCAGGTGGTGGGGCTGGTCTGCCAGCGGTGGAAGATGCCGTCGGCGTTGGAGGCGAACACCTCCAGTCGGCCGTCCTGGTTGTGGCCGGCGGTGACCGCGTGCCCTCCGGTGCCGAAGTCCTCCCAGGCCGACCAGCCGCCGTTGACGCCCGTCTGGTAGAGATGGCCGAACGTCGCGTCGGAGAGCGCGAAGACCTCCAGCCGTCCGTCGGGGGCGGTCTCCATGGCGAGGCGCGCGTCGGCCGGCCCGCCGTGGGTGCCCTCCCAGGCGGACCAGCCGCCGCTGGGCGCGGTCTGCCAGCGGTGGAACACCCCGTCCGCGTTGGACGCGAAGACCTCGATCCGGCCGTCGGCGTTGTTGCCCGCCGCCACCCGTGACCCGCCGGTGCCGAAGTTCTCCCAGGCGGACCACCCGGCGCTCGGCCCGGTCTGCCACATGTGGTCGAAGGTGGTGTCCGACAGCGCGAACAGTTCCAGCCGTCCGTCCGCGTTGGACGCCACCGCGAGCTGGGCGTCGCGCGGGCCGCCCACGGACCGCCACGGCGACCAGGCCCCGTTCACCGCGGTCTGCCACGCGTGGTACACGCCGTCGGCCCCGGCGGCGAACGCCTCCAGGCGCCCGTCCGCGGACCGCCCCGACACGACCCGGCCGGAGTGGTACGGATGCGTGGGGCCGGCACTCGTACCGGACCACAGCGCGTTGGCGATCAGGGTGGCGTCGCCCGCCTCGACGCCGTAGAGGTGGCGCAGGTCCTCCCGGGGCTGCTGCACGCGCCAGCACACCTCGCCGATCGGCACGTCGTTCCAGGAGCCGCCCGGGTACAGGCGTTCCATCGCGTCGAGGAAGGCGTTGGTGGCGTAGACCGGGTCCAGGCGCTGTTCGCGGCTGCCCCACCAGTCCTGCTGCTGGAACAGTCCGATGCTGGTGTGGTCGACGGCCTGGGCGTAGTTGTTCATGCTGGACTCGACGATGATCGTGGCGACGGCGATCGCCGCGGCTCGCGGGGTGAGCCCCCGGTCCTTCACGGCCTGCGTGACCATCCGCGCGCAGGACATCCGGTACGCGTCCAGGTGGCCGGCCATCTTCGCGCCGAGCTGCGGGTTGAGCTGGTCCGCCAGGGTGGCGTCGGCGGCCGACGGGCCGGCCGGGTCGCAGGGCGCGGTCGGGATGGCGGCGAAGCCTTCCGGGCCGGTGAAGTACCGGGAGACGCCGGACCGGTCGTCGTCCGGGTCCGGCGCGGGGCCGGGCCGGGCCACGCCGACCGGGGCGGTCAGCCCGATGAACAGCGCCCCCAGGCCGGCCACCAGGACCAGCCGGAGGAACGCGCGGTAGAAGCCGCTTCTTCGCACGGTGTGCCTTTCCGTCGTCACATCCGGGTCGTGGCGGACGACGGTAGGGAACGCCGATGAAATAGCGATGGAACCGGCGGACCGGGCGTTTCATCGCGAGGTCATCGGCGGCTGCCAGCCTCGTGGGCGTACCTGGACCCCATGGGGAGGAACGAGATGCGAGCGATGAGGACCACGGCCGCGGCGGCCGGACTCGTGCTGACGGCGGGGCTCTCGCTGGTGCAGGCGTCCACGGCGCAGGCGGCGACGGCCAGGGCGGCGGCTCCGTGCGAGGGCACGTACACGATCGTCGTCGGCGGCACCGGCAGCTCGTGGAACAACGACGGGTTCACCGGCAACATCCAGCAGCACGTCGGATACCCCACCACCATTCCCAACGGCGCGAGCGCCCGGGCGGGTGTCAACGAGCTGAACCGGCTGGTGCGCGACCAGCGCGCCGCCTGCCCGGGCCAGCACGTCAAGATGGGCGGCTACTCGCTGGGCGCGGCGGTGGTGCACATCTGGGTCACCGAGAACTGGCAGACCTTCGACAACGTCAACGCCGTCCTCATCGCGGACCCCAAGCGCCAGGGCGGCCCCGGTGCCAATGGGGGCTCCGTGCCGTTCGGCGGGATCGTCGGCGCCCCGCTCGCCGGCGCCGACCGGTACTTCGGCGACGTACCGGTCAAGACGATCTGCCACTGGGACTACGTCTGCGACGAGTCCGCCGGCATCTGGACCTACCCGAACAACCACATCGTGAACTACCCCAACGACTTCAACATGGACTTCCACAACGACAGCGCCAACGAGCAGTGGTACAACGGCGCCTGGTACCCCGCCGCCTGGTGAACTCAGGGGACGGGACCGGCCCCGTCCCCGCGCAGGATCGTCCGGTGGGCCCGCCACAGCAGGGGGCTCGGCGGTACCCCGAGGTCGTCGGCGAGCAGCCGGCGGGCGCGTTCGAACACCGTGAGGGCGTCGGCCTGGCGGCCGTTGCGGTGCAGGGCCCGCATCAGCAGCGCGGCCGACGGCTCATGGTGGGGATGCGCGGCCGACAGGGCGAACAGCTCGGCGATGGCCTCCGCGTCCTGCCCGAGGCGCAGCTGCCACGTCGCCTTCCGCTGCGCGAGGGCGATCCCGCGCTCGGCGAGCCGCAGCCGTTCCAGTTCGGCGAGCGGCCCCGGCAGCCCGGCCAGGGGCTCCTCGCGGAACAGCTCCAGCGCCAGCGCGCAGCGGCGGACCGCCTCCGGCAGGTCGCCCGCCCGCTCCGCCTCCGCGATGCCGGTGATCCGGGACTCCAGGCGGGCCACGTCCACGTCGACCGCGCCGGGGGCCAGCCGGTAGCCGCGCAGCCCGTGCTCGATGACCGGGTCCGCGGCGTCCCCGGCCCGCAGCGCCTTGCGCAGCCGGTACACGTACACCGGCACCACGTTGGCGGCCGGTGACTCCATGCCCCACACGTCGGCGAGGAGTTCCCGCCGGCTGAGGGAGCGACCCGCGGCCAGGGCCAGGGCCGCCAGGACGGCTTGCTGGCGCAGGTGCCCCAGATCCAGGGGCCGTCCGTCCCGCCAGGCCCGGAGTGGTCCGAGCAGGGAGAGCCGCAGGGTCGCGCCCGGCGTGCGCGCGGCGCCGGCCCGGGGCGCCGCGCGGACCGGCCGGGTGCGGGGGCCGCGGCCGGGCACGGCCAGGCCGCAGTCGAAGGCGTGCACGATGGCGGCGGCCCGGTCCCGCAGACCGCGCTTGGCCAGGACCCGTGCGAGATGTTCGGCCACGGCGTCCTCGGACAGGCCCAGGGCAGTGGCGATCTCGTCGTCCCGCAATCCGCAGCCGACCGCGGTGAGCACCCGCCGTTCCTGGTGCCCGAGCGGGGTGGCGGTGGGCCGGGAGGTGGTGACGGACGTCGGCATCGCTGCTCCCCGGGCTCCGTACGCGTCGGTTGTGCGGGCACCGTAGCGGGGGGAGCGTCGGGCGGGGCATCCGGAACGATCCGGAGTGACAGGGACGGCCGCGGCGCGCTCGCCGCCTCCAGGGGTGCGGTCGTCCCTCTCCGGTGCGCGCACGGTCGCGCGGCGGCGCGCGCCGCTACCGCCGACGGCGAGGACGAAGACGAGGTCGAGGACGAGGTCGAGGACCGGGACGCATCCGTGGCGCGGAGCCGGGCCGGCCGCCGGGGGGGCTGCCGGCCGGAGCCACGGGACGGGCTTGAGCGGTCCTCGGGAACGCCTGGTCCGAGTCACGACCGTGAGGGACGCCTGTGCGGTCGCCCGCCGGGCTGCCGCACCGGCAGGGGGACGCGCAGGTCGTGGGCGCCGGGGGCGAGGACGATGGCACGGCCGGCCGCGGGGGTGACGGACCGGTATCCGGGGGTGGTGGAGGAAGTCGTCGACGCAGCCGAAGGCATAGGGGTCGAAGGCGTCGGGGTTGAGGGCGTAGGGGTTGAGGGCGTAGGGGTTGAGGGCGTAGGGGTCGAAGGAGACAGCGCGGACCGTGCCGTACGGCACGGGGAGGAAGCCGAGGTCCAGGTGTTCGCCGCGCTCGGTGACGAGGCGGACGAGGTGGCCGCCGGGCGCCGGGAGCCGGGCGGGACCGTGTCGAAGGCGAGGGCCGCCCGGCTCCGCGAGACGCTGCGCCCGGCGGACACCGCGGAGCGCGCGCCCGCACGTCGGCCCTCGTTCCCCGGGGAGCACCTTCCCCCTGTTCACACGACTGTCATACGCGGTGGGGATGACGGCGCCGCCCGTGCCCGTTTCCGCAGTCATGACGACAGGAGTGGCGCTCCCCGCGCATCAGCCGATCGGCACGCTGGTGGGACTCGCCCGGGAGGCGGAGGCGGCCGGGCCGCGCCCGGCCTGGTCCGGGCAGACCTTCTCCTACGACTCGCCCGCGCTCGCCGCGACCGTCGGCCGGGGAGGTGCCTGGGCGCTGCTCGGTGAGCCGACCGCGTCTTGAGCGGGTCGGCGGCACATGATCTGATCATCATCGGTGAGCGTGGTGGAGGCCCGCACGGGCCGGAGTGGGCGGGAGTGGGCGGAGATGAACGGCAGGCCCCTGCGGAAGCTGGGATTCCTCACGATCGGACTGTTCGACGAGAAGGACCCGGCCCGCGGGCACGAGTCCACCCTGCGCCTGATCGAGCTGGGCGAACGCCTCGGCTACGACAGCGCGTGGGTGCGCCACCGGCACCTCCAGTACGGCATCGCGTCGCCGGTGGCGGTCCTCGCCGCCGCCACCCAGCGCACCGAGCACATCGAGCTGGGGACCGCGGTGACCCCGCTGGGCTGGGAGAATCCGCTGCGGCTCGCGGAGGACTGGGCGACGGTCGACCTCCTGTCCGGCGGCCGGTTCAACCCTGGCGTGAGCACCGGCCCGCCGATGCACTACGAGCGGGTCAGGGACGCCCTGTACCCCGGCACCGCCGACGCGGAGGAGTTCGGCTACGAACGCGTGCGGCGCCTCCTCGCGCACCTCGCCGGTGAGCCGGCCACGGACTTCCGCGGCACGGAGGGCATCGAGACCTACTCCGACCGGGTCCAGCCGCACTCCCCCGGTCTGCGCGGGCGCGTGTGGTACGGCGGTGGCAGCCTGCGCTCGGCCCGCTGGGCCGGGGAGAACGCCATGAACCTCCTCACCAGCAGCGTGGTCAAGGCCGAGGACGCCGCGACTCCGGGACCGGTGGACTTCGCCGCCGTCCAGCTCTCCCACATCCGCGCCTTCCGCGCGGCCCACCCCGCCGGGGACGCGGCCCGGGTCTCCCAGGGGCTGGTGGTCATCCCCACCGACTCCGCCGGCGCGGCGCGGCGCGCTAAGTACGAGGAGTACGCCGCGCGGCGGCTGCCCCGCACCGGGCAGCCGCACGGCCCGGCCCGGCTGCTCTACGCGCCCGACCTCGTCGGTCCCTCGGAGTGGATCGCGGAACGCCTGCGGGAGCACGCCGCGTTCCGGGAGGTCGAGGAGGTCGCCTTCGCGCTGCCCTTCACCTTCGACGAGGAGGACTACGAGCAGATCCTCACCGACATCGCCGAACGGCTCGGCCCCGCGCTGGGCTGGGAAGCGGCCGTCCGCTCCGGGTGACGGGGTCCGCCCGCCCCGGCACCCGGCCGTAATTCGCTTGCCCCCGTCGCGGAACGGGGCTGCACTCTGGCCAGGCGGCGCCGGTCGTGGTGCCGCCCCACCGAGGAGGCAGCGGCAGTGATACGGATACGTCCCACGACCGACCAGGACCTCGACGTCTTCGTCGACACGGTCCACGCCGCGTTCGGGCGCTTTCCCGAGACCCCGGTCAAGGGCGGCGGGCTCTGGTGGTCGGCGCTCGAAACGGACCGCTGTCTGCTGGCCCTGACGGCGGACGGGCGCCCCGTCGGCACCGCCGCCGCGCACTCCTTCGAACTCACCCTGCCCGGCGGGGCCCTCCTCCCGGTCTCCGGCGTGACCGCCATCGGCGTCCTCCCCTCGCACCGGCGCCGGGGCGTGCTCCGCGCGATGACGCGGCATCAGATCGACACGTTCCGGGCCCGCGGGGAGTTCCTCTCCGTGCTGCTTGCCTCGGAGGCGACGATCTACGGCCGGTTCGGTTACGGACCGGCGACCTGCACGGCGCGGCTGACCGTGCCGTGCCACCGAGCCGCCCTCGCCCCTCCCCGGGCGCGCGGAAGGGCCGACAAGGAAGCGGCCGGCTCGGTCGAGGTGCTGCGCCGGGCCGACTGCGGCGACCTGCTGGAAGAGGTCTACGACCGGTACCGCCGCGCCCAGCACGGCGCGCTGTCCCGGCCGCACCGCTGGTGGGCCCTGCGCGCGGGGCAGCCCCCGGTCTCGCCGGCACCGCGCCACGTCGCCGTCCACCGGGACGCCGACGGGGTCCCGGACGGGTACGCCAGCTACTCGATCGGGGCAGCCGGGACCCTGACGGTCGACGAGACCATCGCCACCGACGACGCCGTCTTCACGGCCCTGGCCCGGTTCGTGCTCGAACACGACCTGGTCTCCGAGGTCGTCCTCAAGCACGTCCCGCCGGGGCACCCGCTGCGCTGGCGGCTCGCGGACTTCCGGGCCGGTGAGGTGAGCGGCGACACCGACTGGCTCTGGGTGCGGCTCCTGGACGTGCCGCGCGCACTGACCGCGCGCGGCTGGTGCGCCGACGGCGAGCTGGTCCTCGACGTCGAGGACCCGTTCCTCGGCGAGCACGGCCGCCATCTGCTGACCGTCAGGGGCGGCAAGGCCGACTGCGTGCCGACGGACCGGGAGCCCGATCTGTCCCTGGACGTGCGGGACCTAAGTTCGGTCTACCTCGGCGGCACCGCCCCCAGCACGCTCGTGCGGGCCGGGCACATCCGCGCCCACCGCCCCGGCGCGACCGCCCTCGCCGACGCCCTCTTCCGCACCGGCCGGCCGCCGCACTGCCTGCACTGGTTCTGACCGCCTCCCCGTCGGCTCCGCGCGGGCGGGACCCCGGCGGCCGAAGCCGGACCGGGGCACTGGCCCGCCTCAGTCGTCCTCGGTGAGGAAGCCGTTGAGCGCGGCAGCGACGGCGGCGGGCTGTTCGTCGGGGATGAAGTGTCCGGCGTCCGGCACGACGACCCCGGTGGCGTGGTCGGCCCACGGCCGGACGGAGGCGGCCATGTCGGGGACGGAGCCGTGGCTGCCGGAGATCCCCAGCACCGGGACGCTCAGGCGCTGCCGTGCCAGCGCCTCGTGGTTCCTCCGCGCCGACTCGGCGGCGTCCCGGTAGTAGGCCAGGGACGCGCGGAGGCCGCCGTCGGCGGCCAGGGACGCGGCGTACTGCTCGATCTCGGTGTCGTCGAAGGTGCCGACGGAGCGCGCCTTGGCCTTCAGGAACCAGCCGACGTACTCCCGTTCGCGGCCGGCGAGCAGGGTCTCGGGCAGGTCGGGCACGAGGTGGAAGGCGAAGTGCCAGGTCTTCCAGGCCCGTTCGGGGTCGGTCGGGATCGCGTCGGGGAGGGTGATGCCCGGGATGCCGGCGTCGAGCAGTGCCAGGCCGCGCAACTCGCCCGGGTACTTCAGGGCGAGGGAGAAGGCGACCCACGCGCCGATGTCGTGGGCGGCCAGCCGGTACGCCGAGACCCCGAGCGCCTCGACCGCGGCGTGGACGTGCGCGGCGACCGTGTGCGTGTCGTAGCTGATGTCCGGGCGTGCGGAGTGGCCCTGGCCCGGCAGGTCGATCGCGATGACACGGAAGCGGCCGGCCAGGTCCGGCATCACCTTGCGCCATGCCCACCAGGTCTGCGGGAATCCGGCGAGCAGCACGACGGCCGGTCCGTCCGGCCGGCCGCCCTCGACCGCGTGGAGCCGGACGCCGTCCGCGTCGGCCCAGCGGTGGGTGAAGCCGGCCAGGTCGGGCAGCGGCAGGTCGGGGACCGGATCGCCGGGAGGGCGCGGGGTACGTGCGGGGTCACTCATGATTTCCCTCCAGCCAGGATCGTTCCGTCACCCTAACTCATCTTGAACTGTTCGGTTCAAGATGAGTTAGGGTGGTCCCCGAGGCGGACGGACGGGACCGAGCAAGAGGAAGACGAGGTGCGGCATGGCGGGCAGGAAGCAGTTCGACATCGCCACGGCGCTCGATGCCGCGATGATCCAGTTCTGGCGGTCCGGGTACGCGGACACGTCGGTGGACGACCTGTCCCGGGCGACCGGCCTCAATCGCAGCTCCATCTACTCCTCCCTCGGCGACAAGGACACGCTCTTCACACGCTGCCTGGAGCGCTACGCCACGCGGTACGGGGACAAGTACGACGCCGCGCTCTCCCGCGCCGCCGACCGGCCCCTGGCAGCAGTGCGGGCGTTCTTCGACGTCACCCTGGACCGCATCGCGGACCCCGGGCTGCCCGACGGATGCCTGGTGGCCCAGACCGTCATGGCGACCCCCGTGCTGAGCCCGGGCGTCGCCGCGCGCGCACGGGAGGCGATCGGCCTGCAGCACACCCGGCTGCGCACCGCACTGGAGGCCGGCCGGCTGCGCGACGAGACGGCCGAGTCCTTCGCGACCCACCTCGCGGCCGTGAACCAGTCCCTCGCCGTCATGAGCAGAGCCGGCACGAGCGCGGACCAGCTGCGCGCCGTCGTCGACGTGACCCTCGACGCCCTCGCGCGGGCCCTCGGCGCGAGCGACGAGGACGCCACATCCCTCGTCGGTCCCCGGCCGGTCCCCGAGCACGACGAAGGGCCGGTTTCGGATGCCTCCCGAACCGGCTCTCCCCCTGCGACTGTCGCCAGTCGGGACAACAGGATCTGAACCTGCGGCCCCTTGACCCCCGGTGGACGAAAAGGGGGTCCGTGAGAGCCACCGAGAGCGGAAACGTCCAGGTCAACGCCACAGATTCCACGTCAGTCCGTGCAGTTCCCGAGACCTGAGTGAGACGGCTGTGTCCGTCTTGCACACGGCGCCGTCGGCGGGATGGGTGCCGTGGACAAGGGCTGCGTCAACCGCGCCGCTGATACATGAATTGGTGCCGTAGGAGCCGTGTCCGACTCCCTCACGCGTGAGCAGGACCGCCGAGTCCAGGGTTCGGGTCATGTCCTCGGCCCAGTGGTGGGGGTGACGGGGTCCTAGCCGGTCCGCGACCACCAGTACCGGCGTCCCGGCGCCCGTGAGCGGCTCGGTGACGCGGTCCTGGTTCGGCGCGGGCCGCCGAGCACAGTTCAGGGCGGAATAGGCGGCCCGGGTCCCGATCCGCTCGGCCTCGCCCACGGCGTTGACGGCCGCGGTTCTGTGCGCGGCGATACCGGCCGGGGTCTGCCACTCGGCGCAGCGCACCGCGGTGTGGGCTTGGCTGAACGACCTCGTCGCGGACGCCTCGAGCGACGCGCCCCACCGGGACGACGTGGTCACCGAGTTCGGCATGACCCGCTGACCCGCTGACCCGGTCAAGGACACCAGCCCCCACTGGCCCCCGACTGGTCCCCGAGAATGATCAAAGGCCGGTTTCGGATCACTCCGAAACCGGCCCTCACCCGCGACTGTCTCCAGTCGGGACGACAGGATTTGAACCTGCGACCCCTTGACCCCCAGTCAAGTGCGCTACCAAGCTGCGCCACGTCCCGATGCCCGCCTGACCTGGGGTTTCCCCGGTTGGGCGTGCAGGAAAACCATACCGCACTCGGGGGCGTGGTCGCGCACCTCTTCCCCTCGGTCACCGGCGCTTGACCTCAAGTTTGGTCGAGGTCACACGATCGGTCGTATGACGAGAACGATCACCGGAGAACGCGGGCGTGCCCACGGGTACGCCGACCTGGCCGGGCTGATGGCACTGATGAGCGGGGACGAGAAGCACGGCCCCGCGGCGACCTCCACGCTGGACGTGCTGTGGGTGCTCTACGACCGGGTGCTGCGGGTCGGCCCGGAGCAGGCGGACGATCCCGGGCGGGACCGGTTCCTGCTGTCCAAGGGGCACGGCCCGATGGCGTACTACGCCGTGCTGGCCGCGAAGGGTTTCGTACCCGCCGCCTGGCTGCCCGGCTTCGGCTCCTACGACTCCCCGCTGGGCCACCACCCCGACCGGACGCTGGTGCCCGGGGTGGAGATCGGCAGCGGATCGCTGGGGCACGGGCTGCCGATCGCCGTGGGCACCGCGCTGGGCCTGCGCGCCCAGGGCCTGGACGAGCCCCGGGTGTGGGTGCTGACCGGGGACGCGGAACTGGACGAGGGCAGCAACCACGAGGCGATCGCCTTCGCGGGGGCCACCGGTCTGGAGCGGCTGCACACCGTCGTCGTCGACAACGCCTCCGCCCGGCACGCCCGGCCCGGCGGCATCGCCGCCCGCTTCGAGGCGGCGGGCTGGTCGACGGCGACCGTCGACGGCAGGGACCACGAGGCGCTGTACACGGCGTTCACCGCGCCGCACCCGGGCCGCCCGCACGTGGTCGTGGCCCGGGTCGCCCCGAAGACCGCCTGACGCCCCCGCCCCCTTACCCCACCTTCGAAAGGAACCCTCATGGACACCATGCGGGACCGTCTCGCCCCCGTGCTCACCCGCCTGCTCGACGGGGACCCGCGCGTCGCCGTGCTGCTCGCCGAGATCGGCGCGGACGGCTTCACCGAGGCGGGGCGGCGCCATCCCGACCGGGTGATCAACGTCGGCATCCGGGAGCAGCTCCTCGTCGGGGCCGCGGCCGGGCTGGCGCTGACCGGGCTGCGGCCCGTGGTGCACACCTTCGCCAGCTTCCTGGTGGAGCGGCCCTTCGAGCAGGTCAAACTGGACCTCGGCCACCAGGGTGTGGGCGCGGTCCTGGTCAGCGCCGCCGCCTCCTACGACTGGCCGGCCGGCGGCTACACCCACATGGCGCCGGGGGACGTGGCGCTGCTCGGCACCCTGGACGGCTGGACCGTGCACGTGCCCGGTCACCCGGACGAGGCCGAGACCCTGCTGCGGCACGCGGTCGCCGCCGGGGACGACAAGGTGTACGTACGCCTGTCGCTGCTGTCGAACGGCGACGCGCTGCCGGTGGACGGGGCCCGGTTCCGTACCGTGCGCGAGGGCCGCGCCGGCGTGGTGGTGGCCGTCGGGCCGACGCTGGACGACGTGCTCACCGCCACGCAGGGACTCGACGTCACCGTGCTGTACGCGACGACGGTCCGGCCGTTCGACGCGGCGGCGGTGCGCCGGGCCGCCGGGGCCGGGCGGGCCGACGTCGTCCTGGTCGAACCGTATCTCGCGGGCACGTCCACGGCGGCGGTGAACGACGCGCTGGCCGGCGTACCGCACCGGGTGCTGGGCCTCGGCGTCGGCCGGCGCGAGCTGCGGCGCTACGGGACCGCGGCGGAGCACACCGCCGCCCACGGGCTCGACCCCCGTTCGCTGCGGGAGCGGATCGGCGGCTTCCTCGGGGCGGCGGCGCGCCACTGAGCGGGTGGGGTCAGCCGGTGGGCGGCAGGCCCAGCCGGGGGTGGTCCTCCAGCAGCCGGACGGGGGCGGCCTGGCGCCAGGAGTCGGCGAGGATGTCCCGCAACTCGTCCTCGTCCTCCAGCGCGGCGAGCCGCGCCCGCACCCAGGCGAACTGCGCCTCGTGCCCGGCGATCCAGAACTTCTCCGGTTCGGCGAGGACCAGTTCCGCCCGCTCCTCCTTGGGACAGCGCACGGCGAGGGACGTCTCGTCCTCCGGCAGGGTGGCGAACATCCTCCCCGCGACCCGGAAGGTGGGCATGCTCCAGGCGATCTTCTCCGTGGTGTCCGGCAGGGACAGGGCGATACGGCGTACGTCTTCGGCGTCCGGCATGGCAGGCACCGTAGCCCGGCCCACTGACAACGGCCGGGCGGGCCCGCCTCGCCGGTCAGGCGCCGATCCGCTTGAAGTACAGCGTCGTCGGCCGCAGTACCCCGGCCGGGTCGGCGGCGTAGTCGGGGATCTCGCCCGCCCGGGTCCAGCCGGCGGAGCGGTAGAGGCGCTCGGCGGGGCTGCCGGTCTCGGTGTCCAGGTGGAGCAGGGTGAGGCCGGCCGCGGCGGCGGCCTCCTCGGCGGTGGCCAGCAGGGCGCGGCCGAGACCCCGGCCGCGGGCCTCGCGGAGCACCATCAGCTTGACCAGTTCGGCGCGGTGCCGGCTGTTGGGCCGGTCGGGCAGGGCGAGGCTCACCGTGCCGGCCACCCGCCCGTCCGCGTACGCCACCCAGACGGCGAGGCCGCCGTCGGCCACCGCGGTGGCCCGCCGCCGCCACCAGGCGAGCGCCTCGGCCCGGTCGAGGGGGGCGAGGAAACCGATCGAGGCGCCGCCGTGCACGGTGTCGGCCAGCAGGGCGGCCAGCTCCGCCGCGTGCCCGGTCACCCGGGCCGCGTCCAGGCGGACCACGCCCGGGGCCGCGGTCACGGCAGCACCACCGCGAGGACGTACCGCGCGTCGCCGGGGCCGGGGCACCGGAACCGGGTCGGCCCCCACACCCGCGTCCGCAGGCAGTCCCCGGTGCCCAGGGCGTGGGCGGTGCCGTCGGCCGTCACCTCCAGCGCGCCCTCCAGGACCCAGAGGTGCTGTTCCAGGCCGGGCACCGGCGGCCGGTCGTAGGCCAGGTCCGCGCCGGCGGGGAGCCGGCCCTCGACCAGTTCCCCGCGCAGCCCGGCGTGCGGCGGCGAGACGGACCGGCGGACGAAACCGGCGGCGCGGTCCTCCCAGACCAGCTGGTCGGCGGCGCGCACCACGGGCGCGGGGCGGGCCTCGACCTCGCCGAGGAGCTGGGACATGGTGCGGCCGTGGACCGCGCAGAGGCGGTTGAGGAGAGCGGCGGTGGGACTGGTCTCGGCCCGTTCGGCACGGGACAGGGTGGAGCGGCTCACCCCGGCGCGCTCGGCGAGGTCGTCCAGGGTCCAGCCGCGTTCGGCCCGCAGTTCGGCGAGCCGGGCACCGAGCCGGACATCCACCGGGTCCGGGTCTTCCGCATCGGGAGCGTGTCTCATATCCGGGACGGTATCCCTGATATGAGACACGCGTGTTACGGGACGCTCACCGCGGGGCCGCCGCCGTCAGCGCGTCCAGCACCGGGCGGATCAGCGGATGCCCCTCCCCGCCCCGGCGTACCGCGGCGAAGACCCGGCGGGTGGGAGCGGGCCCGTCGACCGGGCGGACGACCACGCCGGTCAGGTCCGTGCCGCGCAGGGCGGTGCGCGGCACGAGGGCCACGCCCGCCCCGGCCGAGGCGAGGGCGACCACCGCGCGGAAGTCGTCCGAGGAGTGCTCGGGGCGCGGCTGGAACCCGGCGTTCTCGCAGGCCAGCATCACCACGTCATGACAGGGATTGCCGGGGTACGGCCCGATCCACGCGTCCTTGGCCAGCTCCGCGAGCGGCACCTCGGTGGCGTCGCACAGCCGGTGCCCGGCCGGCACCACCGCGTCGAACGGCTCGGCGTAGAGCGGTACGTGGGTCAGCCGGGGGTCGTCGGCGGGCGGCGCTCCCCGGTACTCCACGGCGACGGCCACCTCGACCTGCCGGTCCAGGAGCATCGGCAGGCTGGCGTCGCCCTCGGCGTCCCGCACCCTCACCCGGATGCCGGGCGCGGTACCGGCGAGGCGTGCCACGGCGGGCGCGACGACCAGGGCGATGCCGGTGGCGAAGGCGGCGACGGTGACCGTGCCGGCCTCGCCCGAGGCGTACGCGGCCAGCTCGGCCTCGGCGCGCTCCAGCTGGGCGAGGACGGCGTTGGTGTGGCCGAGCAGGATCTCGCCGGCCGGGGTGAGCCGTACGCCCTTGGCACCGCGCTCGACCAGACGGTGGCCGGTCTCCTGCTCCAGGGCCGCGAGCTGCTGGGAGACCGCCGAGGGGGTGAGGTAGAGCGCGGCGGCCGCCGCCGTCACGGTCCCGTGGTCGGCCACGGCCCTCAGGATGTGCAGCCGTCGCGCTTCGATCATGTGGGCGATTATCGCAATCGGGTCAGGCGTCCAGTTCCGCCCGTGCCGCCACGAAGGCGTCCACCGCGCGGTCGACGTCCTCGGCGGAGTGCGCGGCGGAGAGCTGGACGCGGATGCGGGCCTGTCCTTCCGGGACGACGGGGTAGGAGAAGCCGATCACGTACACGCCGCGGTCCAGCAGCAGTTCGGCCAGCCGTCCGGCCCGTGCCGCGTCGCCGATCATCACCGGTGCGATGGGGTGGTCGCCGGGGAGGATGTCGAAGCCCTCCTCGGTCATCCGGCGGCGGAAGCGGGCGGTGTTCTCGGTGAGGCGGACGCGCAGGTCGTCGGCGGACTCCAGGAGGTCGAGGACGGTGAGCGAGGCGGCGGCGATGACCGGGGCGAGGGTGTTGGAGAACAGGTAGGGGCGGGAGCGCTGGCGCAGCAGGGCGACGATCTCGGCGCGGGCGGCGACATAGCCGCCGGAGGCGCCGCCGAGGGCCTTGCCGAGGGTGCCGGTGAGGATGTCCACGCGGTCCATGACGCCGTGCAGCTCGGGGGTGCCGCGTCCGCCGGGGCCGACGAAGCCGACGGCGTGCGAGTCGTCGACCATGACCATCGCGTCGTAGCGGTCGGCGAGGTCGCAGATCTCCGCGAGCGGGGCGACGTAGCCGTCCATGGAGAAGACGCCGTCGGTGACGATCAGGCGCCGGCGGGCGCCGGACGCCTCCTTCAGCCGGGCCTCCAGCTCGGTGAGGTCGCGGTTGGCGTAGCGCAGGCGGCGGGCCTTGGACAGGCGGATGCCGTCGATGATGGAGGCGTGGTTGAGGGCGTCGGAGATCACCGCGTCCTCGGGGCCGAGGAGCGTCTCGAAGACGCCTCCGTTGGCGTCGAAGCAGGAGGAGTAGAGGATCGTGTCCTCCTGGCCGAGGAACGCCGAGAGGCGGGCCTCCAGTTCCTTGTGGACCTCCTGGGTGCCGCAGATGAAGCGGACGGAGGCCATGCCGTAGCCCCAGCGGTCCAGGGCGCGGTGGGCGGCGGCGGTCACCTCGGGGTGGTCGGCGAGGCCGAGGTAGTTGTTGGCGCAGAAGTTGAGGACCTCGCCGGGGCGTCCGCCGGCGGTGACCTCCACGGTGGCCGACTGGGGGGTGCCGAGCACCCGCTCGGGCTTGTGCAGTCCGGCGGCACGGATCTCGTCGAGGGTGGCGCGCAGGTCGTCGCGCACGGAGTCGAACATGGTCAGGGGCTCCTCAGCGGGTCCAGTCGAGGACGACCTTGCCGCCGCGGCCGCTCGCCGCGTCGGCGAACGCCGCCTCGTAGTCGTCATGGCTGTAGCGGCCGGTGATCACCGGCGTGAGGTCGAGGCCGCCCTCCAGCAGCACCGACATGGCGTACCAGGTCTCGAACATCTCGCGGCCGTAGATGCCCTTGATGGTGATCATCGAGGTGACGATCCGGGCCCAGTCGACGGCGAATTCCTCGGCAGGCAGGCCGAGCATGGCGATCCGGCCGCCGTGGGTCATGTTGGCGAGCATGTCGCGCAGCGCCTCGGGACGGCCGGACATCTCCAGGCCGATGTCGAAGCCCTCGCGCAGGCCCAGTTCCCGCTGTCCGTCCGCGACGGTCGCGCCGGAGACGTCGAGGGCGAGGCTCGCGCCGAGTTTCCGGGCCAGGTCGAGCCGCTCCGCGCTGACGTCGGTGACCATCACATGGCGGGCGCCGGCGTGCCGGGCGACGGCGGTGGCCATCAGGCCGATCGGTCCGGCACCGGTGACCAGGACGTCCTCGCCGACCAGCGGGAAGGACAGGGCGGTGTGCACGGCGTTGCCGAACGGGTCGAAGATCGCCGCCACGTCGAGGTCGACGGGGACGCGGTGCACCCACACATTGGCCGCGGGCAGCGCCACGTACTCCGCGAACGCCCCGTCCCGGCCCACCCCGAGCCCCACCGTGGACCGGCACAGGTGGCGCCGCCCGGCCAGGCAGTTGCGGCACTTCCCGCACACCAGGTGGCCCTCGCCGCTCACCAGGTCGCCGGCCGCGATGTCGGTGACGTCCCGGCCGGTCTCCACGACCTCGCCCGCGAACTCGTGCCCGAGGACCAGCGGGGCGCGCACCGCGCCCTGGGCCCAGCCGTCCCAGTTCCGGATGTGCAGGTCGGTGCCGCAGATGCCGGTGCGCAGCACCTTGATGAGGACGTCACCGGGTCCGACGACGGGCTCCGGCACGTCCGTGAGCCACAGACCGGGCTCCGCCTTCTCCTTGACCAGCGCCTTCAACGCCACTGCTCCTGACGGTGCGGCCCGGCACCGGGCACGCCGAGGCGGCCCGCGTCCGGGGAGATGAGGGGATCGCACAGCAATCTGCCCCACCGCGCCGCGGGCGTCCATCGAGGTTTTCTTAACCGGCTCCGCAGCTTTCCTGCACGCCGCCCGCTGCGGCCGGCGCGTCAGAGCGGCAGGCCGTCGTCCGCGCTCCGCTCGATACGGCGCATCAGCTCCGCCGCCGTCGCCTTGATGGTCTCCAGCCCGGCCCTGCCCCACGGTCTGGGTGTGACGTCGGCGGCGCTCACCGCGCCCAGCACGGTGCCCGTGCTGTCGATGAGCGGCGCGCCGAGATAGGAGCGGATGCCGTACGTGTCGACGACCGGGTTGCCCGCGAACCGGGGGTAGTCGCGGACGTCCTCCAGGGCCAGTGCCCGCCGGCGGGCCGCGACATGGGGGCAGAAGCCGTGGTCGCGGGGCTGGAACCGGGCGAAGCCGGGCGTGGTGCCGGCACCGGCCGGCGGCGTCCGCGGGGCGTGCAGCCCGGCGAACACCTGCCCGTTCTCCACCAGGAAGTTGACCATGGCGTACGGCGTACGGGCCATGTCGGCGATCCGGTCCGCGAAGGCGTCCAGGGCGGGGTCGGGGTGCCGGCCGACGCCGAGCTGCCGCAGCCGCCTGACCCGCTCGGGCGCCTCCCGGTCCTCGGGGGTGAGCAGCAGGCGTCCGGCCGGGCGTGGCGGGTCGTAGCTCACGGGCGGGCTCCGGCGCCGTGTCCCGTGGCGGGCGCCGGCGTGTGGGCGAGGAGGTGGCGTACGAGGGTGAGCAGGGTCTGCACGCCGGAGCTGGAGATGCGGGCGTCGCAGCGCACGATGGGGACCTCCTCGGGCAGGTCGATGGCGATGCGTACCTCCTCGGTGTCGTAGCGGTGGGCGCCGTCGAACTCGTTGACGGCGACGATGAAGGCCAGTCCGCGCTGTTCGAAGAAGTCGATGGCGGCGAAGGACTCCTCCAGGCGGCGGGTGTCGGCGAGGACGACCGCGCCGAGCGCGCCCTCGCACAGTTCGTCCCACATGAACCAGAACCGCTCCTGGCCGGGGGTGCCGAACAGGTACAGCACGTGCCGCGCGTCGAGGGTGATGCGGCCGAAGTCCATGGCCACGGTGGTCTCGAGTTTGTTCTCGATCCCGTCGAGGCTGTCGGTCGCGGCGCTGACCGTGGTGAGCAACTCCTCGGTGCTGAGCGGCGCGATCTCGCTGACCGCGCCGACGAAGGTGGTCTTGCCCACCCCGAATCCGCCCGCCACCAGGATCTTCAGTGCGGTGGGGAACGGGTCGGCGGCGGACGCGTCGTACTCAGAGCTGTCGTCGTAGTCCATCGAGCACTGCCTCCAGAAGGGCCCGGTCCGTGGGGTGGTGGTGGAACGCGGCGGGTGGCTTGGTGGTCAGCGCGCCGCAGTCGACGAGGTCCGACAGCAGCACCTTGGCCACCGCCACCGGCAGCCTCAGCTGGCCGGCCACCTCGGCGACCGGGACGGGGGCCCGGCACAGGTCGAGGACCTGGGTGTGCTCCGGACCGAGATGGCCGAGGGGGGTGACCCCGGTGGTCATCACCTGCGACATGAGGTCGAGGGCGACGGTGGGCCGGGTGCGGCCGTTGCTGACCGTGAAGGGGCGCACGAGGCGTCCGGCCGCGTCGTCCAGCCACGGCCCGTCGCCGGCCGCCGCCACGCTCAAGGCCTCATCGCCGGGGCGGCCGGGGACCCGGCGGTGTGCTGCCGGGGCGCGGTGACCAGGTAGGGGCGGACACTCTTGACGAGCATCGCCATCTCGTAGCCGAGGACCGCCGCGTCGGCCTCGCGGCCGGCCAGCACGGCGAGGCAGGTGCCGGAGCCCGCGGTGGTGACGAACAGCAGCGTCGAGTCGAGTTCGACCACGACCTGCCGGACGTCGCCGCTGTCGCCGAAGCGGACCCCGGCGCTGCGGCCGAGGGAGTAGAGGCCGGAGGCCAGCGCGGCCATGTGGTCGGCGCTGTCGGCGTCGAGGCCGTGCACGGACTTGACCAGTCCGTCGCAGGACAGCAGCACCGCGCTGGAGGTGTGCGGCACCCGCTGCACGAGGCCGCTCATCAGCCAGTCGAGATCGGATACCTGACCGGTGGGCGCGTCGCTCGCCATGGTGGATCGACTCCTTGGGGTACGAAGGTCGGCAAAAGCGCGGAAGGTGGGGGCTGGGGCGGGGAAAGGGCTGGTCATCCGGCCGGCGCGCGCCCGTCGGGCCGCCGCGGGAGCGTGGGCGGGTGCGCGGACCGGGCCTCGGTCATACGGATCACGTTCCCGGTGCCCTCGGGCGGGCGGGGCGGCGGGCCGGCGTCCTGTTCGAGAAGCTGCTGGGCCTCGGCGAGGCCGACGCCGCGCTGGAAGGCGGCCATCAGGCCGGGGTCGTGGCCGACGGGCCGGTCGGTGTCCTGGCGGGGCGCGGGCTGCTCGCGCAGTTGCGGCACCAGGTGCTCCTGGGAGCGGCGGCGGGGCAGTCCCGGCTTCTCCATGGTGCCGCGCACGGCGCCGTGGCGCGGGACGGGCGGCTCGGCGGTGTGCTCGGCGACCAGGTGCCGGTCGTCGGGGCGGATGCCGGGCACCGCCTCGGCGATGAGGGGCCGGGACGCCCGGTGGGCACCGCGCACGGGCAGCGGGTCGGGGGCGCCGGGGCGGGCGGCCGGATCGGCCCGGGGCACGGGAGGGGCCGCCGCCGGGGACGGCGGGGGCGCCGGGCCGGTGGCGGGCCGCGCCGGTACGGCGGAGAGGTCACCGCCGGCGGGAGCGGTGGGGCCGGTGGAACCGGCGGGCGGGGCCGGCGCCGGGGCCGCCGCGGTGTCCGGTGCCGTGCCCAGCAGGGCCTGCGGCACGATCAGGACGGCCTGGACACCGCCGTAGATGTTGGTCTGGAGGCGGACGCCGATGCCGTGCCGCTTGGCGAGCTGGGAGACGACGAAGAGTCCGATGCGGCCGTCCGCGAGCAGCCGGGCGACGTTGACCTGGTCGGGGTCGGCGAGCAGGGCGTTCATCCGCTGCTGTTCGGTCACCGGCATGCCGAGCCCGCGGTCCTCGACCTCGACGGCGAGCCCGGCGGTGACCAGGTCGGCGCGCAGCAGCACCTGGGTGTCGGGGGCGGAGAAGACCGTGGCGTTCTCCACGAGTTCGGCCAGCAGGTGGATGACGTCGGCGACGGCGTGGCCGCGCAGCGTGCCGTCGACGGGCGGGACCAGCCGGACCCGTGAGTACTGCTCGACCTCGGCGATGGCCGAGCGCAGCACCTCGGTCATGGGGACGGGGTTGCTCCACTGGCGGCGGGAGACGGCGCCGCCGAGCACGGCGAGGTTCTCGGCGTGGCGGCGGATGCGGGTGGCGAGGTGGTCGACGTGGAAGAGGCCCTTGAGCAGGTCCGGGTCCTCCTGCTCGTTCTCCAGCTCGTCGAGGAGGGAGATCTCCCGGTGCACCAGGGACTGCAGGCGCCGGGCCAGGTTGACGAAGACCTCCAGTTTCTGTTCGCTGCCCGCCTGGCTGGAGAGCCGGGCGGCCCGGACCACGGCGGTGACGGCGCCCTCGTGGGCGCAGGAGAGGTCGGCGGCGAGCAGCTCGAAGTCGTCGGCGTCGTCCGGCGGTCCGCCGCGCGGCTTGCGCGCGGGCGGGGTCTCGCCGCGCCGCAACGTGTCGACCAGGTCGCGCAGTTCGGCCTCGCCGCGGGCGGTGGCGCGGCGCAGCGCGCCGAGCCGTTCGCCCACGGTGCGGGCCGCGCGGTCGGCGGCGACGCCGGCGATGACGACGGCGGCCACGGTCACCGAGGCCGCCCCGGCCAGGACCGCCCAGAGCGCGGGGGCCGGGCGGGCGCCGGCGGACCGGACGGTGAACAGGACGGCCGCGGACGCGCCGAGGGCGACCGCGACGGGCGGCAGCACGGCGAGCCGCAGCAGCTGCGACCGTATCGGGGTCTCGGGCAGCGCGGGATCGGTGCGGGCGGCCGGCCGGCCGTGCCGCCCGCCTTCACGGCGGTCGGCGCGCGCGGCCGGGGCGCGGAGGTGAGACATCGGTGTCCTCGGGTACGGGTCCGTCTTGGGCGGGGTGCTCGCGGGTGGTGCGCCACGCGGGCAGGCGCCATCGCGGTGCCGGCCGAGCGGACCGCGGACCCGGCCCGTGTCGCCCGACGGACACTCACGGTAGTCGCCTGCGCCTCACGCGTGAGAGGCAGTTGGGGAAGTCCCCCGGACTTCGTCCCGCTCTGGTATGAGCCTTCGTACGACAGACCGATAAGCCGGTGAGGCGACCGTTCGAGAGAAGCGGGAGAACGGTCGGAAGCGATCGAGAACAGTCACTGTCGGTTACCTCGTGAGGAGTGCGCAGGGGCGGGCGACCGGGGCCGCCCGCCCCTGTACGCGGAGTGCGCGCCGTCAGCTCTGCGGACGCTTGCCGTGGTTGGCGCCGTTCTTGCGGCGGGACTTCTTCTTGCGGCGTCGCTTCGAGGACATCTGACCCTCCTGATTCCAGTTCGTGTGCTTTTACTCACTGATTACGGATTTGTCGCTTCACGCGACCGGAGGGACCTCTACCCAGGGCGGGCATTTTGCACGCACATGGCTCTGCCGGGCTCTTGACCTCTATATGTTTGCTACCTGCATCAATCGCCGTTCCCCACCGGACCGGCGGCACTCACGGACGAGCAGCGCATCGAATGCGCCGCCCGGGGTCTGCCTCAGAGGCGTCGGACGGCCGGCGCAGGCACTCTTCCGCACCGGTGACTTCGGGCCGAACCGCAGCCAGGTGGCCGTACCGGACGCGCTGGAGGACGGCCCCCGGCGGGTGACCGCGCTCACCGCGCACACGGGCGGCGGCCGGCCACCCTGGAGCGCTCGGCGGCCGACCGGCGCGTGGCCGAGGCGTCCCTGACCCCGGCCGGCCGGGACCTGCTCGAACGGGGGCGCCGGCTGATGGCCGCCGCCCCGCCGCGGGGCCCGGACGCCGGCGTCGACGACTCCGAGCCGGCCGTCGGCGCCGCCCGTGCGGCACCCACCGCTTTGACGAACGCGATGAACGCAAGGGACACGGAGGCCAGTTGAGCAGCCCAGGCACCGCGCCGACGGACACGGCACCGAAGGCGACGCCCTCGGCACCGGCCACGTCTACGCCGGGCCGCCCGGCCGCGCCGGGCCCTGCGGGAACTGGCCGCGCTGGACGAGACCCTGGCCGGATGAGCGGAGCGGTGCGGGCTCGCCGTGCACAGCGCCGCCCCCGGCGAGGCGGCGCGGTCCCCGATGGAGCGCCGGGCACGGGCCCTGGTGGATCAGTGGGCGGTACGGTGCCGGTGCCGGCCCGGCGCGCGCGGGCCGGCACCGCGGCGGGCGTACAGGGACGCCGTACGGGACGGAGCCGCAGTGGGTGCGGGCGTGCGGGAGGGGGAGGCCGTACCTGGGAGGGAGGCCGCACCTGGGAGGGAGGCCGTACGGGACGGGGCCGTGGGCGGGTCGGCCGTGGGCCGTGCGCCGAGGAGCCCCGGGGTCGTCCGGCGGACGCCGGGATGCCGCACGGTGGGATCGTCGTCACCGGAACCGTCCGGTGTCCGCGCACCCCGCCGGGTGTGCCGGACGGGTCACGGTGATCGACGCCCGGGGCAAGCGGGTGGCGGCGGGTCCGTTCCGTTCGGGACGCTACCGCGTCGACGGGGCTGCGGCCCGGCCACCACACGCTGGTCGTGGCGGCGGCCGGACACGCGCCGCACGCGGAGTTCCCGCGCGTGCCGCACACCACCGCGCGGACCGGCCCGGTCCCCCACGACCTGTGGCTCCAGGTGTGTTGTCCCGGCAGGTCGGTGACGCGGCCGGCGGGTGCGCGGCCGTCGATGCCGGTGTGGGACCGGTGGTGGTCGTACCAGTCCAGCCGGTCGGGGAACGCGGCCTGTCGTCCGGTTCACGCCGCAGACGCCGGGCCTGGGCCGGCCGGCCCGGTGACCACGGACGGGCCGGCACCGAGTGGTGCCGGCCCGTCCGCCCGCGCCGCGTCAGCCCTGGCGGGCCTTGTTGCGCGGCTCCTTCTTGTTGATCACGTAGGTGACGCCGCGCCGGCGCACCACCTGGGCGCCCGGCCTGGCCTTCATCGAGCGCAGGGAGTTGCGCACCTTCATCGCGGTCTCCTTCCCGGAGGTGGAACAGGGGCCGGCCGCGTCAGGAGCGGGCCGGGGCGGCGGCGCCGTAGCGCCGCTCGAAGCGCTCCACCCGCCCCGCCGTGTCCACGACGCGCGAGCGGCCGGTGTAGAACGGGTGGCTCGCCGAGGAGATCTCGACGTCGACCACCGGATAGGTGGCTCCGTCCGCCCATTCGACGGTCTCGTGCGCGTCGAGCGTGGAACGGGTGAGCAGCTGGAACCCCGCGGTGCGGTCGCGGAAGACGACCGGGCGGGAGACGGGGTGGATACCGGACCTCATGGGACGAGCTCCTTCCTGAGACCTCCGCCGTGCGGACGGCGGAGTGCTGCGCGAGGGGGGCGGGCGGTGGAAACGGGCGCGCGCGGGGTGCCTCAGCGCGCCTCGCGGAAGAGGACGTGCCCGCCGACGACCGGGTCGTACTTGCGCAGGACCAGCCGGTCGGGGTCGTTCAGACGGTTCTTGCGGGTCACATAGGTGACACCGGTGCCGGCCGTGGACGTCAGCCTGACGACCGGACGCGTGGTGCCGCGTGCCATGGGGTGCTCCTTACGCCTCCGCCCGAGTCGATTGACTCGGACATGTCATACATGCGGTGCAACGCCGGCGCCGGGTCCCGCATTCCCGGCGGGGGGATCACAGCGGGTCCGGCGTCCACGCGGTGGCCGCGCGGGCGGTGGGCGGCTCCCGGTCCCGCGGAGCCCTTCCCGCCGATCACGACTGCACCAACGCGGTGGCCCGCCCCCGCATTCCCGCCTCCCCAGGCGTCAGGACACCGCGTTCTCCGTCTGCTCCCGCGGCCGGATCTCGGCGAATGAGTACGGCGGCCAGGGCCCGAGGAAGCGGATGCGCAGGGCGGGCCGACGGGCCTGCGCTTCGCTGAGGACCAGGCCGACGGCGTCGACGTCCTCCTGCCTGACCAGCAGGGACGCGGACAGCACGGCGGTCTCGTCGGCGCCCCCGGTCGTCCCCCGGTCGCGGAGGTCCTCGGCGACGGAGAGCAGCCGGCGGCGGAGGTCCGCGTGCAGGGTGTCGGCGAGCCGGCCGGCCGCGTTCTTCTCGCGCTGCTCGCGCTGCTTGGCCAGCAGCCGCCGCATGCCGGGTGACAACCGGGTCTCGTCCCCGGCCTCCGCCGGGCCCGCCTGACCGGCGACGGCCGCGCGGTCCAGGGCGATCTCCACCCGCAGCTCACACCGCCCGGCGAGGGCCCGCAGCTGGTTCTCGACGTCGTCCGCCTGTTCCCTGATCCACTCCCCCAGGCGCTGCTCGGCGCTCCGGCCGGTCGCGGGGTCGTCGGCGACCAGGACGTTGAAGGTCATCGGCAGCAGGCTGCCGGTGCGCTCCCACACCGTGGTGACCGCCTCGCTCTGCTGGGCCACCCAGCGGCGGACCCGGTCGTCGTCGCCCTGGAAGGGCTCCGGCGCCGCGTCGTGCACCAGCGCGGTGACGCCGGTGCCGGGGACGGCCACCAGGCGCAGCGGGCGCCCGTCGAGTCCGGTGACGCCGTCGGCGGCGTCCGGCCGACCGGGGAGCAGGGCGTACACGTAGAGCGCGGTGTGCTGCGTCATCGGCCGGCCTCCTCCGCCCAGCGGCTCGGGTTGACCAGCTTGTCCACGACGTCGTCGACCACGTCGTCCAGCCCGCGGTGCAGGTCGGCGACGGAGCCGACGATGCCGTGGTCCTCCTTGATCTGCTCCATCGCCTCGTCCAGGTCGAGCAGGGCCTCGGCGAGGCGTTCGGCCTCCTCCGGGGTCAGGTCGCCGCCCTCGATGCGGCGCATCGCCTGACGGTCCAGGGCCTCCTGGATGACCTCGACCAAGGTGACCACGAGGGACAGCACCCCGTGCTTGAGGCTCTTCTCGTCGACGGTCAGCGGCATGTCGTCCTCGCCTTCTCCTCCTGTTGCCGTACGACCCGTTCTTCCGTGGCGGCGCGCGACGGGACCCTGTCCGCGCCGCTCGACGCTTCTCTCCCACCGGCACCCGGCCGGTCTCCCCCAGCGGCGCTCATCCGGTCCCTCCCCGCGGCGCTCATCCGGTCCCTCCCCGTGGCGCTCATCCGGCCGCCGCCACGGGACGGGCGGACTCCAGCCACCGGACCCACCGGGCCGGGTCGTCGGCGGCGACCCGGAGTTCGTCGCCGGCGCCGGTGCGCAGCACCAGCACGCTCCCCTCCCCGGCGGGGCCGTACCCGGGCGCCCGGCCCACCTCGGCCAGGTCCGTGAGGGGCAGCACCAGCGCGGGCCGGGCGTCCACGGGCGACTTCCACGTCAGCCGGCTCGCGGTGAGCCGTGCCCGGCCGCCCCGCCACAACGGCCCCGACCTGCGCGGTTCCTCGTACCACAGGTGCCCTTCGGCGACCGCAGGCTCCTCGCCTGCGGCGGCGCCGGGCGCGAGGCGTCCGGCGCCGGACCGGGAGAGCAGGTCGTGCAGGGTCTCGGGCTCCCTGGCCGAGAGCAGTTCGCGCCGCCCGTCCGCCAGCGCCACCTCCAGCCGCAGCCGCTCCTCGCCGCCGACCGTCCGCTCCGGTTTCAGCCGCACCTGCCGTACGGCGTCCAGCTCGGCCTGCCACAGGATCTCCCGGGGCTCGTCGCGCAGCACGACGAGGCGCTGGTCGGTGAGGTAGACCGTGCCGGGCCGCCAGCCGTGGTAGACGCCGCCGGTCAGCAGGTGGCCGCCGGCCATCCTGCTCAGGACCCGCTCGCCCTCACGCAGGTCGAGGGCGCGGCGGGCGACGGAACGCTCCGCCCAGGCGCGGGTGGCCTCGTCCCAGTGCCGCATCATGCCGTACTCCAGCATCGTCTCCATCCCCGCGACGGCCGCGCGGACGGAGACGCCGATCAGGGGGATGTCGGCGACGGCGACGATGAGGTCGAGGTGCAGGACCGCGCCCTTGTTGAGCAGGACCTCCACCAGGTCGTCCAGGGTCACCCGCGGCTCCCGGGTGGGCCGCATCGGGGACCGGTCACTCACCACGCGGCTCGGCCTCCCGTCCGGCTGGGGCTTCCTCGCGTACGGGCTCCCCGGAACTGTCCGGCCCGGCCTCCCCCTCGCCCTGACGGCCCGTCAGGGCGGGAGGCTCGGAACCGCTCTCCCGCAACCGCGCCTGGGCGCTGCGCCAGCCGCACCAGGGGCACCACTGGTCGAGCAACTGCTCGACGGGCGCCCGCTTTCCGCAGGACGGGCAGGTCTCCTTCTCCTCCCGGGTCTCACGCCACGCGGCGGTCTCCGTGTCCGTGCCCGAGGGGAACTCCAGTCCGTAGCGGGCCGCCGTCTCGAACGAGGCGAGGGCCGCGCGCAACCGGATGCCCAGCAGTTCGACCCCGGCGACCGAGACCATGATGTCGGCGTTCAGCACCAGGCCCTTGTCCAGCAGCGTTTCCACCACGTGCGCGAGGCTTCCCTCGCCGTCCCGCCGTGGCTGCATGGGGGACGCGCTCACCGCCGGCACCGTGGCGGGGAACCCGCCCTCACTGGGCGTGGCTCTTCCAAAACTGCTCATTCCAGCCGCTTAACCGGTCTCGCGCGGTTCACACCCGCACGGCACGAAGCGCCGGGCCGTCCCCGGTGCCCCAGGGCGCCGCACCCCTGAGGGCATTTCTACCTATCCGGGTGAACGTATCCCGTTTGCCCCTGCGGACCGGGGCCGGGCTGCGAAGGTCGGAACCGACGTCCGGTACGGGACCGCTCCACGTTCACGTCCCGGTGTCGCCGTCCCGTTCCTGACCCGTTCAAGGAGTCCTTGTGCGCATCCGCCACCGTGTGACCAGCACCGTCGCCTCCGCCGCCGCCCTCGCGGCCATGTCCCTCGGCGTCGTGGCCGTCACCGCGACCCCCTCGGCCGCCGACCCGTGCGGCTTCTACGAGACGAGCGCCGACGCCTACTACAACCACTGCACCTCGGACGGCTCCCGCGTCGTCATCAAGGTCCGGGTCGCCGGCGCATCCGACTACGAGCGCTGTGTCGGCCCCGGCCGGACCTGGCTCGGCTCGGCCTCCAAGATCCAGGGCGCCCACTACGTCGGCCGCACCTGCTGACGCGCACCGCGACACCGACGACACCGGGCGCGGACGGGGCCTCCCTCCGCGCCGAGGTGTCCTGGACGGGCCCCTGCCGCACCCGCGCCGGTACCGGCGAAGACCCGCTCGTCGTCGACGTCATGGTCGGCTGTCCCGGTGCCATCGGATCTCGCCGTCGTGCCAGGCGTCGGTGGGCGTGAGCCCGGCGGCGGTGGCGACGGCGGCGGAGGCCCGATGGCCTGGACGGATGTGGGCGATGACGCTGCGCACCGGCTGCCGGCCGAGCCAGTCGACGAGTCCGCGGGCCGCTTCGGTGGCGATGCCCCGCCCTTGCCACGGGGTCCCCACCACCCAGGCGACCTCGGCGACGGGCCCGTCGTCGGAGGGGGTGACCGTCGCCTGGACGGTGCCCGTCAGGCAGGACTCCGCGCGGAGCCGTACGACCCAGTTCAGCCAGGTGACGGCCGGGTCGGGAGAGCCCGCGGTCATGCGCCGGTAGCGCGAGCGCAGGGCCTGCGGGGTGTCCGGAGTGCCGCCGGTGAAGCGGTGCAGGGCCGGGTCGGAGAGCACCGCGGCCATCTCCGCCGCGTGTCCGACGCGCAGCGGCAGCAGATCCAGCCGCCCGGTGCTGATGCCCTGGGCCACGACCGTGTTCATGCCGCCACCGCCTCGGGGGTTCGGCGCACCGGCATCGTCGGCACGGTGTGCCTCCTTCCGTCCGGAACCGCCCTGACCGGCCGAGTGGGTGAGTGGCAAGACCGGACGGCGACACCGTACTCCCCTCGGTGGCGGCGGGGCGGTCATCAGTTCCAGGCCCGTCGTTCCCGGCTGCGCGGATCGTCGATCGGGGTCCACTCGGCGCCGATGCGCATCGTGGTCCTGCGGTCGGTGTCGTACGGGTCCCAGCCGGGGTCGCCGGTGGCGGCGAACCGGACCCAGGCGCCGTGCACGCGGCCCGCGAGATCGGCCGGGGGCCGGCCGGGGCCGAGCAGGGCGGCGGGGCCGAACAGCCGCGGCAGGTGCGCGAGATCGAAGACGAAGGGCAGCTCGACCCCGTGGGCGGCGCCGAGTTCGCCGTCCAGTGCCCGTGAGCGCCAGGCGAACTCGTACGCGTAGGTCCCGGACCCGGGGTGGGCGGCGTGGGCGGCGGCCAGGGCGCGGGTGCCCGCGCCGAACAGGGCGTCGCCCAGGATGGCGGAGCGCAGCTCGCCGTCGGACGCCCCGGGACGGGTCGTCCGGTACGTCCGGACGAGCCGCGCGGGGTCCGGGTGCGCGCGCGCCGCCGTGTCGTCCACGTCCTCGGCGGTCGAGGAGGCGTACCGGTCCACGGGGACCAGGTAGAGACGGCCCTCCTCGGTGGTGGTCCCGATGAGCAGGTCGACGTCGGAGCCGTGTCCGGCGGCGACGGCTTCGGCGGGCTGGGTGTCCAGGACCAGGCCGAAAGGGCTGAGGCCGAGCAGCGGGTCGTGGTGGGTGGCGGTCCGCAGGTCGATGCCGGCGAGCCGGGCGGCAGCCCACACCAGACGCTCGTCGGGGATGTCCGCGAAAGCGCCGGCGTGCGGCGCGACGCCCAGCAGCTCGGCGGCGGCGGTGGTGACGCGGGCGGCCTGCTCGGTGGTGAACGCGCCCCTGCCGTTCCCGCTCTGCACGATCGCCCTGCGGAACAGTCCGGCGGCCTCGGGCCGGGCGAGGGCGCCCCCGACGAGGGTGGCTCCGGCCGACTGGCCGAACAGCGTGACGTTGTCCGGGTCGCCGCCGAAGCCGGCGATGTTCTCCCGGACCCAGCGCAGCGCCCCGAGGACGTCGAGCAGTCCCCGGTTGGCGGGCGCCCCGGGCAGGTCGAGGAAACCGGCGATGCCGAGCCGGTAGTTGAGCGTGACGAGGACCACGCCGTCGCGGGCGAAGGCGGACCCGTCGTACAGCGCGGAGCGTGTCGAACCGGCGACGAAGCCGCCGCCGTGCACGAACACCATGACCGGCAGGCCGCCGCGCCCCGTGGAAGGCGTCCGGACATCGACGGTGAGATAGTCCTCGCCACGGCTCCAGCCGGTGCCGAAGTAGGGGGTCATGTCGAGGACGCCCAGCCTGCGTTCGGACTGCGGCGCGTTGGGCCCGGGGACCGTGGCGTCCCGTACGCCGTCCCAAGGGTCGTGCGGCCGGGGCGGGGCGAACCGGCCGGCCCCGCGGGGCGGGGCGGCGTAGGGGATGCCGAGGAAGACGGCGGTGCCGTCGTCCTGGCGCAGGCCGCGGACGGCTCCCTGCGCGGTGGTCACGACGGGTGCGGGGTGGTGGTGGTTCATCGGTCGGGCCTTTCCGCGGTGTCAGTGCTGCTCGGTGTACGGGGTGAAGGGCGCCCAGTCCTTGACGGCGAAGGCGTTTCCGTCGCGTACGACCTCGGCGGCGCCGTGGCCGCCCAGGTGGGCCGGGAAGACGAGGGCGTGGGTGTCGGCGGCCCGGCCCAGCACCTCGCGGCGGGTGGCACGGGCTTCGGCGGGGTCCTCGCAGAAGCAGCTGTTGACGTCCGGCTCCAGGATCTGTACGGGGCTGTGCAGCAGGTCGCCGACGAACACCGCGCGGTCCGTGCCGGAGGTGAGGGTGAGCACGGAGGAGCCGGGGGTGTGCCCGGGGGCCGCGTCCAGGCGCAGGTTCGCGTCGATCCGGTGGCTGCCCTCCCACAGCCGGGTCAGGCCGGCCCGGTGGACGGGGGCCACGCTGTCCTCGAAGACGTTCTGGTTGCCGCGGCCGAGGAGTGGCCGGTGGCCGTTCCCGGGATTCCAGAAGTCGAAGTCGTCCTTGGGCATCAGGTAGGTGGCGTTGGGGAAGGTGGGGACCCACTGCCGACCGTCCAGGTACGTGTTCCAGCCGACGTGGTCGACGTGGAGGTGCGTGTTGATCACGATGTCCACGTCCTCGGGCCGGACACCGGCGCGGGCGAGGCCGGCCAGGAAGTCCGTCTCCAGGTGGCTCCAGACCGGGGCGTAGGGGCGCTCCTTGTGGTTGCCCACGCCGGTGTCGACGAGGATCGTCCTGCCCTCGCTGCGCAGCAGCCAGGTCTGGATCGCGGAATGGACGATGCCGGTCCCGGCGTCCAGGAAGTGCGGGGCCAGCCAGTCGCGGCCGGCTTCCCATACGTCCTTCGAGCTGTCCGGGAAGAAGGTCCCGGGTGTCATGCCGACGGGACCGAAGTACTCCCGTACCCGGGTGACGGAGACGTCACCGAGGATGATCTGTTCCATGAGTGTCTGTCCTTCCTCGGATTACTCGGGGCCTCCCACCCCACCGGGGACGCGGGCGCGGAACCAGACCCGCCCTTGCCTGTCCACGACTGGGGCAGGCTGGGCGCCGCGGGGCGGCCCATACTCGGAGCCATGGACGGAAAGACGCAGCTCGGAGACTTCCTGCACACGCGGCGCTCGCGACTGCGCCCGGAGGACGTCGGCGTACCCACCTACGGGGAGCGCCGGCGCGTCCCGGGGCTGCGGCGCGAGGAACTGGCCCTGCTCGCGGGAGTGAGCACGTCCTACTACACGCGGCTGGAACAGGGGCAGTCGCCCAGCGCGTCGCCCGAGGTGCTGGACGCGATCGCCGGGGCGCTGCGGCTGGACGAGTCCGAGCGGCGGTACCTGCACGACCTGGCCCGTGCGGGCAGGCGGCGCACCCCGGGCAGGCGTCCGGCGCCGGAACGGGTGCCGGACGCCACCCGCCAGCTCCTGGACGTACTGGGCCACGTGCCCGCGATCGTGCTCGGCCGGCGCACCGACGTACTGGCGTGGAACCGGCCGGGCCACGCGCTGTTCGCCGGGCACCTGGACTTCGCCGCCCCAGGCCGGCCGGCGCAGCGGCCCGCCATGGCCCGGCTGGTGTTCCTCGACGGCCACGTCCGTGACCTGTACGCGGACTGGCCGGGCAAGGCCAGGGCCATGGTCGGCCATCTGCGCGTGGTCGCGGCCCAGCACCCGGAGGACGCGGCACTCCACGCGCTCCTGGGCGAACTCTCCGCCAAAAGCGCCGAATTCGCCTCGATGTGGGCCGACCACCGGGTCAGGGCCTGCGCCGACGGCACCTACGAGATGCGCCATCCGCTGGTCGGGCCGCTGACCGTCACCCAGCAGACCCTGAGCAGCGCACGAGGCCCCTCGGTCGTGGTCGCCACCACAGAGCCGGACTCACCGTCCGCAACCGCGCTCGCCCTGCTCGCCCAGGTCACGGGCGGGAGCGCCGCGCGCGGCGACCGGCCCTACGTCGCGGGCCGGCGGGCCCGGGCCCACGCCGAGGGAGACTGACCCCGCTTCCGGGGGCCGTGGTCGTGGCGTAGGGCGTGAAGTGGGCCGGGGGGTCGACGGGGAGGCCGGGGCGCCAGGCGGTGGGGACCTGGGCGCTGCACTCGTAGAGGCCGCCCGGCAGCCGGTGGAGGGGGTACCAAGCCCAGTCCCCGACGCTCTCACCCGGCCGCGTGGCGGGCCGGCCCCGCCAGATGCTGACCACGGCGCCGACGGTGACCCGTACGACGTCCTCGACGTGGCCGGCGAGCGTGCCCAGGAGCCGGACCTCGTCGGGACGCGCGGACAGGCCGGTCTCCTCGGCCAGTCCGCGGACCCCGGTCTCTCGCGGGGATTCCCCGGCCTCCACGGTCCCGCCGGGAAGTTCGAGGATGCCGCGGCGGTGACGGCCGAGGAGCACGCGGTGACCGGCGTCCCGGGTGTCGAGGACGATCACACCGACGCCGACGGCCGCGTGCGGTGTCGGGGGCCGGGTGGTGCGGGGCCGGCCGGCAAGGCGTGCGCGGGGCGGCCGGGCGGCGGGCTCGGAGGAACTGCTGCCCGACCGGCGCGTTCTCCTCGGGCTCCTCGGGGTGGTGCAGGAGTTCGACGACCTCGGCGTCGAAGCCGTACGTGGTGCGCAGTTCCGTCCACACCTCGGGGGCCAGCACCCACATCCGGGTCGTCAGGGGCGGGTCTTCCTACCGGCGTGGGCGCTGGTGGCGCGTTCGTGCTGGGTGGGTGACAGCTCGACGGCCGTGACGCGGGCGCCGTGGACGCGGGAGAGGTGGACGCGGGAGAGGTGGGCCGCGTGATGGCCGGTTCCGGAGCCGATGTCCAGGACGCGCCTGCCGGTGATGTCACCGAGGATCTCCGGGCCAGGGCCGGCCCCCTTCCAGGGCGTCCACTCCAGACGGTCGGGGACGGGGCGTCCCCGGCTCGGCGGCCGGCCCCGGGATCTCCGACCATCACGGGTACGTCGGACTCGCCACGGTGGACGGCGGGTTGCCGCCAGGACGCGCCGCGGGCGGCGCGTCCTGGTCAGGGGGCGCCGGTCCCAGGTCCTCCTGCCGGCAGTCCGTCCGTCACCGCTCGCCCGCGAGGTCGAGATCCCCCTTGCTCGTGCCGGCCATGCTCTCCGCGATGCCGGGCCGCCGCCACGGACGCGCGAGCGGGCCGGACACCGCCCGCCACCACGGCTCCACCGGCAGCTCCCCCGTCGGCTCGAACGGCTCGCCCGGCCGTGGGAAGGCCACCGCCTGGCCCTCCTCCTCGGCCGCGTCCTTCATCCACTCCCCCGGCTCCGCCCACGCGTGCGGCGCCAGGTTGAACGTGCCCCAGTGGATGGGCAGCAGGGCACCGCCCGGCCGGCCGCCCTGGAGGTCGAGGTGGGCGCGGACGCCCTCCTCTGGGGTCATGTGGATGTCGGGCCAGAACTCCGAGTACGCGCCCACCTGGATCATCGTGGCGTCGAACGGGCCGTGCGCGGCGCCGATCTCCTGGAAGCCGGTGAAGTAGCCGGTGTCGCCGCTGTGGTAGACGCGGTGGTCCGGGCCGGCGGCCACCCAGGAGGCCCAGAGGGTGTGCTGGGTGTTGCGCAGGGCCCGGCCGCAGAAGTGGCGGGCGGGTGTGGCGGTCAGGGTGAGGCCGCCGACCTTCGTCTCCTCGTGCCAGTCCAGCTCGCGCATCCGGTCCGCGGGCACTCCCCAGCGCTCCAAGTGGGCGCCGACGCCGAGGGGCACGGCGAAGAGGGTGTCCGTGCCTGCCAGGGCCTTGATGGTGGGCAGGTCCAGGTGGTCGTAGTGGTCGTGGGAGATGACGACGACGTCGACCGGGCCGAGGGCGGCCAGCGGCAGCGGCACCGGGTGCAGTCGCCTGGGGCCGGCGAAGGGGAACGGGGAGCAGCGCTCGCCCCACACCGGGTCGAACAGCACCCGCTGTCCGTCTATCTCGGCCAGCACACTGGAGTGTCCGGCCCAGGTCAGACGGAGGCCGGTGGCCGGCGGGCGGGCCAGGTCGGCGACGGTGGTGGGGTGGACGGGGATCGGCGCGGCGGGAGCCCGGAGGGTCCGTGCCGCACGGTCGAGGTAGTTCTTGGCGAACTGCGCCGTCGAGCCGGAGGGCCGGGTGCGGGCGGGGCCTCCCGGGTTCTGGAAGACGCCGTCCGCGAAGTGCGGGGATCTGCGGATGCGCGCCATGCGCTCGCCGCTCGGGTCCGCGCCGAACGCTTCGGGCCGCAGCGCGTACAGCCCTGAGCTGCGGGAACGGAAACCGGCCACGGTACCTCCAGGTGGAGTAGGACAGACCTTCATTATGGTCGTCCGGTGTGACAGCGGTCTCCGCCGCCGGTCGTCCGGCCGACACCGCCCCGGAGGGCCTCCCGGGCAGCGGCCGGCGCGGGCCGCCCCGGGGAACTCACCCGCGCACAAGGCCCCAGGAGTCCCCCTGAGGCCCACGGGAACGCCTCAGGCGACCGGCGCGATCCGCATCCTGATGTCGTCCGCCGACAGCGTCCCCTTGGCCATCACATGGTCGCCGGAGGACTCACCGCGCAGCCGGCGCCCGATCCACGGCACCAGGTGCTCCCGCGCCCACTGCACGTCGTCCCGGCGGATGTCGAAGGTGCCGCGCGGCGGCAGCGGCGGCCAGGGCTGCTCGGGGTCGGCCGGCACCGGCAGGCCGAGGGCCTGTCCGGCGCGCAGCGCCACGCGCGTGTGCCCCTCGGGCGAGAGGTGCAGCCGGTCGGTGTCCCAGGCCCGGCGGTCCTGCACGCTGCGCAGCGACCACAGGTCGAGCACCGGGCAGCCGTAGCGGTCGGCGACGGCCCGCACATGCCCGTTGTACGTGGCGATCTTGCCGCGCAGGTGTTTCAGCACGGGCACCCGCCGGGTGTCGAAGCCGGTCGTCACCAGGACCGTGCCAGCCGCCGCGGCGAGCGCCGCCACCGCCCGCTCGAACCGCTCCGCCACCTCGTCCGGATCGGTGCCGGGCCGGATGATGTCGTTGCCGCCCGCACAGAAGGAGACCAGGTCCGGTTTGAGGCCGACGGCCTGGGGCACCTGGTCTGCCACGATCTGGTCGAGCAGCTTTCCGCGTACGGCGAGGTTGGTGTACGTGAAGTCGCCCTCGGGCCGCCGGTCCGCGAGCAGGACGGCGAGGCGGTCGGCCCAGCCGACGAACGCCCCGTCGGGGCCGGGGTCACCGACACCTTCGGTGAAGCTGTCACCCACGGCCACGTACGACCCGATCACTGCTCTCTCGTCACTCTTCGAATCGTCTGCCACATCGGCCCATGATTCACCTTCGAATGTGACCTACGCGACCGTAGGCAGGGGTTGACGGGCGGTGAGAAAGGCCACTCCTAAAGTGTTGGCCAACTCAGGAATAAGCGCAGCCCGTTCCCTGCGGCGCCGGCGTCGAAGGCCGGACCCGGGGATCGGGGTCCGGCCTTCGACGGGCAGCGGGGTGGCGTCCTGGTGGTGTCAGACGGTGACGCCCTGCGACCGCAGGTAGGCCAGCGGGTCGATGTCCGAGCCGTAGTCCGGCGTGGTGCGGATCTCGAAGTGCAGGTGCGGGCCGGTGACGTTGCCGGTGGCACCGGAGAGGCCGAGCTGCTGTCCGGCGGTGACGGCGGCGCCGCTGGAGACGGAGATCTGGGACAGGTGGGCGTACTGGGCGTAGTGGCCGTCGGCGAGCTTGATGACGACCTGGTTGCCGTACGCGCCGCCCCAGCCGGCGGAGACGACCGTGCCGGCGCCCACGGCCTGCACGGGCGTGCCGGTGGGGACGACGAAGTCGGTGCCGGTGTGGTAGCCGCTGGACCACATGCTGCCCGACTGGTGGTACGGGGTGCCGACGGCGCCGCCCGCCACGGGAGCCACGAAGGAGGCGGCCGAGGTGACCGCGGCCGTGTCGGCCGTCTTCTCGGCCTTCTCCGCCTTCTCGACCTTCTCGGTCTTCTCGGTCTTCTCCGTCCGGGCCGAGGCGCCCGAGGACTCGGCGGAGTCCGTGCCCGCCGCCTTGCCGCCGAGGGTGAGGGTGAGCTTGAGGCCGGGACGGATCAGCGACGGGTCGTCGCCGACGGCGTTCCGGTTGTCGGCGTAGAGCTTCTTCCAGCCGCCGCTGACGTGCTGGTCGTCGGCGATCTTCGCGAGGGAGTCGCCGGCCACCACGGTGTACGTGGCCTTCTGGGCGGCCTGCGCGGAAGCGGGGGCCGACACGGTGGCGGACTGGGCGGGAGCCGCGTGGGCCCCGGCGGCGCCCATGAGCGGCAGCGCGAGCGCGGCGCCACCGGTGCCGGCGACGGCCAGGGTGCGGGTCAGACGCTGGGTCTTGGTACGGCGGTGCTTACTCTTCGCGGGCATGTCGAATTCCTCTCCGGCGCCTGCGAGGTGAGCTGTCGGGTGCGGACTGGAGATGCCCGGCCGCGCCGAATGGCGCGGCTTTACCCCTAGCCTGTTCCGGGAACCGGAACAGGCGGTGTACCTGTGGGTCCCCCGCTCCTGCCGAATACGGGTGGTGAGTGGGTGCGGTCTCCGGTCGGCGGCAGGATTAGGCGTCCGTCCGGATCGGAGGTGAACGTAAGGGACCAGGTCGCACAGCGACAAGCGCGGGGTTTCCGGTAAAGGCGTTTCCCTTGATCCATTGAGGGAAAGATCCGTCACCCTGCGTCGACGGTGAAAAGGCCGGCGAGGGCAAACGCCCTTGAAAAGCACCTCGATTACATGGACATGCGGCGCGACGCACCGTCACGGATATGACGCTGCTCACGCGGTCATTCACCAGCGACTTTTATTACAGGCCGAGTTGGAAAGAAACCGTCAATTCGGACAGATGCAACAGACGTTACACGAAGGGGCAATAGCGACCCCTCGGAGCGGGGAAATGCCGTATCGTCGGCTGTGCCCGCCGCCGAGCAGCGGCAGCGGCACCGAGTGGGAGGAGTCCTCGTGACGCAGCAGGTCCCGTCGACGGAGCCCGAGCTGGCCGGAGTACGCAATTTCCGTGACGTGGGCGGCCTGCCCACCGTGGACGGGCGGCGGGTGCGGTTCGGGGTGCTGTTCCGCAGCGGCCACCTCGCCCACGCGACCGCCGAGGACGCCGCGTTCCTGACGGGCCTCGGCCTGCACACCGTCTTCGACTTCCGCAACGCAGCCGACCAGAAGCTCGAAGGCCCCGACGTGTCCCTGCCGGGCGTGCGCAATGTGAACCTGCCGCTGTCCGACCCCGCCGACGGCGCCGAGTTCTGGAAGATGGTCCGCGACGGCGACCTCGACCAGCTGCGGGAGATCCTCGCCGACGGCAAGGGCGCGGGCCGGATGATCGCGTCGTACCGCTCGATCGTCACGGACCGCACCGACGAGCACTCGCGGGTGCTGCACGCGCTCGCCGAGGACAGTGTCCCCGCCCTGATGCACTGCGCGGCCGGCAAGGACCGCGCGGGCCTGTCGATCGCGGTGACCCTGCTCGCCCTGGGCGTGGAGCGGGAGGCCATCGTCGAGGACTACCTGAAGTCCAACGAGAAACACCGCCGCTACAAGGTGAAGCGCAGCGGCTCCGCCGCCTCGGCCTACTCCCCCGAGGTCATGGAGCTGCTCAGTCCCCTGTTCGACGCGCGCGCCGAGTACCTGACGGCGGCCTTCGAGACGATCGAGCGGACCTGGGGCGACGTCGACACCTACCTGGAGCGGGGTCTGCGGATCACCCCGGCCACCCGGGAGCGGCTGCGCGACCGTCTGCTCGACTGAGTCCGGCTACTTCGCGCCGACCTCGAAGAGCAGGTAGACGAAGGCCGCGAAGACATGGCCGACGGCGATGTAGACGATGAGCCGCACCCACAGGGCGCGGGGGAACTTCTCCTCGATGTCACTCATGGCGTGCCTCCGGTGAGGGGCCCCAGGCACAGCGTGGCCGTGGGGCTCTGCAGCAGGGTGTGGACGAACAGCAGCTCGACCCCGTCGGGGTCCGCCGCGGCGATGCGGTGCGGGGTCAGCGAGTCGAAGTGCGCGCTGTCGCCGCGGGTGAGCAGGTGGGTGCCGTCCCCGAGGCGCAGCCGCAGCCGCCCGGCGAGGACGTGGAGCCACTCCTCGCCGGGGTGCACGCGCACGATGTCGCCCTGGGAGCCGTGCGGTACCTGGACCCTGAGGGCCTGCATGCCGCGGCCGGACGCGCCGGCCTGCCAGTAGGTCCAGCCGCCCGCGGCGGTCGGCTCCATGTCGGCGGCGCGGATCACGGCGTCCCGTTCGACGGCGGTCTCGCCGAGCAGCTCGGAGACCGTCGTACCGTAGATACGGGCGAGGGCCAGCAGCATCGGCAGCGAGGGCTGGCGCTGCCCGGTCTCCAGCCGGGAGAGGTGGGCCGGGGACAGCCCGGCGGCGCGGGCCGCGGTCTCCAGGGTGAGGGAGGCGCGGCGGCGCAGGGCGCGGAGCTGGGGCGCCACGGCGGGCAGCTCCGCCACCCCGGGTTCCGGGGCTTCCGAGGGGCTCATGCCCTCCATTCAGCCGCACCCTTGCCTGTGGGGCAAATTTCTTGCCCCACAGGCAAAAAACGGCCTCAGCGGTGGGCCACCGCCTGTTTCACCAGGGTCTTGCCGAAGTCCCACATCAGTCCGCCGCCGTTGTGGGCGTCGTCCATGACCTCGGTGAACGCGTCCACGAACCGGTCCACCTCCCGCTCCCCCACGATCAGCGGCGGGATGAGCTTGATGACCTCCAGGTGATCGCCCGAGACCTGGGTGAGGATGCGGTGCCGCTGGAGCAGCGGAACCACGACCATCTGTGCGAACAGGCCCTTGCGGGCGGCCTGGAGCATGGCCCAGCGGCTGCGCAGCCTCAGCGCCTCGGGCCGGCCGAACTCGATGCCGACCATCAGCCCCCGGCCGCGTACGTCGGCGAGCAGTTCGTACTTGTCGATCAGCGCCGCGAGCCGGGAGCGCAGCAGGTCACCGGTGGTCCGGGCGTTCTCGACGATCCGCTCGTCGTCCATGACGTGCAGGACGGCGAGGCCGGCCGCCATGGCCTGCGCGTTCGCCCCGAAGCTGGCCGAGTGCACCAGCACCCGGTCCATCGAGGAGTAGACCTTCTTGAAGATCCAGTCCTTGCCGAGGGTGGCGCCGACGGGCACGTACCCGCCGGAGAGGGCCTTGGCCACGCACACCAGGTCCGGTTCGACCCCGGCCTCGTGCTGGTAGGCGTAGAAGTCGCCGGTGCGGCCGAGGCCGGTCTGCACCTCGTCGGCGATGAGCAGCGCCTTGTGCCGGTGGAGCAGTTCCTGCGCGGCCCGCAGATAGCCGGGCGGCGCCTCGTTCACGCCCTTGCCCTGGATCGGCTCGACGATCAGGGCGGCGACGTCGCCCTTCCTCAGTTCGCGGGCGAGTGCGTCGAGGTCGCCGAGCGGCACCGGCGTGTCCGGCAGCAGCGGCGCGAAACCGTCCCGGAAGCCGCCCTCGCCGTTGACCGACAGGGAACCGGTGGTCAGCCCGTGGAAGGCGTGATCGCAGTAGAGGACGCGCGGCCTGCCGGTGGCGAACCGGGCGAACTTCAGCGCGGTCTCCACCGCCTCCGTCCCGCTGTTGCTGAAGAAGACCCGGTCCAGGTGCGGGCTGTACGACAGCAGCTTCTCGGCGAGCAGGCCGGGCAGCGGCTGGCAGTCGAAGCGGGTCAGGTCGGCGAGGCCGGCGTCGAGGACGTCGTGCAGCGCCTGCCGGACGACGGGGTGGTGGCGGCCCAGGCCCATCACCCCGAACCCGGCGAGCATGTCGAGGTAGTCGTTGCCGTCCGCGTCGAAGAAGTACGCGCCCTCGGCGCGCTCGTAGACCCGGTCGAAGCCGATGGTGCGCAGCATGCGCGGGAGCTGGTGGTTGAGGTGCCGGGTGTGCAGCTCGTACCGCTCGGCCCCGCGCTCGGCCAGCAGCGCGCCGAGGTCGAACCCCTTGGTCATTCAGTTCTCTCCTTGGACTGACGTGACGGCCAGGCTCGCGCCGATCCGGCCGGCGATCTCGACCGGGGTGAGGCCGATGTCGGCGAGCACCTCGGCCCGCTTGGCGTGCGCGAGGAACTGCTCCGGGATGCCGAACCGCCGTACGGGTACGTCGACTTCGGCGTCCGACAGGGCGAGCGCGACCGCCGATCCGACGCCGGCCGCGCGGCTGTTGTCCTCGACGACGGCCACCAGCCGGTGCCGGGCGGCCAGCGGCGGCAGGGCGGGGTCGACGGGTTTGACCCAGCGGGGGTCGACGACGGTGCAGGCGATGCCGCGGGCCTCCAGCAGTTCGGCCGCCTTCAGGCAGACCGGCGCCATCACGCCGACGGCGACGAGCAGCACCTCGGGCGCGTCCGTGGCGTGCAGGACGTCCAGTCCTCCGATGCGGTCCACCGCGGGTACGACGGGACCCACCGACTCCTTGGGGAAGCGCAGCAGGGTCGGCGCGTCGTCCACGGCGACGGCCTCACGGAGCTGGGCGCGGAGCTGCTCGGCGTCGCGCGGGGCGGCGATGCGCAGACCGGGGACGACCTGGAGGACCGACAGGTCCCACATGCCGTTGTGGGAGGCGCCGTCGGTGCCGGTGACACCGGCCCGGTCCAGGACGAAGGTGACGCCGCACTTGTGCAGGGCGACGTCCATGAGCACCTGGTCGAAGGCGCGGTTGAGGAAGGTGGCGTAGACGGCGACGACCGGGTGCACCCCGCCGGTGGCGAGGCCGGCCGCGGAGACGGCGGCGTGCTGTTCGGCGATGCCGACGTCCCAGACGCGGTCGGGGAACCGCTCGGCGAACGTCCCGAGGCCCACCGGGTGCAGCATGGCCGCCGTGATCGCCACGATGTCCGCGCGTTCTTCGGCGATCCGCACGATCTCGTCGCCGAACACCGAGGTCCACGACGGCCCGCCGGCCGGGCCGAGCGGCGCGCAGGTGAGGGGGTCCATCGCGCCCACGGCGTGGAAGTGGTCCTCCTCGTGGGCGAGGGCGGGTTCGTAGCCGCGGCCCTTCTCGGTGAGGACGTGGACGAGGACGGGCCCGTGGAAGCGTTTCGCGCGCCGCAGCGCCGACTCGACGGCCCCGATGTCGTGCCCGTCGACCGGGCCCACGTACTTCAGTCCGAGATCCTCGAAGAGGCCCTGGGGGGCGAAGGCGTCCTTGAAACCCTTCTTGGCGCCGTGCAGTGCCTCGTAGACGGTGTTGCCGACGACGGGGGTGCGCTGGAGCACGTCCTTGCCCCAGGCGAGCATCTTCTCGTAGCCGTCGGTGGTGCGCAGGGCGGCGAGGTGATGGGCGAGGCCGCCGATGGTGGGCGCGTAGGACCGCTCGTTGTCGTTGACGACGATGATCAGCGGCCGGTCCTTGGCGGCGGCGATGTTGTTGAGCGCCTCCCAGGCCATGCCGCCGGTGAGCGCGCCGTCGCCGATGACGGCGACGACATGGCTCTCCTCCCCTTGCACGTCGCGGGCCTTGGCGAGGCCGTCGGCCCAGCCGAGCGCGGTGGAGGCGTGGCTGTTCTCGATGACGTCGTGCTCGGACTCCTCCCGTGAGGGGTAGCCGGACAGGCCGCCCTTCCCGCGCAGTTTGGAGAAGTCCTGACGCCCCGTGAGGAGCTTGTGTACGTAGCTCTGGTGGCCGGTGTCCCACAGGATGCGGTCGACCGGTGACTCGAAGACCCGGTGCAGGGCGACGGTGAGTTCGACCACCCCCAGATTGGGCCCGAGGTGACCGCCGGTCCTGGCGACCGCGTGCACCAGGAACGCGCGTATCTCCTCGGACAGTTCGCCGAGTTCGGCCTCGGACAGCGCCTTGAGGTCGCGTGGTCCCCGGATGTTCTCCAGAATCGTCACGTTCGGGCCCCCTTCGGTCCGTGCTGTTCAGCTCACGGTGACGGCGGACTCCCCCGACGCGCCGTCCTTCTCCATCTGTTCGGCGATCTTCATCGCCTCCTCGATCAGGGTCTCCACGATCTTCGACTCGGGGACGGTCCTGACGACCTCGCCCTTGACGAAGATCTGCCCCTTGCCGTTGCCGGAGGCCACCCCGAGATCGGCCTCACGAGCCTCACCCGGACCGTTGACCACACAGCCCATCACGGCCACCCGCAGCGGCACCTCCATGCCGTCGAGCCCGGCCGTGACCTCCTCCGCCAGCCGGTACACGTCGACCTGGGCCCGGCCGCAGGACGGACACGACACGATCTCCAGCCGGCGCTCCTTGAGCCCCAGCGACCGCAGGATCTGGATACCGACCTTGACCTCCTCCACCGGCGGTGCCGACAGCGACACCCGGATGGTGTCACCGATGCCCTGGGAGAGCAGCGCCCCGAAGGCCACGGCCGACTTCACCGTCCCCTGGAACGCGGGACCGGCTTCCGTCACTCCCAGGTGCAGGGGATAGTCGCATCGCTCGGCCAGCTGCCGGTATGCCTCGATCATCACCACCGGGTCGTTGTGCTTGACCGAGATCTTGAGGTCCCGGAACCCGTGCTCCTCGAACAGCGACGCCTCCCACAGCGCCGACTCCACCAGCGCCTCGGGCGTCGCCTTCCCGTATTTCCGCAGCAGACGCCGGTCGAGCGACCCGGCGTTCACCCCGATCCGCACCGGCGTCCCGTGGTCCCGGGCCGCCGCCGCGATCTCCTTCACCTGGTCGTCGAACTTCTTGATGTTGCCCGGGTTCACCCGGACCGCCGCACATCCCGCCTCGATCGCCGCGAACACGTACTTCGGCTGGAAGTGGATGTCCGCGATCACCGGGATCTGCGACTTCTTCGCGATGACCGGCAGGGCGTCCGCGTCGTCCTGCGTGGGACAGGCGACGCGCACGATCTCGCACCCGGACGCGGTCAGCTCCGCGATCTGCTGCAACGTGGCGCCCACGTCCGACGTACGCGTCGTCGTCATGGACTGCACCGACACCGGAGCCCCACCGCCCACCGCCACCGATCCCACCTGGATCTGCCGCGACGGGCGCCGCGCGGCGAGCGGCCGGGCCGGTACCTGCGGGACCCCCAGGGAAACGGCGGTCATGCCCCCATCACTCCCGGTTCCCGGAGACCGTCTCGCGCATGGCCCGCAGCGACTCCTTGAGCGACCCCATGGTGGCCAGCACGGCGGTGGGCTCGTAGCCGCAGTGCGCCATGCAGTTGTCGCAGCGCGGGTCCTTGCCGCGGCCGTACTTGTCCCAGTCGGTCTTCTCGATCAGCTCCCGGTACGTCGGCACGTACCCGTCGCTCATCAGGTAGCAGGGCCGCTGCCAGCCGAACAGCGAGTAGTTCGGGATCGCCCACGCGGTGCACGGGAAGTCGACCTTGCCCTCCAGGAAGTCCAGGAAGAGCGGGGAGTGGTTGAGCCGCCAGCGCAGCCGGTTGCCGCCCGCGAACGCCTTCTTGAACAGCTCCCGGGTCTGCGTGACACCGAGGAAGTGGTCCTGGTCGGGGGCCTTCTCGTAGGCGTAGGCCGGGGAGATCATCATCTCGTCGACCTTCAGCTCGTCGTTGAGGAAGTCGAGGACCTCGATGATGGTCTGCGGGGTGTCGGTGTTGAAGAAGGTCGAGTTGGTGGTGACCCGGAAGCCGCGCCGCTTGGCCTCCTTGATCGCCGCCACGGCCTCGTCGAAGACGCCCTCCTTGGCCACCGACTCGTCGTGACGTTCCTTCAGTCCGTCGATGTGCACGGCGAAGGCGAAGTACGGCGAGGGCGTGAACTTGTCCATCTTCTTGCGCAGCAGCATGGCGTTGGTGCACAGGAAGACGTACTTCCGCTTGGCCACCAGCTGGCGCACGATCTCGTCGATGTGCGGGTGCATCAGCGGCTCGCCGCCGGCGATGGAGACCATCGGTGCCCCGGACTCCAGCACCGCGCCCACGGCCTGGGCGACCGGCATGCGCTGCTTGAGCACGCCCGCAGGATGCTGGATCTTCCCGCATCCCTCACATTTCAGATTGCAGGCGAAAAGCGGTTCCAACTCGACGATGAGCGGAAACTTGTCCCGCTTGCGGAGCTTCTGTTCGGCGAGATATGTAGCGACCTTGATGGACTGACGAAGCGGCATTGCCATCTGGCTCACCTCCGGGGGAGCAGCAAAGAACGGTGCCATTCATAGAAAGCGGGTAGTACGGAACGAAGAACGCGGAAGGCCGATATTCCACCGCGCAGCGTGCCGATCCGGACGAGTTCGTGTTCCGGAGCGTCCACGACCACCCGTACGGCCGCGACGGGGCGCGGGGCCGCGCGGACGGCGCTCAGGAGCGTGGCGGCGGACTCCATGTCGACCGCGATCGCGCCGGTCGCCCGCAGCGCGGCGCGTTCGGGGCCGCGGACCACGTGGTCGGACCCGGTCAGCGGCCCGGTGTGGACGGTGCGGCCGGGCACGGCCCGCGCGAGTTCCTTGACGAGCCGGTCGGTGCCCACGCAGCCGACCGTGCCGCGCGGGTCCCGGGTCTCCTCGGCGACGACCAGGTCACCGGGGTGCATTCCCGGGGCGAGCCCCGCGCAGAACCCGGTGGCCAGCACGGCGGCGCCGGCCAGCGCGGGGTCGGCCAGCACCCGGGTGACCGAACGCCCGGCCGCCTTGGGACCCATGCCCGTCCGCAGGACGGTGACCGGTCCGTCCGCGCCGCCCCGTCCGCCCGTGCGCAGGGCGAGGTGCTCGATGCCGAGCGCACAGGCGATCAGCAGCGGCGCCGGAGCGGCGGACGGGTGGCTCATCAGCTCGCCTTCGCCTCGGCGAGGCGCGCACCGCCGCCGGTCTTCGGCCGGGTGACGGCGGGCTCGCCGTACACGTACCGGCCGAGCGCGGTCAGCGGGAACACCTGGCGGTACAGGTGGTAGTTGATGGAGAAGTCCCAGGGGAATCCGGTGCCGGTGAAGTACGGCTCGTCCCAGGAACCGTCCTCCCGCTGGGTGTCGGCGAGCCACCGCACGCCCCGCTCGACGGCCTTGGACTCCTTCTCGCCCGCCGCCAGCAGGGCCATCAGCGCCCAGCCGGTCTGCGAGGCGGTCGAGGCGCCCTTGCCGCTCCACTCCCGCACGTACCGGTAGGAGCGCAGGTCCTCGCCCCAGCCGCCGTCGTCGTTCTGGACGGACTCCAGCCAGGACACCGCGCGGCGGATCGCCGGGTGCGAGGCGGGCAGTCCGGCCGCGACGAGCGCGGGGACGACGGAACCGGTGCCGTAGACGTAGTTGACGCCCCAGCGGCCGAACCAGGAACCGTCGGCCTCCTGTTCGGCCAGCAGCCACTCGATGCCGCGCCGGGTGCGCGGGTCGTGGGTGAGGCCCTCGGCGGCGAGCATCTCGACGACGTGCGCGGTGACATCGGCCGACGGCGGGTCGATGACCTCGCCGAAGTCGCAGAACGGCAGCCGGTTGGGGAAGGGGCTGGTGTTGTCGACGTCGAAGGCGCCCCACGCGCCGTTCTTCGACTGCATGCCGAGGTTCCAGCGCACCCCGCGCCCGATGGCCTTCTCCACCCGCTCCGGGTCGTGGTGCCTGACGCGGCGCAGCGCGAGGACGACCTCGGCGGTGTCGTCGATGTCGGGGTAGTTGTCGTTGTGGAACTCGAACGCCCAGCCGCCGGGCGGCAGTCCGGGCCGCTTCACCGACCAGTCGCCGGGGCGCACGATCTGTTCGCCCAGCATCCAGTCCGCCGCCTTCACGAGCTGCGGGTGGTCGGCGGGCACCCCGGCGTCGGCGAGCGCGATGGTCGCGAGGCAGGTGTCCCAGACCGGGGACTGGCACGCCTCGATCATCCGGGCGCCGTCCTCGCGCCACACCGCGAACCGGTCCAGGGACTCAAGGCCGGCCCGCATGACGGGGTGTTCGAGGTCGTAGCCGAGCAGGTAGAGGGCGATGACCGAGTACACGGCCGGGGGCTGGATGCCGCCCCAGCAGCCGTCGTTCTCCTGGCGCTCGATGATCCAGCGGGCGGCGGCGTTCATCGCCGCGCGGCGCATCCGGCGCGGGGCCACCTTGCGGAAGGCGTGCAGGGCCTTGTCGAGGCGCTGGAAGGCGCCGTCCCAGGTCGCCGCGGGGGCCAGCGGCCGGTACGGGTGGGGGTCGGCGGGGTCGGTGTGCAGCTCGTCCAGCGGGAAGGGCGCGGGGCGGACGGGGCGCTTGGCCGACACGATGGTCAGCGGCACGATCGTCTGCCGGGCCCAGCAGCCGAAGTCGTAGATGTTCAGCGGCATCCAGGTGGGGAACCAGATGAGTTCCGGCGGGAGTTCCGGCAGGTCCTCCCATTTCCACCAGCCGAACAGGGCCAGCCAGATGCGGGTGAACACACGGGCGGCGGCGATGCCGCCCCGGGCACGGACCCACTCGGCCGCCTTCACCATGTGCGGGGCGTCCGGCGCGTCCCCGGCCAGGCGGAGGGCGACGTACGCCTCGATGGTGGTGGACAGTTCGCCGGGGCCGCCGTAGAAGGAGGCCCAGGTGCCGTCCTCGCGCTGCTCGCCCCGGATGAACAGGGCGGCGGCCTTGGTGGTCTCCTCGTCGAGGATGCCCAGGAACTGACGGAGGAGGAGGTCCTCGGCGTCCATGGTGACGTTGGTCTCCAGGTCGCCCTTCCACCAGCCCTCCGCGTCCTGCTTCGCGAGGAGGAAGTCGGTGGCGCGCCGGGTGGCGCGTACGGCGGCTTCTTGTACCCCGGCCGCCTCGGGGATCCGGTTGTCGGTGGTGCTGGCCGCGGCTGCCCGGGGCGGCAGAGTCGCCCCGGTGCTTCCGTCGGTCGTCGCTGTCATGGCTTCCCCTTCGTGCAGTGTGCGTCTGCTGTCTGCTGCGGGTCCGCCGTCGGCCGGTGCGCGGGCACCGGCCGGCGACTAGGCGAGGACTATTCGACCGATACTGATCATCTCTTTCGTACGACGACGAAGTCGGCGAGCGCCGCGAACCGGTCCCGTACCTCCACGGGCATGTCGACGGCGTCCAGGGCTTCGATGGCGATGGTGTGCTGGCGGCGCGCCTCTTCGGCGGTCCACTCGCGTCCGCCCGCCTCCTCGATGAGGGCGGCGCGGGCCGCGAACTCCTCCTCGGAGAAGTTCGCGAAGTCGGTGCTCTTGGCGTCGTCGGCGAGGATCTCGCCGAGCCGCCGGGAGGCGGGGCCGCCGGCCGCGAGCGCGGCGACGACGGGGAGGGACTTCTTGCGCTGGCGCAGGTCGCTCCAGGTCTGCTTGCCGGTGGCCTCCGGGTCGCCCCAGATGCCGAGCAGGTCGTCGACGGCCTGGAAGGCGAGGCCCAGGTGGTAGCCGTACTTCTCCAGGGTGTCGGCGGTCCGCTCGTCCGCGCCGCCGAGGACCGCTCCGATGGAGGAGGCGCAGGCGAGCAGGGCGCCGGTCTTGTTGCCTTCCATCTCCAGGCACTCCTCGACGCTGACCCGGTCGCGGTGCTCGTAGGAGATGTCCTGCGCCTGGCCGTCGATCAGGGCGCGGCTGGCGGCGGTCAGGCGGCGCGTGGCACGGCCCGCCTCGACGGTGCCGAGTTCCAGCAGCACCTCGTTGGCCAGGGCGAACAGGGCGTCGCCGACCAGGATGGCCTGGGCGGGGCCGTGCACCTTCCAGACCGTGTCGCGGTGGCGGCGCTGTTCGTCACCGTCCATCAGGTCGTCGTGGAGGAGTGAGAAGTTGTGGACGAGTTCGACGGCGACCGCGCCGGGGACACCGGTGTGCGCGGGAGCCCCGGTGACCTCCGCGGAGAGCACCGCCAGCGCGGGGCGGACGGCCTTGCCGCCGTCGCCGTCGGCCGGGTTGCCCTGGGCATCGATCCAGCCGAAGTGGTAGGCGGCGACGGTGTCCATGGGAGGCGCCAGCCGGTCCACGGCCGCCCGCAGCTCCGGCGTGGCCAGGGTCCGGCCGCGCTCCAGGAGCGCGGTCACGTCCACCGTGGTCCGTGGGTCGGCCGCCGGGGCCGGGGACGCAGTGGGCACAGTCTCTCCTCCAGTTGCGGTACCGGGGGTGCGGTCGGTGCCACGCGACTCGGTCCTCACGCCGCCTCCTCGAAGAAGTCGGGGAGGACCGCGCGGGACCGGCCCAGGGCGCCGAGCACGGCGCCCGCCGCGCCGACACCGCTGCGGACCGCACTCTCCATGGTCGCGGGCCACCCGGTGGCGGTCCACGCTCCGGCCAGGTACAGGCCGGGTGCCTTGGTGCGGGCGCCGGGCCTGAGCCGTCCGACGCCGGGGGCCGGGGCGAACGTCGCGGTGCGCTCCCGGGTCACGAAGAAGTCCCTCACCCCGGCGCCCCGGGCGCGGGGCAGCAGCCGCTCCAGTTCGGGCAGATAGCGTTCCCGCAGCGCGGCCACGGGCTCCTCGATGTCGTCGTGCGCGGCCGACTGCGACACCGCCAGGTACTGGCCTTCCGTCAGGCCGGAGGCGTCGGTGCGGTCGAAGACCCATTGCAGCGGGGTGCCGAGGGCCGTGAGGAACGGTGCGTTCAGCACCTTGCGGTCGTAGACGACGTGGATGTTCAGGATCGGCGCGGTGCCGATCTCCAGGAGCCGGCCGGGATCGTCGAGCGCCCCGGCGGGCAGCAGTCCGTGCGCCTCGCGCTGCGGTACGGCGAGGACGACCGCGTCGGCGTCGACGGTCGCGCCGGGAACCCGCACGCTCCACCGCCCGTTCTCGTCCGGGGAGACGGAGGTGACGCGTGTACGGACCTCGGTACGGACGCCCGCGGAGTCGAGCGCCTTGCGGGCGAGCCGGTCGTGCAGTTCTCCCAGCGGGACGCGGGCCCACCCGATGTCGGCCGCGCCCGGGTCGGACAGCAGACCGGTCTTGAACACCATCGCGGCGAGCGCCAGGGAGCAGTCGCCCGCGACCGCGTTGAGGGTGGCCACCCCGACCAGGTCCCACAGGGCCTCGACGGCCCGCGGGGACTGGCCGTGCGCGGCCAGCCAGCCGCCGAAGTCCCGGGCGTCCAGAGCCGGATCGGCCAGGTCGAGCCGGCCCAGCGCGAGCGCGGCGCGGACCGCCCCGGCCCGGTCGGCCGGCGAGAGGTGCGGATACGTGGCGAGGCTGCGCGCCAGGTGCAGCGGCACCGGCAGCGGGTCGCGCCGGATCCGGCCGAGCCGCCGTCCCTCGGGTCTGGCGACGTCGACGACGGGCACGTCGAGACGTTCCTGCAGCGGTGCCAGCGCCGCTCCCTCCACGCGGTCGAGGAACCAGCGGTAGGCGGTGCAGCAGCGCAGGTAGACGTGCTGGCCGTTGTCGACGGTGAGTCCGCCGCGCCGGAAGGAGAAGGCGAGCCCGCCCAGGCGGGGTCTGCCCTCCAGGAGGGTGACGCGCACGCCGGCGTCGGCGAGCGAGAGCGCGGCGGTCACGCCGGCGAGCCCGCCCCCGATCACGACGGTGTGGCGCGTGCCGCCGTGCGGTACGTCGTTGCCCTGGGTCATCGTGCACCCTTCCGTGCGCGGCGGCCGTGACGGGCGGGCGGCACCGGGCCCGCCGTCGGAGTCAGGGACGCGGCCGGACGACGGAGGGTTGCCCGCCGTTCCCCTCCGGACCCGTCGCCCCGGGACGTGGCGTCCATCAAGCGCGCCTCCTGACGGTCCGGCGCGTGACGTGCCGGGCGTCCAGGCCGGACAGGCCGCGCACGGCGACGTAGGCCTTCTCGCGTCCGGGCAGCGAGACCCGGCCGCGGAGCACGGCCTCGGGATCGCGCTCGATGCGGTCGAGGAGGCGGCGGTAGATGCCGGCCATGGCGGCGACGCAGGCGCCGCTGCGCCGGTCGAGCATGGGCAGCAGCCGGTAACCCTCGGCGAACAGGGCGCGGGCCCGGCGGACCTCGAAGTGCACGAGGCCGGTGAAGTCGGAGCCCTCCGGCGGGGTCGGCCCGTGGAAACCGGCCGAGCAGCCGAACTTGGCGAGGTCGTCGGCGGGCAGATAGGTCCGCCCGTCCTCGGCGTCCTCGCGGACGTCCCGCAGGATGTTGGTGAGCTGGAGGGCGAGTCCGAGGGTGTCGGCGTACTCGGCGGCGCGTTCGGCGCCGCGGGCGCCCGGTTCGGTGCCGAAGACGCCGAGCGAGAGACGGCCGATGGCGCCGGCCACGCACCGGCAGTAGACCTTCAGGTCGTCCCAGGTCTCGTAGGTCGCGCCGCGCAGGTCCATCTGGACGCCGTCGATGAGTTCGTCCAGTCCGCCGAGCGGGATCGGGAACCGGCGCGCGGCGTGCGCGAGGGCGACGGCGACCGGGTCGGTGTCGTCCTCGTCGATCTCGCCGGCGCGGATCCGGGCGAGCAGCGCCCGGGTGTCGTCGAGCCGGGCCACCTTGACGTCGGCCGGGAGCACGCCGTCGCCGATGTCGTCGACGCGCCGGGAGAACGCGTAGAGCGCCGACATCGCCCGGCGCTTGGGCGTGGGCAGCAGCCTGATGCCGTACGCGAAGTTGCGCGCCTGCTGTCCGGTGACGGCCTCGCAGTAGCTGTAGGCGGCGAGTACCGGTGCGGACGCGGATGCTGACTCCACCGTCCGGATCACCCCTCTCCTCGCAGAGTCGCGCCCGCCTCGCGCAACAACTGGATCGTGCCGGGCTTGGGCGGGCCGGGAAGTACGTCGAATTCGGCGGCGGCGATCGCCCGGAGGGCCGCCCTTCCTCCCGCCACGAACCCCGCGAGCAGCAGTCTGAGCCTGCCGTGGACGCTACCCACCAGGGGGGCGCCCTCATCCAGGAGGTCGCGGGCGCGTTGTGCTTCGTAGGCAATCAGCGCGCGCACCGATGCGCCAGCGGATTTCGCGGCGAGGTCCGCTTCGCGCACGCGGAAGCGTTTCATGTCCTCGGCGGGCAGGTAGACGCGGTCCCGGCCCAGGTCCTCGGCGACGTCCTGGAGGTGCTCGACGATCTGCAGGGCCGTGCAGATCGCGTCCGAGCGGCGGATCCGTTCGGGCGTCGAGGTGCCGGTGACGGCGAGGACCAGCCGGCCGACCGGGTTGGCCGACAGCTCGCAGTAGGCGAGGAGGTCGTCGTAGGTCTCGTAGCGGGAGACCAGTTGGTCCTGGCGGTTGGCGGCGATCAGTCCCAGGAAGGGGCCGGGCGTCAGCGCGCGGCGGCGCACGGTCGGCTGGAGGCGGCGCAGGATCGGGTGGCGCGGGGTGCCGTCGAAGACGCGGCGCAGGTCGGTCTCGTAGGCGTCGAGCAGTGCCAGGCGGTCGTCGGCGCGCTCCGGGGGGACGCCGAGGAGGCGGGCGTCGGCGCCGCCGGGGGCCAGGTCGCCGTCGCCGATGTCGTCGACCAGACGGGCGAAGCCGTAGACGGCCATGAGGTCGGCGCGCCAGTCGCGGGGCAGGAAGAAGGGGGCCACGGGGAAGTTCTCCGCGGCGGCCTTGTCGAGCGTGCCGCGCTCCGGGTCGACGGCCGGTGCCGTGCCGGTGCCCGTCATCGCCGGCCGCCCGGGGCGCGGACGGCGCACGCCTCGCGGCGGTGGGGAGTCTCCATAGCCATTGCCGTCACATCTCCCGTTCTACACTGCCGACCCAATACGCACTATTTCGGACACGCCGCCCGGCCGCCCGCCGGACAGCCCCGACCGAGGGTGCCGGGCATTATCGCCCCATGTGCCGCGATTCGGGACCGGTACAGCTTACGTTGTACAACTCATCGAACTACGCGGGGGGCGTATGTACATCACAACAACACACCAATTGATTCCAAGATTCCTCCACGCGCCCGGAGTTGACGGTTCCTTTGCAGACGCGAGACCCCGCCGGAGGGATGCCGACGGGGTCTGACGGGTCCGTACGGTTACTTGCCGACGAACTTCTCGTACTCCTTGAGCACCTCGTCCGTCGGGCCGTCCATGCGCAGCTCGCCGCGTTCCAGCCACAGGACGCGGTCGCAGGTGTCACGGATGGACTTGTTGTTGTGGCTGACCAGGAACACCGTGCCGGCCTCCTTGCGCAGCTCGCGGATGCGGGCCTCGGAGCGCTTCTGGAACTTGCGGTCGCCGGTGGCCAGGGCCTCGTCGATCATCAGGACGTCGTGGTCCTTGGCGGCGGCGATGGAGAACCGCAGCCGGGCCGCCATGCCGGAGGAGTAGGTGCGCATGGGCAGGGTGATGAAGTCGCCCTTCTCGTTGATGCCCGAGAAGTCGACGATCTCCTGGTAGCGCTCCTTGATCTGCTCGCGGGACATGCCCATGGCGAGACCGCCGAGGATCACGTTGCGCTCGCCGGTCAGGTCGTTCATCAGCGCCGCGTTCACGCCGAGCAGGGAGGGCTGGCCGTCGGTGTAGACCCGGCCGCTCTCGGCGGGGAGCAGACCGGCGATGGCGCGCAGCAGGGTGGACTTCCCGGAGCCGTTGGAGCCGATCAGGCCGATGGCCTCGCCCCGGTAGGCGACGAAGGAGACACCCCGTACGGCGTGCACCTTGCGCACCCCCCGGTCCTCGCCGCGCTTGAGTATGCGGCTCAGGGCGGCGGTGGCACTGCCCTTCCCGCTGCGGGCGCCGTTGACGCGGTAGACGATGTGCAGGTCGTCGGCGATGACGGTGGGGACCCGCTCGCCCCGGGTCGCCTCAGCCACGGCCGTACCTCTCCTCGGCCTTCCAGAAGTAGACGAAGCCGACCACCCCGGCCAGGACCGCCCAGCCCAGGGCGAAGGCCCAGACGTGCGGGGGCAGGTAGGAGGAGCCGTAGCCGTCGATCAGCGCGAAGCGGATCAGGTCCATGTAGATCGCGGCCGGGTTCCACTGGAGGATGTCGGTGAGCCAGCCGGGGACGTCCTTGTCGGCGAGCATCGCCGGGATGGAGAACATCACGCCGGACGCGTACATCCAGGTACGCATGACGAACGGCATCAGCTGGGCCAGGTCGGGGGTCTTGCTGCCCATCCTCGCGAAGATCAGCGCGAGGCCGGTGTTGAAGACGAACTGGAGCAGCAGCGCCGGCACCACGAGCAGCCAGGCGAGCCGGGGGTAGCTGCCGAAACCGATCATGATGACGACCAGCACGATCATCGAGAACAGCAGCTGCTGGAGCTGCTGGAGCGCGAAGGAGACGGGCAGTGAGGCCCGGGGGAAGTGCAGCGCGCGGACCAGGCCCAGGTTGCCGGAGATGGCGCGGACGCCCGCGAGCACCGAGGACTGGGTGAAGGTGAAGACGAAGACGCCGGTCACCAGGAACGGGACGTAGATGTCGTGCGGGATGCCCCGGCGGGCGCCGAGCAGCAGGCCGAAGATGAAGAAGTAGACCGCCGCGTTCAGCAGCGGGGTGGCCACCTGCCAGAGCTGGCCCAGTTTGGCCTGGCTGTACTGCGCGGTCAGCTTGGCTCGTGAGAAGGCGAGGATGAAGTGCCGCCGGTCCCAGAGCTGGCGGACGTACTCGACGAGTGAGGGCCGGGCGCCGCTCACGGACAGGCCGTACTTGTCGGCGAGCTGGGCCGCCGTGAGGCCGTCGTCGGGTGACACGGGCCTGGTCGTGGCGACCGTGCCGTCGTGCGTTGTCTCACTCACTAGTGGAAACTTTCGTCTTCGAAGATGCGCGGCCGGTACCGGCCTCGCGCGACCGGGCGGCCCGGGTGCCGGACCGCCCGGTGTGCCGGGGTTCGAGCTTCTCAGATGACGGGAGGCCGGCCCAGCCGGGTCAGCCGCCACACCGTACGCCACTTCATGGGCCGGCGGGGACCGCAGGGGGTGGCCCAGCCCTCCCGGAACCCGCCGAACCACGCCTTCAGCGCGGGGCGCGAGGGGCGCCGGGCGAGCGTGAGCAGCAGCCAGACGCCGAGGTAGACCGGGACCAGGGGGGCGGGCAGGTTGCGGCGGGCCAGCCAGACCCGGTTCCGGGCGACCATGCGGTGGTAGACCGCGTGCCGGGAGGGGGCGGTCGTGGGGTGGTACAGCACCATGTCGGACCGGTAGTCGATCATCCAGCCCGCGTCGAGGGCCCGCCACGCCAGGTCGGTCTCCTCGTGCGCGTAGAAGAACTCGTCCGGCAGGCCGCCGACCTCCTGGAGAACCGCTGTGCGTACGGCGTTGGCGCCGCCGAGGAAGGTGGTGACCCGGGAGGAGCGCATCGGGTCGGCGGCGCGCAGCCGGGGCACGTGCCGGCGCTGGGTCTCGCCGGTGTCCGGGTCGGCGATGCGGAAGCTGACGATGCCGAGCCGGGGGTCCTCGGTGAACGCCTTCCGGCACAGCTCGGCGGTGTCGGTGCGGGCGAGGAGGCCGTCGTCGTCGAGGAACAGCAGGACGTCGACGTCCCGGCCGCCGGGGCCGAACGCCTCGATGCCGACGTTGCGGCCGCCGGGGATGCCGAGGTTCTCCGGCAGTTCGACGGTGCGCACGCCGTCGGGGACGTCCGGGACGGGCGAGCCGTTGCCGACGACCACGACCTGGACCGGGTCGCCGTCCTGCTTGGCGACGGAGTCGATCAGGGCGCGCAGCTCCTCGGGCCGGTTGCCCATGGTGATGATGACGGCGCCGACCTTCACGGGGCGGCTCACTTCAGCCTGCTGGAGGCCAGGACGGACACCAGGTGCAGCAGGGTCTGGAGCAGGGCGATGCCGGCCAGCACCGCGGTGCCGAGGCGGGTGAAGAACAGGTCGCCGCGGACGTGGTCGACGAGGGCGAGGACCAGGATCAGCAGGGACGCCTCGATGCCCAGGATGAGGCGGTGGAACTTGAGCATGGCGGCGGCCCGGCGGGCCAGGGCCATGCCGGAGGAGCGCATCTCGGCGGCGGCCTCCTTGACCGGCGGCATGCCGTTCTGGTGACGGGCGACGCCGACCAGGTCGGTCTCGGCCTTGATCAGGATGGCGCCGAGCGCGGCCAGGGTGCCGAGGAAGGCCCACAGCCAGTCGATCCGGCCGGTGCCCCAGAGGTCGGCGGCGCGCAGGCCGAGGCCGACCAGGACGGCGGCGTCGGTGAGGTAGGCGCCGACCCGGTCCAGGTAGACGCCGCCGAGGGAGTACTGCTTCTTCCAGCGTGCGACCTCGCCGTCGACGCAGTCCAGCAGCAGGTAGAGCTGGACCGCGACGACGCCGAGCACGGCGCCCCAGATGCCCGGCACCAGCAGCGCCGGGGCGGCGAGGACGCCGCAGACGGTCATCAGGTACGTGAGCTGGTTGGGTGTGACCCTGGTGTTCACCAGGTAGCGGTCGACCCGCAGGGACACCTCGCGCATGTAGAGGCGTCCCATCCAGTGCTCACCGCTGCGCCGGTCCTTGACCCCCGCGGGGTGGACGACCGGACGTAGTTCAGCTACCGATGGCCTTGACATAGTCGGTGTAGACGTCCTTGATCTGGTCGGTTTTCAGGTCGAGGTGTTCGAGGATGGTGTACCGCCCGGGCCGGGTCTCGGGAGCGAACTCCACGACGCGGACGAACTCCTCGGGGGTGAAGCCGATCTCCTCCGGCAGCACCGGCAGCCCGTGCCGGCGCAGCACCTCGGCCATGTACGCCGACTCCTCGTGGGCCTCGCGCAGCCACATCGCGAAGGCCGCGCCCAGGCCGCACTGCTCGCCGTGGGCGGCGGCGCGCTGGGGGAAGAGCAGGTCGAAGGCGTGGTTGATCTCGTGGCACGCCCCGGAGGACGGCCGTGAGTCGCCGGAGACGGACATGGCGATGCCGCTGAGCACCAGCGCCTCGGCGAGCACCTGGAGGAAGTCGTTGTCGCCGATGCCGCCGGGGTGGCGCAGCACGGCCTCGCCGGCCTGGCGGGCCATCGCGGCGGCCAGGCCGTCGATCCGCTCGCCCTTGACCCGGTTCGCCAGCTCCCAGTCGGCGATGGCCGAGATGTTGGAGACGGCGTCACCGATGCCGGCCCGTACGTAGCGGACGGGGGCCTCGCGGATGACGTCGAGGTCGATGACGACGGCGATCGGGTTGGGTACGCCGTAGGAGCCGCGGCCCGCGTCGTTGTCGAGGGTGGCGACGGGTGAGCACAGGCCGTCGTGCGCGAGGTTGGTGGGGACGGCGACCAGCGGCAGGCCGACCCGCGCCGCGGCGAACTTGGCGCAGTCGATGATCTTGCCGCCGCCGAGTCCGACGACGGCGTCGTAGTGGCCGGCCTTTATGGCGCCGGCCAGCCGGACCGCGTCGTCCAGGGTGCCGCCGCCGACCTCGTACCAGGTGGCGCCGGGCAGCGAGGGCGCGACGCGCTCGCGCAGCCGGGCGCCGGAGCCGCCGCTGACGGCGACGGCGAGGCGGCCGGAGTGCGAGATGCGCTCGTCGGCGAGGACGCAGCCGAGGTCGTCGAGGGCACCCGGGCGGATGTCCACGACCAGCGGCGAGGGGATCAGCCGGGTCAGTACTGGCACGCGATCTCCCGTCCGCGGGCGAGATCGTCGTGGTTGTCGATCTCCACCCACGCGATGTCGCCGATCGGCGCCACGTCGATCCGGAAGCCGCGGTTGACCAGCTCCTGGTAGCCGTGCTCGTAGAACTGCTGGGGGTCGGTCTCCCAGACCGTCTTCAGCGCGTCGGCCAGCTCGGGCGCGGCGTCGCCCTCGATGAGGGTGACGCCGATGTACTCGCCGGTCGCCTCGGCCGGGTCCATCAGCTTGGTGATCTTCGTCATGCTGCCCTTGGCGGGGTCGACGACGACCTTCATCTCCTCGTCGGCCAGCGGCTTCACCGTGTCCAGGGCGAGGATGATCCTCTTGCCCTCGCCGCGGGCGGCGAGCAGCGTCTTCTCGACGGAGACCGGGTGGACGGTGTCGCCGTTGGCGAGGATCACGCCGTCCTTGAGGGCGTCACGGCCGCACCACAGGGAGTAGGCGTTGTTCCACTCCTCGGCCTTGTCGTTGTCGATGAGGGTGAGCTTGAGGCCGTACTTCGCCTCCAGGGCCGCCTTGCGTGCGTAGACGGCCTCCTTGCGGTAGCCGACGATGACCGCGACCTCGGTCAGGCCGATCTCGGCGAAGTTGCCGAGGGTCAGGTCGAGAACCGTGGGTTCGCCCTCTATGCCCGCGGGCCCCACCGGCACCAGCGCCTTGGGCAGGCTGTCGGTGTAGGGGCGCAGACGCCGTCCGGCGCCGGCCGCGAGCACGAGGCCGATCATGCGGTTTCTCCTTCGTCGTGTACGGCGGGTGAGCCGGCCCGGTGGGCGGACACCCAGTAGCGGACGCTCTCGACGAGCACCAGCAGGGCCACGGCCACGGCGAGGACCGTGAGCGCGACGGTGAACTGCGCGGCGGTGAGCAGCGCGGCCAGCAGGGCGACCAGCAGCGTGCGTCCCTCGTGTCCCCCGGCGGCCCGCCGCAGCCAGTTCGGGGGCGCGCCCGCGCCGCCGCGGATGCGGTAGACCGTGTCGTAGTGATGGTAGGCGACCGCCGCCACCAGCCCGAAAGCCGCCGGAAGGGCGCCGTTCACGTCCGCTTCCGCCGCGAGCAGCAGGACGGTGCCGTACTCGGCGGCGCGGAAGAACGGCGGGACCAGCCAGTCGAGGGCGCCCTTGAGGGGGCGGGCGACGGCGGCGGCCGAGGTCAGGGCGTGGACGGCGGCGGCGACGAGGGTCCAGGGGCCGCCGAAGCCGGTCAGCGCGGCCGTGGCGGTGACGGCGGCGCCGCCGATCAGGGCCGCCACCGGGGCGGTGCCGCCGGGCAGGCCGCGGGTCACCCGGGTCAGGGCCTCCGCGACGGGCCCGCTGTCGGCGAGGTCGGCGAGCGCGGTCGCGGCCCGGTCGGTGCGGCGGGCCTTGCGGGTCAGGGAGCGCAGGACGCGGCCGGCCGTGGTGTACGTGGCGGCGAAGGCGCAGCCGATCAGCAGGACGATCAGGGTGACGCGGGGGGTCGTGACGGCGGTGAGGACGGCGATCATCGCCCAGCGCTCGCCGATCGGCAGCACGATCATGCGGCGGACCCAGACCGTCCAGCCGACGCTGTCGAGCTTGCCGGAGAGGGCGGCGGTCGGGCTGGTGTTCGCGGTCGCGTCGTGGTTGGCCTCGTTGAAGGAGAAGTCCACGACGTGCCGGCAGGTCTGGAGGACCATCGCGCCCAGCGCGAGGGCCCAGACGTCGTCGCCGCCGCGGGCCGCGCCGAGGGCGAGGCCGGCGTAGTAGGCGTACTCCTTGGCCCGGTCGAAGGTGGCGTCGAGCCAGGCGCCGAGGGTGGAGTACTGGAGGGAGTAGCGGGCGAGCTGGCCGTCGGTGCAGTCCAGTACGAAGGAGAAGAGCAGCAGCACACCGGCGGCGACGAAGCCGCCGCGGGTGCCGGTGGCCGCGCAGGCCGCCGCTATGAGGGCGGTCAGCAGGGAGGCGGTGGTGACCTGGTTGGGGGTCAGGCCGCGGCGGGCGCACCAGCGGGCGAGGTAGCGGGAGTACGGGCTGATGCAGAAGGTGGTGAAGAAGCCGTCGCGGGCCTTCACCGCCGACTTCAGCCGGATCGCCTCGTCGTCGACGGCGGCGACCGCCTGCCGGGCCTCGTTGCGGGCCTGCGGGTCGGCGGGGACCTCGGCGACCAGGCTGCCCAGCTCGGGCCGGTGCACCTCGGCGCCGGCCTCGTCGAGGGCGGTGACGATGCGGTCGGCGAGGCTGTCGGCCAGGGTGGTCGCGCCGCCCGCGGTGCCGGCGGCGGAGGTCTGGCGGGCCATCGCGCGGGTCAGCGCCTGGCGGCCGGCCGGCTGGGCCGTGACGGCCCCGGGAACCGCGGCGAGGGGGAAGCGGGGGTCGGTGAGGCCGAGGCGCAGGGCGTGCAGGTGGCCGACGAAGCGGGCGTCGATCACGGCGACCCGTTCCCCGCCCGGCACCTGGGCGAGCTGGGTCTCGGCGTCGGCCGCGTCGGCGGCGGGACGTACCCGGAAGCCCAGTTCCCGCAGATCGCCCTCGATCGACGATCCGGGGACCGGCTGGCCGGTGAGGATGGCGGTCGACAACCGAACTCACTCCCTGGGTGCCGACGCCGTGCGCCGGGCCTGTGCTGGTGGAGGCGCCCGTGTCCACAGCCCCCGGGCGGCATGTCGGCAGAGGTTATCCGATGACCAGAACGCCGTGTTCACCGGCCGTTTCACGGACGGTCGACACGGCGTGCCCACGCCTTTGCCGCGATCATCATCAGGGATGCAGGGGCCGGCGAACAAACCGCGCCCCGGACCGCCGGCCCGGGAAGCGGGATGAAGGGGACGGCCCGGGGGTACGCGGGGGCCGGGCCGGCCGGCCTGACCTGCGGGGAGTTTGCGCAGGTCAGGGGCAATGACAACGGTGTTCAGTGCCGCGTTGCCGGATACCCCCGGCCCGTAGTTCACTGTGCTCCCGGCGGACCTGAGGGAGGCGGCTTTCATGGGGGCTGGGCACGATCACGGGCACGCGCACGGCGCTCCGCCGGGCGGTACGGCGACCGCGGCGTACCGGGGCCGGTTGCGGGTGGCGCTGGCGATCACGCTCACCGTGATGGTCGTGGAGGTCGTCGGCGGGGTGCTGGCCGACTCGCTGGCCCTGGTCGCCGACGCGGCGCACATGGCGACGGACGCGGTGGGGCTGGGCATGGCCCTGCTGGCGGTCCACTTCGCCGGCCGGCCGCCCAGTGACCGGCGCACCTTCGGCCTGGCCCGGGCCGAGATCCTGGCCGCGCTGGCCAACTGTCTGCTGCTGCTGGGGGTGGGCGGGTACGTCCTGTACGAGGCGGTCCAGCGGTTCGTCACGCCGGCGGGCACCGAGGGCGGTCTGACCGTCGTCTTCGGCGCGATCGGCCTGGTGGCGAACACGGTCTCGCTGTCGCTGCTGATGCGCGGACAGGCGGAGAGCCTGAACGTGCGGGGCGCGTTCCTTGAGGTGGTGGCGGACGCGCTGGGGTCGGTCGCGGTGATCGTGTCCGCGCTGGTGATCGTCACCACCGGCTGGCAGGCCGCCGACCCGATCGCCTCGCTGGTGATCGGCGTGATGATCGTGCCGCGGACGGTCAAGCTGCTGCGCGAGACGCTGGACGTGCTGCTGGAGGCCGCGCCGAAGGGCGTCGACATCGCCGAGGTGCGGGCGCACATACTGGCGCTGGACGGGGTGGAGGACGTGCACGATCTGCACGCGTGGACGATCACGTCCGGGATGCCGGTGCTCTCCGCGCACGTGGTGGTCAGCTCCGAGGTGCTCAACGCGATCGGCCACGAGAAGATGCTGCACGAACTCCAGGGGTGCCTGGGCGTCCACTTCGACGTGGAGCACTGCACCTTCCAGCTGGAACCGGGGGGTCACGCCGAGCACGAGGCGCGGCTGTGCCACTGAGGGGGCGGGACGGCTGTCCCCCCGGGCGTACGGGACAGCGGGGGGCGCGTCGGGGACAGCGCGCGCCGGGCAACGCGGCGGTCCGCCCCCGGAGGATTTCCCGCCGGGGGCACCGGGCACGATCGTCTGTCGGGCCCCCTTCCGGTGGACGACCGTCCCGGCCGCCGCCCGCGCGCCCGCGCGGGACATGCGGGCGGGCGGGGAAGTGCCGGGAGCGCCGATCGGGTACGGCACACTTGGGGCGCGAGGACCGATGCGAAGGATGGGTATGCCGATCACTCCTGCCACCGCGGCGCACAGCTCGCCGAACGGCACCGCGGACGCGATTCTGCTGGAACTCGTCGACGAGGACGGCGTCACGATCGGCACCGCGGAGAAGCTCTCCGCGCACCAGCCGCCCGGACGGTTGCACCGCGCCTTCTCGGTGTTCCTCTTCGACGAGCGCGGCCGGCTGCTGCTCCAGCAGCGGGCGCTCGGCAAGTACCACTCCCCCGGCGTGTGGTCCAACACCTGCTGCGGCCACCCCTACCCCGGCGAGGCGCCGTTCGCCGCGGCGGCCCGGCGCACCTTCGAGGAGCTGGGGGTCTCCCCGTCGCTGCTCGCCGAGGCGGGGACGGTGCGCTACAACCACCCGGACCCCGCCTCGGGCCTGGTCGAGCAGGAGTACAACCACCTCTTCGTGGGCCTGGTGCAGGCGGCGCCGCGGCCCGACCCGGAGGAGGTCGCCGAGACGGTCTTCGTCACCCCGGCCGAGCTGGCGGAGCGGCACGCGCGGGACACCTTCTCGGCGTGGTTCATGACGGTGCTGGACGCGGCGCGTCCGGCGGTCCGCGAGCTGACGGGTCCGTCCGCCGGCTGGTAGCCAGGCGCCGGCGCTCAGCGGGCGGCGGGGCCGAGCGGCAGGGCCACCCAGACGACCTTGCCGCCGGTCGCCGTGTGGGCGACGTCGCACGCCCCGCCCGCCTCCCGGGTGATCTCGCGCACCAGGAGCAGGCCCCGGCCTCCGGTGCGGGCGTGGTCGGTCTCCAGGGCGGTCGGGCGGTAGGGGTGGTTGTCCTCGACGGACAGCCGCAGCCAGCCCGAGCCGACCGCCACCTCCACGCCGAGCGTCGGGGACAGCACCGCCGCGTGCCGCACCGCGTTGGTGACCAGCTCGGAGACGATCAGCAGCAGGCCCTCGGCGACGTCCGCCGGGACGGGGATGCCCTGCCGTACGAGGAGGTCGCGCACGGCGTGCCGGGCCTGCGGGACGGACGCCTCGACGGACGGGGCGGTGAACCGCCAGACACCTTCGTACGGCAACGGGTCCAGGGGTTTGCCCTCGTCGGTGCCCTCTCCCTTCCCTTCGTCTCTGTCCTCGTCCGGACGGGTCCCGGGTCCCTCGGGGCGGGGGACGGTGCCGTCCTGCCGCCCGTGGTCGTCCATCGTCGGGTCGCCACCCTTGCGCTCGATTGTCACCACACCACCGAGTGTTGGTAACGCGTCGCTCCGCTCTGAGGTTCTGAACGGAAGTCAGCAGCTATCGAACGGTTCTGACCGTTGGCGTATGACACGGTCAGTTGTGGGACTGATCCCGTCCCGGTTGCGCCCGTCTTGGCGAACTATTCCGTTTGTACGGGTTTGGCGTCCCAGAATGCGGACGATTTCGGACGCCTTCCGCCGCCGCGGCACCGGCGGCGGCCGGTCCGGAACCGGCCGGTAACATCCGGCGCATGGAGCCCCAGCTGCTGCATCGCGTCACGGACGCGGTGGCCACCGTCGTCATCCACCGTCCGGACAAGCGCAACGCCATGACGGCGGCGATGTGGCGGGCGCTGCCCCCGCTGCTGGACGCCCTCGCCGCCGATCCGGCGGTCCGGGCGCTGGTCCTCACCGGCGAGGGCGGTACCTTCTGCGCCGGGGCGGACATCGCCACGCTGGCCGGCGGTCCCGGGAAGGCGCAGGGGCTGGCCGTGGCGGCGGAGGAGGCGCTGGCCGCCTTCCCGAAGCCGGCGCTCGCGGCGGTGCGGGGGCACTGCGTGGGCGGCGGGGTGCAGCTGGCCGCCGCCTGTGATCTGCGGTTCGCCGAGGAGGGGGCGCTGTTCGGGGTGACCCCCGCCCGGCTGGGGGTGGTCTACCCGGCCTCCGCCACCCGGCGGCTGACCTCGCTGGTCGGCCCGGCCACCGCGAAGTACCTCCTGTTCTCGGGCGAGTTGATCGACGCCGGGCGAGCGCTGCGCACCGGCCTGGTCGACGAGGTGCTGCCGACGGGGGGCCTGGACGCGCGGGTCGCGGAGTTCACCCGCGTGCTGGTGTCCCGCTCGGGGCTGACGCAGACGGCGGCGAAGGAGTTCGTGGACGGTCGGGAGGGCCGGGAGGCGTACTGGGCCGCGCAGGCGGGCGGCAGCGGTGAGACGGCGGAGGGCGTCGCGGCGTTCCTGGAGCGCCGGCCCCCGCGCTTCACCTGGAGCGCGCCTGCGTCAGGGTGAAGCGGCCCTGCCCCCGGAACTCGGCCACCAGGTGGGCGGGCGCCTTGTCGGGGGAACCGGCGTCGTAGGGCGGTTGCGGGTCGTACTCGGTCAGGAGCTGCACCGCGCGCGCGTGGTCGTCGCCGGCGATCCGGCCGAGCAGGGTCAGGCCCATGTCGATGCCGGCGGAGACGCCGGCGGCGGTGACGTACTTGCCGTCGGTGACGACCCGTTCCCCCGTCGGACGGGCTCCGTAGTGCGCCAGGTGGTCCAGGGCCAGCCAGTGCGAGGTCGCGCGCCGGCCCGTCAGGAGTCCGGCGGCGGCGAGCAGCAGGGAGCCGGTGCACACCGACGTCGTCCACGTGCTGGTGGCGTCGGCGGCGCGCAGCCAGTCGAGGAGCGCGGTGTTCGCCATCTGCGGGGTCTGGCCGGGGCCGCCGGGGACGACGACGATGCCGGGGGCCGGCACCTCGGCCAGGGTCCGGTCGGCGACGAGGGCCAGGTCGCCGGTGTCGGCGCGGACGGGGCCGGTCTCCTCGGCGACGAAGACGGTCTCTGCGTCCGGGAGCCGGCCGAGGGTCTCGTAGGGGCCGACGGCGTCGAGGGCGGTGAAGCGGTCGTAGAGGACGATCGCGATCTGCACGGGGTTCCCTCCGGTGGGGGTCAGCGGGCGGTGGTGGGGCGGAAGCGGCGGCGGTACTCGGCCGGGGAGGTGCCCAGCGCCTTGACGAAGGCGCGGCGCATCGCCTCGGGGGTGCCGTAGCCGCTGGCGCGGGAGACCTGCTCGACGCCGTCGCCGGTGTCCTCCAGCAGGCGGCGGGCGTGTTCGAGGCGGACCCGGTCGACGTAGCGGCCGGGGGTCGTGCCGGTCTCGGCGCGGAAGGCGCGGGCGAAGTGGCGGGGCGAGAGGCTGACGCGGGCGGCGAGGGACTCCACGCCGAGGTCGGCGTCGGGATGCTCGGTGATCCACTGCTGGACGTCCCGCAGGGGTTCGCGGCGCGCGGTCTGGGCGGCGAGCTGGGCGCTGAACTGGGCCTGGTTGCCGGGGCGGCGCAGGAACACCACCAGGTGCCGGGCGACGGTGAGGGCGGTGTCCCGGCCGAGGTCCTCCTCGACCAGGGCGAGGGCCAGGTCGATGCCGGCGGTGACGCCGGCGGAGGTGGCGACGTGGCCGTCGCGGACGTAGATCGGGTCGGGGTCGACCCGGACGGCCGGGTGGTCGCGGGCGAGGCGGTCGCAGAACGCCCAGTGGGTGGTGGCGCGGCGGCCGTCCAGGAGGCCGGCCTCGGCGAGCCGGACGGCCCCGGTGCAGACGGAGACCAGCCGCCCGGCGCGCGGGCCGTGGACCCGCAGCCAGTCGGTCAGCGGGGGGTCGGGGCGGCGGGTGCCGGCTCCGCCGGGCACCAGGAGGACGTCCGGGGCGGGCGCCTCTGCGAGGGGCAGGTCGGGGACGAGGGTCAGGCCGCTGGAGCTGCGCACGGGACCGCCGCCGAGGGCCGCCGTCAGGACGCGGTACGAGCCCGGGACGGTCTTCTCCGCACCGGCGAACACCTCCAGGGGGCCGGTGACGTCGAGACTCTGCACGCCGTCGAAGAGGACGACGAGGACGGTTCGCTGCGTCATGGCGCCGATTCTCCGGGCGCCCGGCGGACGTCCGCAATGACGTGCTTCCCACCTTTCCGGCCATCGGGCGCACAGGCGTTCCGCACATACCTACCGGTTGGTAACGTGCCTCGCATGACGACTCCAGCCATCGACCGCCGTCCGGGCCGCCGCTGTCACAACGTGCTCAACTCCCTGCATTCGACGCACTACTTCTCGCCCGACCTCGGCCGCGAGCTGGGCGCTCTCGGGGTGACCGACCCCCGGGCCGTCAACTTCGCGGTCCGGGCCGCCGCGCTGGGGCCGGTCGGGGCCGGCGCGGTCACCGCCGCGTTCTACAACTACAAGCACGAACTCGTCGCCCGGTACGTCCCCGAGGTCTGGGCGACGGTCACTCCGGAGCAGGCCCTCGCGGCACGCGCGCGTGCCGTGGACGCCACTCTGCGCCGGCTGCTGGGCGAGGCGGCCGTGGCGTCGGCGGAGATGACGGAGGCGGCCGGGCTGGCGCTGCGCGCCGCCGAGGGCTGTACGCGCGGGGCCCGGCCGCTGTACTCCGCCCACGCCGACCTGCCCGTGCCGGAGGAGCCGCACCTGGCGTACTGGCACGCCGCGACGCTGCTGCGCGAGCACCGCGGCGACGGGCATCTGGCGGTGCTCGCGGCGGCCGGTCTCGACGGCCTGGAGGCTCTGGTGACGCACACGGCGACCGGCAAGGGGCTCGCGCCGAAGTGGGTGTTCGGCACGCGCGGCTGGTCGCAGGAGGAGTGGGACGCGGCGGCGGCGCGGCTGCGCGAGCGCGGTCTGCTCGACGGCGCCGGTGAGCTGACCGGGGAGGGCGTGGCGCTGCGCGAGGAGATCGAGCGGGAGACCGACCGGCTGGACGCCGGGCCGTACGAGTACCTCGGCGCGGCGGGCGTCGCGCGCCTCACCGAGCTGGGAACGGCGTTCGCGCGGGCCGCGCTGGGCGCCGGCGCCTTCCCGGCGGACCTCCTCGGCAAGCGCTGAGCGACGCCGCGGGCATACCGGGCCGCCGGCGAGGTACCCGTACATCACCCGGCCGGACCGGCCGGGTGGACAGAGGGAGGCTCTTGTGTTCCGTGCCATCGCAGACGTGCTGCGCCAGATCGGCGGCGCCCTCGCCACCGTCGTGACGCTGCCCTTCCGGGCCGTCGCCCGCCTGTTCGGCGGAGCGTCCGGCTCGGCCCGCGGCCACCGGGCCTGAGGAGCCCCACCCGACCTGCCCGGGTGCCGCCCTGATCCCCGGGTGCCGGTGCGACCTGCCACAATTGCCGCGCAACCTCAGTGAGAAGGCGGTACGGGATCGTGACGACACCCGAGTCGATCGACGTTGGGTCCATCGAAGGCAGGATCGCCGAGGAACTCGGCGTGCGGGAGCGGCAGGTGAAGGCCGCGGTGGAACTGCTCGACGGCGGTTCGACCGTGCCCTTCATCGCCCGCTACCGCAAGGAAGCGACCGAGATGCTCGACGACGCGCAGCTGCGCGCGGTCGAGGAGCGGCTGCGGTACCTGCGCGAGCTGGAGGAGCGGCGGGCGGCGATCCTCGACTCCGTACGGGAGCAGGGCAAGCTCACCGAGGAGCTGGAAGCGCGCATCCGGGGCGCCGAGACCAAGGCGCGCCTGGAGGACATCTACCTGCCGTACAAGCCCAAGCGGCGCACCAAGGCGCAGATCGCCCGTGAGGCAGGCCTGGAGCCGCTGGCCGAGGGGCTGCTCGCCGATCCTTCCGTGGACCCGCTCGCCGCGGCCGCCGCGTTCGTGGACGCCGGGAAGGGGGTGGCCGATCCGCAGGCCGCCCTGGACGGGGCGCGGGCGGTCCTCACCGAGAAGTTCTCCGAGGACGCCGACCTCATCGGCGAGCTGCGCGAGCGGATGTGGACGCGCGGGCGGCTGGTCGCCAAGGTGAAGGAGGGCAAGGAGGAGGCGGGCGCCAAGTTCGCCGACTACTTCGACTTCGCAGAGCCGTTCACCGAACTGCCCTCGCACCGTGTGCTGGCGATGCTGCGCGGCGAGAAGGAGGGCGTCCTCGACCTGGTGCTGGAGCCCGAGGAGCCGACGGACGGGCCGTCGTCGTACGAGGGCGTCGTCGCGTCCCGGTTCGGGATCGCCGACCGGGGCCGGCCGGGTGACAAGTGGCTCAAGGACACGGTCCGCTGGGCCTGGCGCACCCGCATCCTCGTCCACCTCGGCATCGACCTGCGGCTGCGGCTGCGCACGGCCGCCGAGGACGAGGCGGTGAACGTGTTCGCGGCGAACCTGCGCGACCTGCTGCTCGCCGCCCCCGCGGGCACCCGCGCGACGCTCGGCCTCGACCCCGGCTTCCGCACCGGTGTGAAGGTCGCCGTGGTCGACGCGACGGGAAAGGTCGTCGCGACCGACGTCGTCCACCCGCACGTGCCCGCCAACAAGTGGGATGAGGCGATCGCCAGGCTGGCGCGGCTGGCGAAGGAGCACGCGGTCGAGCTGATCGCCATCGGCAACGGCACGGCGTCCCGCGAGACCGACAAGCTCGCCGGGGAGCTGATCGCCAAGCACCCCGAGCTGAAGCTGACGAAGGTGATGGTGTCCGAGGCCGGCGCGTCGGTCTACTCCGCCTCCGCCTTCGCCTCGCAGGAGCTGCCCGACATGGACGTGTCGCTGCGCGGCGCGGTCTCCATCGCCCGCCGGCTCCAGGACCCGCTGGCCGAGCTGGTGAAGATCGACCCGAAGTCGATCGGTGTCGGCCAGTACCAGCACGACCTGTCCGAGGTGAAGCTCTCCCGCTCCCTGGACGCGGTGGTCGAGGACTGTGTGAACGGCGTCGGGGTGGACGTCAACACCGCCTCCGCGCCGCTGCTGGCCCGGGTCTCCGGCATCACCTCGGGCCTCGCGGAGAACATCGTCGCGCACCGCGACGCCAACGGCCCGTTCAAGGCGCGCGGCGAGCTGAAGAAGGTCGCGCGGCTCGGGCCCAAGGCGTACGAGCAGTGCGCGGGCTTCCTGCGCATCCGGGGCGGCACCGACCCGCTGGACGCGTCCAGCGTGCACCCGGAGGCGTACCCGGTGGTGCGCCGGATGGTGAAGACCACCGGGCAGGAGGTGGCGTCGCTGATCGGCAACACCTCGGTGCTGCGGTCGCTGCGGGCGACGGACTTCGTGGACGAGACCTTCGGCCTGCCGACCGTGTCGGACATCCTGAAGGAGCTGGAGAAGCCGGGCCGCGACCCGCGTCCGGCCTTCCGGACGGCCACCTTCAAGGAGGGCGTGGAGAAGATCTCCGACCTGTCCCCCGGGATGGTCCTGGAGGGGGTCGTGACGAACGTGGCGGCCTTCGGGGCGTTCATCGACGTCGGGGTGCACCAGGACGGGCTCGCGCACGTCTCCGCGTTGTCGAGGACGTTCGTCAAGGACCCCCGTGACGTGGTCAAGCCCGGGGACATCGTCAAGGTGAAGGTGCTCGACGTCGACATCCCGCGCAAGCGGATCTCGCTGACGCTGCGGCTGGACGACGAGGCCGCGCCCAAGCCCGCGGGTGAGCAGCAGCCGCGTCAGCAGCGGGGCGGCGGCCGGCCTCCGCAGCAGCGCCGGCAGCAGTCCGGCGGTGGCGGCAAGGGCAAGGGACGGCCGACGCCGCCGCCCGCCAACAGCGCGATGGCCGACGCGCTGAAGCGGGCGGGACTGGCGTAGGCGGACGGACGGCGGCGGTGACGTGACGGGGCGCGGCTAGCGTTCCGTCACCTTGCCGTCGGCCACCTCCAGGCGGCGGGTGACCCGCAGCGCGTGAAGCATGCGGCGGTCGTGGGTGACCAGGAGCAGGGTGCCCTCGTAGGAGTCCAGGGCCGACTCCAGTTGCTCGATGGCCGGCAGGTCGAGGTGGTTGGTGGGCTCGTCCAGGACCAGCAGGTTGACGCCCTTGCCCTGGAGCAGGGCGAGGGCGGCCCGGGTGCGCTCGCCCGGGGAGAGGGTGGCCGCCGGGCGCAGCACGTGGTCCGCCTTCAGGCCGAACTTGGCCAGCAGGGTGCGCAGCTCGGCCGGTTCGGTCTCCGGGACGGCCGCGTGGAAGGCGTCGAGCAGCGGCTCGGGGCCGTGGAACAGCTTCCTGGCCTGGTCGACCTCGCCGAGCTGGACGCCCGAGCCGAGGCTCGCGTGCCCGGCGTCCAGCGGGACGCGGCCCAGCAGGGCGGCGAGCAGGGTGGACTTGCCCGCGCCGTTGGCGCCGGTCACCGCGACCCGGTCGGCCCAGTCGATCTGGAGGGTGACCGGGCCCAGCGCGAAGGGGCCGCGCCGGACCTCGGCGTCGCGCAGAGCGGCGACGACCGCGCCGGAGCGCGGGGCCGACGCGATCTCCATCCGCAGCTCCCACTCCTTGCGGGGCTCCTCCACGGCCTCCAGCCGCTCGATCATGCGCTGGGTCTGGCGGGCCTTCGCGGCCTGCTTCTCGCTGGCCTCGCTGCGGAACTTGCGGCCGATCTTGTCGTTGTCGTTCGCCGCCTTGCGCCGGGCGTTCTTGACGCCCTTGTCCATCCAGGAGCGCTGAGTCTGCGCCCGGTCCTGGAGGGCGGCCCGCTTGTCGGCGTACTCCTCGTACTCGTCGCGGGCGTGCCGGCGGGCCACCTCTCGTTCCTCCAGGTAGGCGTCGTAGCCGCCGCCGTAGAGGTTGATCCGCTGCTGGGCCAGGTCGAGTTCGAGGACCTTGGTGACGGTGCGGGCGAGGAACTCGCGGTCGTGGCTGACGACGACGGTGCCGGCGCGCAGGCCGGTGACGAAGCGTTCGAGGCGTTCCAGGCCGTCCAGGTCGAGGTCGTTGGTCGGCTCGTCGAGGAGGAAGAGGTCGTAGCGGGACAGCAGGAGGGAGGCGAGGCCGGCGCGGGCGGCCTGGCCGCCGGAGAGGGACGTCATCGGCTGGTCCAGGTCCACGGCGAGGCCGAGGGTCCCGGCGACCTCCTCGGCGCGGTCGTCGAGGTCGGCGCCGCCGAGGGCCAGCCAGCGTTCCAGGCTCGTCGCGTAGGCGTCGTCGGCGCCGGGCGCGCCGTCGACCAGGGCCTGGGTGGCCTCGTCCATGGCCCGCTGCGCGTCGGTGACGCCGGTGCGCCGGGACAGGAACCCCCGGACCGACTCCCCGGGCCTGCGCTCCGGCTCCTGCGGGAGGTGGCCGACGGTGGCGGTGGGCGGGGAGAGCCGCAGCTCGCCCTCTTCGGGCGGGGTGAGGCCGGCCAGCATCCGCAGCAGGGTGGACTTGCCGGCGCCGTTGGGGCCGACCAGCCCGATCACGTCACCGGGGGCGACGACGAGGTCGAGCGCGGTGAACAGGGAGCGGTCACCGTGGCCGGCGGTGAGGTTCTTGGCGACGAGGGTGGCAGTCATCAGGGCGTCGATCTTAGCGTCGGGGGGGCGGGGGACTCCGCCGGGGTTTTCCGGTCGCCGCCGTGCGGGGCCGCCGGGGCACCGCCGTGACCAGGACACTCTCCGGGGCGGGGGCCACCAGGGGGGAGCGGCCCCGCACGGCGGCGGGGACGCCGGCGCGGGTCGCGTCGGCGCCGGCGGTGGTGAGCGCGGCGGGGACGGCGGCGCGTGCGACACCGGGGACCGTGTCCCCGCGGGTGTCGGCGCCGTACTGGCGCGGTTCGCCGGCGGTGGCGTCGGTGAGGTCGGGGGCGGTGCCGGCGCCGGTGTGGAGGGTGCGCGGGGCGGCGGCGAGCCGGGCCAGGACGGTGGTCCGGGCGCCGATCAGCGGGACGCGGCGGCGCGGGGTGGCGGTGCCGCCGTCCGGGGGGGGGCGGCGCGGTAGAGCGGTAGACCGGGGCTGGGCAGCGGAACGGGCCGGTGCCGTGACGGCCGTTGTGGCGCGGGGCGGCGCGCGCGTCGGTATGCCGGGCGAGGTCCTGCCGGACGTGACCGTCGCCGTCGCGCCGGATCACTGCCGTCACGGCACCGCAGGCCAGGTCCACGCGCTCGGGACAGCCTGGACGGGCCCGGTATTCGCCCCGGCGGGTACTCCCCCGGTGCGGGTGTGGCCGGTGCCCGGCCGAAGGCCGCGTACACGGCGGACATGCGGTGCGCGTTCCCGGTGCGGGCACGAGGCCCCCGCGGCGGGGCCGGCTTCCGCTACGGTCCGCGGATGGACTCCGAACTGGATGGCGACGTCGTGGTGGTCGGCGCCGGGGTGACAGGGCTGACGACCGCTGTCGTCCTGGCCGAACGCGGTGCCCGGGTGCGGGTGTGGACACGGGAGCCGGTCGAGCGGACCACCTCGGCGGTGGCGGGGGCGCTGTGGTGGCCGTACCGGATCGCGCCGGCCGCGGCGGCGCGCGCGTGGGCGCTGCGCTCCCTGGACGTGTACGAGGGGCTGGCGGCCCGGGGCGAGCCGGCCGGTGTGCGGATGGCCGAGGGGGTGCTCGGCGAGACGGGGCGGGACGAGGTCGACGGGTGGGCGGCGGAGCGGCTGCCGGGGCTGCGGGCGGCGACGGCCCGGGAGCATCCGCGGCCGGGGCTGTGGGTCCGCCTCCCGCTCATCGACATGTCGGTTCATCTGCCGTATCTGTGCGCGCGGTTGCGGGCGGCGGGCGGGACGGTCGAGACGCGGGCGGTGACCCGGCTCGCGGAGGTCCGGGCGCCGGTGGTGGTCAACTGCGCGGGGCTGGGGGCGCGGACGCTGGTGCCGGACGCGTCGGTGCGGCCGGTACGGGGGCAGCTGGTGGTCGTGGCGAACCCAGGCGTCCGGACCTGGACGGTGTCCACCGATCCGGACTCCGGGGAGCTGGCGTACGTCTTCCCGCACGCGGGACGGCTGGTGCTGGGCGGCACGGCGGAGGAGGACGCCTGGTCGGTGGAGCCGGACCCGGTGGTGGCGGCGGCGATCGTGCGGCGGTGCGCCGCGCTGCGACCGGAGATAGCGGGGGCGCGGGTCCTGGAGCACCGGGTGGGGCTGCGGCCCGCACGGGACACGGTGCGGCTGGAGCGGGAGGTCCTGCCGGACGGGCGGCTGCTGGTGCACAACTACGGCCACGGCGGCGCGGGCGTCACGGTGGCCTGGGGGTGCGCGCGGGACGCCGCGCGGCTGGCTGGCTGGCGGGTGAGGGGCCGACGGGTGCGAAGGGGGCCTGGCCGGCTCAGGCAGGGGTGACGGGCCCGGGGTCAGTCGTGTCGGCCGATGGGGTCGCCTTCCGTCTCCGTGCCCCGGCCGGGGCCGACGCGGATCTCGAACTCGCCGTCGTAGCGGCGGTGGCCCTCGACCACGGCCATCTCCACCGCCTCGGAGCCCATCTCACCGCGCACGATGAGCGGGTCCCGGCGCAGGTCGCGCAGGAGGGCGACGCACATGAGGATCATCACGACGACGAACGGGGCCGCCGCGAGGATCGTGAGGTTCTGCAGACCGGTCAGCGCGTCGCCCTGCCCGCTGCCGACCAGCAGCATGACGGCGGCGACGGCGCCGGTGACCACGCCCCAGAAGATGACGACCAGGCGGTTCGGTTCGAGCGCGCCGCGCTGGGAGAGCGTGCCCATCACGATCGACGCGGCGTCGGCGCCGGACACGAAGAAGATGCCGACCAGGATCATCACCAGGAGGCTGGTGACGGTGGCGGCGGGAAACTCCTGGAGCACGCCGAAGAGCTGCCCCTCGGGGGTGGTCTCCTCCCCCAGCCGGCCCTGCTCCTGGAGCCTCATCGCGGAGCCGCCGAAGATCGCGAACCAGACCAGGCTGACCGCGCTGGGCACGAGGATGACCCCGCCGACGAACTGCCGGATCGTCCGGCCCCGGCTGATCCGGGCGATGAACATGCCGACGAACGGCGTCCACGAGATCCACCAGGCCCAGTAGAAGACGGTCCAGCTCGCCAGCCAGTCGGCGACGCCCGCACCGCCGGAGGCCTCCGTGCGGGCGGCGAGACCGGGGAGGTCGCCCAGGTAGGAGAAGACCGAGGTCGGCAGCAGGTCCAGCACGATGACCGTGGGGCCGGCGACGAAGACGAACAGGGCGAGGAGCAGCGCCAGCACCATGTTGATGTTGGACAGCCACTGGATTCCCTTCTCCACGCCCGAGACGGCGGACGCGACGAACGCCACGGTGAGCACCGCGATGACCGTGACCAGCAGCCCGGTGCTCACCTCGTCCAGCCAGTCCAGTTCCTGGACGCCGGAGCCGATCTGGAGGGCGCCGAGGCCGAGGGACGCGGCGGAGCCGAAGACGGTCGCTACGATCGCGAGGATGTCGATGAACCGGCCGACGCCGCCGCTCGCGTTCCGCTCCCCGATGAGCGGGGTGAACACGGCGCTGATGGTCTGCCGGCGGCGCCTGCGGAAGGTGCTGTAGGCGATGCCGAGGCCCACCACCGCGTAGATCGCCCACGGGTGCAGCGTCCAGTGGAAGAGGGTGGTGGCCATGGCCGTCGCCCTGCGGTCACCGGGGTCGGCCGGGTCGGTGCCCGGCGGGGCCGTCGTGTAGTGCGACAGCGGTTCGCCGACGCCGTAGAACATCAGGCCGATGCCCATGCCGGCGCTGAACATCATGGCGACCCAGGAGACCGTGCGGAACTCGGGCTTCTCCCCCTCGGCACCCAGATGGATGCGTCCGTAGCGGCTGATCGCCAGCCAGAGGGCGAAGACGACGAAGCCCGAGGCGGCCAGGACGAACGCCCAGCCGCCGTGGTGCATCAGACCGCCGAGCAGGTCGCTGGAGACGTCCTCCAGGGAGTCGGTGGCGGCGGCGCCCCAGACCACGAAGGCCAGGGTGAGTACGGCGGTGACGCCGAAGACGACGCGGTCGGTGCGGGGCCGGTCCGGCCCGGCGAGACCCGCCTCCGAGCCCGGCAGCGCGCCCTTCGGGTGGGGGTCCGTGCCGTGGGCCGGGGCGTCGTCGTCGGGGTCACGCGTCACGAGCGGCACCTTTCGCCGTGCGGGTGGGGCAACAGGTGTTCCCTGCGTACGCCGCCACCACACCTGGCGGACCGCCCGCCCCGCCGGCCGGGGCGGTCAGCGGGCGAGGCGCTCCTGCGCGGCCGGGGTGACGGGGGTGAAGAAGTTGACGAGGTTCCCGTCGGGGTCGCGCAGCAGCAGGGCGCGGTTGCCCCAGGGCATGGTGGTGGGTTCCCTGACGAACTCCGTCCCCGTGCCGGCGAGGTTCTCGTGGACGCGGTCCACGTCGTCGACGCGGAACTCGATGATCACACTGTGGTTGTCCGCCGGACGGGCGGAGCCGGGGGCGAACAGCGGGACCGTCCGGGTGCTGCCGAGGGCGAGGGTGGCCGTGGGCGTGCGCAGCTCGGCGAAGTCCTCCGTCACCCGGTCGGCGGGGATGCCGGTGGCCTTCTCGTAGAAGGCGACGAGGCGGGCGAGGTCGTCCGTGATGACGCGGACGGAGACGAAGTTCATGGGGGGCTCCCTTGGTCGGCGGGGCGTTCTGGTCGAGCACCGCCGAGGCTAGGACGCATACCGGGCGGAACCCGCCCGGTATGTGCGGGAGACTTTCCGGCATGCCTCGTCCTCTCGCCCGTGTGCTGGCCCTGCTGGAACTCCTCCAGTCCGGTGGCGTCCGGACCGTGCCGGAACTCGCCGGCCGGCTCGGCGTCGACGAACGCACCGTGCGGCGCTACGCCGGCCACCTCCTCGACCTCGACGTGCCGGTGGAGTCGGTGCGGGGGCGCTACGGCGGCTACCGGCTGGCTCCGGGGTACCGGATGCCGCCGCTGATGCTGACGGACGAGGAGGCGCTCGCCGTGCTGCTCGGTCTTGCCGCCGGGCGACGGGCCGGGCCGGCGGGGGTCACGGCGACGGCGGGCGAGACGGCGGCGGCGAAGATCCGGCGGGTGCTGCCCGAGCGGACCCGGCTGCGACTCGACGCGCTGCTCGGCTCCCTCGCCTTCACCGCGCCGCCCGGCGGGACGCCGGCCCCGGACGCCGCGGTGCTGCTCGCGTGCGCCGACGCGGTCGCCCACCACCGGCCGGTCACCGTGCGGTACACCGCGGCCGACGGCCGGAGCGGGGAGCGCACGCTGCACCCGCACGGGCTCGTCGCCCACGCGGGGCGGCTGTATCTGACGGCGACCGAGCCGGCGACCGGCGAGGAGCGCGTGTTCCGGCTGGACCGGATGGACCGGGCACGGGTGCTGCCCGGGTCGTTCACCCCGCCCGCCGGGCCGGACCCGGCGCGGCGGCTGCTCACCTCGCTCGCCACGGCGCCGTACCGGCACGAGGTGTCCCTGCGGGTGCGGGGCACGGCGGAGCGCATCCACGCCGGGCTGCCGCCGTCCGTGGCGGTGGTGACGGAGCTGCCGCCGGCGGACGGCGACGACGCGGAGGCGGGACGCTGGCACCGGGTCACGCTGCGGGTGGAAAGGCTCGACTGGCTGCCCGGCGTACTCGCCTCCCTGGACCTGCCCTTCGTCGTCGAACGCCCGGCGGCCCTGCGCGGCCTGGTGACGGACCTCGCCGGCCGCCTCCTCGACTCGGCGGGACGCGAGGCCTGAGGGGACGCGGGGCGGCCGGCCCCGTGCCCGGTCCTACTTCGCCGAGGGCGCCGCGTTCTCGCGGACGCGGCGGCGGACGCCGAACCAGCCGGCGACGAGCATCACGGCGAGGACCGGGACGAGGAGGAGGGTCCTGCGGCCGACCTCCTCGTCGTTCCACATCATGCCGAGGCAGGCCAGCAGGAAGGCGATGGTGGCGATCTCCGTGACGGGGCTGCCGGGGAGCCGGAAGTGCGGCCGGGTGACCAGGCCGTCCTTCGCGCGCCGCACGAAGACCAGGTGGCAGAGCATGATGATCACCCAGGTGCTGATGATGCCGAGGGAGGCGACGTTCAGCACGATCTCGAAGGCATCGGCGGGCACCAGGTAGTTCAGGCCCACGCCGAGCACGCACACCCCGCAGGTCAGCAGGATGCCGCCGTAGGGCACCTGGGTGCGGCTCATCACGGCGGTGAACTTCGGGGCGGAACCGGCCGTCGCCATCGAGCGCAGGATGCGGCCGGTGGAGTACAGGCCGGAGTTCAGGGACGACATCGCGGCGGTGAGGACGACCAGGTTCATCACGTCGCCCGCGGCCGGGACGCCGACCTTGGACAGCACGGTGACGAACGGGCTCTCGGCGCCCGAGTAGAGCGAGCCGGGCAGCAGCAGGGCCAGCAGGACGACGGAACCGACGTAGAAGACGGCGACGCGCCACATGATGGAGTTCACCGCGCGCGGGACGACCTTGTGCGGCTCGGCGGTCTCGCCGGCGGCGACGCCGACCAGTTCCAGCGCGGCGTACGCGAAGATCACGCCCTGCATGACGAGCACGACCGGCATCACCCCGTGCGGGAGGAAGCCGCCGTGGTCGGTGATCATGCCGGTGCCCGGGGTGTAGCCGCCCACCTCGTGCCGGGTGGCCAGCAGGAAGATGCCGATGAGCATGAAGGCGACGAGGGTGGCGACCTTGACGATCGCGAACCAGAACTCCAGCTCGCCGAAGATCTTCACCGAGATCAGGTTCACCGCCAGCACCACGGCGAGGGCGATCAGCGCCAGCACCCACTGCGGGATGCTGGTGAACATGCTCCAGTAGTGCGTGTACAGCGCGATCGCGGTGATGTCGGCGATCCCGGTGGTCGACCAGTTCAGGAAGTACATCCAGCCGGCGACGTACGCGCCCTTCTCGCCGAGGAACTCGCGCGCGTACGACACGAAGGAACCGGACGAGGGCCGGTGCAGCACCAGCTCGCCGAGGGCCCGGACGACGAAGAAGGCGAAGATCCCGCAGACCAGGTAGGCCAGGGCGAGCGCCGGTCCGGCGTCGCGCAGGCGTCCGCCGGCGCCGAGGAAGAGGCCGGTGCCGATGGCCCCGCCGATGGCGATCATGTTGATGTGGCGGGCCTTGAGGTCCTTGCTGTAACCGGCGTCGCCCGCGTCCGCGGGCGTCCCGGCCGCCTGGGGATGGTCGGCGGCCTGTGCCGTGTCCACGGCGTCCTTGCTCACGGGTGGTACCACTTCCTGGTGCGCCCGGGCGTGCTGCGCCCGGGACGTCCGTACGTGACACGGCCTGCACCACCGGGTCGGGGTACAGGCCAGAACAGCACCTTCCCACGTCACAGGCGTCCCATGCGGTGGCCGGTGTCACAGCGCGTGACTTCTCACACGATCCACGCGGGCCGTCCACACGGGCGGCCGGGTGTGCTGTCCGGGTTTCACAGTAGTGGTGAGACAGCGATACTGCTGCACATGACGACCGACACCGATCAGCCGCAGGGACGTGCCGCAGGCGACGAGGGGGCCGGGGAGCCGGCCCTGACGGTCGACGAACTGGCCGCGCGGGCCGGGCTCACGGTGCGCACGGTCCGCTTCTACGGCACCCGGGGGCTGCTGCCGCCGCCGGTGATCGGTCCGCGCCGGGTGGGGCGCTACGGCCGGGAGCACCTGGCGCGGCTGGAGCTGATCGAGGAGCTCCAGCAGCAGGGCATGACGCTGGCGGCCATCGAACGCTACCTGGAGCGGCTGCCGCCGGACGTGAGCGCCCGGGACCTGGCCGTCCACCGGGCGGTGGTCTCCACCTGGGCGCCGGACGCCGTGGAGACCGTCGGCCGGGAGGAGCTGGTGCGGCGGGCCGGGCGGGCCCTGGACGACGACGACATCGAGCGGCTGGCCGCGATGGGAGTGATCCGCTCCGGTGACGGTGACGCCCACCGGGTGGATCTCGCCCTGTTCCGGCTGGGGGTGCGGCTGCTGGACATGCCGCTGTCACAGGAGTCGATCGTCGCCGCCCGGGAGGTGCTGCTCGGGCACTCCCGGCAGGCCGCCCGTGAGCTGTCGGAGCTGCTGCGCGGCGAGACGGCGCAGCGGGACGCGCGGGATGTGCGGTCGCTGTCGGCGGACATGCAGCCGCTGGTGGTGCAGGCACTGCTGACGGCGTTCCAGCGGTCGCTGAAGGAGGAGCTGGGGGTGTGGCTCGACCGGACGTCCGCGGACGGGGCGGCGGGGACGGGGACGGCCGGAGCGACGGGGACCGCCGGAACGACGGGGGCGGCGCAGGGCTGAGGCCCGGCCGGGCGGGCCGGCCGGGCGCTGCGCGTCGGCCGCTCAGCGGGCGTCGGTGAAGACCTCGCCCTTTTCGGCCTTCTCCACCAGCAGCGCGGGCGGCGTGAACCGGTCGCCGTAGCGCTCGGCCAGTTCGCGGGCGCGGGCGGTGAAGCCGGGCAGGCCGCCCTCGTAGCCGTTGATGTACTGGAGGACGCCGCCGGTCCAGCCGGGGAAGCCGATGCCGAAGATCGAGCCGATGTTGGCGTCGGCGACGGAGGTCAGCACGCCCTCCTCCAGGAGGCGGACGGTGTCCAGTGCCTCGGAGAACAGCATCCGCTCCTGCATGTCCCGGAACGGGATCTCGTACCCGGGCTCGGTGAAGTGCTCGCGCAGGCCGGGCCAGAGGCCGGCGCGGCGGCCGTCCTCGCCGTACTCGTAGAAGCCGGCGCCGCCGCTGCGGCCGGGGCGTCCGAACTCGTCCACCATGCGGTCGACGACCGTGTCGGCGGGGTGCGGGGTCCAGGTGCCGCCGGCCTCCTCGACGGCCCGCCTGGTCTCCTCGCGGATCTTGCGGGGCAGGGTCAGGGTCAGCTCGTCCATGAGGGAGAGCACCTTGGCGGGGTAGCCGGCCTGGGCGGCGGCCTGCTCCACCGACGCGGGCTCGATGCCCTCGCCGACCATGGCGACGCCCTCGTTGATGAAGTGGCCGATCACCCGGGAGGTGAAGAAGCCGCGGCTGTCGTTGACGACGATCGGCGTCTTCTTGATCTGCCGGACCAGGTCGAAGGCGCGGGCGAGGGCCTCGTCGCCGGTCCGCCCGCCCTTGATGATCTCGACCAGCGGCATCTTGTCGACGGGCGAGAAGAAGTGCAGCCCGATGAAGTCGGCCTGCCGCTCGACGCCCTCGGCGAGGACCGTGATGGGCAGGGTGGAGGTGTTGGAGCAGAGCAGCGCGTCGGGGGCGACGACGTGCTCGATCTCCTGGAAGACCTTGTGCTTGAGCGAGGTGTCCTCGAAGACGGCCTCGATCACCGCGTCGCAGCCGGCGAGGTCGGCGGCCTCGGCGGTCGGCGTGATCCGGGCGAGCAGCGCGTCGGCCTTCTCCTGGCTGGTGCGGCCCTTGGCGACGGCCTTGGCGCAGAGCTTCTCGGAGTAGCCCTTGCCCTTGAGCGCGGCCTCCAGGGAGACGTCCTTGAGGACGACGTCGATGCCCGCGCGGGCGCAGGAGTAGGCGATGCCGGCGCCCATCATCCCGGCGCCGAGGACGGCGACCTTGCGGACCTGGCGCGGCTCGATGCCGTCCGGGCGGTTGGCACCGGAGTTGACGGCCTGGAGGTCGAAGAAGAACGCCTGGATCATGTTCTTGGCGGTCTGGCCGACGGCCAGGTCCACGAAGTAGCGGGCCTCGATGACCTGGGCGGTCTCGAAGTCGACCTGGGCGCCCTCGACGGCGGCGGCCATGATGTTGCGCGGCGCCGGGTAGGGGGCGCCGTTGGTCTGCTTGCGCAGGTTGGCCGGGAAGGCGGGCAGGTTGGCGGCGAACCTGGGGTGGCTGGGGGTGCCGCCGGGGATGCGGTAGCCGGGCCGGTCCCAGGGCTGTGCGGACTCGGGGTGCGCGTCGATGAAGGCGCGGGCCTTGGCCAGCAGGTCCTCGGGGGTCTCGGCGACCTCGTGCACCAGTCCGTTCTCCGCCGCCCGGCGCGGGGCGTACTGGGTGCCCTGGAGCAGGACCTTCAGCAGCGCGTCGGTGATGCCGAGCAGGCGGACGGTGCGGACGACGCCGCCGCCGCCGGGGAGCAGGCCGAGGGTGACCTCGGGCAGGCCGATCTTGGAACCGGGGGCGTCGAGGGCGACGCGGTGGTGGCAGGCGAGGGCGATCTCGTAACCGCCGCCGAGGGCGGCGCCGTTGATGGCGGCGACGACGGGCTTGCCGAGGGTCTCGATGCGGCGCAGGTTCCGCTTGATGCCCAGGCCCGCGTCGAAGGCGTCCTGGGCGGTGTCGGGGGTGACCCGGATGAGGTCGCGCAGGTCGCCGCCGGCGAAGAAGGTCTTCTTCGCGGAGGTGATGATGACGCCCCGGACGGTGTCCTTCTCGGCCTCCAGGCGGTCGGTGACGGCGGCGAGGGACCGGCCGAACGCCTGGTTCATGGTGTTGGCGGACTGGTTCGGGTCGTCCAGGACGAGGGTGACGACGCCGGTGCGGTCCTGTTCCCAGCGGATGGTGGTGGACTCGGTGCTCATGAGGTGTGCTCCAGGTGATCCGTCGTTGATCCGTCGGGAGGGGGTCAGACGCGCTCGACGATGGTGGCGATGCCCATGCCGCCGCCCACACAGAGGGTGGCGAGGCCGTACCGCTTGTCCTGGCGTTCCAGTTCGTCCACGAGGGTGCCGAGGATGATGGCGCCGGTGGCGCCGAGCGGGTGGCCGAGCGCGATGGCGCCGCCGTTGACGTTGACCTTGTCCAGCGACAGACCCATGTCCTTCACGAACCGCAGGACGACCGCCGCGAACGCCTCGTTGATCTCGACCAGATCGATGTCCTCGATGGTCAGGCCGGCCTTGGCGAGCGCCTTGCGGGCGGCCGGCGCCGGGCCGGTGAGCATGATGGTGGGTTCCGAGCCGGAGACGGCGGCGGAGACGATCCGGGCGCGCGGGGTGAGGCCGAAGCGCTCGCCGGTCTCCCGGGAGCCGATGGCGACCAGGGCGGCGCCGTCGACGATGCCGGAGGAGTTGCCGGCGTGGTGGACGTGGTCGATCTTCTCCACCCAGTGGTACTTCTGCAGCGCGACGGCGTCGAAGCCGCCCAGTTCCCCGATGTCCGCGAAGGACGGCTTCAGCCGGGCCAGGGAGTCGGCGGTGGTGCCGGGCCTCAGGTGCTCGTCGCGGTCGAGGACGGTGAGGCCGGCGCGGTCCCGCACCGGCACGACGGACCGGTCGAAGCGGCCGTCCTTCCAGGCCGCGGCGGCCCGCTCCTGGGAGAGGGCGGCGTACTCGTCCACGTCCCGCCGGGAGAAGCCCTCGATGGTGGCGATCAGGTCGGCGCCGATGCCCTGCGGTACGAAGCCGGTGTCGAAGTTGGTCATCGGGTCGTTGGCCCACGCGCCGCCGTCCGAGCCCATCGGCACCCGGGACATGGACTCCACGCCGCCCGCGAGGACCAGGTCCTCCCAGCCGGAGCGGATCTTGGCGGCGGCCAGGTTGACGGCCTCCAGACCCGAGGCGCAGAAGCGGTTCTCCTGGACGCCGGCCACCGTGTCCGGCAGGCCGGCGGCGATCGCCGCGGTGCGGGCGATGTCGGAGCCCTGGTCGCCGACCGGGCCGACCACGCCGAGCACGATGTCGTCGACGGCGGCCGGGTCGAGGCCGGGGAAGCGGGCGCGGATCTCGTGGATGAGCCCGACGACCAGGTCGATGGGCTTGGTGCCGTGCAGGGCGCCGTTGGCCTTGCCGCGTCCGCGGGGGGTGCGGATCGCGTCGTACACATACGCTTCGCTGGTCACTGGCCGGCCTTTCGGTGAGGGTGGGTCGGGTGCGGTCCGGGGGTGTCCCACGCACGGATCACGGCCTCGGCGTCGGTGCCGGCGTCCGGCCCGGCGGGGGCGGTGCGGACGGTGGCCGGGGTCGCGGAGAAACGGGGCGCGGGGGCGGGCTGGGTGAGGCCGCCGTGGTCGGTGAAGGTAGCGCGGGCGGCGAGGTGCGGGTGGTGCGGGGCCTCGCGCAGGCCGAGGACGGGGGCGACGCAGGCGTCCGAGTCGGCGAAGACGGCCGTCCACTCCTCCCGGGTACGGGTGCGGAACCGGGCGGCGACGGTGGCGCGCAGGTCGTCCCAGCGGGCGGGGTCGTCGCGGTCCCGGGCGTGGTCGGGGAGGCCGAGGAGCGCCATGAACTCCTCGTAGAAGCGCTGCTCCAGGGCGCCGACGGCCATGTACCGGCCGTCGGAGGTCTCGTAGGTGCCGTAGAAGGGGCAGCCGCCGTCCAGGAGGTTCGCGCCGCGCCGGTCCTGCCAGGCGCCGGCGGCGAGCATGCCGTGGATCATCGCGGTGAGGTGGGCGGTGCCGTCGACGATCGCGGCGTCCACGACCTGCCCGGTGCCGGTGGCGCGGGCGTGGTGCAGGGCGGCCAGGACGCCGACGACCAGGTAGAGGGAGCCGCCCGCGTAGTCGCCGAGGAGGTTGGCGGGGACGGCGGGCGGGGTGCCGGGGGCGCCGATCAGGCCGAGCGCGCCGGTGACGGCGATGTACCCGATGTCGTGCCCGGCGCGCGGCGCGAGGGGGCCGTCCTGGCCCCAGCCGGTCATCCGGCCGTAGACCAGGCGGGGGTTGCGGGCGTGGCAGGGCTCGGGTCCGATGCCGAGGCGCTCGGCGACGCCGGGGCGGTAGCCCTCGATCAGCACGTCGGCGCGGGCGGCGAGGCCGAGGACGCGGGCGGGTCCGCCGGGCGCCTTGAGGTCGACGGTCACCGCGCGCTTGTTGCGGTGGGTGATGTCGTACGCCGGGTCGAGGGCGAGGCCGGGGCCGCCGGGGCGGTCGACCCGGACGACGTCGGCACCCAGGTCGGCGAGGAGCATCGCGGCGAACGGGCCGGGGCCGATCCCGGCCAGCTCGACCACGCGCACGCCGGTGAGCGGGCCGTGCGAGGGCGTCGTCGCCGTGGTCATCGGTTCCCCAGTCTGTGACAGCAACGATGTAACACCAATGATGTTAGGAAGATGGGCCGGTCCGCACAAGGGCCGGGACGCGCCGGATATGAGCAAGCGCTTGGCCAAGCTTCACCCGTCCGTGCTCCCCACGCTAGCCTCGGGCCCCGGCGGCGGCGCGCCCTGCGCGGCCGCCGGGGCCCGGCAGGACGCGCGACGACGGACGGACGGATGCCATGAGCACCAGCGACACCACGAGCACCGCGGACCGGGCCGGTGACCGCCCGTACGACGTCGTGCTCTTCGGGGCGACCGGCTTCGTGGGGCGGCTGACCGCCCGGTACCTGGCGGAGCGGGCGCCGGCCGGGCTGCGCTGGGCGGTGGCCGGCCGCGACGAGGACCGGCTGCGGCGGCTGGTGGACCGGCTGCCCGGGGCGGCGGGGGCGGGGGTGCTGCGGGCCGACGTGTCCGATCCGGCCGCGGTGCGCCGGCTGGCCCGGTCGGCACGGGTGCTGGCCACGACGGTGGGGCCCTACGTCGCCTACGGGGAGCCGCTCGTCGCCGCCTGCGCGGAGGCCGGCACGGACTACCTCGACCTGACCGGTGAGCCCGAGTTCGTGGACCGGATGTACGTCCGGCACGACCGGCGCGCGCGGGAGACCGGCGCCCGGCTGGTGCACGCGTGCGGTTTCGACTCGGTGCCGGCCGATCTCGGCGCGCACTTCACCGTCGGCCAGCTCCCCGAGGGCGTGCCGCTGGCCGTGGACGGCTTCGTGACCGTGGACGCCGCGTTCTCGGGCGGGACGTTCGCCTCCGCGCTGGGTCAGTTCGGGCGCGGGCGGCAGGTGTGGGCGGCGGCCCGGGAGCGGCGGAACGCCGAACCCCGGCCGGCGGGCCGCCGCGCGGTGACCCCGCTGGGGGCGCCGCGGTTCGCCGGGGAGGTGGGGGCGTGGGCGCTGCCGCTGCCGACCGTCGACGCGAGCGTGGTGCGGCGCTCGGCGGCGGCCCTGGAGCGGTACGGCCCGGACTTCCGCTACCGGCACTACGCGGCCGTGCGGCACCTGCCGGTCGCGCTGGGCGGGGTCGCGGCGGTGGGCGCGCTGGTGACGGCGGCCCAGGTCCCGCCCGTCCGGCGCCGCCTCGCCGGCCTGCTGCGGTCCGGGGAGGGGCCGAGCGAGGAGCGGCGCGCGCGGAGCTGGTTCCGGGTGCGGTTCGTGGGCGAGGGCGGGGGCCGGCGGGTGTTCACCGAGGTGTCGGGCGGCGATCCCGGGTACGACGAGACGGCGAAGATGTTCGCCGAGTCGGCGCTCTGCCTGGCCCTGGACGACCTGCCGGAGACGGCCGGGCAGGTCACGACGGCGACGGCGATGGGCGACGCGCTGACCGCGCGGCTGCGGGCGGCGGGGATCGGGTTCCGGGTGGCCGGGAGGCGGTGAGGGGGCTTCCGGCGGGGCCGGGAGCGGCGCGGTCGGGCACGCCGGGAGGCGGGCGGTGTCAGCGGGTCCAGCCGACGACGGTCCAGACCATGCCGCCCGCCCAGGCCAGTCCGGCGAGCGCGGCGAGGAGCATCCCCGCCCGCACGGACCGGCCGACGGGCGGGCGGTGGCCGGGGCGGGCGGGGTGGCGGACGGGGTACGGGGAGGTGCGCCGGTTCGTCATGCGGGCCAGCCTGCCGGGCCGGCGGCGGTCCGCGCATCCGTACGGCTACTCAGGTGCGCGGCCCTTGAGCCAGGCCGTCGCGGTAGCGGCGCACCACGTCGGCGTAGGCCGCCGCGCTCGGCTTCGGGCGGCGCCGGAACGTGGTGCGGTCGACCTCGTGCAGGCCGAGCTGGGCGCCGTAGCCGAAGATCCACTCGAAGTTGTCCATGAGGGTCCAGTGGCAGTAGCCGAGGACGGGGGTCCCGGCGGCGATCTCGGCCGCGAGGGCGTCGACGGCGGCGGGGATGAAGGCGGCGCGCTGGGTGTCGTCGGCGGTCTGGATGCCGTGCTCGGTGACGAGGACCGGCACGCCGGCGACCTCGTGGGCGTAGCGCACCGCGCCGGCCAGGGAGGCGGGTTCGATGACGGTGCCCATGCCGTTGCGCTCGCCGTCGGGCAGTACCTCGCCGTCGGGGCCGTGCACGATCCGCTCGTAGTTCTGCACGCCGATGAAGTCGTCGTGGCGTGCCTCGCGCAGCCAGTGGTCGTAGACGGCGGCCCGTTTGGCGTTCCGGCGCTCCTCGCCGCCGGGGACCGCGACCTCGTCGGCCAGGGCGATGGACACCCCGAGCGGCAGGTCGGCACGGCGGGCCTTGACGGCTTCGCGGGCGGCGCGGTGGGCGCGGGTGAACGCCTCCTGGAACTCCTCCTGCCGGCCGGCGGGGATGACGTTGGCGCTGCCGTAACCGGGGCTCCCGGTGGCGCGGGCCGCGGCGGCGAGCATCTCCTCCTTCAGCCGCTCGGCCTCGGGCGGGAGTTTCGCGCCGGCCTGCAACAGCTGTTCCAGGTTGGGCTCGTTGAGGGTGACGGCGCAGGCGATCCGGTCACCGAAGCGGGCCGTCACCCGGTCGCACTGCTCGGCGAAGCGCGCCGGGGCGTCGGCGGCGGTCCAGGAGCCGGCCGCCGCGAACCAGTGGGGCGCGGTGAAGTGGCTGAAGGTGACGACCGGCGCGAGGCCGCGCTCCAGGCAGCCGTCGACCAGCCGCTCGTAGTGGTCGAGCGCCTCGGCGGAGACGATCCCGCGTTCGGGTTCGACGCGGGCCCACTCGACGGAGAAGCGGAACGCGTTCAGGCCGAGGCCCGCGACGAGGTCGAGGTCGGCCGCCCAGTGTTCGTAGCCCCGGCAGGCCGGGCCGCTGGGTTCGCGGAAGAGGGAGGGGGTGGTGTGTTCCAGGAACCAGGTGTCGCCGGCGGTGTTGTCGCCCTCGTTCTGGTGCCCGGCGGTGGCGACGCCCCACAGGAAGTCGGCGGGCAGGCGGGGGTGGGTCATGCGGTGCTCCTTGTGCGGATGGTCCGGGTCGCCGGTGATCCGGCGGTGTCAGCGCGGGGCCGTGTCGAACGGGACCTGGAAGGAATGCCGGCCGGGGCCGGCCTCCACGGCGGGCCTGCCCGGCAGTTCGACCCGCGCGGTGGTGCCGGGCGGCACGAGCAGGGCGACGAGCAGCAGGCCGTCCGCCGTTCGCCACCCCGTCTCGGCGCGGCCGTACGGGGTGTCCAGTTCGGCGCGGACCCAGGTGAGGCCGCCGCCGGGGCGGGGCCGGACCAGCAGGGTGCGGTAGCCGGGCGCGGCCGGGGCCAGTCCGGCGACGGTGCGGTGCATCCAGTCGGCGACGGCGCCGAGGGCGTAGTGGTTGAAGGAGGTCATCTCGCCGGGGTTGACCCGGCCGTCGGGCAGCATGCTGTCCCAGCGCTCCCACACGGTGGTGGCGCCCATGTCGACCTGGTAGAGCCACGACGGGCAGGCGCGCTGGGTGAGCAGCCGGTACGCGGTGTCCACGTGCCCGGTGTCGGTCAGCGCGTCGCACACCAGGGGCGTGCCGAGGAACCCGGTGCCGATGCGGTGCCCGCCCGCGGCGACCAGCCCGGCCAGCCGGCGGCCGGCCTCGGCGCGTTCGGCGTCGTCCGTCAGCAGCCCGAAGCACAGCGCGAGGGCGTAGGCGGTCTGGGTCTCCTCGCGGAGGCGGCCGCCGCCGGTGTGGAAGCGGTCGCGGAAGGCGGCGCGGACCGCGTCGGCGAGGGCGTGCCGGCGGGTGGCCTCCTCCGCGTCGCCCAGGACCTCGGCGGTGCGGGCCAGCAGCCGGGCGGAGTGCGCGAAGTAGGCGGTGGCGACCAGGGTGGAGGAGGTGGCCGACCGGCCGGGGTCGTCCGCCGGGGCGGCCGGGTCCAGCCAGTCGCCGAACTGGAAGCCCTCGCCCCAGACCCGACCGGGGCCGGCGATACGGTCGACGGCGTCGACCCAGGCGCGCATCGACGGGTACTGCTCGCGCAGCACCCCGGTGTCGCCGTACCGCTCGTACAGCACCCAGGGCACGATGACGGCCGCGTCGCACCAGCCGGCCATCGGCGGGTTGCCGGGCGGGATCGGCACCGGGGTGACGACCGGGATGTCGGGGCTGAACACCGGCGGCACCCCCCGTTCGTCGGCGCGCTGGTCGGCGGCCAGGTCGCGCAGCCAGGAGCGCAGGAAGCCCTGGACGTCGTAGAGGAAGGCGGCGGTGGGGGCGAAGACCTGGACGTCGCCGGTCCAGCCGAGGCGCTCGTCGCGCTGGGGGCAGTCGGTGGGGACGTCGACGAAGTTGCCGCGCATGCCCCGCACCACGTTCTCGTGCAGCCGGTTCAGGGAGGGGTCGGAGCAGGCGAACCAGCCGGTGCGGCGCAGGTCGCTGTGGAGGACCACGGCGGTGACGTCGGCGGGGCGCAGTTCTCCGGGCCAGCCGTCGACGTCGGCGTAGCGGAAGCCGTGGAAGGTGAAGCGGGGCTCCCACTCCTCCCCCGCCGGGTCGCCGCGCAGGGTGTAGCGGTCGGTGGCGTGGGCGTGCCGCAGGGGGCGGGTACACAGGCCGCCGTCCTCCAGGACCTCGGCGTGGCGCAGGGTGACCGTGCGGCCGGCCTCGCCGCGGACGCGGATGCGGAGCCGGCCGACGAGGTTCTGCCCGAAGTCGAGGATCGTGCGGCCGGTCGGTGAGGTGGTCACGGCGACCGGCGGGACCGTCTCGACGCGGCGCACCGGCGGGCTGTCCGCCGGGAAGAGCACGGTGGTGTCGAACTCCAGCACCTCCACCGGCCGCCACGCCGAGTCGTCGAAACCGGGTTCGCTGAACCGGGGCCGCTCTCGGCGGGCGTCGTACTCCTCGCCCTCGTACAGGCCGGCGGCGAGGACGGGGCCGGGGCTCCAGCGCCAGTCGTCCCCGGTGCTGACGGTGTCGGCGGAGCCGTCGGCGTACTCGACGCGCAGTTCGGCGAGGAGTCCGGTGCGGTCGCCGTAGATGTCGCGAGTGCCGCCGTTGAAGCCGAGCAGGCCCCGGTACCAGCCGTCGGCCAGATGGGCGCCCCAGGCGTTGCGGCCCTCGCGGACCAGGCCGGTGACGTCGAAGGTCTGGTAGCGGTGGCGGTGGCGGTAACTCGTCCAGCCGGGGGCGAGGACGTGGTCGCCCACCACCGCGCCGTTGAGTGCGAGTTCGTACACGCCGAGGGCCGTGACCAGGAGCCGGGCCGAGCGCACGGGGGCCCGCGCGGTGAACTCGGCGCGCAGCAGCACGGCGGGGCGGGCGCCCTCGGCGGGGGCGGGTGCGGCGGGGTGCGGGCCCACGGCACGGGCGGTCCAGTGGTGGTGCATGGCCACGATCATGCGGTCAAAACCTAGTGAAGGCTAGGTGTTCATGGGTGTGGCGTGCGTCACCGCACGCCCGAGGCATGCCATGGTCATGACAAGCACGCATCCGGCCTCACTCGGAGAGGGCGTCCGGCCGGCCGCTAGAGGCCCCGCCCGTCGGCCGAGATGCTCCGCATCAGGCGGTCGAGGTGGCCGCGCATGACGGCGACGAGGTCGAAGGAGCGGCCCCCGGCCAGCCACTGCTGCTGGAGCCCCAGGTCGACGGCGACGCACTCGCGGGCGATGCCCTCGTGGTCCAGGCCGGCGCGGAGTTCGCCGCTGGCGCTGCCGGCCCGCAGGCGGTCGGTCAGCTCCCGCAGACCCTTCTCCTGCCAGGTGCTGAAGTGGCCGTGGGCCGGATGGTCCGGGGCGACGGCCTCGACGGTGAGGGTGACGGCCAGCTCCACCATGCCCGGCATGGCGAGCGTCTCCGCGGTGTCCTCCAGATGGCAGCGGAAGGCGTCCCGCACCGAGTCCGAGACCCGCTCCCAGCGCACGTCCATGCGCTCGTGCCAGTACTCCACGACCGACAGCAGGAGCTGCTGCTTGTCACGGAAGTGGTGCAGCAGCCCGGCGTCGGTGATCTCGGCGTCCCGGGCGACGCGCGCCAGCGAGGTCTTGCGGTAGCCGTCCCGGCCGAAGCGCAGCAGCGCCGCTTCGAGGATCTGCGTACGCCGCGCCCGGCCCGCCGTGTACTGGCCGCGCGGCCCCCTGGGTGTCGCCATGGGAGAACCGTACCGGCGGGGCGGCCGTCCGCGCTCCGGGCATGTGACGTGCGTCACCAGCCAGAAACCTAGCAAGCACTAGGTGTTCGGGTCATCATCGACGTCACGCGACGACGGACAGCCGCACCGCCACGTCCCCGTGAGCGACGTGCCGGACCGGCCACGCATCTCCGTGCCTCCGTGTCACCCCCCACCGCGCCCGTCACATCCCCTCGGCACCTCCGTGAAAGGAGGGCTGGCATGACACCGACGTCATCAAGCCCCTCGGTCGACCTCGCACCCCGTTCCGGCGCGGACGGGCGGTGGACCCCGCGCCTGGTCCTGCTGCTGATCGCCCTCGCCTGGCCGACCCAGTTGCTGGCCGCGGGCGGCATCCTCGGCGCCAACGCCACCGCGGGCGTCGCGCAGACCTTCCACACCACGCAGGTGGTCTGGTTCGGACTGACGCTGACCCTGGTGTCCACGCTGCTCACCCCGTTCGTGATCAAGCTGGGCGACCTCTACGGCAAGCGGCGCGTCATGCTCGCGATGACGGCCCTGGGCGCGCTCGGCGAGCTGCTGGCGGCCCTGGCCGGGGAGTTCTGGCTCGTGCTGGCGGGGCGGGCGGTCGCCGGGTGCTACGGGCCGTTCGGCGCGCTGTCGTTCGCCGCGGTCAGGGACCTCTTCCCCGCCCGGCTGGTCAAGCAGGCCAGCGGTGTCATGGGCAGCAGCGTCGGACTGGTCGCCGTCGGCTCGCCGTTCCTCGCGGGCTGGCTGATCGACAACTGGGGCTACCGCGGTGCCCTGTGGTTCCTGGCCGCCGCCACCGCCGTGGCGTTCGCGCTGGTCGCGCTGCTGGTCCCGGAGACGCCCCGGCACACCGCCGGGGGCGGTTTCGACTGGCTGGGCGGGCTGGTCCTGGGCGGCGGGCTGACCGCCGTGGTCTACGCGGTCGGCCAGGGGCAGGGCTGGGGCTGGTCGGACGGGCGGACCCTGGGCTGGCTGGCCGCAGGGGCGGTGGCGCTGACGGCGTTCCTCTTCGTGGAGCGTGCCAGTGCCCACCCCATCCTCGACCTGCGGGTGCTCAGCCGCCGTCCGGTGACGCTGGCGCTGACCGCCGGAGGGCTGGCGCAGACGGTCGCCTTCACCCTGCCCGGCCTCGCCGTCCTGCTCGCCCTGTACCCGCGCATCCCCGGTGTCTCGGCGGGGCTGGGATGGACCGCCCACCACAACGCCGTCGTCAGCGTGAGCTGGAACCTGGTGATGTTCGGCACGGGGCTGCTCATCAGCCGGTGGCTGCGCACCTTCGACGCCCGCGCGGTGTGGTGGGCGGGGCTGGCCGTGATGGCGGCCGGCTACACCCTCGTGGGCTTCTTCCACGGCGACGAACTCGAACTCGTCCTCACCTCCTGTGTCGCCAACGTCGGCGCCGGCGTGGTCGTCGCCGCGGCCCCGGCCCTGGTCGTCGGCGTGGTGTCCCCGGAGGAGCAGGGGCTGGGGAGCGGCATGCTCAACATGCTGATCAGCCTGTTCGGCGCGGTCTTCACCGCGGGCGCCTACGCCGTCCTCACCGCGGACAGCACCGTCGTGGACGGCACGGCCTTCTACCAGGACACCGGCTACTCCTGGATCTTCTGGTTCGGGGCGCTGGTGACCGTCGGCGCACTGGTCCTCTCCCTGTTCATCCCGCCGCTGCGGGACCCCGCCGGGGAGGACGCCCCGGCGGACGCGCGGCCCACCTGAGCCGGCCCCGGCGCACGGAACGCGGCCCGGCGACCGGGTGGGGGTGGAGGTGGAGGTGGAGGTGGAGCGCCTCGGTCCGGCCGCGCAACACGGTGGTGTCCGACGAGAGCCGGCGACCGGGGCCCTGACCGCGACGGCGCGCCGAGCCGGTCCCGGCCCCGTCAGCGCGCCGAGCCGGTCCCGGCCCCGTCAGCGCGCCGAGCCGCCGGCGGCCGCGGAGACCGCGCCCGCCCCGCCCGCTTCCCGCAGGGCCCGCCGGCACAAGGCGTCCGCCCTGCGGGTGGTCTCCGGCAGGCGGTAGGCGGGGGTGAGCGCGAGGGCGTGCGCGCAGGCGTTGTCCAGCGTGACGCGGTGCCCGGCGGAGACGAAGACCGGCTTCACCCCGTCCCGGGTGCGCAGGGCCCGCCCGACCTCCTCGCCGTCCGCGCGCAGCGGCGCCGTACTGCCGCGCGGCGCGGCCGGGTCGTCGTAGGTGAAGGCGAAGGGGTTCTTGGCGACGCCGACCGTGGGCAGGCCGGTGAGGACGCCCAGGTGGCAGGCGAGGCCGAAGCGGCGCGGGTGGGCGAGTCCGTAGCCGTCGCAGACCACCAGGCCGGGCGGGACGGGCAGGGCCTCCAGCGCGGCGAGGACGGCCGGGAGTTCGCGGAAGGCGAGCAGGCCGGGGACGTACGGGAAGGCCACCCGCCCGACGGCCGTGGCCTCGGCGACGACGCCGAGGGTCGCCGCGTCCAGGACGACGGCCGCCGCGGCGACGAGGTCCCGTCCGTCGTCGTAGGCGACGTCGACCCCGGTGACGTGCCCGGTGCCGGGCGGCGGGCCGGTCTCGTCGCGCACCAGCCGGGCCCGCAGCTCCTCCTGCACCGCGCGGGCCCGCGCCTCGGTCCCGGGCCAGCCGTCGGGGATCGGTACGGTCGTCGTCATGGTGCCCCGAGCCTACGACGCCCGGCCGGCGGCGGGCCGCCGGGGCAGGTGCGCGGCACACGGGACGGAGGCGACGGCGGGCGGGCGCGGGGGTGTTCGGTGACGGCGGGGGAGCCGAGTCACCCGGGATCACTTCCGTGCATGAAGGCGGTGACGGAGGTCACTCCTCAGAGGTGCACGGAGCGGCGCGTTCCGACGTCTCCTTCAGTGCCCGCCCGTCCGTCCCGCAGCCAGCCGTCCCGCCGTCCCGAGGGAGCAAGGCGTTGTCCATCGTCATCGAGCAGCCCGTCGAGGCGCGCCTCGTCGCCGCCGCACCCCGTATGCCCAGCATTCCCGCGACGCTCCACTACGACCGCCGTGACCCGTTCGCCGTCCGCATGACCTTCCCCGCCCCGGCCACACTGGAGGGCGTGGACGTGTGCTGGACCTTCTCCCGGGAGCTGCTCCTCGCGGGCCTGCGCGACGCCGAGGGCCACGGCGACGTACGGGTGCGGCCGTACGGCTACGACCGCACGGTCCTGGAGTTCCACGCGACCGAGGGCACCGCGGTGATCCACGTCCGCTCGGGCGAGCTGCGCCGTTTCCTCCAGGCGACCAGTGAGCTGGTGCCGGTCGGCCTGGAGCACCTCCAGCTCGACCTGGACCGCGAATTGGCGGAGCTGATGCGCGGCACCCGCTGAGCCGTCCGCGCCGGGCGGTCAGACACGGGCCGCGGCGCCGGTGGCGGCCGGGGCGAGGGCCGCGCACAGCTCCCGTACGATCCGCGGCGCGTCCGGCGGCCCGGCGGCGCGTCCGGCCAGCCGGTCGATCCGCTCCCCGGACGGCGCTCGCCGCGCCCCGCCGGTCAGGGCGCGCGGCCGGGCCGCGCCGGCCAGCGCCGCGACGGCCGCGTCCCGCTCACCGACCTCCTCGGCCGGCACCGGTCCGTACAGCACCCGCCGGGTCCCGTCGCGCAGCGCCGCCACCCGCTCGGGTGACGCCAGGCGGTGGTCGACGGACGGGAAGACGCCGAACACCCGCTTGCGCTCCGCCCGCAGCCAGCCCCGTACGACCAGCTGCTCCCGCGCGGCGTCTGAGGTGAGCCGCGCCCGCAGCCGGACCCAGGTCCGCCAGCCGTGCGGCAGTGACTCGCGCACCAGGTCCAGCAGCCCGTCGAGGACCGCGTCGCCGGTACGGGAGTCCAGGTCGGCGGGGGTGACGATGCCGTCGTCGTCGACGAGCAGCCCGAGCCGGACGAGTTCGGCGAGGGCCCCGGCCCGCACCAGGCGCTGGGCGGGCGCCGCGTCCTCGACGGCGGGCCGGCCGGTGTCCTGCGCCAGCAGCCAGAGCCGGGCCGGCGGCGAGAGCGGACCGTGGGGCGGGGGCATGGGGTCTCCTCCAGGGCGGGGCGTGGTCCGGCGTCCGATAAGCCGTTGACAGGCTTCGCCGGCCTCTCCTACGGTGGTCAGGTCCTGTTGTCGTCGATCGGAGAAGGACGTTGCTCGTCTGAGGTCCTGAGACACCGCGTCACACCGATGAGGTGTGTGCGCCGCGTGCGACCTCGGCGTCCGAGCCGTCCCCGACCAGCAGGGCTTCTTCCGTTTCCGGGCTCCTTCCAGGCTTCCGGCTCCCCTCCGTGGTTCCCGGCTCCCTTCCGTCGCGGTCGCCGTCCGCAGGTGTCTCGATACGCGTTTGCCCCTGACCGCACCACGCAACCGCGAAGGCACTCCTTATGCCCCTGTCCATCAGCTGTACGGCCCTCTCCTTCGCCTGGCCCGACGGCACCCCCGTCTTCCAGGACCTCGACGTCGCCTTCGGCCCCGGCCGGACCGGCCTCGTCGGCGTCAACGGGGCGGGCAAGTCGACCCTGCTGAAGATCATCGCCGGCCGGCTCACCCCTGCCGGCGGCACCGTCCGCGTCGCCGGCGAGACCGGCTACCTGCCGCAGAACGTCACCCTCGACACCGCGCTCCGCGTCGACGAGGTGCTCGGCATCGCCGCGCGCCGGGCCGCGCTGCACGCCATCGAGGCCGGCGACGCCGCCGAGGAGCACTTCGAGACCCTCGGCGACGACTGGGACGTCGAGGAACGCGCCCGCGCCACCCTCGGTGAGCTGGGCCTCGGCCACATCGACCTGGACCGCACCGTCGGGGAGATCTCGGGCGGTGAGTCGGTGCTGCTGCGGCTGGCCGCGCTGCTGCTGCGCCGGCCCGACGTCCTGCTGCTCGACGAACCGACCAACAACCTCGACCTGTACGCCCGCAGACGGCTGTACGCGGCCGTCGCCGCCTGGTCTGGAGTGCTCGTCGTGGTCAGTCACGACCGCGAACTCCTCGACCTGGTCGACCAGATCGCCGACCTGCGCCGCACCGGCCCCGCCGGACGGGGTGACGCGGGCGGCGGCGAGATCGTCTGGTACGGCGGCAACTTCTCCGCCTACGAGGAGGCCCTCGCCGTCGAGCAGGAGGCGGCCGAGCGCATGGTGCGGACCGCCGAGTCCGATCTGCGCAAGCAGCAGCGCGAACTGGCCGACGCCCAGGTCAAGCTGGCCCGCCGCAAGCGGTACGGCCAGAAGATGTACGAGCAGAAACGCGAGCCGAAGATCGTGATGGGCGCCCGCAGACGCGCCGCCCAGGAGTCCGCGGGCAAGCACCGCATCCTGCACGAGGAGCGGCTCGCGGAGGCCAGGGAACGGCTCGGCGACGCGGTGGACGCCGTACGGGACGACGACGAGATCCGGGTCGACCTGCCGTACACGGCCGTCCCGCCGGGCCGGTCGGTGCTCACCCTGCGCGATCTCGAACTGGCCCACGGCGCCCGGGTGACGGGCGGTCTCGATCTGCACGGACCGGAGCGCATCGCGCTGGTCGGGCGGAACGGCGCGGGCAAGACCACGCTGCTGCGCACCATCGCCGGGGAGCTGGCGCCGGTGTCCGGCGAGGCGACGGCGCACGTGCCGCTGCGGTTCCTGCCGCAGCGGCTCGACGTCCTCGACGACGAGCTGACCGTCGCCGAGAACGTGGCCCGGTTCGCGCCGGACGCCACCGGCAACCGGGTCCGGGCCCGGCTCGCCCGCTTCCTGTTCCGGGGCGCCCGGGCGGACCAGCGGGCGGGTACGCTCTCCGGCGGGGAACGGTTCCGCGCGGCGCTGGCCGCGCTGATGCTGGCCGAGCCCGCGCCGCAGTTGCTGCTGCTGGACGAGCCGACCAACAACCTGGACATGGCGAGCGTGCGGCAGCTCACCACGGCCCTGGAGTCCTACGAGGGGGCGCTGATCGTGGCCGGTCACGACCTGCCGTTCCTCCAGTCGCTGGGCATCACCCGCTGGCTGCTGATGGCGGAGGGGGAGCTGACGGAGACGACGGAGGAGGCGGTCGCGGAACCGGCCTGACCGGGTCCGCGCCACCGGCGCCGCTCCGGGAGGCTTTCCTCGTGCGGCCCTGGGAACTCGGACGTTCCCGGGGCCTCTTCTCTGCTCCGGACCTTTCTGAGCAGCGCCTTTACGGCGCCCTTAACCTACGGCAACGTAACCTACGGTGTCGTAGCCTACGATGCCGTAGGTATGGTCCGGCACCGCTCGCCGGACCGCAGATCCGTCGCCCGTCCCCCTGGAGTTTTCGTGACGCTCACTTCCGCACATCTCGGCAGCCCCTCCGCCTGGACCGACGCACGGCTGCTGTACGCGCTGGAAGAAGTGGTCGAGCAGGAGCTGAACCGGCACCTGAAGGTCGCCAAGGACTGGATGCCGCACGAGTACGTGCCGTGGACCGACGGCCGTAACTTCCCCGGTTTCTTCGAGGACGGCGAAGCCTGGGAGAAGGGGCAGTCGAAGGTCACCGAGATCGGCCGCATCGCCCTGGTGGTCAACCTGCTCACCGAGGACAACCTCCCCAGCTACCACCACGAGATCGCCTCGCTCTTCGGCCGTGACGGCGCCTGGGGCACGTGGGTGCACCGCTGGACGGCGGAGGAGGGCCGGCACGGCATCGTGATGCGGGACTACCTGCTCGCCTCGCGCGCCGTCGACCCGGACCAGCTGGAGCAGTTCCGGATGGCCCACATGAGCGAGGGCTTCGAGTCGGACAACCGCCACTCGATGCTGCACTCGGTCGCCTACGTCGCCTTCCAGGAGCTGGCCACCCGCATCTCGCACCGCAACACCGGCCACCAGTCCGGCGACCCGGTCTGCGACCGGATGCTGGCCCGCATCGCCACCGATGAGAACCTGCACATGGTCTTCTACCGCAACCTGCTGAAGGCGGCGTTCGACCTCGCGCCCGACCTGACGATGCAGGCGGTGCGGGACGTGGTGGTCAACTTCCGGATGCCCGGACACGGCATGCCCGGCTTCGAGCGGGCGGCGGCGCAGATGGCCATCGGCGAGGTCTACAACCTGCGCATCCACCACGACGACGTGATCCAGCCCGTGCTGCGCCACCTGAAGGTCCTGGAGATCGACGGGCTGGGCCCGGAGGGCGTCAAGGCGCAGGAGGAGCTGGGCCTGTACATGGGCGGGCTGGACGCCGAGGCCGCGAAGTTCGACGAGAAGCTGGCGGCGCGCAAGGCGCGGATGGCGGCCCGCGCGGCCGGCTGACCCGCCCGCGTCAGGGCGCGGTGCGCCGCAGGGCGAGCCGTTCCTTCTCCGACAGTCCGCCCCAGACGCCGAAGCGCTCGTCGTGGCTGAGGGCGAACTCCAGGCAGGCCGAGCGGATCGGGCACAGGCCGCAGATCCGCTTCGCCTCCCGTACGGAGCTGCCGGGCTCGGGGAAGAAGAAGTCGCCCCCGGTCTGCGCGCACAACGCCTCCTCCTGCCAGGTGAGGTGGGGCGGCGCGGTGATGGTGTCGTTGAGCATGGCCAGCAGCGTGCCGGACGGCGCAAAACGTTCGATCAACGCCGGATCAACGCCCGGCCGCGGGCGGGTCCCGCCCCCGATGGTCACCCGTTCGGCGTCGGGAGGCACGGCGGCGCGCGGCACGGCCCCGGCGATCGCCGGTGGCCGGTGCGAGACTCGGCGGAGCAGGCAACGGCCCCTTGCGAGGAGGGCGAAGATGCTCACCACCCGATACGTCACCGGCGCGCCGAACTGGACCGATGTCGCCGCGCCCGACCTCGGTCCCGCCGTCTCCTTCTACGGCGCGCTGTTCGGCTGGGAGTTCCGGCCGGCCGGAGCCGGGGACCTCGGCTTCTTCGAGCGGGACGGCGCCACCGTGGCCGGCTGCCGGCGGGCCGCGCCGGAGCAGGGACCGCCGTCCTGGACGGTCTACTTCCGCTCCCCCGACGCCAGGGAGACCGTCCGCGCGGCCGAGCAGGCGCGCGGCCGGGTCCTGGTGGGGCCGACGCCGGTCCTTCAGGAGGGCGTCACCGCCGTCCTCGCCGACCGGGCGGGGGCGGCGTACGGGATCTGGCAGCCGGGGCGGCGCGGCGGTCTCGACCGGGCCGGGGAGACGGGCGCGCTGTGCTGGGCGGAGCTGTACACGCCGGACGTCGCGGCCGCCGCCGCGCACTACCACGCGGTGCTGGGTCTGGAGACCTCCGCCCTCTCCTTCCCCGGCGGCACCTACACCTGCGTCGGGCCGGCGGGCGAGGGTGAGGCGGGCGTGTTCGGGGGTCTCGTCCCGCTCGCCGGCGACCCGGTGGAGAGCGAGCCGCACTGGCTGCCGTACATCGCGGTGGACGACGTGGACGCGGTGGCCGCCCGGGTCCGGGAGCTGGGTGGCGAGGTGCGGCTGCCCGCCACGGACGTCCCGGGGGCCGGCCGGCTCGCCCGGCTGGCCGACCCGCACGGCGCCCGCTTCGCGGTGCTGCGCCCCGACCCGCACACCGACGGCACGGGCTGACCCGGCCGGCTCCGGCGGATGCGCGCACATCACCCCCAGGCGCGGCGAACAGCCGATCCCGGCCGGTGCGCGCAGCTCACGCCGACGCGCGGCGGACCAGCGTCGTCGGCAGGACCACGCCGGACGACGGACGCGAAGCGGAGCCGGCGGCGGAGGGGTCACGGGGGCGGGCGGCCTCGTGGTCGAGGCCGCGGAGCAGCAGCCGGGCCATCAGCCGGCCCATCTCCTCGATGTCCTGGCGGACCGTGGTCAGCGGCGGTTCGGTCTGCTCGGCGACGGACAGCATGTCGTCGAAGCCGACCACCGCCACGTCCTCGGGGACCCGGCGCCCGTGCGCGCGCAGCACCCGCAGGGCGCCCGCCGCCGTCAGGTCGTTGCCCGCGAAGACGGCGTCCAGGCGGGGGCACCGGCCGAGCAGTTCCCGCATCGCGCGCTCCCCGCCGCCCGGGGTGAAGTCGCCCCGGGCGACCAGCGCGGGGCCGGCGTCGCCCACGACGTCCCGGTACCCGGCGAGCCGGTCGGCGGCCGAGGTCTGGTCCAGCGGGCCGGTGATGTGCGCGATCCGGGCACGGCCGAGGGCGGCGAGGTGGCGCACGGCGTCCCGGGCGCCGCCGCGGTTGTCGCTGTCCACGTACACCACGTCGTCCCGGCCGTCGCTCCAGCCGGGGCGCCCGCCGAACACGGTCGGCACGCCGGCCCGCCGGACCAGGCCGGGCAGCGGGTCGTCGAGGTGCAGGGAGAAGACCAGCGCCCCGTCGACATGTCCGCCCGCGAGGTAGCGCGCGACCCGGGCGTGGTCCTCGCGTCCCTCGGTGAGCAGCAGCACGAGCTGGTTGTCGTGGGCCGTCAGCTCCTTGCCGATGCCGCGCATCTGGCGGGCGAAGAAGGGGTCGGCGAAGACCCGTTCCTCGGGTTCGGCGACGACGACCGCGACGGCGTCGTGGCGCCGGGTCACCAGGGAGCGGGCGGCCTGGTTCGGCACGTAGCCGAGTTCCTCGACCGCGCGCCGGACGCGGGCGGCGAGGGCCTCGCGGACGCCCGCGGCACCGTTCACCACCCGGGACACGGTGGCCCGGGAGACCCCGGCGCGGGCGGCCACCGCCTCCAGCGTGGGACGCGGCGCTGTGTCGGTCACGTGGGCTCCTCCCCGGCGGCTGCGGATCAGGATAGCCGCGGGCCGAGGAGGAGACGGGCGCGTTCTGCCCGTCGGAACCGTGGTCCTACCCGTCACGACCGTGGTCGTGCCCGCCGGAGTCCTGGGCGCCGGCTCCGTGGTCGTGGGTGCCGTGGTCGTGGGGGTCGTAGCCGGGAACGGTGCCGTCCGCCTTCCTCACCAGGAACAGCCCGACCATCCCCATGTCGGAGTGGCTCTGCACATGGCAGTGGTACATCCACGCGCCGGCGCCCACGCCCTCCCCGGCGATCACCTGGAAGCCGAAGGAGTCGGCGGGGCCGCAGATCTTGTTGTCGATGACCCGGCTGGGGTCGTCGGGGCCGGTGAGAAGGCCGGTGCGGTTGTCGGCCCAGCGGTGACCGTGCAGGTGGAAGGTGTGGTAGTACTCGCCGTGCGTGATGCTCACGAACTCGACGCGGTCGCCGACCGTGGCCTCGAAGTCCGGGCCCGAGTGCGCGGGCCGGTTGTTGATGAGCATGTCGTTGAAGACGACGGTGTGCGTGGCGTCCGGCAGGACGTCGCCCTCGCGGCGGACGATCACCGGGCCGTAGAGGCCGGCCCGGATGCCGCCGGTGCCGTGCTCGGTGCCGACCACGTGGTCGTGGTAGTGCCAGTACCCCGCGCTGCCCGCCCGCCAGGTGCCGTCCGAGCGGCGGCCGGGGCGGTGGGTGCGCCAGGTGTAGGTGCGGGTGCCCCCGGGCGGGACGTCGCTCCTGCTGAGCGCGGTGCCGTCGCTGGAGATCTCGTAGTCCAGGCCGTGCACATGCAGGCTGGCCGCGACGTCGAGGGTGTTCTCGACCTCGATGTGGAGGGTGTCGCCCTCGTTGAGTTCGATCAGCGGCCCCGGGACGGTGGCCGCGCCCCTGACCAGGCCGTAGCCGAGCTGCCCGTCGGCGAGCCGCTCCATGTGGAGCCTGAGGTGCCGGACCGCTCCCCCGGCCGGTGCCGTCCGTGCGGGGGCGGCGAGCGCGGGGGCGCCGGAGGACTCGGGTGCCACCGCCAACGAGGTGGCGACGGCCGCGCCGCCCATCAGTACCCGCCGGTTGAAGCCGCGTCTGTCCATGCCGAACTCCCCCATCGGGTAACGGGATTGACGGATCGTAGCTGTGAGGGACCTGTGCGACGGTACCGGCCAGTCCGTCGTTTATCCACACTCAGGACAAAGTTCGTCGTATCCCGGTGATACCTATTGGCGGACCGGGCAAAGAGGTCTAGCTTCCTTGGCGCTGCTGCCGCGACCGAGGAGGGGTGGGTGACCACGTGCGGTTCCCGACACCACACAGACCCGTGCGCTTACGAGGATTCAGCGCCACCGCGAGGAAACGGCGGGCCAGGGCGGCGGCGCTGACCGCCGGGTTCCTGACCGCCGGACTGCTGTCGGCACCGGCGGCCGGCGCGCTCCCCGCGCCGGAGCCACCGCTGACAACGATGTCGATCACCTCGCCGCCGGGCAGCGCCGACGTCCGGGTCCTGATCTACTACGGCTCGGCCGCCGCCGGCGCGGAGTCGCCACTGGTGAACGCCGGTATCGCGGCGATCGAGCGGATCGGGCTCACCGGCCCCGCCGACCAGCGCTTCACCGTCACCGCGACCGGCGACGGCTCGGTGTTCACCGACGGGAAGCGGCTCGGCCGGTTCAACGCGGTGGTGTTCCTGACCGGCGGCGGCGACGTCCTGGACCCGGAGCAGGAGGCGGGCCTGGAGACGTACATGGAGGCCGGCGGCGGTTTCATCGGCGTGCACGACGCGGCCCGCGCGGAGCCGTACTCGGACTGGTTCACCGGTCTGATCGGCGCCCGCCCGGCCGCCGGCGGTCCCGCGGACGTCCAGCGGGCCACCGTGGAGGTCGGCGACCGGCTGCACCCGGCGACCAAGGACCTGCCGGCGCAGTGGAAGCGCCCCGACAAGTGGCTGAACTGGCAGACCAACCCGTCCGGCGCGGTGCACACGGTCGCCCGGGTGCGGGAGTCGACGTACCGGCCGGGGCAGAACGCCAACGGCGCGGACCACCCGGTGAGCTGGTGCCGGGACTACGACGGCGGACGTTCCTTCTACACCGGCATGGGCGGCACGGTCTCCGCCTGGGACGAGACCGACTTCCGCACCCATCTGCGCGGCGCCCTGCTGTGGACGACCCGGCTGGTGCGGGCCGACTGCAAGGCCACCATCACCGGCAACTACGCGGCGGAGCGGCTGACCCGGCCCAATCAGCCGGGGCGGAACGACCAGATCGGGGAGCCGCACGGCCTGGTCACCGCCCCCGACGGCCGGGTCCTCTACATCGGCCGGGGCGGCGCCGACGCCTCCCGGCCGGTGGTCACCGACTGGAACGACCCGGACATCGGCAAGGGCCAGGGACAGATCCACGTCTACGACCCCGCGACGAGGCAGGTCACCCTGGCCGGGGAGCTGACCGTCTTCGGCAACAAGGGCGGCGGCGAGGAGCTGGTCAAGGTCGAGGAGGGCCTGCTCGGCATCGAACTCGACCCCGGCTTCCAGGAGAACGGCTGGGTGTACCTGCACTACACCCCGCATTCGGAGATCGACCGCGCGACCCACATGGCCGAGCGGCGCGTCTCCCGGTTCACCCTGGACCGGGAGACGAACAAGCTGGACCTCGGCAGCGAGAAGGTGCTGCTGAAGTGGCCGGTGCAGATCCACAGCTGCTGCCACGCGGGCGGCGGCATGGCCTGGGACTCCGAGGACAACCTGTACATCGCCACCGGTGACAACAACTCCAGCGGCTTCAGCGGCGGTTACTCCGGCAACAACCCGGAGCCGGCCTTCAAGGGCGTCTCCTTCGCCGACGCGCGCCGCACCGCCGGCAACACCAACAACCTCAACGGCAAGATCCTCCGCATCCACCCCGAGCCGGACGGCACGTACACCCTGCCCGAGGGCAACCTCTTCACCGGCGAGGAGACCGCCGAGGGCGGCGGCAAGACACGCGGCGAGATCTACGTCATGGGCGTCCGCAACCCGGCGCGCATCTCCGTCGACAAGTCGACCGACACCCTGTACGCGGGCTGGGTCGGCCCGGACGCCTCCGCGCCCTCCCCGACCTGGGGCCCGGCCAAGTACGACACCTTCGCCGTGATCACGAGGGCGAGCAACCGGGGCTGGCCGTACTGCATGGGCAACAAGCAGCCCTACCGGGACCGCAACCTGCCCGACCCCGCACAGCCGCTGGGCTGGTACGACTGCGACCACCCGAAGAACGAGTCACCGAACAACGACGGCCTGGTGAACGTGCCGCCGGTCACCGGCAACAACATCTGGTACTCCCCGCAGGGCGGCGGCCCCGACTTCCCGCGCGACGCGGCCGGGGTGCCGTCGTACGAGCAGGCGGAGGGCACCTACCTCCTGCCGTGGCTCACGGGCGGCGGGCAGGCCGCGATGAACGGCCCGGTCTACCGCTACGACGCCGCGAACGGCAGCGCGGTCAAGTGGCCGGCGTACTGGGACGGCAAGTGGTTCGTCGGCGACTTCTACGACGACGGGCAGCCGCGTAACGCGGTGCTGATGGACCCGAGGACCCAGGGCGACGGCGGTCTGCCGGTGCACTCGGAGTCCCTGAAGAAGATCGTCCCGGTCGGGGACAGCGGGATCAAGAACCTGATGGACTGGAAGTTCGGTCCGGACGGCGCGCTGTACGTCCTGGACTACGGACGCGGCTTCTTCACCTCGGACACCAAGTCGGCCCTGTGGCGGGTCACCTACACGGGCGGCGGGCCGACCCCGGCCGCCGGACAGCTCGCGAGGGGGACACGGTGACACGACGGAGAACCTGGGCCGCCCTGCTGGCCGGTCTGCTCCTGGTCCTGGGGCTGCCGGCCGCGGCCGCCGGCGGGGACGGGCCGGCCGCGCCGGCCGCCGAGCAGCAGGCCCTCACCTGGACCGCCGGCGACGACATCACGCGGTACACCTCGGCGCCCGGGACGGCGGTGGCCGGTCCGGCGACGATCGTCTTCGAGAACAGCGAGGCCACCGGCAACACCACGGGCATGCCCCACACGCTGACGTTCACCACCACCGACCCCGCGTACAACAGCGATGTGCAGCTCAACGTCCTGGCCAACCCCTTCGACGCGCAGGGCGGGCGGCACACCGCCGAGGTCACCCTCTCCCCCGGCCGCTACCTGTACCACTGCACCATCCCGGGCCACGGGGAGATGAAGGGCGTCCTGGTGGTCACCGAGGGCGACGGCGGGGACGACACCACGGCCCCCGAGACCGCGGCCGAGGTGGCGGGCACCCGGAACGGGCAGGGACAGTACGTCGGTTCGGCCAGCGTGTCGGTCACCGCGACCGACACCGGCGGTTCGGGCGTCGACCGGGTCGAGTACGCGCTCGGCACCGACGGCGCCTGGCAGCCGTACACCACGCCGGTCGTGATCGACGAGGTCGGTGACCACACGGTCCGCTACCGCGCCTTCGACAAGGCGGGCAACGCCGCCGCCGAGAAGAGCGTGGCGTTCACGGTGGCGCCCGCGCCGACCGACGACACCGACCCGCCCGAGACCTCGGCGACCGTCGACGGGGAGCGGAACGCGGACGGGGCGTACCTCGACATGGCGACCGTCACCGTCTCCGCCTCCGACACCGGTTCCGGTGTGAACGGCGTGGAGTACGCGGTCGGGGACGGCGTCTGGCAGCCGTACACCCAGCCGGTGATGGTCCATCAGGTGGGCTCCCACACCGTCCGCTACCGCGCCACCGACAAGGCGGGCAACGTCGCGCCGGAGAAGTCGGTGGCGTTCACGGTGGCCGCCGCCCCGCCCCGGGACACCACCGCGCCGGTGACCGGCGCGACCGTCGAGGGCGCGCGCAACGCCAACGGGGCGTACGTCGGCGGCGCGAAGGTGACCGTCAGCGCCACCGACGCGGGCGGCTCGGGCGTCGCGGGCATCGAGTACGCGCTCGACGGCGGCCCGTACCTGGCCTACGCCGCGCCCGTGCTCGTCGACCGGGCCGGCAGCCACACGGTGGCCTACCGGGCGAGCGACCGGGCGGGTAACGTCTCCGCCGCGCTGAGCGTGGGCTTCACCGTCGTCGCGGGCGGCGGGGTCCCGGCGCCGCCCTGCCCGGAGTACGACGAACGGCTCACGGTGATCGTCGGCACCGTGGACACCGGCGTCCCCAACCGGGTGACGGACAACCGGTGCCGGATCAACGAACTGATCGAGGACGAGCGGGAGTGGACCTCGCACGCCCTGTTCCTGAAGCACGTGCGCGAGGTGACGGCCCGGCTGCGGACCGAGGGCGTCATCGACCGGCGGGAGCTGGAGGCCGTCCGCGCCGCCGCCCGCGAATCCGGCATCGGCACGCCCGGTCGGACGGAGGGCTACCGCACGATCATGGACGGCACGGCCGGATCGCTGGCCCGGTGGGAGCAGGTCGGCGGCGGGTCGTTCACGGCGAACGGGGACGGGTCGATCACCTCCGGGACCACCACCCCCGGCATGGGCATGCTGTGGTTCCCGGAGCGCGCCTACGGCGACTTCTCGCTGAAGCTCCAGTGGCGGGACGACGCCCCGGGCACCGACAACGCCAACTCCGGTGTCCTCGTGCGCTTCCCCTGGGTGCACGGCCACCCGGAGGAGCCGCGCCCGGAGTGGGTCGCCGTCAAGTACGGCCATGAGATCCAGGAGTTCGACGGCCCCGCCGGGGACCTGTACAAGACCGGGTCGGTGTACGGCTTCGACCGGGTCGGGCTCGCCGGGGCCGGGGTGACCCAGAAGGGCACCTGGAACGACTACGAGATCCGGGTGGTCGACCAGCACTACTCGGTCTACCGCAACGGCGTGCTCATCAACGAGTTCGACAACACCGGCGGGCAGGAGTTCTCCCCGCCGCGCGCGGACGACCCGGGCACGGACGGCCGGCGGTACGCGGCCGGGTACATCGGGCTCCAGGTCCACGGCACGACGGACGTGGTGTCGTACCGGGACGTGCGGATCATGGATCTGTAGGCCGGGCGGGCTTCTTCGCGCGGCTCGGCTGTACCCGGCTGGGCTCCCCCGGCATCTTGGGGTACTCAGGCGGGTACGGCAGATCGCCCAGCCCGTGGTCGCGTTCGTCCTTGGCGGCCAGTTCCAGCAGGGCGTCGAGGGAGTGGGCGTGGTCGTCCATGCCGGCGTGCACGTCGCCGAGTTCGGCGAACCGGGCCGGCATGGTCACCAGGTCGAAGTCGGCCGGGTGGGCGGGTCCGACCTCCTCCCAGCGCAGGGGCGCGGAGACGGGGGCGTGCGGGCGGGGGCGCACCGAGTAGGCGGAGGCGATGGTGCGGTCCCGGGCGGTCTGGTTGTAGTCGACGAAGATGCGCTCGCCGCGTTCCTCCTTCCACCACTTGGTGGTGACCCGGTCCGGCATCCGCCGCTCCAGCTCGCGTCCGGCGGCGATGGCGGCCCGGCGCACCTGGGTGAATGTCCACCGCGGCTCGATCGGCACGAAGACGTGCAGGCCCCGGCCGCCGGAGGTCTTGGGCCAGCCGCGCAGCCCGCCGAACTCATCGAGCACGGCGCGCAGTTCGTGGGCGGCGCGGACGGCGTCGTCGTAGTCGGTGCCCGGCTGCGGGTCGAGGTCGATGCGGAGTTCGTCGGGGTGGTCGACATCGGCACGGCGGACCGGCCAGGGGTGGAAGGTGAGCGTGCCGTACTGGGCCGCCCACACCACGGCGGCCTCCTCGGTGGGGCACATCTCGTCGGCGCTGCGTCCGCTGGGGAAGGAGATGTGCGCGGTGGGAATCCAGCCGGGCATGCCCTTGGGGGCGCGTTTCTGGTAGAACCACTCGCCGCCGACGCCGTCCGGGTAGCGCTCCAGGGTGGTGGGGCGCTCGCGCAGCGCGCGCAGGATGCCGGGGGCGACGGCCTGGTAGTAGCGGGCCAGGTCGAGCTTGGTGTAGCCGCGCTCCGGGAAGAAGACCTTGTCCGGGCTGGTCAGCCGTACGGTCCGGCCGCCCGTCTCCAGTTCCACCGCTTCGCCCATGCGAGCCACGGTAGGCCCCTGACGCCCGGTTCGCATATCAGGCGGTAGTCGGCGGAACCGGCCAGAATCGGGCCATGGATCTTCCCGTGATGCCGCCCGTGAAGCCGATGCTCGCCAAGTCCGTGGCGGCGATCCCGCCGGGGATGCAGTACGAGGCGAAGTGGGACGGGTTCCGGGCGATCGTCTTCCGGGACGGCGCCGAGGTCGAGTTCGGCAGCCGCACGGGCAAGCCGCTGACCAGGTACTTCCCGGAGCTGGTGACGGCGGTGCGGGAGCGGCTGCCCGAGCGGTGCGTGGTGGACGGGGAGATCGTCATCGCACATCAGGGGCGGCTGGACTTCGACGCGCTGACCGAGCGCATCCACCCGGCGGACTCCCGGGTGCGGACGCTGGCCGAGCGGACGCCGGCCTCCTTCGTCGCCTTCGACCTGCTCGCGCTGGACGGGGAGTCCCTGCTGGACGTGGGGCTGAGCGACCGCCGGGCGCTGCTGCTGCGGGCACTGGCCGGGGTCGCCGCGCCGGTGCACGTGGCGCCGGCGACCACGGACATCGGGGTGGCGCGGCGGTGGTTCGAGCAGTACGAGGGGGCGGGCCTGGACGGGGTGGTGGCCAAGCCGCTCGACCTGCGCTACCGGCCGGACGAGCGGGCCATGTTCAAGGTGAAGCACGAGCGGACGGCCGACGTGGTGGTGGCCGGGTACCGCTTCCACAAGAGCGGCCCGGTGGTCGGCTCGCTGCTGCTGGGCCTGTACGACGGCCGGGGCACCCTCCAGCATGTCGGCGTGTGCGCGGCCTTCACGATGAGGCGGCGGGCGGAGCTGGTCGGGGAACTGGAGCCGCTGCGCCTCGACGACGTCTCCGGGCACCCGTGGGCGGCCTGGGCTGACGAGGCCGCCCACGGGACGGCCCGGCTGCCGGGCGCCCCGAGCCGCTGGTCGGGCAAGAAGGACCTGTCCTGGGTGCCGGTGCGCCCCGAGCGGGTGGCGGAGGTGGCGTACGACCACATGGAGAACGGGGCGCGGTTCCGGCACACCGCCCGCTTCCGCCGCTGGCGCCCGGACCGCACCCCGGACAGCTGCACCTTCGCCCAGCTGGAGGAACCGGTCCGCTTCGACCTGGCGGAGATCCTGGCCCCGCCGGACCCGGACACGGCCGCCCCGTGACCAGGGCCTGTCGTTCGCATCAGGTCGCGGGGAATCGGCTGCGTCTTCCTCGCGCCGGTGAGCGGGGCCCGGTGCGTGCGGACGCAAGGGCGGAGGAGGGAGCCGACGCGGAGCGTCGGCGAGTGACGACAACGCGGCAGGTGCGCGCACCAGGCCCCGCGTCCGCGGCGTGATCCGAACGGACGGACCCTAGGGCCGCATCAGTACCTTCACCGCGCCGTCCTGCTTCTTCTGGAACATCTCGTAGGCGTGCGGGGCGTCGGTCAGCGGCACGTGGTGGGTGGCGAAGTCCTGCACGCCGAGGGGGTCCTCGTCGGTGAGGTAGGTGAGGATGTCGTCGCTCCAGCGCCGTACGTTGGCCTGGCCCATCCGCATCTGGATCTGCTTGTCGAACAGGGTGAGCATCGGCATCGGGTCGGCCATGCCGCCGTAGACGCCGACGAGGGAGAGGGTGCCGCCGCGGCGGACGAGGTCGATGGCGGTGTAGAGGGCGGCGAGGCGGTCGACGCTGAAGCGTTCCGCCATGGGGCCGCTCAGCTTGCGGGGCATGATCGCGGCGCCCTGCTGCACCAGCTTGGCGATCGCGCTGCCGTGGGCCTCGGTGCCGACCGCGTCGATGACCGCGTCCGGGCCGCGCCCGTCCGTCTCGCCCTGGAGGGCGGCGACGAGTTCCTTCTCGCTGTCGAAGGAGCGCAGGTCGTACGTCTCCACGCCCCGCTCGCGCGCCCGGCGCAGCCGCTCGGGGACGAGGTCGATGCCGAACACCCGGCCGGCGCCCTTGACCTGTGCGACCCGGCAGGCCATGTCCCCGATCGGGCCGAGGCCGAGCACGGCGACCGTACCGCCCTGCGGGACACCGGCGTAGGCGACGGCCTGCCAGGCGGTGGGCAGGACGTCGGAGAGGTAGACGAAGCGGTCGTCGGGCGGGCCCTCGGGCACCTTGATCGGGCCGTAGTGGGCCTGCGGGACCCTCAGGTACTCGGCCTGGCCGCCGGGTACGGCGCCGTAGAGCCGGGTGTAGCCGAACAGGGCGGCGCCCATGCCCTCGCCGGTGACCTGGGTGGTCTCGCACTGCGTCTGGAGCCCGGAGCCGCACATGTAGCAGTGGCCGCAGGCGATCTGGAAGGGGACGACGACCCGGTCCCCCGGCCTGAGGTTCGGCACCTCGGGGCCGACCTCCTCGACGATGCCCATCGGTTCGTGCCCGAGGATGTCGCCCGGGGTCATGAACGGGGTGAGCACTTCGTACAGGTGCAGGTCGGAGCCGCACAGTCCGCTGGAGGTGACGCGGATGACCGCGTCCGTGGGTTCCTGGATCTTCGGGTCCGGCACCTCCTCGACCCGGACGTCCCGCTTGCCCTGCCAGGTCACTGCCTTCATCGTCCCGCGCTCCCTCCGTCACCCGGTTGCGTCGCTCGTACGGTTGCGCCCGGGTACCCGGTGCCCCTCTCCCGAACCGCCGGACCGGTCACCGGACCCGCTGCCAGGCTGCGCACCGAGCTGGGCCGATCAGCCTATTAACCGCGCATTGTCAGAAAAAGTCGGGTATGGCACTTGAGGCGCCAAGAGGTGCACAATCGGTGACATAGAGAGGGTGGCCGGTGGTCACGATGCGACGAAGGACGCGGACGCGGGGCGGTGCGGCACGGGCGGTGCTGGCGGCCGCGGCGGCGGCGGTGCTGGCGGCGGGCTGCGCGGCGGGGCCGGGAGCGGACGACGCGCGCGGCCCGGGTCCCGCGCCCCGCCCGTCCGGCGCCTCGGAGACCGGGGCGACGACGGGGACCACGGGCACCACGCCTTCCCCCGGAACCACGGGCACCCCGCAGGCCCGTACGGGCTCCCCCCTGGCCGTCAAGATCGACAACGCGCCGGCGGCCCGTCCCCAGACGGGACTGGAGGCCGCCGACGTCGTCTACGTGGAGCCCGTCGAGGGCGGGCTCAGCCGGCTGATGGCGCTGTACGCGACGCGGCTGCCCGAGAAGGTCGGGCCGGTGCGCAGCGCCCGGGAGTCGGATCTGGAACTCCTGCGCCAGTTCGACCGGCCGACGCTCGCCTTCTCCGGCGCCCAGCGCAAACTGCTGCCGAGGATCGAGGCGGCACCGCTGCGGGCCGAGCAGCCGGACGGCTCCTCCGGCGCCTTCGTCCGGGAGAGCGGGCGGAGCGCACCGCACAACCTCTACCTGCGCCCCGGTCGGCTGCTGGACGCGGCGCCCGGCGCGGCGGCCCTGACCACCGGCTTCACGTACGGCGCGGCGCCCTCGGGCGGCCGGGCGGAGAAGGCGCGCACGGTCCGGTACCCGGCGGCCCGCTTCACCTTCACCTGGTCCGGGGCCCGGGGCCGCTGGCTGGTCGGCATGGACGGAACCCCGGCGGTCGAGCCCGGTGGGCGGCGGCCGGCCCCGGCGACCGTGGTGGTGCAGTACGTGAAGGTACGGGAGTCGCGGTTCCGGGACTTCCGGGGCAGCAACTCGCCGTACGTGGAGACGGTGGGCACCGGCCGGGCGGAGGTGCTGCGCGGCGGGCGGGCGTACGCCGCCGGGTGGAAGCGGGGCTCCGCCACGGACGGTACGGCGTTCACCGCGGCGGACGGTTCGCCCGTGCGGTTCGCCGAGGGACCCGTGTGGGTGGTGTTCGCGCAGGCCGGCTGAGGGGCTTCAGCGCGCCGCCGGCTCGGCCGGGTTGCGCAGTCCCTCGGCCGCGTCCGCGACCCGTTGGACGAGGTCGAAGAAGAGGCCCTGCTCCTCGGCCGAGAGCGGGGCCAGGAACACCTGGTTCATCCGGGCCGTGCGCACGGTGAGCTTGCGGTGGACGCGCGTCCCCTCCTCCGTCGGGCGGAGCAGGGAGCGGCGGCCGTCCTGCGGGTCGCGCACCTTGTCGAGCAGCCCGCGCCGGCTCAGCGTGGCAGGGCTCTTCCTCGTCTACAAGTTCGGCCGGCGACTGGCGAGTTGGTCAGGGTCAGCTCGATGTCGTCGCGGACGTGGCGGGCGGTGACCTCGGGCCCGGTGGTGCCGGCCCGCCCCCGGAAGACCCGCAGGAAGCCGTTGGGGCCGTGCACGGTGAGGTCGTGGGAACCGCCGGAGTACGCCGCGTTCCAGGTGTCGGAGATCCGCTTGCCGGCCTCGGTGGTGTACGTCCAGGGGCCGTCCGCGCGGTTGCCGGAGGTGACCAGGAAGGCGGCGCCGGCCCCGGGGCCCGAGGCGAAGGTCAGCGCGAGGGTCCCGGCCACCGGGTCCGCCGAGGCGTCCACCAGCGGGGCGTACCGCAGCGGGCGGGCGGGGCGCACGCCGCGCTCCTGTCGGGGCATGCCGGGCTCGGCCGGGGGCGTGGGGCGGTAGTCGGGATGGCGCTCGCGGTCCTGCGGCTCGTAGCCGTCGGTGGCGGGCAGCCGGGCGGGGCGGCTGTCCGTGCGGGAGAAGTCGAACGCCGAGGTCAGGTCGCCGCAGATGGCCCGCCGCCACGGGGAGATCTGCGGCTCGCGCACGCCGAAGCGGCGCTCCATGAAGCGCAGGATCGAGGTGTGGTCGAAGGTCTCCGAGCAGACGTACCCGCCCTTGCTCCAGGGGGAGACGACCAGCATCGGGACGCGCGGGCCGAGGCCGTAGTGGCCCGCGGTGTAGCGCGTGCTGCCCGGGAAGACGTCCGGTGACACGTCGACGGTGGAGCGGCCCCGCGCGTCCGACTCCGGCGGCAGCGGCGGCACCAGGTGGTCGAAGAAACCGTCGTTCTCGTCGTAGGTGATGAACAGCGCGGTCCTGGCCCACACCTCGGGGTTGGCGGTGAGCGCGTCCAGGACCTGGGCGATGTACCAGGCGCCGTAGTTCGACGGCCAGTTGGAGTGCTCGGAGAACGCCTCGGGGGCGGCGATCCAGGAGATCTGCGGGAGCCGGCCGGCCTTGACGTCGGCGCGCAGCCGGTCGAAGTAGCCGTCGCCGTTCTTGGCGTCGGTGCCGGTGCGGGCCTTGTCGTACAGCGGGTCGCCGGGCTTGGCGTCGCGGTACTTGTTGAAGTACAGCAGGGAGTTGTCGCCGTAGTTGCCGCGGTAGGCGTCGGAGATCCAGCCCCAGGAGCCCTGGGCGTCCAGGCCGTCGCCGATGTCCTGGTAGACCTTCCAGGAGATCCCGGCCGCTTCGAGGCGCTCGGGGTACGTCGTCCAGTCGTAGCCGAGTTCGTCGTTGCCGAGGACCGGGCCGCCGCCCTTGCCGTCGTTGCCGGTGTGGCCCGACCACATGTAGTAGCGGTTGGGGTCGGTGGAGCCGATGAACGAGCAGTGGTAGGCGTCGCAGACGGTGAAGGCGTCGGCGAGGGCGTAGTGGAAGGGGATGTCCTCGCGGGTCAGGTACGCCATCGTGGTCGTGCCCTTGGCGGGCACCCAGCGGTCGTACTTGCCGCCGTGGTACGCCTGCTGGCCGTCCGGCCAGCTGTGCGGCAGGCCCTCCAGGAACTGCATGCCGAGGTCGTCGGCGTCCGGGCGGAAGGGCAGCACCTCGGTGCCGTCGGCCCTGGTCTGGTGCCAGACCGACTTGCCGCTGTCGAGGGTGACCGGGTGCGGGTCGCCGAAGCCGCGGACGCCGCGCAGGCTGCCGAAGTAGTGGTCGAAGGAACGGTTCTCCTGCATAAGGACGACGATGTGCTCGACGTCCTCGATCGATCCGGTGCGGTGGTTGGCCGGCAGTGCGGCGGCCCGCTGGATGCTCGCGGAGAGCACGCTGAACGCCGACGTGGCGCCCGCGATCTGGAGGAACCGGCGCCGGTTTACTTCGGGCATGGGGGTGGTGAGCCTCTCGCCTCGGGGGTGGTGAGGCGGCCGGGTGGTGACGGGCCGCGCGCGCAAGGAGTGTTCCAGGGGCACCCAACGGGCGGGAAGGGGCGGATGGCGTTCATGTGAAGGTCGCCGGTACGGGGGGTGTGAGGGGCCCGCCCGGCGGGGATGGTCGCGATCATGACAGGCATGCATCCGGTCCCCCCGCCGACCCGCCGGCCGCTGCGCCAGCTCCTCGCCGCCTCCGTGGGCAACGCGGTGGAGTGGTACGACTGGTACGCGTACACCTTCCTGGCCACCTACATCGCCGGCCAGATCTTCCCGAAGAGCGCGGACAGTTCGCTGGTGCCGCTGCTGTCGACGTTCGCGGTGTTCGCGGTGGGCTTCTTCATGCGGCCGGTCGGCGGGCTGCTGATGGGCGCGGTGGCCGACCGGCGGGGGCGCCGGTCGGCGCTGACGGTCACCATCCTGCTGATGGGCGGCAGCAGCCTGCTGGTCGGGCTGACCCCGACGTACGCGGCGGCCGGTCTGCTGGCCCCGGTGGTGCTGGTCCTGGCGCGGCTGCTCCAGGGCCTGTCGGTGGGCGGCGAGTTCGCGGCGTCGACGACCTTCCTGGTGGAGTCGGCGGGGCCCGGCCGCCGGGGCCTTTTCTCCAGCTTCCAGTACGTCTCCACCACCCTCGGCCAGCTCCTCGCCTCCGGCGTCGCGGCGCTGCTGGTGAACACCCTCGCCGAGGACCGGATGGACAGCTGGGGCTGGCGGGTGCCGTTCGTGCTGGGGGCGGTGCTCAGCCTGGCCGGGTTCTGGATCCGGCGGGGCGCGGAGGAGACCCGCAGCGCGGAGCAGGCGCGGGCGCCGCGCCCCGGCCTGTTCGAGGCGCTGCGCCGGCATCCGCGCGAGTCCCTGCTCATCGGCGGCATCACGGCGGGCGGCACCCTCGCCTACTACACCTGGACCTCGTACCTGCCGACGTACGCCGAACTCACCGCGGGCGTCGCCAAGTCCGACGCGCTGCTCGCGGGGACGGTCTCGCTGGCCTTCTTCGCCCTGCTCCAGCCGGTCGGCGGGCTGCTCTCCGACCGCTTCGGACGCCGTCCCCCGCTGCTCTTCTTCGGCCTCGGGTCCGCGCTGCTGAGCGTGCCGCTGCTGCACGCGCTGCGCGACTCCTTCGCCGTGCTCCTCCTCGTCCAGTGCGCGGGCATGCTGCTGCTGACCGGCTTCACCTCGATCAGCGCGGCCGTCAACGCGGAGATCTTCCCGCCGCGGGTGCGCGCGGCCGGCATCGGCTTCCCCTACTCGCTCACCGTCGCCCTGTTCGGCGGCACCGCCCCGTACGTCGGCACGCTCTTCGAGGAGCTGGGGCGTCCCGGGATCTTCCCGTGGTACGTCGCCGTCCTGTGCCTGGTCTCCTCGCTGGTGTACCTGCGGCTGCCGGAGACCGCCCACCGGGAGCTGGCCCGCTGAGCCGGCCCGTCACACCCCTTCCCCGCGTCGGACAGAACGCGCTTCGAAGACGGTCAATACCTTCCCGGAAACGCCGAAGAACGGCCGAACCCCTTCGGCCCGGCGTCCGTTGTGCTGCACTGTGCGCCGTCGATCGACGCCGGTCGACCCAGCACATCGAATGAGGCGCACCATGTCAGCAGGGGCCGTGCAGGCCGACACGCACGGGGAACGGCTGTTCCGCAAGCTCGTGGAGTCGTCCCAGGACGCCATCCTGATCAAGACCCTGGACGGCGAGATCACCTTCTGGAACACCGCCGCGCAGCGGCTCTACGGCTACGCCCCCGAGGAGGCCCTCGGCCGGCACATCGGCATGCTGGTCCCGCCCGGCCTGAAGGACGAGGAGGCCGAACTGCTGGAGCGCGTCGGCCGCGGCGAGCGCATCGAGCACTACGAGACGCAGCGCACCGCCTGCGACGGCCGGGTCCTCGACGTCGACGTCACCCTGTGGCCGATCCGCGCCGACGACGGTTCCGTCGCCGGGGCGTGTTCCGTCGCCCGGGACATCACCGACCGCAAGCGGGCGGAGGCGGAGCTGGCCGGACTGATCGCCCAGCAGCGGCACATCGCCCTGGCGCTGCACCTGATGGGCACCTCCGAGCCGGTGCCGGGGGTACCGGCCGCCAGCCGCTATCTGCCGTCCCTGCTGGGACAGGGGGTGGGCGGTGACTGGCTGGACGTGATCGATCTGGGCGCGGGACGGGTCGGCGTGTTCGTCGGGGACGTCATGGGCCGCGGGCTGGACGCCGCCGTCGTGATGGGACAGATGCGCTCGGCGGCCCGTGCGCTGGCTCTGGCGGGGCTGGAGCCGGGCGAACTGATGAGGTCCCTGGACGTGTTCACCCACACCCTGCCCGAGCAGTTCGTCACCTGCGTCTATCTGGAGGCCGATCTGGGCGTCGGCGAGGTGACGGCGTGCTCGGCGGGCCATCTGCCGGTGCTGCTGGTCGGCCCGGACGCGACGGTCGCACCGCTGCCGGTGCCGATCAGCGTGCCGCTGGGGGTGGCCGGCACGGCGCACCGGCAGGTCCGGCTGCCGCTGCCGGCCGGTTCGACGCTGGTGCTGTACACCGACGGGCTGGTGGAGACCGCCGCGAGCGACCTCGACGAGCAGCTCGCCCTGCTGTCGGCCACCCTGGGCGCCTCCTTCGCCGCCGGCGCCGATCTGGAGACCGCCGCCGACCGGGTCCTGGAAGCGCTGCTGCCGGACAGCACCACCTGCGCCGACGACGTCACGCTGCTGCTGATCGGCTTCCCGGCCGGACCGCTGGACACCGCGGAGACGGAGCTGGCGGCCGAGCCCCGCTCGGTGCCGGCCGGGCGGGAGTTCGTCGGCCGGCACCTCGACCGGTGGCGGCTGTCCGCGCAGGCCGACACCGCCCTGCTGCTCGCGTCGGAGCTGCTGACCAACGCGGTCCACCACGCGCGGGGCCCGCTCACCCTGCGGGTCCGGCGGGGCGCCCGGGAACTGGGCGTGGAGGTCACCGGCCACGGCACCCCCCGCCCGCGGCCCCGCCCCGCCGACCCGCACGAGGAGTGCGGACGCGGCCTCCTCCTGGTCGAGACACTGGCCGCCCGCTGGGGCGTCCGCCCCCACCCGTCGGGCAGGACGGTGTGGTGCACCCTGCGAACGGAGTGACGGCGGGGCGGCGCCCGGCACAGGGGGGAACGGCGGGGCGGCACCCGGCACGGGGTGACCTGGCCGGCCGTCCGGCCGGACTCTCCGTCCTCATCCTTTGCCCGTGATCGTCCTCATCCTTTGCCCGTGTTCGTCCTCATCCTTTGCCCGTGATCGACCGCGACGCCTGCGGCCGGCCGGTGCTCCGGCTGGGCCCCGTCTCTCCTTCTCTGCGCCGGTCCGCCCGTTCGCGGGCGAGCCCACGCTCCGCTTCCCCGCCGGTGCCCGCGGCCCCTGGGGGAGTGCCGAGACGTCCGTGGAGACCTGGCCGGAGCCGGTCCCGACGCCTTCCTCGCCTCGCTCGCCGACGACTTCCGGGGCCGGGAGGGTGTCCGCACCTGGCACTCCCTCGGCTACGAGCTGTCCCTTTCGGCGCAGCACCTGCCCGGCGGTCATGTGGAGTTGACCCGGGTGATCCGGGAACCGGCCCCTCATGAGACCTGGCGCTCCGGGATCGCCACCGGGTCGGCGGCGGGCGAGGGCATGCGCCGCCTCGCCGTCGAGACCGGCGCGTTCCCGGCCCCCGCCGACGGGCAGGGGCGCGGCAGGCGGCCCCCGGGTACCGTGGGAACGACGCCTACGGTGAAGGGGGCCCGGTGGACGCGGAGTTGGTGGCGCTCGCCACAGCAGGTGCCACGGCGGTCGTGCAGCAGATGGCCACCGATTCCTGGGCCCGCGCGCGTGACCGCGTCGTCGCGTTCTTCGCGCGCCGTGGCGAGGCGCAGGAGGACGCGGTCGCCCGGGAGCTGGAGACCTCGCGGGGCGAGCTGATGGCGGCGCTGGACTCCGGCGACGAGCAGACGGCCTCCGACGTGCGGGCCGAGTGGCGCACCCGCCTGCGGCGCGCCCTGCTGGCGGACCCGGCCGCGGCGGCCGAACTCCGGGCGGTGCTGGACGAGATCCTCCCCGGCCCGGACGGCCCACCCGTCACCGAGGTCCGCAACACGATCAGCGGCGGCGTGCAGCACGGCCCGGTGATCCAGGCGGGGTCGGTGGGCCCGGTCACCCTCGGCACACCCGACCACCCGGCCGGGCACTGACGGGCGCGCCCGGCCCGCGCACCGGCGCCCCCGCCGGGGGCTCAGCCGCCGCGCCGCACCCGGGCCGCCTTGCGGGCCTCCGCGAGTTTCTGGGCCTCGGTGGTCCGGCGGGACGGTCTGCCGCCGGAACCGCTCTTCGTGTCCTTGGTGCTGCCCAGGCCGCGGAACGGGGCGTTGCAGTTCTTGGGGCGCGGCGCGGCGGGACCGCCGTCGAGGGGCACTCCGGAGGGTGCCCTGGCGCCGGTGATGCGGCTCAGCTCCGCCTCGCCGGAGCGGACCTTGGCGACCTCGGGGCCGACCCCGGCGTCCGCGATGACCTGGCCCGCCTCGCGGCGCTGTCCCGGCAGGGCGAGCGTCACGACGGTGCCGGAGCGGCCGGCCCGGGCCGTGCGGCCCGCGCGGTGCAGATAGTCCTTGGGGTCAGTGGCCGGGTCGACGTTGACCACGAGGTCCAGGTCGTCGACGTGCAGGCCGCGCGCGGCGACGTTCGTCGCGACCAGGGCGGTGACCTGCCCGTCCTTGAACCGGTCCAGGGTCCGGCCGCGCTGCGGCTGGGACTTCCCGCTGTGCAGGGCGGCGGCGGCCACGCCCTCGGCCCGCAGGTGCCGGGTCAGCAGGTCGACGCTGTGCTTGGTGTCCATGAACAGCAGGACCCGGCCGTCCCGGGCGGCGATCTCCGTGGCGACGGCGTACCGGTCCGGGCCGTGCACGACGAAGAGGTGGTGCGCGATGGCGGGCACCGCGCTGGACGAGGGGTCCACGGAGTGGACGGCGGGGTCGCGCAGGTAGTCCCGCACCAGCTGGTCGACGTCGCGGTCCAGGGTCGCGGAGAACAGCATCCGCTGCCCGCCGGGACGCACCTGGTCCAGGGCCTCGGTGACCTGGGGCAGGAATCCGAGGTCACACATCTGGTCGGCCTCGTCCAGGACCGTGACGGCCACCTGGCCCAGGCGGCACCCCTTGCGGCCGACGAGGTCGTGCAGCCGGCCGGGCGTGGCGACGACGATCTCGGCGCCGTCCCGGAGCGCGGCGGTCTGCCGTCCGACGGACACCCCGCCGACCACGGTCGCGAGCCGCAGCCCCAGCGCCTCGGCGTACGGCGTGAGGTCCTCTCCGACCTGCTGCGCCAGTTCCCTGGTGGGCACCAGGACGAGCGCCAGCGGCTCCTTGGGGCGCGCCCGCCGCCCGGCGGTCCGGGCGAGCAGGGCCAGGCCGAAGGCGAGCGTCTTGCCGGAGCCGGTGCGGCCCCGGCCGAGGACGTCCCGTCCCGCGAGCGCGTCGGGCAGCGCCGCCGCCTGGATCGGGAAGGGCACCGTGACCCCGCGCTCGTCGAGCGCCCGCAGGAGCGCGGCGGGCAGCCCCAGCCCCGCGAAGGACGCGGCGCGGGGCGGACCCGCAAGGGCGTCCGGTGCCTCGTCCGGCCGCCGGGCGTCGGCACGTGCTGTCTCGCTCACTGAGAGCCTTCCTCCGAAGGGACCGTACCGGGGAAGGCGCGGCGGGGACGCGGTCGCCGGCCGGGACCACGGACCGGGCACCGACACGGCGACGCTGCAAACGTCCCACGGTAGCACGGGGCGCCCACCCGGCCTCGCCCCGGCACCGGCCACCGCTTCCGTGAGGCGGAAGCGTCGTAGCGGCCCGGCGGAGCCCTTCCCGACAATGCCGCCACGAACCGACGACGGGAGCCGCAGCATGCCGCACACCACCGCCTTCGCCAGGAACCAGTGGTACGTCGCCGCCCACGCCCACGAGGTGGGGCGGGAGTTGCTCGGACGCACCGTGCTCGGGGAGCCGCTCGTGCTGTACCGGACCGAGGAGGACGGCACCGCGGTCGCGCTGCACGACCGCTGTGTGCACCGCCGCTACCCGCTCTCCGAGGCCCCGACCCGGCTCGACGGCGACCGGATCGTCTGCGGCTACCACGGGTTCACGTACGACACGACCGGCACCTGCGTCTACGTGCCGGGGCAGAAGCGGGTGCCGCGTACCGCCCGGGTCGCCTCCTATCCGGTGGCCGAGCGGGACTCGCTGGTGTGGGTGTGGATCGGTGACCCGGCGCTCGCCGACCCGGACGCCGTGCCGCGCGCCCGGCACCTGGACTCCCCCGGCTGGGTCACGGTCCGCGGCATGGAGCCCATCGACTGCGACTACGGGCTGCTGGTCGACAACCTCCTCGACCTCTCCCACGAGACGTATCTGCACGGCGGGTACATCGGCACCCCGGAGGTGGCCGAGACGCCGATCACCACCGAGGTCGACGAGGGCGCCGGGATCGTCCGGGTCGGCCGGCACATGGCGGACGCCGAGTGCCCGCCGTTCTACGCCAGGTCGACCGGCCTCGCCGGACGGATCAGCCGCCGGCAGGACATCGAGTACCACGCGCCCTGCCTGTACCTGCTGCACAGCAGGATCGCCCCGGCCGGCGCGGACGGCGACGACTCCCGGGCGTTCCGCACCGAGATCACCTACGCCATCACGCCCTCCGCCGACGGCAGGGTGTACGACTTCTGGGCGGTCTCCCGCGACTGGGCGACCGATGACGCCGAGGTCACCGAGTTCCTGCGGGCGAACAACCACACGGTCGTCATGCAGGACGTCGACGCGCTCAACCTCCTCCAGCGTTCGCTGGGTGCCGAGCGCGCCGGCTACCAGGAGCTGAGCATCAACATCGACACCGGTGGCCTGGCCGCCCGCCGCATCCTGGCCCGGCTGGCGGAGGAGGGCGACAAGCCCGTGGAGCCGGTCTCGTGACCGCCGCGAGGACCGGGGAGGTCTACCGCGTCGACTGGTTGCCCGGCACCGATGTGCTGCACGGCACCTGCCACTGCGGCGCCGAGCACACCGCCGAGGACCCCGTCGCGATGTGGGCGTGGATGCTCGCCCACCCGGACGGCCACGACCCGCGAGGAAACGGCTCATGACCCTGTACGGAGACCGGCTCGTCGTCGCCGGGGCCGGTGCCGCCGCCGACGGCGTCCGCGTCCTGACCCTGCGCCGCCCGGAGGGCGGCCCGCTGCCCGCCTGGGAGCCCGGCGCGCACCTCGACGTCCTGCTCGCGCCGGGACTGGAGCGGCAGTTCTCGCTCTGCGGCGACCCGGCCGACCGGGAGACCTGGCGGATCGCGGTGCTGCGCGAGCCGGCGGGGCGGGGCGGCAGCGCGTACGCGCACGACCGCCTCCGGGCGGGCGACGAGGTCCGCGTGCGCGGGCCGCGCAACCGATTCCCGCTGGAGCCCGCCCCGCGCTACCGGTTCGTGGCCGGCGGCATCGGCATCACCCCGCTGCTGCCGATGCTGGCCGCCGCCGACCGGGCCGGTGCCGGGTGGACGCTGCTGTACGGCGGCCGGACCCGGCGCTCCATGGCGTTCACCGGGGAACTCGCCCGCTACGGCGACCGGGTCACCCTGGCCCCCGAGGACGAGACCGGGCTGCTGGACCTCGGGTCCGTGCTGGACGACGTCCCGGACGGCACCCTCGTCTACTGCTGCGGTCCCGGTCCGCTGCTCGACGCGGTGGAGCGGCGGTGCCCGCCCGGGATACTGCGGACGGAGCGGTTCCGCCCGGCGGAGGGGCCGGCCGGCGCCGACACCTCGTTCGAGGTCGTCCTCGCCCGCAGCGGGCGCACGGTGACCGTGCCGGCGGGCGTCTCGGTCCTCGACGCCGTGCGGGCGGCCGGCACCGAGGTGCTGTACTCCTGCACCGAGGGGACCTGCGGCACCTGTGAGACGGACGTGGTCGAGGGGGTGCCCGACCACCGGGACTCGGTGCTCACCGAGGCGGAGCGGGCGGCCGGGGAGACGATGCTGATCTGCGTCTCCCGCTGTCGCGGCGAGCGGCTCGTGCTCGACCTCTGACCATCGCCCCGGTGACTGCCGGCAACACTGTCGACAACCGTTGTCCGCAGGGGCACCGACCATGACTCCCCCGGGACCCTGCGTTCCCTGTCGGCACGTTCGTGCTGTCCGCGCACGACCTCTCGGAGTACCTGTTCCGGTCCCACAGGGGGACGCGCCGGTCACGAGGCCGGCGACGGCGCGTTCTGGTCCGCGCTCGGCGACACCCTCACCGGTTGGGCGCCGGGTTCGGCGACAGCGGTCGGCGTCGGCGTCGTCACCGGGGTGGTCCTCTCCGTCGTGCCGTACCTGCGGGAGGCCACGGCCTCCACCGTCGGGTTCCTCCGCCCGATCCCCTCGGCCGTCCTGACCCCCCTCGCCGTCCTCCTGTACGGCACCGGGCGTTGTCGGGCGGCACGCAGCAGCGGGTCGCCGTCGCGCGGGCACCGGCGTACGAGCCGGAGGTGCTGCTGATGGACCAGCCGTTCGCGGTGGTGGACGCGCGGACCCGCGCCGGCCTGGAGGACCTGGTGCGCCGGTTGTGGCGGGAGCGGGGGATCACGATCCTGTTCGTCACCCACGACATCGACGAGGCGGTGTACCTGGGCGAGCGGGTCGTCGTCCTCTCCGCCTCCCCCACCGTCGTACCGGAGCGGCTCACGGTGGATCTGCCGGCCGAGCGGGACCAGGCGGGCACGCGGGCCGCCCCGCGTTTCACCGAGCCGCGGAACCCTGTGGACGAGCAGATCCAGGCGGCGAAGCGCGGGGCGGCGGCCGGTCAGGCGTCGGCGGTCACGAAAGATACGCCTCCACCTCGCTGAACTGGGCGGCAGGCCAGCCGCTGTTGCCGGTGACGTGCAGCCGCAGATAGCGGACGTCACCGCTCACCGGCACGGTCACCGTGTTGCCGGTGGCCGGGTCGAAGCGGTGCCCCTGCGAGCCGGCCAGGGTGGTGTATGACGATCCGTCGGTGCTGCCCTGCACGGACAGGGTCTGGGTGCGGGCGCCCCACGCCGCGGACGGCGGCAGCTTCAGCACCACGCGGCGTACGGGCTGCCGCGCGCCGAGGTCGACGGTGAGGGCCTGCGGGAAGGCGTGGTTCGCCGACTCCCAGTAGGTGTTCGCGTCGCCGTCGACCGCCTTGCCGGGCGTGTAGACGTCCTGGGAGCCGGTGGCGGTGGCGGGGCGCCCGGCGGCGAGGTTGCGGGCCGGGTCGGGACCGGGGTCGCCCTGGCCGGGTACGGGCCAGGTGGAGCAGTCGGCCCAGGTGGTGTCCCAGCCGGAGTTGCCGCCGCCGTCGGTGAGCGTGAAGGTGCCGGAACCGGCGGGGAAGGGGCAGTTGTAGACGCCCGCGGAGCCGACGCCGGTGGCGGTGACGCCGCGGAAGGTGACGGCGCCGGGGGTCTCCGCCTGGACGACGACCGTGCCGACCCGGTTCACGGTCGCCCCGTCGACGGTGGTGTTCCGGGCGGCGAAGCCGCGTCCGCTGCCGGAGACGAACTCGAAGGCGCTGTACGGGCTGTCGGTCACCGTCGTGTCCGTGATCCTGACCTGTGCCTCGATGGCACTGTCGTAGGAGTCGACGCGCAGGGCGCCCATCGGGTGGTTCCAGTTGGGGTTCATGGCGCCGGTGCGCACGAGGGTGTTGCCGGAGACGGTGATGGTGCCGGAGAGGGGGTGGAAGGGGTCGAGGAACTTCTGGTTGGAGATCGCGATGCCGCTGCCGAGGGCGTTGGTGTCGGAGACCAGGTTGTCCGAGACGGTGATGTCGGTGCCGCCGTAGATCGCGATGCCGTTGGCCAGGTTGGGCTGGCTGATGGTGTTGTGGGTGAAGCTGCTGCCGACGTCGGGCTGGTTGAGCGACCACATGGCGAGCGCGTCGTCGCCCTGGTTGCGCAGGAAGTTGTTGCGGACCGTGACGTTCCGGGCGTTGCCGTTGAGGTTGAGGCCGTCGGCGGTGGTGTCGAGGATGCGGTTGTCCTCGACGACGAGGTTGTCGTTGACGCCGGTGAGCCAGAGGCCCACCTTGAGGTGCTGGAGCCACATCCCGGAGACGGAGCTGTTCGGGCCGAGGGAGCCGTTGACGAAGTTGTCCGGGGCGGAGTCGACGCGTTCGGTGACCTCCCCGATGACGGCGAAGTCCTTGATGTGGACGTTGCCCGCGCCGCTCTGCTGGTCGATGAAGCGGGAGCCGCGGACGACGGAGTGCCAGGCGCCGGCGCCCTGGATCGTGACGTTCTGTACGCCGCTGAGGGAGGAGGTGATCCGGTACTCCCCCGGCGGTATCCACACCGTGCCGCCTTGCGCGGCGGCGATCGCGTCGCGGAACGCCTGGGTGGAGTCGCCCTGCCCGGTGGGGTCGGCGCCGCGGTCAGTGACGGAGACGGAACCGGCGGGTCGGGCGGCGGCAGCGGCGACCTGCTCGAAGTCGGCCACGTCCACGGTGACCTGCGTGTTCGCCGCCTCGAAGGCGACCTTGTCACCGGCCTTGACGTCCCGCCCGAGCAGCAGCCGGGCGTTGTCGTACAGGTGGTGGGTCCTGGAGCCGGTGATCCACGGGGTGTCGACGTGGGAGTACTTGGCCGTGACGGCGAGGGTCCTGGCGAGCTTCTGGCCGTTGACGTACACGTTCACCGAGCCGCTCTGGCCGTCGGGGACGCTGTAGGCGACGTTCACGGCGTTGGCGGCGCGGGGCACGGTGAACTCGACCCGCTGCCCGGCGGCGAGGCGTACCGCCTGCCGTCCGGACGCCTCGGAGGCGAGGGTGCCCTGGGTGTGGTCCGGGCCGATCCTCGTGCCGGTGGAGGTGGCGGCCTCGGCCTCCACGGAGGTGAAGGGGAGCGTGGCGCCGGCGGCGGCCTGGGCGGCACCCGGGGCCAGGACGACGAGGGTGCCTGCGGCGAGCGCGACGGCGGTGGCCAGCTGGGCGGATCTGGCGAGATACATGAGCTGTTCCCTTTCGAGTGGGGGGGGGAGGGAAGCGCCCTGAAGGGGCGCGGGGAACTGCGCGGCCGGCCACGACGAGCCCGCGGACTCCCTACCGGCGCAGCCACACCGCCGTGTCCGGGGGCAGCCGCCCGTCCGGGTCGAGGGAGCCGCTCCGCAGCAGGACACGGGTATGCGCGGGAAGGCCGACAGCGGCGTCGGAGAGGTTCACCACGACGACGACGTCACCACGGCTGAAGGCGAGCACACCGTCCCCCGCGGGCAACCAGCTCAACGCCCCGTTCCCGAGCACCGCGCGGACCTGGATCGCCTCTCGGTACAGGACGAGCATGGAGCCGGGGTCGGCGGCCTGCCGATCGGCGGCGTACGCGCTCCACCCGGCCGGCTGCGGCAGCCAGGGTTCCCCGCCGAACCCGGCATGCGCCGCGTCCGCCACCCACGGCAGCGGCACCCGGCAGCCGTCCCGCCCCGGGTCGACGCCGCCTGACCGCGCGTGCATCGGGTCCTCGATGCGGTCCAGCGGGATGTCGGCTTCGGGCAGGCCCAGTTCCTCGCCCTGGTAGACGTAGACCGCGCCCGGCAGCGCCAGCGACAGCAGCGCGGCGGCCCGCGCCCGCCGGGTGCCGAGCACGAGATCACTGGGGACGCCGAAGGACTTCGACGCGAAGTCGAACCCGGTGTCCCCGGCCCGCCCGTACCGGGTGACCGTACGGGTGACGTCGTGATTGCACAGCACCCAGGTGGCGGGCGCCCCGACGGGCGCGTGCTCGGCGAGCGTCGTGTCGATGGCGGCCCGCAGCCGGTCCGCGTCCCAGGGGCAGGTCATGAAGGAGAAGTTGAAGGCGGTGTGCAGTTCGTCGGGGCGGAGGTAGCGGGCGAAGCGCTCGGTGTCGGGGAGCCACACCTCGCCGACGAAGACCCCGCCGTACTCGTCGGCGACGGCCCGCCAGGAGCGGTAGATGTCGTGGAGTTCGTCCCGGTCGACGTACGGATGCGGGTCGCGGCCCTCGGTGAAGTCGGGCAGGCCGGGGTCCTTGGCCAGCAGGGCGGCGGAGTCGATGCGGACACCGGCGACGCCCCGCTCGAACCAGAACCGCAGGATGTCCTCGTGCTCCTGGCGGACGGCCGGGTGCGCCCAGTTGAGGTCGGGCTGCTCGGGGGCGAACAGGTGGAGGTACCAGTCGCCGTCGGGCAGCCGTGTCCAGGCGGGGCCGCCGAACTCCGACGTCCAGTCGTTGGGCGGGAGTTCGCCGTGCTCGCCCCGGCCGGGGCGGAAGTGGAACAGATCGCGCTCGGGGCCGCCTGCCAGCGCCGCCCGGAACCAGGGGTGCCGGTCGGAGACGTGGTTGGGCACGATGTCGACGATGGTGCGGATGCCCAGCTCACGGGCTTCCGCGATCAGCTTCTCCGCCTCGGCGAGGGTGCCGAACGCCGGGTCGATGACCCGGTAATCGGCGACGTCGTAGCCGCCGTCCTTCATCGGGGAGAGGTACCAGGGGGTGAACCACAGGGCGTCCACGCCGAGTTCGGCGAGGTAGGGCAGTTTCGCCCGGACGCCCGCGAGGTCGCCGGTGCCGTCGCCGTCGCCGTCCGCGAAGCTGCGGACGTACACCTGGTAGATGACGCCGGAGCGCCACCAGTCCGCGGTGCTGCGGGCAGGGGTGGGCTGTCCCACGGTGCGTGCCTTTCTACGAGGGGGAGGGAGGGCGTCAGCCCTTGGTGCTGCCCGCGCTGATCCCGGCGATGATGTGCCGCTGGAAGACGAGGAACAGCGCGACCATGGGAACGCTGGCGATCACCATCGCGGCGATGAGCACGGTCAGCGGGATGTTCTGCGAGAGCTGGACCAGGGCCACGCTGATGGGCTGCTCGTCCGTGTCGGAGAAGACCATCAGCGGCCACAGGAAGTCCTGCCACACGGCGACCAGCGCGAAGATCGACACGACGCCGAGGACCGGGCGGGACATGGGCAGCACGACGGACCACAGCACGCGCAGCTGCCCGGCGCCGTCGATCTCGGCGGCCTCCAGCACATCGCGCGGGATCTGGTCGAAGAAGCGCTTGAGCAGATAGAGGTTGAAGGCGTTGGCGACGGCCGGCAGCCAGATGGCGAGGGGGTCGTTGAGCAGCCCGAGGTCGGCGACGGTCAGGTACTTCGGCACGACCAGGGCCTGGGTGGGCACCATCAGGGTGGCGAGGATGCCGCCGAGGATCACCTTGCCGAAGGCGGGCCTCAGCCTGGACAGGGCGTACGCGGCGGCCGTGCACAGCACGAGCTGGAAGATCCAGGCGCCGGCCGCCTGCACCACCGTGTTCCCCAGGTGGGTGGGCAGTTGCATCAGGTCCCAGGCGTCCGTGTACCCGGTGGTCCGCCAGTGCTCCGGCACCAGGGCGGGCGGGGTGCGGGCCACCTCGTCGGGGGACTTCAGCGCGCCGGTCACCATCCAGTAGACGGGGAAGAGGAAGGCGAGCGCGAACAGCAGGACGGTGCCGGTGAAGACGGTCCAGTACACGGCCCGGCCGCGCGGGCGGGCCAGGACGGCCGGGGAGACCAGGGTGCGGGTGCCGCCGCTCATGCGTCCTCCCCTTCGGAGCGGGTCAGCCGGAGGTAGCCGGCGGAGAACAGGCCGAGCAGCAGCAGGAGCATGACGCTCAGCGCGCAGGCGCCGCCGAAGTCGTTGTAGAGGAAGGCGTACTTGTAGATGAGGTAGAGGACGGTGACGGTGGCGTTCTCGGGGCCGCCGCCGGTGATGACGAACGGTTCGGTGAAGACCTGCATGGTCGCGATGATCTGGAGCAGCATCAGCATCAGGATCACGAACCGGGTCTGCGGGATCGTGACGTGCCGGACGCGTTGCGGCAGGCTCGCGCCGTCCAGTTCGGCGGCCTCGTACAGCTCGCCGGGGACGGACTGCAGGGCGGCGAGGTAGATCAGGACGGTGCCGCCCATGGTGGCCCAGGTGGCGACGATGACCAGGGAGACCAGGGCGGTGTCGGCGCCGTTGGACCAGTTCGAGGTCGGCAGGTGCAGGAAGCGCAGGGCCTCGTTGGCGAGGCCGGCGCCCGGGTCGTAGAACCACTTCCACAGCAGGGCGCTGACCACCGGCGGGATCATCACCGGCAGGTAGACCACGACCCGGAAGAACGCCTTCGCGTGCCGGAGTTCGTTGAGGACCAGGGCGAGGACGAAGGGGACCGCGAAGCCGATGAGCAGCGCGAGCGCCGTGAAGGTGAGGGTGTTGCGCCAGGCGTCGGCGAACTCGGGGTCCCGGAACACCCGGGTGAAGTTGTCGGTGCCGACCCACTCGGCGTCCGCGCCCGGCGTGTACTTCTGGAAGGCGATCACGATCGCGCGGATCGCCGGGTACCAGGAGAACAGTGCGAAGCAGAGGAGTCCGCCGAGGAGGAAGGCGTAGGCGCGGCCCTGTGCGGCCAGGCGGCGCCGGGCGGGTTTCCGTGCCGGGGGCGGTGTGCGCGCCGGACGGGTCCTGACGGCCTCGGCGGGCCGTTCGACCGTCTTGGTCATCGGTCAGCTCCGGGCCAGGATGCCGTCGATCTTGCCGGAGGCGTCCTTCAGCAGGCGGTCGATGTCGGCGTCCTCCTTGGTGAGGACGGCGGAGACGACCCCGTCGAGGACGGAGTAGATCTGCTGGGCGTTCGGCGGCTCGATCTTCATGTCGAGCTTCTGGTTGCCGTCCAGGAAGGACTGGTAGTTCTTCACCGGGACGTTGGCGTTGGCCTCCTTGACCTGCTGGTCCCTGGCGTCGGCGGCGCCGGTGAACAGGCGGGGTTCGGGCAGGCCGACCGGGGCGTCGGCCGTCTTGGCGCGGGCGTAGTCGCCGAGGAAGCCGTCGCCGGGGGTGAGGAACATGTGGTCGAGCCACTTGAGGCCGGCCCGGATCTGCTCGGGGCTCGCGTCCTTGTCGACCATGTAGCCGTCACCGCCGATGAGCGTGCCTTCGCCGCCGGGCATGGGCGCGAGGGCGAGGTCCTCGTAGTCGCCGCCCTTCTCCTTGACCAGGATCGGGATGTTGTCGGGGGCGGCGAGGTACATGCCGAGCTTGCCGGAGCCCATCATCTGCTGGACGTCGTTGATGACGAGGAGCTGCTTGCTGCCCATGGAGTCGTCCTTCCAGCGCATGTCGTGCAGCGTCTGGAGGACGGCACGGCCGGCGGGGCTGTCGACGGCGGCCTTCTTCCCGTCGGCGCTGACCACGTCGCCGCCGCGCGAGTACACCTCGGCGGTGAAGTGCCAGCCGCCCTGGTTCTGGGCGCTGTAGTCGGCGTACCCGACGGTGCCGTCGCCGAGGGCGGCGATCTTCTCGGCGGCGGAACGGACCTCGTCCCAGGTGGCCGGCGGCCGGTCCGGGTCGAGGCCGGCCTTCTCGAACAGCGCCTTGTTGTAGATCAGGCCCATGGAGTAGCCGGTGCGGGGGATGCCGTAGACCTTGCCGTCCACCGTGTAGATGTCCCGCAGCTGCCGCTGGATGGTGTCGTAGCCCTTCAGTTCCTTGAGGTACGGGGTGAGGTCGGCGGCCCGGCCGATGTCGACGACGTGCCGGGCGTCGGTGAAGTACGTGTAGAAGACGTCCTCCATCTGGCCGCCGGCCAGCTTGGCGTCGAAGGTCTTCGGGTCCTGGCAGGGGAACGCGTCGTGCGGGACGACGTCGATGTCCGGGTGGGCCTTCTCGAACGCGGCGACGTCCTCCTCGAAGAACCGCCGGTCGGTCTTGGCGCTCTTGGGCGGCATGCAGTTGACCGTGATGCGGGTCTTGCCGCTCGCGGAGTCCTCGTCGTCCGACCCGCAGGCGGAGACGGTGAGGGCGAGCGAACAGACGCTCAGCGCGGCGACGGTACGGCGGAACCCGGTGCGTGACATCGGTGACCCCTTAGGGACAGGAGCGGTGGGCGCCGCACACTCAAGCACCGGTGACAGTCGGACGCAAGATGTCACGCAGAATCTGTAATTATTCGACAGAGCGTTGGATCTATGGCGCGGTCAGGCCCGGGGGGCTTGCGCGGTGGAGCCGCGGACCACCAGCTCCGGTTCGAACAGCAGCTCCTCGGCGGCCACGGCCTGTCCGTTGATCTGCGCGTTGAGCAGTTCCACCACGGCCCGGCCCATCGCCTCGATGGGCTGCCGGACGGTGGTCAGCGGGGGCTCGGTGCAGTTCATCAGCGCCGAGTCGTCGTAGCCCACGACGGAGATCCGCGACGGTACGTCCAGGCCCTTGCGCCGGGCGGCCCGCACGGCGCCGAGGGCGAGCGGGTCGCTGGCGCAGATGAAGCCGGTGACGCCCCGGTCGATGAGCCGGGAGGCCGCCGCGTGACCGCCCTCGATGGAGAACATCGCCCGCGCCACGAAGGCGTCCGGCACCTCGCCGACCGCCCGCGCGGCGGCCAGCTTGCGCTCCGAGGGGACGTGGTCGGCGGGGCCCAGCACCAGGCCGATGCGCTCGTGCCCGAGTGAGGCGAGGTGCCGCCACGCCTGCTCCAGGGCGACGGCGTCGTCGCAGGAGACGCCCGGGAAGCCGAGGTGCTCGATGGCCGCGTTGACCAGCACCACCGGGATCTTGCGGTCGGCCAGCCGCTCGTAGTGGCCGTGCGGCGCGTCGGCCTGCGCGTACAGCCCGCCGGCGAAGACCACGCCGGAGACCTGCTGCTGGAGGAGGAGGTCGACGTAGTCGGCCTCGGAGACGCCGCCCTTGGTCTGGGTGCACAGCACCGGGGTGAGGCCGAGCTGGGCGAGGGCACCGCCGATGACCTCGCCGAAGGCCGGGAAGATCGGGTTCTGCAGCTCGGGCAGGACCAGGCCGACCAGCCGGGCGCGCTCGCCGCGCAGCTGCGTGGGCCGTTCGTAGCCGAGCACGTCCAGGGCGGAGAGCACCGCCTGCCGGGTGGCCTCGGAGACCCCGGGCTTGCCGTTGAGCACCCGGCTGACCGTGGCCTCGCTGACCCCGACCTTCTTCGCCACCTCAGCAAGTCGTCGCGTCATGGCCGCAAGAATAGCGCAAGAAATGAAAGCGCCTTGCGTAAACGGGACGGAGACCCGGTGGTCAGTCCGCGGCCGGTACGACCCTGAGATGGGCGGCGGCGGTACGGGGACGGCGCGCGCGGGAAGGCGTCCGCCGGGGGTCGCGGAGCACCAGGGTCAGCCGCCGGTACCCCAGGTCCTCCAGCGCGCGGGACGTCTCCACGACGACGCGGCACTCGCCGGCGCCCCGCCGGGGGTCGGGGTGGCGCAGGGGCCGCAGGACGCCGTCGTGCTCCACGGCCTGCGCGCCGACGGCGCGCACCCAGTGCGGCAGGCCCTGGCGGTAGGCGGCCTCCATCAGCGGGTCCTGGGCGATCTCGCGGCGGATGGCCTGGATCACGTGGTCGTGGCCGTGCCGCTCGACCGTGTGCGCGAAGTGGGCCAGCATCGGCAGGCACCAGCGGGACTCGTGCTCGCCGAGGACCTCGGGCGCGTCCGGGTGGAAGAGCACGTAGCGCAGGAAGTTGTCCTCCGGCATGGCGGTCGGGTGCGGCCCGGCCTCGCGGAAGAGTGTCCGGAAGGCGCCGTTGGCCAGGATCACGTCCCAGCGGTGGTCGACGACGAACGAGGGGTGCGGGACGGCGTCCAGGATCGCGCCGTAGTCCTCCAGGTACGCCTGGGCCTCGGGAGTCACGGGGGCGGGCCGCGGTGCCGACCGCTGTCCGCCTGCCTGAAATGCCATCGGGAGGTCACCCCTCTTGCCTATGCGGCCTTCACGCGGCGCCCCGATCCTGCTGCCCAGGCGCAAGTCATGTCAACTATCGTGGCATTTCATGACGGTTGACGGCTGAAATTGGCCACAGTTGTGGCGCCGTCTGGATGTCAGTTCGAACGAGGGCTACTCTCCGGGAAGTTCACGGCATGTGTAGGTGAGAAGCCTGTGGGTCCGGTGAGAGACGTAGGAGATCTGTCGGTGACGGGTGGCTTCGAGAATCCGGGCACCACACGGACGGCGGCCCTGCCGTCCGTCCTCTCCCGCGTCGCCGCTCTCGCCGACCGGCTCGGCGTGCCGCACGCCGAGGTCTTCGACACCGGCCGGCTGTCCGCCGCGTGCGGCGTCCCGGAGTCCGTGGTCAAGGACCTGCTGAGCGGCCGGCCCGCGGGCGAACCCGATGTGCAGGCGCGGTTCGTGCAGCGCCTGGACCTGCTGCGCCGCACCCGGCTCAAGCCGAACGGACGCCGCTACACCCAGCAGGAGATCGCCGACGGCGCCGGGATGTCCCGGCAGCAGGCGGGCGCGCTGATCAACGGGGACCGCCGGCCGACCATGGAGCACTGCGACGCCCTCCAGCGCTTCTTCCGGGTGCACGCCGGGTTCCTCACCGCGGAGGACCCCGAGGCGCTGGCCGACGCGCTGCGGCGCACCGAGCAGGAGCTGTTGCAGCAGCTCGCCGACCGGGAGCGGCAGGCCGCCGAGGCCGCCGACGACCCGCTGGAGCGGCTGTTGCAGGACCACGGGGTGCGCGGGATCGCCTGGCGGGCCGCGCAACTCCCCACCGACCAGCACCGGGACAAGGTCGCCGAGTGGCTGGACATGCTTCTGGAGAGCGTCAAGCGGCCCGAGTCCTGAGTCCGGCCCGGACGCCGGGCGGTGACCTGGACGAGGACGCCCTGCGGGCCACCGTACGGGCGGTCCCGGCGCGGTCCCGGTTCGAGGAGGCCGACGAGCGGGCGGCAGAGGACTTCGGGCTGCCGGCCGGCAAGTGCCGGGGCCGGCCCGCCGGTTCGCCGGGGTCGCCGCCCCGCGGGCCGGCGGGGCGGGAGGGGCCGGCGGGGCGGGGCGAGGCGTCGCTGGGATGACCCGGCGGGTACCGGGCGGCGGTACGGGCTGGGGAGCGCCGGGGGGTGGCGGGACGGGTCCGCGGGGCCTTGCGCCTGTCGCCCGCTCAGGTGCTCTGCCGCGCGCGGTCCGGCGGGACGGGCGGGATTGTCAGTGGGGGGCGGCAAGCTGGTGACCGGCCCGCCGTACGGGGCGGACCGCTCGACGTCGACGTGGGGAGAACCGACCGATGACCACCGCCGTGCTGACCGATCGCGAACGCGCCGCCGTCCAGGCCTATCTCCGTCTGCTGCACACCGTCCGGGCCGCCTTCGACACGCCCGGGGGGCCGCCGGGCGCCCCGCTGCCGCCGGCCGTCCCGCCCACCGTGCTCGCGGAGGCGGACCAGGCGCTTCGGGCCGCGGGGCTGAGCGGGAGCGAGGAGGAGTTCTTCCGGCTGCTGGCGAGCTGGTGCCCGGAGCCCTGAGGCCGGCGCCCCTCCGGGCGGGGCCGGTTCAGCCGGACACCGGCGGCGGCACGGCGACGGCGGTGACGAGCAGTCCGTCCCGGGCGGCCCAGCGGCCGTCGAAGGCGCTCAGCCGCCGCTCCCCCACCACGGGGCCCGGCACCAGGAGTTCGGCGCGGAAGGTCCCCCGGCCCGGCGCGCCGGGCTCCTCGGTGATCTCGATGTCCGCCTCGGAGAAGTCCAGCCACTTGCCGGTGAGGGGGAACCACGCCTTGTAGACGGACTCCTTGGCGCTGAACAGCAGGCGGTCCCAGTGCACCTGGGGCCGCTGCGCGGCCAGGCGGCGCAGCCGGGCCTCCTCGGCGGGCAGCGCCACGGCGGAGAGCACGCCCTCCGGGAGCGGTCCGTCAGGCTCGGCGTCGATACCGAGGGAAGCCAGGTCGGTGGCGCGGACCAGGGCGGCGGCGCAGTAGCCGTCGCAGTGGGTCATGCTGCCGACCAGGCCGGACGGCCAGCGGGGCGCGCCGCGCTCGCCGTTCAGGACGGGCTGCGGCGGCACGCCCAGGCGTTCCATGGCCCGGCGGGCGCAGGAGCGTACGACGGTGAACTCCCGGCGGCGCTTGGCGACCGCCCGCGCCACGAGCGGCTCCTCCTCGGGGTGGAGCGGCGTGTGCCCGGTGGTGTCGTGGCCGTGCGCCTCCTCGGCGGCCACCGTCTCGGGCAGCACCTCCTCGATCACCGGAACCCGCCCTTCCTGACGTCCTCGCCGGTCTTCCCGTACGGCAGGACCGCCCGCAGCCGTCCCGGCGGTGCCGACCGTCTGCGCCACTCCCTCGGGTAGCCGACCGACACCTCCTCGAAGCGGACGCCCTCGTGCCAGGTGGTCCGCGGGATGTGGAGGTGGCCGTAGACCATGGTGTCGACGCGGAAGCGGCGGTGCCAGTCGGCGGTCAGCCGGGTGCCGCACCACATCGCGAACTCGGGGTGCCACAGGACCTCGGTGGGGTGCCGGTCCAGCGGATAGTGGTTGACGAGGACGGTCGGCAGGTCCTCGGGGAGCGCCGCGAGCCGGGCCTCGGTCGCCGCGACCCGGGCGCGGCACCAGTCCTCGCGGGTCGGGTAGGGGTCGGGGTGGAGCAGGTGTTCGTCGGTGCAGACGATGCCGGTGCCGTGCGCGTAGGCCAGTCCCTCGTCCTTGGTGGCGCAGCCGGCCGGGAGGAAGGAGTAGTCGTACAGGAGGAAGAGCGGGGCGACGACGGCCGGGCCGCCGGGGCCGTCCCAGACGGGGTAGGGGTCCTCGGGTGTCGTGACGCCGAGTTCGCGGCAGACGCCGACGAGGTGCTCGTAGCGGGCGGTGCCGCGCAGGGTGACGGAGTCACGCGGGTGGGTCCACAGTTCGTGGTTGCCGGGGGCCCAGACGACCCGGCGGAAACGGCCGGCCAGCGTGCCGAGCGCCCAGCGGATGTCGGCGACGGTCTCCGCCACGTCCCCGGCGACCAGCAGCCAGTCCTCGTCCGAGGAGGGGCGCATGGCCTCGACCAGGGCCCGGTTCTCCGGGTATCCGATGTGCAGGTCGCTGACGGCCCACAGCTGTCCGGCGCCCTCGGCCGTCGACGTCACTCCAGCCCCCTCCGCACGCTCCGGCGCATCGCGCCCCGCCCGCCCCGTGGCTGCGGGGCCGCTCCCACGAGATCACACGGCGGGCCGGGGCGACAAGAGCGGCTCCCGGCGCGGGGTCCGGGGCGCCGCCGTCCATCCGTAACACGCGCGTTGCACGGGGCCGTCCCGGACCCCCTATGATCGCCCCAACACCACCGCCCCTGACTCCCCCTTCACGCGGAGCGGTCCGGTGTCCCTTTTCTCCCCTGGCCGGGCACGGCCCGCTGCGCCCTGCCCGCACACCGTGAAAGGCGGCCTGCATGGTCTCTCGCGTACGCGTCTGGCTCAACCGCACGTACGCGGAGAACGTGTTCTTCATGGACCAGCTGCGGAGAAATCCCGCCGACCGGGCCGTCGAGATCCACGCGACCCACGGCGACCCCGACTCCCCCGTACTGGCCGCCGCCGACACCGCGGAGCTGGAGCCGGAGGCCCTGTCGCCGGCGGCGTACGTCGAGTACGCGCTGGACCAGTGCCGGCGACGCGGCATCGACGTGTTCGTGCCCCGGCTGCACCAGTCGGCGATCGTGGCGCACCGTGCCGAGTTCGAGGCGGCCGGCACGGCGCTGCTCGCCCCGCCGCCCGAGGCGGTGGCCGTCTTCCAGGACAAGGTGATCGCCTACGAGGCGGCCCAGGCGATCGGGGTGCCGGTGCCGCCGTGGTGGCGGGTGCGGACGGCCGACGAACTGGTCGCCGCCGTGGAGGAGTTGGAGGACGGCGGGCACCGGGCGTGCTTCAAGCCGGCCTCCGGTGCGGGCGGGGTCGGTTTCCGGGTGGTGACGCGGACGCCGTTCGCGCTGTCCCACCTGGACGGTTTCCCGTCCCCTTACGTGCCGCTGGACCTGGCCGTGGCGGCGCTGCGCGGGGCGGCGGAGCCGGTCGACTGGCTGGTGATGCCGAGGCTGGCCGAGCCGGAGGTGTCGGTGGACTGCCTGACCGGCACCGACAACCGGGTGCGCCTGGCGGTGGGCCGCACCAAGAACGGCCGGCGACGCGGGTTCACCCTCGACGAGCGCTGGCTGGCGCCGGCCCGGCGGCTGGCGGAGGGCTTCGGGCTGCACCACCTGTCCAACATCCAGTTCCGGATGTACGGCGAGCGTCCGGTGCTGATGGACGTCAACACCCGCCCGGCGGGCGGTCTGCACCAGCTCTCGCTGTGCGGGATCAACGCCCCGTGGGCGGCGGTGCGGCTCGCGCTCGGCGACGACCCGGGTGAGATCGTGCCGCCGTTCCTCGGCCAGGACTACACGGTGGTGTCGGGGCCCCGCCCCCTGCTGCCGGTGCCGCTGCCCCACCAGCGGCCGGAACCCGCGGCGCCGCGGCCGGCCGCGGCCGTGCCGGCCGCGGCGCTGGAGGCGCTGCCCTCTCGGGCGGCGGGGCGGGTGACCGGAGTGTCGGGGCACCCGGCCTGAGGGTTCCCGGAGCAGGCCGTCGCGCCGGGGACTCGCGCTTCCCCGGACCGGACCCGCGCATCGGGTGTATACCTGTGGAGTTCAGGGGCGGCGGAAGACGGGTGGGGGCTCGTTGAGGCGGGGGCTGCGGCACGTTCTGCGCACGGTGATCACCACGGTGCTGCTGGGTCTGCTGCCCGTCGGGCCCGCCTCGGCGGCGGACGACGAGTGCCGCGTCAGCGAGCTGACCTCGGCGCGTGTCACCGCGTCGGTGCGGTTCAAGCACGAGGGCGAGGACTACAGCAAGGCCGAGGGGCTCCTGACCGTGAAGGTGCCCAAGTCCTGGAGCCGGGCGCCCGACCTGCTGCTGAACGGTGACACGGAGCGGTACCGCACAGCCATGCGGTGCCTGCTGCGCTTCCCCGACGACCCGTTCCCGTACCGGGACACCGAGGGCCGCACGGCGGCGCCGGAGGTCACCGTCGAGGAGAAGTGGGTCACGGTCGACCAACGCGTCCTGACGTGGGTGACCGGGCTGCAGACCCGTCACTTCGGTCCATGGAGCCTGACCGTGGGCGATCGGCTCTGGCGTCTGGAACTGATGCCGCCGTCCGCCCTGGGCCGCGCCTGGTGGCGGAAGGTCACCGTGGATCTCGGCGGACGCCCCGCCCGGCAGGTCTCCTCCCCGCCGACCACGGGCGGTCCCACCGAGCTGACTTGGGTCCAGGGGAAGGCGAGCGGCAAGCCACCCGAGATCGACGTCACCCTGCAGCCCCCGGCGGCCAAGGCGTCAGCGGCGCGGTGGAGCGAGCACCCCTGGTACGTGCTGGACGCGCTGGGCTGGCTGCCGTTGCACGGAGCCCTTCTGGTCCTCGTCCTGCTGGCTGCCCGCGCGGTACGGCGCGAGTCGGTCTCGGCACCGTCCGCGGGCGCCGTCCCCCGTACCACCCGCAATCTGCTGATCGTCGCCGGACTGGCGTTCGCGATCACCGTGGTGCAACTGTTCGACGACACGCTGCTCGGCCACTTCGCCCGGCAGGGCACGGCTCCGTTCTGGACGGACGAGCACCGTATCTCGGTCCATATGGGGCTCGCTCTCCTCACGGGACTGGGCCTGTGCGGCTTCGGCCGGCCGGGGCGGGCCGCTCTCGCAGCGGTCGTCGCCGCCACCGGGTCCGGGCTGGCCGTGGCCTGCCGTCCCGAATGGTTCGCCCTGCCGTCCGGACTGTGGCTGGACTGGGTGAACGCTCCGGACGATGTACTACGTTTCCGGGATGGCGGAGGCTTGGTGGCGTTCACCGCGTCCTGCGCCTGTGTCGTGTTCGTCTGGCTGGTGGGCGTCACCGCCGTCCTGCTGCGGCTGTGGCGCGCGGCCGGCTCCACGGCGCCCGGCCGGACACCGGGCCGCTTCCCGCACGCGTGGCTGGCCGCCTCGGCCGTACTGTCCGTGGCGCTCTGCGCGGTGAGCCTGTGGTCCGCGCAGAACGTGTGGGAGCACCAGAGCTGGCTCAGCAGGCGCAACGCGTCCGAGGACTACGGCCTGTGGCACATGGCCACCCTTTTCGCCGACTTGCGCTGGTTCCCCTCGGACTGGCTGGACTGGTTCCACGGAACCTACTTCTGGTGGTGGGCCCCGTCACTGGCGATCCTGGCCGTGCTGCGTGCCCGTGACACGGCGGCCGTCCCGGTGACCGCGCTTCCTTCGGCCGCGGAGCTGCGCACCCTGAAGGCGTTCTTCGTCGTGTGCGTCGCACCGGTCGTCGGCTGGTACGCGGGTGTCCCTCTCCCCCTGCTCTCGCTGTTGGCGCTGTGGCTCGTCCTGTCCGGACTGCTCGCCCTCGGCACCCGCCGCGCGGTCCTGAACCGCGAGCTGCCCCGAACCGGCCACCGCCTGCACGAGGTGACCAGGGGGGCCGACCGGCAGCGGCTGCTCAACGCGGCGCGCCGCCACCGTGAGCTGCACGCCCAGCTGCGCCGGCTGGAGCAGGGGCAGCAGGAGGAGGACCGCTTCCGTCTGGAGGGGGAGCTGGACCGGTTGCACCGGCTGCCTCATCCCTCCCCGCCACCTGGCCTGCCGAACACGTGGATACGGTTGCCGCCCTCCATCGGACCGGTGGAGCTGGCCTTGGCCTGGGGACCGAGGGCCACCGCCTGGGGCAACGGCTGCCGGGCCGCGTACTTCGCCGCCGTGTTCTCGGTGCCCGGGGTCGTCCTGCTGGTCTGGGCCGATCATGTCCGTGGCATCCGGTGGGCGGACAAGTTCGTCCAGCGCTTCGGGCTCGTCGACACGGTGACGGCCGCGGTCGCCCTGGAACTCCTCTGGGTGGGAGCCGGTTTCACGCTGGGCGTGCTCTGGCGGGTGCTCCCCGGGCGGCGGGGCCCGGTGCGCGCGGCCGGCCTGGCGTTCGTCTACGCGTCTCCCGTGCTCGTGCAACTGGCCGGGAGCCGGCTCGTCGGCCAGCCCCTCGGCACGTGGCCGCTCGAACTCAGTCTCGTACTGCTGGTCCTCACCCTGACCGGCTTGGCGATGGACATCGACACCTTCCGCGGAGAGCGGCGCTACTGGCCCACCAGGACGGGCCTGCTGCTGTCCGTGTACCAGTGGCGCACGGCGTCGGTACAGATGGCGTTCCTCGTCGGCCAGCTCGTGGCGCTGGTGACCATCTGGCAGCAGCTCAAGGGCAACGATCCGATGATCCTGATCGAGCGGAGTCCGAGCGAGAGCACGGGAGGGAGCGGGAACTGACGCCCGGACCTCGCGGACGGGCTCGGTCCCGGCACCCCCGGGCCCGCGCCAGTTCCCGCAGCCGGGGCGGCAGGTCCGTGTCCGGGGTGGCGCGGCGGGCGGTGAGGGAGGCCACGACCGCGCCCGGGTGGCGCAGCAGGACGATCGGCCGGGCGCCGGGCCGGCACCGGCGCAGGCGGGGCCGGACGTGGACGCCGGCCGGGGTCTTGTCGACGATGAGGTCCTTGCCGCTGCGGCCCGGTTCGAGGTGGAGCACCCGGTCCCGCACGACGTGCTCCAGTTCCTCCCGGTCCAGTGCGAGCGCCCGCACCGCCTTCGGGGTGAAGGGCCGGGAGAGCTGGACGCGCGCCGTGCGCAGGTGCGTCTCGTGCGGGGCGCGGACGCGGCTGTGGCTGTTGAGCAGGACCCGCAGCAGGGTCGACCCGGAGCGCACCGAGGACGGGACGAACACCGGGGACTCCACGCGCCTCGGCGCGGGCGGGGCGGCGCGGGAGTCCTCCGCCGCGGGGCGGGGACCGCGGCCGGGTTACGGCGCGGCGGGCCGACGGCCTGCGCCATCAGCCTCCCCCGACGCCTCGTCCCGTGCCGATCGCGGACAGTCGCGGCTCCGGCACCGTGCCACCTCTCTCGCGTCGTGCTGGCCTCGTCCCAGGGGCGGCGGGCGAACCGGAGGGGTACGGCGGGCTACGGCGGGCTACGGCGGGCTACGGCGCGGGGGCGTGCTACGCCGTGCAGTCTCCGTGGGAGGTACTCCACCGGGTCAGCTTCTCCGTGGGAGGTACTCCGCCGGGTCAGCGCAGGTACGCGAGGCCGGGGTGGACGGCCGTGTAGCCGTCGAGGAGGCGGCGGGCGACGGTGACGGAGTCGACCAGCGGGTGCAGGGCGAAGGCCGCGACGGCGTGGGCGCGGGAGCCGGAGCCGGCCGCCGCGAGCACCTCGCGTTCGACGGCCTTGACCGCGCAGACCAGGGCGGTGGCGTGGCCGGGCAGGGGGTCCACCGCGACCGGCCGGGCCCCGGCGGCGTCGACCACGCAGGGCACCTCGATGACGGCGTCGGCGTCCAGCGCGGCGAGGGCCGTGCCGTTGCGGACGTTGAGGATCAGGGTGGTGCGCTCGCCGTGGGCGATGGCCCGCATCAGGGCGAGGGCCACCTTCTCGTAGCCGCCGGCGAGGTCCTCGGCCTCGCGCTCGCCCGCGCCGGCCGCCTCCCGGTTCTCGGACATGTAGGTGGCCTCCCGCTCGGCGCGGGTCCGTTCCCACAGCTCCAGCGCGGAGACGCCGGGGTCGCGGGCCTCGGCGTAGAAGCCGGACTGCTGGTCGCGGAGGAAGGCGCCGCGGGTGCGCCCGGCCTCCTGGTAGGCGCGGACGGTCTCCCGGTTGAAGTAGTAGTAGTGCAGGTACTCGTTGGGGATCGCGCCGAGGGAGCGCAGCCAGTCGGGGCCGAAGAGGCGGCCCTCCTCGAAGGAGCCGAGCAGGGCGGGGTCGGCGAGCAGCCGCGGGAGTTCGTCGCGGCCGGCGACGCGCAGGCCGCGCACCCAGCCGAGGTGGTTGAGGCCGACGTAGTCGACGAACGCCTCGGCCGGGTCGGCGCCGAGGACGCGGGCGATCCGGCGGCCGAGGCCGACCGGCGAGTCGCAGATGCCGATGACCCGGTCGCCGAGGTGGCGGGACATCGCCTCGGTGACCAGCCCGGCGGGGTTGGTGAAGTTGATGACCCAGGCGTCGGGGGCGAGGCGGGCCACCCGGCGGGCGATGTCGACGGCGACGGGCACGGTCCGCAGCCCGTAGGCGATGCCGCCCGCGCCGACCGTCTCCTGTCCGAGGACGCCCTCGGCGAGCGCCACCCGTTCGTCCTCGGCGCGGCCCTGAAGACCGCCGACGCGGATCGCGGAGAAGACGAAGTCGGCGCCGGTGAGCGCCTCGTCCAGGTCGGTGGTGGCCGTGACGCGGGGCGCGTCGGACACGGCGGCGGCCTGTTCGGCCAGGACCCGGGTCACCGCCGCCAGCCGGGCCGCGTCGAGGTCGTGCAGCACCACCTCGGTCACCCGGCGCCCGCCGCGGTCCCCGAGCAGCGCCCCGTACACCAGCGGCACCCGGAATCCGCCGCCGCCCAGAATCGTCAGCCTCATGGCCGTGTCCTTCCCTCACCGGCCGGCCCGCCGCCGGCGCCGCGCTGGGGCCGATCATGGCACGGCCGGCGCCGGTGCCCGGTCCGGGTCGTACCGGTGTATTGACGGCTGTCCGGCCGGTGCCTACTTTCACCGGGGACGCCGTCTGCCCCCGTCCGGAAGAGCCCCCATGCCGCCCACCGCGCCCGAGCGGCTGCTGTCGGTGCTCGCCGCCTTCGACCACGAGCACCCCGCGCTGTGCCTGACGGACATCAGCCGGCGGACCGGGCTCACGCTGACCACCGCGCACCGGCTGGTGGGCGCCCTGACCCGGTGGGGCGCGCTGGAGCGCGACGGGGCGGGGCGGTACCACGTGGGGCTGCGGCTGTGGGAGGTCGCCGCGCTCGCGCCGCGCGGCCTGGCGCTGCGGCAGGTGGCACTGCCGTATCTGGAGGACCTGTACGAGGCGACGCACGAGAACGTGCAGCTCGCGGTGCGGGACGGCGGCGAGGTGGTGTACGTCGAGTGGCTGTCGGGCCGGTCGGCGGTCGGGGTGCACATCCGGGTCGGGGCGCGCTGGCCGCTGCACGCCACCGGGGTCGGGCTGGCCCTGCTGGCGCACGGGCCGCGCGGGTTCCAGGAGGAGTACTGCGCCGGTCCGCTGGCCGCCTTCACCCCGTACACGGTCACCGACCCGGCGGTGCTGCGCCGCGGGCTGGCGGAGATCCGGCGGACCGGGGTGGCCGTCAGTGACCGGCAGGTCACCGACGACGCGCTGTCGGTGGCGGCCCCGGTGCGCGGGCCGGACGGGACGGTGACCGCCGCCGTCTCCGTGGTCGTGCCGCACGGCGACGGCCGGGTGCCGGTGCTGGGGCCGGCGGTACGGCTGGCGGGACGCGGGATCTCCCGGGCACTGGGCTGGCGGCCCGGAGGGTGAGCGGCGCGTCCCGTCGTACGGGGCCGGGCATGCGCAGCGAGCCCCCGTGCGGGCCGGGGCTGAGCAGCACACCCCCGCTCGGGCCGGAGCTGAGCAGCACGCCTTTCACGGGGACCAAGGGTGAACAGCACGCGCACCCCGGCGCCGGCGGTGCGCAGCACGTGCTCACGGCGCCACGGCCGAACAGCGGCAGGGCCCCTGCCGGCCGAGGCGTGAGCCACGCCACGTCCCCTTACCTCCTGTTCACTTCTGCCACTTTTCTCACAGCCTCCCCAGGTGACGAACAGCCCTTCACAGCACCGACCCAGCTATAAGGTGCAGACTGCGTCCGATCCACGCCGAACACCCGAAAGGCCCGACCGTGAGCAGCCACCGCACATCCGACCAGCAGGACATCCAGCCCGGGCGGTGGTCCCGGCGCGGGGTCCTCGCGGCGCTCGGTGCCGTGCCGGTGGCGGCGGCCCTGGCCGGCGCGGCGGGCGGCACCGCGCGAGCGGCCGACGGTACCGGCACGGCGGCCGTCGCCGCGAAGACCCGCGCCCTCACCGCGACCGTGACCCCCGAGGCGGGCGGCACCTACGGCGTCGGCATGCCGGTGTCGGTCACCTTCTCGCACGCGGTGACCGACAGGGCCGCGGTGGAGTCGGCGATCACGGTCACCGCCGACCCGGGAGTCGAGGTGGCCGGCCACTGGTTCGGCGACACCCGGCTGGACTTCCGGCCGAAGACGTACTGGGCACCCGGGACGACGGTCACCGTGGACCTCCGGCTGGCCGGCGTACGCGCCGCCGCCGGTCTGTACGGCACGCAGACGAAGTCCCTCACCTTCCGTATCGGGCGGTCGCAGATCAGCACCGTCGACCTGAGGACCGAGAGGATGACGGTCGTCCGGGACGGCGCGAAGACCGCCGCCTACCCCGTCACCGGCGGGGACGGCGAGCACACCACCTGGTCCGGGATCATGGTCATCAGCGAGCGGCTGAAGGAGACCCGGATGCAGTCCTCGACGGTCGGCCTCGGTGACGAGTACGACATCGCGGACGTGCCGCACGCCCAGCGGCTGACCACCTCCGGCACCTTCATCCACGGCAACTACTGGACCGCCGCCTCCGCCTTCGGCCACAGCAACGGCACCCACGGCTGCATCGGCCTGCACGACGCCAAGGGCGGGAAGGACAAGGCGACCGCGGGGTACGAGTTCTACGACGGTTCCCTCCTCGGTGACGTGGTGATCGTGAAGAACTCGGGCGAGGAGACCGTCGACCCGGCCAACGGGCTCAACGGCTGGAACCTCTCCTGGAAGAAGTGGAAGGCGGGCAGCGCGCTCGCCTGACCGCCGCGCCCCGCGCGGACGGGGCCGGCCCGCGCCGCCTCGCGCCCCCTGCCCCGCCCCGTCCGCACCGGCGTTCACCCCGTGAACTCCCCTGCGGCGGAGGCACTTTCTCTGCTTCACCTCTTGACGGCCGGAGGCCCGGAGAGCACATTGGCCGCACTCTGAGAGCGCTCTCAGAGTGCGCAGTGCCCCGCATCCCACTCCCCGTACCGAGAGGCACCCCATGAGCGCACCCTCCGGCACCCTCAACAGACGAAGGCCCCTGCGGCGCGCGCTCGTCGCCGCGCTGGGCGCCCTCGGCCTGGCCGTGGCCGGCGCCACCCTCGCCGCCCCCGCGGACGCCTCCGCGCCCACGCCCCCGTCCGGCTGGACCCAGGTCTTCGCCGACGACTTCAACGGCGCGGCCGGCTCCGGCGTCAACACCGCCGACTGGCAGTACGCGACGGGCACGTCGTACCCCGGCGGTGCCGCCAACTGGGGCACCGGCGAAGTGGAGACGATGACGTCCTCCACGAACAACGTCTCCCTCGACGGCAACGGCAACCTGCGCATCACCCCGCTGCGCGACAGTGCCGGCAAGTGGACCTCGGGCCGGATCGAGACCAACCGCACCGACTTCCAGCCCCCGTCCGGCGGCAGACTGAGCGTCGAGGCGCGCATCCAGATGCCGAACGTGACCGGTGCCGCCGCCAAGGGCTACTGGCCCGCCTTCTGGATGCTGGGCGCGCCGTTCCGGGGCAACTACTGGAACTGGCCGGGCGTGGGCGAGCTGGACATCATGGAGAACGTCCAGGGCCTCAACACCGTCTGGTCGACGATGCACTGCGGCACCAACCCGGGCGGCCCCTGCAACGAGACGACGGGCATCGGCGGTTCGACCGCCTGTCCGGGTGCCACCTGCCAGTCGGCCTTCCACACCTACCGGATGGAGTGGGACCGCTCGACCGCCGTGGAGCAGATCCGCTTCTACGTCGACGGCGTCGGTTTCCACACCGTGCGCGCCGACCAGATGGACGCCGCCACCTGGTCGAACGCCACGAACCACGGCTTCTTCATCATCCTCAACGTGGCGATGGGCGGCGGCTTCCCGGGCGCCTTCGGCGGCGGCCCGGACAGCGGCACCGTGCCCGGCCACCCGATGCTGGTCGACTACGTCCAGGTGCTGTCGGCGGGCGGCGGCACCACCCCGCCCCCGACCGGGAACCGGGACGCCTACGGCACCATCCAGGCCGAGTCCTACGACGCCCAGTCGGGCGTGCTGGCCGAGACCACGTCCGACACCGGCGGCGGGCAGAACCTGGGCGCCCTGGCCAACGGCGACTGGGCGCAGTACAAGGGTGTGAACTTCGGTTCGACCGCGGCGACGCAGTTCACCGCGCGCGTGGCGAGCGGGGCGGCGGCCGGCGTCAGCGGGCTGGTCGAGGTGCGCCTGGACAGCCGTACCGCCACGCCGGTCGGCAGCTTCGCGGTGGGCGGCACCGGGGGCTGGCAGTCGTGGCGGACGATCCCGGCCAACATCTCCGGCGTGACGGGCACCCATGACGTGTATCTGACGTTCACCAGCGGCCAGCCGGCCGACTTCGTCAACGTGAACTGGTTCAGCTTCGGACGCTGAACCGCCGGGCGTGCGACGCGGCCCCCCGCCGGACCGGGAGACGGTCCGGCGGGGGGCCGTCCCGGCTCCGCCGGAAGCGGGTGCGCGTCTACTGGGAGGTGAGCCGCTTCACCAGCCGGCGCGCCTTGCCGGACGGCTTCTTCTTCGCCTGCGCCTCCAGCGCCGCGAGCCGCTTCTCCAGGGCCTTCTGCTTCGCGGCGGCGGAACTCTGGACCGTGGTGAGTTTCGTCTCCAGCTTCTTTATGCGGTCCGCCTGCGCGGCGGCCTTCTTCTCCGCCCGCGCCGCCCTGGCCGCCGTTTCCTTGTTCTGCTCCCGGAGCAGGGTCATGCGGAAAAGGAGGTCGTCCTTGCCCTCGGCCTCGGAACGCCGGAAGGGCGGGGTGAATTCGGTGGCGGCGATTCTCTTGTCGTACGCCTCGCCGCCGTCGCCGTGCTCGTAGGCGTTCTCCAGGCCGTTCTTCGTCATGAAGTCGAGCAGGCGGCGGAATCCCTCGTCGTAGTGCTCGTCGAAGGCCGTGTAGTCGGTCTGCGCGTACAGCTCGGCGACGTCGGTGTCGGGCCGCAGGTCGGTGAGGGCCCGGTGCGGGATGTGGTGGTAGCGGGAGAGTTCCAGCGTCCGGGAGTCGTGCGCGAAGACGAATGCCGGGGTGCCGGCCACCAGCGCCGCGATGTTGCCGTGGATGCGCGTGCCGACCGCGAAGTCGTAGCCGGCGAGCGCGTCGATCCAGCTGTGCGGTTCCAGGGGCACGCACACGTCGGCGCTGCGGATCAGCGGGTGGGAGGTGAGGCTGGGCATCGGCTGCTGCTGCCCGGCGGCGATGGAGGTGTCGCCCCAGTAGAGCGTCTGGAGGTCCCGGCCCTCCTGGGCGAAGTACGTCAGATCGGGGTGCCGGCGGAGGATGGCCTCGTTGATCCGCGCGGCGAGGCCGGAGTTGGCCAGCCGCAGCGCGGTGGAGAGGGCGATGCGCGGGCGGTCCGGCAGCGCCCCGCCCGCCGCGTGCCCCATGCGGAAGCCGGGGCCGCGGAGGTAGACCGAGGGGCAGCCGATGACGTCGACGTCGGCGAAGCCCAGCTCCCCGAGGTAGCGCTGGGTGAACTCGCCGCGGACGCCGATGGAGGCCGAACGGTCCAGGACCGCGCCGATGAACCGCTTCACGGCGTCGTCGACGGGGGCGAGCTGGGCGGTGTCGTTGGCCAGGGACGCCTGCGCGCCGACGCCGAGCACCACCACCGGCACCTTCAGCTTGCCGATGACGTCGGCCAGGATGTGCAGGTGCGGGACGAACTTCCGCTTGAACGCGTTGGCCATCGGAATGACGAAGACATCGCACGCGTCATTGATCCGGTCCGCGTCCTCCGGCGTGAGATCGATGAAGTGCTTGGTGTCCACCTGGATCTCGGCGCGGCCCGGTACCGAGAGGTGCTTGTACGCCGCGTTGGTGTACATCAGGTTGCCGACGTTGCCCCGGATGCTGTTGCGCACCAGGGTGCTTTCGAGCGTGGGGGTGTCGAAGGGGTGGCTGCCGGCCTGGATCAGGACGCGCTTCATGCGGGTGGCCTCTGCTGGAGAAGGAGAAGGGTCTCGACGGAGCAGAGGCGGATTTCCCAGTGGTGGCGGTCGTATCGACGCGGCCCGCCGTGTTCCCCCCCGACCACTGCGACCATCGGGCGGAACTTTAGCACCGACGTTCGAAATGGTCACCTTTTGTTCATCTTCCGTTATCGGAACGTGAGTTGGCCAACCCTTTACCGGCGGCCGATCAACGGCTGAGTTCCGCCCGGAAGGCGGCGGGCGTCTGGTCCGTGTGCTGGTGGAAGAACTTGGAGAAGTTCGCCGCGTCCGGGAAGCCGAGCGCCGCGCCGACCCGCCCGATCGGCAGGTCGGTGTGGGCGAGGAGCCGCTTGGCCTCCAGGATCACCCGCTTGTCGATGAACGCCTTGGGGGTCTCGCCGGTCGCGGCGCGCACCGCGCGGACCAGGGTGCGGCGGGAGTAGCCGAGCGCGTCCGCGTAGGCGCTGACGCTGTGGTTGGTGGCGAAGCCCCGCTCCACCGCGTCCCGGAACAGGGTGAAGGTGGTGTCCCCCTGGGCGTCCGCCTGCCTCGACCGGTCCGCCTCGGGCGAGCCGCCGGCCGCCAGGTGCGCCTGGTGCGCGAGGCGCAGCAGAAACGCGGTCAGGGTGTGCCGCAGCACCGCCGTGTGCAGGCTCAGCGGCAGGGTGGTGGCGTCCTCGTACTCGCGCCTCAGCTGGTCGAGGGAGGCGGTCAGGGCGGCGAGCCGGGCGGCGTCGGGGCGCAGCAGCGGCGGCAGGTCGTAGCGGTAGAGGCCGGTGGCCTCGACGGTGGCGCGGGGCAGGAAGCCGGGCTGCATGGTCAGCACGGTTCCGCGGTACTCGCCGGGCCGGGAGAAGCGGTGGACCTGTCCGGGACGGATCCACAGCAGGTCGCCGGCGGACGCCTCGTACTCGGCGAAGTCGATCATGTGGCGGACCGGGCGGTCACCCGTGAAGAGCATGACGACGTGGAAGTCGATGCGGTGCACCCGGTGCAGCGGGGCCTGCGCGTGCCAGGTGCGGCCCGTGCCCATCGGGCCGACCTGCATACCGACGCCGAGGAGGCTGAGATCGACCGGGAAGGGGAACGTTCTGATCCCGTCGCCGCCCGCGCCTTCGTACTGTTCGTCCGCCATGTCCTTCTCGTACCGTCCGCTCGCGCACACGCGTGCCCGAGCCGTGTCCCAGTTTCACCACAGGCTGGCACACGACGACCTTCACTCCCAAAAGTCCGACTTTTAAGTTTGAACACGTCAGACCAGCCACCCCGCTCCCATCGAGGAACTCTTGAAGATGAGCACGCACACCGCGGACCGCTTCGCATGGACCGAACTCGACCGGCGTGCCGTCGACACGGCGCGTGTTCTCGCCGCCGATGCCGTGCAGAAGGTCGGCAACGGACACCCGGGGACGGCGATGGCCCTCGCCCCGGCCGCCTACACGATCTTTCAGAAGGTGATGCGTCACGATCCCGCCGATCCCGAGTGGACCGGACGTGACCGCTTCGTCCTCTCCCCCGGCCACACCTCGCTGACCCTCTACACGCAGCTGTACCTCGCCGGGTACGAGCTGGAGCTGGACGACCTGAAGGCGTTCCGGACGCAGGGGTCGAAGACCCCCGGCCACCCCGAGTACGGGCACACGGCCGGCGTCGAGACCACCACCGGACCGCTCGGCCAGGGCGTCGCCAACGCGGTGGGCATGGCGATGGCCGCCCGCTACGAGCGCGGCCTGTTCGACCCCGAGGCACCGGAGGGCGAGTCGCCCTTCGACCACACCATCTGGGCGATCGTCTCCGACGGCGACCTCCAGGAGGGCGTCTCCGCCGAGGCGTCCTCGCTGGCCGGGCACCAGAGGCTCGGCAACCTGGTCCTCCTCTACGACGACAACCACATCTCCATCGAGGGCGACACCGCCACCGCCTTCTCCGAGGACGTCCTGGGGCGCTACGAGGCGTACGGCTGGCACACCCAGCGCGTCGAGCCCGCCGAGAACGGCGACGTCGACGTGCACGCCCTGTACGAGGCGCTGACGGCGGCCAGGGCCGAGACCGGCCGCCCCTCCATCATCGCCATGCGCACGATCATCGCCTGGCCCGCCCCGAACGCGCAGAACACCGAGGCCGCGCACGGTTCCGCCCTCGGCGCGGACGAGGTGGCCGCCACCAAGCGGGTGCTCGGCTTCGACCCGGAGCGGTCCTTCGAGGTCGCCGACGAGGTCCTCGCCCACACCCGCGGGGCCCTGGACCGGGGCGCCGAGGCGCACGCCGCCTGGGACAAGCGGATCGCCGCGTGGCGCGACGCCCGGCCGGAGCGCGCCGAGCTGTTCGACCGCGTGGTCGCCGGCCGGCTCCCCGAGGGCTGGCAGGACGCGCTGCCGGTGTTCGAACCGGGCCGGTCGGTCGCCACCCGGGCCGCGTCCGGCAAGGTGCTCCAGGCGCTCGGCCCGGTCCTGCCCGAGCTGTGGGGCGGCTCCGCCGACCTGGCCGGCTCGAACAACACGACGATCGACAAGGGCTCGTCCTTCCTCCCCGAGGGCAATCCGCTGCCGGGCGCCGACCCGTACGGCCGTACGGTCCACTTCGGCATCCGCGAGTTCTCGATGGCCGCCGAGATGAACGGCATCGCGCTGCACGGCAACACCCGTGTCTACGGCGGCACCTTCCTGACCTTCTCCGACTACATGCGCAACGCCGTGCGCATGTCGGCGCTGATGCAGCTGCCGGTGACGTACGTCTGGACGCACGACTCCATCGGCCTCGGCGAGGACGGCCCGACCCACCAGCCGGTCGAACACCTGGCCGCGCTGCGCGCCATCCCTGGCCTGAACGTGGTCCGCCCGGCCGACGCCAACGAGACCGCGACGGCCTGGGCCGAGATCCTGCGCCGCCACTCCACCTCCCCCGCCCCGCACGGCCTCGCCCTCAGCCGGCAGGGCCTGCCGGTGTACGAGGCGGACCCGGACGCGGCCAAGGGCGGCTACGTCCTGCGGGACGCGTCCACCGGTGCCCCCGAGGTGATCCTGATCGCCACCGGCTCCGAGGTGCAGGTCGCCGTCGCCGCGCGCGAGCTGCTGGAGGCGGAGGGGACACCCACCCGGGTGGTGTCGATGCCGTCCGTCGAGTGGTTCGAGGAGCAGCCGCGGGCCTACCGCGAGCGCGTCCTGCCGCCGGCCGTGAAGGCCCGGGTGGCCGTCGAGGCCGGGATCGCCCTGACCTGGTACCGCTACGTCGGTGACGCGGGACGCATCGTCTCGCTGGAGCACTACGGCGCCTCCGCCGACGCCAAGACCCTGTTCGCCGAGTACGGCTTCACCGCCGAGAACGTCGCCGCCGCGGCCCGGGAATCCGTCGCCGCCGCCCGCGGTTGATCGCAACGCCAGAAAGAAGATGATGATCACTGTGACCGAAGCAACCGGGACCCCGGGAGCGCTGGAGCGCCTGGCCGACGAGGGCGTCTCCGTCTGGCTGGACGACCTGTCCCGCACGCGGATCGAATCGGGCGACCTGGCCCGGCTCGTCGAGACCGGGGGCGTCGTCGGCGTCACCACCAACCCCTCCATCTTCCAGGCGGCCATCGGCTCCGGCGCGGGCTACGAGGAGCAGCTCGCCGATCTCGCGGTGCGCGGCGTCACCGTGGACGAGGCCGTCCGGATGATGACCACCGCCGACGTCCGCGCCGCCGCCGACGTGCTGCGCCCGGTGTACGAGGCGACCGGCGGCCGGGACGGCCGGGTCTCCATCGAGGTCGACCCGCGCCTGGCCCATGACACGGCGGCGACCGTCGCCGAGGCCCGCCAGCTGTTCTGGCTGGTGGACCGCCCCAACGTCATGATCAAGATCCCGGCGACCAGGGCCGGTCTCCCGGCGATCACCGAGGTGATCGGCGCAGGCATCAGCGTGAACGTGACGCTGATCTTCTCCCTGGAGCGCTACCGCGAGGTGATGGACGCCTACCTCGCCGGCCTGGAGAAGGCGCGGGCCGCCGGCCACGACCTGGCCACGGTCCACTCGGTCGCCTCCTTCTTCGTCTCCCGCGTCGACAGCGAGATCGACAAGCGGCTGTCCGTGCTGGGCACCGACGAGGCCCTCGCCCTGAAGGGCCGGGCGGCGCTGGCCAACGCCCGGCTGGCCTACGAGGCGTACGAGGAGGTCTTCGCGGGGGACCGTTTCACCGCCCTGGCGGGTACCGGCGCCCAGCGCCAGCGTCCCCTGTGGGCGTCCACCGGGGTGAAGGATCCGGCGTACCGGGACACCCTGTACGTGGAGGAACTGGTCGCTCCCGGCACCGTGAACACCATGCCGGAGGCCACGCTGGCCGCCACCGCCGATCACGGTGACGTCCGGGGAGACACGGTCACCGGCGGCTACGACCGGGCGAGGGCCGACCTCGCCGCCGTGGAGCGGCTCGGCATCTCGTACGACGAGGTGGTGGAGCAGCTGGAACGCGAGGGCGTGGCCAAGTTCGAGGCGGCCTGGCAGGACCTGCTGGACGCCGTGACGAAGTCCCTCGACAGCAAGGCCGACGACAAGGGAGTTGACGGGGAATGAGCAAGAAGCTTCCCGACCCGGACGCCCCGGGGGCCGAGGCGGCAGCCTCGGACACCAAGGCGACGAAGGAGGCCGAGGAGGTCCGGGACGCCCAGGAGGCCGCGGGTGGCGTGGACGCCGGCCCCGGGGCGGCCCCGGCGTCCGGCGGCGGCGCCGCGCGGCGCCCGGTCGCGGACGGGGACGCCGCGCAGATCCCCGTGCAGGACTGGGAGAACCCGCTGCGGGACGCCCAGGACCGCCGGCTGCCGCGCATCGCGGGCCCGTCGGGCCTGGTCATCTTCGGCGTGACGGGTGACCTGTCCCGCAAGAAGCTGATGCCGGCCGTGTACGACCTGGCCAACCGCGGCCTGCTGCCCCCGGGCTTCTCCCTGGTGGGCTTCGCCCGCCGGGACTGGGAGGACCAGGACTTCGCGCAGGTGGTGCACGAGGCCGTCAAGGAGCACGCCCGCACCGAGTTCCGCGAGGAGGTCTGGCAGCAGCTCTCCGAGGGCATGCGGTTCATCCCCGGCGACTTCGACGACGACCACGCCTTCGAGGAGCTGCGCAAGGCCGTGGACGAGCTGGACGCCTCCCGGGGCACCAGCGGCAACTACGCCTTCTACCTCTCGGTGCCGCCGAAGTTCTTCCCGAAGGTCGTCCAGCAGCTGAAGAAGCACGGTCTGGCGGACGCCCCGGAGGGCTCCTGGCGCCGCGCGGTCATCGAGAAGCCGTTCGGACACGACCTGGCGAGCGCGCAGGAGCTGAACGCGCTCGTGCACGATGTGTTCGAACCGGACCAGGTCTTCCGCATCGACCACTACCTGGGCAAGGAGACCGTCCAGAACATCCTGGCGCTGCGCTTCGCCAACACGATGTTCGAGCCGATCTGGAACCGGTCCTACGTCGACCACGTGCAGATCACCATGGCCGAGGACATCGGCATCGGCGGCCGGGCCGGCTACTACGACGGCATCGGCTCCGCCCGTGACGTCATCCAGAACCACCTTCTTCAGCTGATGGCGCTCACCGCGATGGAGGAGCCCGCCTCCTTCGACGCGGCGTCGCTGCTCACCGAGAAGCTGAAGGTGTTCCGGGCGGTGCGGCTGCCGGACGACCTGGGCCTGCACACCGTGCGGGGCCAGTACGCGGGCGGCTGGCAGGGCGGTGAGCAGGTGCGCGGCTATCTGGAGGAGGACGGCATCGACCCGGCCTCCACCACCGACACCTACGCCGCCATGAGGCTGGCGATCGACAACCGCCGCTGGGCGGGCGTCCCCTTCTACCTGCGCACCGGCAAGCGCCTGGGCCGGCGGGTCACCGAGATCGCGGTCGTCTTCCAGCGCGCCCCGCACTCCCCCTTCGACCAGACGGCCACCGAGGAACTCGGCGCCAACGCGGTCGTGATCCGCGTCCAGCCGGACGAGGGGATGACGGTGCGCTTCGGCTCCAAGGTGCCGGGCACCTCGATGGAGATCCGGGACGTGTCGATGGACTTCGCCTACGGCGAGTCCTTCACCGAGTCCAGCCCCGAGGCGTACGAGCGGCTGATCCTGGACGTCCTCCTCGGCGACGCGAACCTCTTCCCGCGTCACCAGGAGGTGGAGGAGTCCTGGCGCATCCTCGACCCGGTCGAGGAGTACTGGGCCACCCACGGCAAGCCGGCCCAGTACGCCTCCGGCAGCTGGGGCCCGCAGGAAGCCGACGAGATGCTCGCACGAGACGGACGGAGCTGGCGCAGGCCATGAGGATCGACCTGACCGACACCACGGCAAGCAAGATCAACAAGGCGCTGGTCCAGGGCCGCCGGGCCATCGGCACCCCGGCCGTGGGCATGGTCCTGACGATGGTCATCGTCACGGACGAGGAGAACGCCTACGACGCCATCAAGGCCGCCGAGGAAGCCTCGCACGAGCACCCCTCGCGGACCCTGGTCGTCATCAAGCGGCACACCCGCAACCCGCGCGAGCGCACCAAGTCGCACCTGGACGCGGAGGTCCGGGTCGGCTCCGAGGCCGGCACCGGCGAGACGGTCGTGCTGCGCATGTACGGCGAGGTCTCGCGGCACGCCGACTCGGTGGTGCTGCCGCTGCTGCTGCCCGACGCGCCGGTGGTCGTGTGGTGGCCGGTGGACGCCCCGGACAACCCCGCCAAGGACCCGCTCGGCGCGCTCGCCCAGCGCCGGATCACCGACCTGTACGCGGTCGAGAACCCGATGGAGACCCTGGGCAAGCGGGTGCGCAGCTACGCCCCCGGCGACACCGACCTCGCCTGGACCCGGCTGACACTGTGGCGCTCGATGCTGGCCGCCGCCCTGGACCAGGCCCGGATGAAGGTCACCTCGGCGGTCGTGGAGGCCGAGGCCGACAACCCGGCCGCCGAACTGCTGGCCCGCTGGCTGGAGGCCCGCCTCGGCGTCGGCGTCGAGCGGCGGGTCAGCGACGGCCCCGCCGTCACCACCGTCCGGCTGAACACCGCCGCCGGCGAGATCGTCATCGACCGGCCCGAGGGCCCGGTGGCCACCCTGACCCTGCCCGGCCAGCCGCCGCGCACCCTGGCGCTGAAGGTGCGTTCCACCGCCGAACTCATCGCCGAGGAGCTGCGGCGCCTCGACGCGGACGAGATGTACGCCATCGCCCTGACCGGTGAGGCCACCAAGGAGACGCCTGTCCATGTCTGACACCCCTGAGCTGATCCGCCGCCCCGAGTGGACGGCCCTGGAGGACCACCGCGCCGGCGCGCTGGCCCGTCCCGACCTGCGGGAGCTGTTCGCCGCCGACCCGGCGCGCGCGGAACGCTATGTCGTACGCGTCGGCGACCTGCGCATCGACTACTCCAAGCACCTGATCACCGACGAGACGCTGGCGCTGCTGCGGGAGCTGGCCGCCGCCACGGACGTCTTCGAGTTGCGGGACGCGATGTTCCGCGGGGAGAAGATCAACGTCACCGAGGGCCGGGCGGTGCTGCACACCGCGCTGCGCGCTCCGGCGGACGCGGCCGTCGAGGTCGACGGTGAGAACGTCGTGCCCGGTGTGCACGCCGTCCTGGACAAGATGGCCGGCTTCGCCGGGCGGGTGCGGTCCGGGGAGTGGACCGGCCACACCGGCCGGCGCATCCGCAACGTCGTCAACATCGGTATCGGCGGTTCCGACCTCGGTCCCGCGATGGCCTACGAGGCGCTGCGCGCGTTCACCGACCGCGAGCTGACCGTCCGCTTCGTGTCGAACGTGGACGGCGCCGACCTGCACGAGGCCGTCCGGGACCTGGACCCGGCCGAGACGCTGTTCATCGTCGCCTCCAAGACGTTCACCACGATCGAGACGATCACCAACGCCACCTCGGCGCGGGCCTGGCTGCTGGACGCGCTGAAGGACGAGGCGGCCGTCGCCAGGCACTTCGTGGCCCTGTCGACCAACGCGGAGAAGGTCGCGGACTTCGGCATCGACACGGCCAACATGTTCGGGTTCTGGGACTGGGTCGGCGGCCGGTACTCCTTCGACTCCGCGATCGGCCTGTCCCTGATGATCGCCATCGGCCCGGACCGCTTCCGCGAACTGCTCGACGGGTTCCGCATCGTCGACGACCACTTCCGCACCGCCCCCGCCGAGGCCAACGCCCCGCTGATCCTGGGCCTGCTCGGCGTCTGGTACGGCAACTTCCACGACGCCCAGTCCCACGCCGTCCTGCCCTACAGCCACTACCTGTCGAAGTTCACCGCCTATCTCCAGCAGCTCGACATGGAGTCCAACGGCAAGTCCGTCACCCGCGACGGACAGCCCGTGCGGTGGCAGACCGGCCCGGTCGTGTGGGGCACCCCCGGCACCAACGGCCAGCACGCCTACTACCAGCTCATCCACCAGGGCACGAAGCTGATCCCGGCGGACTTCATCGGCTTCGCCCGCCCCGTCGCCGGGCTGGACGACCGCCTGGCCGCCCAGCACGACCTGCTGATGGCCAACTTCTTCGCCCAGACCCAGGCCCTCGCCTTCGGCAAGACCCCCGACGAGGTCCGCGCCGAAGGCGTCCCCGAGGACCTGGTCGCGCACAAGACGTTCCAGGGCAACCACCCCACGACGACCATCCTCGCGCGCGAGCTGACCCCCTCCGTCCTCGGCCAGCTCATCGCCCTCTACGAACACAAGGTCTTCGTCCAGGGCGCCATCTGGAACATCGACTCCTTCGACCAGTGGGGCGTCGAACTCGGCAAGGTCCTCGCCAAGCGCGTCGAACCCGCCCTCACCGAAGGCGCCGACGTCCCCGGCCTCGACCCCTCCACGGCCGCGCTGGTGGCCGCCTACCGCGAACTGAAGGAAGTGCACTGACATGCAGATCGGCCTCATCGGTCTCGGCAAGATGGGCGGCAACATGCGCGAGCGTCTGCGCAACGCCGGCCATGACGTCGTCGGGTACGACACCAACCCCGAACTGTCCGACGTCGACAGCCTCGCCGGCCTCGTGGACCGCCTCGAAGGACCGCGCGCGGTCTGGGTGATGGTCCCCGCCGGCGGCCCCACCCAGGCCGTCATCGACCAGCTCGCCTCCATCCTCCAGCCCCGCGACATCGTCGTCGACGGCGGCAACTCCCGCTGGACCGACGACGAGAAGCACGCCGAGGAACTCGCCAGGCGCGGCATCGGCTTCGTCGACGCCGGTGTCTCCGGCGGCGTCTGGGGCCTGAAGAACGGCTACGCGCTGATGGTCGGCGGCGAGAAGGAGTACGTCGACCGCCTCCAGCCGGTCTTCGACGCGCTCAAGCCGGAGGGCCCCTACGGCTACGTCCACGCCGGCAAGGTCGGCGCCGGGCACTTCGCGAAGATGGTCCACAACGGCATCGAGTACGCCATGATGCAGGCCTACGCCGAGGGCTGGGAGCTGCTGGAGAAGGTCGACTCCGTCGACAACGTCCGCGAGGTCTTCCGCTCCTGGCAGGAGGGCACCGTCATCCGCTCCTGGCTGCTCGACCTCGCCGTCAACGCCCTGGACGACGACCCGCACCTGGAGAAGCTCCGCGGCCGGGCCGCCGACTCCGGCGAAGGCCGCTGGACGGTGGAGGCCGCCATCGACAACGCCGTGCCGCTGCCCGCGATCACCGCGTCCCTCTTCGCCCGGTTCTCCTCCCGGCAGGACGACTCCCCGCAGATGAAGATGATCGCCGCGCTGCGCAACCAGTTCGGCGGCCACGCCGTCGAGTCCTCCAAGTAGTCCGCGGTGGGAGATCTGCTGCTGGTCCGCCATGGCGAGACCGAGTGGAGCCGGTCCGGACAGCACACCAGCCACACCGACCTGCCCCTCACCCCGCACGGTGAGGAGCAGGCCAAGTCCCTGGCCCCGCTGCTGTCCGGGCGGCCGTTCGCACTGGTGCTCACCAGCCCGCTCGGCCGGGCCGTGCGCACCGCCGAGCTGGCCGGACTGGTCGGCGCGGTGCCCGACGCCGACCTGCGGGAATGGGACTACGGCGGCTACGAGGGCGTCACCAGCGTCGACATCCACCGGGTACGGCCCGGCTGGGACCTGTGGACCGACGGGGCGCCGCCCGGTGCGGAGAGCCCCGGCGAGTCGCCCGAGCAGGCCGGCCGGCGCGCCGACCGGGTGCTGTCCCGGGTCGAGGCCGCGCTGCCCGACGGGGACGTGGTGCTGGTGGCGCACGGCCACTTCCTGCGGGTGGTGACCGCCCGCCGGCTCGGGCTGCCCCCGTCCGAGGGCCGGCTGTTCCAGCTCGCCACCGGCACGCTGAGCCGCCTGTCGACCGAGCACGGGCACCCGGTGGTCGCGGAGTGGAACACGCGTCCGTGAACGCCCGGCGGCCGGGGCCTGGTTGACAGGCCCCGGCCGCCGCGTCAGAGTCCCCGCTGATGGAGATCGACGAACTGACGCCGGCCGAGGCGCGGATATGGCGGGCCTTCGCCCGGGGCGACTACGTCGACTTCCGCACCGGCCCCGACGACGACCCCGCCGACGGCGCCGCCTGGGGGCCGGAGCGGACCGTGCGGGCCCGGGTGCTGCGCACGCTGCTGCTGGACGGCCCCCGCGCGAGTGGCGAGATACCGTCCCTCGACCTCTCCGGCGCCCGGATCACCGGCGGCCTGCACCTCCAGTACGCGACGGTCGAGCTGGCGGTGCGGCTGAAGAACTGCTGGTTCGAAGAGGTTCCCCGCCTCTACGCCGCCCGGCTGTGGGAGATCAACCTGAGCGAGTCGGTGCTGCCGGGGCTGATCGCGCACGCCGTGCGCGTCGACGGCGTGCTGCGCATGACCCGGGCCCGCTTCACCGGCCTGGTCCGGCTGGCCGGGGCGGAGGTCACCGGGAGCCTCTACCTGGAGGGCGCGCGGATCGACGCGCCGGACGCCGAGGGGCCGGTGCTCCAGCTGAACCAGGCCGCCCTGGGCGCCGACCTGTGGGCGCCGGGGCTGCGTGCCCGCGGCCCGGTCCGGCTGACCGGCGCCTCGGTCACCGGCACGGTCCATCTGAAGGACGCCGTGCTCGACGCGCCCGGCCGCACCGCCCTGGACGCGCAGTCTCTCGTCGTCGGGTCGAGTGTGACGGCCGGCTGCCTGGACGCCCGGGGGACGCTGGACTTCCGCGGTGCCCGGGTCCCCGGCACCCTCGAACTCACCCACGCCCGCCTGTCCTGCCCCGGCGGCATCGCGCTACGGGCCACGAGCTGTGTCATCGGCGAGCTGTGGCTGTTCGGCGACGGCCGGATCGAGGGCGCGCTGCGGCTGCGCCGGGCCCGGATCGACAGCCTCAGCCTCGACCCGGACCTCGTGCCGGACGAGGTGTACCTCAACGACCTCACCTACGGGGCGCTGGTCCCGCACCACCCCGCCGAGCGCCGCCTGCAGATGCTGGAACGCGACGGCGACGGTTATGTGCCGTACTCCTACGAGCAGTTGACGGCCGCCTACCGGCGCAACGGCGACGACGACGCGGCCCGGCGCGTGCAGCTGGCCAAGCTGCGCCGGCACCGCCGCACGCTGCCCTGGTACGGCCGGGTGTGGGGCCGGCTCCAGGACGCCGCCGTGGGCTACGGCTTCCGTCCGCTGCGGGCCGGCGCCTGGCTGCTGTCGCTGCTCGCGGCCGGCTCCGTCGTCTACGCCCTGGCCCCTCCCCCGGCGCTCAAACCCGGCGAGGCGCCGGACTTCAGCCCGGTCTTCTACACCCTCGACCTGCTGCTGCCGATCATCTCCTTCGGCCAGGAGACGGCGTTCGCCCCCGAGGGCCCGTACCAGTGGCTCTCGTACGCCCTCGTCCTCATGGGCTGGCTCCTGGCCTCCACGGTGATCGCGGGCGTGACCCGGTCGGTCAGCCGCCCGTGAGTCCCCGGGCGGCGTGCTGCGCGGCCAGCCGCACGGGGGCGTTCGGGGCGCCGTAGCCGCGGTAGCCGCCGTCGCGCTGGAGGAGTTCGACGAAGACCCGGCCGACGGTGAGCGTGTAGCAGTGCCGGAACGCGCCGTGCGCGTCGCGGTCGTAGAGGATGCCCAGTTCCCGGTACGTCTCCAGTTCGCCGTCGGGGAGATCGAAGCGGGCGGCGAGGTCGTCGTAGTAGTTGGCGGGGATCGGCAGCAGCCGGCCGCCGGCCGCGCGGAAGCGGCGGGCCGCCGCTACCACGTCGTCGGTGGCGAGGGCGAGGTGCTGGGCGTGCACGGTGTCGTCGGTGGGGGCCGCGCCGACGCTCAGGACGATCCGGACCCCGCCGTCCTCGCCGGCGACGGCGCGGCTGCGGAGCAGCCCGTAGGGATCGGCGACGTCCACGCCGGCCTGCGGGCTGAGACCGAGGACGCCGCGGTGGAAGAGGACCGCCTCGTCGAAGTGGTGCCAGGGCTGGGTCAGGGCGAGATGGTCGATCCGGCACGCCTCGGGGCCCTCGGGGGCGGGGGTGTCGGCCGCGAAGTCGGCCCGCCAGTCGGGGCCGTCGCCGCCGGGCGCGGCGCAGAAGAACAGTTCCGTGCCGTCGGGTGCGGCGACCGCCTCCAGTTCCGCGTCCCCGGGAGCGCGGCGGCGCGGCAGCACCGGGGCGAGCAGCGCCTCCGCGCGCCGGGCGGCACCGGCCGGGTCGGGGCTGGTCAGACCGACGGCGGCGAGCCGGGTGCCGTCCCGGCGCTCGGCCGGCCCGGTGTTGACCAGGACGCGGGCCTCGCCCTGCTGCCAGAGGTCGACGGGTTTGCCACGGTGGCGGGCGACCCGGGTGAAGCCGAGGGCGCCGAGCAGGGCGGTGACGGGCCGGTCGTCCGGGGTGACCAGCTCGGCGAAGGCGACGCCGGTGGGGACGACGGGCTCCGGGAGCGCGGCCGTGCCGGTCTCCTCCTGGAGCAGCCGCAGGGAGCGCTGGGCGTCGACGGCGGTCGGCGCGGCCTCGGCCTGCCGGAAGACGTCGTTGAAGACTTCCAGGGAGAGCGGCCCGGCGTACCCGGTGCGCAGGACGTGGCGGACGAGTCCGGCGATGTCGAAACCGCCCTGGCCGGGGAAGCAGCGGTAATGGCGGCTCCACTGGAGGACGTCCATGGCGAGCCGGGGCGCGTCGGCGAGCTGGAGGAAGAAGATCTTCTCGCCGGGGATGTCCTCGATTCCCTTGGGGTCGCTGCCCCGGGAGAGGATGTGGAAGCTGTCCAGGCAGGTGCCGAGGGCCGGGTGTCCGGCGGCCTCGACGACCCGCCAGGCGTGGTCGTAGGTGCTGATGTGCCGGCCCCAGGCGAGCGCCTCGTAGGCGACGCGGATGCCGTGCTCCGCGGCGAGGGAGGCGAGGCGGGCGAGCTGTCCGGCGGCGAGGGCGTCGTCGTCGATCGCGTCCGGGTCGACGCTGGAGCAGACCAGGACGGTGTCGGCGCCGAGCCGGCGCATCAGCGCGAACTTGTGCCGGGCGCGCCGCAGGGCGTCGGCGAACCGCTCCTCGGGGAGCGCCTCGATGTCCCGCATCGGCTGGTAGAGGTCGATGGTCAGGCCGAGGTCGGCGCAGCGGGCGCGGATCTCCTCCGGGGTGAGCGGGCTCGCCAGCAGGTCGTTCTCGAAGATCTCCACACCGTCGAAGCCGGCCCGGGCGGCGGCGGTGAGTTTCTCGGTGAGGGTGCCGCTGAGGGAGACGGTGGCGATGGACGTACGCACGTCGGTACCTCTTCCGGTCGGGTCAGCGGGGCGCGGTGACGGCGCCGGTCAGCTCGTGGAAGTCGGCGAGCATGGCCGTGCCGTCGGGTTCCCGGCCGGTGAACAGGCGGAACGCGTCGACGGCCTGGAAGACGGCCATGCCGCCGCCGTCGAGGGTGGCGCAGCCCAGCGCGCGGGCGGTGCGCAGCAGCTCGGTCTCCAGCGGGCGGTAGACCACCTCGGCGACCCACAGCCCGGGGTGGAGCAGCGCGGCGGGCAGCGGCAGGCCCGGGTGGGCGGCCATGCCGGTGGGGGTGGCGTGCACGATGCCGTCGGCGCGGGCCAGCAGGCCCGGCAGGTCGCCGGGGGCGGCGGGGGCGGCCCGGCCCGGGCCGAAGTGCCGGGTCAGGGCGTCGGCGAGGGCGGCGGCCCGCTCGGGCAGCGCGTCGACGACGGTGACCCGGCCGGCGCCCAGGGTGAGGGTGGCGTGGGCGACGGCGGCACCCGCCCCGCCCGCGCCGAGCTGCACGATCCGCTCCAGCGGTGCGTCGGGCAGGCCCCGGGCGAAGGAGGCGGCGAAGCCGGTGGCGTCGGTGTTGTGGCCGACCGCCCGGCCGTCGTCCTCGAAGACGACGGTGTTGACCGCGCCGAGCGCCTCGGCACCCGGGGCGAGCGCGTCGAGGTGGCCGAGGACGAGCTGTTTGCACGGGTGGGTGATGTTCAGCCCGTCGAAGCCCAGGTCGCGGGCGGCGCGCAGCAGCTCGCCCACCGCCTCGGGCGCCGCGCCGAGGACGTCGAGGTCGATCAGCCGGTACAGGTACCGCAGCCCCTGCCGGTCGGCCTCGCGTTCGTGCAGGGCCGGGGTGAGCGACGGGCCGATGCCGGAACCGATCAGGCCGACGAGATACGAGTCCTTGGGCACAGGGGGACCTCCGCTAATGTACGAACCGGTACGTTAGTCATAGCAGCAGGGCCCGGCGCAGGGGAAGACCCGACCTTCTACAATCGGCGCACCTGCCGTTCTGCCGAAGGAACCCGATGACCAGCGTCGACGAACCGGCACGATCCAACGGGCGCATCCGGGACGCCGCCCGCACCCGCGCCGAAATCCTCGACGTGGCCACCCGGGAGTTCGCGCGCGCCGGGTACGACGGGGCCAGGGTCGACGAGATCGCCGCCCGCACCCGCACCACCAAGCGGATGATCTACTACTACTTCGGCGGCAAGGAGCAGCTGTTCACGGCCGTCCTGGAGCGGGCGTACGGCGTGATTCGGGAGGCCGAGCAGGAGCTGGACGTCGACCATCTCGACCCGGTCGCCGCCATCCGGCGCCTGGCCGAGGTCACCTTCGACCACCACGAGCAGCATCCCGACTTCATCCGCCTGGTCAGCATCGAGAACATCCACGACGCCGAGCACATCGCCGCCTCCGAGAAGCTCGGCAGGATCGGCTCGCCGGCGCTGGACGTGATCCGCCGCATCCTCACGGCGGGTCAGGAGTCGGGCCTGTTCACGGCGGACGTGGACGCGGTCGACCTGCACGCGATGATCAGCTCCTTCTGCTTCTTCCGGGTCGCCAACCGGCACACCTTCGGCGCCCTGTTCGGCCGCGACCTGGTCGACCCGGGACAGCGCGCCCACTACCGGGCGATGCTCGGCGACATGGTGATCGCCTATCTGACGGCGGAGCGCTCCCCGGACCGTTCCGGCGACCGACACACCTCTTGACAGCCGCGACCCGTGGGCGCAGCATCCCTAGCCACCCCCTAGTAACTATCCAGTGGGTTAATTAGGCGATGAAGCCGAAGGAGCCGCACGTGTCCGTCCCCGCCCCCCCCTCCGACGCCCCACCGGGGCAGCCCAAGAAGGCCGCGACCGCCGCGTGGATCGGCAGCGCCCTGGAGTACTACGACTTCTTCATCTACGGCAGCGCCGCCGCGCTGATCTTCCCGGAGATCTTCTTCGACGAGTCCGATCCGGCGACGGCGACCCTGCTGTCGCTGGCCACCTTCGGCGTCGCCTATGCCGCCCGGCCGGTCGGCGCGTTCTTCCTCGGGCATGTCGGGGACCGCCTGGGCCGCAAGAAGATCATGGTCTTCACCCTGCTGCTGATGGGCCTGTCGACGTTCCTGATCGGCTGTCTGCCCACCCGCGACCAGGTCGGCACGCTCGCCCCGGTGCTGCTGGTGCTCTGCCGGGTCCTCCAGGGGATCTCGGCCGCCGGTGAGCAGGCCAGCGCCAACTCCATGACGCTGGAGCACGCGCCGCCGGGACGGCGGGGCTTCTTCACCAGCTTCACCCTCAGCGGCACGCAGGGCGGGCAGCTCCTCGCCACCCTGGTGTTCATCCCCGTCGCGGCGCTGCCCGAGGAGCAGTTGCTCTCCTGGGGCTGGCGGGTCCCGTTCTGGCTGAGCGTGGCGGTCGCGGTGGTCGGCTGGTTCATCCGCCGCAACCTCGACGAGACCCCGGCCTTCGCCCAGCAGGCCGCCTCCGAGGGTGTCGTCAGGCTGCCGCTGGTGGTGCTGGTGCGCGAGCACTGGGCGGATGTGCTGCGGGTGATCGGGGGCGCGCTGATCGCCTCGGTCAGCACGATCTTCACGGTCTGGGCGCTGGCGTACGCCACGAGCGACTCGGTGGGCATGTCCCGTACGGCGATGCTGTGGGTGGGCGCCCTGGCCAACGTGGTGGCGCTCGCCGCGATCCCGCTCTGGGCGACGCTGTCCGACCGGATCGGCCGGCGGCCGGTGTACCTGATCGGCGCGGTGGGCAGCGCGGTGACGATGTTCCTGTACCTGCGGGCGATCTCCACCGGCTCCTACGCCCTCACCTTCCTCCTCGGCATCGTCTGCTTCGGCGTGGTCTACAGCGCCGCGAACGGTGTCTGGCCCGCCTTCTACGGCGAGATGTTCACGACCCGGGTCCGGCTGTCCGGCGTGGCGATCGGCACGCAGATCGGGTTCGCGGTGGCCGGTTTCGCGGTGACGTTCGCGGCGCGGATCGCCGGCCCGGACGGAGCCGACTGGTCGGCGGTGGCCCTGTTCACGGCGGCGCTGTGCGTCCCGCCGGTCATCGCCGCGCTGACCGCCCGGGAGACCCACAAGGTCCCCACCGAACACCTCGGCGAACGGACCCCCGGGGAACCGGCCCGCCAGGAAAGGGTGACGGCCTGACAACCCGGCCTCCGGCATTGACTATCGTTGCCCGATCATGTGACGGATCTGATCCGACCCGATCGGGAGGCGAGCGGACGTGTCGGGGGCCGACGGCTGGATACGGGTGCCCATCGGTGACGACGCGGCGCGGTGGGCGACGCGGGGCCGCACCGCGAGGGTGCTCCTCGTCGTCCACAACGTCACCGCCGCGACCCGGCTGCTGGACGTCCTGCCCCTGTTCCACGACGACCTCCGCGTCCAGCTCCTCGCGACGTGCCCGGGGTCGTCGGCGTTCCGGGCGGGGACGGCGGAGCTGCTGGCGGACCTGGGCATACCGGTGCTGCCGTGGGAGCAGGCGGTGTCGGTCCCGGTCTCCCTGGCGGTGTCGGCGAGCTTCGGCGGGCGTCTGCGGGACGTACGGGGAAGGCTGGCCGTCCTGTCGCACGGCGTCGGGTACTCCAAGACGCTCGCGCCGCCGGGTGCCGCGAGCGGGGCGCCCGCGCCCGTCTTCGGGATGTCCCCCGAGTGGCTGCTCGACGCGGGCGGGCGGCCGGTGGCCGACGCGCTCGTGCTCTCCCATCCGGAACAGTACGAGCGGCTGCGCGCCGTCTGCCCCGAGGCGGCGCCCTCTGCGGTCGTCGCCGGGGACCCCTGCTGGGACCGGATGCTGGCGGCCCGCCCGTACCGTGACCGCTACCGTCGCGCCCTCGGCGCCGGCCGGGACCGCCGGCTGATCGTCCTCTCCTCCACCTGGAACCCGGAGTCGCTGTTCGGTGACGGCGGCGACGACGTGCTGCCGTCCCTGCTGCCCCGGCTGGCCGACGAGTTCCCGCTGGACGAGTACCGCTTCGCGGCCGTGCTGCATCCCAATGTCTGGCACGGGCACGGCCCCGGCCAGATCCGGGCCTGGCTGGACCGTGCCCGGAGGTCCGGGCTGGCGCTGATCGACCCGCTGACCGGCTGGCGGCAGGCGCTGATCGCCGCCGACGCCGTGCTCGGCGACCACGGATCGGTGACGTACTACGCCGCCGCGCTCGGCACTCCGGTGCTGCTCGGCCCGGCTCCGTCGGCCGGTCTCGCGCCGGACGCGCCGGTGCGCGCCTTCGTCCGCGAGGCGCCCCGGCTGGTGCCCGGGCGCCCGCTGCGCCCGCAGGTGGAGGCGCTGCTCGACGGATTCCGGCCCGCGCCCGGTCCGGCCCGGTTCACCAGTTCCGTACCGGGCGAGTCGGCGGCCCGGCTGCGCCGTCTGTTCTACGGTCTGGCCGGACTGCGCGAGCCGGAGGCACCCGCCCGGCTCGAACCGCTGCCGCTGCCGCCGTACGAGCCGGGCGAGCCCCGCGTGCCGCTGCTGGTGCGGACCCGGCTGCTCGGCTCGGGCGAGATGGCCGTGACCCGGTACGCGGGCACGCCACCGGACACGGCGAGAAATGCTGCGGCGGGGGACGCGCATCTCGCCGTGCACGAGGACACCCGGGAGACGGACCGGCTCGACCTGGCCGACGTGGTGTTCCGCTACGGCGCCGACGACGACCCCCGGCTGGGCGCGGCGGAGCGGTGGACGGCGGAGGTCCTGGACCGGCATCCGCGCTGCGCGCTCGCGGCCCGCGTCACCGCCCCGGGGACCTGTGTCGTACGGCCCCGGGGCGGGGAGCCGCTGCGGCTGACGGCCGGTCCGGGCGCGGACGCCGATCCGGCCGCGTACGCCTCGGCGCTGCACGCGTGGCTCGCGGCGGGTGGGACGCCGCGTCAGCTGTACGGGCGGGGCCTGACGGTCCGTGTGGGCGCCGGCCGGCACCGGGTGGGCGTCGCGGCGTCGACGTGACGGTGTGTCAGTCCTTGCGCGGGATCCCGTACACCCGCTCCACCCGCAGCCGGACGACCAGGCGGCGGTCGCGGATCATGGCGGCGCGGTAGTCGTCCCAGTCGGGGTGTTCGCCGAGGACGTCGCGGTAGAGGCGGACGAGTTCCTCGACCGTGTCGTCGTGGGGGTCGGCGGCGACCGGGGAGAGGTCGGCCGTGCCCTCGGCGACGGCGTAGGCCCAGCGGTCGTCGGTGGTGACGTGGTAGGAGGCCCGGGGGTCGCGGCGCAGGTTGCGGGTCTTGGCCCGGTCGTCGGTGACCGAGACGCGGAGGACGCGCTCGGCGGGGTAGTAGGCGTGACTGACGTTGGACAACTGGGGCCGGCCGTCGCGTCTGAGGGTGACGAGCACTCCGGCGTGGCCTTCGGCGAGCAGCTTCAGCAGGGCGTCCTGCGTGGCGTCATCGGTCATGTCCCGGTGAACGGGCGGGTCCTCCGGCCTGTTCCCCTTTTCCATGATCCGGTTTTCTATGATCCGGTCGGGTGACACGTGATGGAGGAGGCGGAGGCGAACGATGGTGCGGCTGCGGCAGGAGACCGAACCGGACGAGGCCGGGCTGGACGGCGAGGCGCTGGACCGGCTCGACCGGCACTTCGCCCGGGAGGTGGACGAGGGGCGGCTCCCGGGGTTCCTGGTGGCCGTCGCCCGGCGCGGTCGCGTCGCCCATCTCACCACGTACGGGCACCGGGACGTCGCGGCCGGTCTGCCGGTCGAGGCGGACACCCTGTTCCGGATCTACTCCATGACCAAGCCGGTCACCGCCGTGGCCGCGCTGATGCTGGTGGAGGAGGGCCTGCTGTCGCTGGACGACCCGGTGGCCCGGTACCTCCCCGCCTTCGCCGAGCCGCGGGTGTACGCGGGCGGCACGGCCCCCGACATCACCACCCGCCCGGCCCGGGGCCCGGTCCTGGTCCGGCATCTGATGACCCACACCGCCGGTCTGACCTTCGGCTTCTACCACGCGCACCCGGTCGACGCGCTGTACCGCGCGGCGGGCCTGGAGTCGTCGGTGCGGCCCGGCGACGACCTCGCCGCGACGGTCGACCTGTACGCGAGCCTGCCGCTGCAGTTCGAGCCGGGCACCGAGTGGAACTACTCCGTCGCCAGCAACGTCCTCGGCCGGCTGGTGGAGGTGGTGAGCGGCCGGCCGCTCGACGCGTTCTTCGCCGAGCGGATCTTCGGCCCGCTCGGCATGACCGACGCCGGTTTCCAGGTGAGCGACGAACAGCTGCCCCGGCTGGCCGAGTTGTACGGCGAGCAGGACGGCGGCGGCATCGCGCCGATACCGGGGCTGCCGCTGCGGGGCCGGCCGAGGCTGCTGTCGGGCAGCGGCGGCCTGGTGGCCTCCGCGCACGACGTGCACCGGTTCGCGGAGCTGCTGCGGCGCCGGGGCGAACTCGACGGCGTCCGCCTGCTCGCCCCCGCCACCGTGGACCTGATGACCCGCAACCACCTGCCCGGCGGGGCCGACCTGCGTGCCGCCGGCAGCCGCCCGGCGCACGACGTGCCCGGCAACGACGGTGTCGGCTTCGGGCTCGGGGTGTCCGTGGTGACCGATCCGTCCCGTACCCAGGTGCCCTCGGGGCCCGGCACGTTCGGCTGGAACGGGGTGGCCACGACGACGTTCTGGGTGGACCCGGGCCGGGAGCTGACCGTGCAGTTGCTCACCCAGGTCCGGCCGAAGGGGTCGCACACGGTCTTCCCGGACCTCAAGCGGCTGGTGCACGCGGCGGTCATCGGCTGACCGGCACGGCGTCGGGCACGGCCGGGCGGTCCGGGCGGGGCAGGTCGTGGTCGAGCCGTTCGCGTTCGGCGCGCAGGTAGCCGATGTCGTCCTCGCCCGGCGGTATCAGCAACGGCACCCGCTCGGTGACCCGGATGCCGTGCCGGACCAGCGCCTCGTGCTCGCGCGGGTTGTGGGACATCAGCCGCCCGAGCGGACGCCCAGGTCGGCGAGGACGCCGGCGCCGCGTCCGTGCCGTGCCGCCCGGTGCACGTCGCCGAGGCCGCCGCCGGGGCGGTCGCGCAGGTGCTGCCGCTGGTGCCGCTCGGTACGGCGCACCGCCGGGGCCCGGCGGGCCGGCCGGCCGGGCTCGGTCTCGCGGGCGGCACCTGGGCGGTGCTGTCCCGGGCGCTGCGCCGGGCCCGGCCGCCCCGTTCGGCCCGGCCGACCGCGTCACCCTCGCCCGGACCCTGCTGGCCGGCGCCGTCACGGCGCTGGTCGTCGGCTCCTTCCGCGCCGCGCCCCCGTCCCGCTCCTGGCGGGCCTGACCACCGTCGCCCTGCCCCCGGACGGCGTCGACGGGCGGGTCGCCCGGCGCACCGGCACGGCGACACCGCTGGGCACCCGCTTCGGCATGGAGGTGGACGCCCTCCTCGTCCTGGTGCTGAGCGGGTACGTGTCCCGGCGGCAGGCCACTGGGTGCTGCTGATCGGCGCGACGCGCTACGTCTTCGCCCGCCGCCGCCCCCCGCCCGCCGTGGCGGTCGGCGCCGCTGCCGCTGCCGCCGAGCACGGCCCGCACGGCGGTGGCCGCGCTGCAAACGGCGGTGGCCGCGCTGCAAGGGGTGCTGCTGCTGGCGGCGGCCACCGGTCTGCCTGCCGCTCCCGGCCGACGCGGCCGTGCTGTCGGCGCCGGCCCTGCTGCCGAGGCGGCCGTGCTGTCGGCGTCGACCCTGCTGCCGAGGCGGCCGTGCTGTCGGCGCCGGCCCTGCTGGTGTGGTCCGTCGGCCGGGACGTGCGGTGGCTGTGGCGTGCGTGCACCGGCGGGGCGCGGACGCGGGCGGCTGGGTCAGGCGGTCGTGCCCGACCTGGTGGCGCCCTGACGCCCCGGCAGCAGGGCCGCCGCCGTCAGCGGCAGCACCGCCAGCACCAGCCACGGCACGGCGGCCGGCAGCCCGCTGTCCAGGAGCGACCCGGTGAGGGAGCTGCCGAGCAGCACGAGGAGCCCGGAGACGGAGGAGAGCGCGCCGGTGTACAGGCCGAGCCGCCCGTCCTCCGCGAGGTCGGGAACCCAGGCGCGGGCGACGGGGGCGACCAGCATCTGGCCGAGGGTCAGCAGGACGACGAAGACGGCGGCGGGCAGCAGTCCGCGGACGCCGGTCCAGCCGGCCGGGCGGGCCGCCGCCACCGCCGCGAACCCGGCCGCGACCAGGACCAGTCCGGCGGCCATGGACCGGCGCGGGGTGAGCCGCCGGCCCGACCAGCGGGTGACGGGCAGTTGGGCGGTCACGACCAGCAGCGAGGAGAGGGCGAACAGCCAGGCCAGCGGCGCCCGCGAGCCGGCCGCCCGCTCCACCTCGGCGGGCAGCGCCAGGTAGAACTGGTTGTAGGCGAGCAGGTAGGCACCGTACGCGCAGCACAGCGCGAGGAAGGGCCGGTTGCGCAGCAGCGGCCGGACGCCGCCCTTGACGCGGAGGCGGGCCCGGCCGGGGAGGCGCTGCGGCAGCAGCCGGGCGTGGCCGGCGAGGACCAGGACGAAGATCCCGGCGCCGGCGAGGCACGCCGTGCGGAAGTCGACGGCGAGCAGCAGCGCACCCAGCAGTGGTCCGGCGAAGGCGCCCGCCTGCCCGGCGACGGTGAACAGGGCCAGCACCCTGGTCCGGTCGCCGCCGCCGGCCTCCTCCCACAGCACCGCCTGCCGGGCCACCTCGGACTCGACGGCGGGTGAGAACAGCGCGGCGGCGAACCCGATGAGCAGGACGGCGCCGACGACCGACCAGGTGGCGTCGGCGTACCCGAGCCAGGCGAACCCGGCGATCCGCAGCAGGCATCCGGCGAGCACCACGGGCCGGATGCCGTACCGGTCGGCCAGCGCCCCGCCGACCACGAACAGCCCCTGCTGGCTGAAGGTGCGCAGGCCCAGTACGAATCCGACCAGCCAGCCCGCCATGCCGATGCCCTGCCCGAGGTGCTCGGCGAGGAAGGGCAGCACCGCGTAGAAGCCGACGTTGAAGGCGAGCTGGGTGAGGACGAGCAGGCGCAGCAGCGGGGAGAGGCGGGTGCGGCCGGGGGCGGTGACCGCGGCCCCGGTGGGTGTCGCGGTCACCGGGCCTCCGCCGGTTCCCTGGAAGTCTCTTCCACCACGGGGGCGGCCGCCGGGGTACGCGGGTGACGGCGGCGGCGCGGGCGGCGGACGCCGCCGGCGGCGGTGACGGCGAGCGCGCCGAGCAGGGCGAGGACGAGCGCGGGGGCGAGGACGGCCCAGGGGGCGCGTTCGGCGTAGGGCTGGTTCTCGGCGAGCAGCAGGCCCCACTCGGGGGACGGCGGCTGGGCGCCGAGGCCGAGGAAGCCGAGCGAGGCGAGGGCGAGGGCGACGCCGGGCAGCCGGATCAGGGCGTGCCGGAGCACGGGCGGCAGCACGGCGGGCAGCAGTTCGCGGCGGAGCAGGTACCAGCGGCTGGCGCCGAGGCCGCGGGTGGCGAGGACGTGCAGGGTGGCGCGTTCCTGCCGGAGCAGGGCGGTGGTGTGCGCGGCCAGCGGGGCCCAGGCGACGGCGGTCACGGCGACGGCGGGGGTGGTGGTGCCGCTGCCGGCGACGGCGGTGACGAGGAGGGCGAGCAGCACCGGCGGGACCGCGTTGACGGTGTCGGCGAGCGGTCCGGAGAGCCGGGGTACGAGGCCGAGGAGGACACCGGCGATCAGCGCGGCGGCGCTGATGGTGAGGGCGAGCAGCAGGGTGTCGAGGGCGCCGTGGCCGACCCGGGCGAGGAGGTCCCGGCCGAGGGAGTCGGTGCCGAAGGGGTGGGCGGGCGAGGGCGGGCCGAGCCGGGCGCCGGTCTCGACGGCGAGCGGGTCGCGGGGCAGGCCGCAGGCGACGACGGCGGCCAGCACGGCGGCGAGGCCCAGCGGGAGCAGGCCGCGGGCGGGCGGGGCGGGCCGGTGCAGGGTGGACAGGGCGCCGTCGCGCAGGGCGGGGCCGGCCAGCAGGTGCGCGGCGAGCCGGGCGCCGCCGGTGGCGAGGGCGGCGAGCAGGACGAGGGCGAGGGTGCCGGCCTGGAGGACGGGCAGGTCCTGGGCGAGGGCGGCCTGGAGGGTGGCGCGGCCGAGGCCGGGGATGTCGAAGATCTGCTCGACGGCGACGGCCCCGCCGGTCAGGCCGACCACGAACAGTCCGACGTTGGGCAGCAGGGCGGGAACGCAGCGGCGTACCGCCTGGCGGGCGATGCGCCGGCCGGGCAGGCCGCGGGCGGCGGCGGCCAGCGCCCACGGTTCGGCGAAGGCGCCGGGCAGCAGGTCGTCGAGGAGCCGGCCGAGGACGGCCCCGGCGGGCAGGCCGAGGGCGAGGGCGGGCAGCAGGGTGTACTGCGGCCCGTACCAGCCGAGCGCGGGCAGCCAGCCGAGCTGGACGCCGACGACGGTGGCGAGCACGGCGGCGAGCAGGAACTCGGGGAGCGCGGCGAGCATCGCGGAGGCCGTGCCGCGCGAGCGCCGGCCGCCGAGCCGCCGGCGGGCGCCGAGGCGCAGGGTGCGGGCGCAGACGCCGGCGGCGGTGAGGACGGCGACGGCCAGCGCGACCGCCATCAGCAGCAGGGAGACGCCGAGGGCCTGGAGGACGCCGGGCAGCACGTCGGTGCCCGAGATCCAGGACTGCCCGGCGTCGCCGCGCGCCAGTCCGCCGAGCCACCGGCCGAGCAGGTGGGCCGGCCCGGCGTCCAGGCCGAGTTGTGCGCGGATCGCGTCGAGGACCTCGGGGGTGGGGTCGCGGTCGGCGGACCGTGCCTTGAGGACGGTCCGCGCCGGGTCGGTGCGGGTGAGCCAGGGCAGCAGCCCGATCCCGCACACGAGTCCGGCCGCGAGCAGCACCCGCCACAGGGCGGCCGTCACCTGCCGGCGCACGGGTCAGCGCCGCGTTCCGGTGCCGACCAGGGTGCGCTCGTAGGGGTCGAGGACGACACCCCGCACACCGTCGGCGACGCCGGTGATGATCCGCTGGTGGACGAGCGGCACCACCGCGTCCGAGCCGAGGACGCGGGCCTCGGCGGCCATGGCGGCGTCGCGCCGCTCGTCGGTGTCGGTGACCTGCCCGGCGGCGGCGACCGCCCGGTCGACGTCCCGGTCGCAGAGCTGGGCGATGTTGAAGTCGCCGTCGCAGGTGTAGTCGCTGGCGAGGATCGAGACGGGGTCGCCGGTGTCGAGGAGGGTGTTGCGGGCGAGCACGAACGCGTCGAACGTCCCGTCCAGGGCGTCGCTCTCCAGCCGCGAGTACTCGCGCACGGTGAGCTTCACCGTGAACCCGGCCTTCTCCAGCTGTTCCTTCACCACCTGGGCGACCTCCGGCAGTTCGGGCCGGTTGTCGTAGGTGGCGAGGGTGAGGGTCTGCCCGGTCGCCTGCTCGGCGCCGGCGCGGCCCACGGGCTTCTCGCGCTTGCCCTCGGCCCAGGTGACGGCGGGTCCGTAGATGCCGGCGCCGGCGTCGCCGTGACCCTCGTAGACGTCCTTGGCGAAGACGGAGGTGTCGATGGCGGCGCGGGCGGTGGCCCGCAGTCCGGCGTCCTTCAGGGGGCCGGTGGAGGCGTTGAGGAGGAGGCTGGTGGTGCGGGTGGTGGCGGTGTCGCGCCGGGTCGCCTGGTCGAGGCTCGCGGCCTGGGAGACGGGGACGGCCTCGGCGATGTCCAGTTCCCCGGTGCGCAGGGCGTTGGCGCGGGCGGTGCCGTCGGCTATGAACCGGGCGTCGACGCCGGACGCCTGGGCGCGCCCGCCCCAGTAGTCGTCGAAGCGGTCGAGGGCGGCGGAGGTCGTCCCGTTGACCTCGGTGATCTCGAACGGGCCGGTGGCGGTGCCGACCGGGTCCGCCTTGCCGCCCTTGTACGCCTTGGCGGAGAGGATGGCGAGGGAGGGGCTGGACAGCCGCAGCGGGAGGACGGGGTCGGGCTCGTCGGTGGTGACGGTGACCGCGTGGTCGCCGTCGGCCTTGGCGGTGAGGGAGACGCCGGAGAGGGCGGCGGGCGCGGGTTCGGCGGCGACGGCGTGCGCGAGGGAGCCGGCGACGGCGTCCGCGGTGACCTCGCTGCCGTCCTGGAAGGCGGCCTCCCGCAGCGTGAACGTCCACGTGGTGTCGTTCTTCCGCTGCCAGGACGCGGCGAGCGCGGGCGCGGCGCTGCCGTTGGCGTCGAGCGAGGTCAGTCCCTCGGTGACGCCGAGCCGGCTGAGCAGGGTGGCGTCGGCGCCGTACGGCGAGAGGTTCTCGGCGGGCGGGAAGGCGAGGGCGACGCGCAGCCGGGACCCGTCCCCGTCGCCGGAAGCGGAGTCGGAGCCGCCGCCGGTGGAGAAGCAGCCGGCTGTCAGCGGGGCGAGCAGGAAGGGGGCGAGCAGCCGAAGGCGGCGGTGGGAACGCATGGTCCTCGGTTCGATCGGGTGCGGACGGGTCGGGGCGGACGGCGACGGTGCCGGGGCAACCCTACGTGGAAATGGTTTCCACCTGTACGTCAGGGCGGCGGGACGTACGTCAGGGCATGGGCACGTCGAAGTGGACGACGTTCTGCCCGCCCCCGGTGTCCTCCCGCTCGTCGTGCACGACCTTGGCGAGCGACCGCCAGAAGGGCTCGGCGCCGGTCACGGCGGGGTCGGTGTGCAGGTACACGGCCCGGTACCCGCCGTCGGCCGCGGCGAAGGCGAGCAGTTCGTCGACGATCCGCCGCGCCAGCCCGCGCCGCCGGTGCTCGGGCCGGACGTAGACCCGCCGCAGTTGCGCGGTCACGCCGGACGGGTAGCGCTCGGCGACGTGGGCGGGGTTCGGCGGGTGCGCGGGTCCCCGGCTGTCGAGCGCCCCGGTAGCGACCACCTCCCCCGTGCCGTCCACGGCGACGACGAGCGTGTGCCGCGCGGGCGTCAGATAGGCCGCGGCCAGGTCGATGATGTCCCCGTGCCACCGGGGCACGTATCCGGTGCCGAAGTCGCGGTAGACGGTGTCGAGCATGACGACTCGGGCGGCGTCGAGGTCGGCCGGGGTCGCCGGACGGATGCTGTAGTCGTGTTCGCGCACTTGCGCATCATATGCATCAATGCCGTATGCCCTGATCAGGGGGTGTCGGCAGGCGCGTAGACCCCCGCTCTCGCCGCCACCGCCGCCGCCTCGGCGGCGCGGGTCGCCAGCTCCTCGTCCAGCGGGCCGCCCCCGACCAGGAAGCGGTAGTAGAGCGGGGCGGAGACGGCCCGGATCACCTCCGCCGCGTCCGTGCCCGCCGGCGCCTCCCCCCGCTCGACGGCCCGCTCGACGACGGGCGCCCACTCCGCGATCCGCGCGCCGTAGAAGCGGTGCAGGGCGGCGGCGGTCCGCTCCTCCCCCGCGGCGGCGGCGATCAGCGCCTTGAACAGCGCCCCCTGCCGGGGATCGGCCAGCGTCTCCCGCACCAGCCGCGCGTTGGCGGCCAGGTCCCCCCGCAGGGAACCCGTCTCCGTGCGCGGGACCGACCGCTCGGCCATGTCCTGGAGCAGGTCGGCCACCAGCCCCGCCACCGTGCCCCACCGCCGGTAGACGGTGGTCTTGCCGGCCTCGGCGCGGCGCGCCACGTCGGCCAGGTCGAGCCCCGCGAACCCCTTCTCGATCAGGGCGTCCTCGGCGGCCCGCAGCACCGCCGCCCGCACCCGAGCCGTCCGCCCGCCGGGCCGCACGGTCCCGGGCTCGCCCCCATCAGCCGCCATAACGGTACTCCAGTTCCCTTAAGTCGAAGATCCTGCTACCTTCACTTCACCAGCTAACGGAACCACAGTCCCGTTAAAGAGGCAATTCCTGGAAGGGATCCGTCATGGAACACCGACGTCTGGGCGCGTCCGGCCTCCTCGTCCCCGCGCTGAGCTTCGGCACCGGCACCTTCGGCGGCAGCGGCCCGCTCTTCGGTGCCTGGGGCACCACCGACGTCCAGGAGGCCCGCCGCCTGGTCGGCATCTGCCTGGACGCGGGGATCACGATGTTCGACACCGCCGACGTCTACTCCGCCGGCGCCTCGGAAGAGGTCCTGGGCGCGGCGCTCAAAGGCCGCCGGGACGAGGTGATCGTCTCCACCAAGGCCGGCCTGCCCACGGGCGACGGCCCCGGCGACGCGGGCACCTCGCGCGCCCGCCTGATCACGGCCGTGGAGGACGCCCTGCGCCGGCTCGGCACCGACTACATCGACCTGTTCCAGTTGCACGCCTTCGACGCGGGCACACCGGTCGAGGAGGTCCTCTCCGCTCTCGACGCCCTCGTCCGGGCGGGCAAGGTCCGCTACACCGGCGTCTCCAACTTCTCCGGCTGGCAGGTGATGAAGTCCCTCGGGACGGCGGAGAGGTACGGCTTCCCGCGCTACGCGGCCCACCAGGTCTACTACTCCCTGCTCGGCCGGGACTACGAGTGGGAGCTGATGCCGCTCGCCCGCGACCAGGGCCTCGGCGCCGTCGTCTGGAGCCCGCTCGGCTGGGGCCGCCTCACCGGCAGGATCCGCCGGGGCACCCCGCCGCCACCCGACAGCCGACTGCACCGCACCGCCGACTTCGGCCCGCCCGTCGACGACGAACACCTCTACGGCATCGTCGATGCGCTGGACGAGACCGCCCGGGAGACCGGCCGTACGGTCGCGCAGATCGCCCTGAACTGGCTGCTCGCCCGCCCGACCGTCTCCTCCGTCATCATCGGCGCCCGCGACGAGCGCCAGCTCCGCCAGAACCTGGGCGCGGTCGGCTGGTCCCTCACCCCGGAGCAGACGGCCCGGCTCGACGCGGCGAGCCACCGCCCGGCGCCGTACCCGTACTTCCCGTACGAACGCCAGGAAGGCTTCGCCCGCCTGAACCCGCCGATGGTCTGACCGGGCGGCCGGTCAGACCCCCACGAAGCCGAGGAAGTCGCCCCACGCGGCAGGGGCGACCGTGAGGCAGGGGCCGTCCGCTTCCTTGGAGTCGCGGACCCACACACCACCGGACGTGTGCGCGACCTCCACGCAGTCATCACCCTCGGACCCGCTGTAGCTGCTCTTGAACCAGTCCAGCTCGCTCATGGCGCTCCTCGCATCTGCCGCAACAACTCGGCCGAGTCCGCAGGGGACAGGGCCTGCGAGCGCATCTTCGCATAGCGCATCTGCATGACACTGACCGCTTCCCGGTCGGTGATGAGCTGCCCGGTCTTCTGGCCCTCCGCATACCCGACCCAGTGCCGTTCAGGAGTCTCCAGCAGCCGCATAGGCCCATCGGTCCCCGCGTGGAACGGCTGCCGCAACGGCATCACCTGCAACTCGACGTTCCACAGTTCGGCGCAGGCGAGGAGATGGCCGAGCAGCGCGCGGGTGACCTCCTCACCCCCGACGTGCCGCAGCAGTACCGCCTCCTCGACGATGAAGCTGAACGCGATCGGCGGTGTGCGCCGCAGCAGTTCCTGCCGCGCGCGCCGCGCGGCGATCCGCTCCCCCAGTTGCTCCTCGCTGGGCGGTGGCGGCACGTTCAGCATGACCGCGCGGGTGTACTCCTCCGTCTGGAGCAGCCCCGGCACCACCCGGCACTCGTAGGTGCACAGGGTGACGGCGGTCTCCTCCAGTTGCGCCCACTCCCGGAACCAGACCGCCAGCCCCCGTTCCCGGCCCACGTGCCGGGCCATCGCCCGCAGCACGCCGAACGCGTCCAGCACCGACTCCACCCGGTCGATGAACGGGGGCGTCGGCAACCGGCGGCCCTGCTCGACGGAGGCGACGGTGGCGACCGAGTAGTCGATCAGCACGGCCAGTTGCTCCTGTGTCAGCGCGGCCCGCTCCCGGAACGCCTTCAGCGCCGCTCCGAACGCCTTGAGACTGTCGGACGTCTCGACCGTGCCGTTGTTCGCCATGGACGACCCCCTTGTCGCGCTGACCGCACACCTTCGGGCAGTACAACGGCCGTGGTCGGCAGCCGGACACGCGCGCGGCGCCCGGGGAGCCCGTACAGAAGGAGGTGTACGACCCCGGCCCTTCCCGGCGGCGCCCCCCGAGGTCAGGGACGTACGACCCGCCGAAGCATGCCAAGATGCACTCACGACACTCACGCCCCACGGGCAACGCGCGACAGCGGCGCGCGAGTTCAGGACGGAGCCAGGCACCATGACCTCCCTCGGCAGCGACGGCCGGAGCGACTCCCCCGCCCACCGGATCGACACCAGCAAGCCCCATCCGGCCCGGATGTACGACTACTTCCTCGGCGGGAAGGACCACTACGAGGTCGACCAGGCCGCCGCCGAGGAGTTCATGCGGCGGGCGCCGGAGGTGCGCGAGGGCGTCCTCGCCAACCGGCGGTTCATGCGGCGGGCCGTCGAGCACGTGGTCGCCGAGGGCGGCATCCGGCAGATCCTGGACATCGGCACGGGCCTGCCCACCGAGCCCAACGTGCACCAGATCGCCCGCGCCGTCGCCCCGGACACCCGGGTCGTCTACGTCGACAACGACCCGATCGTCAGCACCCACTCCATGGCACTGCTGGACGAACCCGACACCGCCGTCGTCCTCGCCGACCTGCGCGATCCCCGGGCGATCCTCGACCACCCGGAGGTGCGCCGGCTCATCGACTTCGACCAGCCGCTGGCGCTGCTGCTGGTGGCCGTCGTCCACTTCGTCTCCGACACCGAGGACCCGGACGGCATCCTCGCCACCCTCCGCGACGCCCTCCCCGCCGGCTCGTACCTGGTCCTCTCGCACGCGACGGGCGACGTCCACGAGGACCACCGCGAGGACGCGGCGGCCGTCTACGACAAGGCGTCCGCCACGATGAACCTCCGCCCGCACGCCCGCGTCCTGGACCTCTTCGGCGACTTCTCCCTGATCGAGCCGGGCCTGGTCCGCGTCACCGACTGGCGCCCGGAGGAGCCCCCGCGCCCCGACGCTCCGCTGATCGGGATGTACGGCGGGGTGGGCCGGAAGGAGAGCTGACCGCTCAGGCCAGCCAGGCGACCGCCCCGGCCGCCACCACCAGCACCACGTTCAGGGCGACCTGCCGGTCCCCCATGCGCAGGTGCACCCCGGTCGCGGCGAGCTGGAGCAGGACGAAGCCGAGGGCGGCGGCGACGGCGAGTCCGGGAGCGATGCCGGTCAGGGGCGGGAGGAGCAGGCCGAGGGCGCCCAGCACCTCGACGGCGCCGATGGCCCGGACCGCCGGCAGCGGCATGCTGTCCACCCAGGCCATCATCGGCCGGAGCCGCTCCCGGCTCCACACCGTCTTCACCGCGCCGCTGTAGAGGTAGAAGAGGGCCAGCAGGCCGGCGACGGTCCAGTACGCGAAGGTCATGCCCCCATCCCACCGCCGGCACCCCGCGGCCGTCCAAGACCTGTTCCGTCTCCCCCATACCCCACGGGTATCGTCGCAGCATGGAGCTGGAGCTGCGGACGCTGCGCTACTTCGTGGCGGTCGCCGAGGAACTGCACTTCGGCCGGGCCGCCGCGCGGCTGCGCATGAGCCAGCCGCCGCTGAGCCGGGCGATCAAGCGGCTGGAGACCGAGGCCGGTGCCCTGCTCTTCGAGCGGTCGTCCGCCGGGGTCGCCCTCACCCCGGTCGGCGTGATCCTGCTCGCCGAGGCGCGGGACCTGCTCGACCGGGCCGGCCGGGCCGGGACCCGGATGACCGCGGCGGCCGGACGTGCCGTCCTCACCGTGGGCATCCTGGGCGACAGCGGCGACCCGGACGCGGCGCGGCTGGCCCGCTCCTACCGCGCCCGGCACCCGCACGTCGAGGTCCGGGTCCGCGAGGCCGGCCTGTCCGACCCGACCTGCGGACTGCGGGCCGGGCCGGTCGACGCCGCCCTGACCCGCGCGCCGTTCGACGGGACGGGCCTGGAGGTCCGCGAGGTGCGGGCCGACCCGGTGGGGGCGCTGCTGCGCGCGGACGACCCGCTGGCCGGCCGCGCCGGGCTGACACTGGCCGACCTGGCGGGACGCGACTGGTTCCGGTTCCCGGACGGCACCGATCCGCGCTGGCAGTCGTACTGGCACGGCGGCCGGCCGCGCCGGGGGCCGGTGGTGCGCGCGGTCCAGGAGTGCCGGCAGGCCGTGCTGTGGAACGGCACGGTCGGCGTGACCCTCGTGGGCCACGACCCCGGCGAGGGCCTCACCGTGGTGCCGCTGACCGACATGGCGCCGAGCCGGGTGGTGGTGACGTGGCGGGCCGGGGAGACCGACCCGCTGGTGCGGTCGTTCGTGCGGGCCGCGATCGCCGCCCACCGCGCCTGAGCCCGCCCGGCGCCCGGCGCCTCACCCCTTCTGCTCGACCCGCACCCAGTCCACCTCCGCCCGCACTCCCCCGCCCGCGACGCGGTCCACGCTCGACTGCGGCAGCCCCCAGTAGGGCGAGGTGACCTTGTTCCACCCGGCGGGGTAGGCGCCGCCCAGCGCCAGGTTGAGGATCACGTACTGGTCGTGGCCGAAGACCCACTGGCCCCGGGTCGACTCCAGCTTGTTCCGGGTCGTCTCCTGCACCAGCCGGTCGTCGACGTAGAAGCGCATGCCCGTGGGCGTCCACTCCACCGCGTAGGTGTGCCACTGGTCGGCCCGGCCGCCCGCCGGGTACACCTGCCGGGCGCCGATGTTGCCGTCCGCCGAATAGCCCGGGCCGTGCAGGGCGCTGCTGGTCCAGTCGCCGTAGCCGATGTTCTCCATGATGTCGGTCTCGCCCGAGGCGGGCCAGGAGACGGCCGGGTCGTCCACGTTGCTGCCGAGCAGCCAGAAGGCGGGCCAGAAGCCGTCACCGACGGGCAGCCGCATCCGCGCGCTGACCCTGCCGTAGGTGAAGTCGAACTTGGTGTGGGTGTCGATGCGGCCGGAGGTGAAGTCGTACGTCACCCCGCCCGCCCGCGTGCAGTCGTCGCAGTACCGGGCGGCCAGGACCAGCGCGCCGTTCTCCTGGCGGACGGTGTCCGTGGAGTCGACGTACGCCTGGGACTCGCCGTTGACCGGGCCCATCTCCGTGCCGGTGCGCACCACCCGCCACTTGGAGCGGTCCAGGACGGACGTGGTGAAGTCGTCGAAGAAGGCGGTCCGGTAGGTGCCGCCCTGGTCGCCGGGGAGCGCCGGGTACGCGGCCGACGCCGAACCGCCGGTGCCCCAGACCTCGAACTCGTAGAGGGAGTAGCCGAACTGGGCCGTCGCCGGGGCCGGGTTGTAGAAGGAGCGGCGTTCCTTGCCGAGCATGCGGACGTAGCGGCCGGTGGCCGGCGTGGGCAGGCGGACGCTGTCGCGCCGGCCCGTCGCCTCGGCCGGGGACTTCACGTCGGCGCGGCGGGCGGCGACCTCGGCGGCCGAGGGCCGGTACACCGTGCGCCAGGTGCGGTTGTCGTCGGAGACCTGGAGTTCGTAGTCGACGGCGTACGCCGCCTCCCAGTACAGCTCCACCGTGTCGATGACCGAGGTGGCGCCGAGGTCGACGGAGACCCAGCGGTCCGCGTTCCAGTCGCTGGACCAGCGGGAGACGTCCGCCTTGAGGTCGGCGGGCCGGCCGCCGTCCGTGACGAACGCGGGCGAGTTGCCCGCGTGCTGGTAGACGTCGGAGTAGGCGGGGTGGTGGAGGGCGAGGTTGGCGCGGGTGCCGGTGGCGGGGGCCGGTTCGCCGCCGTACACCTTGAAGGACCAGAGCGAGTAGCCGTACGGGGTGGCCCGCTCCACGCCGCGCAGGCGGACGTAGCGGGCCCGCGCCTCCTGCGGGTAGGTGTGCGCGGTGACCGAGCCGCCGGTGCCGTCGGTCTCCGTGTAGAACGGGGTCCAGGCGGTGCCGTCCACCGACGCCTCCAGGACGTATCTCCTGCCGTAGGCCGCCTCCCAGTCCAGGACGACCCGGTCGACGCGGATGACCGAGCCGAGGTCGACGCGCAGCCACGCGCCGTCGGTGAAGTCGCTGGACCAGCGGGTGCCGCCGTCGCCGTCGAAGGCGAGACCGGGCGCGGTGCCCGCGTTCTCGCTGCCGGACGCCGTGACGGCGGCCGGGGAGGCCGCGTAGGCGGCGGCCGCGCGGTCCGTGTCCCAGGCTGCCGCCACCGCGGGGTTCGCGGCGGCCGGCGGGGTGAACGCCGGGCCGGCGGCCAGCAGCGTCAGGGCCGCCAGGGCGGTCAGGAGAGTGCGGGATGCCATCGGGATCTCCTTCGGTGAGTGCGGGATGACGCAATTGACGTGCACCTGACATAGAGGGAGCTGCGGGAGACCGCCGGGCGCGGACTTCCGTGTCCGCGCCCCCGGCCCCCGGATCACCGGGCCACGGTCAGGCGGCCTTCCGCCCCCTCCCCCGTCCGTGCTCCGCGATGATGTCCGCGTACCGCCGGCCGCTGCCCTTGATGGTGCGCACCTGCGTCTCGTAGTCCACGTGGACCAGGCCGAAGCGCTTGTCGTAGCCGTAGGCCCACTCGAAGTTGTCCAGCAGGGACCAGGCGAAGTAGCCGGCCAGCGGGGCGCCCTTGCGGGCGGCGGCGGCGCAGGCGGCCAGGTGGGAGACCAGGTAGTCGGTGCGCTCGGGGTCCTCGACCGTGCCGTCGGGGCGGACCGTGTCGGGGAAGGCCGAGCCGTTCTCCGTGACGTACAGGCGCCGGGCGCCGTAGTCGCGGGTGAGGCGGAGCAGCAGGTCCTCGATGCCGCTCGCGTCGATCTCCCAGTCCATGCCGGTGCGCGGGACGCCGTCGCGGCGGACGGTGCGGACGTACGGGGCGGGAGCGGCGGGGTCGGCGGCGACCGTCTGCGGGAAGTAGTAGTTCAGGCCGAGCCAGTCCAGCTCCGCGCCGATCACCTCCAGGTCGCCGGCGCGTTCGGGCAGGTCGACGCCGTACAGCTCGCGCATGTCGGCGGGGAAGCCGCGGCCGTGCACCGGGTCGAGCCACCAGCGGTTGGTGTGGCCGTCCATGCGGCGGGCGGCGGCGAGGTCCTCCTCGCGGTCGGAGGCGGGGTGGATCGTGGACAGGTTGTTGGTTATGCCGACCCGGGCGCCGGGCGACGCGGCCTTGACCGCCTGCATGCCGAGGCCGTGGGCGAGCAGCAGATGGTAGGAGGCGCGGACGGCCGCCGTCAGATCGGTCCAGCCGGGGGCCATCTTGCCCTCCAGGTGGCCGATCCAGGCCGAGCAGAGGGGCTCGTTGAGGGTGGCCCAGTGGGTGACGCGGTCGCCCAGCCGCTCCGCCACCACCGACGCGTACGCCGCGTAGTGCTCGGCCGTCGCGCGCTCGGGCCAGCCGCCCCGGTCCTGGAGGACCTGCGGGAGGTCCCAGTGGTAGAGGGTGACGGACGGGGTGATGCCCGCTTCGAGGAGGGCGTCGACCAGCTCGTCGTAGAAGGCCAGCCCCTTCGCGTTGACCGGGCCGTCGCCGCCGGGCAGGACCCGGGGCCAGGCGACCGACAGCCGGTAGGCGTTGGTGCCCAGGCGCCGCATCAGGGCGATGTCCTCGCGCCAGCGGTGGTAGTGGTCGCAGGCGATGTCGCCGTGGTCGTCGCCGTCGATCGTGCCGGGGGTGTGCGCGAAGGTGTCCCAGATCGACGGCGAGCGGCCGTCCTCCGCGACGGCTCCCTCGATCTGGTACGCCGAGGTGGCCGTGCCCCACAGGAAGTCGTCGGGAAGGGCGGCGAGGTCGATGGTCACGGGGGTCCTTTCGGTGGAGAGGGGCCGGGTCACTTGACGGCTCCGGCCGTCAGTCCGGCGACGAGATAGCGCTGGAGGAGCAGGAAGCCGGCGACCACGGGGACGCTCACCACGAGCGAGGCGGCCATGATCTGGTTCCAGTACACGTCGTTGAGGGTGGAGTAGCCCTGGAGGCCGACGGCGAGGGTGCGGGTGGTGTCGTTGGTCATCACCGACGCGAACAGCACTTCGCCCCACGCGGTCATGAACGCGTAGACGGCGACCGCGACGATGCCCGGGACCGCGGCCGGCACCACGACCCGGAACAGGGCACGCAGCGGACCGCAGCCGTCGACCAGCGCCGCCTCGTCCAGGTCGCGCGGCACGGAGTCGAAGTAGCCGATCAGCATCCAGATGGAGAAGGGCAGGGAGAAGGTGAGATAGGTGAGGATCAGGCCGCCGCGGGAGCCGAACAGGGCGATGCCGGTGGTGTTGCCGATGTTGACGTAGAGGAGGAAGAGGGGCAGGAGGAAGAGGATGCCGGGGAACATCTGCGTCGACAGGACGGTGACCGTGAAGACCCGCTTGCCGCGGAAGTCGTACCGGCTGACGGCGTACGCGGCGAAGACCGCGATGGCCACCGAGCAGACGGTCGCCGCACCCGCGACGACCAGGGAGTTCACGAAGTACCTGGCGAGCGGGACGGTGGACCAGATGTCGATGTACGGGCGGAGGGTCAGACCGCTGGGCAGCCAGTGGAAGCCGCTGGTCACGTCGGCGAGCGGCTTCAGCGAGCTGGAGACCATGACGTAGACCGGCAGCAGGACGAAGGCGGTCAGGAGCGTGAGGAAGACCCGCCGGGTCCACTGGAAGGAGCGGGGCGCGGCCATCGGGGAACGCGGGCTAGGCACGGGTACGGACCCTCCGTCCGCGGGAGGTGACCGCCAGGTAGACGCCGGTCACGACGAGCAGGAAGAGCAGCAGCAGGACCGACATCGCCGAGCCCCGGCCGAAGTTCCAGGTGGCGAAGGACTCCTGGTAGATGTGGACGGAGATGAGGTCGGCGGAGGCGGGGGCGCTCTTGCCGAAGAGGACGTACGGCGTGTTGAAGTCGTTGAACGTCCACAGGAACAGGACGAGGACGAGGACCTGGTTGACCGGCCGCAGCGACGGCAGGGTGATCCGGCGGATCTGCTGCCACACGCCGGCGCCGTCCAGGGCGGCGGCCTCGTACAGCTCCCGGGGGATGTTCTGGAGGCCGGCCATGACGATCAGGAAGGCGAACGGCCAGCCTTTCCACACGGAGACGGTGAGCAGCGCGACGAACGCGTTGTCGCCGATCAGCCAGAAGGAGGGCTTGTCGGTGAGGCCGAGCTGGTCGTGCAGGACGTGGTTCACCAGGCCGTTGTCGTGCTGGAACATGAACACCCAGGTGATGACGGCCGCGTAGACCGGCAGCGCGTACGGCACGAGGAACAGGGCGCGCAGCAGGCCCCGGCCCCGGAAGGTGTCCTGCATGCAGATCGCCGCCGCCGTGCCGAGGGCCCAGCAGAGCCCGACCGACAGCACGGTGAAGGCGACGGTGATCAGGAAGGAGTGCAGGAGGTCCGCGCCGACCGGGCCGTCGAAGTCGACGGCGACCGTGTAGTTGTCCAGGCCGGACCAGGGGGCGGCGCCCCAGTCGCGGATGAAGAACTGGGTCAGTTCCTTGAAGCTCATCACCGTGCCGATCACCATCGGCACCAGGTGGACGAGGAGTTCGAGCAGCAGGGCGGGGAGCAGGAGGAGGTACGGCAGTCCGACGCGGCGGACCCGGCCGGGGCGGCGGGCGGCGCCGGCCGCCGGACCGGCGGGCGGGCCGTCGTGCGGGGCCCGTCCGCCGGTCGCGCGGGCAACGGTGGCGGCCATGGCGCTCACGCCGCCGGCATCTGCGTCTGGGCCTTCTCCAGCGCGGCCCTGACGGACTGCGTGGTGACCGGGCGTCCGGCGGCGGCGTCGGCGAACAGCTCCTTGACCGCCGTACCGATCGCCGTCTCGAACTGGGACTCGGCGGGCACCTGCGGCACCGCGACCGCGCTCCTGGCGAGGGTCTCCTTGAGGACCTTGTTGTCCGGGGTGGCGAAGGCAGGGTCGGACTGGGCCGCCTCGACCGGCGGGATGGAGCTGTACGCCTTGTTGAGGATCTTCTGCTCCTCGTCGCCGGTCATGAACTTCACGAACTTCTTCGCGCCGGAGAGGTTGTCGGTGTTCTTGAAGACGGCGATGTTGATGCCGGTGACCAGGGAGTTGACCTGGGTGCCGGGGCCGGGCGCGCCCGACTGCACGGGCACGGGCGCGATGCCGTAGGCCCCCGGATCCATGCCCTGGGAGGTGAGGTTGGCGGCGGCGGACTGCCAGAGCAGCATCGCGTTCCGGCCCTTGGCGAAGTCGCTGACGGACTGGTTCTGGGCGTACTCGGCGTTGCCGGGCGCGATGACCTTGTCCTTCGCCATCAGATCGACGTACTGCTTGACCGCCGCGACGGCGTGCCCGTCGGTGAAGTCCGGACGGCCGTCGTCGGTGAAGAAGTCGACGCCGTGCTGGCGGGCGAAGACATAGGCGTGGTGGACGTTCTCGGAGAGGTTCGAGCCCTCCGCGCCCAGGGCCCCCTTGCCGTCCTGGGCCAGCTTCCTGCCCGCCGCGACCAGCTCGTCCCAGGTGGCCGGCGGCTTCGCTATGCCCGCGTCGGCGAACATCTGCTTGTTGTAGTACAGCGCGTACGCCATCGAGTACAGCGGCACGGCGGCCGGGTCCTCGCCCTGCTTGCCGGTGGAGGCGAGCGCGGCGTCGACGAAGCGGTCCTTGCCGCCGATCTCGTCGAAGGTCTTCGTGTCCCAGGGGAGCAGGGCGCCGGTGGCCTGGAGCGAGGCGCTCCAGGTGTTGCCGATGTTGAGGACGTCGGGGCCCTGGCCCGAGGTGGCGGCGGTGAGGATGCGGTTGAGCAGGTCGGACCAGGGCACGACCTCCAGCTTCACCTCGATGCCGGTCTCCTTCTCGAACTTCTCCAGCTCCGGCTTCAGGACCTTCTTGTCGGCCTCGACGCTGGCGCCCTGGTTGGACGCCCAGTACGTCAGGGTCTTCGGCGAGTCGTCGGACCCGCCGCCCGTCGCGGAACCGCCTCCGCAGGCCGAGGCGGCCAGGGCGAGAGACAGGGTGACGGCGCCTGCGGCCGCGGCTCGGATGCTGCGCATGGCTCTTGGTGTCCCTTCGAAGCGTGCCGGGGATCTGTCGGTCACGACTTAATTTAGGACGTGAGTTAAACCCTGGGAGAGGGGTCCGTCAAGGGTTTGCGCGGCTCTCGTCGAACTCCGTCCCACCCCTTGACGCCCGCGTTCGGATGGCAGAAGCATTCCTCGCCGAGAGAGCGCTCCCCCGTTCCCTCACGTTCACTTCCTGAACGGACCCGGACGACCGGTGCCCGCGACTCCCCTCGCGGGCACCGGCGTTCGCTTTCCGCACGGGTCCCCGCCGTTCGTCCCGGAACGTCCCCGACAGGAGAGCCGCCCCATGACTTCCCCCACCCCGTCCTCGTCCTCGTCCCTCCCCGGCCGGGCGCCCGGCCGCCGAGCCGTCCTCGGTGCCGTGGCCGCCGCCGCTGCCGCCGCGCCGCTGCTCCCGGGCCCCGCCTCCGCCGCGCCGGCGCCCCGCCGGAACCGGCCCCGGGCGGCCCTGCCCGGCGGCGGCGACCTCGGTCCGAACGTCATCGTCTTCGACCCGTCGACCCCGGGCATCCAGGCCCGGCTGGACGAGATCTTCCGGCAGCAGGAGTCGGCCCAGTTCGGCACCGGCCGCTACCAGCTCTTCTTCAAGCCGGGCACGTACCACGGCCTCAACGCGCAGATCGGCTTCTACACCTCCATCTCCGGTCTCGGCCTCTCCCCCGACGACACCACCATCAACGGCGACGTGACGGTCGACGCCGGCTGGTTCGGCGGCAACGCCACGCAGAACTTCTGGCGTTCGGCGGAGAACCTCGCCCTGGTCCCGGTGAACGGCACCAACCGGTGGGCCGTGTCACAGGCCGCGCCCTTCCGCCGCATGCACGTCCGCGGCGGCCTCAACCTCGCGCCGGCCGGCTACGGCTGGGCGAGCGGCGGCTACATCGCCGACAGCCGCATCGACGGCCAGGTCGGCCCGTACTCCCAGCAGCAGTGGTACACGCGGGACAGCGCGGTCGGCGGCTGGCTGAACGCGGTCTGGAACATGGTCTTCTCCGGCGTCGAGGGCGCCCCCGCGCAGAGCTTCCCGAACCCGCCGTACACCACCCTCGCCACCACCCCCGTCTCCCGCGAGAAGCCCTTCCTGTACGTCGACGGCGGCGGCGCCTACCGGGTGTTCCTGCCGGAGAAGCGCACCAACGCCCGCGGGGTCTCCTGGGGCAACGGCACCCCGCGCGGCACGTCACTGCCGCTCACCCAGTTCTACGTGGCCCGGCCCGGCGTCTCGGCGGCCACCCTCAACCAGGCGCTCTCCGAGGGCCTCCACCTGCTGCTCACGCCGGGCATCTACCACCTGGACCGGCCGATCCAGGTGGGCCGCGCCAATACCGTCGTCCTCGGCCTCGGGTACGCCACCCTCATCCCCGACAACGGCGTCACCGCGCTGCGGGTCGCCGACGTCGACGGCGTGCGCCTGGCCGGCTTCCTGATCGACGCCGGGCCGGTCAACTCCCCGGTCCTGCTGGAGGTCGGCCCGCAGGGCTCCTCCCGCGACCACTCCGCCAACCCCACCACCGTGCAGGACGTGTTCGTCCGCATCGGCGGCGCGGGCGCGGGCAAGGCCACCACCAGCATGGTGATCAACAGCCGGCACACCATCGTCGACCACACCTGGATCTGGCGCGCCGACCACGGCGAGGGCGTCGGCTGGGAGACCAACCGCGCCGACTACGGGCTGATCGTCAACGGCTCCGACGTCCTGATCACCGGCCTGTTCGTCGAGCACTTCAACAAGTACGACGTCCAGTGGAACGGCCAGCGCGGCCGGACGATCTTCTTCCAGAACGAGAAGGCCTACGACGCCCCCAACCAGGCCGCGATCCAGAACGGCTCGGTCAAGGGGTACGCCGCCTACAAGGTCGGGGACGCCGTCACCGAGCACGAGGGCTGGGGACTGGGCAGCTACTGCTACTACAACGTGGACCCGACGATCATCCAGCACCACGGCTTCGCCGCCCCGAACCGCCCCGGCGTCCGCTTCCACGGCCTCCTCGTCGTCTCCCTCGGCGGCAACGGGCAGTACGAACGCGTCATCAACGACACCGGGGCACCGACGTCCGGGACCTCGACCGTGCCGTCCACGGTGGTGTCGTACCCCTGATCCATGGGCGCGGCGGCGCCTTCCCGAGCCGTGGCGCGGCGGGCTTCGAAGATCGTGATTCGGACAACTTCGCCACGGAAGCCGCTCGGCGCACCCGCGCCGCCGCCGCCTGCCGTAAGCTCGGCAGGGTGAGTTGAGAGCTCCCGCCCGGTCTGTTCCCCCGTCGGACCGGGCGGGTTTCTGTTTTCCCGGGTCGTGTCCGGCGAGGGGACGCCCGCGCGACTCGGGCGGCGGGGCTCACGGTTTGTGGGTCACCCAGAGCAGCTCCGCCGGCCAGCGGTGCGCCCAGTCGGGCGGGTCGGTCTCGTTGTAGCCGTTGGGTGTTCCGGGGCCGGGCCGCGGCTCGATGAGGTCGTCGATGACGAGACCCGCGCCGCGCAGGACCCTCACCCAGTCGCCGTAGGTGAGCTGGTAGCTGGTCGCGCCGTCGCCTTCGGCGATGGTGTGGTGGCCGAAGTAGTCCTGCCGCAGCGTCGTGGTCACGCGGGCGGCGGCTTCGTCGTAGCAGGCTTCGAACCAGGGGCTGGCGACGTTGAACACCAGTCGCCCGCCCCGGCCGAGGACGCGCGCGGCCTGCGGGACGGCCAGGTGCGGGGGCGCCCAGCTGAGCCCGCCGAAGTCGCAGAAGACCAGGTCGAAGCTGCCGTCGGCGAAGGGGAGGTGTTCGGCGGCGCCCTGAACCAGCGGGTAGCGGACCGCTCCCATCGCGCCGGCCGCCGCGGCGAGCTGGGCCTCGGACAGGTCGAGTCCGACCACGGCGGCGCCCTCGGCGGCGAGCGCCCTGGACCACTGTCCCGCCCCGCAGCCGAGTTCGAGGACGCGTTCGCCGGCGACGTCGCCCAGGGCGCGCAGGTGCGCGTCGGGGATGGAGTACATGCCCCACAGCCGGGGCGCGGCGCCGATCTGCGGGTCGTGCTCCTGCTGGTAGGCGCTGCTGATCCGGTTCCAGAGCCGCCGGTTGGCGGAGATGCTGTCCACGCGCCGACTCCACCACTGCCCGCCGGGAATGGTCAACACGATGCGGGGACCGGCCGTCCCGGGTCGGAGGCCGGGGAGTTCCTCGGCCGCCGCGCGCAGGTCCTTCGCCTCATGCGCGCGGTGCAGCTGCCGGTGGTGGTCGGCCCCCATGCGGGCCGATGGGACCGTCCGGCGCCGGGCGGCACAACGCAGGCGTGACACTCCGGAAATACTCGTCACCGAGAAGGACATGTGGGTGTCGACGGCGCATCCCGGCACGGGCCGCACCAGGTGACGCTGTGGTTCCGGTGGGACGGACGGGCGGCGTGGATGTGCACCGGTGCCGCTTCCGCGACCGCGCGGAACGTCCGCGTGGAGCCGCGCGTCCGCCTGGCGCTGCCGGACACCTTCGACGGGGTGCTCCTCCAGGGTGAGGCGGAATGCTTTCCGGACGAGGACGTGCCCGCGGCCGCGGCCGAGGCGTTCGCCGCCAGGTTCGGCGGGGACCCGCGCGCGGAGGAAGGTACCTGCCTGTGCCTGTGCGTGGTGCCGAAGAGTGTCCTCGCCTGGCGCGGCACACCGGAACCGCGCGGCAGGGTCGTCATGGGTGACGGGACGCGGCTGGGGCGGGGGACGGCCGCGTCACACCCGTAGAAACAGAAAGGCCCCAGATCGACTGGGGTCTCCGCTGGTGTCCGAGGGGGGACTTGAACTTGCTCTCGGGCACCAGCCTATTAGTTAGCTGACCTGCGGATACGCCCTCTCTGGGCCCCCTTCGGGGGTGTGGGGGTTGGTCACGCTCACCTGCTGTTTCTGCCCGTTCCTGGCCGCTGTTGGTCATGCGTTGGTCACGTGTCCAACCCGTTCACGGACGATCCTCACTCAGTCCAGCGATGCCAACGCACCAGCTATCAGAGAACGCGCCGCAGCTCCCCGTGCGGCCCCTTGCGCAAGCCGCTCAAAGGCTCGGGCGTACAGCTCGACCTGGCTGGGCTGTGTGAGGGTGGAAGCAGCATCCAGCGTGTCCGCGTGCACCCTGGTGTCATCGAAGATCGTGAAGGTAGCCATAGGCCACACAGTTCGTTGCTCAGAGAACGGCACGATGCCTACGGCGACGTTCTGAAGATCCATGACCTCGAGCAGGTGACCGAGCTGTGCCGCCATGGTCTCGGCACTGCACAGCCGGTACCGCAACACCGCCTCCTCCAAGACGAACGAGAACCGCCGAGCGCCGTTGCTCATCACCTGGTTACGCCTCATGCGGGCCGCGACCGCATCACTCACGTCGTCCGGCGTCCCCCGGAAGTCTGCGATGGAGGACAAGAGGGCAGTGGCGTAGCCGGGTGTCTGAAGGAACCCAGGGATCACGTCAGAAACGTAGACACGGAACATCTTTGTTTGTTCGTAGAGATCGCCTGTCGACTCTTGCAGGCGGCGGAGACCACTGCGCTGGAGTCGCTTCCACTGCACGTGAGCATCGGCGGACTGCCTGTTGGCAGCGATCAGGTCGGGGACCTGATCTTCAGCGGAACAAGCCCGGCACCAGGCTTTGATGTCCGAGTCAGCGGGAGGTGTCCGGGCGTTCTCGATCCTGGACGACTTCGACTCCGACCAACCACACCTGACGGCCAGCTCCCGCCCGCTGATCCCGGCATCCTTCCGAATCTCACGGAGGCGGCCGGCGAGGTGTTCGCGGGCCTTCTGGACGCTTGAAGAGGGATGCGGGGGCATGGAGCCGGCCTTCGTCAGATCCTGTACAGGTGGTGCGGGGTCGCTCGCTCCCAGACTGCTTCGAAGGCAGTGGAACACAGCTTCACGGTCTCCGGGTCCGCCGTGATTTCGTCCTCGACCACTACGCCGTCACCGGAGAAGTGATGCACCCGGAGCAGTGCGCCGTCAAACAGCCAGAAGTCATTCCCCGGCAGAGCGATGTCTGTGGCCCGTCGCCGTGGCAGCCAGCGCACCTCCTCACCCGCTGTGACGTTGGCATGGGTGACGTGGTGCTCCCAGCGGATGTACTCCGATACGGGCTCGGATACGACCCGAGCCCGGCGGACGGATACACCTCGTGCCACCGTATCTGCGATCAACTGGTCGTAGGGATGCCACCAGGACTCGCGGTCCTCCCAGTTGATGCGCTCACCCCGCTTCCACGCCTCGAACCGGTCCGTCGGGGCGTAACAGTCGCGCAGCTCCAGATGGACGGCAGACCGGTCACACTGTCCAAGCAGCTCAGCGAAGCTGGGCACGCTCGACGGCATCACACGCCTCCATGATCATGGGGATCATCCGGGCCGGAATCCTGACGATCGCTTCACTCTCAGGCACCGGCCCGTTCGCGGGGCTGCTTGCCTCGCACTCCGCCTGAGTCTCGGTGCTCGGCTTCCACCCCTGCAACAAGATCTCCTGAGCTTCCTCGTCCGCCCATACGGTGGGGCAGTGGTCCCGGTCTGTGTCGGGGTCGATCCCAACAAACTCCACGGCCATATCTGGCTCCCTCGGCTAGGTGCTTGCTCGGGCTTGCATCAGCTTCGTTGAACTGCGGATACACCGTCAATACCGCTTCCTCACAGTCAAATTGGCGTGCAAGCTCATGCAAGTTCGTAGAGCCCCGGACGCGTCGACTCCTAGCGTCCTTTCATCGCGCCAGATGAGCCGGGGAGGAAGCAGTGTCACAGCAGCCGCAGGGCTACCACCTGGGCGAGCTACCGGCCGAGCCCTCCGCTGCGCCTGGCTGCTCGGACTGTCTGTCCCTCTCGGTCAGCAGAGAGAACGCCCGCTCCAGAGGCGACTACAGCGCCGTATCTGACGCGAACGTGGAGCTGCGTCAGCACCAGGAAAGGGCGCACTGAGTCATGAGCGGGAAGACCTACGCCCAGCTCGTGGCGGAGCGCCCCTTGATGACGCTTCGGGTATCGCATGACTCGGGTCAGACCTGGGGTTCCGAGCAGGCCGTATTTGCTACCGATGACCTCCCGCCTCTGATGACGAACGTGTGGCCCCCCTGCGAGTGCTGGCGCTGCACCGGCTCCGGGAAGCGCTCAAGGACCTGAAGCGTGCTCCATGCCCTTGAACTCCCGCCCGGCGTGGGCGGCGGCGGTCAGCCATGACCGCGATTAGTTGAGCAGGAAGGTGCAGTGATGCGGAACGGAACCGACCTGTACGCGCTCGACATCAGCGGGGCCTCGTTCGTGAAGGCGTGCGGTGGCCCCTGTCCGGAGGGGTGCGTGACCCTGGCCCAGATCGGTGACGGCGTCTGGGCGCTCGGTGACAGCAAGCGGCCGGACGCGCAGCCGCTGCGGTTCACCACGGAGGAGCTGGACGCGGCCGGTATCGACCCGGCGCGCTTCGGCCTGAACGTCTAATCCTCCCCTCTGCCGTCAGCCGGGCCGGGTCCATCCCTCGTCCCTGGGTCCGGCCCGGCTGACACCACTCGAACGGGAACGACTGGTGCACCACCACGGCTACCTATGGACCGGCCCGAAAGAGCGCTTCGACGATGAGGCTCTACGGCGTCCCCCACACCCTGAGCCTCCACCGGCTCCCGTGTCCGATGAAGACACGAAGGCAGAGCAGCTACTCAAGCGCTACCGGGAGGTGGTGGCCGAGTTCCCGACATCCGATCTGCCACCGATCGAAACGGCGTACTGGCTCATCAAGCCCCGTTCCTTAGTTCGTGGCACTTGGAATGAGGCCAAGGAAGCGGCAGCGTGGATCGGGGAGCGGCTGGCGGAGTATGCGCCCCGGTTCGCCTCCGAGCGTGACCGGGACACCACCAGCCTGGCCCAACTGGTCAACTCCATGGCCGAGCGGCTGAAGTCCGGCACAGATGTGTCACTGGGCTTCTACCTCGAACGCCCTTCCTACCTATCCCTGGCAGTTGTGACGTGCTCCCCGAACCGTACGATGCCTGAACTGGCCTGCCCTGTCAGGTAGTCGAAGCAACTGAGAAGCCCCGGCCTTGAGGCCGGGGCTCACTTTCGTTCGGTTAGAGCAGCGCGAGGAGCGGATTCGTACTACCGACGACTTCCGACCGCCTCGGTTCGGGCGCAGTCTCCGAGACCCTGTTCAACTCCGGGCGGTAAGCGTTCAGGCGCACGACCGTTGCGCGGTTTCGCTCACACTCCGCGCTTGCCGGCCGCACCTCTGCGTGACGGGAACTGTCCCTGTTCTGCTCACCCTCTGCGCTGGCCGGCTGCGGCACAGAGTCACCAGAACTGTCACCGCGGACCGTGAAAACGGTGGCCGGCCGACCGGTCTTCCCCGACCGTTCCACGGTCACGACGATTCCGGGCAGTTCCCTGACCTCTTCTGCGCTCGCTCCCACGTACGGGAGCACCTGAGAGGAAGTGGCCCGACCGCCGTGCATCTCGATCCGGGCCCGCACCTTGTCCTCAAGACTGAGCGGCTGCCGCTTCCCCTTCGGGGAGGTCGCTCCCTTGGTGATGCGCACTGCGTCCTGCACCGACCGACGAACCAAGCTGAATGCTGCCGACACCATCTCTTCCGTGATCGTCTCCGAGCACTCGGACGCTGCCAGACAGGCCGCAACCCTGAGCGTCTGCTCTGCCGTTCACTCGATGAAGACTGCCTGCCCTTCGGGCAGGGTCTCACCCAGGATGCGGGCGTACCGGCGAACCACCCGCCACAGCGGCCGGGCATCCTCCACAAGCGTGATCACCCGCCGGGCCGTCGCCCACCCGTAAGCGTCGGCCAGCTCCCGCCCGTCCACGTCGGGCAGGCTCACCCGGTCAGCATCCAAAAGCGAGCCCGTCTCGGCTGCGCCTGGGTGGATCATGACCTGGTGTTCGCTCGGGACGGCTTCAAGCTCTACCGGGGCGAGGCAGGCGGCCCGCAAGACCCGGAGAAGGTCTCTGCTCGGTGGCGCACCCTGCGGAACCGTCTGCACCTGCCGGAGGACTTCCGTATCCACGACTGGCGGCACAACAAGGTCACGAACGATCTGGAGGCCGGGGAGAACCCCGTAGAGGTCTCCGCCAACGTCCGGCACCACTCGCCGGGCTACACGATGGCCTGGTACGGGCACTCCCGTAAGGACGGAGCGCGCCGACTGGCCGCCTCCGGTGCTGGCCGACTCGGCCTGTCATCCCTAGTGTGACCTGGGAAGTCTCCAGGCTGTTGGTCACGTGGTCGGTCACGCCACAGCCGGAGAAACAGAAAAACCCCAGGTGAACTGGGGTTTCTGCTGGTGTCCGAGGGGGGACTTGAACCCCCACGCCCGATAAAGGGCACTAGCACCTCAAGCTAGCGCGTCTGCCATTCCGCCACCCGGACCAGGTGCCTGTCGCCCGCCAGGGTGTTCCCCCGCGGCGACATGGACAACCATACCAAGCTTTCGCAGTGCCTTTCACCTGCGTATCGGCGCCCTGGGCAGTGGCTGGGACGGGGTGTGACCGGTCGGTCACGGCATGAGCCGGTGGTCCGGGAAGTTGCCCGGCAGCCGCTCCCCCGCCGGTCCCCGGGCCACGGCCCGCACCGGCGGCTCCCCGCCGGCGAAGGCCTGCCGGCGGGCGTCCCGGAGCTTGCGGACGCGCGGACGCGGTCGTCGCGGAACGCCTCGGGACGACGGCGCGGCAGCGGCGGCAGGCGTCGGCCCGGGTGGTGCCGCTCTTGAGGGTGAGGGTGGGTGCCGTGCGCGGTCTCCGCTCTCGGTGCACGGTGGCGGGCGGGCGCGGGTGCGGTGATCGGCAGCGGCGGCGACCCGGTCGTCGGTACCGGCCACATCGACTGCCTCGCCGCCTTCCAGGACGACCCCGACACCGACCTGACCGCGCTGATCGGCGAGATCGGCGAGATCGGCGAGATCGGCGAGATCGGCGAGATCGGCGAGATCGGCGAGATCGGCGAGATCGGCGAGATCGGCGAGATCGGCGGCGACGCGGCGGAACGCGCCGCCGCCCACATCCGTGACCATGTCACCAAGCCGGTCGTCGGCTACATCGCCGGCTTCACCGCATCCGAGGGCCGCACCATGGGCCACGCGGGCGCCATCGTCTCCGGCTCGTCCGGTACGGCCGCAGCGACGAAGGCCGCCCTGGAAGCGGCCGGCGTCAGGGGCGGCGCGACCCCGGCCGAGACGGCCCGCCTGGTCCGGACGTACTGACCGGCGCCTGACCCCCGTCCGGGCGGGGGGCCGCGTGAGCCGGTAGGTGAGGGTGGCCGCCTTGGAGACCGGGCCGACGCGGCCGGGCTCGGCGATGCCGGCGGGGATGTCGACATGACCAGGCCGGCGCCGTGGCCGATGACGCCCACCCTCACCGTCCAGTTCCACGTAGGCGAGGCCCTTGGCGGCGGCTGCGGCCTCCAGCGGATCGGCGGGCGGGGACGCCCCGCTCCCCCACGGGGGTGCCGGAAGAGGGCGTTGTCGTCCAGGGTGACCTTGCCGTCGAGGGCGACGGTCCGGCCCTGGCGGTACGCACCAGCGGGTCCACCTCGACGAGCCGGGCGTCCTCGCGGACCAGCGCCTCCCCCAGCCGTACGAGGACGTCGGCGGTCTGCGGGGGCGGGCCGGCCGCTTCCGCCACCCGGGCCGCCTCCGGGTGGTCATCTTTTCGGCCGGTTCCACGGCGACCCGGGCACCGCCTCGGGGCGCCGGGCCGCGACCTCCTCGATCCCCGTGCCGCCCTCGGCGGGGGCGACGGCCACGAAGCCGTCCGCCGCCCGGTCCGGGGACGCAGGAGACGCGGGACTCGCTCTCCACGTCGACCGGTTCGGCGACCATGACCGCGGCGGCGGTGTGCCCCTTGACCTCCATGCCGAGGACGCGGCGGGCCGCGGCCGGGTCGGCGGTGCGCACGACCCCGCCCGCCTTGCCCCGTCCACCGGTCCTGACCTGCGACTTGACCACGGTTCGGCCGCCGGGGCGGCGGGCGGTGTCCCGGGCCCGCTCGGGCGAGTCGGTCACCTCGGCCCGGGAGACCGCGATGCCGTGCTCCGCGGAGAGTCGCCTTGCCCGGCGCTCGTACAGGCCCGTCTCGGCTCCCGTCTGCCGGTGCCGGGCCCACCGGGGCTCCGGTGACCGAAAGTGCCCCACTCCCCCTGGACACCACTCACGGGATGCGGGATAACGAGTTTCATACAGTATTCGTCGACTGTATGCAATGTACTGCGCGAGCGCCCCAACCCCTCATGGAAGGGACCTACTTCGCCATGCCCGAGGACACTCAGTCCCAGGACGTCATCTCCGGCGGTCACCTCGTGGCCAAGGCACTCAAGGCCGAGGGGGTCGACCGCATCTACACCCTCTGCGGCGGCCACATCATCGACATCTACGACGGCTGTGTGGACGAGGGCATCGAGGTGGTCGACGTCCGCCACGAGCAGGTCGCCGCGCACGCCGCCGACGGCTACGCCCGGATCACCGGCAGGCCCGGCTGCGCGGTGGTCACCGCGGGCCCCGGCACCACCGACGCCGTCACCGGTGTCGCCAACGCCTTCCGCGCCGAGTCACCGATGGTGCTGATCGGCGGCCAGGGCGCCCTGGCCCAGCACAAGATGGGGTCCCTCCAGGACCTGCCGCACGTCGACATGATGACGCCGATCACCAAGTTCGCGGCGACCGTGCCGTCCACGGCCCGCGCGGCGGACATGGTGTCGATGGCCTTCCGCGAGTGCTACCACGGCGCACCCGGCCCCTCCTTCCTGGAGATCCCGCGCGATGTACTCGACGCCAAGGTGCCCGTGGACAAGGCACGGGTGCCGAGGGCCGGCGCCTACCGGGCCTCGACCCGCTCGGCGGGCGACCCGGAGGCCGTCGAGCGCCTCGCCGACCTGCTGACGCACGCCGAGAAACCGGCCATCCTGCTGGGCGGCCAGGTGTGGACCACCCGCGGCACCGAGGCCGCCGTCGAGCTGGTGCGCGCACTGAACATCCCGGCGTACATGAACGGCGCCGGCCGCGGCACCCTGCCGCCGGGCGACCCGCACCACTTCCAGCTCTCCCGCCGCTACGCCTTCTCCGGCGCCGACGTCATCGTCGTGGTCGGCACCCCCTTCGACTTCCGCATGGGCTACGGCAAGCGGCTCTCGCCGGACGCGACCGTCGTACAGATCGACCTCGACTACCGCACCGTCGGCAAGAACCGCGACATCGACCTCGGCATCGTCGGGGACCCCGGACTGGTGCTCAAGGCGGTCGCCGAGGCGGCCTCCGGGCGGATCGACGGGGGCGCCGCCAGGCGCAAGGAGTGGCTGGACGAACTGCGGGCCGCCGAGCGGGCCGCACTCGACAAGCGGCTGCCGCAACTCCGCTCGGACGCCTCCCCCATCCATCCCTACCGGCTGGTCAGCGAGATCAACGACTTCCTCACCGAGGACTCGATCTACATCGGCGACGGCGGTGACATCGTCACCTTCTCCGGGCAGGTCGTGCAGCCCAAGTCCCCCGGCCACTGGATGGACCCGGGCCCCCTCGGCACCCTCGGCGTCGGTGTCCCCTTCGTGCTCGCCGCCAAGCAGGCGCGGCCCGACAAGGAGGTGGTCGCCCTCTTCGGTGACGGCGCCTTCTCGCTGACCGGCTGGGACTTCGAGACCCTCGTCCGCTACGACCTCCCCTTCGTCGGGATCGTCGGCAACAACTCCTCCATGAACCAGATCCGCTACGGCCAGAAGGCCAAGTACGGCGAGGCCCGCGAGCGGGTCGGCAACACCCTCGGCGACGTCCCCTACGACCAGTTCGCGCGGATGCTCGGCGGGCACGGCGAGGAGGTCCGCGACCCCGCCGACATCGGCCCCGCGCTGCTGCGGGCCCGCGAGTCCGGCAAGCCCTCCCTGATCAACGTCTGGGTCGACCCGGACGCGTACGCCCCCGGAACCATGAACCAGACCATGTACAAGTGAGGTGATCGCCCGTGACAGCGAAGGCTCTTGAGGGCATCCGCGTCCTGGACATGACGCACGTCCAGTCCGGCCCCTCCGCGACCCAGCTGCTCGCCTGGCTCGGCGCGGACGTCGTCAAACTGGAGGCACCGACCGGCGACATCACCCGCAGGCAGTTGCGGGACCTGCCGGACGTCGACTCCCTCTACTTCACGATGCTCAACTGCAACAAGCGGAGCATCACCCTCAACACCAAGACCGAGCGCGGCAAGGAGATCCTCACCGAGCTGATCCGGCGCTCGGACGTCATGGTCGAGAACTTCGGGCCGGGCGCGGTGGACCGGATGGGGTTCGCCTGGGACCGGATCAAGGAGATCAATCCCCGGATCGTCTACGCCTCCATCAAGGGGTTCGGCGACGGCCCCTACACCGGCTTCAAGGCGTACGAGGTCGTCGCGCAGGCCATGGGCGGATCGATGTCCACCACCGGGTTCGAGGACGGGCCGCCGCTGGCGACGGGGGCCCAGATCGGGGACTCGGGCACGGGCGTCCACGCCGTGGCGGGCATCCTCGCGGCGCTGTACCAGCGGGAGCGCACCGGCCGCGGGCAGCGGGTGAACGTGGCCATGCAGCACGCGGTGCTCAACCTCTGCCGGGTGAAGCTGCGCGACCAGCAGCGCCTGACCCATGGTCCACTCGCCGAATATCCCAACGAGGACTTCAAAGACGAGGTTCCCCGCTCCGGCAACGCGTCCGGCGGCGGCCAGCCCGGCTGGGCCGTGAAGTGCGCGCCGGGCGGCCCGAACGACTACGTGTACGTCATCGTGCAGCCGGTCGGCTGGCAGCCGATCACCGAACTGATCGGCCGGCCGGAACTGGCCGACGACCCCGAGTGGGCGACCCCGGCGGCCCGGCTGCCGAAGCTGAACAAGATGTTCCAGCTGATCGAGGAGTGGTCCTCCACCCTGCCCAAGTGGGAGGTGCTGGAGCGGCTGAACGCGCACAACATCCCGTGCGGGCCGATCCTGTCCACCAAGGAGATCATCGAGGACCGGTCGCTGGCCGACAACGAGATGGTGGTCCGCGTCCCCCACCCCGAGCGCGGCGAGTTCGTCACCGTCGGCAGCCCGCTCAAGCTCTCCGACTCCCCCGTGGAGGTCAGCAGCTCCCCGCTGCTCGGCGAGCACAACGAAGAGGTCTACGTCGGCGAGCTGGGCCTCGGCGACGAGGAACTGCGCCTGCTGAAGTCGGACGGGGTGATCTGAGGTGAGGGCCGAGGACCGGACCGCGCGGGTGCGGGCGCTGCTGGACGCCGTGCGCGCCGAGGGGCGCACCGCGCTCACCGCGCCCGAGGGCAAGGTGGTCGCGGACGCGTACGGGATCGCCGTACCCGGCGAGGAACTGGCGACCGACGTGGACGGGGCGGTGGCCTGCGCGGCACGCTTCGCCGGCCCCGTCGTGATGAAGATCGTCTCGCCGGACATCCTGCACAAGACCGACGCGGGCGGTGTGGTCGTCGGCGTCGAGGGCGCCGCCGACGTCCGCGCCGCGTTCCACCGGATCGTGGAGAACGCCCGCGCGTACGACGCGGACGCCCGCATCCACGGCGTACAGGTGCAGGAACTGCTGCCGGAGGGCCAGGAGGTCATCGTCGGCGCGGTGACCGACCCGACGTTCGGGAAGGTGGTGGCGTTCGGGCTCGGCGGGGTGCTGGTGGAGGTCCTCGAGGACGTCACGTTCCGGCTGGCGCCGGTCGGCCCCGACGAGGCGCTGTCCATGCTGGACTCCATCCGGGCCGCCCCGGTGCTGCGCGGGGTGCGCGGGCAGGAGGGCGTGGACCGGTGGGCGGTGGCCGAGCAGATCCGCCGGGTCTCCGAACTGGTCGCGGACTTCCCCGAGATCGCCGAGGTGGACCTCAATCCGGTGATCGCCACGGCCCACGGCGCCGTCGCCGCCGACATCCGGGTGATCCTCTCCGAGGCGCCGGCGGAATCCCGCCGCCGTTACTCGCGCGAGGAGATCCTCGCCTCGACGCGCCGTCTGATGCAGCCGCGCTCGGTCGCCGTCATCGGCGCCTCCAACGAGCCCGGCAAGATCGGCAACTCGGTGATGCGCAACCTGGTCGACGGCGGTTTCGCCGGGGACATCCACCCGGTGAACCCCAGGGCCGACGACATCCTGGGCCGCAAGGCGTACAAGAGCGTGACGGACGTGCCCGGCGAGGTGGACGTCGCGGTCTTCGCGATCCCCGCGCGGTTCGTCGCCGCGGCCCTCACGGAGGTGGGACGCAAGGGCATACCCAACGCGGTCCTGATCCCCTCCGGTTTCGCCGAGACCGGCGAACACGCCCTCCAGGAGGAGATCGTCGCCATAGGAGAGCGGTACGGCGTCCGGCTGCTCGGCCCGAACATCTACGGCTACTACTCGACCTGGCAGGACCTGTGCGCCACGTTCTGCACGCCGTACGACGTCAAGGGCGGCGTCGCGCTGACCAGTCAGTCGGGCGGCATCGGGATGGCCATCCTGGGGTTCGCCCGCGCCACCAGGACGGGTGTGTCGGCGATCGTCGGGCTGGGCAACAAGTCGGACCTGGACGAGGACGACCTGCTCACCTGGTTCGGCGAGGACCCGCACACCCAGTGCATCGCGATGCACCTGGAGGACCTCAAGGACGGCCGGGCCTTCGTGGAGGCCGCGCGGGCGACCGTGCCGAAGAAGCCGGTCGTGGTGCTCAAGGCGGGCCGTACGGCGGCGGGCGCCAAGGCGGCCGGGTCGCACACCGGGGCGCTGGCCGGGGACGACGCGGTGTACGACGACATCCTGCGGCAGGCCGGGGTGATCCGGGCGCCGGGGCTGAACGACATGCTGGAGTACGCGCGCGCGTTGCCGGTGCTGCCCGCGCCGCGCGGCGACAACGTCGTCATCATCACCGGGGCCGGGGGCAGCGGGGTGCTGCTGTCGGACGCGGTGACGGACAACGGGCTGAAGCTGATGGAGATCCCGCCGGACCTGGACGCGGCCTTCCGCCGGTTCATCCCGCCGTTCGGCGCGGCCGGCAACCCGGTGGACATCACCGGCGGCGAGCCTCCGTCGACGTACGAGGCGACGATCCGGCTGGGCCTGGAGGACCCGCGCGTCCACGCGCTGGTCCTCGGCTACTGGCACACCATCGTCACGCCTCCCATGGTCTTCGCCGAACTCACCGCACGCGTGGTGGCCGAGTTCCGCGAGCGGGGCGTCGAGAAGCCCGTGGTGGCCTCCCTCGCGGGCGACGTGGAGGTCGAGGAGGCGTGCCAGTACCTCTTCGAGCGGGGGGTCGCGGCGTACCCGTACACGACCGAGAAGCCGGTGGCCGTGCTCGGCGCGAAGTACCGCTGGGCGCGGGCGGCGGGCGTGCTGGGGGGCGGTACATGAGCTGAGGCAGCGCGGGGCCGGCCGACGGTGCGCGTCGGCCGGCCCGGGACCCGTGCGCACGCGAAAGGCATTGGACAGGGGGCGCTGGCCAGAGCTTTCGAACGCAAGGGGTGCGACACGACATGGCAACCACCGACGTCTCGACCTCCCTCCCGCGCAGGGAGGTGACGGACCGCAACGGCCGGGTGTACCGGATCGGCGAGTCCGACATCGACATCATGGGACGGCCGCGCACATGGATGGTCGTCCTGCCCTGGGTCGGCATGATGGGCATCAGTTCCGCCGAGTACGCGTTCACCTCGGCGGAGGACACCCTCCACGAGGCCCATCTGTGGAGCAGCGGGCACATCTTCTGGCTGATGGGCGTCTGGGTGTTCTTCCAGGCGGCCGTGGCCCTGCCGGCCGGGCATCTGCGGGAGAGCGGCCGGCTCCCCGCGCGGGCCGCGATGCAGGTCGGCGCGGTCGGCACCCTGCTGGGTTACGTGTCCCTCGCCTACGCCCCGCACGTGGTCGTCGCCTACCTCGGCTTCGGCATGTGCAGCGGCATCGGCGCCGGACTGGTCTACGCGACGTGCGTGAACATGGTCGGCAAGTGGTACCCGGAGCGCAAGGGCGGCAAGACCGGATTCGTCAACGGCGGCTTCGCCTACGGCTCCGTGCCGTTCGTGTTCCTGTTCACCTCGTACATGGACCTGGGCAACTACGAGACGGTGCTGGTCTGCGCCGGCGTCGGGCTGTGCCTGGTGGTGGCGTCGGCGGGCCGGTTCTTCAAGGACCCGCCGAAGAACTGGTGGCCCGCGCACGTCGACCCGCTGAAGCAGACCGACGACCCGAAGATCCGCCGGGCGCTGCGGAAGAACCCGCCGGCGGTCAAGCAGTACACCCCCAGGGAGGCCGCGCGCACCCCCGTGCTGTGGATGATGTGGTTCTGTCTGCTGTGCACGGCCGGCATCAACATCTTCGGCATCGCCTTCCAGGTGCCGTTCGGCAAGGACATGGGTTTCGCGGGCGGCGTCGTGGCGACGGCGATGTCCCTGAAGGCGATCGTCAACGGCACCGGTCGCGGGGTCATCGGCTGGATCTCCGACCGGTACGGGCGCCGCAACACGCTGATCGTCGTCTGCGTCGTGCTGGGCGTCGCCCAGTTCGGCGTGCTGGCCTCCGGGACGATGGGCGTGATGCCGTTCTTCCTGTTCTGCTCGATGGTGTCGGGCTTCGGAGGCGGCGCGATCTTCCCCCTGTTCGCCGCCATGACGGCGGACTACTTCGGTGAGAACAACAACGCGACCAATTACGGCATGGTCTACAGCTCGAAACTCGTCTCCGGTCTGGTCGGTTCCGGTATGGGCGCGGTCGTCGTCGGCGCCTGGGACTACGAGGGCGCGTTCGCCCTGGCCGGATCGATCGGACTGGCCTCCGCGGTGCTGGCGCTCTTCCTGAGGGCACCGGGCAGGCCCAAGGCACAGCGCGTCGTTCCCAACCCCCAACCCCTCGGCGAGGAGATGGCCTGATATGACGGCGGACCCCACCGCTGCCGACCGCTCACCCGCGGCGCGCGGCGCCGCTGCCCCTTCCTACCGCGAAGTCACCGACGCGCACGGCCGCGTCTACCGCGTCGGTGAGACCGACCGGGACATCCTCGGTCACTCTCGCAAGTCGATGGTGTACTTGCCATGGCTGGCCATGATGGCCATCAGCGTCTTCGAGTACGCCTACGGCTCGGCCGAGGACACCCTGTCCCGCGCGCACGGCTGGTCGCAGTCCAACACCTTCTGGATCCTCAGCGTCTGGGTCTTCTTCCAGGCCGGCATCGCCTTCCCGGCGGGCTGGCTGCGGGAGAAGGGCCTGCTCACCGCGCGCCGGGCCATGTACGCGGGCTCCGGCATGTGTCTGCTCGGCTTCCTGTCCCTGTCCCACCTCGACAACGTCCTGCTGGCCGTCCTGGGCTTCGGCGTGGTCGGCGGGCTGGGTGCCGGGCTGGTCTACGCGACCTGCATCAACATGGTCGGCAAGTGGTTCCCGGAGCGGCGCGGCGCCCGCACCGGGTTCGTCAACGGGGGGTTCGCCTACGGATCGCTGCCGTTCATCTTCATCTTCAACTACGGCTTCGACACCGCCAACTACCACCGGGTCCTGGACCTGATCGGCTGCTACATCCTGATCGTGGTCCTGGGGTGCGCGTTCTTCTTCAAGGACCCGCCGAAGAACTGGTGGCCCGCCGAGGTCGCGGTGCCGGCGTCCACGGGCGGGAGCACGGGGAGCCTCGCGAAGAATCCGCCGGCGGTACGGCAGTACACGCCCAAGGAGGCGATCCGCACGGGCATGCTGCCGCTGATGTGGATCTCGGTCGTGATGACCGCCGGGGTGTCGATCTTCGGGATCTCCTTCCAGGTGGACTTCGCCAGGGAGATCGGTTTCGGCCCGCTGGTCGCCGCGTCCTCGATGGGCCTCATGGCGGTCATCAACGGGGTCGGCCGGGGTGTCGTGGGCTGGCTGTCGGACAAGTGGGGCCGCAAGTCCACGCTGGTGTTCGTGATCGTCGTCCTCGGGCTCGCCCAGTTCGGCGTGATCTGGGCCGGTGACCTCAAGAGCGAGTGGCTGTTCCTGTTCTTCGCGTTCCTGTCCGGGTTCGGCGGCGGCGCGTTCTACCCGCTGTTCGCCGCGCTCACGCCGGACTACTTCGGGGAGAACTACAACGCCACCAACTACGGGCTGGTGTACAGCGGCAAGCTGATCAGCGGGCTGTTCGGCGGCGGGCTGGGCTCCATGGTGGTCGCGGCCTGGGGCTACAACGGCGCCTACGCGCTGGCCGGCGGGGTGTCGATGGCCGCGGCGGCGCTGGCGCTGCTGCTGCGGCAGCCAGGACGGCGGCGGGCCGTGGCCTGAAGCGGACGCCCGCACCGGCACGGGGCGGCCCCTCCCGCGGTGTGCGGGAGGGGCCGCCCCGTGCCGGTGCGGTGGGCGGGTCAGCGGCGGCGCCTGCGCAGGGCCGCCAGGTTGTCGTAGCTGATCTTGGCCTCGCGCAGTGACTGGGCGGGGTCGGTGGCGCTCGGGGAGTTGTCGTCCTCGATCATCGGGTTGCGGTAGGTGCGCAGTCCGACGCGGGAGAAGAACGTCGTGTAGTCGATGACGCCGGTGCCGAAGGGCACCATGTCGTACCCCATGCCGTTGGTGGTGGAGACGACGCCGTCCTTGGCGTGGAACAGCGGATAGCGCTTGTTGTGGCGGGCGACCAGGCCGGCCGGGTCGAAGACGTTCTTCCGGGTGGAGCCGTCGTGGGCGGTGTAGGTGTGGAACTTGTACTGGGCCACGTGCGCCCAGAAGATGTCCATCTCCAGCCAGACGGACCGGGGGTCGGTGACCTTCAGGAAGTACTCCAGCTTGCGGATGCCGGAGCTGCGGGTGGGCCGGCCCTGATCGTCCAGGGGGCCGCCGTCCAGCAGGAAGCCGTAGGCCGCGTCGTGGTTGTGGGTGTAGAGCTTGACACCCTCGCGGCGGGCGATCGCGCCCATGGCGTTCCACTTGTCGGCGGCGATGTCCCAGTCGGCCCGGTAGGAGCTGCCGGTGGGGTCGCCACCGGTGCCCATGTGGTCCATGCCGAGGATGTTGGCGATCTCCAGGTGCTTCTTGAAGGTGTCCAGGTCGGCGCTGGTCAGCGGCCAGGACGGCGGGATGAAGCCGTGGTTGCCCTGGGCGCGCAGGCCGTGGTCGTCGAGCCAGGAGCGCAGCAGCCGGGCGCCCTGGACCGTCTCCAGGTCCGCGCCGCCCGGCGCGTTGGCGTGCTGGCGGTAGCCGGCGAACTCGACCTGCCGGTAGCCGTGCCGGGCGAGCTGCTTGAAGACCTCCCGGAAGCCGGAGGGCAGGTCGGAGGCGAGCGGGTCGCGGGCGGTGGCGTCACGGACGGTGTAGAGGATGATGCCGCGCTTGTGCGCGGGGACCAGGACCTCACCGCCGTGGCCGTGGCCGTGGCCGTGGGGCTCGTGGCCGCGGTCCCGGTCCTGGCCGGCGAGGGCGGGTGCCGCGCCGAAGACGGGGGCCGCGATGGCGCCGGCCGTGACGGCGGTGCAGGTGGTGAGGAAGCGGCGGCGGCCCACGCCGAGGCCGCGGCGCAGGGCCTCGTCGGGGGTGCCGGTGGTGGCCGCGGGGGTGCCGGATGTGCGGGAGAACGGGGTCACGGGTGCCTGCCTTGTCTCTCGTGGGTCTCTCCGACCTGCCCCGACGGTGCGGGGCGGGTCATTGTCAGTGGTCCGTGCTTCACTGTCGGTAGCTGGAACTGGGGGGCCGTACGCGGCCGTTCTTCAGTCGAGTCCGGCCAGGTGGAGCAGGAGTTGCTTGACATCGGTGGCCGCGACACGGTCACCGACGGCGCGGGGGGTGGAGCAGATGAGGAGCGGACCGTCGTCGTCGCTCGCGGGAAGGCGGCCGTGGCTGCCGCGAACAGGTGAGGCGTCCAGCGGCACGACCGCCATGCGGTAGCGCATGCCGAGTTTCTTGCGGGCCAGGGCGGTGGCCGCCTTGACCTTGACGTAGGGGTCGAGCGGGTCCATGAACAGCTCGACCGGGTCGTAGCCGGGTTTGCGGTGGATCTCGACCAGCTGCGCGAAGTCGGGCGCGCGGTCGTCGTCGAGCCAGTAGTAGTACGTGAACCAGGCGTCCGGTTCCGCGACGGCGACCAGTTCCCCGGCGCGCGGATGGTCGAGGTGGTGGGCCTTCTTGCCCTCGTCGTCGAGGAGTCGCTCGATGCCGGGCAGCCCGTCGAGCGCGGCGCGGGTGGCGGCGAGGTCCTCGGGGCGGCGGACGTAGACGTGGGCGATCTGGTGGTCGGCGACCGCGAAGGCCCGGGAGGCCATGGTGTCGAGGTACTCCATGCCGTCCTGCGTGTGCACCTCCAGCAGGCCGGCGCGGCGCAGGGCGCGGTTGATGTCGACGGACCGGTCCACGCGGGTGATGCCGTACTCGGACAGGGCGACGACGGTACGGCCCGCCGCGCGGGCGTCGTCCAGAAGCGGGGCCAGCGCCGCGTCCAGGTCGGTGGCCGCCCGCAGGGATCGCGGGTCGTCGGGGCCGAAGCGCTGGAGGTCGTAGTCGAGGTGCGGGAGGTAGCACAGGGCGAGGTCGGGGCGGCGCGTGTGCAGGACGTGCCGGGTGGCGTCGATGATCCACTGGCTGGAGACCAGGTCGGCCCCCGGACCCCAGAAGTGGAAGAGGGGGAAGGTGCCGAGTCTGCCGGTGAGTTCGTCGTGCAGGGCCGGGGGCCGGGTGTAGCAGTCGGGTTCCTTGCGGCCGTCGGCGTAGTAGACGGGGCGGGGGGTGACGGTGATGTCGGTGTCGGCGCCCATGGCGTACCACCAGCAGATGTTGGCGACCGTGTAGCCGGGGTGGACGCGGCGGGCGGCCTCCCAGAGTTTGTCGCCGGCGACGAGTCCGTTGTGCTGGCGCCAGAGCAGGACGTCGCCGAGTTCGCGGAAGTACCAGCCGTTGCCGACGATGCCGTGTTCGGCGGGGAGGGTGCCGGTGAGGAAGGTGGACTGGGCGGCGCAGGTGACGGCGGGCAGGACGGTGCCGAGCGGGGCGCGGGAGCCGGCCTGGGCCAGTGTCTTGAGGTGGGGCATGTGGTCGAGGAGACGGGGGGTGAGGCCGACGACGTCCAGGACGAGGAGCGGGGTGGGCCCGCCCTCGGGTCGGGTCCGGGTCACGGCAGCTCCTTCAGGCCGAGGTCGGTGAGCAGGTCGCGGGCGAGGGTCAGCTCGGCGGCGATGCCGTCGGTGAGCTGGGCGCGGGCTCGGGGGCGCAGTTCGGGAGGGAGGGCCTGCCAGGTGTAGGTCTCGACCTCCAGGTGCCGGGTGAGCGGGTGCGGGCCGCCGACCAGTCGGCCCAGCGCGGTGGTGAGGACGTCGAGGGTGGAGGTGAGCGGTGCGGCGGGGGCCGCGTGCAGGGGGACGTGGAAGTGGGAGCGCCAGGGGGCCGTGTCGGGCAGCGCGTGGCCGGTGAGGGCCTCGCCCAGGTCGTCGGTGCCGTGGAGGCGGTGCGGGGCGGTGGTGTGCCGCGCCGTGTCCGCGGGGGTGCGGGGTGTGGTGGTGCGGGTCTGGTGCAGGAAGCGGGGTTCGGCGAAGGCCGCCAGGGCCGCGCGGACTTCGGGCGAGCGGGGGTGTTCGGCGTGCAGGGCGGCGGAGAGCTGGGACTTGACGACGGGGACGTGTGCCTCGGTCAGGGCGTCCAGCGCGGTGTGCGGGTCCTCGAAGGAGGTGGCGAGGTGGCACGTGTCGACGCAGATGCCGATGCGGGGGTGGTCGATGGCGGTGAGCGGGGCGATGGCGTCCCGGGTCGTCTCGACCACGCAGCCGGGTTCGGGTTCCAGGCCGACGCGGAGGGAGCGGCCGGTGAGTTCCTGGAGGGCGTCGAGGCGTTCGGCGAGGGTGACCAGGGCGGCGCGGGCCTTCTCGGCGCGGGCGTCGTCATACGCGGTGCGCCAGGCCAGCGGCAGTGTGGAGATGCTGCCCTCGGTGACGTCGTCGGGGAGCAGTCCGGCGAGGACCCGGGCGAGGGAGGTGGTGTGCTCAAGGCGCTCGGGGTCGGCCCAGTCCGGCCGGTAGACGCGGTACTTGACCTCCTCCGCGCCGAACCCCTCGTAGGGGAAGCCGTTCAGGGTGACGACCTCCAGGCCGCGCCGGTCGAGTTCGGCGCGCAGGCCGCGCAGCGCGGACGGGTCGGTGACCAGGGCGTGGGCGGCGTCGCGGGCCAGCCACAGGCCGATGCCGAGGCGGTCGCGGCCCAGCCGGCGGCGGACGGGTTCGCAGTGGTCGCGGAGTTGCGCGAGGACCCCGTCGAGGGTCTCGGCGGGGTGCACGTTGGTGCAGTAGGCGAGGTGGACGACGGAGCCGTCGGGGTGCCGGAAGCGCATCGCTCACTCACCGCCGCGCAGGATGGAGTTGCCCTCGTGGGTGGCGTCGGGCGCGGTGACGTCGAGGGCGAGGCGTCCGCTGAGCCCGTAGAAGGCGACCGGGTTGCGCCACAGCACGCGGTCCACGTCGTCCTCGTCGAAGCCTTCGGCGAGCATCAGGTCGGCGACCTCGCGGGTCTTGAGGGGGTCGCTGCGGCCCCAGTCGGCGGCGGAGTTGACCAGTACCCGGTCCGGGCCGTGGGCGCGGAGGATCGCGACCATCCGGGCCTCGTCCATCTTGGTGTCCGGATAGACGGAGAAGCCGAGCCAGGCGCCGCTGTCCTTCGCCTCCTTGACGGTGGTCTCGTTGAGGTGGTCGACGAGGACGCGGTCGGTGGGCAGCGCGGACTCGCGGACCACGTCGAGGGTGCGGCGCAGGCCGGCGAGCTTGTCCCGGTGCGGGGTGTGCACGAGGGCGGGCAGGCCGTGGTCGGCGGCGAGCTGGAGCTGGGCGGCGAGCGCGGTGTCCTCGGCGGGGGTCATGGAGTCGTAGCCGATCTCGCCGACGGCGACGACCCGGTCCTTGACGAGGTAGCGGGGCAGTTCGTCGAGGACGGGGGCGCAGCGCGGGTCGTTGGCCTCCTTGGGGTTGAGGGCGATCGTGCAGTGGTGGGCGATGCCGTACTGGGCGGCGCGGAAGGGCTCCCAGCCGAGGAGGGAGTCGAAGTAGTCGCGGAAGGATGCGGGTGAGGTGCGGGGCTGGCCGAGCCAGAAGGCGGGTTCGACGACGGCGCGGACACCCGCGGCGTACATGGCCTCGTAGTCGTCGGTGGTCCGGGAGGTCATGTGGATGTGGGGGTCGAAGAGGCGCATCAGGACTCCTTGCCGTGGGGGGCCGCCGGTCCGTGCGACGCGGTCGCCGGTTCGGTCAGGGCCAGGACGCGGTGCAGGTCTCCGGGGACGGGGCGGCCCGCGGCGGTGCGTTCGACGGCGTAGTCGGCGAGCATCCGGGCGAGTTCGGCGTCCCCGCGGGCCCGGCGGTCCAGCTCCGCCACGTGGCCGGTGCCGACACCGGTGAACAGGCACTTCAGTACCGCGTGCCGCCACTGGTGGGCGTCGAGGTGCCGGGCGGCGTACGGTCCGACGGCGGCGGCCAGCAGCCGGGTGTCGTTGGTGCGCAGGGCGTCCTCGACGAGCGGGAGGGCATCGGGCCCGGGTACCAGGCCGGGCAGCGCCCGCAGGACGGCGCGGCGTTCGTCGGCGGTGCCCTGGTGGTAGACGCGGGCCAGCGCGTCGGCGTCGGCGCGGGCCGCGTGCAGGATCAGGACGCGGGCGGCGTCGGCGTGGTCGGGTCCGCAGCGGCGGCCGGCCTCGGCGAGGCGCAGTTCCCAGGTGGAGATCGGGCCGTGTCCACCGGGGTGCGCGGCGGCCTCGTCGAGGGCCTGGTCGAGCCAGCGGCGCGCGGCGGTGTCGAGCCGGGCGGTGAGGGCGGCGCGCAGTTCCGCGACGTCCCTCGCGGCGTCGGACCGCCGGGGGGCGGTGTCGTGCTCGGCGCCGGCTTCCGCCGGCCGGGTGAGCCGGGGGGCGGGCTGGTGGGTCGGCGGATGTGTCATGGCGTGCTCCCTCGTGGGGCGGCGGAGGGCACGCCTGGGGGTGGGGCGGCCGGCGCCGGGAGATCGGTGGTGGCGGGGGCCCGCGTGGGGCGGGCCCCGGTGACGGGGCGGGTGCCGTCCGGTGTCCGTGCGACGGGGACACCGGCGGCGGCCGCCGCCCGGTGGAGGAACGGGAGGGAATGGGCGGCCTGGTGGGGTCCGGCGTGGGAGTGGCGGGGCAGTTCGACGACGGTCAGACCCTGGTAGCCGGTGGCGGCGAGGGCCGCGAGGACGGGCGGGAAGTCGATCTCGCCCGTACCGAAGGGGAGGTGTTCATGGACGCCGCGTCGCATGTCCTCGATCTGGACGTGCCGCAGCCAGGGGGCGGCGGCGCGTACGCAGTCGGCGGGAGGGAGGGGTTCCAGGCACTGGCAGTGACCGATGTCCAGGGTGAGACCGAGGGGCTCGGGGTCGCCGAGGGCGCGACGCAGGTGGTGGAAGTCGGCCAGGGTGGCGACGAGGTGCCCCGGTTCGGGTTCGACGGCGAGCGGGACGCCGGCGGCGCCGGCCGCCTCCACGACCGGGGCGAGGGCGCCGGTCAGCCGGTGCCATGCCGTCGTGGTGCGGATGCCTTCGGGGGCGGTGCCTTCCGGGACGGTTCCGCTGAAGCAGTGGACGGCGTGCGCCCCGAGGTCGGCGGCGATCCGTACGGCCGTGCGCAGCAGGCCGACGCGGCGGGCGCGGGCGTCGGGGTCGGGGTCGAGGAGGGAGGGGCCGTGTTTGCGGCGCGGGTCGAGGACGTAGCGGGCGCCGGTCTCGACGGTGACGCCCAGGCCGAGCGCGTCGAGCCGGTGCGCGGTCCGGCGGGTGCGGGCGGCCAGGTCCGGGGCGAGCGGGTCGAGGTGCATGTGGTCGAGGGTGAGCCCGACCCCGGTGTAGCCGAGGTCCGCGAGGAGGGCGAGAGCGTCGTCCAGGCGGAGGTCGGCGAGGCCGTTGGTGCCGTAGCCGAAGCGGAGCGGGGCGAGGGCCGTGCCCCGGGGGGCGGGGGGCGTCATGTGATGCTCACCTTCCTCGCGAAGCGCCGGCCCAGCGGCGCGAGGCCCGCGACCAGCAGACCCAGGGCGCTCGCGCCGGAGCGGGCGGCGAGGGCGGCCTGGAGGGGGATCGTGGCCCGGATACCGGCGCCGACGGCGCGTTGGGTGAGCGGGGGCGAGGGATTGAGGGCGGCGTGCAGGTAGGGGCGGGCCGCGGTGGCCGCGTAGGCGGCGGCGAGGGAGGTGGTGATCCGCGTGGCGGTGGGTGGCGGGGTGGGGGCGCAGGGCGTGGGGGCGGAGGGTGTGGGCCGCGGTGGCACGGGTCGGGTCGCCGCCGCCCGCGACAGGGCGGAGCCCGGCGGGGTGGACCGGGGCGGGGCGGACCGGGACGGGCCGGGCGCGAGCACGCGTCCGGGCGGCGTCGGCCCGGGTGCCGCCGGCGTTCCGGTCAGATCCGGGCGCGTGGGACCCGGCAGGCCGCGGGAGGCTGCTTCCCGTCGGCCTGCCGGGAGTCGGACGCGGCGCCGGGCCACCGACGCGGCCAGCGCGGCGGTGGTGGCGAGGGCCGCGAGCGGCGCCAGGGCCGAACCGCCGGTCGTCTCCCGCCGGGACACGGACGTCACCGCGAGGGTGTGGGTGCCGAGCAGCGCCGCCGAGGACAGCGCCGGGCGGACCCGGCCCGTGCCGGCGGCGCCCAGGAGCAGGTCCAGGGCGCGGGCCCCGGCCATCGCCACCGGACCGGCGGGGGTGTGCTTCAGGGCGAGGTCGTAGGCCCAGACGGTCGCCGCCAGGGGCACGGCCACGCCGAGGGCGGGACGGCCGGCGCGGGCGGCGAGGGCCAGCCCGGCGCCGGTGAGGGCGCACGCGGCGGTGAGGGCGGCGGCGGGGTGGACGCGGCCGGACGGGAGGGGGCGGTGGGGGCGTTCGGCGGCGTCCTCGGCGCGGTCGGCCCAGTCGTTGAGGACCATGCCGGCCTCGTACAGGCAGAGGGAGGAACCGATGGCGAGCAGCGTGCGGCGTCCGGGGCGGGCGCCGGCCGCCGCGGCACCGGCCAGGGCGTCGCCGGGGACGGTGAACAGGGCGGGCAGGCGGAGGAGTTCGGTCCAGGCGAGCAGGCGGGGGCCGGGGCCGGCCGGGCGGGTCACGGGCGCTCCCCCGCGTCGGCCGCCGCGGCGTCCGCGGACCGGGCCCGCAACCGGTCGGCGAGGCCGAGCAGTTCGGCGTACTGCTCGCTCAGGCCGGACGGCCCGTCCCCCACCGGGTCCTTGAAGTAGAAGCCCAGCTCGCGCAGGGGGCCGGTGAGGCCCGCCTCATGGGCGCGGGCGGTCAGGCGGGCCAGGTCCAGGACAAGGGGTGCGGCGAGCGCGGAGTCGCAGCCCTGCCAGATGGTCTGGAGGATCATGCGGGTGCCGAGGAAGCCGTCGAAGGCGATGTGGTCCCAGGCGGTCTTGAAGTCGCCGAGCGCGGGGACGTCGTCGATGTGGACCTCGCCCTCGACGGTGGTGCCGAGGGTGTCGTGGAGGACGCGCTCCTTGCCGGCGTTCTTCGCCGCGGCGGCGGCCGGGTCGGCGAGGGCGGCACCGTCGCCGCCGCCGAGCAGGTTGGTGCCGGACCAGGCCCGGACGGTGAGCGCGCGCTGGGCGAACATCGGGCCCAGCACCGAGCGCAGCAGGGTCTGGCCGGTCTTGCCGTCACGGCCGGCGTACGGCAGGGCGTGTGCCGCCGCCTCGGCGGTCAGGGACGGGTGGTGCAGACCGGTGGAGGGGGTGAAGTTGACGTACGGACAGCCGGCGCGCAGGGCCGCCGCCGCGTAGAGGGAGCTGGGCGGGAGGTCACGGCCCCTGGCGAGCGGCTCCGTGGAGGCCACGTTGACGACCACCGTCCGGGCCACGCCCGAGCGGCGTGCGAAGGCGCGGATGTCGGCGGCGAAGGCCGTGACGAGGTCCTCGGCGGACCGGGTGTCGCCGGGCAGGGGGCCGCCGGGACGGATCTCCCGTTCGGCGGCGGCGAGTTCGGCGGTGACGGCGGCGGGGAGGCCGGGGGGCAGCACTCCCCCGGCGGCCAGGGCCTCGGCGCGTTTGGGGAGGGGGCAGTCCACGGTGTCGTGGCCGCCGAAGACGAGGGAGGACAGGGCGGGGAGTCCGGTGCCGGCGAAGTGGGGGGTCTCGGTCACCATGCCCGTCGGGGCGTGCAGTCCGGCGGTGAGGGCGGCGCAGCCCGCCACGACGGTGGTGGCGACGGAGCCGCGGGCGCCGATCAGCCAGACACCCGTGCGGGCGGCGGCGGAGGACACGGAATCGGGAGCGGGCGCGGATGCGGATGCGGACGCCGATGCGGATGCGGATGCGGAAGCGGGAACGGAAGGGGACGCGGACATGGGCAGCCTCCTTGTCGAGCGCGTCGGGGTGGAGCCTCGGGGTCACCGGGCCGTGCGCCGGAAGAACGGGAGCCGCATCGCCGGACCGGCGGGAAGTCCCCCGGCGGTACCAGGAGGGACCCCGGCCGTTCCGCACCGGAGCCCCTCGCCGGAACCGGAAGGGATCTTCGGCCGGGCCGAAAGCGGCCCCCTCGCCGGGACCGGGACGAGTCCCGGCCGGACCGGAGACGGCCCCCTCACCGGAACCGGGGCGGCCCCGGAGGAGCTGGAGGGGTGGCGGCGGGCGGGGGTCCGGCGTCCCCCGCCCGCCGCCGTCTGGTGGGCCCGGGCGGGCTAGGAGGGCAGCTCCTTCAGCTGGATGTCCCGGAAGGAGACCTTGTCGGCGGCACCGTGGTTCTGGAGACCTATATAGCCGTCGGTCAGGCTCCGCTCGGGATCCTTGTTGGTGAAGTCGTTGATCCTGACTCCGTTGAGGAACACCTGGAGGCGTTCGCCCTGGACCTTGATCTCGTAGGAGTTCCACTGGCCGGGCGGGCGGAGCACCTGGTCACGGGCCTTGATGTTCGCCGACTTGAAGGAGTAGACGGCGCCCGTGGTGCGGTCGGCGGCGTCCGTGGCGTCGATCTGGATCTCGTAGCCCTTGTCCACCGCGGACCAGGGGTCGTCGGAGGCGGGGAAGCCCACGAAGATCCCGGAGTTGTCGTCGCCGCGCATCTTCCAGTCGAGCGTGAGCGAGTACGACTTCAGCTCCTTGGCCTGGTACCAGAGCAGGCCCATGCCGCCGTTGGACTCCAGGGTGCCGTCCTTGACGTCGAACGTGCCGGGGCCGGCCTGCTTCCAGCCGTCCAGGGTCTGCCCGTTGAAGATCTTCCGGTAGCCCTTGTCCGGTCTGCAGTCCGCCTTGACCTGGCCGGTGGCGTACTGGAGGCCGCCGAGCAGGTGGCCCCGGAAGGCCTCGTCGGCGTAGGACTCCTTGGTGTGGCCCAGGCCGGTGTAGAAGGAACGGCCGCCCTGGTACGCCTGGCACCAGGCGATGGGGTGATCGCCCTTCATGGTGCCGCCCTGGTAGGTGGTCTCGTCGAGGGTGGCGAGGACCTTGGCCCTCTCACGCGGGTTGGCACGGTAGTTGTACCACTCGTCGGTGCGCTCCCAGGTGTCACCGAGGTGCGCGGTGGCGGGGTGGTCGTGGTCCTCGACGCGGACGGTGGCCTTCTGCTGGGCCGGGTGCGAGTCGAAGTAGGCGCCGACCAGTCCGCCGTAGAACGACCAGTCGTACTCGGTGTCGGCGGCGGCGTGGACGCCGAGGTAGCCGCCGCCGTTCTTGATGTAGTTCTCGAACGCGGCCTGCTGCCCGGCGTCGAGGACGTCGCCGGTGGTGGAGAGGAAGGCGACCGCGTCGTACTTGGCGAGGTTGGCCGTGGTGAACTGCCCGGCCTCCTCGGTGGCGGTGACGGTGATGCCGGCCGGGGCGCCCAGTTCCTTCAGGGCGGCGATGCCCGCCGGGATGGAGTCGTGGCGGAAGCCGGCGGTCCGGGAGAAGACCAGGACCTTCTTGCCGTTGCTGAAGGGCTCCTTGGAGAACTCGAAGTCGTCGATGTCGAAGAGCGCGCCGTCGCCGCCCCGGAAGACCAGGTAGATGTCGGTGGTCTTCTTGGGCAGGGCCCGCAACGGCACGTCGACGTCCTGGAACGTCTCCCAGCTTCCGGTCGGCGGGATGTACGCCGAGCCGTGCAGCGGTCCGGTGGGCGAGCCGGTGCGCAGTTCGACGAAGCCGCCGGCGCCGCCGGAGGAGGCCCGGACGGTCAGCTTCCTCTGGCCGTCGAACCGGTACGGGCTGAAGGAGATCCAGTCGCCGTCGTGGACGTCGCCGACGGTCTTGCCGCCGTTGGCGCCGGTCTTGTCGATGACGGAGACGCCCTGCTGGGTGGTGAAGTGCTCGGCCTGGCGGTGCAGCGGCTGGAGGACGGTGCGGGCGGTGCCGGTCAGCGCCTCCTGGCCGCCTCCGCCGCCGTCGGTGTAGCTGGCGCCGACGACGCCGTAGATGTTGGCGTTGGGGTCGTGTCCGCCGTCCCCGGCGGGCGGTTTCAGGGTGCCCTCACAGCCCGTCTCGCTGGTCAGCTCGTGGGCGTGGTTGTCGTGGCCGAGGCTGTAGGCGACCTTGACCCTGGAGCAGTCGACGCTCTCCTCGGGGTCGGTCACCGTCACCTTGAAGGGGACGGGTTCACCGAAGGCGGCCAGGGTGCCGTTCCCGGGTATGTCGATCTTCACCGTGGGTTCGGTGTTGCCGACCACGATGCGGACGCCGGCGGTGCCGGTGTTGCCCTCGGGGTCCTTGGCGGTGAAGGTCGCGCTGTAGGTGCCCGCCTTCTTGTAGCGGTGGGTGGGGGTGAGCCCGGTGCCCTTGGTGCCGTCGCCGAAGTCCCAGCTGTAGGTGAGGTCCGGGGAGTCGGCGTCCGTGGCGGAGCCGGTGAACCTGACCCGGAGGCCGGCCGCGCCGGAGGTCCGGTCGGCGCTCACCTCGGCGATCGGGGAGAAGCCGTCCTCGGCGCTCTCGATCCGGTACAGCGCGGAGTCGTCGTCGCCCTGGAACCAGGAGAGGCCGTAGTCGAGGACGTAGAGCGCGCCGTCGGGGCCGAACTCCATGTCCATGATCTGGGTGCCGGTCCACGGGAAGTCGTTGATCGACGCGACGGACCCGTCACCGTTCTGCTCGATCCGCTTGATCCACTGGCGGCCGAACTCACCCGCGAAGAAGTCTCCGTCGTACTCCTCGGGGAACTTCACCTCGGAGTCGAGGCCGGGGTCGTAGCGGTAGACCGGGCCGGCCATCGGGGACTCCGAGCCGGTGCCGAACTCGGGTACCGAGCCGCCGTCGTACGGGATCCAGGCGGCCTGCGCGGGCGGCAGGTCGACCAGGCCGGTGTTGTGCGGGGAGGTGTTCTCCGGGGCGGCGCAGTCGAAGGGCTCGCCGGAGGTGCCGGTGGCGAAGTCGTAGTCGACGTACGGGTCGTTGTCGCCGGTGCAGAACGGCCAGCCGAAGTTGGCGGCCTCGGTCACCTTGGCGAACTCGACCTGTCCGGCCGGGCCCCGTTCCGGGTCGGCGGCGCCCGCGTCGGGGCCGTAGTCGCCGACGTAGACGACGCCGGTCTTGTCGTCGACGCTGATCCGGAACGGGTTGCGGAAGCCCATCGCGTAGATCTCGGGGCGGGTCTTCTCGGTGCCGGGGGCGAAGAGGTTGCCCTCGGGGATGGTGTACGAGCCGTCCTCGGCGACCTTGATGCGGAGGATCTTGCCGCGCAGGTCGTTGGTGTTGCCGGCGCTGCGGCGGGCGTCGAAGGCCGGGTTGCGGTCGGGGCGCTCGTCGATCGGGGTGTAGCCGTCGGAGGCGAAGGGGTTGGAGTCGTCACCGGTGGAGAGGTAGAGGTTGCCGTCGGCGTCGAAGTCGATGTCACCGCCGACGTGACAGCAGGTGCCGCGCGAGGCCGCGACGTCCAGGACCTTCTTCTCGCTGGCCAGGTCCAGGGTGCCGTTGGGCTTGAGGACGAACCGGGAGAGCCGGTTGACGCCGTCGAACGTGGCGAAGTCGGCGGCGGTGCCGTTCTCCGGGGCGTCCCCGGCGGGGGTGTCCAGCGGCGGGGCGTAGTAGAGGTAGATCGCCCGGTTGTGCTCGAAGTCCGGGTCGATGCCGACGCCCTGGAGGCCCTCCTCGTCGTGGCTGTAGACGGGGATCTTGCCGGCGACCTTGGTGACACCGCCCTGGTCGGTGAGGCGGAGTGTGCCGTCGCGGGCGGTGTGCAGGACGCTGCGGTCCGGGAGCACGGCGAGCGACATGGGCTCGCCCATCTCGGGCTCGCCCTTGGCGAGGGGCACCTGCTGGAACTGCCCTTCGGCCGCGGCGGCCGGGGCGTCCTTCGCCGCGGTGGCGGGCTGGGCGCCGGCCACGCCGGCGGGGGTGCCGACGGCCAGCAGCATGCCGGTGAAGAGGGCGAGGGCGGTGCGGAGTCCGGTTCTCCTGACACGGGTGACTCTGGTTCTGTGCACGGGAATCCCTCCGGGAACGGGTGGGCCGTACGGGATGGGGTGCGAAGGCGTGCCGGTGAGGAGGTGCGGTGCGGGCGCCGGGGTGCGCCGTCACCCCGGAGATGTGCCGAGCCGCGGCGCTCAGCTGCTGAACGCCGCGTCGAAGGACGCGCTGGGCGGCTCGAAGTCGTAGGTCTTCAGACGGGCCAGGGCCTCGGGGGCGCCCTGGAGGCGGTCCATGCCGGCGTCCTCCCACTCGACGGAGACGGGACCGTCGTAGCCGATGGAGCGCAGCATGCGGAAGACGTCCTCCCAGGGGACGTCGCCGTGGCCGGCGGAGACGAAGTCCCAGCCGCGCCGGGGGTCGCCCCAGGGCAGGTGGGAGCCGAGGCGGCCGTTGCGGCCGTCGAGGCGTTTGCGGGCCTCCTTGCAGTCGACGTGGTAGATCCGGTCGCGGAAGTCCCACAGGAAGCCGACCGGGTCGAGGTCCTGCCAGACGAAGTGGGAGGGGTCGAAGTTGAGGCCGAAGGCGGGGCGGTGGCCGATGGCCTCCAGGGCTCGGTGGGTGGTCCAGTAGTCGTAGGCGATCTCGCTGGGGTGGACCTCGTGGGCGAAGCGGACGCCCTCGGCGTCGAAGACGTCCAGAATCGGGTTCCAGCGGTCGGCGAAGTCCTGGTAGCCGCGTTCGATCATCGCCTCGGGAGCGGGCGGGAACATGGCGACGAGGTGCCAGATCGCGGAGCCGGTGAAGCCGATGACGGTGTCGACGCCGAGCCGGCGGGCGGCCCGCGCGGTGTCCTTCATCTCGGCGGCGGCCCGCTGCCGTACGCCTTCCGCGTCGCCGTCGCCCCAGATCCGGGCGGGCAGGATGGCCTGGTGGCGTTCGTCGATGATGGCGTCGCAGACGGCCTGGCCGACCAGGTGGTTGGAGACGGCCCGGCACTTCAGGCCGTACGTGTCGAGGAGCTGGTGGCGGGAGTCGACGTAGGCGGGGTCGGCTAGGGCCCTGTCGACCTCGAAGTGGTCGCCCCAGCAAGCGAGTTCGAGGCCGTCGTAGCCGAAGTCGCGGGCGAGTCGGCAGACCTCCTCCAGAGGCAGGTCCGCCCACTGGCCGGTGAAGAGTGTGAAGTCGCGCGGCATGTCGCTGCCAGCCTCCTCAGGGGGCGATCGGGGTGTAGACGGAGTTCTTCTCGGCGCTCTCCTCCACGGCCGCGAGCACCCGCTGCACCTGGAGGCCGTCGGCGAAGGACGGCTCCGGGGCGCGGCCCCCGGCGACGGCGTGGACGAGGTCGCGGGCCTGGTGGACGAAGGTGTGCTCGTAGCCGAGGCCGTGGCCGGGCGGCCACCAGGCGTCCAGGTAGGGATGTCCGGGTTCGGTGACGAGGATGCGGCGGAAGCCGGCGTGCTCGCCCGGTTCCGTGCCGTCGTGGTACGTCAGCTCGTTGAGGCGTTCCAGGTCGAAGGCGAGGGAGCCGCGCTCGCCGTTGAGTTCGATGCGCAGGGCGTTCTTGCGGCCGGTGGCGTACCGGGTGGCCTCGAAGGAGGCGAGGGCGCCGGAGGGGAAGCGGCCGGTGAAGACGGCGGCGTCGTCGACGGTGACCTCGCCCGTGGTGCCGCCGGCCGACGCGGCGGTCAGGCCGTGGGTGTCCCCGGCGGGCAGCGGCCGGTGCCGTACGAAGGTCTCGGTGAGGGCGGAGACGCCGGCCAGCCGCTCACCCGTGAGGTACTGGGCGAGGTCCACGATGTGCGCGCCGAGGTCGCCGAGGGCGCCGGAGCCGGCGTGTTCCCGACGCAGCCGCCAGGTCAGCGGCGCGGCCGGGTCGGTGAGCCAGTCCTGGAGGTAGGCGACGCGCACGTGCCGCAGCCGGCCGATGCGGCCCTCGGCCACCATCCGCCGGGCGAGCGCGGTGGCGGGGACCCGGCGGTAGTTGAAGCCGACCATCGCCACCTGGCCGCGGGCCCCGGCCAGGTGGGCGGCACGGGTCATGGCCTCGGCCTCGGCGACCGTGTTGGCCAGCGGTTTCTCGCACAGGACGTGTTTGCCGGCGGCGAGCGCGGCGAGCGCGATCTCGGCGTGGCTGTCACCGGGGGTGCAGATGTCGACGAGGTCGATGTCGTCCCGTTCGACCAGGGCGCGCCAGTCGGTCTCGGCGGTGGCCCAGCCGTGCCGGCCGGCGGCGGTGCGGACGGCGTCGGCGTCCCGCCCGCAGATCGCGGCCAGTACGGGGTTGAGCGGCAGGTCGAAGACGCGGCCCGCGGTGCGCCAGCCCTGGGAGTGGGCGGCCCCCATGAAGGCGTAGCCGATCATGCCGACCCGCAGGGGCGGTCGGGTGACGGACACTCCCGTGGTCGTGGCCTCGCCGGCCACGGGCGCCGTACCTGCTGTTCCCGCCCCGGCCCCCTCGGGCGCTTGCGGCTGTCCCATGCGTACGTCCTCCTCATGATGGTGGCGCGGTACGGCCGGTCGCCGCCCCGGGGCTGGTCAGGACCCCGGGGCGGAACGCCGGCCGGTCACTTGAAACCGGTGGACATGTACTGGTCGACGTTCTCCTTGTCGATCACGGCGGAGTAGAGCGTGACGTGGGCGGGGATCTCGTACTCGGCGAGACCGCTGATGCCCTTGCCCTGGCCCAGCGCGCGGGCGAGGTCGATCGCGGAGGCCGCCATGGTCGGCGGGTAGAGGACGGTCGCCTTGAGCACTCCGTTGTCCTGCTTGATCGCCTGGAACGCGGAGAGCGCGCCCGCGCCGCCGACCATCAGGAAGTCGTCGCGGCCGGCCTGTTCGATGGCGCGCAGGGCGCCCACGCCCTGGTCGTCGTCGTGGTTCCACAGGGCGTCGAACTTCGACTGGGCCTGGAGGAGCTGGGCCATCTTGGCCTGGCCGGACTCGACGGTGAAGTCGGCGGCCTGGCGGGCGACCTTCTTGATGTTGGGGTAGTTCTTCAGGGCGTCGTCGAAGCCCTTGGTGCGCTGCCGGGTCAGTTCGAGGTTGTCGATGCCGGCCAGCTCGATGACCCGGGCGTCGGGCCTGTCCTTGAGTTTCTCGCCGATGTAGTGCCCGGCGTTGAGGCCCATGCCGTAGTTGTCGCCGCCGACCCAGCAGCGGTAGGCCTGCGGGGTGTTGAAGACGCGGTCGAGGTTGACCACGGGTATCCCGGCCCGCATGGCCTTCAGCCCGACCTGGGTGAGGGCCTTGCCGTCGGCGGGCAGCACCACCAGGACGTCGACCTTCTTGTTGATGAGGGTCTCGATCTGGCCGATCTGCTGGGCGGTGTCGTTGGAGCCCTCGGTGACCTCCAGGGTCACGTCGGAGTACTTCTCGGCGCGGCCCTTGGCCTGGTCGTTGATGGCGTTGAGCCAGCCGTGGTCGGCGAGCGGTCCCGCGTAGCCGATGGTGACCTGCTTGCCGGGCTTGTCGGCGGCGGCGGGGCGGGTGTCGGTCTCCGCCCCGCCTGCGCCGTCGTCGGACTCGTTGCTGGTGCACCCGGTGAGGAAGGCACCGGCGGACACGGCGGCGGCTCCGAAGAGCAGCCCTCTGCGGCTCGCGAATGGCGTGTGCTCTGGCATGACGGTCGACCCTTTCCTCAAGGCGTGCTCGCGGTACGGCGCTGGACCAGCACGGCGGCGACGATGATCGCTCCCTTGGCGATCTGCTGGACGTCGCTCTGCAGGTTGTTCAGGGCGAAGATGTTGGTGATCGTGGTGAAGATCAGGACGCCGAGCACGGAGCCGACGATGGTGCCGCGTCCGCCGCTGAGCAGCGTCCCGCCGATGATCGCGGCGGCGATGGCGTCGAGTTCGTAGAGGTTGCCGTTGGTGTTCTGGCCGGAGCCGGACAGGACGATCAGCAGGAAGGCGGCGATGCCGCAGCACAGGCCGGACAGCAGGTAGAGGTAGAGGCGCTGGCGGCGGACGTCGATGCCGGCCAGCCGGGCGGCCTCGGCGTTGCCGCCGACGGCGACGGTGCGGCGGCCGAAGGTGGTGCGGTTGAGCACCAGCCAGCCGATGACGGTGACGGCGGCGAAGACCAGCACCAGCGGCGGTACGCCGAGGACGTAGGCGTCGCGCTCGCCGAGGTCGAGCACGCCGGAGACGGTGACGACCTGGGTCTGCCCGTCGGTGATCTGGAGGGCCAGGCCGCGGGCGGAGGCGAGCATGGCGAGGGTGGCGATGAACGGGACCATCGCGCCGTAGGCGATGAGGACCCCGTTGACCAGTCCGCAGCCGACGCCGACCACCACGGCGGTGACCAGGATGCCGAGGAATCCGTACTCCTGGGTGGCGACCGTCGTCGCCCACACCGAGGCGAGGGCGACGATCGCGCCGACGGAGAGGTCGATGCCGCCGGACATGATGACGAAGGTCATGCCGACGGTGACGACGCCGATCACGGACGCCTGGGTGAGGACGAGTTGCAGGTTGCGGGTGTCGAGGAACTCGTCGGGCTTGGTGACGCCGCCGATCAGGACCAGCACGGCGAGCACGCCGAGCAGGGAGAGGATGCGGACGTCGGCGCGGGCGAGCACGCCCTTCCAGGCGGGCGGCCCGTCGGCGGCGGGCGCCTTTCCGGTGCCGTCCCGGGGCGGGGACATGTGCTGCGTCATGCTGCCGGGCTCCCTTCCATGACGAGGTCGAGTACGCGGTGTTCGTCGAGTTCGCGGGCGGGCGCCTCGTGCACGACCCGTCCCTCGCGCAGGACGAGGACCCGGTCGGCGAGGCCGAGCACCTCGGGCACCTCGCTGGACACCAGCAGCACCGCCAGCCCCTCGTCGGCGAGGCGCCGCACGACCGCGTACAGCTCGGCGCGGGCGCCGACGTCGACGCCGCGGGTGGGTTCGTCCAGGAGCAGGACCCGGCAGCCGCGCAGCAGCCAGCGGGCGAGGACGGCCTTCTGCTGGTTGCCGCCGGACAGGGTGCGCACGGGCACGTCCGGGTTGTCGGGGCGCAGCGACAGCTCGCGGACGGCGGCGCGGGCGGCGCCCCGTTCGGCGGCGCGGTCGATCCAGCCGCCGCGCGCGAAGCGGGACATCGAGGAGACCGAGACGTTGCGGGTGACGGACTCCAGCATCAGCAGGGCCTGCGCCTTGCGTTCCTCGGGGGCGAGTCCGAGGCCGGCCCGGACGGCGGCCCGGACGCTGCCGGGCCGGAGCGGGCGTCCGTCGACCCGTACCTGTCCCGCGGTCGGTCTGCGGGCGCCGTAGACGGTCTCCAGGATCTCCGAGCGGCCGGAGCCGACCAGTCCGGCGAGGCCGACGATCTCCCCGGGGCGGACGTCGAGGTCGAGGGCGCCGAACTCGCCCTCGCGGGCCAGTCCCCGCACGCTGAGCACGGGTTCGCCGGCGGGGGCGGCGGCCGGGCGCTCCGGGAAGACGTAGGCGACGTCGCGGCCGGTCATCAGGGCCACGACCTCGCGGGTCGGGGTGGACTTGGCGGGCAGTCCGCGGGCGACGGCGCGGCCGTCCTTGAGGACGGTGACCCGGTCGCCGATGCGGCGGATCTCCTCCAGGCGGTGCGAGATGTAGACGACGGCGACACCGGCGGCGGTGAGGTCGCCGACGATGCGGAAGAGGTTGTCGACCTCGTCGGGGTCGAGGGCGGCGGACGGCTCGTCCATGACGATGAGCCGTACGTCGTGGGAGAGCGCCCGTGCCATGGAGACGATCTGCCGCTGTGCCGCGGGCAGTTCGCCGACCAGGCGGCCGGGGTCGATCTCGGGGTGGCCGAGGCGGGCGAGCAGGGCGGCGGTCGTGGCGCGGGCGGCCTTGGAGCGGACGACGAAGCCGGCGCCGACCGGCTCGTGGCCGAGGTGGACGTTCTCCGCGACCGACAGGTGCTCGACGAGGTCGAGTTCCTGGTAGATGGTGGCGATGCCGCGGCGCATCGCGGCGATCGGTGAGCGCAGCACGACCTCCTCGCCGCGCCAGCGGATGGTTCCGGTGTCGGGCTGGTGGGCGCCGGCCAGCACCTTGATGAGGGTGGACTTGCCGGCCCCGTTCTGGCCGAGCAGGCAGTGCACCTCGCCGGCCTGGACGTCGAGGTCGACGCCGTCCAGGGCCCGGACTCCGGGGAAGGACTTGGTGATGCCGGACATGCTGAGCAGCGGTGGTTCTGGTGCCATGAGGTCCCCTCGGCGGGCGTGCGGGCCGGTGTCAGGGCAGGGCGGAGCGACGCGCTGTACGGAAAAGGGGTGCGAGCGGCGGGGTGTTACGCGGGTGAGAACAGGTGGTCGCTGATGAGCCGGGCGGCGCCGATGACTCCGGCGGTGGGGCCCAGCTCCCCGAGCACGATGGGCAGGTTGCCGGTCGCCAGGGGCAGCGACTGGCGGTAGACCTGGGTGCGGATCGCGGCGAGCAGGGTGTGGCCGAGGCCGGTGACCCCGCCGCCGATCACCACCAGGCCGGGGTTGAAGAAGCTGACCAGGCCGGCGATGACCTGGCCGGTGCGGTCGCCGCCCTCGCGGATCAGGTCGAGGGCGGTGGCGTCCCCGGCGGCCGCGGCGGCGGCGACGTCGGCGGCGCCCAGGCTTCCGCCCGCCTCCAGGCGGGCGGCGAGTTCGGCGGACCGGCCCTGCTGGGCGGCCTCCTCGGCGTCGCGGGCCAGGGCCGCGCCGCTGAAGTGGGCCTCCAGGCAGCCCCGGTTGCCGCAGGCGCAGGGGCGGCCCTCGGGCACCACCTGGATGTGGCCGATGTCGCCCGCGCTGCCCGTCGTCCCGCGGTAGACCTCGCCGCCGACGACGATGCCGCAGCCGATGCCGGTGCCGATCTTGACGACGAGGAAGTCGTGCACGGTACGGGCGACGCCCGCGTGCTGCTCCCCCAGCGCCATCAGGTTCACGTCGTTGTCGACCATGACGGGGCAGCCGAGGTCCTGGCTGAGCGCCTCCCGGACCGGGAAGCCGTCCCAGCCCGGCATGATCGGCGGGGCCACGGGGACGCCCTCGGGGAAGCGGACCGGCCCGGGGACGCCGATGCCGGCGCCGTCGAAGCCCTCCGCCAGTCCCGAGGCCCGCAGTTTCGCGGCCATGGCCAGCACCTGCTCGAAGACCGCGACGGGTCCCTCGCGGACGTCCATGGCCTGGTTGATGTGTCCGAGGATCTCCAGCTCGGCGTTGGTGACGGCGACGTCGACCGAGGTCGCGCCGATGTCCACGCCGAGGAACCGCAGCTCCGGGTTGAGCCGGATGTTGTGGCTGCGGCGCCCGCCCCGGGAGGCGGCGAGTCCGTCGGCCACGGCCAGCCCCGTCTCCAGCAGCCGGTCCACCTCCACGGCCAGCTTCGACCGGGACAGGTCGACCTGGTCGCCGAGCTGGGCACGGGAGTTGGGGCCGCCGTCACGGAGCAGTCTGAGCAGCCGGGCCTGGTGGGCGTTGGCGGGCCGTGCGGTCATACGTCTCACAAGCCCCTCCCCGCCCCGATCGGCTGCGCGCTGCTGTGCTTTCGAAGGGAACGTAGCAGCGGCTGCCGAACCTGGGAAGAAGCTGTGCGGGAATTACCGCCGACTTTCTCCACTCACAGGACAAAGGGCGGTGCGGATGCGGACGTTCAGGACGTGCCGCGCGCGTGGTACGACCGCCGGGTGTGCTCGGTGTGCTCGCGCATCAGCCGGGTCGCGCGCTGCTCGTCGCGGTCGCGGATCGCGGCGATCATCGCCCGGTGCTCGGTCCAGGACTCCCGGCCGCGCTGCCGGGCGATCGGCGTGTAGTACCAGCGCACCCGGCGGTCGACCTGGGCGGCGAGTTCGGCGAGGACCGCGTTGCCGGCCAGTTCCATCACCTTGGCGTGGAAGCGGGCGTTCAGGGTGACGGCGGCGTCCACGTCGTCGGCGGCGACCGCCCGCTCCCCCTCGGCGCACAGCTCTTCCAGCGCGGTGACGCCCGCGCTGCCCGCGTGGGCCGCGGCGAGCCGGGCCGCCTCGGCCTCCAGCAGCGTACGGACGGTGAGCAACTGGTCGGCCTCCTCCTCCGTGGGCTCGTGCACGAACGCGCCCTGGGCGGGGCGCAGATCGACCCAGCCCTCGGTGTTCAGCCGCTGGAGTGCCTCGCGCACCGGCTGCCGGGAGACGCCGAGGTGACCGGCGAGTTCGCTCTCGACGAGGTGCTGGCCGGGGCGCAGGGCGCGGGTGGTGATGAGTTCGAGCAGCGCCTCGTAGACGCGGTCGCGCAGCGGCCCCGGGCGTTCGAGCCTGGGCACCGCCCCGTGCGGCAGTCCTGTCGACAACATCGCGGCCCCCTAGGCGGACGAAGCGAAGACGGTGGAGACAGTGGAGAGGTAAAGACAGTAAAGAAAGTATCAATTGTCTTTCGTCTACAGTCTACGGTTCGGGGAGAACGTCCGGGTCAGGGGCGGTCCGGGGCGGGTCAGGGGCAGCGCACGACCTGCCCGGCGTAGGACAGGTTCCCGCCGAAGCCGAACAGCAGGACGGGGTCGCCGCTGCCGATCTCGCCGCGTTCGGCCAGCTTGGCCAGGGCGAGGGGGATGCTGGCCGCCGAGGTGTTGCCGGACTCGGTGACGTCCCGGGCGACCACCGCGTCGACGGCGCCGATCCGTTCGGCCAGCGGCTCGATGATGCGCAGGTTGGCCTGGTGCAGGACGACGGCGGCGAGGGCGGCGGGCTCCACCCCGGCCCGTTCGCACACCCCGCGGGCGATGGCGGGCAGCCGGGTGGTCGCCCAGCGGTAGACGCTCTGGCCCTCCTGGGCGAAGCGCGGCGGGGTGCCCTCGATCCGCACGGCGTGCCCCATCTCGGGCACCGATCCCCACAGGACGGGCCCGATGCCGGGTTCCTCGCCAGCCGCGCAGGGTTCGACGACGGCGGCGCCCGCGCCGTCGCCGACCAGCACGCAGGTGGTGCGGTCGGTCCAGTCGGTGACCTCGGACATCTTGTCGGCGCCTATGACCAGGGCGCGGCGGGCGGCGCCCGCGCGGACGGCGTGGTCGGCGGTGGCCAGGGCGTGGGTGAAGCCGGCGCACACGACGTTCAGGTCCATCGTGGCGGGGCTCCCCATGCCGAGCCGGGCGGCGACGCGGGCGGCGGTGTTCGGGGAGCGGTCGATGGCGGTGGACGTGGCGACCAGCACCAGGTCGACGTCGGCGGGGGCGGCCCCGGCCGCCGCGAGCGCCTTGGCGGCGGCGCGCGCGGCCAGGTCGTCGACCGGCTCGTCGGGGCCGGCGATCCGGCGGGTGCGGATGCCCACCCGGCTGGTGATCCACTCGTCGCTGGTGTCCACCAGGCCCGCCAGGTCCTCGTTGGTGAGGACGCGGGCGGGCTGGTGGTGGCCGAGCCCGGTGATGCGCGAGCCGTGCATGGTGAACCCCTAGGTGCCTGCGGTAGCGGGTCCACCAGTCTGATCAGTGACTCGCGGGTACGGCGGCAGGTGATGCGACAGGAAACGGAAGCCCCCCTTGTCGGCTTCCGTCACCGGCACGTCCGGCGGGCCGGACCGGCGGACACCCGCCGCCGTCCGAAGCCGGGCCCGTGCACACCGGCCGCCGTCCGGCGGGTTCGCCCCGGACACGCGCCACCGCCCGTCACCGCCCGGCGGGCTCACCCCGTGAACAACTGCGTGGCCTTCCGTACCAGCTCGTACAGCCCGTAGGCGAGCGGCGCCCCCACCCAGAGCCAGGCGAAGGCGATCAGGGGGCGCCGGGCGGGCGGGCGGTCACTGCTGTCGGGCGACATCGGCGCTCTCCTCGGGGTCCGGGGCGGTGACGTGGTGGCGGGGGTGGACGGGGCGTACCAGTTCGTTGGCGGCGAACCCCACGACGAGCAGGCCGATCATGATGACCAGGGACAGCCCGTACAGGGACGAGCCGTGCCGCCCGGCCTCCTCCTGCCGGTCGGCGATCCAGTTCACGATCAGCGGTCCGAGGACCCCGGCCGTGGACCAGGCGGTGAGCAGCCGGCCGTGGATAGCGCCGACCTGGTAGGTGCCGAAGAGGTCCTTCAGATAGGCGGGGGCCGTCGCGAAGCCGCCGCCGTAGAAGGAGAGGATCACCAAGGCGGCGAGCACGAACAGCGGCTTGGAGGCGTCGCCGAACAGGGCGATGAGCGCGTACATCAGGGCGCCGACGCCGAGGTAGACGCGGTAGATGTTCTTGCGTCCGATCAGGTCGGAGGCGGAGGACCAGCCGATGCGGCCGGCCATGTTGGCCGCCGACAGCAGGGCGACGAACCCGGCGGCGGCCGTCGCGGAGACCGGCGCGGAGGTGTCGGCGAAGAAGTCCGTGATCATCGGGGCGGCCTTCTCCAGGATGCCGATGCCCGCGGTGACGTTCATGCAGAGCACGATCCACAGGCACCAGAACTGCGGGGTCCGCACCGCGGAGCGCGCCGACACCTGGACGCCGGCCGACGGGACGGGCCGGCCGGCCGACGGGACGGGCGCGCGGGGCACCCGCACGAGGAGCACGCCGAGCAGCATGAAGACGGCGTACGCCAGTCCGTGCACGAGGAAGGCGAGGGCGATGCCGGAGCTGTCGGCCCCGAAGGACTCCAGCATCTGCGCGGACCAGGGAGAGGCGATCAGCGCGCCGCCGCCGAAGCCCATGATGGCGATGCCGGTGGCCATGCCGGGCCGGTCGGGGAACCACTTGATCAGCGTGGAGACCGGCGAGATGTAGCCGATGCCCAGGCCGATGCCGCCGACGAAGCCGTAGCCGAGGACGATCAGCCAGTACTGCTCGGTGGCCGCGCCGAGCGCGGAGAGCAGGAAGCCGGACGAGAAGCAGATCAGCGCCACCGTCATCGCCCAGCGCGGCCCGCGCCGCTCGACCAGGGTGCCGCCGAACGCGGCGGACAGGCCGAGCATGACGATGCCGAGCTGGAAGGGGAGCGCGCTCTGCGTGCCGCTGAGGCCGAGCGAGGATTCCAGGGGCGGTTTGAACACGGACCAGGCGTACGCCTGCCCGATGGAGAGGTGGACCGAGAGGGCGGCCGGGGGGACGAGCCAGCGGCTCCAGCCGGGCGGTGCTACGGGGGGACTCATGATCCCGAACGGTAGGAAGGAAACGCCGCGTTGAGAAGACGTACGAGGTCTCCGCCCGGTATCGGTCGCATGACGGTACGTCAGGCATTGCGGGGGGAGCCGGGAAGGCCCGAGCACAGCCTCCCTCGACGCGACCGCCCGCCGGGTCCGCCGCAGCCGCCCGCGCCGTCACCACCGGGACGGCCGGTCCTGCGCGGTCCCTTGCCGACCCCACTTCCATACTGTAGACAATATTCCCCGACAGAGTCGCGGCACGCTCTCCGGTTCCTCGGTACGACCCTCGCCGAACGGAGCTACCCCCATGAACGTCGCCGTCCTCGGCGCCGGCGCGATGGCGTCCGCGTGGGCGCCGCGCCCCAACGCGCCGGCGCCCGCGTCCGTCTCGTCGCCCGCGGACCGCACCTGGCGGCCATGCGGCGGCACGGCGTACGCGCGCGCAGCCCGCGCGGTGACTTCACCGCGCGTCCTCACGCCACCGACGACCCGGGCGAGGTCGGCCCGGCGTGGGACGAGTCGGCGCAGACCGCCACGACCACGGTGTGCGCCGTACTGCGGAGCGGGCTGCGCCCTCACCCTGCGCGTACAGGACAATGAGAGCGTCGAGGTCACCTCGCCGCACGACAGCCCGGTGACCCACGGCGATCTCCGCATCAAGGGCCGTTTCGGCCACCAGCACGTACAGAACCGGGGCTGATCAGGACATGGGACGAGTCACGGAACGACGCAAGGTGATCCGCATCCGCGACGGGGCGGTCTCCGCCCGGCCGGACACGCTCGTCGCCGAGGAGCCACTGGAGATCCGGCTCAACGGCAAACCCCTCGCCATCACCATGCGCACCCCCGGCGACGACTTCGCGCTCGCCGCCGGGTTCCTGGTCAGCGAAGGGGTGCTGGCCCGCGAGGAAGACCTGCGGAACATCGTGTACTGCGCGGGCGCGACCGCCGACGGCTCCAACACGTACAACGTGGTGGACGTGCAGACCGCGCCCGGCGTGGTCCTGCCCGACATCACCCTGGAACGGAACGTCTACACCACCTCCTCCTGCGGGCTGTGCGGCAAGGCCAGCCTCGACGCGGTCCGTACGACGGCCCGCTGGCCCATCGCCGACACCCCGCCGGTCCGGATCGACGCCGCTCTCCTCGCCGAGCTGCCCGACCGGCTGCGCGCCGCCCAGCGGGTCTTCGACCGCACCGGCGGGCTGCACGCGGCGGCCCTGTTCACCGAGGACGGCGAACTCGCCGACGTCCGGGAGGACGTGGGCCGGCACAACGCGGTCGACAAGCTGGTCGGCCGCGCCCTTCAGCACGGCGGCCTGCCGCTGAGCCGGTCGGTGCTGCTCGTCTCCGGGCGGGCCTCCTTCGAGCTGGCCCAGAAGGCCGTGATGGCCGGCATCCCGGTGCTGGCGGCGGTGTCGGCGCCCTCGTCGCTCGCCGTGGACCTGGCCGCCGAGACCGGCCTGACCCTGGTGGGCTTCCTGCGGGGCGCCTCCATGAACGTGTACGCGGGTGAGGAGCGGATCGCCCTGCGGACCGCGGCCGTACAGGGCTGAGGCGCCCGTCCGCGGCACGGCGGCGGAACCCCGGCCGGCGGGGAGCGCCCCCTGCGCCGGGCCGGGGTGATGCCGTGCCGGGCGGTGGCGGCGACACGCGCGGTGATCCAGCGCGTCGTATCCGGCATGTGATGACTTGATCTACTGATGCCCTGATGACCGGCTTCCCGCCAGCCGCGTGAAGGGCCACCGCTCCATGCCGTCCTCCCCCCGCCGTCCCCGCCCGAGATTCCGTACGGCCGTGCTCGCCTCCCTGTCCGCCCTCGGCGTCGCGGCGGCCGTCGCCGTCCCCGCCCCGGCGCACGCCCGCGCCGCCGCGTTCGAGCAGCGGGTCCTCTTCCGGGCCGACCGGGACCCCGGGTACGCCTGCTTCCGCATCCCCGCGCTGGTGCGGACCACGGACGGGACGCTGCTCGCCTTCGCCGAGGGGCGGGTCCGCGACTGCGGGGACGCCGCCGACATCGACATCGTGCTGAAGCGCTCCACCGACGGCGGCCGTACCTGGGGGCCGCTGCGGGTCGTCACCGAGGGCGGCGGGGACACGCACGGCAATCCGGCGCCCGTGGTGGACCGCGCCACGGGACGTGTGCTGCTGGTGGAGACCCACAACACCGGCCGGGCGGACGACGCGGGCTGCGCGATCCCCTGCGACCGCGTGCCCCACCTCCAGTACAGCGACGACGACGGACTGACCTGGTCCGAGCCGCGCGACCTGAGCACCGGGATCCGGCCGGACGACTGGAACTCCTGGTACGCGACCGGCCCGGTGCACGGTGTGCAGCTCACCACGGGCGCGCACGCCGGGCGGCTGGTCCTCGGGGTGAACGCCGAGACCTGGGCGGGCGGCCGGGTCACCGCCAACCACGCGGCGCTGGTCGTCAGCGACGACGGCGGCGCGCACTGGCGGGTCGGCGCCACCGACACCTGGCCGGTGGCCGGGGACGGCACCTTCCGGCAGAAGCCGTCCGAGGTGACGCTCGCCGAACTCGGGGACGGCTCGCTGCTGGTCGGCGGACGCGAACAGGACGGCGCCGACCTCGGCCACCGCGCGCAGACCGTCAGCCGGGACGGCGGCGACAGCTTCGCCGCGCCCTTCGAGGCCGTTCCCGACCTGTACACCCCGCAGGTGCAGGGCGCGCTGCTGCGCCTGGGCGACCGGGTGCTGCTGTCCGCGCCGGCCGACCCCGACCGCCGCCGGACCATGGTGATCCGCTCCTCCTGGGACGGCGGCGCCACCTGGGACAGCGTGGACCGGGCGACGGTGGTCACCCGGGACTGGTCCGGCTACTCGGACCTGGCGGCCCTCGACGCGGCGTCGGCGGGGCTGCTGTACGAGGCGGGCACGGCCGACGCCCGCGACGAGATCCGCTTCGCCCGGTTCGGCGAGGGCCGGCTCCGGGACCGGCGCGGCGCCGACCCGGCCACCCCGGACCGCGCGCCGGGCGCCGCCGCGGCCGCTGTGCTGGGCGGCGCCGGTAGGACGGCGGACGGCGCGGTCGGCGGCGCGCTCGTCCTCGACGGCGCCGACGACGGGGTGCGGCTGCCGTACCGGAGGGAACTGCCGCTGGGGGACGGCGACTTCACGGCGTCGCTGTGGTTCCGGTACACAGCGACGAGCGGGGAGCAGCCGCTGCTGTGGATGGGCGGCATCGGCACCCGCCAGCCCCAGGTGTGGCTGCGCGCCGAGCCCGCGCGGGACCGGGTGACCGGGCTGATGACGGCGCGGGACGGGGCGGCGGCGCCCCGGTCGGCGTACGCGCGGATCGCCGGCGCCCGCAACGACGGCCGCTGGCACCGGCTCGTGCTGCGCCGGGGCGGCGGACGGCTCACCCTGTTCCTCGACGGGGAACGCGCCGGGACGGCGGACGTGCCGGGCTCGGTCAGCCGCTTCTCGGCGTTCGGGGTGCACGTGGGCGTTCGGATGGACGGCCGGGCGCACTTCACCGGCGCGGTGGACGACGTACGGGTGTGGCGGCGGGCGCTGACCGACGACGAGGTCACCGGCGGCGAGGCGGCGGCGGGGGACGTGGTGCTGTGGCTGCCGCTGGACCGGGTGGACGCCGGCGGCTGACCAGGTCAGCCGCGGGAGGCGCCGGTGCCGGCCGTGGGCCGGGCGGCCGTCCCGGGGTCCGGGGTGTCCTCGGCCTCCGGGTCGTGCGAGCGGCGCTTGGCGATGACCGCGCACACCATCAGCTGCATCTGGTGGAAGAGCATCAGCGGCAGCACCGCCAGCGAGGCGTGGGCGCCGAAGAGGACGCCGGCCATGGGCAGTCCGGAGGCGAGGGACTTCTTGGAGCCGGCGAACTGGATGGCGATCCGGTCCGCCCGGCCGAACCGCAGCGCCTTCGCGCCGTACCAGGTCAGCGCCAGCATCACGGCGAGCAGCACCGCCTCCACGGCGAGCAGTCCGGCCAGCCGGACCGGACTGACCTGGTGCCAGACGCCCTGCGCCATGCCCGCGCTGAACGCGGTGTAGACGACGAGCAGGATCGAGCCGCGGTCGGCCAGCCCGAGGACCTTCTTGTGCCGGGTGACGAAGCCGCCGATCCAGCGCCGCAGCACCTGCCCGGCGACGAACGGCACCAGCAGCTGAACCACGATCTTCACCAGCGAGTCGGCGGAGAACCCGCCGGCCGAGCCGCCGAGCAGCGCGGCGGCGAGCAGCGGGGTGGCGACGATGCCGACGAGGGAGGAGAAGGAGCCCGCGCAGATCGCGGCGGGCACGTTGCCCCGGGCGATCGAGGTGAAGGCGATCGAGGACTGGATGGTGGACGGGACCAGCGTGCAGAACAGCAGGCCCTGATGGAGGGGGTCGGTCAGAAGGACCGGGACCAGGCCGCGCGAGGCCAGCCCCAGCAGCGGGAAGACGACGAACGTGCAGGCCAGGACGGTGACATGGAGTCGCCAGTGCTTGAGCCCGTCCAGGGCCTCCCGGGTGGAGAGGCGGGCGCCGTAGAGGAAGAAGAGGAAGGCGATCGCGGCCGTGGAGGCGCCGTTCGCGACATCCGCCGACGTCCCGCGGGCGGGCAGCAGCGCCGCGAGGCCCACCGTCGCCAGCAGCAGGATGTACGGGTCGACCGGCATCCAGCGCGGCCATCGCAGGCGTTTCACGGTGCTCCACTTGCTCGTTCGATCGTCGGACGCTCCGACCCGGGGGCCCAGGGATACGGGAACACGGGTCCCCGCTCCATCCTGCTCCCTCACCCGGCGATCGGGAATCCCGTACACCGCTCTGACTGCCATCGCGTTCGGCGATAAGCTCGCCCCGTGTACGACCCCTCCCAGCTGCGGACCTTCCTCTCGGTGGCGCAGACGCTGAGTTTCACCCAGGCCGCCCGGCGGCTCGGGCTGCGCCAGTCGACGGTGAGCCAGCACGTGCGGCGCCTGGAGGAGGCGACCGGGCGGCCGCTGTTCGACCGGGACACGCACTCGGTGGAGCTGACCGAGGACGGCGAGGCGATGCTCGGCTTCGCCCGGCGCATCCTGGAGGTCCACGAGCAGGCCACCGCGTTCTTCACCGGCACCCGGCTGCGCGGGCGGCTGCGGTTCGGGGCGTCGGAGGACTTCGTGCTGACCCGGCTGCCGGAGATCCTGGAGGGCTTCCGGCACGACCACCCCGAGGTCGACCTGGAGCTGACGGTCGAGCTGTCCGGCACCCTGCACGCGCAGCTCGCCGCCGGGAGGCTCGACCTGGTCCTGGCCAAGCGGCGGCCCGAGGACCGGCGGGGCGAGCTGGTCTGGCACGACCGGCTGGTGTGGATCGGCGCGGAGCGGCTGCGTCTGGACCCGGCGCGTCCGGTGCCGCTGATCGTCTATCCGCCGCCCGGCATCACCCGGGCCCTCGCCCTGGAGGCGTTGCAGCGCCAGGGCCGGGAGTGGCGGGTGGCGTGCACCAGCGGCAGCCTGAACGGCCTGATCGCGGCGGCCCGCGCCGGGCTCGGCGTGATGGCGCACAGCCGGGGGCTGATCCCGCCGGGACTGGTCCGGGTGCCGGAGCGGGCCGGGCTGCCGGAGCTGGGGCGGGTCGACTTCGTCCTGGTCACCGGGGAGCGGCGGACCTCGGCGCAGGACGCGGCGGACGCGCTGGCGGCGGCGGTCCTGGCGGGCGGCGACCGGCTGCACACGGTGGGGAACCCGGTCAGGAACGCGGGCGCGGACAGATGAGCTGCTTGACCCGGCGCGGGAACGGCGACGCCTCCACGTACCGCACGTCCGCCAGGTGGCCGAGCGGTCCGCTGAGGTGGGCGTACAGCTCGGCGGTGCCGCGGACGACGGCGGTGGCGACGAGGTCGGAGGGGCCCGCGGTGGCCGCCGCCGTTCGCGGGTGAGGTACGGGGCGGTCCGGTCCGCGTGCCGGCCGCAGGCGGGTCGTGGCTTGTCGCGCGGTTCCCCGCCGCCTCCCGCGGTCGCGTCCCTCACGGGTGCGGGGAACCGCGCGAGCGACCACGACGCACCCGCGCCCCAGGTGGCCGCCGCGCCTCCCCTACCCCCGGTAACCGCCCGGTACAGATTCCGTGGAGATTACGGTCGCGGAAGTTACCCGACCGTCAGCAACCCACGGCCTTGGGGTAGCTTTCACCGCGCTGTGCGGGGCGTCACAAGGATCGGGGAGCGGGGTTTGCGCGAGTTCACGAGCCCTCCGTCGGCACTGCCGCCACCGGTGGGCGGCCTGGCCGACGCGGTCTTCCGCAATGCGCGGGAGGACCCCCGGTGCGTCGCGCTGGGCCGTAAGGACGACACCGGCCGCTGGCGGGACGTGACCGCCGCCGAGTTCCGCGACGAGGTGCTGGCGCTCGCCAAGGGACTGCTCGCCCGGGGCGTCCGGTTCGGCGACCGGGTCGCCGTCATGTCCCGCACCCGCTACGAGTGGACGCTCTTCGACTTCGCCCTGTGGACGATCGGCGCGCAGGTCGTGCCGGTCTACCCCACCTCCTCGGCCGAGCAGTGCTTCTGGATGCTGTACGACGCCGAGGTGAGCGCGGCGGTCGTGGAGCACGAGGACCACGCGATGACCATCGCCACCGTCATCGGCCGGCTGCCCCGCCTGGAGCAGCTCTGGCAGCTCGACGCCGGCGCGGTCGGGGAACTGTACGAGGCCGGCGCGCACCTCGACGACGAGGTGGTGCACCGGCACCGCCGGGCGGTCACCCCGGAGACGGTGGCCACCGTCATCTACACCTCCGGCACCACCGGCCGCCCCAAGGGCTGTGTGCTGAGCCACGGCAACTTCATGTTCGAGGCGGACACCGTCATCGGCCGCTGGGAGTCGGTGTTCCACTCCCGCAAGGGCGACGAGGCGGCCACCCTGCTCTTCCTGCCGCTCGCCCATGTCTTCGGGCGGATGGTCGAGGTCGCGGCGGTCCGCGGCCGGGTCCGCTTCGGCCACCAGCCGCAGCTCAACGCCGCGGCCCTGCTGCCGGACCTGGCCGCGTTCCGGCCGACGTTCGTCCTGGCCGTGCCGTACATCTTCGAGAAGGTGTTCAACGCGGCCCGGCGCAAGGCGGAGCGGGAGGGCCGGGCGAGCGCGTTCGAGAAGGCCGTGGACGTGGCGGTGCAGTACGCGGAGGCCGTGGAGGCGAAGGCGTGGGGCACCGGTCCGGGCCCCTCGGCGGGCCTGCGCGTGCAGCACCAGCTCTTCGACAAGCTCGTCTACGCCAAGGTCCGCGCCGCGCTGGGCGGACGCCTGCGCAACGCCATGTCCGGCGGCAGCGCGATGGACCGCAGGCTCGGCCTGTTCTTCGCGGGCGCCGGGGTGCGGATCTACGAGGGGTACGGCCTGACCGAGTCGACGGCGGCGGCCACCGCCAACCCGCCCGAGCGCACCCGCTACGGCACGGTCGGCCACCCCGTGCCGGGCGTCACCGTGCACATCGCGGACGACGGCGAGATCTGGCTGCGCGGCGGCAATGTCTTCCAGGGGTACCTCAACAACCCCAAGGCGACCGGCCAGACCCTGCAGGACGGCTGGCTCGCCACCGGCGACCTGGGCGCGCTGGACGAGGACGGCTACCTGACGATCACCGGCCGCAAGAAGGAGATCCTGGTGACCTCCGGCGGCAAGAGCGTCTCGCCGGGCGTCCTGGAGGAACGCGTCCGGGACCACCCCCTGGTCAGCCAGTGCGTCGTGGTCGGCAACGACCGGCCGTACATCGCCGCCCTGGTCACCCTCGACCAGGAGGCCGTCGACCACTGGCTGGCGATGCGCAACAAGCCCCGGATGGCCGCGGCCGACCTGGTGCGCGACCCCGACCTGGAGACCGAGGTGCGGCGCGCGGTGGTCGCCGCCAACACGCTCGTCTCGCAGGCCGAGTCCATCCGCACCTTCCGCATCCTGGCCCAGCCGTTCACCGAGGAGCACGGGCTGCTCACCCCCTCGCTCAAACTGAAGCGGAAGGCCATCGAGAAGGCGTACGAAGCGGAAGTGGATGCCCTCTACAGGGTTTGAGTCGCGCCAATTCGTCGATCAGGAATGCGGATCGCCTCGTGATCGTTGACGATGGAAGCACCACTTCACCACAACCGAAGGATCAACAGCCCGTGAGCAGCCAGGTCCCCCCGATCATCCTGAACAACGGCGTCGAGATGCCCCAGCTGGGCTTCGGCGTGTGGCAGGTACCGGACGACGAGGCCGAGACCGCCGTCGCGACGGCCCTCCAGGCCGGGTACCGCAGCATCGACACGGCGGCGATCTACGGCAACGAGAGGGGCACCGGCAAGGCCATCGCCGCCTCCGGCCTCCCCCGTGAGGACCTCTTCGTCACCACCAAGCTCTGGAACAGCGAACAGGGGTACGACTCCACCCTGCGCGCCTTCGACGCCTCCCTGGACAAGCTGGGCCTGGAGTACGTCGACCTCTACCTGATCCACTGGCCGATGCCGGCCAGGGACCGCTACGTCGACACGTACAAGGCGTTCGAGAAGATCCTCGCCGACGGCAGGGCCCGTGCCATCGGTGTCTCCAACTTCCTGCCGGAGCACATCGAGCGGCTGACCGGCGAGACGTCGGTCATCCCGGCGGTCAACCAGATCGAGCTGCACCCGCACCTCCAGCAGCACGCGGCCCGCGAGTACCACGCGGAGCAGGGCATCGCCACCGAGGCGTGGTCCCCGCTCGGCTCGGGCAAGGGCCTGCTGGAGGTCCCGGCGATCGTCGCCATCGGCCGCAAGCACGGCCGCAGCCCGGCCCAGGTGGTGCTGCGCTGGCACCTCCAGATCGGCAACATCGTGATCCCGAAGTCCGTGACGCCGTCCCGGATCAAGGAGAACATCGAGGTCTTCGACTTCCGGCTGGACGACGAGGACCTCGCCGCGATCAGCGCGCTCAACGAGGACCGCCGGGTGGGCTTCGACCCGGCCGAGGTCAACGACTGACCCGCCGAGTGCGCCCCGAAGGGCCCGGCATCCCGCGAGCGGGGTGCCGGGCCCTTCCCGTGGACGGCCGGCGGGCGGGTCAGTCCGCGCGGACCGCCGTGTACACGGTGTGCGCGGTCAGCAGGAACAGGTCGGCCCGGCGGTGCACGCTCGCCGCGTCGTCGGGATCGAGGAGCCGGTCCAGGACGGCGCGGTCCCCGGCGTCCAGGCCGGTGTCGCCGACCATGGCGCGCAGCCGGGTCAGCGAGGCGGCGACATGCGCGCGGGCCGCGTCCGGGAGCGGGGCGGGCAGGTCGAGCAGGAAGCTGCGGGTCCCGGTGTGCTTCAGCCCGGCGGCGGTCAGCAGCGCCGGCCAGTCCTCGGCGACGGCGACCGAACCGGGCAGGGACTCCCGCATCCGGGCGAAGGTCTCCTCGTGCGCCGCGTCGAGCCGCGCCTGGAGCCCCGGGCGGCCGAAGCCGAGGTCGCGTGGCAGGAACCGTACGGGCAGCCCGCCCTCCAGGATCGCCAGGGTGCCGCCGGGCGCCAGGTGCCCGGCGAAGGCGGCCAGCGCCGCCCGCTGGTCGCCCAGATGGTGCAGGCTGCGGCTGGCCCACAGCAGGTCGGCGGGGTAGTCCAGGCCGTCCAGCACCTGGGGCAGCTCGCCGGCCAGGGTGTCGAAGCGGTCGGCGTACCCGTCCCGTCCGGCGCGGGCGCGGGCCCGCTCCAGCAGCGGCGCGGCGCCGTCGGCGGCCACCACCCGGGCCGACGGGAAGGCGTCGGCGAGCAGCCCGGACAGGACGCCGGGGCCGCTGCCCGCGTCGACGACCAGGCCGGGCCCGGTCACCTGCTCGGCCAGCCAGGCCATGGCCCGCGCGTACAGCGGGGTGTACAGCTCCGCCTCGCCCTCCAGCAGCGGCGCCATCTCGGCCCAGTCGATGTCGGCGTGGTCGTGGTCGTGCTGGTGCTGCTGCTCGGGCTGGTGCTGCTGCTCGGGCTGGTGCTGGTGCTGGTGTTCGTGCTGGTGTGTGTGCGCCATGGTGGCCGGCCTCCCGTCTCCCGTTGCCGCCAGCCTGCGCCGGACCACCGGAGATCGGCAACTTTTGTTGCCGTTACCGCAAAACGACATGGCCGTGCGGCCCGGTCCGGGGAACACACGGACCGGGCCGCACGGGGCGGGGAGGGGGTCAGGACAGGGGCGGGTACGCGTTCTTCATCAGCTCCTGGAACTGGGCGGAGAACCAGTGCCCGGAGAGCGGGGCGTTCGGCAGGGCGCCGGACAGGTTGTTGTTGTTCCGCGGGTTGCCGGTGTACGTCGGGTCGCACATCCGGTCGAAGCCCTTGCCCTCGTCGTTGTCGATCGCCTTGCTGGCGCCGTCGGACTCACCCGGGGGCTTCATCCAGACGTAGGCGTCGATCCCGGCGGCGGGGTTGGCCCGGGGCCGCTCGCCGAGGCCGGCTCCGGACTGGTTGCACCAGTTGCCGGTGTTGAGCCGGCGGTCGTAGCGGCCGCCGTCGACGTAGGTGTCGACGTTGGTGGTGGCACCCGGGCCGGTGGGCCGGGCCGAGCCTCCCCAGCCGTTGCGGGAGGTGTCGATGAGCATGCCGAGGTTGGAGTCGAAGCCGATCGAGACCAGCTTCTGCCGCATCGCCTGGGCGTAGGACAGCTCGTCGGTGTACCGGTTCCAGTCGACCCACTTGGACTGGCGCACGGAGGTGCCGTTCACGCTGTCGTTGATCGTGAAGTTCTCCTCCTTCAGCGCGCTGTAGTTGGCGGTGTTGACGATGAAGCCGTGCACGTCGTTGACGGTCGCGCCCTCGGTGGTGGCGGCGGTCTTGAACATCTCGGCCGAGGGGCCGAAGTTGTCGTCCCAGCCGAGCCAGCCGTGGTGCCCGGCGTCGATGTAGTTGTAGACGTTGGGGGCGTCGCCGAGCTTGTTCAGCGCGTAGCCGACGCCCTTCTGGTAGTTGCCGTTGGCCTTCATCACGTCGCAGTTGGGCGTGGCGGTGGCCCGCGGGCTGACGTTGGTGACCAGGTTGGGCAGCGAGTCGATCTCGATCACGGGGACGATCCGCAGCGAGGAGTACTTCGAGTCGGCCAGGATCGCGGCGATCGGGTCGATGTACTGCGTCTTGTACTTGTCGATCTCCGTCGGGCCCAGCTCGCCGTTGGAGGCGAGGGCGGCGCAGTCACGGCCGGGCAGGTTGTAGATGACGAGCTGGATGTAGAGCTCGCCGGAGCCCTTCTGCCGCAGCGCCTCGTCGAGGTGGTCCCGCAGGCCCATGCCGCCGTTGACGCCGTTGATCGCGGCGATCCGGTCCAGCCACACACCGGTGGGCTGGTTGGCAATGCGGCTGCCGCCGGGCTCGGCCGCGGCCTTCGCGGACCACTCCGGGTTCACATAGCCCTTGGCGCCGGCGTACGGGTTGTCCACCCGGGTGCCCGGGGTGCCCGGGTCCGGCGGGTCGGTCGGGCCGCCACCGCCGTCGACGTTGCAGGTCACGCCGTCCAGGGTGAAGGTGGCCGGGATCGCGTTGCTGCCGCTGTAGGTGCCCTGGAAGCCGAAGCTCACCGAACCACCGGTCGACAGGGCGGCGTTGTAGGACTCGTTGGCCGCGGTGACGGCCGTACCGCTCTGGCTGAGCTTGGCGTTCCAGCCGCTGGTCACCTTCTGGTTGCCGGCGTAGGACCACTTCAGGGACCAGCCGGACTTGGCGGCGCTGTTGTTGGTGACGGTGACCGCGGCGGTGAAGCCGGAGCCCCAGTCGTTCTGCACCTTGTAGTCCACGGTGCACGGGACGGCCGCCGTGCCGACGTCCCCTGGTACGACGGCGTACGCCGCGCCGGATGCCCCGGCGACGAGCGCGAGAGCGGCCAGTAACGCAGTTCTGCTACGGCTCATGGGTGCGGGTTTCCTCTTCATCGGTGTGCGGGCACGCCGTGGCGGACGCGCCGGACTGATGGAACCGCTCCCACTGGTGTCAACGAAGCTAGCGCCAAGTCACGGCAAAGGACAGGGGAGGCACAGACTTTCCCCGCGTTCGGGCTGTCGAACTTTTTCGATTCTTCACACACCTTGACCGCCCCCACCCCTCTCCTCAACATGGGAGCGCTCCCACTGGTTCAAGGCTTGACGTACCTTCCCCACCGCTCCTCCCCCCACCACCGCTCCCGCTCCCTCCCGCTCCGCTCCCGCTCCCCCGCACCGAGCCGCAAGGAGGAACCAGCAACCATGCATCCGCACCGAGCCCGAAGACGCCGCGGCGTCCGCCGGCTGTGGACCGCCGCGCTCGCGGCCCTCTCGCTCCCGCTCGCCCTGGTGGGCACCGGCACGACCACCGCCCACGCGGCGGCGGTGCAGTGCAGCGTCGATTACAAGACCAACGACTGGGGGTCCGGCTTCACCGCCGAGCTGACCCTCACCAACCGGGGCACCGAGGCCCTCGACGGCTGGACCCTGACCTACGGTTACACCGGCAACCAGAAGCTGGCCAACGGCTGGAACGGCACCTGGTCGCAGTCCGGGCGGACGGTCACCGTCACCAACGCTCCGTACAACGCTCGAATAGGCGCCGGCGCCGCCGTGACCACCGGCGCCCAGTTCACCTACAGCGGCACCAACACGGCACCGGCCTCCTTCGCGGTCAACGGCACCCCGTGCACCGGCGCGCACCAGCCGCCGATCACCGTGCTGACCAGCCCCGCGCCGGGGGCCGTGTACAGCCAGGGCGCGGCGGTGCCGCTGGCGGCCACCGCGGCCGCCGCCGACAACGCCACGATCAGCAAGGTGGAGTTCTACGACGACACCACGCTGCTGGGCACCGACAGCAGCGCGCCGTACACGTACTCCGCCGCCGGCCTCTCCGTGGGCAGCCATTCGCTGCTGGCGAAGGCGTACGACAGCCTGGGCGCCTCCGCCGCCTCGACCCCGGTGGGCATCACGGTCGCCGCCGGTCCGACGGTGGTGGCCACCCCGGCCCAACTGGGCGTCCAGCAGGGGAAGTCGGGGACGTACGAGGTGAAGCTGTCCACGCAGCCCACCGCGAACGTGACCGTGACGACCGCGCGGGCCAGCGGCAACACGGGCCTGTCGGTGACCGGCGGCGCGACGCTCACCTTCACGCCGTCGAACTGGAACACCGCGCAGAAGGTGACCGTCGGCGCGGACTCCTCCGGCACCGGCTCGGCGGTCTTCGAGTCGACGGCCCCCGGCCACGGCAAGGCCACGGTCACCGTGACCCAGCTCGCCGCGTCGACGGAGTACGACGCCCGCTTCCTGGAGCTGTACGGGAAGATCACCGACCCCGCGAACGGCTACTTCTCCCCCGAGGGCATCCCGTACCACTCGGTGGAGACGCTGATCGTGGAGGCGCCGGACCACGGCCACGAGACCACGTCGGAGGCGTACAGCTACCTGCTGTGGCTCCAGGCCATGTACGGCAAGGTGACCGGTGACTGGTCCAGGTTCAACGGGGCCTGGGAGATCATGGAGAAGTACATGATCCCCACCCACGCGGACCAGCCGACCAACTCCTCGTACAACGCGTCCAAGCCGGCCACCTACGCGCCCGAGCTGGACACCCCGCAGGAGTACCCGGCGAGGCTGGACCCGGGGGTCTCCGTCGGTCCCGACCCGATCGCCTCCGAGCTGAAGTCGGCGTACGGCACGGACGACGTGTACGGCATGCACTGGCTCCAGGACGTCGACAACGTGTACGGCTACGGCAACTCGCCCGGCAAGTGCGAGGCGGGCCCGGCCGACACCGGACCGTCGTACATCAACACCTTCCAGCGCGGCGCGCAGGAGTCGGTGTGGGAGACGGTGCCGCAGCCGACCTGCGACGCCTTCAAGTACGGCGGGAAGAACGGCTACCTGGACCTGTTCACCGGTGACGCCTCCTACGCCAAGCAGTGGAAGTTCACCAACGCCCCGGACGCCGACGCGCGGGCCGTGCAGGCCGCGTACTGGGCAGACCTGTGGGCCAAGGACCAGGGCAAGGGCTCGCAGGTCTCCGCGACCGTCGCCAAGGCCGCGAAGATGGGCGACTACCTGCGGTACGCGATGTTCGACAAGTACTTCAAGAAGGTCGGCAACTGCGTCGGCCCGACCACCTGCCCGGCGGGCACCGGCAAGGACTCCTCGCACTACCTGCTCTCCTGGTACTACGCCTGGGGCGGCGCGGTGGACACCTCGGCGGGCTGGGCCTGGCGCATCGGCTCCAGCCACGCCCACGGCGGTTACCAGAACCCGCTCGCCGCGTACGCGCTGAGCAGCTACGCCGACCTGAAGCCGAAGTCGGCGACGGGCGCGGCGGACTGGGCCAAGTCCCTCGACCGGCAGCTGGAGTTCTACCGCTGGCTGCAGTCGGACGAGGGAGCCATCGCGGGCGGTGCGACCAACAGCTGGCAGGGCCGGTACGCCACCCCGCCGGCCGGGACGCCCACGTTCTACGGCATGTACTACGACGAGAAGCCGGTGTACCACGACCCGCCGTCCAACCAGTGGTTCGGCTTCCAGGCGTGGTCCATGGAGCGGGTCGCCGAGTACTACCAGCAGACCGGTGACGCCGACGCCAAGGCGGTGCTCGACAAGTGGGTCGACTGGGCGCTGTCGGAGACGACGGTCAACCCGGACGGCACCTTCCGCATCCCCTCCACGCTCCAGTGGTCCGGCAAGCCCGACACCTGGAACGCCTCCTCCCCCGGTGCCAACAGCGGCCTGCACGTCACCGTCGCCGACTACACCAACGACGTCGGGGTGGCGGCGGCGTACGCCAAGACCCTGACGTACTACGCCGACCGCTCCGGTGACACCGAGGCGGCGAGCACGGCGAAGGCGCTGCTGGACGGCATGTGGGAGAACGACCAGGACGCGCTCGGCATCGCCGTCCCGGAGACCCGCGCCGACTACAACCGCTTCGACGACGGCGTGTACGTCCCGAGCGGCTGGACCGGCACCATGCCGGGCGGGGACACGATCAACGCGTCCTCCACGTTCGAGTCGATCCGCTCCTTCTACCAGGACGACCCGAACTGGTCGAAGATCGAGAGCTATCTGGCGGGCGGTGCCGCACCCGTCTTCACGTACCACCGGTTCTGGGCCCAGGCCGACATAGCCCTGGCCATGGGCTCGTACGCGGAACTCCTCGAATAGTCCCCGCTGAAAGGTTCCGCGTACCGCGCCGGGCGGCCCCACCCGCACAGGGGCCGCCCGGTCTCGCGTACCCGCCCCCTCGTGTGAAGGGAACCCCCACCGTGCGAAGGACCCGCATCCTCACCGCCGCGCTGGCGCTCGCGGCCGGCCTGCTGACCGGCGGACCGCCCGCCGCGCTGGCCGCCGAACCGCCGCCGGCGGCGGCGGCCCTCGCCGCCGACACCTACACCTGGCACAACGCCCGGATCGACGGCGGCGGTTTCGTCCCCGGCATCGTCTTCAGCCGCACCGAACCGGACCTCGCCTACGCCCGTACCGACATCGGCGGCGCCTACCGCTGGCAGGAGGCGACGAAGACCTGGACCCCGCTCCTCGACCACGTCGGCTGGGACGACTGGGGGCACACGGGCGTCGTCAGCGTCGTCTCCGACCCGGTGGATCCGGACCGGGTGTACGCGGCGGTCGGCACGTACACCAACGACTGGGACCCGGGCAACGGAGCGGTGCTGCGCTCCGCCGACCGGGGCGCCACCTGGCAGAAGACCGGTCTGCCGTTCAAGCTGGGCGGCAACATGCCGGGCCGGGGCATGGGCGAGCGCCTCGCCGTCGACCCGCACGACAACGACGTGCTCTACCTGGGGGCGCCCAGCGGCAAGGGCCTGTGGCGGTCGACGGACGCGGGCGTCACCTGGAAGCAGGTCACGTCCTTCCCGAACCCGGGGAACTACGCCCAGGACCCGAGCGACACCAGCGGCTACGCCTCCGACAACCAGGGCGTCACCTGGGTGACCTTCGACGAGTCCACGGGCAGCGGGAGCACGGCGACGAGGACGGTCTACGCCGGGGTCGCCGACAAGGAGAACGCCGTCTACCGGTCGACGGACGCGGGCGCCACCTGGGAGCGGCTGCCGGGCCAGCCCACCGGGTACCTCGCCCACAAGGGCGTCCTGGACGCCGGGAACGGCTACCTGTACCTCGCCTACAGCGACACCGGCGGCCCGTACGACGGCGGCAAGGGCCGGCTGTACCGGTACGCGACGGCCACCGGCACGTGGACCGACATCAGTCCGGTAGCGGAGGCCGACACCTACTTCGGGTTCAGCGGTCTGACCGTCGACCGGCAGCACCCCGGCACGGTGATGGCGACGGCGTACAGCTCCTGGTGGCCGGACACCCAGATCTTCCGCTCGACGGACAGCGGGGGCACCTGGACGCAGGCGTGGAGCTACACCTCGTACCCGGAGCGCGCGAACCGCTACACCATGGACGTGTCGTCCGCCCCGTGGCTGACCTGGGGCGCGAACCCGGCGCCGCCCGAACAGGCGCCGAAGCTGGGCTGGATGACGGAGGCGCTGGAGATCGACCCGTTCGACTCGGACCGGATGATGTACGGGACGGGCGCGACGGTCTACGGCACGGAGAACCTGACCGACTGGGACGCCGGGGGCAAGTTCACGATCACGCCGATGGTCCGGGGCCTGGAGGAGACGGCCGTCAACGACCTGGCCTCACCCCCGTCCGGCGCCCCGCTGCTCAGCGCCCTCGGTGACCTCGGCGGCTTCCGGCACACGGACCTGACGAAGGTCCCGTCGATGATGTTCACCTCGCCGAACTTCACGTCCGGCACGAGCCTGGACTACGCCGAGACGAAACCGGACACGGTGGTCCGCGTCGGCGACCACGACTCCGGCCCGCACATCGCCTTCTCCACGGACAACGGCGCCACCTGGTTCGCCGGCACCGACCCGGCCGGGGTGAGCGGCGGCGGCACGGTCGCGGCCGGCGCGGACGGCGCCCGGTTCGTGTGGAGCCCGGCCGGCACCGGGGTGCGGTACACCACCGGCTTCGGCACGTCCTGGCAGGCGTCCACCGGCATCCCGGCGGGCGCGGTCGTCGAGTCCGACCGGGTCGACCCGCTGACCTTCTACGGCTTCAAGTCGGGGAAGTTCTACGTCAGCACGGACGGCGGCGCGACCTTCACCGCGTCGGCGGCGGCCGGGCTGCCGAGCGGGGACAGCGTCCGCTTCAAGGCGCTGCCGGGCGGCAAGGGCGACATCTGGCTGGCGGGCGGTGCCCCGGACGGGGCGTACGGCCTGTGGCACTCGGTGAACGGCGGCGCGAGCTTCACCAAGCTGGCCGGTGTCGAGCAGGCCGACACCATCGGCTTCGGCAAGGCGGCGCCGGGCGCCTCGTACCAGACGCTGTACACCAGCGCGAAGATCGCCGGGGTGCGGGGCGTCTTCCGCTCCACCGACCAGGGCGCCACCTGGACCCGGATCAACGACGACGCCCACCAGTGGGGCTGGACCGGCGCCGCGATCACCGGTGACCCGAGGGTCTACGGCCGGGTGTACGTCGCCACCAACGGGCGGGGCGTCGTCTACGGCGACACCTCGGGCGGCGGGACCGGTCCCGGTCCGGAGCCCACCGCCCACTGCTCGGTGACGTACACCGTCACCAACCAGTGGGCGGGCGGCTTCCAGGCGGACGTGAAGCTCACCAACACGGGCTCGGCCCCCTGGAACGGCTGGTCCCTGAACTGGTCCTTCCCGGACGGCCAGAAGGTGACGCAGATGTGGAACGCCGAGCACGCGGTGTCGGGTGCCGCGGTCACCGCGAAGAACACCGGCTGGAACGGGACGGTGGCGGCCGGTTCGTCGGTGGGCTTCGGCTTCACCGGCGCGTGGTCGGGGAGCAACGGGAAACCGGCGGCGTTCACGCTGGGCGGCAAGAACTGCGCGGTCGGCTGAGCCGCGCGCGGGACGGGCGGGGCGTGCTCTCCGGCGGGAGCACGCCCCGTTCCCGCGCGTCACACCGGCCGCGCCCCGATGATCTCGTCGGCGAGCCAGCGCGCCACCCCCTCGGGGTAGGGCGCGGGCAGCATGAGGACGAGGTGGCGGAACCCCGCGGCGGTGGCCCGGCGAATCGTCTCGCGGACGGGCGCCGGGTCGTCGTAGGAGACCGGCAGCACCAGGGAGCGGGTGATCGAGGCGGGGTCGCGGCCGAGGTCGGCGCAGTGCCGGTCGAGCAGCGCGCCGCGCCGGACGGCGTCCGCCACGTCGTCGCCGGGGTAGTTCCACACGTCGGCGTGTTCGGCGGCCACCCGCAGGGTCGCGGAGGCACGGCCGCCGACGAGGACCGGCGGGTGCGGGCGCTGGACCGGTTTGGGGTTGCCGAAGGCGCCGGCCAGCCGGATGTGTTCGCCGGTGAAGTCGAACGGTTCCGGTTCCGTCCACAGCCGGCGGATCACCGCGCACGCCTCGGCGAGGGCGCTGACCGCGTGCGCCCCGTCGTGGTAGGGCAGGCCGTGCGCCTCGTACTCGCGCCGGGCCATCGGCACGTCGGGCCGGGACCCGGCGCCGATGCCGAAGTCCAGGCGTCCGCCGGAGACGACGTCGACGGTCGCGGCGATCTTGGCGAGGACGGCCGGCGGCCGGAACCGGTTGCTGGTCACCATCACGCCCAGCCGCAGCCGGCGGGTGTGCGCGGCGAGCGCGGCGAGGAGGGTCCAGCCCTCGTACGTCACTCCCCTGGGATCGCCGTAGATCGGCAGCAGGTGGTCGAAGAGCCAGGCGTGTTCGATCCCGGGGACGGTGTCGGCCTCGCGCCAGACCCGCAGCAGGTCCGCGTAGTCGACCTGCGAGGGTGCGGTCATGATGCCGAACCGGGCCGGTGCGGGCAGGGTCACTTGCTCTCCAGCCGGCCCAGCGGCCGGGGCTCGGCCGCGAGCGCGGCGGCGGCCGTCCGCCAGGCGTCGTCGTCGGGGCCGAGGGCGCTGCGCAGATAGGCGAGGGTGAGGCGCTGGAGCAGGGCGACCCGCTCGGGGCTCTCGTCGGTGGTCTCGGTGTGCTCGTGGGCGGTGATGCCGCCGAGCGAGTGCTCGGCGCCGAACAGGGTGAGCAGGCTCTTCTCCTCGGGGCTCAGCCGGTAGGCGTCGGTGAACCAGTCCGGTCCCCGGACGGAGAGCGCGGAGTCGTCGTGGTCGCCGGCGACCACGAGGGCCGGGGTGGTCATCCGGTCGAAGGAGGGGTTCATGAAGGCGAAGTTCTCCGCCGCGAACGGGGAGAGGTCGGCGCCGCCGCGTCCGGGCACGGCGAGCAGGATTCCGGCCGTGACCCGGGGGTCGGTCAGGTCATCGCCGGGGGCGCCGTCGGCGTCGAGGACCCGGGCGCCGAGCAGCATGCTCGCCGACTGGGCTCCCCAGGAGTGCCCGGCGACGGCGATCCGGCCGTGGTCGACCCGTCCGGCGAGGCCCGGTACGGCGGCCTCCAGGCCGGCGAGGTGGTCGATGACCCGCGTGAGGTCGTCGATCCGGGTGCGCCAGATCAGCGGGGTCCGGGGGTCGTCGGCGGGCAGGGCGAGGGTGCGGGAGTCGAGGTGGGTGGGCCGCAGGACGACGAAGCCGTGGGCGGCCCAGTGGTCGGCCAGCGGGGCATAGCTGTCGAGGGACCCGCCGTAGCCGTGCGAGAGGACGACGACCGGCAGGTCGCGGCCGGTGACGGGGGCGGAGACCTGGACCCGCAGGTCGTCGCCCCGGCCGGGGGCCGGGAGGACGACGGGCTTGACGGAGACGACCGGTACGGGGACGGTCACCGGCTGGGAACCGGACGGCTGGGACTCGGACATGGAGGTGCCTTTCGAGCATGCTGATGAGGGAGACGCGGAGGCGCGGCTTGGTGGCGGCGGCGCCCGTCCGGCATGATGGAACAAGCGGAACCTTGTTCCGTTAAACATACGGAACAACGTTCCGCTTTGCAAGAGGCGGCGGAGGGAGTGGCAGTGACCGCGGACGGACAAGGTGCGGAGCGCACGGCGCGGCCCCGGCGGGCGGACGCCCGGCGCAATCAGCGGACGCTGCTGGACGCGGCCGCCGCGGTCTTCGTCCGGTCGGGCGTGGACGCGCCGGTCCGGGACATCGCGGCCGAGGCCGGGGTCGGCACGGGCACGGTCTACCGGCACTTCCCGACCCGCGCCGATCTCGTCGTCGCCGTGTACCGGCACCAGATCGAGGCGTGCGCCGAGGCCGGTCCGGCCCTGCTGGAGAGCTGCCCGACACCGTACGAGGCCCTGGGGCGGTGGGTGGACCTCTTCGCCGACTTCCTGGTCACCAAGCACGGCCTCGCCGCCGTGCTGAACTCCGACGACCCCGGCTTCCAGGCACTGCACGCCTCCTTCCTCGACCGGCTCGCCCCCGTGTGCGGCCGGCTGCTGGCGGCGGCCGAGGAGGCGGGCGAGATCGGCCCCGGCCTGGAGGCGTACACGCTGATGCGCGGGGTCGGGAACCTCTGCGTCGGCGCGGAGAGCGACGACCGCTACGACGCGCGCCGGATGGTCCGGCTGCTCGTCGCGGGGCTGCGGCAGCCCCGCTGACCGCGTCCGCCCCACCCGTCCCGCCTGCCCGTGCGCCCCGGCCGCGCGGGCTTCCACACGCCCGCCCCGCGCTCCTGGGGACGGCCTCTCCCTCGCTGGACCGCGGTGGCACAGGCGGATCCGGGCCGAGGAAGGGGGCCGCACGGGACGGCGGCGGGACGGCGCGCCGGGCAGGCTGCCGGTGTCGGCGGCCGTGCGGCGCAGCGAGGGACGGCGGGGAAGCGAGCGGCCCGGCGCTGGAGACGGCTCCGGGACGACGCGCCGCGCGCGGCCCGCGACCGGGGCGTGTCCGCGGACGTGCTCGCCGCCCCCCTCGGACCGTCCCGGAGCCGGATGCGCAAGCCGGTCAGGCGGCCGGAGACCGGTCAGGACGGCGCGGAGCCCGCCCCGTAACGGCACATGTCAGCCTGACCTGCGGAAACCTCTTTGATCCAGGCCGCTCGCCGGGACTTCGCTCCCTGCGGGAAAGCGCCGAACCTCTATGCGATCCCGCGGTGAGATGTGCGCCGACTCGCCATGGAATCCGCAGCGGGGAAGCGGGCCCGGCCCAACGCCCGGCCCGGCCGATCGCGGCGACGGCGACTGCCCCGGCTCGGCATTGACGCCGAGGCGGCTCACCTGTCCGTCCGTACCGCAGAGATCGACCGAGGGTGTGATCGTCCGATTCGCCCTGCCGGTGCCACCTCCTCGGCGGCCGGTGGCGGCTCACTGGCGGGCGCGGGCGACAGGGGAGTCGATCCGGACCAGCCAGTCGGTGCCGCCGTCGGCATCCGCAGGGCCCGGATCTCCTGCGGAGCCCAGGTGGACGCCCCGTCGAGGGCGTAGCGGCGGAAGCGGGTGCACCCGTCTGCCGGAGCCCGTGCCGTTGCGGCAGACCACGCCCCGAGACTCGGTACGGATCTTGCGGACCCTCCCGTTGGTGATCCGGCGGTCCGACGCCCGGGCTCGTCCGGCGACCGCGGTACCAGCGGAGCGAGCAACCTCCTGTCGGCCCCGAGCAGGACCGGCCCACGGGCCGACGGGAACTTCACATCATTCCGATATGGGTTGAATAGCCGCCCACCGAAGGGGGCACTCCGGCACATGAACCCCACACGTCACATCGGAGTCATCATGATCGTCAAGAAGATGCATGACATGGGAGTCAAGAGCGAACACGCCTACCTGGCCGCCTTCGCCTCCATCGGCCTCACCGTCGCCGCCTGGGCCACCAGTCTCAGCGCCGAACCCGGCGCCGGCATAGCCCGGGCCGACCGCTGGGGTCTCTTCGTCGGTGAATGGGCCCCCACCTTCTTCGGCCTCGGACTCGCCCTCTCCCACTACGAGCAACAGGACGACACCCTCACCGGCAGCGCCGTCCACGCGCTCCGCGACCAGAACGGCGCCTGACCGTCGACGCACGTCCGCCCCGTCCTCAACCACGGAGGACGGGGCGGACGTGTGCGCTGGGCAGCGCTCGGCAGCCGATCGGACGGCCCCCCAGGGGAGCCGTACTGCCGGTGGCGGTCCGTGCGGGCGCGAGCCGGGCAGAAGGCTGCTCGGGTCAGGGGCGAAGCCCGCCGCAGGGGCCTGCAGGCGGTGGTCCGGAAGGCCGGGCCACGACCGGCGCCGGTGGGACACGGGATCTCCGCGGGCTCCCGCTGCTCTGCCGTGCAATGGTCCGGGAGCGGTCGGGGCTCCCCTCCGGCTTCCGGGAACAGGCCGGCCTTCCCCGTCAGCGGCAGCTGCCTCGCGCCGGCGTAGACGTCCGTCCAGCCGCCCCTGTGACCTGACGGCGGGCAGCGGACATCGGCGTGAGCGGTGGCGGGCAGCTCGTGCGCCGGGTCCCTCGAGACAGGCGCGGTCGACCGTTCCAGCTGGAGCGCACAGGGCCCGGACATGCCCGGACATCGGAGGACGGCCGAGACGACGGGCCGGTGGCGGGAGGAGTCCCTCGGGCATCCGGTCCGACGCGTCATCACCTGCCGCAGCGGCGAGGACGAGTGGACGGCAGCTCGTGCGCTCCCGAAGGAACCCCCTAGCCGGTTCGTCACGACAGGCGACCTGCGCTGGCAGGTCCCTCCCATGTGGTCTGACGTGTTCCAGCGATCGACCGCTGGGGAATCCATGTCGGAAGCCGGCCGCTTCTCCGGTTCGGCCGACGGCATGTCCACCGGCTCGCCGAACTCGTCCCGGGTCTCTTTCCGCTTCAGGCCCCGGCCACGCCCGGCTGCGCCGGTTCCGGTTCCGGTTCCAGGACCATGATGTTCAGCCACGTCCTGCTGACGCTGTAGGGCCGCATGGAGAGGATGGCCAGCCGTCCCGAGCCCCAGCCGTCGAGGCGGATGGGGTGGCTGTGCCGTTCGGGCTCGAAGGTGTGGGCGCACTCGCGGTAGACCGCCTCGGCCCGCGGGTCGGCGAGCACCTCCCGTTCGATCCGGCGCAGTCGCCGGTTGTTGGGGTGCCGGGCCAGTGAGTACCGCAGACGCGCGGCGGCCGACCGGGCCCACTCGGCCTCCCAGCCCAGCAATTGCCGTTCCCGTGCCTCCTCGCACAGCAACTGCCAGTGCAGGAGGTTGAAGCCGTCCGGGGTCCCCTCTCCGGCCCGCTCGCCGACGAGGGCCCGGTGGAACGCGGCGAAGCCGCGGTTGTGCGCGACGACGGTCCAGGCGACGTCGGTGACGGCCACCGGGTGCGGTGACACGTCGTCGAGCAGACCGGCCCAGGACAGGCCGGCCGGGGTGTCGTGGGCGGGGTCGTCCTGCGGACCGCCGGCGGACCGGTCCGGAGGTTCCTGGCCCAGCGCGTACAGGTACAGCGAGGCCCGTTCCTGCTCGTTCATCCGCAGTACGCGGGCCACGTCCTCCAGCAGCTGTGGGGGCGGCGCGTCGATGCCACCCCGTTCGAACTGGCCGTACCACCGCTCGGTGCGGAACAGGAGCTGGGCCACCTGCGCCTGGGACAGGCCGGCCGCCCGGCGGCCCCGGCCGCCGCGGCGCGGCAACCCGGCGTCCACGGGGTCGACTTGTGCCCTGCGGTAGCGCAGCAGCGCCGTCAGTTCTCCTCTTTTCGCCATGTCCCCCCGTCCCTGGGCCGCGGCCGTTCCTTGCCGTCGATGCCGGTGTGCCGGCCGGAATGCAGGACCTCGGCGGAGTTGCTCCGTCTGGGGCCGGACTTCATGGCGAGGACGAGCTTCTCCATGTGGGCCCTCTGCTCCGCCGGGTCCCAGGGTCCGGCCGGTTCCGGGGTCGAGCCGTCCCAGTAAGCGTGCGGCGCCCAGTCACCCCGCTGGTCCTTGACCTCCTCCACGGTGCCGTTCAGGCCCTGCCGGGTGACCGCGCCGTGGTACGGCTCGTCCGCCGGACGCGACGGGTCCCGGAGGGGTGGCGCCGTCGCCATGGTGGCCGTCACCAGTGCCTGGGCGGCGTGCCGCCAGGAGTAGCCCTTGAGGAGTTCGTACAGGCGCTCCGCCTCGTCGCGGGCGCCCGGCAGGTTGGTCCGCAGGTTCTCGATGGCCGTGGCCCACGCCCGCGCCCGCGAGTCGGCGCCGCCCGCGACCTCCTTGCCGCCGGCCGAGTCGACGTTGAAGGGCGCGTCGACGACCCCCATGAAGGAACCGTCGGTCACCTGCCTCAGGAACTGGGCCGCGCCGCTCTCCCCGTTGACCAGGACAGGGAGGCTGCGCCCCGCTCCCTCGGTGGCGACCAGCCCGAACCCCTCGTGCAGCGACGGCATGATCACCGCGTGGGTGGTCTCCCGGTCGTGCTCCAGATCCGCCGGGTTCTTGCTGAAGGGGCGCATGATGACCCCGCCCGCGCCGTGGGTGTCGACGATCGACTTCCACTTGGCGTAGTTCTCCGGTTCCTTCTCCGGGTCCGGGGTGCCGCGGATCGTCATCCGGACATCGAGTCCGCGACCGCCCTGGTCCTTCGGGCGGCGCAGCATACCGATGGCCTGGACGGCCGCCTCCACGCCCTTGATCTCGTCCGCGGCCCGTCCCGGCAGCAGCACCTTGAGCTTGCGCGGCAGGTGCAGCATGTACTTGGCCTGGTTGAGCAGGGACGGCTCGACCGGCTCGCCGACCTCGGTGCCCGGGACGAAGTCGTGCAGCGCGGGGACGCGCAGTACCCCCTCGGAGAGCCGTTCGGCCTCCTTGGCGAGCAGCGATCCGACCCCGGCCACCAGATCGGCCTTCTGCATGGCCGCACGTTCTTTGATCGCCTTCTCGGCACCCTTCTTCGGCGCCTGTTTGATCTTGTCGAGGCGTACGGGGCTGGTGTGCAGGAAGTGCACCACCCGGGCGCTGGGATACCAGGCGTTCCGGATCTTCTGCGCGGCGGGCCCGGAGAACCGGGAGTGGCCGATGACGATGTCGAAGGCGTCCTTGCCGGTCGGCAGGCCGTACTCGCCCGGCGAGCCCTGGGCGACGACGTCGAGGCGGTCGCGGCCCTCCTCCACACCGGGCACCGAGGCGTTGACGACGCGGGCACCGCCGTGCTGGGTGGTCGTCTTGCCATGGTCGTAGTCGGCGTGCGCGTCGACGGTGAGCAGGGTGACGTCGTGGTCGTGGTGGAGTCCCTTGACCAGCTCCATGTTGAAGACCGGGACACCGCCGAGACCGAGCCCGCTCTCGTCGCAGACCACCAGCACCCTGCGGCGCTCGCCCGTCCCCGCCTCGCGCCCGTCGGTGTCCGTCTCCGCACGCTGCACGGGGGCGCCGTGCGCGTGGCCGTCCCGGGCGTGCCGCGTCGCGGGCGCCGGGGCGGCGGTCAGCCGCTCGCCGGCGCTCGCCGACCGCTTGAGCGTCTGCGCCACGGCGGCGTTACCGGCCGTGCGCTGGAGGGCGAGCAACGGCGGCTGCGGGGCGGGCGACGGCTGCCGCGGCGCCGGTGCGGCCTTCGCCGCCCGCTGCTCGTCCTGACCCTGCTTGCGCATGTTCATCGTTCCCCGTGGTCGACGGTCCGTCGCGCCAGACTAGGGAGGCACCCCGGCCGCCTGCTACGTCAAAGAGGGCAATCTCGTGGACAGTTGAACGCACGGCGAGGGCAGCGCGACCTGCGGGCCAACCGTGGATGGATTCACGCCATGGGCCGGCCGGGCACACCGGGGCGCCGCTGCCAGGGAAGCGGGCCGCCGGGCCGGCGGTGGTCGACGCCGAGCGCGTCCAGCCGGGCACGGTGCCCGGCCATCCGCGCCTCGAACTCCGCCACGTCCCGCTCGGCCGGGGCCGGCAGGTCGGACCAGGTCACTTCGGCCAGCGCGGCGAGCCGGGGAAACACCTGGTAGTCCAGGCGCTGCGGGGTCTCCAGGGCCTCGGACCAGGCGTTGCCCTGGGCGCCGGCCACGCGTCCGGCCTCCTCCTCGGTGAGGCCCGCCGGAACCGGCTCGAACCGGTAGACGTCGGCGAGTGTGCGCACGTAGCCGATGGGCACCGGCTCGCCCTCCGCCGCCTGCCGGTGGTCCAGGTAGAGGTGTTCCTCCGGACACATCACCGCCGTGTGGCCCGCGCGGACGGCCGCGACGCCGCCGGCGGTGCCCCGCCAGGACAGCACGGTCGTCGCGGGCGGCAGATCGGACTCGGCGGAAGGTCGCGCGTCGGGCCGCACATCCGCCCGTACGGCGCCCGAGACCGCCCCGAACGCGGCGCCGGTGTCGGCCCAGGCGGCTGCCTGGGCGCCCGCTCCGGAGGCCGGGGACCGCCGGTCCATGATCTCGTCCCAGGCCGCCGGGCGCCGGCCGCGCTCGGCCAGCCACTCGGCGAAGTGCCGGTTCAGCCAGTGCTGCAACGCCACTTCGTCGGGCAGGCCGAGCGCGGTCCTGCGGGCCTGCACCGACGGCGAGGCACGCCACTGCCCCATCGGGCACTCGTCGCCGCCGATGTGCACGTACGGTCCGGGGAAGAGTTCCAGGATCTCCTCGAGTACGTGCTCGTAGAACCGCAGGACGGTGTCGGACGGGGCCAGCACGTTGGGGCTGAGTCCCCATTCGGTCCACACCTCCACTGCGGCCGTGTCCACCACGTCGCCCACCCCCAGCTCCGGGTGGGCGGCGATGGCCGCCTGGGAGTGGGCCGGCATGTCGATCTCCGGTACGACGGTGATGTGCCGGTCGGCGGCGTAGGCGACGATCTCCCGCACGTCGTCCTGGGTGTAGTAGCCGCCGTGCGGGCGTTCGTCCCAGAGCGGCGAGGACGTCAGGCCGAGCCTGCTGCGCGGCCGCCAGCCGCCGACCTCCGTCAGCCGCGGGTACCGCCGGATCTGCACCCGCCAGCCCTGGTCGTCGGTCAGGTGCAGGTGCAGGGTGTTCATCTTGTGCGCGGCCATGAGATCCAGGTAGCGCAGGACCCCGTCCTTGGGCAGGAAGTGCCGGGCGACATCGAGCATGAGTCCGCGCCATCGGAAGCGCGGGGCGTCCTCGATGACGACCGGCGGCACCGTCCAGACCGCGTCCCGGCGCACCGGGGCCCGGCGGTAGGCCGCGGGGCCCAGCAGCTGGCGCAGGGTCTGCGCGGCCCAGAACAGTCCGGCGGGACCGCCGCCGGTGAGCGTCACGCCCGCCGGGCCGGATTCCAGCAGGTAGCCCTCCGGGCCGAGGGACCGCTCGGTCCTCGCGTCCAGGCGCAGCCGCACGCCCGGCGCGCTGCCGTCCCGGACGGGCAGGGGAAGGCCGGTGGCGGCGCCCACGGTGGCGCTCAGCCAGCGGGCCGTGTCCTCCGTGCCCGGACCGGCGTCGATCTCGCTGTCCGCGTCCAGCCGGAACGGCGGTCCGGGCCGGAGGCTCCAGCTCCGGGGCAGCGGAAGCAGCGCGGACGGTACGGCCGTCCCGGGCCAGGGCGGTGTTCCGTGCGCTTCCCCCGTTTCCGTATCGGTTTCCGGCTGGTTGTCGCGCACCGTCTCGGTCACTTCGCGTCCCTCCGCCTCAGGGGTCTGTCGTCGGCCAGCACGAACACGGTGTGCGCGGTGCCGAACGCGGGGTGCGTCCTGGTGTCCAGTTCACGCATCCCGAGCCGGTGGCACATGCGCAGGCTCGCGTCGTTGCCCGACTCCACGACCGCCACCAGCGGGCGCACCCCGCGGTCCAGGCAGTCGGCCACCGCGGCCCCGGCCGCCTCGCCGCCCAGGCCGCGGCCACGGGCCCGGGCCGCCAGCCGCCAGCCGATGTCCCAGCCGCGCGGGACGGGCGGCCAGGAGGACGCGGCGGGCCCGGCGTACCCGAGGAGCCGGCCGTCGGAGCGCGCGCACACCGCCCAGCGGCCGAAACCGTGCCGTTCCCAGTGGTCACGGACCCCCTCCAGGAACCGCGCGGCCTCCTCGGGGGAGCGGGCGCGGCGGAACGGATGCCAGGAGAAGCTGGGCTCGGCGAACAGGGCCGTCAGCGCCCCGAGGTCGTCCGGGCGCCACCGGCGCAGACGCAGCCGAGCGGTGATCAGCTCGTCGGTCACCGCGCCTCCGTCCGCTCGCCGTACCGGGCCGCCGCGCCGAGGTCCTCCTCGATGCGCAGCAACTCGTTGTATTTGGCGACCCGTTCACCGCGGACCGGCGCGCCGCTCTTGAGCTGTCCGCAGCCGGTGGCGGCGGCCAGTTCGGCGATCAGCGGATCGTCGGTCTCGCCGGTGCGGTGGCTGACCGTGCAGCGGTAACCGCTCTCCCGGGCCAGCGCCATGGTGTCCAGTGTCTCCGTGAGCGTGCCGAGCTGGCCCGGCTTCAGCAGGACGGCGTTGGCGGCGCCGTCGGCGATGCCCCGGCGCAACCGCTCCGCCTGCCCGGCGAACAGGCTGTCGCCGGTGAGCTGGAGGCGGTCGCCGAGCGCTGCGGTGAGCTGTGTCCAGCCCGCCCGGTCCGCCGCGTCCAGGGGGTCCTCGACCGAGACCAGGGGGTGGCGTGCCAGCCACCCGGCGTACAGACCGATCATGCCCTCCGTGTCCCGCACCGCGCCGTCGAACCGGTAGGTGCCGTCGGCCCGGCGCCCGGGGCCGACGTCGATCCCCACGGCGACGTCGGTCCCGGGCCGGAGTCCGGCTGCCTCGATCGCCTCGGCCAGCAGCGCGAACGCGGCGTCGTTGCCGTCCACCGGCGGCGCGAGCGCGCCCTCGTCGTCGACCGCCGTCGCCCAGCCGCGGGCCCGCGACAGGGAGCGCAGCGCCCGGTGGGTCTCCGCGCACCAGGTCAGGGCCTGCCGGAACGACGACGCGCCGTGCGGCACGAGCATGAACTCCCGTACGTCCGTGACGGCGCCGGGGCCCCGTCCGGAGAGCACGTTCATCTGGGGCACCGGGAGCGTGGGCGTCCCGTCCCCGGCCAGCCGCCGGTACAGGGGGGCGCCGGTGGAGGCGGCGGCGGCCCGGGCGACGGCGGCGGAGACGGCGAGCGTGGCGTTCGCGCCGAGCCTCGACTTGTCGGGGGTCGCGTCGAGGTCGCACAGCAGGCGGTCCACCGCGCGCTGGTCCGTCACGTCGTGGCCGTGGAGGGCCGGCCCTATGGTCTCCCGCACCCCCCGTACCGCGCGGGTGACGCCCAGCCCGGCGAACCGGTCGCCGCCGTCGCGCAGTTCGACCGCGAACGGCCCCCGCGAGATGCCGCCCGCGACCGAGGCACGGCCACGGCTGCCGTCGTCGAGGACCACGTCCACCTCGACGGTGGGCACCGCCAGTGCGTCCAGCACCTCGCGCGCGGTCACGGAACGGACGGACGGCATGGGAGACCTCCGGGGCATCTCGTCGTGGGCCGGGCGGCCGGGTCAGGCGGCGCCGGTCGTCGCCAGGTGGGCGGCGGCGTCGGGTGGTCCGCCGCCGTCGAGCCGCCGTAGCAGGTCGTCCATGAGCAGCAGTCCGCCGAGGTGGAGTCCGAGGGCGCGGTTGAGCCGGGTCGCGGGCGGGGCGGCGCGGTCGGAGAGCCGGCAGGCCGACTCGGCCAGGACGTGGCTGGCGTGGGCGAGCAGCAGCCGGGCGAGCCACGGGCCGTCGCCCAGGCCCGCGGCGGCCAGCCCCTCCCACACCCGGGGCAGCAGGTCGAGGAACCCCGGCACGGCATGGCGCAGCCCGCTCGGCCCGGCCGGCGCGAGGGTGTACTCGCCGGGAGCGGGCGAGTGGACGGTGTACCCGGTGCGCATGCAGTCGTCGAAGAGGGTGAGCGTGAACAGCATCTTGGCCAGGTCGTACACGACGTCCCACGGCCGGACGGTGCCCCGCGGGTCGATGAGGTGGAACTCGGGGGCGGCGCACGGGCGTGGGTCCGCCAGGACGTTGCGCAGGTTGAGGTCGCCGTGCACGGGCAGGGAGAGCCGGCTCCCGGTGAACAGGGCGGCGACCCGCGGGGCACCGGCCGCCCGGTACAGGGGCTCCATGGTGGGCACCCGCCGGCCGTTGACGACGACCGTGTCCCGCCACAGGTCCGCGGGCAGATGACGGCGCAGGATCCAGCGGCGGCGGGGCAGCCGCTCCAGGTAGACCGACTGCCACAGATCCGGGGCGGGCGGATGGCCGCCCGGTGCGTAGCCTTCGTCGACGAGCGGGCCGACCACCGCGTCCAGCAACCGGACGAAGTCCGCCGTCCCGGCCGAGCGGCCGGTGTCGGCCAGTGACGGGTACGGGCTGTACGGCAGCAGGAACGCCGACCAGCCCGGTCCGTGCTCGGCGTGGAGCACGGGCAGGTACCGGGCCGCCACGGCGGGGGCCACCCGGGCCAGGTGGCGCTGCTGCCGTTCCTTGGCGCGGAAGGTGCCCAGACCGTGTCCGTCCACCCGTCCGGTGGCCGAGCGCAGGTACTTGAGGACGAAACGGGTGCCGTCGCCGTCGCGCACCAGGGCGCACACGGAGTCCGACCCGCCGCTGTCCATCCGGCCCACCGGGTCCAGGCCCAGGCGGGCGGCGGCCTGCGCGAGCGAGGGCGGCACGGTGGCGGGGGGTGTGCCGGGCCCCGGCTCCGCGCGGAGCGGGACCGGGGGCAGCGGGGCGGTCATGCGGCGCGCGGCCAGCCGGTCGCCGACAGCCCGGCCAGCCGCTCGCGCAGGTCCGCCAGCTCCGCCGGTCCGGCCCCGGTCAGGAAACGGCGCAGGTCGTCCGGCAGCGCCAGGCCGTCCGGGCGCAGGTGCCCGGTCAGCATCACCGGCGGGACGGCCGGGGCGCCCGCCGCCGGCTCGGCCACCGGGCGGTCGCCGGACATGGCGATCAGGTACGGCAGCGGAGCACGCGCGTGGTACTTGCCCGCGACGTCGGTGCCGCCCGTGCCCCGGCGGTCGGTGTAGATGTTGAAGACGGTCGCCGGTCCCCAGGGCGCGCCGGTGAGGTGGAACCACCCGCGGGGCACCACGGCCGTGTCACCGGGGCCGTACTCGGCCAGGGAGATCGTGGCCGGCGTCGCGTCGTCGCCCATCAGCAGCACGACCCTGCCCGAGACGACCTGGAAGACCTCCAGTTGCTCGGGCGGGTTCCAGTGCCCGATCGAGCGGACGGGTTCGCCGTCGGCCATGACACCGCCGCTGTACTCCACCAGGTCGCCCCGCCAGTAGAGGGCGCCGGCGGGGCCGGGCAGCGGGCGGCGGGGGTCGGCGTCCCGCTGCGCCGTGTACAGCACGGGGTCGTCACCGCCGCGCAGGACCGCGCGCAGCGCCGGGGCGTCCCGGACCACGGGCCCGGTGGCCGCGCCGAGCAGGTCGGACAGCCGACGGGTCTCGGGGGCCGGGCGGGGCGGAACATGAGCGTCGTCCTGGTCGACCTCGTCAACGAAGCGCACGGGGTGTCGCTCCCTTCGGCTGGCGGTTGAGGAAACGTCACTGCTGGGCCGGGACACGTCGGGACCGGGCGGTGGGGCCACCGTAGTGCGGCGGTCGACCTTGATCCTAGGAACTCCTTCTTCCGGAAATTGAACTTCCGGTGCTGTTCGCTCCGGTTCGGGCCGCGAACGCGGGGAAACGCTTCGGACGTCGTCACCGATGCGCCACCGGACACCACAGGGACGGATGGGACGCCGCAGGGGGAAGGAGAAGCCGTGGACGTCCGCCGGCCCCGCGTCGCGCTGACCCTGGTCTTCCTCACCGGCGGCGTCCTGTTCGGCACCTGGGCGGCGCGGATCCCGGCCGTGAAGGACCGCACGGGCGTCAGCGGCGCCGGCCTCGGGTGGTGCCTGTGGGCCATGGCGGCGGGCGCCCTGTCGGCCAAGTGGGCGGCGGGCCGTCTCGTCACCCGGTACGGCAGCCGCGCGGTGTACCGCACCGGCGTCCTGCTCGCCTGCCCGGCCGTGATCCCGATGGCCGTCGCCGACGGCCCGTACTCGCTCGCTGCGGCCCTCACTGCCTTCGGCGTGGTGCTCGGAGTGACGGACGTCGCCATGAACGCGCAGGCCCTCGTCCTGGGCCGGCAGGCGGGCCGCTCCGCCATGTCCTCCCTGCACGCCGCCTACAGCGTCGGCGGCCTCACGGGCGCTGCGACCGGCGCGTGGTTCGCCGCGCGGGGGATCGCTCCGGTGGCGCACTTCACCCTGGTCGCGGCGGCTCTGGTCACGGCGAACGCCGTGTGCGGCAGCCGGCTGCCACCGTCGGAGCCCGCACCCGCCGGGCGGGTCTCGCGGACCGGTTCGGGGGCGCCGGTTCCGTCGGGGCCGTCGGTGCCGTCCGCCCCGTCGGTGCCACCGGTCCCGTCGGCTCCGTGCGGGGCGCCCACCGCGCCGTCCGGCGAAAGGGCGTCCGCCGCGACCGCCCCGGCCACCGGCACCGGCACCCACCCGCCCGTGCCCGCAGCGGAGTCGGCGGGCGCCGCACGCGACCGGATGGCGTTGGCCGTGCTGGCGCTGGCCTGTCTGTGCGGGCTGGCGGCCGAGGGGGCGACTGCGGACTGGGCCGCCGTGCACCTGCACGAGGACCTGGGGCGCAGCAGCGGGTTCGCCGCCCTGGGGTACGCCGTCTACTGCGTGGCCATGGCGGTCGCCCGGCTGTGCGGGGACCGGGTGACCGCGCGCTGGGGCGGTCCGCGCTCCGCGGCGTACGGCGCCGCCGCCGGTGCCGTGCTCTTCGGCGCAGCGCTCGCGACCGGGCAGGCGACGGTCACGCTGGCCGGCTTCGCCGCACTGGGCGCCGGACTGTCCCTGGTCGTGCCGACCGCCATCGAGACGGCGGGGCGGCTGCGCGGTCACCGGCCCGCCCGCGACGTCGCCGTGGTGACGGCGATCGGCGGCCTCGGCTTCCTCGCCGGACCACCCGTCATCGGCTCCCTGGCCCAAGTGTGGGGATTGCCCGCCGCCCTGACCCTGGTGCCTCTGCTCACCCTCGCCGCCGCCGGACTGCTGTACGGACCCGCGGCGCACCCACCGACCCGGCCCAGGAGGCACACATGACCGCCCTGATGTCCACCGACCCGCGGGTACTGGCGCAAGCGGTGGCCGACAGCATCGTGGTGGCCAACGACCCGGAGGCACGCCGTGCCTGCCTGCTGTACTGGCAGTACGCGCGACCGCGCCTGGAGCACGTCCTCGACGCGGCCACCGGCCACGCCGATCCGGTGATCGCCGCGTCGGCCGGGGCGCTGGCGGCCCACCCGCAGGACCCGGCCCGGCACCGCGCGCTCACCGCCGCTCTCGCCGCCCGGGGCGCGGACGACCCGTACTCCGTCCCGGTCTTCACCGCGGCGTGGGAGGCGGAGAGCGTCAACCGGCTGGGACATCATCTCGGCGCGCGGTACCGAACCGGAGCCGATCCGGTGGACGTACAGGAGCTGCTCGCCGTCCCACCGGCGCCCGGCCGAGCCGACGAGGACGCGGAGCTTGTCGTCGTCATCCCGTTCCGGGACCGCGACACCGGCGGCGCCCGCCTGCGTAACCTGCTGGCGTGTCTCGCCGCCCTCGCGGACCAGTCCTACGACCGGGGCCGCTACCGCGTCACGGTGGTGGAGGCCGACGACCGGCCGCGGTGGCGGCAGGCCGTCGAAGCCCGCACCGACCGCTACGTCTTCGCACCCAAACCCGGGTTGTTCAACAAGTCGTGGGCCGTCAACGTCGGGGTGGTCGAGACAGCGGGCGCGGCGGAGGCGATCTGCGTCCTCGACGCGGACGTCCTGGTGGACCGGGAGTTCGTCGCCCGCAACGCGGCCCGGTTCCGGCGGCCCGGCACCAGCGGCCACCTGACCTACCGGAACATGCTGAACCTCGGGGAACGGGCCAGCGACGCCGCCATCCGCACCCGGGTGCTGGCCGGGGCCGCCGAGGCGGACACCGCCGACCTGCGGGGTTTCGTGCTCCGCCGGCCCCCGGGCTGCTGCCTGTGGGTGCGCACCGAGGCGTTCCACCGCATCGGCGGCATGGACGAACGGTACGAGGGCTGGGGCGGCGAGGACAACGACTTCGCCTACCGCATGGACTTCCACACCGCCTTCGACAGCTACGACGACGTGCTGCTGCACCTGGCCCACCCGCCGGCCCCCGCCACCAAGGAGAACGGCGAGCTGTTCAACGCCCATATCCCCATGCTCAGTTGGCGCCCCGACACCCCCATCGGCCGTGTCGACCGTTTCGCAACCGAGGAGTGAGTGGAGATGCCCGGTCCTGGATACGCCTTCTTCGGCCCGGAGGAGCGCGCGAACGTCGAAGAGGTGCTGGACCACTGGGAGCGGACCCGGCACGCCTACGGCCGCCCCGAACCGGCGTCGTTCGTGCACCGCTTCGAGGCCCTGGCAGGTGAGGTCTTCGGCGCCCGCCACGCCGTGACGACCAACAGCGGCACGTCGGCCTTGCTGGCCGCGCTCGTCGCGGCCGGGATCGGCGCGGGCGACGAGGTCATCGTGCCCGGCTACACCTTCGTCGCCTCCATCGCGAGCGTCGCCCATCTGGGCGCGGTGCCGGTGCTCGCCGAGATCGACGAGTCGCTCACGCTCGACCCGGCCGACGTCGAGCGGCGCATCACCCCCAGGACCCGCGCCGTCATGGCCGTCCACATGCTCGGCGCGCCGTGCGACCTGACCGCACTGCGCCGTGTCACCGAACGCCACGGCCTGCTGCTCGTCGAGGATGTGGCCCAGGCGTGCGGTGGCACCTACGAGGGCCGGGCCCTGGGCACGTTCGGGGCCCTGGGCGCGTTCTCCCTCAACCCCTACAAGGTTCTCACCAGTGGCGACGGCGGGTTCGTCCTCACCGACGACCCCGGCCTGCACCGGCGCGCCGCCGCCTTCAAGGACCACGGCCGGTATCCGGCGGACGGGCCCGCGGGCGACCCGCTCTTCGGCCTCAACCTGCGGATGCCCGAACTGAGCGCGGCCGTGGCCTGCGCCCAGCTGGCGAAGCTGGACTCCGTGCTGAGGCGGACCCGGGCCGTCAAGCGGCGGCTGGCGGCGGCGATCCCGGCACGGGAGGGTGTCCGGCGCCGGACACTGCACGACGCGGCCGGGGAGTGCGGCACCTTGCTGGTGCACCTCTTCGACCGGGCCGGGGACGCACGAGCCGTCGCCTCGGCCCTGGGCACCACGACGCTGCGCGACTCGGGCCAGCACTACTACGGCAACATGCGCCAGCTCACGGCGCCGGGCGGACGGTACGCGGGCCCGGCTCTGCGGCCCGGCGCCCTCCCCCGGACCGACGACTGCCTGGCCCGAGCGGTGGCCCTGTCCGTCGGCGTCTCGGACCGGCACCTGGGCGCCGGCTTCGGCACCACCGTGCACGCCTCCGACACGGAGATCGACTGGGTCGCCGAACGTTTCACCAAGGCGGTGCGGGGCGTGCTGGGCTGACGGGGCCGGGCTGTCCCCTGCTCTCCGGCGGTGCCCAGGAAGGCCGGCGTGCCGGTCGCCCGCAAGGCGAGGGGGGAGACGACGCCCTTGGTGCGGTCGCCGCTTCGCAGGTGCCCGGCGGTCCGGTGCACCGCCGGGTGGCGCGCGTCGTCGAGGCGCGTGCCACCCTGCTCGTCACCACCAGCCACGTCGACAGCGTCCGCGGCGGCGCCATCAGCCGGGACACGTTCAACGACCGGCAGTGGAAGCCGGCTCTCGTCGAAGCAGGGCTCATCGAGCCGCCTGTACGGGAGTGGGTGGAGTCGAAGCGGGGCGGGAAGCCGTGGCGGCGGGACAAGTGGGAGATGCCGCGGGAGTTCGGCTTCCATGTGTTGCGGCACACGTTCGCCGGCGTCGTCCTGGCGGAGGGTGAGACGATCACGAAGCTGGCCGAGTGGCTGGGGCACAGTGATCCGGCGTTCACGCTGCGGACGTATGTGCACTTCATGCCGAAGGCGGGGAACCGTGCTCGGGCGGCGCTGGGGAGCTTCATCTCGGAGCCGCCGGCTGAAGCGGACGCCTCAGGTGATGCTTCGGAAATGGATCTCCCCAGTTCCTCCCCAGAGATCGGCGGAGACGATGCGTGATGGGTCCGCACGGGAGGCCCGGCGGACCCATCACTGGACCTGGATAGCTTATTGCGCCTGGTCAGGCGGCTACGGCGTGTACACCGCCGGCCGCGGCGCGGTCGCCATGCCGTTGCCGAGGAAGAAGCTCGGGTGCGGGGGCTGGTTGTAGGCGGTGTTCTGCCAGGCCAGCCCGGTCCGGTACATGGTGTCGTGCAGCAGGGTGGTGATCTTCGTGGTGGTCTCGTACGGGGTCGAGTAGATCCGCAGTGCCGTGTTGTCGCCCGTCGGCCAGACGACCTCCTCGCGCCAGTCGCCGAGGATGTCGCCGGACAGGGACGGGGTCGCCTTGGTGCCGTTGTTGGAGTGGACGTCCGCGCCGGTGAGCAGGCGGGTGTCGGACGACGTGCCGTACTTGTCGATCCGGGTGCCGTCGAGGAGTTCGCGCACCGGGTCGCCGTCCCACCAGGACAGGAAGTTGGCCGAGGACGGCTCGCGGCCCTTGGTGGCGCCGGCCTCGTCGCGGATGGACGTGTCGGAGGCCGACCAGACCTCGGCGCCGTCGTTGCCCGCGTAGATGTCGCCGGCCACGCCGCGGCCGTTGTCGCAGCAGGCGGGAAGCTTCCAGCGGACCGCGCCGTTCGCCGGGTTCAGGTACACCTCGGCGGGCTGGGAGGTGGACTCGGAGACCTTGAAGTACTCCAGGCCCGCGGTGGACGGGTCCAGGTCGCCGAGGTGCTGGGCGTCGCCGTGGCCGGTCCTCGCGGTCCACAGGCCGTTGCCGTTGTCGTCCACGGCCATCGAGCCGTACACGATCTCGTCCTTGCCGTCGTTGTCGACGTCCCCGACGGAGAGGCTGTGCGAGCCCTGCCCGTCGTAGCCCTTGCCGCTGTTGGTGGAGGAGGTGGTGTCGAAGGTCCAGCGGCGGGTGAAGGCGCCGTTGCGCCAGTCCCACGCGGCGATCACGCTGCGCGTGTAGTAGCCGCGGGCCATGATGAGGGAGGGCCGGGCGCCGTCCAGGTACGCGGTGCCGGCCAGGAAGCGGTCGACGCGGTTGCCGTAGGAGTCGCCCCAGGCGGAGACCGTGCCGCGGGCCGGGGCGTAGTCGACGGTGCCCATCGCCTTGCCGGTCTGCCCGTTGAACATGGTCAGGTACTCGGGGCCGGACAGGACGTACCCGGAGGAGTTGCGGTGGTCGGCGGAGGCGCTGCCGATCACCGCGCCGGTGCCGTCGGTGGTGCCGTCGGCGGTCTTCATGGCGACCTCGGCCTTGCCGTCGCCGTCGTAGTCGTACACCTGGAACTGGGTGTAGTGGGCGCCGGAGCGGATGTTGCGGCCCAGGTCGATCCGCCACAGGCGGGTGCCGTCGAGCTTGACGCCGTCGACGATCGTGTTGCCGGTGTAACCGGACTGGGAGTTGTCCTTGGCGTTGGTGGGCTGCCACTTCAGGACGAAGTCCAGGGCGCCGTCGCCGTCGAGGTCGCCGACGGAGGCGTCGTTGGCCTCGTAGGTGTAGGCGACGCCGTCGGGGGTGGTGCCGCCGGCCGGCGGGGAGATCGGGACGTCCTTGTAGCCGGCGCGGAACTGCACCGCGTGGACGGAGTCGGCCTGTTCGACGCCGTTCACGATCGCGCGGACGGTGTAGTCGGCCTGTTCGGGGGCGCCGGAGTGGAAGTAGTTGGTGGAGCCGGTGACCGGGGACGAGTTGACCTTCGTGCCGGCCCGGTAGACGTTGAAGGAGACGTCGTTCGGGTCGGTGCCGAGCCAGCGCCAGCTGACCAGGTTGCCGGCCGAGGTGTGGACGCTGACGACGCCCCGGTCCAGCTTCTCGACCTGCCGGGCGGTGGCGGCCTCGGCGGTGTCGGCGCCGAGGGCGGTCAGTCCGGCGCCGGCCAGCGCGAGGGCCGCGGCGAGGGCGGGGACCAGGACACGGCGTCTGCCGCGCCCGTGCGGGTGCTTCATGGGGGGCCTCCTGGGAGGGCGGGGGTGTTCTCCTCCCAGTCGCCGCCGACGGCACCGGAGTTGCCGCCCCCCGCACGGTGGCCCGGCGGGCTTCGGCCTCAGGGCTTGTGGAAGGCCCGCAGCGTGAACACCGGGTCGGGGCGGGGCCGGTCCTGGTCGGGCAGGGCCGCCAGGCGGGCGGCGAACTCGTCGGCCGTCGGGGAGTCGGGCGGCAGCGTCATGAACCAGCCACGGCGCAGGTCCTCGACGGTCCGCCGGGGGCTGCGGCCCTGCCCGTGGCCGGTGAAGCGGGCCCGCCCGGCCGGGACCAGGCCGGCGGCGCGGGCGTACGCCTCGACGGCCTCGGCGGCGTCCCGGACGGGGCTGGGCGGGCGGGCGGCGAGGACGGCGTCGATGTCGCTGCCCACGTTGTGCGAGGCGCCCTTGTCGACCGTGGTGACGTACACCCCGCCGGGCCGCAGCACCCGGGCGCACTCGCCGACGACGGCCCGCGCGTCCTCCCCGGTGGCCGTCAGGTGCAGCAGCCACACACTGGTCACGGCGTCGAACCGGCCGTCCCCGAACGGCAGCCGGCGGGCGTCGGCGCGGACCACCGCGCCGGGCAGCCGGGCCGCGGCCCGCCGGATCATGGCGTCGGTGAGGTCCACCCCGGTCACCCGCAGTCCGTCGCGGGCCGCCGCGAGGCGCCGGGTGACGATCCCGGTGCCGCAGGCCGCGTCGAGCAGGACGCGGGCGCCGGGCGGCACGAGGCTCAGGACGGCCTCGGCGGCGGCGGCCGCCCGGGGCTCGCCGCCGCGCGCGGCGTCGTACCGCTCCGCTTCCTTGTCGTAGTCCAGCACATACGTCAGTGTGCCCCGGCCGGCCGTACGTCAACGTGGCCCGGCCTGCCGTGCGTCAGCGTGCCCCGTGCGCCGGGGCGAGAGCCTCGACGCGGCGGGCCAGTCCGACGTCCTTCTCGGTGACCGCGCCGCCCGCGCTGTGCGTGTGCACGCTCAGGGACACGGTGTCGTAGCCGAGCGTCAGGTCGGAGTGGTGGTCGAGTTCCTCCTGGACCTGGGCGATGTGCACGACCATCGCCGTCGCCGCGGTGTGGGAGGCGAGCCGGTAGGAGCGGGTGAGGCGGTCGCCGTCGAGCGACCAGCCCGGCAGCCCGGCCAGCCGGTCCTCGATCTCCTCGGGTGACAGCGGTACGACGGGCATGGGCCGCGTCTCCTTCCCTGACGGCGCCCCGGAGGGCGGGCGGCGGTCCCCCGGCGGCGGGCGTCGGCCGGGGTCCACCCCAGCGTGCCACAGGAGGGCCGTACGGGCTCCGCGCGGCCGCGCCGGTCGGCTACGGTTCCCCTCATGACCGCTGACGCGTCGTCCGTGCCCGCCGCCTGCCGGGGTGTGGGTCCGCTGCTGCGGGCCTGGCGGGAGCGGCGCCGGGTGAGCCAGCTGGAGCTGGCGTCGCGCGCCGGTTCCTCCGCCCGGCACATCAGCTTCGTGGAGACGGGCCGGTCCCGGCCGAGCGCCGAGCTGGTGCTGCGGCTGGCCGAGCACCTGGACGTACCGGTCAGGGAGCGCAACGCGCTGCTGCTCGCGGCCGGTTACGCCCCGCACTATCCGGAGACCCCGCTGGACGACCCGGCGCTGGACACCCTGCGGGCCGGCCTGGAACGGCTGATACGCGGCTACGAGCCCTACCCGGCGCTGGTGGTGGACGCGGCGTACGACGTGGTGGCCGCCAACCGGGGGGTCACGATGCTGCTGGACGGCGTCCCGGAGCGGTTGCTGGCGCCGCCGCTGAACGCGCTGCGGCTGACGCTGCACCCGGAGGGCCTCGCACCGCGCATCCGCAATCTGCGCGTCTGGCGCGGACACCTGCTGGCCCGCCTGGAGCGGCAGACGGCCCTGCACCGCTCGCCCCGGCTGCGGGCGCTGTACGACGAGGTCGCGGCCTATCCGGTGCCCGAGGGCGGCGGCCCGGAGGCCGGGCCCGAGGAACCGGAGCCGTTCCCCGCGCTGCCGATGCAGGTGGAGCACGCCGGGCGGACGCTGTCGTTCCTCTCCTCGATCTCCACCTTCAACACGCCGATGGACGTGACCGTCGCCGAGCTGGCCGTGGAGACCCTGCTCCCCGCCGACCCGGCGACCGCCGAGTACCTTCAGGGACGCGCGCTCTGACGCTCCCTCAGCGACCGGTGCTGGGCCAGGGCGAAGCCGGCGACGACCAGCGCCTGCGCCACCGTCCAGACCGCGCCGGCCGTGGTGGGCGACAGCCACAGCACGAGGGCCGCCAGGCTCAGCACCGCCCAGGCGAGGTTGGCCGCCACGACCGTCCGCACCCCCGTGGCGGACGGTTCGCGGCGGCCGGCCAGCAGGCCCACGGCGGCGGCGTAGAGGGCGAGTGCCGCGCCGAGGGCGAGCAGCAGCCCGGAGCCCGCGCCGAGGAGGTCGCCGAGCGGGCCGGACAGGGCGAGGTAGGCGAGCCCGTTGGCGCCGGTCACCGCGGCGTCGAGGGCCAGGAAGCGGCGGAGCGCCACGCCGGGCTCACGGGTCCGGGCGAGGACGGCAAAGTAGGTCGTGGACATGACGGGACGCCTCCGGGCGGTGCGGGAGCGGGCGGGGCACCGGGGGCCGGGACGGGGCTCACCGGCCCGGCGCCCGGTGTGCGCCCCACGATGACGGACAGGCGGCGGCCGGTCGATTACCCCGGAGGTCATCGTGCCGGTGCCCGGCCCGGCTTGTGGTAGGGGGCGGGTGGCGTGAAAGACTGCGCGCATGCGTGGGCACGTGGGAGGGGCGTGGCGTGAGTGACCGACGACCCGCGCCCACCGTCGGTCAGGTGGTGCTGGGCAAGCGGCTCCAGGAGCTGCGGGAGGCGGCCGGCCTGAGCCGGGAGGCGGCCGCGAAGGTGCTGCGGGTGGCCCCCGCCACCGTACGGCGCATGGAGACGGCCGAGGTCGCCCTGAAGATCCCCTACGTCCAGCTGCTGCTGCACGCGTACGGGGTGCCCGAGGACGAGGTGACGGCCTTCGTCGACCTCACGGAGGAGGCCAACCGGCCGGGCTGGTGGCAGCGCTACCACGACGTGCTGCCGGACTGGTTCAGCCTGTACGTCAGCCTGGAGGGCGCCGCCCGGATCATACGGTCCTACGAGCCGCACTTCGTACCGGGACTGCTCCAGACCGAGGACTACGCGCGGGCCGTGATGGAGACCGGCACGATCGGCACCTCCGGGCCGGACACGGTCGACCGGCACGTCGCGCTGCGCATGGAGCGGCAGCGGCTGCTGGAGCGCGAGGGGCCGCCGCACCTGTGGGTGGTCATGGACGAGACGGTGCTGCGCCGCCCGGTCAGCTCCGACGGCCGGGTCATGCGGGAACAGCTCGACAAGCTGCTGGACTTCGCCGGCCGGGAGCGGGTGACCCTTCAGGTCGCCGAGTTCGCCACCGGCCCGCACCCGGGGACGTACGCGCCGTTCACGCTGTTCCGGTTCGCGGAGCCGGAGCTGCCGGACATGGTCTTCACCGAGTATCTGACGGGTGCCCTGTACCTGGACTCCCGGGACGAGGTCTCCACCCACCTGGAGGTGCTGGACCACATGACGGCGCTGGCCGCCTCCGCGTCGCGTACGCAGAAGATCCTGCGCGAGTACCGCGAGCGCTGCTGAGCCCGCCCCGTCCCGGAAGGCCCCCCGGGCACCCCGCCCGAGACGGCCGGCCCGTACGCGGAGCCCCGAGGAGAACGCCGCGCGTGACCGCCCGGGACGACGCCGTGCCCGCCACCGGCACCGGCCGGCCGCACCCGGCCCGTGTCCCACGACCGGTGGCTGGGCGGCAAGGTCAACTGCCCGGTGGACGAGGAGCCGGCCCGCAGGATGCTCGCCGCCGACGAGACGGCGGTGCGCGGCGCCCGCGCCAACCGCCGAGTCACGCACCGGGCGGTGCGCACGGCCGCCGAGGCGGGCATCCGCCGGTTCCTCGACGTCGGCACCGGCGTACCGGCCCGGCCGAACCCGCACCAGGTGGCGCAGGGCGTGGCGCCCGGGTGCCGGGTGGTGTGCGCGGACAACGACCCGATCGTGCCGCGGCACGCCGAGGCGCTGCTGACCGGTTCCGCCGAGGGCGCCACCGACCACGTCCACGCCGACGTCCGCGGCCCGGACACGATCCTGCGGCCGGCGGGCGAGTCCCTGGACCCGGCCCGGCCGGTCGCCCTGTCGCCGGTGGCCCTGACGCACCACCTGGGGGACGCGGTCGACGGCGGCGGCGCGCACGGGCTGCCGAAGCGGTGCGTCGGCGCCCTCGCGCCCGGCGGTTTCCTGGTCCTGTCGCAGGTCACCGCCGATCTGAACCCGGAGGCCGTGGGCAGGGCCGCCGCGCTGTCCGCGCGGTACGGCACCCCGTTCCTCCCGCGTCCGCCGGCCGGGTCCGCCCGGTTCTCCGACGGTCCGGAGCTGCTGGGTCCGGGGGTGCTCCCGGTGACCGGGGGGCGGCCGGAGCCGGTGGACGTGGCGGCGCGGGCGGAGGGCATCGAGCCGGTGTACGCGGGGGGCCCGCAAGCCCTGACCCTGGGCGGGGGAACCCGTACGCGCGACCCCTCCGGGGGAACCCGTACGCGCGACCCCGGCGGGGAAACCCGTACGGCGACCCCGGCGGGGGAACCCGTACGGGCGCCGTGAACGGGTGCGCTCCCGTGCCCGGCCCTAGGTTCGTGAACCAGGGCCGCCGGCAAGGGAGCGCACGTGACGGACACGCGGACACCGCCCGCCGAGCCGGGCGCGGTGCTGCTGCGCGCGGGACGGTTCCTGCGGCGCGGGACGGCCTCGCCCGACCTGCACAGCATCGGGCTGGCGGGCGGGCGCGAGGCGGACGCCTTCTACCGGGACCGCTGGAGCCACGACAAGGTCGTGACCTCCACGCACGGCGTCAACTGCACGGGCTCGTGCCGCTGGAACGTCTTCGTCAAGGACGGCATCATCACCTGGGAGACCCAGGCGACGGACTACCCGTCGGTCGGCCCGGACCGCCCGGAGTACGAGCCGCGCGGCTGCCCGCGGGGCGCCGCCTTCTCCTGGTACACGTACTCCCCCACCCGGATGCGCTACCCGTACGTGCGGGGGGTGCTCCTGGAGATGTACCGGGAGGCGAAGGCCCGGCTGAAGGACCCGGTGCTGGCCTGGGCGGACCTCCAGGGCGACCCCGGGCGGCGGCGCCGCTACCAGCGGGCCCGGGGCAAGGGCGGCCTGGTGCGGGCGTCCTGGGACGAGATGGTGGAGCTGGTGGCCGCCGCGCACGTGCACACCATCAAGGCCCACGGCCCGGACCGGATCGCCGGGTTCTCCCCGATCCCCGCGATGTCGATGGTGTCGCACGCGGCGGGCGCCCGCTTCCACTCCCTGATCGGCGCGCCGATGCTGTCGTTCTACGACTGGTACGCCGACCTCCCCGTCGCCTCCCCGCAGGTCTTCGGCGACCAGACGGACGTGCCGGAGTCGGGCGACTGGTGGGACGCGGCGTATCTGATCATGTGGGGCACGAACGTCCCGGTCACCCGCACCCCGGACGCGCACTGGATGGCGGAGGCCCGCTACCGGGGCCAGAAGGTCGTGGTGGTCTCCCCGGACTACGCGGACAACACCAAGTTCGCCGACCAGTGGCTGCACCCGCACCCCGGCACGGACGCCGCGCTGGCCCTGGCCATGGGGCACGTGGTGCTGAAGGAGTTCTTCGTCGACCGGGAGACGCCGTTCTTCACGGACTACGTACGGCGCTTCACCGACCTGCCGTTCCTGGTCACCCTGGCCGAGCGGGACGGGGCGTACGTCCCGGCGAAGTTCCTGCGCGCCGCCGACCTCGGGCAGGGCGGCGAGGACGCGCGGTGGAAGACGGTGGTGCTGGACGAGACGACGGGCCGGGCGGTGGTCCCCAACGGCTCGCTCGGCTTCCGCTGGAACGAGGCCGACCAGGGCAGGTGGAACCTGGACCTCGGGGACGTCGGCCCCCGCCTCACCCTGCACGGCCACGAGGCCGCGGCGGGCGTCGAGGTGCTCCTCCCCCGCTTCGACACCGACGGCGGCCCGCACGGCCAGGGGCGCGGCGAGGCGGTCCGGCGCGGGGTGCCCGCGACCCGGCTGGGCGGCCCCGGCGGCCCGCTGGTGACGACCGTCTTCGACCTGCTGCTGGCCCAGTACGGCGTCGCCCGCCCCGGCGTGCCGGGCACCTGGCCGGCGTCGTACGAGGACCCGGCCGACCCCTGCACCCCGGCCTGGCAGGAGACGCACACCTCGGTGCCAGCGGCGGCCTGTGTGCGCGTCGCCCGGGAGTTCGCGCGGACGGCGGAGCGCTCCAAGGGCCGCTGCATGATCCTGATGGGCGCGGGGACGAACCACTGGTTCCACTCCGAGACGATCTACCGGGCCTTCCTCGCCCTGCTCCAGCTCACCGGCTGTCAGGGCCGCAACGGCGGCGGCTGGGCGCACTACGTCGGCCAGGAGAAGTGCCGCCCGCTGACCGGCTGGGCCTCCCTGGCGGGCGGCCTGGACTGGGCCCGGCCGCCCCGGCAGATGATCGGCACCGGGTACTGGTTCCTCCACACCGACCAGTGGCGCTACGACCGGTTCGGCGCCGACGTCCTGGCCTCGCCGCTGGGTGAGGGCAGGTTCCGGGGCATGACCGGCGCGGACTGCCTGGCGCTGTCGGCGCGGGCGGGGTGGATGCCGTCGTACCCGACCTTCGACCGCAATCCGCTGGAGCTGGGCGAGGTGTCCGGCGACCCGGTGGCCGAGGCGGTGGCCGAACTGCGGGCCGGGACGCTGAGGTTCGCGTGCGAGGACCCGGACGCGCCGGAGAACTGGCCGCGGATCGTGACCCTGTGGCGGGCCAACCTGCTGGGGTCCTCCGCGAAGGGCGCCGAGTACTTCACCAAGCACCTGCTGGGCACGCACTCCTCGCTCCGGGCCCAGGAGGCGGCGCCCGGGGAGCGGCCCCGGGACGTGGTCTGGCACGACGAGGCGCCCGAGGGCAAGCTCGACCTGCTGCTCTCGCTGGACTTCCGGCACACCTCCTCCACCCTGCTCTCCGACGTCGTCCTGCCGGCCGCGACCTGGTACGAGAAGCACGACCTGTCCAGCACCGACATGCACCCCTATGTGCACGCCTTCTCCCCGGCGGTCGACCCGCCCTGGCAGGCCCGCACCGACGTCGACACCTTCAAGGCGCTGGCGGAGAAACTGAGCGAGCTGGCCGCGGGGCACCTCGGTGTCCGCAGGGACCTGGTCGCCTCGCCCCACCAGCACGACACCCCGGGCGAGCTGGCCCAGCCCGGCGGTGTGGTACGGGACTGGAAGCGCGGCGAGTGCGAACCGGAGCCGGGGAGGACCCTGCCCGCGCTGACCGTCGTGGAGCGCGACTACACGGCGATCGGCGCGAAGTTCGCGGCGCTCGGCCCGCTGGCCGAGGCCGAGGGGCTGCCCGCCAAGGGCATCACCCTGCGCCCGGACGAGGAGGTGGCGCTGCTGCGGGAGCTGAACGGCGCGGTGCGCGGCGGCCCGGCACACGGGCGTCCGGCGCTGGACACGGCGGTGAAGACGGCCAACACGATCCTCGCCCTGTCCGGCACCACCAACGGCCGCCTGGCCGTGCAGGGGTTCCGCACCCTGGGGGCGAAGACCGGGCAGGAGATGGCCCACCTGGCCGCCGAGCACGAGGGCCGGCGGGTCACCTACGCGGACACCCAGTCCGCGCCGGTGCCGGTGAACGCCTCCCCGGAGTGGTCGGGCAGCGAGCACGGCGGACGCCGGTACACGGCGTTCACACAGAACACCGAGCAGCTCAAGCCCTGGCACACCCTCACCGGCCGGCAGCACCTCTTCCTCGACCACGACTGGATGCACGAGCTGGGCGAGGCGCTGCCGGTCTACCGGCCGCCGCTGGACATGCACCGCCTGTTCGGCGAGCCCCGGCTCGGCCCGGACGGCACCCGGGAAGTCACGGTCCGCTACCTCACCCCGCACAACAAGTGGTCGATCCACTCCGAGTACCAGGACAACCTGTTCATGCTGTCCCTCTCCCGGGGCGGGCAGAGCATCTGGATGGCCCCGCAGGACGCCGACGCCATCGGGGTGGCGGACGACGACTGGATCGAGGCGGTCAACCGCAACGGCGTGGTGGTGGCCCGCGCGATCGTCTCGCACCGGATGCCGCCCGGCACGGTCTACATGCACCACGCGCAGGAACGCACGGTGAACGTCCCGCTGGCCGAGACCACCGGCATGCGCGGCGGCATCCACAACTCGCTGACCCGGCTGATCCTCAAGCCGACCCATCTGATCGGCGGGTACGCCCAGTTCTCCTGGGCGTTCAACTACCTCGGCCCCACGGGCAACCAGCGCGACGAGGTGACGGTGATCCGCCGGCGCGGCCAGGAGGTCGAGTACTGACATGCGTGTGATGGCACAGATCGCGATGGTGATGAACCTCGACAAGTGCATCGGCTGCCACACCTGCTCGGTCACCTGCAAGCAGGCGTGGACCAACCGCCGGGGCATGGAGTACGTCTGGTTCAACAACGTGGAGACCCGCCCCGGCCAGGGCTACCCCCGCCGCTACGAGGACCAGGAGAAGTGGCGCGGCGGCTGGGAGCTGAACCGGCGCGGCGCGCTGAAGCTCAAGGCGGGAGGCCGGTTCAAGAAGCTCGCCGGGATCTTCTCCAACCCCAGGCTCCCCGAGATCAAGGACTACTACGAGCCCTGGACGTACGACTACAGGAACCTCACCGACGCCCCGCTCGGCACCGACTACCCCGTGGCCCGGCCCGTCTCCCAGCTCGACGGCAAGCCGATGAAGATCGCCTGGTCGTCGAACTGGGACGACAACCTGGGCGGCGCCCCGGCCTACGGCGACCTCGACCCGGTGGTGGAGCGGGTCCGGCGGGAGGCGTCGGACAAGGTGCGGTTCGCCTACGAAGAGTCGTTCATGTTCTACCTGCCGCGCATCTGCGAGCACTGCCTCAACCCGTCGTGCGTGGCGTCCTGCCCGTCCGGGGCGATGTACAAACGCGCGGAGGACGGCATCGTCCTGGTCGACCAGGACCGCTGCCGGGGCTGGCGGATGTGCGTGACGGGGTGCCCGTACAAGAAGGTGTACTTCAACCACCGCACCGGCAAGGCCGAGAAGTGCACCTTCTGCTACCCGCGCATCGAGGTCGGGCAGCCCACGGTCTGCTCGGAGACCTGCGTGGGCCGGCTGCGCTACCTGGGTGTGCTGCTCTACGACGCGGACAAGGTGACGGCGGCGGCCGGAACGGCGGACGAACGCGGCTTGTACGAAGCCCAGTTGGACGTGTTCCTCGACCCGGAGGACCCCGCGGTGCGGCGGGCCGCGGAAGCGGCGGACATCCCGTACGACTGGATCGAGGCGGCCCGCCGCTCCCCCGTGCACGCGCTGATCAGCAGGTACCGGGTCGCGCTGCCGCTGCACCCGGAGTACCGGACGATGCCGATGGTCTGGTACATCCCGCCGCTCTCCCCGGTGGTCGACGCGCTGACGGAGACCGGGCACGACGGGGAGGACGCCGGCAACCTGTTCGGCGCGATCGACACCCTGCGCATCCCGCTGGAGTACCTGGCGGAGCTGTTCGCCGCCGGGGACACCGGGCCGGTGCGGGCCTCCCTGGAGAAGCTCGCCGCGATGCGCGCCCACATGCGGGCGGTCAACCTCGGCGAGGAGACCGATCCCGGCGTCGCGGGCGCCGTGGGGATGGCACCGGACGAGATCGAGGACATGTACCGCCTCCTCGCCATCGCCAAGTACGAGGAGCGGTACGTCATCCCGACGGCCGCCGTCGGGGACGCGCACCGGCTGGAGGCGTCCGCGCTGCCGGACACCTGCGCGGTGGACGGCGACGGGCCGTTCGGCCAGGACTCGGGCCGCAGGCGGCTGCCGCTGGTGCCGGTGGAGAACTTCCACATCCTGCGCCGCCGGCAGACCGCCGACGAGCCGTCCGACAGGGAGGTCTGATGCCCGGTTTCGAGGTGCTTTACCAGGCGGCGGCGCTCTGCCTGACCTACCCGGACGAGGACTTCCGGGCCCGGCTGCCGCTGCTGCGGGAGGCCGCGCCGCAGCTGCGGGAGTTCACCGACCACGCGGTGGTGACGGCCCAGCCCGAACTCCAGGCGCACTACGTCGAGGTGTTCGACTTCAGGAACCGGCACAGTCTCTACCTGAGCTGGTGGAGCGACGGCGACACCCGGCGGCGCGGCATGTCCCTGGTCCGGTTCAAGGAGCTGTACCGCGCGCACGGCCTGGAGTGCACCGGCGAGGAACTCCCCGACTTCCTGCCCGCCGTGCTGGAGTTCACCTCCCGCACCGGGGAGACGGGCCCGCTGGTCGAGTACCGCGACGCCCTGGAGCAGCTCCGTACCCGGCTCACCGCCTTCGGCACGCCCTACGCGTGCGTCCTGGACGCGGTGTGCGCCACCCTGCCGCCCGCCACCGCCGGAGCCCGCCGATGACCGTCTTCCTCTGGGCCGTCCTGCCCTACGCCGCGTTCGTCTCCCTGGTCGCCGGACTGGTCTGGCGGCACCGCTACGACCGCTTCGGCTGGACCACCCGCTCCTCCCAGGTCTACGAGTCCAGGCTGCTGAACATCGCCTCCCCGGTTTTCCACTACGGCATCCTGTTCGTCCTCGCCGGCCACCTCATCGGCCTGTTCGTCCCCGAGTCGTGGACCGACGCGATCGGTGTGCACGAGCGCGCCTACCACCTCTTCTCCCTGTACGGCGGCACTCTCGCCGGGGCGCTCGCGGTCCTCGGCATCGGGGCGCTGGTCTACCGGCGGCGCACCAACGCACCGGTCTTCCGGGCCACCACCGCCAACGACAAGTTCATGTACGTCTTCCTGGTCGGCGCGATCCTCCTCGGCATGGCCGCCAAGCTCGCCCACTCCACCGGCACGGGTTACGACTACCGGCACTCCCTCGCCCCGTGGGCGCGCAGTCTGTTCCGGCTGAGCCCCGAGACGGGCCTGATGGCGGACGTGCCGGCGCTGTACCAGGCGCACGCGGTGGTCGGCATGCTGCTGATCGCGCTGGTGCCGTACACCCGGCTGGTGCACATGTTCAGCGCGCCGGTGCAGTACCTGGTCCGTCCGTACGTCGTCTACCGCTCCCGCGACCCGGAGCGGCTCGGCCCCCGGCCGGACCGGCCGGGGTGGGAGCGGGCGGAGGTACGGCAGCCGGGCGGGGGGCGGTAGGGCAGCGGCTCAGCGGCCGACGGCGTACCCCTGCATGCCGCGCGGGTTGGCCGCCGCCGACAGGACGCCGGTCTCCGGATCGCGGGCGACCGCGCACAGCCGCCCCTCCGACCAGGGGCCGGACACCGTGACGCGGTGTCCGCGGCGGCGCAGGCCGTCGATGACGTCGGCCCCGAAGCGGGACTCCAGGACGACCGAGCCCGGGTCCATGAGCCGCGGGTAGAACGACGACGGGAAGCTCTCGGTGTGCCAGTTCGGGGCGTCGATCGCGCCTTGCAGGTCGAGGCCGCCGCGGAACCTCTCGCGCAGGGCGACGGCGAGCAGGAAGTGCGGGCTCCACTGGTCCTGCTGGTCACCGCCGGGGGTGCCGAAGGCGAGCACCGGCACGCCGTCGCGCAGGGCGAGGGACGGGGTGAGGGTGGTGCGCGGGCGCCGTCCGGGGGTGAGGGAGTTGGGCAGCCCCGGCTCCAGCCAGGTCATCTGGAGCCGGGTGCCGAGCGGGAAGCCGAGGGCGGGGACGACGGGGTTGGACTGGAGCCAGCCGCCGCTGGGTGTCGCCGCGACCATGTTGCCCCAGCGGTCCACGACGTCGAGGTGGCAGGTGTCGCCCCGGGTGGCGCCGTCCCGGGCGACGGTCGGCTCGCCCGCCCCCGGGGTGACGGCCACCGCGGGGTCCGCGTCCGGGGAGGCCGCCGCGGGCAGCCGGGGCGTCCGCCCGTCGGGGCGGCCCGGCCGCAGCTCGGACGAGGCACGCCCGGCGTCGACCAGGGCGCGCCGTCCCGCGTTGTACCCGGGTGACAGCAGCGTCCGCAGCGGTACGGCGGCGGGGTCCGCGTCGCCGTACCACGCCTCCCGGTCGGCCATCGCCAGTTTGGTGCCTTCGACCAGGGTGTGCACGTACTCCGCGCCGCCGTACTCAGCCCCGCTGCCGGGAGCGCCGAAGTCGTCGTCCAGCAGGGCGAGTTGCTGGAGGAAGACCGGGCCTTGGCTCCAGGGGCCGGCCTTGGCGACGGTCCAGCCGTTCCAGGTGTGGGTGACCGGCTCCTCGTAGTGCGCGGCGTACCCGGCGAGGTCGTCGCCGGTGAGGGTGCCGGTGTGGCGTTCGCCGGAGGTGTCCCTCGTGGGCCGGGCGGCGAAGTCCGCCAGCGCCTCCGCGACGAACCCCTCCCGCCAGACGCGGCGGGCCGCCTCGATCTCCGCCTCCCGGCGTGCGGGACCCACGACGGCCCCGGCGACCGCCCGTGCCTCGGTGAGCAGACGCCGCCAGGTCGCCGCGAGGGCGGGGTTCTTGAGGAGGGCACCGGGGGCCGGGGGCCGGCCGCCGGGGAGGTAGATCTCGGCGGAACTGGTCCACTCGGTTTCGAACAGTTCCCGGACCGTCTCCACCGTCGCGCCGATCCGCTCGACCGCCGGGTGCCCGTGCTCGGCGTATCCGATGGCGTACTTCAGCACGTCCGCGAGGGACTTGGTGCCGTGGTCGCGCAGGAGCAGCAGCCAGGCGTCGAAGGCACCGGGCACGGCGGCGGCCAGCGGGCCGGTGCCGGGGACCAGGTCCAGGCCGAGGGAGGTGTAGTGCGCGATGGTCGCCCCGGCCGGCGCGGGCCCCTGCCCGCACAGCACGCGGGGCGCGGCCCCGGCGGGCGCGACGATGACCGGCACCTCGCCCGCCGGGCCGTTCAGGTGCGGCTCCACGACGTGCAGGGTGAACGCCCCGGCCACCGCGGCGTCGAAGGCGTTGCCGTCGTCCTCCAGCACGGCCAGGGCGGCGGCGGAGGCCAGCCAGTGCGTGGCGGACACCATGCCGAAGGTGCCCTGGAGGGTGGGGCGGGTGGTGAACATGGGGCCTCTCACCTCGTTGTCTGCGTGTACCGGCCCGGACGGTGGGCGCGCGGGGGGTTTCCGGGGAGGTTCCGGGACGTTCACGCCGGGGCCCTCCCCGTCCCACGCCGCCTGAAGGCTACCGACCGCCGGGCGTGACGGCCCGGCCCGCCCGTGGCCCGGAGGCGGGACCGTGCTGGTGGGCGGTCGGGGGCGCACGGCATGATGTGGTGATCAACTGTTGTGAGAGGGGACCCTGTTGTCGCGTCAGCTCATCGTGGTGGACCCGGCCGGAGGTTCCCCCTACCGCACTCTGACCGCCGCACTGGCCGAGGCGAGGGCCGGGGCGCTCGTCCGGGTGCGTCCGGGCCGCTACCCGGAGAACCTGGTCCTGGCCCGGCCGGTCACCCTGGCCGCCTACGAACCGGACGGGACGGTGGAGATCGCGCCCGGTGACGGCAGCGCCGTCCAGGTGCTGGCGGAGGCGGTGAAGCTCTCCGGACTGCTGCTCACCGGCAGCGACGAGGAGGCGCCGGTGGTGGACGTGCCGCGTGGGCAGGCCGAGTTGGCGGGGTGCGAGGTGCGCGGGGCGGCCTGGACGGCCGTCCTGGTACGCGAGACGGGCTCGGTCGCGGTCCGCGAGTGCCGGGTGTCCAACCCGGAGGGGGCGGGCATCGTGGACCTCTCCGCCCGGCCCAGCGTGGTCGTCGACTGCGCGCTGTCCGACTTCGGCAGTTCCGCGGTGGTGCTCGGTGAGGAGGCGGAGACCACCGTGCGCGGCTGCCGGATCGACGACGCCCGGGGCAACGGGATCCTCGCCAACGGCCGGGCCCGGGGGACGGTGGAGGACTGCGTCGTCTCCCGCACGGTGAAGCCCGGCGTCGCCGTGGAGGGCGACGCCACCACCGCCGTCCGGCGCACCACGGCGCGGGACTGTGTCATCGGCTTCTACGTGGCCTCCGCCGGCGCCCCCCGGCTCACCGACTGCGTGGCGGAGCGGGCCGCCACCCAGGGCGTGCTCACCGGTGGCACGGGCGCCGCGGAACTGACCGGGCTGCGGGTGCGGGACAGCGGGGGCCAGGGCGTGGCGCTCCTCGACCGGTCCCGGGCGGTGCTGACGGACTGTGACGTCGAGGGGTCGGGCGCGGCCGGGCTGCACGCCGGTGACCGGGCGGCGCCGGTGGTGCGGCGGACCCGAGTGCGCGGCGGCGGCGCCGAGGGCGTGGTGCTCGACGGTTCCGGCACGGCCCGGCTGGAGCGGCTGGAGGTGGCGGGGCCCGCCGGACACGGGGTGGTGGTGGCCGGGAGCGCCGACCCGGTGCTGCGCCGTACGGAGGTCACCGGCAGCGGCGGCAACGGGGTGGAGGTCCGCGACGAGGGCCGGGGCCGGTGGGAGGAGCTGCGGGTAGAGGGGGCGGGCGGCCACGGGGTCAGGATCGCCGGCCGGGCCCGTACGGCGTTCCGGGCGGCGACCGTGCGGGGCGGCACCGGCACCGGGTTCGTGGTCGGGGACGGCGGCACCGCCGAGCTGATCGACTGCGCCGCACAGGACGCGGGCGGCGACGGGCTCGCGCTGGACGGGGAGGCGGAGCTGACGGCGGTCCGGGTACGACTGCTGCGCAGTGCCGGGCACGGCGCGCTGGTCGCCGGGGACGCGACGGCCGCGCTCACCGAGTGCGTGCTGTCCGACGGCGCCGGGGACGGCCTGCGGGTCACCGGGCCGGGTCCGGTGCGGGCCGTCGGGTGCACGGTGACCGGCAACCGGGGCGCGGGGCTGCGGCAGACCGACCCGGGCGGCAGCCTGGCCGCCGACCGCCTCACCGCCCACGGCAACGGGGAGCCCGACGTGCTGGGCGGGGGACGCGCCGACGGGGCGCGTCCCCGGGACGCGCACGGTGGCCCGGACGACGGCGGCCCGTCCGCGGACCCGCTGGCCCGGCTCGACGCGCTGGTCGGCCTCAAGGGGGTCAAGGACCAGGTGGCGACGCTGGTCAACGTCAACCGGCTGGCCCGGCGGCGCCGGGAGATGGGCCTGCCGGTCCCGGCCACCGTCCGCCACCTCGTCTTCGCCGGGCCGCCCGGCACCGGCAAGACCACCGTGGCCCGGCTGTACGGCTCGATCCTGGCCTCGCTCGGTGTGCTGCGCTCCGGCCACCTGGTGGAGGTGGCTCGCGCGGACCTGGTCGCCCGGGTGGTCGGCGGCACCGCGCTCAAGACGACCGAGGTGTTCCAGCGGGCCCTGGGCGGGGTGCTGTTCGTCGACGAGGCGTACACGCTGACCAGCGGCGGCGGCACCGGCGGCCCGGACTTCGGCCGGGAGGCGGTGGACACCCTGGTGAAGCTGATGGAGGACCACCGCGACGACGTGGTGGTGATCGCCGCCGGCTACTCCGCGCCGATGACGGACTTCCTCGCCTCCAACCCCGGCCTCGCCTCCCGGTTCAGCCGGACCGTGGAGTTCGAGAACTACGGCGACGACGAACTCGTCACCATCGTGCGCCGGCTCTGCGAGCGGGACCGCTTCCGGTTGCGGGAGGACACCGAGCGGGCGCTCGCGGTGCACTTCGCGCGCCTGCCCAGGGACGAGACGTTCGGCAACGCGCGCGAGGCCCGCAAGGTCTTCGAGGAGATGATCGACCGGCAGGCGTACCGGCTGGCCGGCACACCCGAGGCCACCGAGGACGAGCTGGTCCTGCTGGTGCCGGAGGACGTCGGGGAGCACGCGGCGGCCGCCGTCGGCGCCGGCCCCGGCGGCGGCGCCCGTCCGGTGGCGGGCCTGCTGGCGGAGCTGACCGGCCTGGTCGGGCTCGCGGAGGCCAAGGCCCAGGTACGGGACGTGGTGAACCTGCTGTCGGCGGGCGAGCGGCGCCGGGCCGCCGGACTGCCGGTCTCCTCCGTCGGCCACCACCTGGTGTTCGCCGGGCCGCCCGGCACCGGCAAGACCTCGGTGGCCCGGCTCTACGGCCAGTTGCTGGGCGCCCTCGGCGTGCTGCCCCGGGGCCAGCTGGTGGAGGTGTCCCGGGCCGACCTGGTGGGCCGGTACGTCGGCCACACCGCCCAGCTGACCCGGGAGGCGTTCCAGCGGGCGCGGGGCGGTGTGCTGTTCGTGGACGAGGCGTACGCGCTCACCCCGGAGGGCGGTGCCCCCTCCGACTACGGGCGGGAAGCGGTGGACACGCTGCTGAAGCTCATGGAGGACCACCGCGAGGACACCGCCGTGGTGGTGGCCGGCTACGAGGCCGAGATGGGACGTTTCCTCGCCTCCAATCCCGGACTCGCCTCCCGGTTCCCGCGTACCGTGCGCTTCGCCGCCTACGAGGCCGCCGAGCTGGTGGAGATCGTGCTGCGCACCTGCGCCCGGGACGGCTACACCTGCCCGCCGGCGACGGTGGACGCGCTGCTGCGGCACTTCGAGAGCGTCGAGCGCGGCCCCGGCTTCGGCAACGCCCGGTACGCCAGGACCGTACTGGAGACGATGGTGACCCGGCAGGCGGGACGGCTCAGCGAACTGCCCGACGCCGGGCCGGACGAGCTGCGGGCGCTGCTGCCGGAGGACGTCCCCGGCGGGGGCACGGCCGACTCGGCCGGCTGACCCGGCAGTCGGCGCCCGTCCGGCGCCGGGGCGGCCGGGGCGGGTGGCCCGCACCCCAGTACGATCACCGCCATGGTGACGACCAGGCGGGTGGGACGGGGCGGGACGGGCACGTCGGCGGGGCTCGTCCTGCTGCTGATCGGTGCCACGACGGCCGCCGTCGGCACGGCCGGCCCGGCCGCCGCCGACGGGGACACCCTGCCCCGGGTGTCCGCCGCTCCCCCGGACGACGGGGGCTGTGTCGCCCGGTCCACCCGCTCCGTCCCGGGGACGCCGTGGGCTCAGCAGTACCTGGCACCGTCCCGGGCCTGGGAGTGGAGCCGGGGCGCCGGGGTGACCGTGGCCGTGCTGGACACCGGAGTCGCCGGCACCGGGACCGCCCCGCTGGCCGGGCGGGTCACCGCCGGTCCCGACGTGGTCGGCGGCGGCCGGGCCGGTGACGACTGCATCGGCCACGGCACCTTCGTCGCCGGGCTGGTCGCGGGGGCCGGCGCGGCGGGCGGCACCGGTTTCGCCGGGGTGGCTCCCGACGCCCGCATCCTGTCCGTCCGGGTCACCGACGGCGACGGTGTCACCACCGCGGGCCGGATCGCCGACGGGATCGAGGCGGCCGTGGCGGGCGGCGCCCGGGTGGTGGACGTGCCCTTCGCGCTGCCCTCGGGGAGCGCCGCGCTCACCCGGGCCGTGGAACTGGCCGAGCGGCGCGAGGTGGTGGTCGTCGCCCCCGCGTACGCCTCGGGCCGCGCGGGTGCGAAGGCGTCCGCCGCCGCTCCCGCCGCGTACCCGGCGGCGCTGCCGCAGGTGCTGGCCGTGGCCGGTCTCACCCCGGAGGGGGTGCCCGAGGAGACCGTCGCGCCCGTCACCGCCCCGGACCTCTACGCCCCCGGCACCTCCCTCACCGGCATCGGCCCCGGCGGTGGCCCGTTCACCGGCGGCGGCGCCGAGCTGGCCACCGCCTTCGTGGCCGCGACGGCCGCCCTCGTGGACGCCCGCCGGCCCGGTCTGCCGGCCGCCGCCCTGCGGGACCGGCTGACCGCCACCGCCTACCCGGCGGCGGGCGCCGGGGCGGGCACGGTGGACCCGGCGGAGGCCGTCTCGGCGCCGTTCACCCCCGCGAGCGGCACCGGCGCGGCGGAGGGCCGGCAGGCCGCGGTGCCGGACGGGCCGGGTGGTACCGGCGCCCGGGGCGGTCTCGCCCTGTCCGGCCCGCCGGGTCATCGGGGCCGGGCCACCGCCTTGTGGGTCGCGGGCGCGGCGGCCGGTGTCGTCGTCCTCACCGCCGCCACCGCCTTCGCGGTCCCGCGCGGGCGCCGCCGGCGCTGGGCCGCCGGCACCCGCTGAGCCGTCCCCGCCAGGGCCTACCGCCGGGTGCCCTCGGGGTCCGTCGTGTCCTGTGCGTCCTGGGCGTCCCGTCCCCGCAGCGCGAGCTGCGTCTCCACCGCCGTCCGGCGGGTGACGTACTCGCCGCGTCCGGGCCGCTGCACACGCGGCTTCCGGCCCGGGACGACCTGGCCCTCGGAGGGCGGGCAGGACAGCAGCAGGACGGGTGAGTTGGCCTCCGTCAGGCGGCGCAGGAACGGGTCGCCGAGCAGGGCGCGGCCCGCCCCGTTGGCGCCCCGCGCGACGATCACGTGCAGGCCGATCTCGGCGCCACGCACCAGCACCTCGTGCAGCGGGCCGAACAGGTCGCCGCCGCCGGCGACCAGTTCGTGGTCGTCGATGACGAGGAACACGCGCGGCCCGGTCCACCAGTCGCGGGCCCGCAGCCGGTCGGGGCCGATGTCCGGACCGGGGACGCGTTCCCGCATGGCCCGGGAGGTCCCGTCGACCATGCGGTGCACCAGGTCCGGTCCGACGGCGTAGCCGAGCCGGTACTCCTCGGGGACGGCCGTGGTGAGGCCGCGCCGGTAGTCCACGGTCATGATCTTCGCCTCGCCCGGAGCGAACCGCCGGGTGACCGCGTCCACGACGAGGGCGAGCGCGTTGGTCTTGCCGCTCTCCACGTCGCCGACGACGACCAGGTGCGGATGTTCCTCGAAGTCGTGCCAGAGGGTGCCGAGCCGGGCGCCCTCCAGACCGAGCGGCACCCGCAGTTCCCCTTCCGGTGCCGGGAGCCCGGCGGCGGGCAGCAGCGCGGGCAGGACCCGGACCGGGGGCGCCGGCGGCCCGTCCCAGGCCGCGGCGGTCTGCCGTACCAGGGCGGCGAGGCCGTCCGCGGCGGTGGCCGGGTCGGCGTCGCCGTCCAGACGGGGCAGGGCGGTGAGGAAGTGCAGCCGTTCGTCGGTGAGTCCGCGGCCGGGCAGCTTGGGCACGGTGCCGGCCGCGCGCATGTTGACGACCGAGTCGACGGGGTCGCCGAGCCGCAGTTCGAAGCGGGTGCCCAGCAGGTCGCGGAGGCCGCCGGTGATCTCGCCCCACCGGCCGGCGGAGACGAACAGGTGCACGCCGAAGTTGAGGCCGCGGGAGGCGACCTGGGTGAACACCGGCATCAGGTCGAGGAAGTCCTGGCGGACCGTGGACCAGCCGTCCACCACCAGGAAGACGTCGCCGTGGGGTTCCCCGGCGAATTCACCGGCGCCCCGGCGGCGGCGGTAGTCGGCCATCGACTCCACCCCGTGCTCGGCGAAGAACCGCTCCCGGTGGGCGAGGATCTCGGTGACCTCCTGGAGCGTCCGGCCGACCCGTTCGCGGTCGAGCCGGCCGGTGACGGACCCGACGTGCGGCAGTCCGGTGAGCGCGCCGAGCAGGCCGCCGCCGAAGTCGAGGCAGTAGAACTGCACGTCGCGGGGGGTGTGGGTGAGGGCGAGGGCGCAGATCAGGGTGCGAAGCAGGGTGCTCTTGCCGCTCTGCGGGCCGCCCGCGACGGCGACGTGGCCGCCGGCCCCGGCCAGGGAGGCGACCAGTTCGTCACGACGCTGGTCGAAGGGCCGGTCGACCACGCCCACCGGCACGGTCAGCGGCGGGCGGGGCTCGTCGGGGGTGAGCAGCAGGTCCAGGGTGGGCGACTCGGCCAGTGGCGCCAGCCACACCTGGTGGGCGGCCGGTCCGCAGTGCCGCAGCCGCTCCACGGCGACGTCCAGTACGCTCGGCGCCTCGCCGCCCTCCGGTTCCGGTGCGGGGTCGGGTGCGGCGGGATGCGTGACGTGCCGGGGTGCCACCCATTCGGCCCGGAAGGGCACGACCTGCCCGGCGATCACGGCGTGCGGCGCGGTGGGGCGGGCCTGCCGGTAGGGGCCGGAGACGTAGGCGGCCTTGAACCGGGTGAGGGTGCCGACGTCGTTCTTCAGCAGACCGCTGCCGGGCTGCGGGGGCAGTTCGTAGGCGTCGGAGACGCCCAGTACGCCCCGGCTCTCCATGGCGGAGAAGGTGCGCAGGCCGATCCGGTAGGACAGGTGGGACTCCAGCTGGTGGATGCGTGCCTCGTCCAGGCGCTGGGAGGCGAGCAGCAGGTGGACCCCGAGGGACCGGCCGAGGCGGCCGATCATCACGAACAGGTCGAGGAAGTCCCGGTGGGCGGCGAGGAGTTCGCTGAACTCGTCGACCACGACGAGGAGGGTCGGCAGCGGGTCCAGGGCGGCGCCGGCCTGCCGGGCCTGCTCGTAGTCGCGGACCGAGGCGTGGTTGCCGGCGCTGCGCAGCAGTTCCTGGCGGCGGATCAGTTCGCCGTGCAGGGCGTCCTTCATCCGGTCGACCAGGGCGGTCTCGTCGGCGAGGTTGGTGATGACGGCGGAGGTGTGCGGGAGCCGGTCGAGGCCGAGGAAGGTGGCACCGCCCTTGAAGTCGACCAGGACCAGGTTGAGGGTCTCGGAGGAGTGGGTGAGCGCCAGGGAGAGCACCAGGGTGCGCAGCAGTTCGGACTTGCCGGAGCCGGTGGCACCGATCAGCATGCCGTGCGGGCCCATGCCGCCCTGCGCGGACTCCTTCAGGTCCAGCAGCACCTGGGTGCCGTCGGCGGCCACGCCGATGGGGACGCGCAGCCGGTCGGCCGCCGGCCGGGGGGCGTGCAGGGCGGCAGGGTCGGCGCCGGCGAGGTCCCGGATGCCGAGCAGCTCGGTCAGCTCGCGGTCCTCCTGAAGGGGCTGCCCGGTCGGGGCGGCGGCGCCGAGCCGGTACGGGGCGAGTCCGAGCGCGAGGGCCCTGGCAGCGGGTGCGCCGAGGCCGTCGGGCCGGCCCAGCGGGGTGCGGGTGCCGGGTCCGCCGGGGCCGGCGGCGACCAGGGTCAGCTCGCCGGGTGCCATGTGCAGGCGCAGCGTGCCGGGGTCCGGGGCGTCGGCCAGGGTGGCGCGGACGTCGAGGACGACGGCGTTGCGGTAGCCGGCACCCGCGATCCGCGCCGAGGCGGGGACCGACCCGGTGTCCAGCACGATGACCGTGTACGGCTCGGCACGGGCGGGCCGGGCCCCGGGCTCGAAGGCGGGGCGGCCGGCGAACTCCTCGCCGAGCAGCGGCTCCAGTTCGGAGACGCTCCCGGCGACGAGCCGGACGGCTCCGGCGCCGTCGGTGTCGGCGGGGTGCCGGGTGTGCGGCAGCCACTTCACCCACTGCCAGTGGGGCAGGGCGTCGGCGTCGGTGACCACCGCGATGGCCAGGTCCTGCGGGGAGTGGAACACGGCGAGCTGGGCGAGCACACCGCGGACGACGGCCCGCGCGGTGTCCCGGTCGCCGGGCAGCAGCACCCGGGCGAAGGAGCGCAGCCGGACCGCGATCGGCTGTGCGGGAACGACCGAGTAGGTGCGGATGAAGCGGCGCAGGGCGTGGGCGCAGAGCGGTTCGAGGTCCTCCACCGGCCGGGTGGACAGCGGGGTGAGGGAGAGGGACAGGTCCTGTTCCCCGGTGGCCGTCCGCACCTCGGCGAAGTCGTCGTGGGCCGGGCGGCGTTCCCACATGCGGGCGGTGCCGACCAGGGACCACAGGGTCTCGGGCGCGGGACGCTGCCAGTTCTGGGCCCGGCGCTGTTGGTCGACGACGCGGCGCACCCGGCGCCGGCTGGTGGCGAGGTAGCGCAGGTAGTCCCGGCGTTCGCCGCGCAGTTGCCGCTTGCGGTCCCCGGACGCCTTCAGGAACTGGCTGACCAGCATGGCGACGGCGGACACCGCCATCACCCCGACGGCCACCCACATCAGGACGCCGTTGCCCTCGCCCGGCCGGATGAACACCAGCAGCATGCCGAGTGAACTCAACGCCATGGGCAGGTAGGTGACGACTCCGCCCATCGCGCCCTGTGGTTCGGGCAGCGCGGGCGGTTCCTGGAGGGCCAGCTCGCCCTCGGGCATCTGCGGACCGGCGCGGCGCGGGGCCCGGCGGAACGTGACGGTACTCAACTCCGCGCCCTCCCGGGGCAGACCGTGGTGCGGTGGATGTGCGGGAACCGGCCGGGCGTGAGGTCCCCACCTCGGCGGGGGCCGCACCGTGGACCGCGTACGCGGAGACCTCCGGGCCGTCCGGGGCCCGGTCGGAGCCGGCAGTGGATCACGATAATGTGCAGCCGATCTCCAGTCGAACGACAGTCCAGCGGACGGGAACGGCGTGCCGTTCCCGGTCCGGGGAAACCGAACCGAGGCATCGTGAGCGATCAGACCGCCGGATTGTGCCGCATAGCCGTCAGAGCACCCGGCAGCGTCGTGGAACTGGGCGTCCCCACGGACGTCCCCCTGGCCGAACTCCTGCCCGTCCTGGTGGAGTACGCGGGCGGTGACCTGCGTGAGGCCGGCCTGGAGCACGGCGGCTGGACCCTGCAGCGGCTGGGCGGCGCGCCCCTGGACGAGAACGGCACCGCGGAGACCCTGGGCCTCGCGGACGGCACCACTCTCTACCTGAGGGCACGTCATGAGGCTCTCCCGGCCGTCGACTTCGACGACGTGGTGGACGGGATGGCGGAGACGCTGGCCGACCGCCGGGACGGCTGGCGGCCCGAGCTGAGCCGCCGGCTGCTGCTCGGGTTCACCCTGACCGCGCTCGCGGCCGCCCTGTTCGCGCTGCTGCTGCCCGGCGCGGCGGGCTGGCGTGCGGCCGCCGCCGCGCTGCTGGCGGTGCTGCTGACCGGCGGCGCGGCCACGGCCTCCCGGGCGGTGGGTGACGCGGCCGCCGGGGCGGTCCTGGGCGCCGCCGCCGTGCCGTTCCTCGCACTGGCCGGCGCGCTGGTGCCGGCCGGGTCGGCCGGGGAGTCGCTGCTCGGTCCGCGGCTGCTGGCGGCGGGCGCAGCGGCGGCCGGGGCGGCGGTCCTCGCCCTCGGCGCGGTCGGCACCCACGCCCCGCTCTTCCTCGCCGGCGGCACGGTCGCCGTGTTCACGGCCGTCTGGGGCGCGCTGGTCACCTCCGGCGTGGACCCGGTGCACACGGCGGGCTGGACGGCGGTGGCCACCGTGCTCGCGGGGGGCCTGGTGCCGGGGCTCGCGTTCCGGCTGGCCGGGTTGCGGCTGCCGCCGCTGCCGTCCAACGCGGCCGAGTTGCAGGAGGGCATCGATCCCTACCCGGCGGCCCGGGTCCGCGTCCGCGCGGAGCGCGCCGACGGGTACCTCAACGCCCTGCACGGCGCCCTCGGCCTGGTCGCCGCGGCCTGTGCCACCGTCCTGCTGACCGCACCGGAGCGGCACGGCCCGACCGCTCCCGTCCTCGGCTGTGTGCTCGGTGTCCTGCTCCTGCTGCACGTGCGCACCCTGGGCGGCCTGCGCGGCCGGCTCACCATGGCGCTGCCGGGGGCGTACGCGCTGGCCCTGGCCGCCTGTGTCACGGCCGTGCGCGGCGACCTGCCGGCCCGGCTGCTGGTCGTCGGCGGTGTCGTGGTGCTGGCCGCGGTCGCGGTGGTCGCCTCCTGGACGGTCCCGGGCCGCCGGCTCGTGCCGTACTGGGGCCGGGCCGCCGACCTGCTGCACACCTTCGCCGCCCTGTCCCTGCTGCCGCTCGCGGCGCTGCTCGCCGGAGTCTTCGGCCAGCTCCGCGCGATCCGGGGGTGAGCCGTGCAGTCACGCAAGGACCAGGTACAGGCGCACCTGTTCGTGATGGGCCGGGTCGCCGCCGGCCTGCACCGCACCGATCTCGACTCGCCCGACTCGCCGCCCACCGCCCGCACCCGGCGCGGGGTGGCCTGGGGGGCGCTGGTCACCGCGCTGGCGGGGGCGGTCTGCCTGATCTGGGGACTCATCTCGCCCGGCGGCGCCACCGGGTGGGCGGTGGACGGCACCCTGGTGGTGGTCCGGGACACCGGTGCCCGCTACCTGTATCTGAACGGCACCCTGCACCCGGTGCTCAACCAGACCTCGGCCCGGCTGCTGGCCGGTGACCGGCAGGCGGTGCGGCAGGTGGCGGCCGCCTCCCTGGCCGGCGCACCCCGGGGCGCCACCCTCGGCATCGTCGGCGCCCCGGACGGGCTGCCCACCGAGAATCTCTCCGGTGCCGCGTGGCAGGTGTGCGCGGTGCACGGCACCGCCGGCGGGACCACGCCAGGGACGGCCGCGCTCACCTCGGTGGCCGTCGGCACCGCGGACCCGGGGACGGGCCTGGACTCCGGCCGGGGCGTGCTGGTGACCACCGGGGCCGGGGACGGCGGCGTCCATCTGCTGTGGCGGGGGCGGCGGTACGCGGTGGACACCGCGCACGGCGCCGACTCCGCCCTCGGCTGGGACGGGGTACGGCCGGTCGAGGTCGGTGCCGCGTTCCTCGGGGCGTTCAGCGCCGGCCCGGACATCGCCCCGCCCGATCTCGCCGGGCGCGGCTCGGCCGGCCCCGACCTGGCCGGCGCCGGCAGCCGGGTCGGCCGGCTCTACACCGCGGCGGGCCGCGAGTACGTCCTCACCCGGGAGGGCCTCGCTCCCCTCACCGAGCTGGAGTTCCGCCTGCTCCGCGGTGACCCGCGCACCCAGGAGTCGGCCTACGGCGGCGGCCGGGTGACCGTGCGGGAGGTGGGCGGCGCGGATCTCGCCGCCCACTTGGCCGACGACACCGCCACCCTGCTGCCGGAGGCGCTGCCGGCGACCGCGCCCCGGGCGGTGCCGGTGGCCGCCGGCGGGCAGCGGGTCTGCGCCCGGATCGCGCCGGGTCGTGGTGACCGGCCGGTCACCACGACCGTGGTGGTGGCGGACGCCACCGGGGCCGCCGGTGCGGCGCCGCACGCCGAGCCCGGGGTGACTGCGGCCTGTGTGCCCGCGGACCGGATCTCGGTGCGCGCCGGCGGCGGTGTGCTGGTGCGGGCGCTGTCGTCGGCCGGCACCGGTGGCGCGCTCTTCCTGGTCACGGACACCGGGGTGGCGTATCCGGTGCCCTCCGGCGCCGCGGCGCAACGGCTCGGCTATGACAGCTCCGCCGCGGTCGGTCTGCCCGCGCGGTTGCTCGCGCTGCTGCCCACCGGGCCCTCGCTCGATCCGGCCGCCATCTCGGCCCGCGGTCTGGTCCCGGCGGCCTCCGCGCCCGGCGGGCCGGGCGGGCGGGCCACGCCCGACTCCGGTTCCGGGACGGGCAGTTCGGGCGCCACAGGGAAGACCGGGGAGAGAGTTCCGGTGAACGCGGGGCACGGCTCCCGCGCCAGGTGTGTGACGTGAGTCACTCGCATCCTCGCTGAGCAGGATCGTTCTTGCACCACAGCGGACGCATAGGGCAATCTTCGGGCGGAGATCTTTCCAACACCCTTGCCGGGACCGGCCGGTGCGGTGCACGGGAGTCCGCGAGACAGGCCGTGACCGGCCGCGGCGCCCGTTCCCTCCCGCACCGCCCGGCGCCGCGCCGCTCCGTCGCCGTCGTCCGCTCCGCGCCCCGGAGCCAGCGAAAGAGGAACACCATGGCCACCCCCACAGGTTCCGTCTACAACCGCGCGCAACAGGACATCGACACCGCGCGCGCCGCCCTGGAGACGCAGATCGCCGAGATGGTGAAGGCGGGCAACACCGTCCAGCAGATCCACGACGACGTCCGCCTGTCCTACGTCGCCGCCTCGTCCTCGATCTTCAGCTCGAAGCTCCAGGAGTGGATGCAGGCCTACACGAACATCAAGCAGGCCGTGGACCACCTGCACCAGGCCCTGACCGACGCCGACCAGATCCAGAACACCGGCGAGATGAGCGCCGCCGAGTACGCCGGCGCCTGGGCCAACACCGGCGACAGCTTCTACCAGGCCCTGACCTGACGGTGCGGCGCGCACCGCACCCCTCGCGCGCCCGCCCCGTACCTCCACCTCCACCTCCACCTCCACCTCCACCGGACCCTCCACCCACCCGCGCGCCCCGCACCGCCCGGAGCCGCGTCGCCGTCACCCAGGAGCAGCAGATGTCGGACGTCACGCTCGTCATCAACCAGGCCAACCAGGCCATCGAGGACATGGTCCAGGCCAACACCGTCATGGTGAACGCGCTGGAGAACATGCTGACCGGCATCACCCCCGCGGCCCGGTCCTTCGAGGGTGCCACCGCCGAGGCGTGGAAGGACTTCCAGTCCCGCGCCCAGACCGCCATCCAGCAGATGAACAACGCCTTCGGGCAGGGCGCGGCGAGCCTGGAGCAGATGGTCGACCAGCAGATCCGCGCCGACCACACCGGCGCGAACGCCTTCTGAGGACGGCGGCCATGGCATCCGAGGACGGCGGCACCGGCACCATCAAGGTGACCGAGGGCTGGCTGAGCGGCCCCGCGCACACCTACGTCACCGACATCTCCAGGACGCTGCGCAACGGCGACCCGCAGACCACGCTGTCCGTCATGTCGGAGGACGCGGGCACCTATCCGGGGCTGTGCGCGGCCAGTGACAAGGGGCGCATCGACAACGCAGACGAGCTGCACGCCCGGTTCAAGTCGTTCTCCGCGTCGCTCATCGGCCAACTGAACGCCCTGAGCACGGGCCTCGACACCCTGGGGGTGACCCTGCTGGAGGTCGACCAGATCCTCCGCAAGGGCGAGGAGGACGCGGAGCTGACGGCGGGCGAGATGGCCGCGGTCCTCTCCGACGGGCTCGGCGGACTCGGTTACAGGAGCACGACGACCACCTGACCGCGCCGGGGCGCGGTGGCCGGGGGACGGTCCCGGCGGGGCACGAGAGAGGCGGCGAAACGGTATGGGTGCCGGCAGGTGGGAGGAGGCCCTGGAGGGCTTCACGGCCGACAAGGTCGTCACCCGCGAGGACGTCACCGGCATGACCTGGCTGGGGGCACCGCGCGTCATCCTGCGCAGCAACCGCCAGCTCGTCCAGGGCAAGGACTACGACCTCACCGCCAACTACCAGATGCCCGACGGCACGCTGATCAGCGTGGGCGTCAACCTGGCGCACGAGATGTGGGCGGAGGAGTCTCCGCTGGGCGCCTTCTGGCGGCAGACCTGGAACATCCTCGGCCCGGTGGCATCCACGCCGACCGGCAACACAGCGGTGAAGTACGGAAGTTTCGACACCGCCGCCGACTCCCTCGAGCGGGTGCTGGCCCTGCTCACGGCCCAGCACGACCGCCTCATCACCTGGGGCAACCAGATCGACGAGGACGACTCGCCCGCCCAGGGCAGCGCCGCCGGCGCTTTCAAGGCCGCCCTCACCGCCATCGCCGGCCAGCTGGAGAACCTGCGCCACCAAGTGCTCGCCCAGGGCGACCCCGTCGCCCTGATCCGCGCCGCCGGCGCCGCGGCCCGGCTGCGCTCCTGGGACCTCGCCTCCGCGTACGAGGCGTGGCGCCCCAAGCCCGTGGCGGTGCCGTACAACGTCCTGAACGAGGTCTGGCAGGAGGTGACCACCAACTACTCGCTGGGGTACGGCTCCAACGCCGATGTCACCAGCCTGACCTTCAAGGGCTACGGCAACGCGGCGGACGAGGCGACCATGAAGCAGGTGGAGGCCCTCGCCAAGACCCGTTGGACGCAGGGCCTGACGGAGCTGGACACCGCCGCGGTCACCCACGTCCGCAGCCTGGGCGCCAGCTACCAGCAGGCCGTGCAGGCCATCCCGGCCTCGCTCATCGCCCCCCGGTACCGGACGCCGTACCAGGAGCCGTCCGCCAACGATCCGGGGTCCGACGACACCACCTCCGACGACACCGTCACCGACGACATCACCACCGACGATCCGCCGTCGACCACTCCGGAGACGGGGTCCGGGGACTCCGCGCCCGACGTCGGCACGCTGGGCGCCTACGAGGGGACGGGCGCGGGCACCGGGGACGGCACCTCCTCGCCGCCGGGCACCGGCTCCACCGACCTGGGCAACGGCGTCAAGCTTCCCGCCGACGGCACCCAGGAGATCGTCGCCCCGGGGGGCGGGACCCTCACCGACTCCGAGGGCAACCCGGTCACCGTGCCTGCCGGTTCGGTCATCAACCCCGGCGGCACCGTCACCAAGCCCGGCGGGGGCCTGCTCACCGACGGCAAGGGCAACGTCGTACGGCTGCCGTCCGGGTCCTCCCTCGGCTCCGCCCTCGTCCCCGGGGTCAGGCGGAACTCCGCCACCGCCGCGCTCGCCGCCCAGGAAGCGGCCCAGGAGGCCGCCTACCAACGGGCCCTGAAGAACGCCCGCGCCTCGTCCGGGGCGCTCGGGGAGGCGCTCGCCCCGGCCGCCGCGAAGGGGGCTGGTATCACCGGTGCCACCCGCCTGCCCGGCGCCACGGCCGCCCAGCTCAAGGCTGCCACCACCTCCACCGAGGGGCTCACCGCGATCCCGGGGACCGCGCCGAAGGAGACGCCCGTCACCGGCGGCACCGCCACCACCAGCACCAACGGCCCTACCGCCATGCCGCCGGGCACCGGCATGGGCGCGGGCGGAGCGCCCGGTGGCCGGGACCGCGACCGCCGCACCTGGCTGGACGAGGACGAGGAGACCTGGGGCACCACCCAGGTCAAGGGAACAGGAGTGATCGGCTGATGGAACCCACCCCCGACCACTCCCTCCAGCAGCAACTGGAGGCCGCCATGGGCCGGCTCGCCGACTACCGGGACCGGCTGGCCGCGGCCCAGCGGGAGGCGGCGGCCACCACCGTCTCCGTACGGTCCAAGGACCGGATGCTCACGGTCGTCGCCGGCGCCGGCGGGGTCGTCAAGGAGGTCCGCTTCCACACCGAGGCGTACCGCGAGATGGCCCCCGCCGAGCTGGGCCGGGCCCTGGTCGAGACCCTCACCAAGGCGCTGGAGGAGGCCGGGGAGAAGTCCCGTGCCGTCTTCGCGCCGCTGCGGGAGACCGGCACCGGGCTGCGCCGGTCGATGACCGGCGGTTCCGACGTCGAGGAGATGCTGCGGCCGCTGCGGGACCTGTGGCCCCCCGCCGACGCGGCCGGCCAGGACCGGGAGCACGACCGCCGTGGCTGAGGAACTCGTCACCACCGACCGCCTCCGGGCGCTGTTCCAGACGTACGGGCTGAACAGCGACCTGATCGACCGGGCCAACGACCTCGTGACGAAGATCAACCGGACCAACGCGGAGGCCGGCGGGCGCGGGAAGGACGAGGTGGGCAAGCAGTACTTCGCCGTGATCGACCCCGGCATGAAGGAACTCACCCAGTTGCTCACCCTCCTCGCCGACCTGGTGCAGCGCACCGGCACCGCGGGCGGGGACGTGACCGCGCTGCTCACCCGGGCCGAGGAAGAGGCGATGGAGCTGGCCGACTCGTGGAAGAGCGGCGGCGAGTGACCGTCACCGCACTCCGGGTGACGCGGGGACGCCCGTGCTGACCCCGTCTCCCGCCGCCCAGGGTCTGATGGAGGCCCTCAGCGGCATGAAGTGGCCGTCCATCGACGAGGACCGGCTCCGCGCGGTCGCCGACGACTACGACGGTCTGGCCGCGGTGTTCGGCGAGATCGACAAGGCGCTGGTGGAGGTCGGGCGGGCGGTGGCCGGCTCGTTCGCCGGGGAGTCCGCCGAGGCGTTCGTCGCCCTGGCCGACGTACTGGCCGGCGGTGACGACTCCTTCCTCGGTGCCGCCGCCAAGCAGGCGCAGCACATGGCGGACATCGCCCGCAGCTCCGCCAACCAGGCCGAGTACTACAAGTGGATGATCCTGGCCCAGGTCATCGAGCTGCTCGCGGAGATGATGTTCGAGGCGGCCGTCTGGTGGGTGCCCGGCCTGGGGCAGGCCGTCGCGGCCGAGGTCGCCTTCCGCACCGCGCTGCTGCGGACCCTGCTCCCGCTGCTGATGAAGCGGCTGCTCCTCGCCATCGCCCAGCACGTGGCGATCTCCACGAGCCTCGCCTTCGCGATGGACCGGATCATCCAGCTCGTCCAGAAGAACCAGGGCCACCGCGACAAGTTCGACGACAAACTGCTGCTCGACTCGCTGAAGTTCGCCGCGATCCAGGGCGTGATCACGGGCCCGGTGAGCCTGCTCGGCGCGGGGCTCGGCACGTTCCTCGGCAACCGGTTCGGCACCGGGTTCGACCGGATGCTCCGCGACGACCTGGGCACCCTCTTCAAGCAGTTCGGCCGGGCCGGCGGCGACGAGGCCGGCGGCAACCGTCTCGGCCGCGCCTTCGCCGACCTGCTGTCCTCCGCCGACAACCAGCTCCAGAAGGGGTTCGGCAAGGAGTTCAAGGATTTCGAGAAGCGCTTCATCGCCAAGGGCGGCGACCTCTTCGAGCGGCACGGGTTCGACGGCCTGGCCGGACCGGCCGCCCGGGAGATCGGCGAGAAGGTCACCCGGACGGTGGTCGAGCACTGGGGCGGCGCCGCCGGGTCCGGTTCGGTCCGGCACCTCACCGACCGGCTCCGGACCGTGCTGGGCGGCACCGTCTCCAAGGAGACGGCCGAGACGCTCTCCCGCGACCTGCCCGCCGCCCTGGCGAAGGCCGGGCACACCGGCAACCTCCGTTTCAAACTGACCATGTACGGCACCGACATGGTGATGCAGGGCGTCGGCCAGAACCTGGCCGAGGGCGTCTACAACCAGATGCACGGCTACGGCTTCACCTCGACCTGGGAGACGTTCCTCTCCGGGTTCCTCACGACCGGGCTCAGTCACGGGGCACGTGAGATGGTCGTGCACCCGCTGGCCGCGGCGGTCGGGCCGCACGTCGACACCGAGCCGCTGAAGGCTCTCGTCTCCAAGCTGACTTCCGGTGGCGTGTCCCGGTACACCGGTCCCAACACCGGTGACGCCGGTCTGCTGGACGGTGCGTCGGGTGACCGGGACGGGGCCGCGCCACCATCCGAGACGCCCCGGTCGGTGCCCACGGAGTCGACGGACGGCCGGGACGGGGAGGGCTCCGCCGGGGACGAGCAGGTGACGGAAGATCACCGGAGCGCGGCGGGCGACCCGGACGGCACGGGCGCGGACGCCGACACGAACACGGACACCGGCACCGGCACCGGCACCGGCACCGGCACCGGCACCGGCACCGACACCGACACCGACACCGGCACCGGCACCGGCACCGGCACCGGCACCGGCACCGACACCGACACCGACACCGACACCGACACCGACACCGACACCGACACCGACACCGACACCGACACCGACAGTGTGCTCGACATGCTGGACGTGGACGAGAGTGACGACGGCATCGGGCCGCCCCTGCCCGCGCCCCCGGTGGTCACCGCGTCGACCGTCCCGCCGGCACCCTCCCCCACCGCCGCACCCGCTCCGGCCACCACCCCGCGCTTCGCCAACACCGCCGGGCAGTCCGGGGACGCCCCGCCGCGACCGGTCCCCCGCACCGGTCAGGACGACACCCCGGGCGCCCTGCCGCGCGGCTCCGGTGCGGCCCCGTACCGGACCACCTCGGCGAACCCGTTCCCCACCGCGACGACCCCCGAGGGCACGCCCTCGACGGAGAGCCACGAACTGGCCCCGCTCCACAGCACCGGACCGGAGAACGGCCCGGCCACCGATCCCCCGGCCACCGAGCACCCTGCCGCCGGGCTCACGCCCACCGAGCAGCCCACCACCGGCCTCACGCCCGCCGAGCCCCCGCCCACCGCCGGCCCGACGCCCTCCGCCGACCCGCCGGCGGCTCCGGCCCCCGAGACCGCCTTCATCCTCGACGAGAGCGACGGCGAACTGCTGGCGGCACTCTTCGGCCCCGGTGAGATGCGGCTGACCCCGGAGGAGGTGGACCGGATCGCCGCCGGGCTGGTGGAACGCCAGAACGCCCTCTACCGGAGCCCGGACCCGGCCGGTGCGCACGTGCCGAAGGGCCTGCTGGGCAAGCTGGTGGCTCCCCTGGCCACCACCCCGCAGATCGTGGACGTACCCGGTCTGCGGCAGGTGCTGTCCACCGCCCCCCACTCCCTGCTGGGTGAGGGACGGACCTTCGAGGCGCGCCTGCGGGCGGCGAACCCGCTGCTCCGGCTGATCCGGCGGACCGAGTCCCGTCCGGTCGTGGTCAAGGCCGACGTACTCGGCAAGGCAGACGGTCCCGGTGGTGCCGAGGCCTCGTTCAGGACGCAGGTCAACCACCGGTCCGCCCAGCACTTCGGGCAGAGCCACGCCTCCGCCGTCGCCACGGCCCTGGCCGTCAGCGGCACCGCCGCCGTGCCGCCGGTCCTCGTCACGGCCACGGTCTCCGGGCAGCGCGGCGAGAGCCACGCGGCCGACCTGCGCGGCACCCACACCCCCAGCAGCGAGTCACGCGCGGTGAGCGGCACCGACCGCGAGGTGCGGCACATCCGCTTCGAGATCTCCGACCACGCGCCCGGCTGGAAGGACTCCGTCTGGGACAGACCCCGGGGGACGGACCCGGTCCGGGCCGTCACCCCCAACGCCCTCCACAGCGCCGAGATCACCCTCCCCAAGGGGCTGACCGCACCCCGCCCCGGCGACCGGGTGCCCACCCTGGGACCGGGCCAGTTCGCCGGACCGGTCGGCCGGCCCAGCGTGCTCGGATTCGGGCCGACCGAGCACATCCGCCGGTGGGCCGTGGACCACCTGCCCAGCTCGCCCGACCCCGCACGGGCCCGCGCGGTCGACCGGCTCCTCTCCCGCGAGCGGCTCACCGCGCACGGTCCGGACCTGCTGGCGGGCGGGGTCGGCGCCGAGTCCGCCCTCGCTCACGCCTCCGCCGCCGGGATCAGTCTCGGCCGGGCCAAGCCGGTCGGCCTGCGCGTCAAGGCGCTCTGGTCGGGGACCGAGATCCGCACGGCGGACCAGTACACCGCGCGCGACGAGACGGTCAGCGCCACCACCGCCGCGGGCAGCGGCAGTGTCCAGGCGGGTTTCCGCGGCCCCGTGGGCGACACCACCGTCACGGTGGGCGGTGTCCTGGGCGTCACCGGATCACACGGCCACCAGGTGCTGGGCGGGGGCGCCGGACAGCAGACGACGGGTGCCAAGTACCGGGACGTGCCGACCGCGCTCGCGGTGTTGGACATCGAACTGCCGGTCCGGCTGGCCGGCGGTCAGGAACGGGTCTTCACCACCTCCATGGTGATCCAGAGCCCGCTGCACGACCTGTGGGCGATGGCAGGCTGGGACGACCGTCTCGGGCTGCGGCAGGGCGACGCGGAACCACCCGTCCCGCCCTTCCTGCAGGGCCCGGGTGAGCGGAAGCGTCTCTACCTCACCTCGGTCCGCTCGCTGCGGGTGGGCGAGGACGTCACCCGGCCGGTCACCTCCGGCGAGGGCGGTGCGGGCGGCGACGCGCGGGCCGAGGCCGCGGCGGACGCGGCGTACGCCTCCGCCACCGAGACCCTCGTCACCGACACCCTGGCGTGGATCGCCGAGCAGCACCCGACGCTGGTGGTGCCCCAGCGGGAGGCCGAGCGGTGGAAGGGCGGCATCTGGCGGTCCCTGCTCCAGCCGCAGTACGCCCGCGCGGTGCACAACACCCTCCAGGTGGTCGCCGCGTTCCAGGGCGACCGGGCCCGCGCCGCACTGCACCAGTTCCAGCCGGAGGGCGTGCCGATCCTGCTGCTGGGCACCGGTGCCTTCAGCCGGGACTCGGTGATGGTGACCGTACGGCCCCGGTTCGACGACCCCGTCTCGTACGTCGGTACCGACCACGGTCTGCAGCAGCGGTTCACCGTCGGCGGCAGCGCGCGCGGCGGGTCGGCGCAGACCACCGGATTCCGGGCCGCTCTGGGGGTCACCGCGCGCGGCACCCGCACGGCCGGCGGCCACACCCTCGGCGCCGACGTGGGCCTGACCGCCTCCTACGACACCACCCGGCGGGATCAGGCGCTCTACACCGCGACCAGTGACGCGCTGACCCAGCTCAAGCCGGCCGGTTCCCATCTGTACCGGCTGACCGGCGAGTTCACGGTGTCGATGGAGCGCAGCCGCCACCCGGGCTACCTGGTGGAGTGGATACCGGGTCTGGGCGACCGGCACCGCGCACGGGCTGCCACGGGCGCCGACGACGCCCGGCGCATCCCCTTCGAGATCGACGTCGCGGTACCGGACCGGGACTTCACCCCGCCCGAGGGGGCGCCACCGGCGACGCCCCGGCCCGCCGGCGGGGACCCGTTGCGCGGGGTGCGGTCGGTGCCCCTCCAGGTGTCCTCGCACCCGGAGCTGATCCGGACGGCCCTGGATGCGGCCGCCTCGTCCTCGCACCGGGACTGGCGCTTCGCGGTGCCCGCGACCCCGCACTCCTTCCGGATCGAGCGGGCGTTGCGGTCACCGGCGCTGACCGGACGGCATACCGACCTGTTCGGCGCGACGGGCCTGTCACTGCCCGCCTTCCACGCGCCCGGCGCCTTCCGGGGCTGGCTGGGCGGGCTGCGGGTGTCGGGCGTACGGCAGAACCTGCGGGCCCTGTCGGGGCCGTTCTCCGTCGATCCCGAGGTCACGGTCTCGCTGGGGGTCGGGCTGGAGTCCACGACCGCGTCGGCCCACGGCGTCACCGGTGGTCTCTCCTTCCTGGACCAGTCCAGGTGGGGCGGCGCCACCGGACTGGTCACGGCCGGCCCGTGGTCGCTCGGCCACAGCGGCGGCTTCGCCGAGGGCGCCTCGACCACCACCGTCCGGGACGTCAACAACGTGTACGACTCCGAGCACTGGGTGCTGGTGGCCGCGGACGTCGACTACCGGGTCGAGGCCGCCGGCACCGACCTGGGACTGGGCTCACTCCTCGGCCGCCCCGGAGGTACCGCCGACCGGACGTTCACCGTGCCGGACGGCTACGTCGGCCTGGTGCCGGAGCAGGTCGCCAGGGACCTGGGGCTGCTGGACGCCGGCGCGCCCTCCAGGCCCGCGGTGCCACGGCCCGTCCTGGACGCCCTCACCGTGCCCCGGTCGTACCTGACCGACCCGGTCGGGCTGCTGCCCGCGGCGGGCGTCCGCCCCTCCGACGCCGACCTGGCTTCCCTGGGGCGGCAGTTGAAGAAGCTGTCGGCCCCCGAATCGCTCAAGGAGACGGTGTTCAGGGCGCTCTCCGAGTCGGTCGGCAGGGCCCATATGCAGGCGGGTGTCCCGGTCGTCACCCAGGGCCGGCGCCCCGCCGTGTCGTTCGGACAGCGCCTCGCCCTCTGGAACACCTACGCCGAACTCCGCGTCGACTACGTACCGCGTGACGCGCGGTTGCTGGACATCGCCACGTTCGGCGAGAGCCGCGTCGGCCACCTGGTGACGTCCGCGACGACCGGCTCGGCCGCGCGCGGCGCGGAACAGAGGCTGGCCTCGACGGCGGCCGAACGCGCCGGCGGCACCCCCAGCGGCATGAGCGAGTCCGTCAACGACACCCACGGCCGGTCGCGTGCCACCGGCACGTCGGACGTTTCGGTCGTCTCCCAGGTCACCGCGGCGGCCACTCCGTTCGCCGAGGTGGAGGCAGGCTGGGACGTCGTGGTGAGCCTGCGGGACAGCGCCGGCCGGCACCTGCTGACGGGCGCCGACGGCAAGCCGGGCGCCGTCGTGCTGGACGGCGGTACGCACCCCGCCGAGGTCCCGCTCGGCTTCCTCGACTCCGTCCCCGGCGGCCCGGGACTGCCCGTGGTCGACACCCGGGTACGGGACCACGCCCCGGGCCCGGACGCCGGGTCGCCGCTGGCGACGCTCCGGCGCGAGAACGCCCCCCGCTGGGAGGAGCTGCGCGACCGCTTCCGGGCCGGCCACGAACTGCACGTGGAGCGGGTCCACGACGCGGAACGGGTGCAGGACCTGCTGCGCACGCTGATCGACCGGGCCGTCGGCGGAGAGGCCGGGCCGACCGGCACGCCCGGCGTGAGCCCGCTGACCCGGCCGGGCCGACAGGCGGACCTGATGATCCGCAACGGGGCCAACGCGGTGTCCCTGCAAGGGGCCCTCGCCGGCGGCACCCTGCTCGGCGACGCGGGCCACCGGATCATCGGCGTCCGGGAGAACGCCGCCTTCGCCCCGCTGGCGGGCGACGTCGTCCTGCACGCCGTGCCCCGGCTCTCGGACGCGAAGATCCTCCGGGTGTCCGGACAGGTCACGCTGGAGAACGTCGCCGGCTCCGGCACGACGGTGTCCGAGTCGTCCGGCAGCTCCGCGGGCACCGGCGGGGCGGCACAGGTCACGGGCGGGGTACCGGAGGGTTTCGCGGGAGTACAGGGCAGCCGGTCCGGTGCCGTGGGCACCACCACGGTCACCGCGGAGACGAACGAGAGGCGGGCCAACCGCTTCCTGCCGGCGGGCCGCGCCTACCTGGTCGCCGTGCCCACCACGTTCCTGGCCACCGTCGGCACCGGCCACCCGGTCGGCGGGCGGGTGTTCGGCGCCTCCGGCAGGCAGGCGGCGTCGACCGAGACGGTGGTGCAGCTCTGGGTGCGGGAGGAACTGGCGCGCGAGGCCGGGCTGCTCGACGAGACCAGGCTGCCGGAGGCGACCCGTACCCGGTGGGAGGAGGCCGACCGGGCGCTGGACGCGCTGCGGGACAACCACCGCGCCTGGCGGGAGGTCCGCCGGCGCCTCGACCCGCCCGCGGCCGGGCGGCGCCTCGACGAGGCCCGTACCGCGCTGGACCGGGTGCTCGACGGGACGGACGGCCTGGCGCCCGAGGTGCGCGCCGCCACCGCCGACCTCGACCTGAGGCGCGCCGAGCGCGACGCGGCGGACACCGCGCTGGCGCGGGCCGACGCGGACCTGGACCTGTTCCAGCGCCTGCTCTCCTGGTCCGACACCCATCAGCGGTTGCGGGAGCGACGGTTCGCGGACCTCGCCGGCACCGCGGGGAGCGCACCGGAGCGGGCTCACTGGGACAGGGTCGCCGCAGCCTTGGACGAGGAGGTGGAGCGGGTACGGCAGCGCGCCCACGCCCATGCCCACGACACCCTGCGGACCCGGTCCGACCAGACGCGGCGGCGCTACGAGGAGACCTTGGCCGACTGGCGCGCGCGGGCGGAGGCGTTCCTGGCGTCACGGCCCCGTGACGACGCGGCGCGGACGGCGGTGCGCGGGTACGAGCGTGCCCTGGACGCCTGGCTCACCGGGCGGCGCGACGAGGGGGAACTGATCCGGCTGAACGGCAAGTTCGGCGAGGCGGCCGTCGAGTACGCCCGGCTCGGCGAGCTGGCCCGGACGCCGTCGGCGGACCGGGTGACCGCCGACCCCTTCGCCCCGGAGGTACGGCACGACCACGGTGCCGCGCCGGTCACGGCACCGGACACCGGCCCCGTCTACGAGGTGGTCCCCGGCCGGGACGGCGCACCGGACACCGTCCGGCTGGACGGCGTCACCGGGCCGCTGCCGCTCACCCCGCCCGCCGCCGACCGGGACGGCTTCCTCAAGGCGGTCGCCGACGCCCTGCCGCCCGGGGCGGGACACACCGCCGACTCGCTGCACCGCGACCTCAGCCGCGTCTACGGCGACGAGGACGTCCTCGGTCTCCTGGACCAGTACGGCCCGGACGCGCTGGCGGAACTGGGCGACGCGCTGGCGGCCGGCGACCCGGACTTCGACGCGCGGGCCGGCGCCCTCGCGCGGGACGCCGGGTCACGGCCGGTCGAGCGGCTCACCGGCGTGGGGCGGGACGGTACCGGCCGGGAGCGGGCCAGGTGGCTCGCCCGGCTCCGCGAGGCCCGCGTCGTCGCCCTGGCCCATCCCGACGACGGCACCACCGCCACCGAGACCTTCACCGACACCTTCCGCCCGGACGAGGTGGCCGGCACCCGGGTGGCGGCCCTGCTCCAGGCACCCGCGCGGGTGCGGCGCGAGTGGGAGGCCCGCGGGGTGGTCCCCCCGTCGGCCGGCGTGCGCACCGCCGAACACCGGGCCGTGCTGCCGGCCCGCGCCCGCGCGGAGCTGGCCGCCGTCCAGCTCGCCCGGCGCGGCACCGACGGCGACCGGGACCTGCCGAGTGTCCTGGACACCCACCCGGCGCTGCTGGCCGTGCTCCTCGCCCGCCCCGTGACCGTCCTCGCCCACGGCCGCGCTCACACCTTCCGGCCCGACGGTGCGGCGGGCGAGTACCGGCCGGACGACGGCGGAGTGCTGCTCCTGCTCGACGAGAACCGCAAGTACCGGGCGGTCCCCCACGGCTCGGCCCCCTCCGGCACGGACCCGGCCCGCGCCCTCGCACCGGTCCCGCCCGTCCCCGTCGTGTCGACGGCGCCGCCGCAGCTCTCGTACACGTCGCCCGTACCGGACCCGGCCCCCCCGCCGACCCCGCCGGCCCCGCCCGCCCCGCCCGCGCTCCCCGCCCGCCTCGGCCCGGACGGCCTGGAGCACGTGGCCGGCCTGCTCGGACTCAGCGGCGGGGACGTCCCGCCGGCCACGCTGCTGGGCCCGTATGCGCGCTACCTGGACCATGTCCTCGGGACCGCGTCCGCGGTGCCGTACACGCTGCGCGTCGAGGAGTCGGCGCCGCCGCGCGTCACCCGGCGTCCGAAGACCCGCGAGGAGTTGCTGGCCGAGGTGGCCGACCGGGTGCGCCTGGACCTGGCGGGCGAGGGACTGCGCCCGGCCGACCTGGCGCGGGCCCGGTTCGACCACGACGCCGCGGACGCCCCGCCGATGGGTGTCTGGGAACTGGGCCGCTTCGCCGCCCACCTCAGGAACCGGCCGGACGGCATCGCCGGCTGGCGGCACCGGCCGGCGGACGAGGCCGCGCGGGAGGCGCGGGAGTGGCGGGACAACGACCCTGGCGAGCGGGTCCTGGAGGAGTACCCGGTCGAGGCGCCCTCCACGGCCACCCAGGCGGTGGCCGGGCACGCGGGCCCCATCGACCAGCGCCGCTACCACGTGCGCCGGCTGGCCCACCCGGACGGCTCCACCACCACGGAGCTGACCGTGCGGATCTTCCTCTCCCCCGAGGCCGGGGCCCAGCACCTGTCCGACGAGGCGAAGGAGAAGGCGCACGAGGGCGTCACGCGCTACCTCTCCGGCGCCGGGTACCGGCTGCCCGACGGGGCCCGGCTCGCCGTACGGGTGGAGTTCACCGACTCGGCCGAGGACGCGCACCACACGGTGGGCCTCACCGCGAACGCCCAGCGGGCGCACTCCAGGCTCTGGAGCCTGACCGACGACCGGGACAGCGACCTGCAGACGCTGGCCCACGAGATCGGGCACCTGCTGGGCTTCGAGGACCAGTACCGCGAACTGAACGTAGGCAAGCGGCCCTTCTACCGTGACGTGGGCCTGATGACGGGGACGGTCCGTACCGGCGCCGACGGCCTCCCCACGTCCATGGACTTCCACTCGGCGGACGTACGCCTGGCGCGCGACGCCCGTCTGATGCCGCGCGACCTGCTCCTGCTCGGCTCGGACGGTCACCGGCACCCCACCAGGCCGACCGACGACATCGTCCCGCTGGAGGTCCGCCGCAGACTGCGAGACCTGTGGGCGAGTGCCGTTCCCGTGCCGGACGCCCCGGCCCACCCCAACGGCACCTACCGGGCCCGCGTCGAACTCGGGAACCGGAACATCACGATGTTTCCCGGGCACTGGACCTTCGAGGAGCAGTGGTACGCCGCCCAGCAGGTGTACCTGGAGGAGCGCCGACTCGGACGGATCGGCGCCGGGGGCCGGTTCGAGGGGGTGTACCAGGGCGTCCGCGTGCACGGGCACGCCACCGTGGACGGCCGCGTCACCGATTTCGCCGCGTCCGACCGCCAGGCCGACCTGCTGCCGTCCACCCTGCTGGACCCGGCGCTGGTGCGCCGGCCGGCCGAGCCGGGCCCCCGGCTGATGCCGGTGGCGCAGGACTTCCTGCTGCACGGTGACCACGCCGCCCGGGTCGGCGGGCACATACGCAACCACTACAGCTTCAACCAAGGCCGCGACAACGACGAGAACGCCGCCCACCACACCGCGTACGCGGACGCGGGGCCCTTCCGGTCGGCCTTCCTGGACGTCTACCGGCCCGAGGCGCACCCCCTGGACTTCGCGGAGGTCTCCTACCACGTCTCCCGGCGCGAACCGGCCGACGGCCTGGACCGGACCCGGGTGGACCGGCTGTCCCCCGCCGACACGGTGGTGCTGCTGGCGCCCGACGGCGACGCGCTCACGTCGCCGCACGCGCTCTTCCCCGACCTCATGTTCCGGTCCCTGCGCGCCGCGGTCGGCTCGGCGCACCGGGACGCCCTGCTGACCGGTGCCGTGCTGCCGCTGGAGGCCCCGGGCAGCTACCTGTGGAGCGGGAGCGCCATGGGAGTGCGGATGCACGGTCTCGTCGCCGGCGGGGACCACCGCTGGGTCCGGCCGTCCTGGCAGCAGGACGCCAACGCGCTGACCACCGAACTCGCCACCGCCTCCGCCCCCCGGGAGCCGTTCACGGTGAGCCGGAACGTCTCCGCGACCGGGGAGCACGTCACCGTCACCCGGGTCGTGGACGTCCCGTCCACCCTGAACGGGTCCGACCGGACCCCGGTGGCAGCGGGGGACCTGGAGGCGTGGCTCAACTCCCGGCTGGAGCAGCAGCCGCCCCCGGAACGGATACGGACCGCGGGTGACGCCACCGTGCACTACCGCGTCGCGCTCCGCCCCAGCCGGAACACCGATTCCGATCCGGCCTGGCTCACACAGCTCGCCGACTCCTACCTGATGGACGACGCCGGCTGGCCGACCGAGGAGCTGACGCCCCGGCTCGCCTCCGCCGGCGAACTGAGCCGCGTGCTGGACCGGTTCAGGTCACTGTCCGCCGGCGACGAGGCACCGTGGCGGCCGGGGGTGCTCACCGAAGGGGTGCAGGACCTCCTCGACGAACCCGGTCTGGCCCGGCTGCTCGACGGCCACGGGCTGCCGGGGGCGGCCCGGCCCGACGGCTGGGACGACCGGCTGATCCGCCGGGTGCACGAGGCGGGGGTGCACCCGGTCCGGTTCGCCGGGCTGGCGGACCACCTCGGGCTGCCGCCGGAGGCCGCGACGAGTGTCCTGGCCGCACCGGCCGGAGCGAAGCCCCTGCTCCACGCCGTGGCGGAGCTGGACACGCTGGCCGAGCGGCTCGGTGTCCCGGGCCGTACGGCGGACCTGGTCCGGCGCACCACCGAACTCGACGTCCCGGTCCAGCACTGGTGGAGCCTCGCCGGCCACCTGTGGTCCCGTGGCCAGGACATGGCCGCCCTGCTCGACAGCGACGCGCCCGGTGCGGCCGCCCTGCCGGCCGACTGGTCGCGGGGGCCGGCCGACTCCTCCGACCTGCCGGAGGGGCTGCGGGACATCGCCCGCGCCCTCCACGTCCACCCGCGCTTCCTCGACCGGGTCCACACCCTCCTCGGCGGCGGCGAGGACCTCGGCCCGCTGCACACGCTCGCCTCGATGACCGGGGCCATGGAGGAGTGGCGCACGGCCGGGCCCGACGCCGTGGCCGACGTGCTGGGCCCCTCCTACGGTGCCGCCCTGCTGCACTCCCTCGGCCACCATCCCCAGGCCACCGCGCACTTCCTGAGCTGGCTGGAGCACCGACGCGTCCAGGCCCACGGACAGGGCGAAGTCCTCGGTGCGGTACCGGACCTGCTGTTCGAGTGGCGGCTGGAAGGGACGGGAAGCGGGACGTCCCCAGAGGCACTGCGCGCACTGCTCGCCGGGTTCCAGGTGCCGGCCGACCGGTACCTGACGGTCCTGTTCGGCATCACCCAGTGGCACCGCCCCGGGTCCGACCTGATCCTCACGCTGGAGGAGCGCTTCCTCGACCCGCCGCAGCTGGTCCGATCACTCACCGGCGGCTCCTGGAACCCGCGGGACACCCTCCGGGCCTGGGCCCTGCTCGACCGGCTCGGACTCCACCCGGACCGCACCCGCACCATGCTCGAATACACCCTGCCGCCCGGCCCGAGGGACGCCCTCGCCGACGCGGTGGAGTTCGTCCAGGGGCTGCAGTACCTGGGGCTGGAACTGGCCGACCTCGGGCGGCTGGACGCCGACGCGACCCAGGCGGACGTCGCCCGGCTCGCCGCCGACGCCGCCTTCGCGCACGGCGGCGGGACCCCGGACCTGTCCACGGCCGAGGCACTGGACCTCGCGAGCGTCGACGCGCACGAGATGGGCGTCCCGGACCGCCCGCTCGGACTGCTGCGGCGCATGCGCGACCTGGACCTGCCCAAGAGCGAGTGGTGGAGCGTCGTGCACCATCTCGACGGGCAGGGCCGGACCGTGTCCGATCTGATCGACGCCGGGGACGGCACGGCGAAGGACATGATGCGGGGCCGGCTGACCGCGGACGCCCTGCCCGGGGCGCAGCGCGCCCTCGCCGGGAGGCTGGGCACCGACCCGTTCTTCCTCGACCTGGTCCGCGCGCGGCTCGGTGCCGACGACGTCGCACAGCTCGCGGGCTTCGCCGAGCTTGACACCTCCCCGTGGCGCAGCGGCCTGTCCCCGGAGCGGGTCGCCGACAGGCTGAGCACCACCTTCCACGCGGTGGACGTGCTGCACTCCCTCGGTGCGCGCCCCGGCGAGACGCGGGACTTCGTCCAGTGGCTCGACCCGTCCCTGCCGCCGTTCGCCTCCCGGGAGGAGGCCGTCATCCAGGTCCGCCGATGGCGCCTGGAGCGCTCCGGCGGGCTCGGACGGGAGGGGGACGTCCTCCGCACGGCCCGGGAAGACGGGCCGGCCGACGAGGGCCCGGCGCAGGTCCCGACGGGTCTCGGCGTCCCCGAGGCACCGCTGCCCGACCCGGTGCTCCCCCATGCCCCCGAGGCCGTCGAGCGCCTGGCCGGCCTCGGGTACCTGCCCGAGGACCTGCGCTGGTTCGGCACCGCGGCCACCTGGCAGGACCTGGCCGGCTTCGCGCAGTACGCGGCGACCACCCTCGTGCCGGGAGCCCGTTCCGCGGCGGAGGCGCTGGCGGCGTTGCGCGGGTCCCCCCTGGACGACAACAGGACCCGCGTCGCGCGGTGGCGGCGGTTCGCGGAACCGGCGCCCGCGTCCCCCGCCGGCGGTCCGACGACCGCCGACGCCTTCTACGAGCAGTTGTCGGGACACACCACACCCTGACCCAACGGCCCCTACCCACCGACCCCCGAGAACGGAAGAACGGAAGAGAGATGGCGATCCAGGACCCACACGGCGCCACGGGAGCCGACCCGGCGGCCCGCCGCCGCGCCACGCCGGACCCGACCCCGGACGGCGCCGGCGCCACCGGAGGTCCGGGCGCCGTGCCCGAACCGGAGCCGAACAGACCGGCCGGCGGTCTGATCGGCGCGGGTGACGTCACCGGTGCCGCCCGGCCGTCCTCGCCCCGCCCCGACCTCACCTCGGGCGATGGCCGCTTCTCCTCCCGTCCGGCCATCGGCGGCGACCCGGGCGGCGGGGCCCCCGCGAGCGCCACCGGCACGGAAGCGCGAGGCACCGGCGAGCAGGGTGCGGCCGTGGCCGTGGACCACGACACGGACACCGGGACGGCCGCCGCGACGAAGGCCGCGACCACGGCCGTTGCGGCCGCCCCCGCGCCCCTGTCTCGCCCCGTCACCGAACCCGTGACGGCTCCCGTGGGCCCCGCGACCGCGTCCACCGGGCACGGCACCTCCCGCGAGGGCGCCGCGGCGACCACGGCCACGGCGTCCGGCGAGCCCGGCACCGCGCACGCGCCCCGGTCCCGGGGGCTGCGCGGTCTGCTCTTCGCCGGGCCGGCCGCCGGGACCGGGGCCACCGCGCGAGGAGCGCGGGCCGCCACCGCGGCCGGCGACACCCCGGGCGGTCCCGGCGGCACCGGTGAGGACGACGACTCCGCCGGACCGGCCCGGGTGTCCCGGCCGATGGCCGCCGCCGCGCTGATGGCCGGGGCTCTGCTGATCGGCACGCCCTTCGTCATCGCCTCGCTGCTGCCCGGCGACGACTCCCCCGAGCGCAGGCCCGGAGCCGCCGGGTACGCGGACCGGGCGGCCGGGGCCGGCGGTTACGTACCGAGCGCGGCGGCGGAGACACCCGGAGCTTCCCATCGCCCCGCCGCCCGGAACGGCGAGGACGCCACCGGGCGCGGCGAGGACGGCACCGGGCCCGGCGACCCGGACGGCGGAACCGGTCCGAAGGGCGCCGAGGGTGCCGCCGTGACCGACGGCGAGGAAGCGACCGACGACACCGCCGGGTCCGGTCCGACGGCCGGGACGGACCGGGGCGCCACCTCCGGCCCGACCGGTGACGGCGGCGCCAGGACCTCCTCCGGCCGCGGGTCCGGCACTCCCGCCACGGCCACCGCGCGGGCCACGCAGAAGGCCGCCGGACCCGCCACCTACTCCGCGGTCGGCGGCCCGCACTGCTCGGGCGACGTCACCTACCGGGAGTCCGGCTCGTCGTCGGAGGGCGACGACGGCTGGACCACCCACCCCGGCGGCTACAGCGACGGCTGCACCGGCGTGTTCCGCTCCCTGCCGATCTCGGGCAGCCGTTCCGACGCGGGCAACAGCGCCTACTGGATCTTCCGCACCGGGGACGTCGTCCGGGGCACCTGCAAGGTCAGCGTGCACATCCCGAACGACAGCAAGCGGACCCACGTCGGCGGCACGCCCGCGTACTACACCCTGCACAACGCCACGAACGGGGCCACCAACCTGCTCGCCAACTTCACCATCGACCAGCCCTCCCACCAGGGCATGTGGGTGGCCGCGCCGAGCGTGCGCGTCACCGAGGGCATCCTGACGCTCAAGCTGCACGACCGGGGCAAGGAGGCGACCAGCGGCGCCCGCATGGCGGCCGACGCGGCGAGGATCAACTGCACCGCGAGCTGATCCCACGGTGTGATCGTCCTCGTCCGGCCAGGGATGCGCCGGCGGCAGAACGCGGCGAATCCCCGGCTCGGGCCGCCGTGCGCCGCCCGTCGTGACCAAGCACCTTGTGACAGAGCGGAGTTGACCGACTGAAGCGGACCGGGCGGTCCGCTCCTGGGCCGGTGGCCCGACCACCGCCCGCACCGGGGGCCGGGGCGGCCATGGCGACGGGACGCTCGTGCCGCATACGCATGGTCCGGACAAGGACAACGACCGGCGGGCGCCGCGCGGAAGGCGCCCGCCCTCACGAGGGCGGGCGGCGTTCTCGGCTTTCAGTGCGCCGTCGGCAATGGCGGGGTCGTCCGGGCACTCCGGCCGGCGGGCCGTGCAGCGCGTGGACGACCCCGACAAGGAGCACCAGGCGAGCCGCCGCCGCAAGCAGGCCCGGCGTACCGGTTCCCTCGGCGCGGCTCAGCTCGCCTCGCCGTGCGCGTGCGCCGGGCGGAGCAGTACCGGACGGAGCCTGCTGTACCCGCGTACCGACACCGGGCGCAGCGGCTTGAGGTCGTAGGCCGTCCGGCCGGCCAGTTCGCCGGCGAACGCCGTGTCGGTGAGCACGGTGCCGGGGCGGGCGACCGCGGTGAGGCGGGCGGCGATGTTCACCGCCGCCCCGTAGACGTCGCCGAGACGGCCGAGGACCGGGCCGTACGCCAGTCCGGTCCGCACCTGGGGCAGTTCCGTGTCCGCCACGGCTCGGGAGGTGAGTTCCAGGGCGATGCCGGCGGCCGCGGCGGCGGACTCGCAGACGTAGAGCACCTCGTCGCCGATGGTCTTGACGACCCGTCCGCCGCCGTCGGCGATCACGTCGCCGGTCAGGCTCTCGAACCGGTCCAGCACGCGGGCGAGTCGGGTGCTGTCCAGTCCCCGGGTCAGCCGGGTGTAACCGACCATGTCGGTGAAGCCCACCGCGCGTTCGCGGACGTCGGCGCCCTCGCCGGGCCGTACCGGCTGGTCGCGGCCGGCCGGGGCGCCCTGTGCCGCCTCGGTGAGCACGCGCCCGGCGCAGGCCGCGAGGTGCCTGCGCCACACGTGCCGCTGGAGCAGTTCCATCTCCGGCAGCAGCGCGGCGGCGTGCTGCGCCAGGTCCTTCTCGCTCAGCGGGAGGTCCAGGTCGCGCAGGAGCCAGGACCAGAGGGTGTGCACCTGCCACTCGGCGAGCCGGGACAGGTGGTGGCCGAGGGCGCGGGCCATCATCGTCTCGCTCTCCTCGGTGATGAGCCCGGCGGCGATGAGCCGCTCCCCGGCGCGCAGCGCGTCGACGTCGGCGTCGGTGAAGACCCGCGCGTCGTCGTCGGCCACCGGGAAGCCGAGGGCGCGCCAGATCTCGGTGGCGCGTTCGGGGCCGACGCCGGACCGTTCGGCGGTCTCCTGCCTGGTCCATCTCCCGGGGCCCTGGAGCAGGACCTCCTCGACGGCCCGGCGCAGGTCGCCGTCCGCCGTGCTCATGTGGTGTGCACGATCAGCACGTCGATCTCCGCCTTCCTGGCCATGTCCGCGGGTACCGAGCCGAGGATGCGTCCGGCGAGCGAGCGCAGACCCCGGTTGCCGACCACCAGGAGATCGGCCCCGCACTCGCGGGCGGCCCGCAGCAGGCCGGGGACCGGCTCGTCCTGCACCGCGACCGTCCGCACGTCCGCCGCTCCCTGCGCGCGGGCCCGGTCACCGGCGGTGCGCAGGGTGTCCTCGGCCGGTGCCGAGCCCACCACCTGGTAGGCCTCGGGCCCCAGCTGGTCCTGGGCGACGGCGAGTTCGCGCCCGCGCATCGGCAGGTACGCGCAGACGATCACGAGTCCGGCTCCGCAGGCGGCGGCGAGCCGGGCCGCTGATTCGACCGCCGCGAGTGATGACGTCGAGCCGTCCGTGCCGGCCATGACGGTGTGGTAGGCGACCACAGCTACCTCTCTGCTCCAGAACGGGCTTACTGACAGGGGACGGGCGTGGCGGTGGGTGTGGGGCCGGGGTCCGGGGAGGACGTGGCCGGGTCCGAGGGGCACTCCGGGGAGGGTGTCGGGTCGGTGGCCGGCGGGGGTGTGTCGGTGGGGGTCGGTGTGGGTGAGGGGCCGGGGGTCGCGGAGCCGGTCGGGGAGGGGTCCGGTGTCGTCGTCGGGGAGGGCTGCGTCGCGGACGGCTCCGGGGAGGGCGAGGGCGACTTCGTCGGGGTGGGTGAGCCGGAGGGGGCCGGGGCGGAGGTCCCGGGGTCGGGGCCGACGATGACGCCGTCCGTGCCGCCGCCGGTGCCGCCCCGGCCGCCCTTCCCGTCGTCGTCACCGCCGCCGACCGGCTCGGTCGCCGGCGTGTCGGCGCCGGCGCCCGGACTGACGGGGACGACGCCCTTCCCGTCGGGCACGGTGTGCACGCCCCGGCGGTAGAAGTCCAGCCAGTGCCGGACGAGGGCGAGGTAGGCGCGCGAGTTGTTGTAGCTGAGGACGGCCCGGTCGAGGTCGGCCGCGACGCTCAGGTTCCGGTCGCCGGCGCACAGGTAGTGCCCGGCCGCCAGGGCGGCGTCGAAGATGTTGTCGGGGTCCTCCCGGCCGTCGCCGTTGCCGTCCGCGCCCCAGCGGGCCCACGTCGACGGCAGGAACTGCATCGGGCCCACCGCCCGGTCGTACACCGGGTCCCCGTCGTGGACGCCGTCATCGCTGTCCAGGATCAGGGCGAAGCCACGGCCGTCGAGCGCCGGGCCCGTGATGCGGCCCAGCGTGGTGCCGTGCCGGTCGACCGCGCCGCCGCGGGCCTGTCCGGACTCCACCTTGCCGATCGCGGCGAGCAGATGCCAGGGCAGCCGGCAGCCCGGGTCGGTCCGGGCGACGGACCGTTCCGCGGCGCGGTAGGCGCGCAGCACGGTCGCCGGGATGCCGGACTCGGCACGGACCCGCGCGGCCGGCGCGACGCGGGGTGCGGCGCCCGGGGTGACCAGGGGCGGGAGTTCGGTGTGGTACGAGTCGTCGTCGGGCGGGGCGAGTTCGGCGTAGGGGAGGTCGGCGGCCGGGGCGGGGCGGTCGTCGGCGGCCGGGCTGCCGTTCTCCTTCGGCGCCGCGGGGCCGGGGGCCTGGGAGGCGGTGAGCGCCGCGACCGCGGTGACGGCGATGGCGGTGGCCCGCAGCCCCTGCCGGGTCCGGGCGGGCAGACGTCGGGCGCGGCGTCGGGGCATGGTCTGTCACTCCCTGCTCTCGGTTCGTGGGTCGCGGGGCACGGGTCGGTGGGGGGGGTGCCTCGGTGGTCAGCGGCCGAAGGTGTCGATGCCCGAGACCAGCCAGCGGCCGTCGCGTCGCTGGAGGTCCACGGCGAGCATCGCGCCCGCGTAGGTGCCGTCGTCGTCGGCCTTCTTGTCACCGGCGGTGCTGACGCTGCTCTGGTCGGCGTAGACCAGGACGCGGGCCCGGTCGCCGTCGACGCGTTCCACGGCGCTGTCGGTGACGGTGGTGGTGATCACGGCCTTCTGCCGGTCGGCCTGGGTGCGGACGGTGCCGAACAGGTCGCGGTGCTGGGCGACGGCGCGTCCGGTCAGCCACTCCTTCGCGGCCTTGTCGAAGGCGGCGGGGTCGGCGTGGTCGTACGAGAAGAGCGCGGCGACGGCCTTGGTCGTGGCGCCCTTGATCTCGCTGGTGCGGGCGGTGTCGGAGAGGGCGGTGTTGCGGGCGGCGGGGGTGTCGCGGAGGCTCTCGGCGCGGGCGTGCGCCCAGCCGGCGAAGCCGCCGAGGAGGAGGGTGAGGAGGCAGAGGGCGGCGAGGGGGCGGTGGCTTTTCCGGGGGTGGGACGCCGGTTCGGTGGAGGTGGCGGGGCGGGTGGGGGTGGTCGGTCGGGGGCCGGTGGCCGGTCGGGGGCCGGTGGCCGGTCGGGGGCGGGTGGGGGGTGGCTGGTCGCGCGGTTCCCCGCGCTCCTCGGGGGCGTCCGCGGGGGCCGGTGCCACGGCGTCGGTACGGAGGGCCTCTCGGGCCTGGCGGCGGCGGAGGGTGTTGAGGGTGTGGCGGGTCGTCGGCATGGTGTGTCGTCCTCTCCTGCGGCCGGGTCAGCCGGCCGACGTGCCGCCGACCGGGGCCTGCCCCAGGGCGCTGAGCTTCCAGTGGCCGCCGGTGCGGGTCAGTTCGCCGAGCATGCGGCTGTCCTTGTCGGTGCTCTGGTCACCGGGTGCCTTCACCGTCACCCGCAGGGCGACCAGCACCCGGGCGCGGCCGGCCCGGTCGTCGAGTTCGGTGAGGGCGCCGGAGAGCACCTTGGCCGTGGTGACCGTCTTGGCGGTCTTCACCTGGCCGGCGAACTCCTCCCGCCCGGCGACCAGTTGGTCGTGCAGGTCGCCGGTGGTCGAGGACTCCCAGAGGTCGAGGCCGCGGTCGAGGCTGCGGTGGTCCAGGGTGTTGAGGTTCTGGACGGCCTGTTCGCCGGCGGCGAGGGCGTCGTCGCGCTGCTCGGCGTAGGCGACGGTGTCGTCGTGGGCCGCGTCGTACCAGTCCCAGCCCGCCCACCCGGCGAAGCCGCCCGCGATCAGGGCGAGGGCGAGCGCGAGGGCGGTGACCGGCAGTGTCCGGAGCCCGGCCGCCGCCGTTCTGGTCCCGCGTTCCATGGATGTTCCCCTCTTCCGCACCCGCTGCTCAGCGGGTCCTGATGTCGACGATCCGCCACTGGTCCCGCTCCCACCGCGCGGTGACCGTGAGCTGGGCCGCCGCGGCGGTGGAGCCGCCCCCGTCCCGGTCGGACATCTGGTCCAGGAAGACCAGCAACCGGGCGCTGTCGCCGTCGAGTTCGATGACTCCGGTGCGTACCGCCTGGGTGCTCAGGGTGACGCGCTGCTTCTTGAGGTCCGCGCGGACCCGGTCCATCAGCTCCGCGTACTGGCGGGCCGCGCGGCCGGCGAGGACGGAGCGCGCGGACCGCTCGCCGGCCGCCAGGCCGTCCGGCGTGTACGAGAAGACGCGGGCGAGGGCGTTGCCGACGTCACCGGCGACGCGGCTGGTCGCCTCGGCGTCGGTCAGCGCGTGGTTCTCGGCGGACGGGGTGGACCTCAGCTGGTGGGCGCCGTAGAAGAAGCCGCAGCCGGCGAGGACGAGGACGGCGGCGGTCAGGGCGGGGAGCAGGCGCCGCCACAGCGGGCCGGCCGGCCGTACGGCGGTGTCCGGCTCGGCCTCCGCGTCCACGACGGGGGCGGCCTCCGTCTCGCGCCCGGGGCGGGTGTCCGTCTCCGCGGCGGTGTCCGCAGCGTGCGCGGGGGCCGTGTCCGGGGCGGGGGCCGCAACGGACGCGGGAGCCGTACCCGCAGCGGGCGCGGGAGCCGTGTCCGCAGCGGGCGCGGGAGCCGTGTCCGCAGCGGGCGCGGGAGCCGTGTCCGGGGCGGGCGCGGGAGCCGTGTCCGCAGCGGGCGCGGGAGCCGTGTCCGGGGCGGGGGCCGCAGCGGACGCGGGAGCCGTACCCGCAGCGGGCGCGGGGGCCGTGTCCGGGGTGGGCGCGGGAGCCGTGTCCGGGGTGGGCCGGGTGGCCGGGTCGGCGTCCGCGGGCGTGGAGTCGGCGGGGGCGGCGGAGGCGGCCCGGCGCAGGGGCAGCAGGCGGGTCATCGGGTTCCGTCCTCCTCCGCCGCCGTCCGCGCGAGCGGCACCGCGTTCAGGGCCTTGACCTTCCACTCGCCCTCGTCCGTGCGGGTCAGGACGGCCTCCAGGCGCTTGCGGTCCGTGGTCGCCGTCTTCGCGCCGGCGGGCGTGACCTCGACGCGTACCGCCGCGACGAGCTTCGCGGTGCCCGCGCGGGTGTCCAGGGCGGTGAGCGCCGCCTCCGTGACCGTGCCCCGCGCGGACGCGCCTTTCGCGGGGCGGGTGGCGCCCAGTTCCGTCCGGAGCGGGCCGGTCGAGGCGTCCCGCCAGTCCTGGATGCCGGCCCGCGCCCGTTCCAGGGACGAGGCGTCGAGGGTGGTGAGGACGGCGAGCCGGTCGCGGCCGTCGGCCAGCGCCGCGTCGCGTGCGCGGCCGTACGCCAGCGAGTCGTCACCGCGTGCCTGCGCGTACGTCCACGCGCCGGTGCCGCAGAACGCCAGCGCCAGCGCCAGTCCCGCCCCGGCCAGTACGCGTCCCCTCCTCATCGGCCGGCCTCCCCGCCCGCGCCGAGCAGGTCCGCCATGCCCTCGGGGCCGGTGCCGCCCGTGCCGGGCAGGGCCAGCGCGCCCGGCAGGGCCGGCTCGGCGGAGCGCCCCTCGGCCGCCGGGACTCGGGTGCTGCCCGAGGGCAGGGAGCCGGGCTTGGCCGGAGCGGGGACCGCGCCGCCCCGGGGGGCGTTGGCCGAGCCGCGTACGTTGACGCCGCTGGAGGCCGGAGCCGTGCAGGCGGCGTCGGTGTTGAGGGCGGGCGCGGTGCCGAGGTCCAGGCCGGTGCGGTAGCGCGTGCCGCCGTACCCGGCGGTGCAGGGCAGCGGCTTGAAGAAGGTGACGGCCAGGCCGAGGTTCATCGTTCCTCCGTCGACGGCGGTGGCGCCGGCGGAGACGGCCGCCGGGTACTTCACGAGGAGTTCCTCGATGCCGCGCTGCCGGGTGAGGGCCACCTCGGAGGTGGTGAGCAGGTTGGCGAGGACCACGCCCAGGCTGGGATCGAGGTCCCGCAGCAGCCCGCTGACCTGGTTCGCGGCGTCCGGTGTCACGGTGAGCAGGCGGCGCAGGTCGGCGTCGGAGCCCTTGAGGGCGGCGGCGAGTTCCGTGGCGCCGTCGGCGAAACCCCGGATGGCCTCGGCCTCCTCCGCCTGGGTGCGCAGCACCGTCTCGCCGTCGGTGAGCAGGCGGGTGGTGGCCGGCAGGTTGCGGTCGGCGGCCTCGATGAAGGCGCTGCCGTTGTCCAGCAGGGCCTGGAGGTCGTCGCCGTGTCCCTCGAAGGTCTTGCCGAACTCGTCGACGACCGTGCGCAGCTCCTCCAGCGGCACGGACCGGGTGAGGTCGTTCACACTGGTGAGGACGTCGGTGACGGGCGCGGGCACCTCGGTGTCGCGCAGTTCGATCCGGGCGCCGTCCGCCAGGTAGGGGCCCGTGTCGCTCTGCGGCCGCAGGTCGATGTACTGCTCGCCGACCGCGGAGAGCCCGGCGACCACGGCCCGGGTGTCGGCGGGGATGTCCGGCGCGGACTTCTTGATGCGCAGGTGGGCGACCACCCCGTCGGCGGTGAGGTCGATATCGCCGACCCGGCCCACCGACACGCCGCGGTAGGTGACGTCGGAGTGGGTGAACAGGCCGCCGGTGCGCGGCAGTTCGACGTCGACGGTGTAGTGGTCGGCAATGCCGGCATAGCGGCCGAGGTCGGCGTAGCGGATGCCGAGGAAGCCGAGGACGAGGACGGCGATGAGGAGGAAGGCGAGGTTCTTCAGACGTATCGCGAGCGTGATCATTCCCGGTCCCCTCCGTCCCCGGCGTCCCCGGCGTTCCCGGTCGGGGTCCGTACGGAGGGCAGCGGCAGCGGCGACGACTGCTTCGGCGCGGCGTCCCGGCCGCGCTGCGGCGTGGCGGTCGGGGTGGGCGAGGGGGACGCGGTGCCGCCCGGCACCAGCGGCGGGATCACCTGCGTCCCGGGCTCGGCGGTCATGCTCAGGTACACGTTGAGGTAGTCGCCCTTGACCCCCTTGAGGACCTCGTCCGTGAACGGGTAGGTGAGCAGCACCTGGAGCGAGTCGGGCAGGTCGGTGCCCGCGTCGGCGAGGGCCTTCAGGGTGGGCGCGAGGGCCTTGAGGTCGGCGACCATGTCGTCCTTGCTCGCTTCGATGGTGGAGACGGCGACCCCGGACAGCGTGTCCAGGGAGCGCAGCATGGTCAGCAGGGAGCCGCGCTGTTCGTGGAGGGTCTTCAGGCCGGGCGACAGGCCGGTGAGGACGGTGCGGATGTCGTCGTCGCGGCCGGCGAGGGTCGCGGCGAGCCGGTTGACGCCGTCCAGGGCGTCGGTGATGTCACCGCGGTGGGCGTCGAGGTTCGCCACGAGTTCCTCGACCCGGCGGAGCATGGAGCGGACCTCGGGCTCGCGTCCGCCGAGGGCCTTGTTCAGTTCCTGCGTGATGGTCCTGAGCTGGGCGACGCCGCCGCCGTTGAGCAGCAGGGAGAGGGCGCCGAACACCTCCTCGACCTCGGTGTTGCGGCCGGTGCGGGCGACCGGGATGACATCGCCGTCGCCGAGCCGGGCGGCGCCGTCCGGTTCGGCGGGCGCGACGAGCTGCACGTACTTCTCGCCGAGCAGGCTGGACTGTTCGAGGCGGGCGCCGGCGTCGGCGGGCAGGTCGACGTCGCCGTTGATCTCCATGGTGACGCGGGCCGTCCAGTCGTCGCCGTCCAGCCGGATGCGGGTGACGCGGCCGACGGCGACGTCGTTGACCTTGACCGCGGCCTGCGGCACCAGGCTGAGCACGTCGTCCAGTTCGGCGGTGACGGTGTACGGGTGGGAGCCGAGGTCGGCGCCGCCGGGCAGCGGCAGGTCCTCGATGCCGTCGAAGCGCGGGGCGGTCGCGGAGAACGCGCCGAGGGCGAGGGCGAAGCCCAGGCCGAGGGCGAGGAGGCCGCCGATCCCGGCGCCGGCGGCGGCCCCGGTGGTCAGCACTCCGCGCCGTACCGTGGTGTGGCGGCGCTTCACCGCTCCCCCTCCCCTGTCTCCCCGGACGTGGCGGCGCCCCCGGTGGCCGGCAGGGGCAGCAGCGGGCCGCCCATGCTGATCTCGTTGAGGTTGGCGCGGCCGTCGAGCCGGCCGGTGTCGGTGTCGTAGGCGCCGACGAGGTTGTCCGCCGCCAGCGGGGCGACGTCCAGGGCCTCCGCGAGGGAGGCGCGCTGGTCGACCAGGGTGCGGGTGAGCGGCACCAGCTTGTCGACGTTCTCCTTCAGTTCGCCCCGGTTGTCCTCGATGAACGTCTTCACCTGGGCGAGGGCGGTGCCCAGTTCGTCCAGGGCGCCCGCGAGGTCGTCCCTGTTGTCGGCGAAGTAGCCGACGACCGTGTCCAGGCGTTCCTGCGCGGTGCGTACGTCGGTGTCCTTCTCCTTCAGCATGGTGGTGAAGGACTGGAGGCGGCTGAGGGTGGCGAACAGATCGTCGCTCGAGCCGTCGAGGGTCTTGGCGGCCTTGCCGAACTCCTCGATGGTCCCGCCGATGGCCTCACCGTTGCCGTCGAGGTTGGCGGCGCCGGTCTCCAGCAGCTTCGACAGGGCGCCGGCGGAGTTGGCGCCGTCGGGGCCCAGGGCCTCGCTGAGGTCGGTGAGCGAGGCGTAGAGCTGGTCGATCTCGACCGGGGTGCGGTTGCGGGAGGCGGGCAGGACGGCGCCGTCGGCGAGGGCCGGTCCGGAGCGGTAGGCCGGGGTGAGCTGGACGTAGCGGTCGGCGACGACGCTGGGCGCGACGACCAGGGCGCGCGCCGACTCCGGGACGCGGACGCCCTCGTCGAGCGCCAGCTCGACCCGCACCCGGGTGCCCTGCGGGCGCACCGACTCCACCTCGCCGACCCGGACGCCGAGGATGCGCAGGTCGGAGCCGGCGTAGACGCCGACGGCGCGGTCGAAGTAGGCGGTCAGGCGGGTCCCGGAGGAGTCCAGGGCACGTGCGGTGGCCAGGCCGGCGGCGACCACGGCCAGCGCGACCGCCACGGCGAGGAGTTTCCGGCGTCCGGTCATCACTCACCACTCCCCTGGGCCGTTCTCGACTGCTTGGGCGGCATGCAGGACTTCTCGGGCCGGGACGTGGGGGGCAGGTAGTCGCGGGGCACGACGCCGCACAGGTAGCTGTCGAACCAGCGGCCGTTGCCCACGGTGTTGCCGAGGAGGCGGTAGTACGGGCCGACCAGGGCGAGGGTCCGCTCCAGCTGGGCGCTGTTCTCCGTCAGGACGGTGGTGACGCGGCCGAGCGCCTCCAGGGTCGGGCCGAGCTGCCGCTCGTTGTCCTCGACCAGGCCGGTGAGCTGGGTGCCGAGGGCGCGGCTGCCCTTCAGCAGCGCGGTGACGGCGTCACGCCGGTCCTGGAGTTCGCCGAGCAGCGGCCCGGCGTCCTCGATGAGGGTCTCGAAACTGGACTGCTTGTCCTTCAGCGTCTGTGTCAGCCGGGCGCTGCCGTCGAGGAGTTCGGCCAGCTCGCGGTCGCGCTTGGAGACGGACCGGGACAGGTCGGAGAGTCCGGTGGCGGCCTTGCGGACGTGCGGCGGCGAGTTCTCGAAGGTCTCGGAGATCGTCTCGAAGCTCTCGGCGAGTTTCCGGGTGTCGATGGCGTCGACGGTGGAGCTGAGGTCCTGGAACGCCTGGGTGACGTCGTACGGGGAGGTGGTGCGGGTCCGCGGGATGCGGTCGCCGGGGTCCTGCTCCGCGGTGCCGAGCGGGTCGAGGGCGAGGTACTTGTCGCCGAGCAGGGTCTTGATGGCGATGGCCGCGGTGGTGCGGTCGCCGATCCAGGCGTCCTCGACCTCGAAGCTGACCTTGACGCGGTCGCCGTCGAGGGCGACGCCGGTGACCTCGCCGACCTTGACGCCGGCCACGCGCACCTCGTCGCCCTCGTCGAGCCCCGCGGACTCGGTGAAGTCGGCGCTGTAGGTGGTGCCGCCGGCCAGGGAGAACCGGTCGGCGTTGTACGCGAGGACGGTGAGCAGGGCGAGCAGGGCCAGGCCGACGAGGGCCACGGTGACCGGGTTGCGCTCCTTGACCGGCTTCAGGCGCGGCCGGCGGGAGCGGGGCGGGACGGGGACCGGGGCGTCGTGCCGGTCGGGCCGCAGCAGCAGGGTCATGCGCCGCACCTCGCTTCGGTGACCGCGATGCCGGTGGGCGGCTCGGCCCCGGTGGAGGTGGTGACGCCGTCCACGCGGGCCTCGCAGAGGTAGAGGTTGAACCAGGAGCCGTAGGAGGAGAGCCGGCCGAGGGCGGTCAGCTTGGCGGGGGTCCGGTCGAGGAAGTCCTCGATCCGGCCGGTGGCGTCGCCGAGGTTGCCGGAGAGCCGGCCGAGTTCGTGGATGTCCTGCTTCAGCGGTGCCCGCCCGTCCTGGAGGAGGCCGGCGGTCGCGGTGGTGAGGTCGCCCATGGCGGCGACGGCCCTGCCCAGCGGCTCGCGGTCGTCGTTGAAGCCGCTGACCAGTCGCTGGAGGGTGTCGACGAGGGTGTCGAAGTCGGCCTCGCGGTCGTTGAGGGTGGTCAGGACCGTGGTGAGGTTCTTCACCACCTCCCCGATCACCCGGTCCTTGGCGGCCACGGTGGAGCTGAGGGAGCCGATGTGCGTGAGGAGGCTGTCGACGGTGCCGCCCTCGCCCTGGAGGACCTGCACGATGGAGCCGGCGAGTTCGTTGACGTCCTTCGGGGACAGTCCCTCGAACAGCGGCTTGAAGCCGTTGAAGAGGAGGGTCAGGTCGAGGGCGGGGGCGGTGCGGTCGAGCGGGATGGTGTCCCCGCTGTCCAGGGAACCGGTGAGGTCGCCGCTGCCCCGGTCCAGGGCGATGTAGCGCTGGCCGACCATGTTGAGGTACTTCACGGCGGCGGTGGTCGAGCGGGGCAGGGAGCGGTCGTCGCGGACGGTGAAGGTGACCTGGGCGGTGCGCCGGCCGACGACGCGGACGTCGGTGACCTCGCCGACCTCGACGCCGGAGACGCGCACGCTGTCGCCGTCGGTGAGTCCGGTGACGTCGCTGAAGAGCGCCTTGTACGAGACGCGGTGGTCGTCGCCGACGCCGGTGCCCGCGACGCTCACCCCGAGGACCGTGGTGGCCACGGCGGTCACCAGCAGGAAGGCGAGGGACTTCAGCACCGGCCCGGTCAGCGGGCGGCGCCGGGTGGAGGGGGTGGCGTGCCGGGAGCTCATCGCAGGGTCACCTCCGTGCCGCGCAGCGCCGGTCCGACGAGCAGGCTGCTCCACTCCGGCAAATCTGCGGGGTCCTGGCCGGCGGCCGGGGCGAGCAGTTCGTTGACGAGGTCGTTCTCCTGCGGGGAGTTGGCCGGCCCGAGGTCCTGCCCGGCCGTCGCGGGGACCTGTACGGCCGGTTCCGCGGCGACGCCGAGGTACGGCACGGGGTAGCAGCGGGGGCCGCCGCCGGCGTCGTAGGAGGGGGTGTCGGTGCCGGGGCGGTAGGCGCCGCGGGAGGGCACGGTGGTGATGTCGACGCGCAGGCCGGGGCGGTCGGTGCCCTTGCCGAGGGCCTTGTCCATGGCAGGGACGAAGTCGGCGAGGGTGCGCAGGGTGCAGGGGAAGGCCGGGGAGTACTCGGCGAGCAGGTCCAGGGTGGGGCGGGAGGCGGCGGAGAGGCGGATGATGTTGTCCTTGTTCTGCCGCAGGAAGGCGGTCACGTCCTCGGCGGTCCTGGTGGTGGCGCCGAGGGTGCCGGCCAGCTCGCTCTCCTTCTCCGCCAGGGTGGAGCTGGTGGTGGTGAAGTCGGTGAGGGCGGTGAGGATGTCGGGCGCGGCGTCGGCGTAGACCTGGCTGACCTTCACCAGCTCCTTCAGGTCCCGGTTCAGGGTGGGGAGGTGGGGGTTGAACTGCCGCAGGTGGTCGTCGAGGAGGGCGAGGGTGTCGCCGAGCCGGTCGCCGCGGCCCTCCAGGGCCCGGGAGACGGCGGAGAGGGTGGCGGAGAGCTTCTGCGGCTGGACGGCGGTGAGCATCGGCAGCACGTTGTCGAGGACCTGCTGAAGTTCGACGGCGTTGGCGGAGCGGTCCTGTGGGATGACCGCTCCGGCGGCCAGCGGTTCGGCGGCGGGCGAGGCGGGCGGTACGAGCGCCACGAACCGCTCGCCGAACAGGGTGGTCGGCAGCATCTGCGCGGTCACGTCGGCCGGGATGCTCTCGCGGGCGCCGGGCTTCAGGGCGAGGGTGAGCCGGGCGCCGTCGGCGGTGGCGTCGATGGCGCGGACCTCGCCGACGACGACGCCGCGCAGCTTCACCTCGGCGCCGAGGTGCATCTCGTTGCCGACGCTGCCGGTCTCCACGGTCACCGGGTCGGAGTCGGTGAACTGCTTGTCGTAGACGGCGACGGCCAGCCACACCAGCAGGACGGGGACGACCAGGAAGACCACGCCGGCGAACCGGCGGCGCACCGTGGCGCCTCGCGGAGCGCTCATCTCAGCCCGCCACCTTCACGGTCGTGGTGGCGCCCCACAGGGCCAGCGACAGGAAGAAGTCGGTGACGCTGATCAGCACGATGGCGTTGCGCACCGACCGGCCGACGGCGACCCCGACCCCGGCCGGGCCGCCGGAGGCGCGGTAGCCGTAGTAGCAGTGGGCGACGATGACCATCACGCTGAAGATGAGCACCTTCAGGACGGAGAGCAGCACGTCCGTCGGCGACAGGAACAGGTTGAAGTAGTGGTCGTAGGTGCCCCGGGACTGGCCGTTGAACAGGACCGTGACGTAGCGGGAGGCCAGGTAGGAGGAGAGCAGGCCGACCGCGTAGAGGGGGATGATGGCGACGACGCCGGCGATGATGCGGGTGGTGACGAGGTAGGGCAGGGAGCGCACCCCCATGCCTTCGAGGGCGTCGACCTCCTCGTTGATGCGCATCGCGCCGAGCTGGGCGGTGAAGCCGGCGCCGACGGTCGCGGAGAGGGCGAGTCCGGCGACCAGGGGCGCGATCTCCCGGGTGTTGAAGTACGCGGAGACGAACCCGGTGAAGGCGGCGGTGCCGATCTGGTCCAGGGCGGCGTACCCCTGGAGTCCGACGACGGTCCCGGTGAACAGGGTCATCGCGATCATCACGCCGATGGTGCCGCCGATCACCCCCAGGCCGCCGGTGCCGAAGGCGACCTCGGCGAGCAGCCGCTGCACCTCCCTGAGGTAGCGGCGCAGGGTGCGCGGTATCCAGAGCAGCGAGCGCACGTAGAACAGGAGTTGGTCGCCGGAGCGGTCGAGCCAGACGAGCGGGGAGGCCACCGGGGTTCAGCCTCCCTTCGGTGGAACGATCTGGAGGTAGACGCCCGTCATCACCATGTTGACGAAGAAGAGGAGCAGGAAGGTGATGACGACGGACTGGTTGACGGCGTCGCCGACGCCCTTGGGGCCGCCGCGCGGGTTGAGGCCGCGGTAGGCGGCGACGATGCCCGCGATGAACCCGAAGATCAGCGCCTTGAGTTCGCTGATGTACAGGTCGGGGAGCTGGGCGAGGGCGGAGAAGCTGGAGAGGTAGGCGCCTGGGGTGCCGTCCTGGAGGAAGACGTTGAAGACGTAGCCGCCGAGGATGCCGACGGCGGAGACCAGTCCGTTGAGGAGGACCGCCACACCCATGGTGGCCAGCACCCGGGGGACCACCAGGCGCTGCACGGCCGAGACGCCCATGATCTCCATGGCGTCCAGTTCCTCGCGGATGGTGCGCGAGCCGAGGTCGGCGCAGATCGCGGAGCCGGCCGCGCCGGCGATCAGCAGGGCGACGATCAGCGGGCTGGCCTGCTGGACGACGGCGAGCACACTGGCGCCGCCGGTGAAGGACTGGGCGCCGAGCTGCTGGGTGAGCGAGCCGACCTGGAGGGCGATCACCGCGCCGAACGGGATGGAGACCAGGGCGGCGGGCAGGATCGTGACACTCGCGATGAACCAGAACTGCTCGATGAACTCACGGAACTGGAAAGGCCGTCGGAAGATCGCGCGGGCCACCTCGGCGGCGAGCGCGAAGAGCTGTCCGGTCTGCCGCAGGGCGCCGGTGATCATGTGCCGCTCCCGGTGGCCGGCAGCGGGAGGGTCGCGGCGGCGGTGCCCGCGGTCCCGGGCGCCCCGGGTACGCCCGGGGCGCCGCCGGTGGCGTAGGTGCGCTGGATGGCGGTGCGGGCGGCGGGCGGCAGCCGGTCGAGCATGCCCAGGACGCGTTCGCGGCGGCGGGCGACGGCGCGGCGCGGCGGCAGCCCGGGGGACGGTTCCAGTTGCGGGACGATCGCGCGGGGGCCGTCCGCCTGCGGGCGCGGGGCGGCGGCCTCGGCGGCCAGGGTCGCGGCGTCCTTCTCCTCGGACATGCCGATGGGGCCCTCGCGGCGCCCGGCCAGGAACTGCGCCACGACCGCTTCCTCGCTGGTCAGCAGCACCTCGCGGGGTCCGAAGGTGACCAGTTCCCGCCGGTAGAGCATGCCCATGTTGTCGGGCACCGTGGCGGCGATGTCGAGGTTGTGGGTGACGATCAGCATCGTCGCGTCGATCTGCGCGTTCAGGTCGATCAGCAGCTGGGAGAGGAAGGCGGTGCGGACGGGGTCGAGCCCGGAGTCGGGTTCGTCGCAGAGGATGATCTGCGGGTCGAGGACGAGCGCGCGGGCCAGTCCGGCCCGTTTGCGCATGCCGCCGCTGATCTCCCCGGGCAGTTTGCCCTCGGCACCCAGGAGCCCCACGACCTCGATCCGCTCCATGACGATGCGGCGGATCTCGGACTCCTTCTTCCGGGTGTGCTCGCGCAGCGGAAAGGCGATGTTGTCGAAGAGGGACATGGAACCGAAAAGGGCGCCGTCCTGGAACATGAGCCCGAACTTTTTCCGGGTCTCGTAGATATCGCGCTCCGGACTGTTCACCATGTCCACTCCGTCGACGAGGACACGGCCGCGCTCGGGTTTGAGAAGCCCGATCAGCGACTTCAGAAATACGGTCTTTCCGGTGCCGGACGGACCGAGCATGACGCTGACTTCTCCGGCCGGCAGGGTGAGGCTCACGTCCTGCCAGATCCGCTGCTTCCCGAAGGACTTGGTGAGACCCTCGACCACCACTTCGATTCCCATATCACCTCCAAAGAGGGTGAGGCCGGTGTGCGCCGCGGAGCGCACGTTAAGCCGGTGCACGGTTCACTGACAACAGGTGGGACGCCGGCTTCGGTCGGCCTCCTCCTTCTTTGTCACCGCGCAGACAAACCCGGTCGCGGACTTTGTCTGCGGGGTGCGGGGCAGGGTCGCGCGGCGGCCGGGGGGACGGCTCCGCGCGGCCCTGCCGACGGATGTCCGCCCCTGAAGGAGGGCAAGGCCGGAAGTCATCCATCGCGACTCCCCGGTCGGGGGGTACCCACCAGGAGATCAGCGCCGTATCCGGCACGCTACGGCCGAGTAACCTGAGCGAGCAAGAGTCGGTTCCGACTTTTCCGTAGGTTTCGGTTCGGCCATCGGCTCTTTGTCAGCGGGGCGACAAATTCCGGGCCCCTCCTTGTCATCAGGTGAGTGATGAGGGCCGCTGGGGGACGGCCCGGCCCGGCATCCGGCAGAATCGGACGGCCCCGGCGCCGGCCCCGGCCAGGGCGCCGTCCTTAGCAAGGGATGACTAAGCCGCCCCGGGGACCGCTCACTTGGGGCACAGATTCTTCGGCTTTCCCAAAGAATCATGGTCGGCTACATTGTTCGGCTAAGTTTCCCGCAAGTAACGTCAAGGGCGCGGTCGAGGATTTCCGAGCCGCGGACCGCCCGTTTCCCCGCTCATCGGAGCGGGCGCGCTCCCCCCTCTGCCGGTCAATCCACAAGGAGAGTCCCGGAGTCATGAAGAAGCCTCTGACAAGAATCGCCGTCGTCGCCGGCGCGGGTGCCGCCGCCTTCGCCATGGCCGTCGCCCCCGCCTCGGCCGTCCCCTCCACCGTCTGGACCGTCACCCCGTCGCCGGCCAGCTTCACGGCCACGAACGTCGGGAACATCGTGCTGACGGCCAACATCCCGCTCACCTGCACCACGTCCTCCGCCTCCGGCACGCTGGCCAGCGCGACCGGCAACCCCGCGACGGTGGCGTCCATCAACGCCATCAACTTCGGTACGAGCGCCTCCCCGTGCACCAGCGTCCTGGGCAACGTCACGACCGTGGCGACCACCCCCTGGACCGTCGTCGCGCAGGACTACACCGCCTCGACCGGCGTCACCAAGGGCTACGTCGGCAACGTCAAGGCGAAGGTGACCGCCGGCGCCTGTGCGTTCACCGTCGAGGGCAAGGCCACCGGCACCTACACCAACTCCACCGGCGTCCTGGCGGTCAACAGCGTCACCGGCGACCTGTCCGTCACCTCGGCCTCCGGCTGCGGCACCGTGGTCACGACCTCCACCAAGCCCACCTTCAAGGGCAACTACGCGGTCAAGGTCGCGGGCACCTCCACCATCCCGACCATCGTCGGCTCCAACCCGTAAGGGGAGAACGGCTCCTGAGCGCCCGGCCGGTCGTTCCGGCCGGGCGCCTTCCGGGCCGCCCCCCGTACGCGACGGCCACCGCCGGCCGTCCCGACCCGACCGACCCGAGCGGAGCGACAGATGACACTCCCCCGTACCGCCCCGCGTCCCGCGCGGCGCGCGGCCGTCGCCGCGTTCGTCGTGCTGGCCGCGACCGTGCCCCTGACGGCCGGCGCGGCCGGCGCGGCCGGTACGCGGGCGGTCGACGCCGCCCTGCCGTACGTGTGCGCGCTGCCGTCCGGGGAGCAGCCGGCCACGGTACGGATCTCCGCGACCCTCCCGGACCGGGCGGTGGCCGGTGAGCCGGTCCGGCCCGCGGACGTCACCACCACCGTCGAACTGCCGGAGCAGGCCGTCACCGACCTCACCGCGCTGGGCGCCGCCGGGGTCCGGGCGGCCACCCGGCTCGCCGTCGGGGTCGCCCAGGGCGAGGCCGCAGCCGAGGCCGTCTGGCGGGGTGACACCGAGCCCGTGCCCCTGCCGCCGTCCGGGCCGCTGACACTGGCCGCGACGGGGGACGTCCCCACGGTGACCGGCCGGGGCACGCACGACCTGACCTTCACCGCCGGGAGCCTCACCGTCGACCTGGCGCCGTCCACCGCGGACGGCGGCGCCACCGATCCCGCCTCGCTGACCGTCCCCTGCCGGCTCGCCGACGAGGCGCCGGACGGCGGCCGGCTGGCGGCCGTACCCCTCGGCACGGACGGGTCCGGCGGTACGGAGTCCCCGAGCGGGTCACCCTCCGGGGAACCGTCCGCCTCCGGCACACCGGGGCAGCCGGGCGGCGGCGACCCGGAGCGGCAGGGCGAGCGCGCCCCGAAGGTGGCCGAGCCCCTGCCGGGCGGCGGCACCGCCGAACGGGCGGCGCCGACCTGCAAGTACGACGCCAAGTACCCGGCCGGACCGATGTCGCTGAACGCCTACATCACCGGCTACGCCAACGTGAACAAGCTCGACGGGGCCGCGCTGATCCCGCCGTTCTGCACCCTCATCACCCAGGGCGAGCCGCAGTTCGAGTTCCTGCCCGACTTCAGCGGCGCCACCATCACCCAGCACTCCACCGCCGACCTCTGGTACCAGCAGCGCAAGCGGACCCCGCCGTTCCAGGCCACCTTCCTGTCCTTCGACTTCACCCCGACGAAGGCCACCATGGTGCTGGAGCAGACCGGTCCGATGACCATCGACTCCAACGGCTTCACCGACTTCGCGTTCACCAGCACCGACACCTACGTCCGGGCCCCGATCACCCTCCGGGTGACGGCCCTGGAGGTCAACGGCACCCCGCTGGACGTGGGCACCGAGTGCCGGACCAGGACCTCCCTGGCCTCACCGGAGCCGGAGCCGGAGAAGTACCCCGGTGACCACCTGATCCTGCACGGCCGGGGCGAACAGAACATCGGCGAGCCCGCCACCGGCTATCTGCTGCTCTCCGGCGGTCCGCTGACCGGCGAGGTCACCATCCCCGCCTTCACGGGCTGCGGCACGGCCGACGGAGAGAACCTCGACCGGCTGCTCACCGCCTCCGTCTCCGGTCCCGGCAACTACGTCAAGCAGATCCAGGGCCAGGCCTGCTTCGTCTCGGCCGAGGTGCTCAACCCGGACGAGTGCACCGAGGACGCCCAGCCCAAGAAGATCCCCGTAGCCGAACGCTGAAACCCCCCTCTCCCCTCCCTCTCCCGGAAGGCCACATGATGCGGTTCTCCCTCGGCACCAGACTCGCCACCACCGCCACCGCGCTCGGCACCGCGCTCGGCGCCTTCGCCACGATGGGCACCGCGACCGCCGCGGCGGCCGTCCCGAACGGCGAGTGGGCGCCCTTCACCCGCTGTCCCGTGGACGCGCCGGCAATGCTGGCCGCCGACGGCCTGGCCCGGACCCCGCAGTGCGTGGTCTCCAGCTCGGCGAGCGGCTCCATCAAGCTCGGCAACACCACCGTCACCACGGGCCGGACCAACCTCCAGATCGGGGTCGTGCAGAACTCCGACGGGACCAGCACCGTCGTCGCCCCGGCCGGCGGCGCCCTGATCGCCGACTCCGCGACCGTCCCCGGCGGCCTCCTGGGCCTGATGTGCCCGAGCAACGTGCCCGCCGTCACCGCCCTGTGCGAACAGCTCGGCAACAGCACCCTCAACAAGATCACGGCGACGGTGGAGTCCGCCGGCGCGCCCTACGCCTTCAACCAGACCGCGGGCATCGTCACCGGCGAGCCGATCGTCGCCATCCCGGTCCGCATCCACCTGGAGAACCCGCTGCTCGGCAGCAACTGCTACATCGGCACCCAGTCCAAGCCCATCGTGCTGCGGCCGCAGAACCTGACGTTCCCCGAGTTCGGGATGACGTTCTTCGACGGTGACGGCACCCGGGCCGACGACGGCGAGATGAGCCGTATCAACCTCACCGGGTCGACGCAGAACGACAGCACCTTCGCGGTGCCCGGCGCCAGCGGCTGCGGACTGGGGCTGCTGGGCATCATCGACGCGGCGGTCAACCTCAAGACCGGACTGCCCTCCGCCGCCGGGAAGAACAGCCTGACGCTCAACAACACCCAGACCGCCCTCGCCGGTCTGAACGCGCCCGGCACGGTCGCCCCCGACGCGGGCAAGCGCCTCGCGCAGAACTGGCACTCCGCCGTCAATTAATGGCCGCGCAACGGCGATTCTCAGCCGTCCCGGCGCCCCTGTCCCGTCCCGCCGCACCGAAATGTGCACAGACTGTGTACGTCCCACCGAACATGATTTAGCTTCAGCAGCCCAGCACGCAGCACCTCAAGTGGGGCCGTGTGCCTCCCCCCGTACCCGCGCGTGGGGCGGCACACGGCCGGCGCACCGTGGGCACCGGAGAGCAAGGGACGGCACTCATGCCTTCAACCGCGCGGCCGCCGGACGTCGGTGAACCGCTCGAACCCCTTCCCAAGGAGTTCGCCGCCTTCATGCGGCCGGAACTGCCCGGTCTCATGAAGGAGATCGGCATCGAGGTCACCCGGGCCTACCCGGTGTACGGCCGCCTGCTCAACGGCCCGAACGCCGACGCCATCCGGCAGGGTGTCGAGCAGGCCCTCTACGCCTTCGTGGACCGGGTCGCCGAACCGGGCAAGAACGCGGCGCTCCGCGACGAACTCCTGCGCAGGTTCGGCCGCGTGGAGGCCTACGAGGGCCGCGACCTGGACACCCTGCAAGGGGCGTACCGGCTCGGCGCCCGTGTCGCGCTGCGCCGCGCCAAGGCCGTGGGCCAGCAGTACCGGCTCTCCCCTTCCCTGATCCTCGCCTTCGCCGACGCCCTCTTCGCCTACGTCGAGGAGCTGGAGCGGATCTCCCGCGAGGGCTATGCCGAGGTGCAGTCACGGGCCTTCTCCGAGGTGCCGGCGCAGCGAAGACGGCTGCTGCACCTCATCCTCGCGGCTCCCCCGCTGCCGCAGGCGCTGACCGGGCTCTGCGAGGCCGCCGCCTGGCCGCTGCCCGCCGAGATCACGATGATCGCCCTGCGTTCACCGGTGCCGGAGCACCTGGAGGCGGGGCTGGCCGACGACGTCCTCGCGGACCTGGACGGCCCGCAGCCGCACCTGCTGGTGCCCGGCGCGCTCACCCCGGAGCGGCGGGCGATGCTCGACGCGGCGCTGCCCGGGGCGCGGGCCGTGGTGGGGCTGACCGTGCCGCTCGCCCAGGCGGCGGACTCCGTCCGCTGGGCCAGGCGGGTGGCCCAGCTCATCGACGAGGGAGTCGTGCCCGAGGCGCCGGTGGTCCGGTGCGAGGACCACCTGGTGACCCTGTGGCTCCTGTCGGACCCGGCGCTGGTGTCCCACCTCGCGGCCCGGGAGCTGGCCCCCGTCGACCGGCTGCCCGCCAGCCGCCGCGACCGGCTGGTGGAGACCCTGCGGGTGCACGTCTCGACCCGGGCGCCCGCCGAGCAGGTCGGTGAGCTGCTGGGGGTGCACGCCCAGACCGTCCGCTACCGGCTGCGCAACCTGGACTCGCTGCTGGGCGACCGCCTCGCCGACCCCGACCGCCGCTTCGCCCTGGAGGCGTCCCTGCGCGCCCTGCACCTGCTGGAGCGGGACGGCGACGGCGCGTGATCCGCGTCCCCCTTCCGCCGGGTCGCGGCGGAAGGGGCGCGCGGCGGCGGTTCAGGCGAGCTTCGCCGACAGCGTGATGGTCGTGCCGGCCAGGGCCTGGCTGACCGGGCAGTTCTTCTTGGCGTCCTCGGCGGCGGCCACGAACGCGTCGTCGTCGAGGCCGTCGACGGTGCCCTCCACGGTGAGGTGGATGCCGGTGATGCCCTCACCCGGCTGGAAGGTGACGTCGGCGGAGGTCACCAGCCTGGTGGGCGGGGTGCCGGCGCCGGTCAGGCCGTTGGACAGCGCCATGGAGAAGCAGGACGAGTGGGCGGCGGCGATCAACTCCTCGGGGCTGGTCTTCCCGTTCGCCTGCTCGGCGCGGGACGGCCAGGACACCGGCTGCTCGCCGATGCCGGACGAGTCGAAGGTGACGACGCCGTTGCCCTCGAACAGGTTGCCTTCCCAGACGGTGTGTGCGGAGCGCGTGGTGGCCACGTCAAGTCCTTTCGCGGTTCGGATGGTTCCGTCCCTATCCGATCACACTCCGGGCCGCTCCACGGCGAACGGGGGCCCACCGTCCGCCGGACTCCCCGCCGGACTCCGGACACGGCCGCGGCGGCCCGCCAGGACCGCGTACACCAGGACGCCCGCGAACAGGAACAGCACGCCCTGGTAGACCGCCTGGTACCCGGCGCCCGCGACCAGCCACAGGGAGAAGGCCGCGGCCACCGACGCCACCACGGAGTCCCGGGCCAGCCGGGCGCCGTTCACCCGGTCGCGGCGGCCGGAGACCAGGTGGAACAGCTGGGCGGCGGTGGCCAGCAGGTAGGGCACGGTGGCGGTGAAGGTGGTGACGAGGACGAGGACCTCGAAGACCCGGCCGGAACCGGAGGCGTAGTTGTAGACGGTGAGCAGGGAGGCGAGGACCACGGTGACGCCGACGCCGACCGTGGGCACCCCGCGCCGCTTGCGGGCGAAGGCGGCCGGGAAGAGGCCGTCCCGGGCGGCGGCGTACGGGGTCTGCGCGCTGAGCAGCGTCCAGCCGTTGAGGCAGCCGGTCATCGAGACCAGCGCGGCCAGCGCGACCGCCCAGCCGCCCCAGGAACCGCCGAACATGGCGTTCACGGCGTCGGAGAACGGCGCGGTGGAGCCGACGAGCCGGTCGTGGGCGACCGTGCCGAAGACGGACAGGGTGCCCAGCAGGTAGACGAGGGCGGCGCCCGCGGTGCCGATCACGGTGGCCCGGCCCACGGTCCGCCGCGGGTCCCTGACCTCGCCGGCGCTGACCGCGGCGGACTCCACGCCCAGGTAGGAGAAGAGCAGCAGGGCGGCGGAGGCGGAGACCGCGCCGATCGCGCCGCCGCCGCTCGCGTCGAACGGGCCGAGGTTGTCCGCGTCGAAGAAGAACAGCCCGCCGACCGCGACGAGCAGCAGCGGCGCGAGCTTCAGCACCGTGGAGACGAGCTGGACGGCTCCGACGTACCGGGTGCCGGCGAGGTTGGACAGGGCCGGCAGCCACTGGAGGACGAGCGCGGCCAGGCACGCGGTCCAGCGGTGGCCGTCGACCGGGATCAGGACGTCGAGGTAGCCGACGGCGGCGACGGCGAGGGCCGCGTTGGAGACCCAGGTGGTGATCCAGTACGCCCAGGCGGCGAGGAACCCGGCGAAGTCACCGAACGCCTCGCGGGCGTAGACGTACGGGCCTCCGGTGCGGGGGTCGCGGGCGGCGAGCCGGCCGAAGACCAGGGCGAGGGCGATCGCGCCGACGGTGAGGACGCCGAAGGCGAGCAGGCTGACCGTGCCGAAGGGGGCGACGGAGGCCGGGAGCAGGAAGATGCCGCCGCCGATGATGTTGCCCATGACCAGGGCGGTGGCGACGGGGAGTCCGAAGCGGCGGGTGTGCCGGTCGGGGGTCCGCTGCGGGGCCGGCGGGGTTACGGTCCCGGTGACGTGCATGGGGTGGTGCGCCTCTCTGGGAAATGCCGCCCGGGATCGCCGGGCCGCCGCCCATGGTCGGACACCCCCGGGCGGCGCTCCAAATCAGGCACTTTTGTCCTGTACGACCCCGTCCGGCACCGTAAATGGTGCGTCCTCGTGAGCCTGCGGCGGTGAATCGTCCAGCGGGATCTGCGGGCCGTCGGACTCGCGCAGCCAGCGGCGCAGCACGCGGTGGACGTGCTCGGCGCCGGCCAGTTCGGCGCCCTCGGCGACCGGCGCGGTCAGCGCGGTCGGGGAGAGCAGGAACGCCGTGGACTGGGCGCCGCCGAGTCCGCCGTGCGAGCCGATCTGCTCCTCGAAGGCGAGCACCTCGCCGTCGGCCGGGTCGAGGGCGGAGTTGACCATGATGTCGGCGGTGTGCGGGAAGGAGTGGGTGCGGCGCACGGCGTCGGCGGCGCCGGGCCCGAAGGCGGCGAGCGGGCCGGGGTCCTCGTCGAGCCGGTCCAGCGGTATCTCCGCGCCGCGCGCGCCGAGCACCACCCCGTCGTGCTCGGCGTCGGCCTGCGCCTCGCTGCGGACCAGCAGGAAGCCGATGCCGGGGTGGTTGGCGAGGGTGGCGAGCAGCGCGGGATGGCGGGCGTCGATCTCTTCCCGGCTCATGCGGTGCCCGACGTCCGGGAAGGAGACCAGACCCAGGTTGCCGGAGGCGAGGACGAGGGGTTCGGAGCGGCGGCGCGAGGGGCGGTGCTGTTCGCCGCCCTCCTCGACCGGGCGGCCCATCGCGGCGCGCACGGTGTTGCGGGCCTCGGCGCCGCTGTGGGTGCGCTGCGCGCGGCGCGGCACGGGCAGTCCGCAGCCGGCCCGGACCAGGTCGGCGAGGGTGAGGCCGTAGCGGGCGTGGAAGGTCTCGCCGGGGCTCTGGCCGTGGTCGGACAGGACGACGATCCGGTACGGGCGGGGCGCGTGCTCGGCCGCCTTCTCGATCAGCGCGAGGGAGCGGTCGAGGCGGGCGAGGACCTTCTCGGCGTCCCGGCTGTGCGGGCCGGAGTGGTGCGCGACCTCGTCGTAGGCGACCAGGTCGGCGTAGACGGCGGTGCGGCCGGCCAGCATGTCACCGATGACGGCGGCGACCACGACGTCCCGTTCGACGACGGTCGCGAAGGCCCGGACGAAGGGGTACAGGCCGCCGCGCGAGACGCGGGGGCGGACCTTGTGGAGGCGGGCGCGCAGCGACTGGCCGATCTCGCGGGCCACCTCGGCGCCGAACGACAGGGCGGTGCGGACCGCGTTGGCGGGGTCGGAGAAGTAGGCGAAGTACCCGGCCCGGGAGCGGGTCTCCCGGCTGCGGCGGCGCACCGCGATGGAGAGCACGAGGGCCTGTTCGTCGGCGCCGCCGCTGAAGAGGTTGCCGCGGCTGGCGCCGTCCAGGGTGAGCAGGCCGCCGTCGCCGGTGCGCGCGACGGCGCGGCGCTGGAGTTCGGCGGCGCTGGAGGGGCGGTTGCAGACCATGACCTCGCGGGTGTCCTTCTCGTACCAGCGGAAGGCGGGGATGTCGTGGTTGCTGCCGTGCAGGATGCCGAGCTGGCTGGCGCCGGTCTGGCTGGACCAGTCGGTGCGCCAGGGGGTGAGCCGGTGGGTGCCGGGGGCGGTGCCGTCGCCGAGCCAGCGGGCGACGGTGGGCATGGCGCCCTTGCCGGCGGCGGCCCGCAGGACGTCGTGGCCGACGCCGTCGAGCTGGATGAAGACGGTGCCGGGGCCGGCCGGGCAGGGCGGGCCGGTCCGGCCGCGGCGGCGGTCGGCGAGGCGGTAGAGGCGGCGGCGGTAGGCGTCGTCGTCGCGGACGGCGAGCGCGCCGCCGGTGGCGGAGGCGACGGCCGACATCACGGCGGCCACGACGACGGCGGTCTCGGGGGACGCGGCGCCGTGCGCGGAGGGGTTGACGCGGAGCGCGACGAGCAGCAGCGCGCCGTTGAGGAAGAAGACCAGCAGGCCGAGGACGAGGGCCGGCACCAGCAGCAGCAGCCGGACCAGCAGCGGCCACACCAGCGCCGACAGCAGGCCGAAGGCGCCGGCGCCGAACGCGGCGGTCACGGCGATCCGGGTGGCACTGTCGCCGTCGGCGGACTGGAGCTGGAAGTCCGGCAGCAGGCCGGCGAGGACCAGCATGGTCACCGTGGAGACGGCCCACACCGTCACACTCCGGCCGATCTGACTGGCGATCCGCCGCCAGCGCCCTCCGTTCACGCGTTCACGCTCCGCACACCTCACGTTCCGGCCCGCCTCGGACACGGACCGCCCCCAGCGTGTCACAACGCCCGCGCAGGGCAGGACCGGGCCGGACGGGGCCGGCTCAGCGGCCGTCGTACCCGGCCGTCGGCATCGACAGCCTGCGGTGCACGCACGCCTTCATCGCCGCGTCGTACGACGGTTCCGCGCGCCCCACGGTCTCCACCCGGACCCCGCGCCGCGCGCACTGGACGGCGAACTCCTCGACCGAGGCGAGCGCGCTCTCCAGCACCCGTCGGCTGGGCGCGACGAACAGGTCGCGGCCGGGCCGGACGCCGTCCCAGAGGACGTCGTGGTCCGGGCGCAGGCGGCTGACGAGCAGTTCCCTGGCGACGACGTACCCGTGCTCGGCGGCCCAGCGGGCGCACATGGCGTGCTGGCTGCGCGAGTCCACCAGGAAGGGGTCGGCGTCCAACTCCTCCAGCGGCGTCAGGCTCGCGATCGCCGTGACTCTCACCGGTCCCATGGCGTCCCCCTCACCTCCGGTTTTCGCCGCCGACCCTACCGCTGCACGTAGGCTGCGGGGAGTCGCGCGAAGGAGGCAAAGAGGTGCCGGTGGAGGTCACCTGGTGGGGTCATGCCACCTGCACGGTCCAGGACTCGGGCATACGTGTGCTCACCGACCCGTTGTTCACGCGCCGGCTCGCGCATCTGCGCAGGCGCCGCGGCGCGCTCCCCCCGCCCGCCGCGTGGCGCGCGGACGTGACGCTCGTCTCCCATCTGCACGCCGATCACCTGCACGTGCCGTCCCTGGCGCGGCTCGCGCCGGGCACGCGCCTGCTCGTGCCCCGGGGCGCGCCGCGGACGGTGCCGGGGCTGCGCCGGCTCTCCCATCTGGCGGTGACCGAGGTGGTGCCCGGTGACGAGGCGGTCGTCGGCGACCTGCGCATCCGGGCGGTGCCGGCCCGGCACGACGGGAGGCGGCTGCCGCTGGGGCCGCACCGCTCCCCCGCCCTCGGTTACGTCATCGAGGGCGCGGCGCGCACGTATTTCGCCGGGGACACCGGGCTCTTCGACGACATGGCGCGGGAGGTCGGGCCGGTCGACACGGCGCTGCTGCCGGTGGGCGGCTGGGGGCCGCACCTGGGCGAGGAGCACCTCGACGCGGACCGGGCGGCCCAGGCACTGGCCCGGCTGGCGCCGCGCAGCGCGGTGCCGGTGCACTACGGAACGTACTGGCCGATCGGGATGGACGCCGTGCGCCCCCATGAGTTCCACGCGCCGGGCGACGAGTTCGTGCGCCGGGCCGCACTGCGCGCGCCGGGCGTGGCGGTGCACCGGCTCACGCACGGTGAGAGCGTGCTTCTGGAGGCCGCCCGGTGACGTGGCTCGGATCGGCCGTGACGGTCGTCCCGACGGAGGCCACCCAGCAGGCGCTCGGCTATCCGTCGTTGTTCCTGCTGGTGCTGATCGGGGCGCTGGTTCCGGTGGTGCCGACGGGGGTGCTGGTCAGTTCGGCGGCGGTGGTGGCCTTTCACCAGGCGACGATCTCGCTGGGGATGGTGTTCCTGACGGCGTCGCTGGCGGCGTTCTGCGGGGATGTGGCGCTGTACTGGCTGGGGCGGCGCGGGATGCGGTCGAAGAACGGGTCGCGCTGGCTGGAGGCGATCCGCTCCCGGGCGCCCGAGGACCGGCTGGCGCAGGCGCAGGAGAAGCTCGCCGAGCACGGGGTCGCGGTGCTGGTGCTGTCCCGGCTGGTCCCGGCGGGCCGGATACCGGTGATGCTGGCGTGCCTGCTGGCCAAGTGGCCGACCCGGCGTTTCGTGCGCGGCAATCTGCCGGCCTGCCTGGCCTGGACGGTGACGTACCAGCTGATCGGCATCCTGGGCGGCTCCCTGTTCAAGGAGCCGTGGGAGGGCGTGGTCGCGGCGGTCGTGCTGACGGTGGTGGTCAGCGCGGCCCCGAGCGTGTGGAAGCGGGTGCGGGGACCGGAGAAGGCGTAGCCGCCGCGCGGCGGGCCGCGCCGGGTGGCGCGGGCCGCGCGGCCGGCCGGGGTCAGGAGGGCACGCGCGGGTGGGGCGCGGACGTCTGACGGAGAGCGGGGAGTCCCGCGCACCGGGGCGCGCGGGCGTACGCCGCGCGCCCCGGTCACCCGCGGCAGGTCACGGGCGTACGGCCGTCATCGAACGGCCACGCGCGGCCGGGGTCACGCGTGGCGGGGCGCGGTCGTGGCGGCCGGGCGGCGGGGCGGTCGCGCGGTCAGGACGCGGGAGGCGCCGACCGGGAGGTCCCAGAGGTCCTCGCGGGGCAGGCCGGCCTTCTCCCAGGCGGCGCGGACCCGGGTGAGGGGTTCCAGGACGGGCTCGGCGGAGAGCACGAACGTGCCCCAGTGCATGGGCGCCATCCGGCGGGCGCCGAGGTCCTGGGCGGCCCGGACGGCCTCCTCCGGGTCGCAGTGGACGTCGCTGAGCCACCAGCGGGGGTCGTAGGCGCCGATCGGCAGCAGGGCGAGGTCGATGCCGGGGTGGCGGCGGCCGATCCGGGTGAACCAGTGGCCGTAGCCGGTGTCGCCGGCGAAGTACACGCGCCGCCCGTCCGGGGCGGTCAGCACCCAGCCGCCCCACAGGCTGCGGCAGGTGTCGGTGAGGGTGCGCTTGGACCAGTGGTGGGCCGGTACGCAGTCGAAGCGGACGCCCTTCAGCTCGGCCGCCTCCCACCAGTCCAGCTCGGTGACGACGGTGAACCTGCGGCGGTGGAACCAGCGGCCGAGCCCGGCCGGCACGAACACCGGGGTGTCCCGGGGCAGCCGGCGCAGCGTCGGCGCGTCCAGGTGGTCGTAGTGGTTGTGACTGATGACGACGGCGTCCACGGGCGGCAGCGCGTCCCAGGGGACGCCGACCGGGGTGATCCGGGCGGGCGTGCCGAGGATGCGGCGGGACCAGACCGGGTCGGTGAGGACGGTGAGCCCGCCGATCCGCACGATCCAGCTGGCGTGCCCGGCCCAGGTGACGGCGATGTCGCCGGCGCCGGCGCGGGGCAGCGGGCCGGGCTCGACCGGCAGCCGGGGGATGTCGGCAAGGCCCTCGCGGCCGGGTCTGACCGCGCCCTCGCGGGCGAACCGGGCGGTGGCCTTCAGGCCGGGCAGCGGTGCGGTCAGCCGGTCGTGGAAGGTACGCGGCCACACCCGGCGCTCGGCCAGCGGCCGGGGGGCGGCGAGCGGCGGGGCGGGCGGCGGGGGCGTGGGGACGCCCGCGGGGCCGGGGGCGGCGGCGGTGCTCGGGGCCGGCTCGGACTGCTGCGTCATCGGGAGGGCTCCCATCGCCGATCGTCGTGGAGTTCGTCGAAGACCGACGTCAGGTCGTCTAGCGCGCGGTGCGGGCCCGGCGGGTCCGGGGTGGCGGGGCACGCGGCGCGCCGCTCGTCCGCGGAGCCCAGCAGGGGCCCGGTGGACAGCCGTACCCGCAGGGCGGCGAGGTCGTCGCCGAAGCGGTGGCCGCCGGGGGCGGGCATGCCGAGCCGGGCGGTGAGGAAGTCCTCCAGTTCCTGGGCGTCGCCGACGCCCCGGGCGGCGAGGGCGACGCGCAGCGGGCCGAGGTCGGCGTAGAGGTGGCGGCCGGCGCGCGGCGGCAGGGCGAGGGCGCCCGCGCCGGTGACGGCGGCGTGCGCGGCGGCGGCCACCCGCGCGTGCAGCCGGACGGCGGCCGTGCGGTGGGCGACGACCGGCTCGGGCTCGGCGAGGGCGTACGCGGCGGCGGTGGTGACCGGGGCGGCGAGGCGGGCGCCGAGCGCGGTGAGCACGTCGAGCACCCGCGCGTGCAGCCGGTGGCCGGTGGTGGTGGCGGGGAAGCGGGCGACGGCGGCGGGCCAGCCGGGCGGGAGCAGCGCGCCGGCCAGGTCGCTGACGACGGTGACGTGCTCGGGGAGCATCTCGGCGGGGCCGATCAGCACGGTGCCGCGCGGGTCGTGCGGGTCGTGCACGGTGTCGCGCCAGGTCTCGTCGGCGACCACGTGCAGTCCCTCGGCGACGGCCGCCTCGACGGCCTCGTGCAGCACCTCGGGCGGGGCGACGGTGCCGGTGGGGTCGTCGGCGACGGACAGGACGAGCAGCCGCGGTTCGCCGCCCTCGGCGCGGACCCGGCGGACGGTCTCCAGCAGGGCGTACGGGTCGGGGACGCCGCCGCACTCGGCGGGGGTGGCGACGTGGAAGACGGGCCTGCCGAGCAGCCGGGCGTACGGCGCCCACCAGGCGGCGCAGGGCCGGGGCACCAGGACGTCGCCGCCGAGCGCGGCGGTCAGCGCCAGCAGCAGGGGCGGGGCGCCGGGGGCGGCGGCGATGTCACCGGGGTCGGTGGGCAGGCCGCGCCGCTCCCAGTAGCCGCGGGCGGCGTCGAGCAGGGCGGGGGCGCCGCCGACCGGGTCCTGGCCGGTGCGGCCCGCGGCGGCGGCGAGGACGGCGGACAGCTCGGCCGGTACGGGCAGGCCGTCGTCGGGCAGCGGCGGCCCGAACCGGACGGGGCCGTGGTCTTCGGGGACCGTCCGCCGCATCGGTACCTCCGCCAGTTCCGTGGTGCCGGCACCCGTCGCCTCGCGGGGCGGGGTGCGCGTCGCCGTGCCGGCCGGCGTCGGTGGTGACACCGGTCGTGCTCTGAGTACCCAGCGCGCCGCCCGCCCATGGCCCCGGAGGCGGGTTGCGCGGATCACAGCGGGGCGGTCAGCCGCCCCCGGGGCGCGTCCGCCGGCGGGGGCGCAGCCGGTGGGCGGCGGCGGCGAACGCGCCCGCGACGAGGACGCCGCCGGCCACCAGGGCGGGTACGGAGTCGGTGAAGGCGCCGCCCGTCCCCGCGCGCACCCCGTGCGGGGCCGGGGCGTCTTCGCACGAGCCGCCCTCGGGGACGGGTTCGGGGCACGGCGGCCGGCTCGCGCAGGGCTTGCCGGGGCGGACCGGTTCGGGGCAGGGCGGGGCGGTGGCGCAGTGCTCGCCCGGCCGTACGGGTTCGCGGCAGGGCGCGGCGCCGTCGTGCGCCGTCACGGTGAACGTCGCCTTCCACGGGCGGCCCTTGCCGCCGTGCGGGGCGGGGCAGGTGCCCTCGACGGTCCGGGCGGAGCCGGGCCCGGCCGGGGCCGTGTGCTCGCCGGTGTGGCCGGCGGGAGTGATGCGGGCGGTGCCCCGGTAGGCGGGGTCCGCCCGGTGCCCGGGGACCCTGGCGAGGGCGACGGTCCTCTTCTCGAACGCCGGGGAGTTCGCGTCCAGGGCGGCGGGGGCGGGCCTGCCGGTGGCGGGGCAGGTGACGGAGACGGTGACGTGGGCACCGGGCCGGACGGCGGCGGGGCTGACCTCGGCGGTGGGGGCGGACCCGTGATCGCCGGGGGCGGCGTGGGTCCCGGCCTCCCCTTCGAGGGGCTCGGCTGGTTCCCCTTCGTCGAAGCCGGGTTCGTCCTCGCCGAGAGCCGGTCCTTCCTCGTCCAAGGCGGGGCCGTCCTCGTCCAAGGCGGGGCCGTCCTCGTCGGCGTCGGGGATCTCGGGGACGTCCTCCCCGCCGGGGAGTTCGCCGTCGGGGATCTCGGGGACCTCCGCCGGGCCGGTGTCCCCCTCCTCCGGCAACCCGGGCACGGTTCCCCCGGCGGGGGCGGCCGGGGCCGCGACGCCGGGGGCGGTGGCGGGGCCCAGGGCGGCGACGGCCAGGGCGGCGGTCATCAGGGCGCGGGCGGCGCGGCGGCGGGCGGCGCGGCCCTCGGTGCGGCCGGTGGGCATGGGGCGGGCTCCTTCGAGCGACGGCTGCGGGGGCACGGCACTCGCGCCCGCGGGTCCTGTCGCCCGGCCCGGAGGCCGACGACAGGGCCTGGGCCGTGGCGCGCGGTCCCGTTCACGGGCCGCCCTCCGGGGGGGGCGGGCGGAAGGACCTCGCGACCCGGCCCCCACCATCACAGCCCGCCCGGCCCCGGCCCGCGCGCGGCCCTGCTCCGTTCGCGGGACCGGGGCGCCCGGGCGGGTGACGGACCGGGTTCCGCCGCGCCCGCGCGCGGCCCGCGCGGGTCCGCGTCAGTCGGACGGTTCCCGCAGCACCTGTTCGCGCACCCGGTGGCAGCAGCGGCTGATCAGCCGGGAGACGTGCATCTGGGAGATGCCGAGCCGTTCGGCGATGCCGCTCTGTGTCATGTCGTCGAAGAACCGCATGTAGAGGATGGCCCGTTCGCGTTCGGGCAGGGCGGCGAGACTGCCCCTGACGGCCTCGCGGTCGACGACGGTGTCCAGCGCGGGGTCGGGGCCACCGAGGGCGTCGCCGAGCGAGTAGCCGTCGTCGCCGCCCTGCAGTTCGGCGTCCAGGGAGAGCGCGGAGAAGCTCTCCAGGGCCGCCTGGCCCTCGCGGACGTCCTCCTCGCCGAGGCCGGTGCGGGCGGCGATCTCGGCGACGCCGGGGGCGCGGCCGGGGAGGGTCTGGGACAGCTCCTGGCCGGCCTGGCGGACGCGGTTGCGCAGGTCCTGGACGCGGCGGGGCACGTGCAGGGTCCACAGGTGGTCGCGGAAGTGCCGTTTGATCTCGCCGGTGACGGTCGGCACGGCGTAGCTCTCGAAGGCGTGGCCGCGCCCCGGGTCGTACCGGTCGACGGCCTTGACCAGGCCGAGGGCCGCCACCTGGCGCAGGTCCTCGTAGCTCTCGCCGCGGCTGCGGAAGCGGCCGGCGAGCCGTTCGGCCATCGGCAGCCAGGCCTCCACGATCCGGTCGCGGAGGGCGTCGCGCCGCGGGCCGGCGGGGAGCGCGGCGAGTTCGCGGAAGGCCGCCGCGGTGTCGGGAGCGTCGTCGTGCGGGTGGTGCCTGGTGCTGACTGGGGTCGGCATGGGGCGTCGCTGCTCCCTTGGGGGGGGCGGGACCGGACCGGCACGCCGGCGGCGGCTCGCCCGGCGGGGGCCGGGGGGACGTGAGGGGACGCCGGGGTGACGCTCGGTCCTGGGGGTCGGGCGGTCACCGCGGGAGCGCGTCCGGCTTCCGGACGGGCCGCCGGGGGCGGCGTCGCGCCGCTCCCACGGGCGTGCCTCCTGTCCGAAGCACCAGGGGTGCGCCTGCCCCGGAAGCGACGCGGCAAACACCACAGGTTTCCGGCCGCCCGGCGGGGTGACCCGTAGGGCCGCTACCGGCACCGCCCCCGATTCGTCCTGGAGGTCCGTTTCCATGGGTTCCACCGTCTCCGACCATGTGCTCCAGCGGCTGCGCGAGTGGGGTGTCGAGCAGGTCTTCGGCTATCCCGGCGACGGCATCAACGGGCTGCTCGCCGCCTGGGGCCGGGCGGACGACCGGCCGCGGTTCGTGCAGTCCCGGCACGAGGAGATGTCGGCGTTCCAGGCGGTCGGCTACGCCAAGTTCAGCGGCCGGCTCGGGGTGTGCGCGGCGACCTCGGGGCCGGGCGCGATCCATCTGCTGAACGGCCTGTACGACGCCAAGCTGGACCATGTCCCGGTGCTGGCGATCGTCGGGCAGACGCACCGCACGGCGATGGGCGGCTCGTACCAGCAGGAGGTGGACCTGCACACGCTGTTCCAGGACGTCGCCTCGGAGTTCGTGGAGACGGTGACCGTTCCCGAGCAGTTGCCGAACGTGCTGGACCGGGCGATCCGCACGGCGTACGCGCGGCGCTGCCCCACGGCCGTCATCATCCCCGGCGACGTCCAGGAGCTGGACTACTCGCCGCCCACGCACGCCTTCAAGATGGTGCCGTCCAGTCTGGACCGCGGCGCGTGGACGGCCGTTCCGTCCGAGGAGTCGGTGCGGCGGGCGGCGGAGGTCCTCAACTCCGGTGACAAGGTGGCGATCCTGGTCGGGCAGGGCGCGGCCGGGGCCCGGCACCAGGTGGAGACGCTGGCGGAACTGCTCGGCGCGGGCGTCGCCAAGGCGCTGCTCGGCAAGGACGTCCTCAGCGACGAACTGCCGTACGTCACCGGCTCGATCGGCCTGCTGGGGACGCGTCCCTCGTACGAGCTGATGCGGGACTGCGACACCCTGCTGACCATCGGTTCCTCGTTCCCGTACTCCCAGTTCCTGCCGGAGTTCGGCGCGGCGCGCGGCGTGCAGATCGACATCGACCCGCACATGATCGGGATGCGGTACCCGTACGAGGTGAACCTGGTCGGGGACGCGCGGGCCACGCTGGAGCGGCTGATCCCGCTGATCGAGGGCGGGCGCGGCCGGGAGTGGTACGACACGGTGTGCGCCAATGTCGCGCGCTGGAAGGAGACGATGGGGCGGCGGGCCGCCCTGGAGGCCGATCCGATCAACCCGGAGTACGTGGCCGCCGCCCTGGACCCGCTGCTGCCGGCAGACGCGATCGTCACCTCGGACTCCGGTTCCACCGCGAACTGGTACGCGCGGCACCTGACCCTGCGCGAGGGCATGCGCGGATCGCTCTCCGGCACGCTGGCGACGATGGGCTGCGCGGTGCCGTACGCGATCGGCGCGAAGTTCGCCCACCCGGACCGGCCCGTCGTCGCGCTGGCCGGGGACGGGGCGATGCAGATGAACGGGCTGGCCGAGCTGATCACCGCCGCGAAGTACCGGGACCGGTGGGAGGACCCGAGGCTGGTGGTGGGCGTCTGGAACAACCGGGACCTGAACCAGGTCACCTGGGAGATGCGGGCCATGGAGGGCGCCCCGTCCTTCCTGCCCTCGCAGGAGCTCCCGGACGTGCGCTACGCCGACTTCGCCCGTTCGCTGGGGCTGACCGGCATCCGGGTGGAGCGGCCCGAGGACGTCGAGGGCGCCTGGCGGGCCGCGCTGGCGGCGGACGGTCCGGCGGTGGTGGAGTTCCTCACCGACCCGGCGGTTCCCCCGGTCCCGCCGCACGCCAGCTGGGAGCAGATCGAGGCCACCGCCACCGCGATCCTCAAGGGCGACGCGGACCGGGGGGCGATGGTCCGGCAGGGCTTCAAGGCGAAGGTGCAGGAGTTCCTGCCGGGCCGGGAGAGGCAGTAGGGGCCGCCGGCAGCGCGGGTCAGGGCACGATGACCCGGCGCCCCCGGGCGTGCCCGGCCCGGCTGTCGATGTGGGCCGCGGCCGCCCCGGTGAGCGGATAGGTGCGCTCTACGGGAATGCGCAGTTTCCCGCGTGCGACGAGGGCGGCGGCCTCGGCCAGCGCGTCCGGCACGCTGCCGGCCGTGCCGGAGAAGCGGACCCCCAGTCCAGGCGCCCCGAGGTCCGCGATGGAGACCACCTTCCGCGGGTCGCCGGTCAGCTCGACGAGGTCGCGGATCACGCCGGAACCGGCCAGGTCGAGCGCGGCGTCGACGCGGCCGAGGCGGCGCACCCGCTCGGTCCAGCCCTCGCCGTAGGTGGTGGCGAGGGCGCCGAGGCCGCGCAGGTAATCCTGGTTGGCCGGGCCGGCCGTGCCGATCACCGTGACGCCGCGGTCGCGGGCTATCTGAAGCACCGCCGACCCCACTCCCCCGGACGCGCCGCTGACCAGCAGGGTCTGCCCCGGCCGCACCTCGCACTCGCGCAGGACGCGCAGCGCGGTCTCGGTGACGGAGGGGTAGCCGGCCGCCTCCTCGAAGGTGAGTCCCTCGGGCATCGGCGCCCAGGCCGTCAGCACGGCGTACTCGGCGTAGGTGTCGATGCCCTTGCCGAAGACGTGGTCGCCGACCGCGACCCCTTCGACGCCCTCCCCGATCTCGTCCACGACGCCGGCGGCGTCAAGCCCCACGCCCGAGGGCAGCTCGACCGGACGGGCCGAGAGCTTCTGGCCCTCGCGGATCCGCCAGTCGACGGGGTTCACGCCCGCCGCCCGCACGGCGACGCGGATGCGGCCCGGGCCCGGGCGGGGTTCCTCGGCCTCGATGACGCGCAGCACGTCCGGACCGCCGAACTCGGCGAAGCTCACTTTTCTCATGCCGGAGAACGTAACACTAACCGTTAGCTTTTCATACCGGTTCCTGTTTCGTCATTGATAGCATCGCGGCATGACCGTGCCCACCGGACGCCGCGAGCGCAAGAAGGCCGCGACCCGCCAGAAGATCGCCGACACCGCCCTGCGGCTCTTCCTGGAGCAGGGGTACGACGCGGTCGGCATCCGTGAGGTGGCCGCGGCGGCGGACGTGGCGGTCACCACGCTCTTCTCCCACTTCGCCTCGAAGGAGGCCCTGGTCTTCGAGCGGGACGCGGACTTCGAGCACCGCCTCGCGGGGGCGGTCGCCGGCCGGGCACCGGACGAGCCGTTCCTGCCCGATCTGCGCCGGGAGGTCCACGCCCTGGTCCAGCACTGCGCGACCCCCGGCGCCGCCCCGGTGTGGCGCATGATCGACGCGTCGCCCGCACTGCGGAGCTATGAGGAGTCGATGCGGCTGCGGCACTCGGAGGCGCTGGCGGCGGCCCTCGCGGCCGGTCCCGGCCGGGGGCGGTCCGCGACGGCCTGCCGGGCGATCGCGCGGTCCGTGGTCGAGGCGCATGCGCTGGCCCGGCAGGCGGCCGATCCCGATGCCGCGGTGGACGAGCTGTTCCGGATGATCGAGGCGGCCTGGGCGGTCACGGCCCCGGCGTAGGCCGGGTCAGCACCAGTCGGAGTTGTCGCGGTCCGCGACGAGTTCGACCCACAGGGTGCCGTCGTCCGGGCCTTCCAGGGTCAGGTACGCGGTCGTGCCGCCGACCCGCTTGGTGAGGCAGGTCCCCGCGCCGTCGCGCCAGCCCTGGGCCGCGGCGTCCGCGCGGAGGTGGGCCAGGGCGGTGCCCCGGGTGCCGTCGTAGGCGTAGGACGTCCCGGCGACCACGAAGAGGTCGTCGTCGTCGCAGCTCCGGTACGACTCCTTGACGCGGGCACCGTCGGGAGCGGTGGCCAGCACGGGCTCCCCCGCCAGGGCGTCGCCGAGCCGGTCCTCCGCGTCGCCGCAGCCATATGCGAGAAGGGATACCGGCGGCGTCCCGGCGGCCTGCCAGGCGGCGGCCGACAGCAGTGCCCCGAGCGCGAGTCCGCCCAGGACCGTCCCCGTCTTGCGTATGCGCATGGCCGGGACGGTAGCGCATCCCCGCCTCCCCCGCGCCGAGGGCCGGTCGGCCCTGGGGCAGGGCCGTGCGGCCCGTCCCCGGCGACGTCCCTCGGTTCCAGACTGGGCGGCAGCGGCCCCCGTCGCGGACGCCGCAGCGGAACGGAAGGAACCGAGAGATGGCCTCCCCCACCACCCTGACCTCCGCACTCCCGGCCGAGCACCGCGAACGGCTGATGCGGCTCGGCCGCACGGTGTCCGTCGAGGCGGGCACGCGCCTGTTCGAGGAAGGCGGGCCCGCCGACCGGTTCTGGATCGTGCGGACCGGGACGGTGACGCTGGACCTGCGCGTCCCCGGCCGCCGGGCCGCCGTCATCGAGTCGCTCGGCCACGGCGAACTGGTCGGCTGGTCCTGGCAGTTCGCGCCGTACCGGTGGCAGCTGGGCGCCGAGGCGATGAGCCCGGTACGGGCGTGGCGGTTCGACGCGGACGCGGTACGGGCGCTGTGCGCCGAGGACCCCGCGTTCGGCCGGGCGGTGGCCCTCTGGGCCGGCCGGGTGGTCGCCCACCGGCTGCACACCGCCCGGGTCCGCCTCCTCGACCTGTACGCCCCCTACGGCAGTGGGGACCCGCTGCGCTAACGGGGGGCCTGTCGCGGTCGCGGCGCGGCGTCAGTCGTGGGCGACCACCGCGACCGGCACCGTCGCGTGGTGCAGCACCGCGTGGGTGACGGACCCGATGTGCGCGCCGACCGGGCGGTGCCGGACCCGGCGGCCGACGACCAGCAGGGAGGCGTCCCGGGCGGCGTCCAGCAGGCGGTCCGCGGGGCTGCCGGTGCGGGACGTCTCGACGACCTCCACCCCGGGGTACCGCTCCCGCCAGGGCCGCAGCACCTCGCCGAGGCGGGCGGCCCGCCGCCGGGCGAGGTCGTCGGAGGGGCGGGCCCCGGCGTCCAGTCCGTACCCGTGGTACGGCGCGAGGTCGCCACCGTGGACCACGTGCAGGGCGGCGTCCCGGCGCCGGGCCTCCTCGAAGGCGAAGGCGAGCGGCGTGCCGCCGGGCCGGCCGGTGTCCAGGCCCAGCACGACCGGCCGGAACGCGGTGGCCGCGGACGGCGTGCCCGCCGGGTCCGGGAGGTGCTCGTCGGCGGCCCGCTCCCCGGCGCGCACCACGACCACGGGCGCCGTGGTGCGGGCGATGACGGCCTGGCCGACCGAGCCGACCAGGAAGCCCCGCAGCCCGCTCAGGGCGCGGGAGCCGAGGACGAGCAGGTCGGCGTCGCGGGCGGCGCCGACGAGTTCCGCCACGGCCGTGCCGGCGCGCTGCTCGGCGGTGACCGGTATGCCGGGGTGGGCGAGGCGCAGCCTCTCGGCGGCCTCCCGTACGAGGTCCTCCCGGCTGCCGGCCGGGGGCGCCGCCATCGGCTCGGGCACCGGTTCCCAGACGTGCACCAGACGGACCGGCAGCTCGCGCAGGGCCGCCTCGCGGGCCGCCCAGTCCGCGGCGGCCCGGCTCTCCGCCGAACCGTCCAGACCGACGGTGATGGTGCGGGACATGGCGCCCACCTCCTGTGTCGTCTCGCGGAGGGCCCCGCGCGCCCGCGTCACGCCGCCGTGGGAAGTTCCTCACCGGGCACGGGGACGGGGACGAGGTCGGGCGCGACGGGGGCGACGGGAGCGTCGGGTGCCGGTTCGGCGGCCGGCAGCAGGAGTTCCTCGTACCGCCCGAGCGCCAGGACCACGCCGAGCATGAGGACCGGGATGAGCACAGCGAGCAGCACCGCCATGGTCCTGCCGTCCTTCCGGAGGAGGGTGGGCGCGGGGGGGCAAGGAGCCGGGTTCCCGCTGCCCGGGGAGCAAACCGGCGGCACGCGGCCGGAGCGGAGCGGCCCGGGACGAAACGGGCCGGAACCGGCGGACGTAATCCGTGTCGCCCCGCGCTGGCCGGGTACGCGGTGGCCACCCTGAAGGATCTGGAGGGAGACATGCAGCGAGGCAGCGACCGGCTGAGCGCCCACCGCGACGACGAGATGAAGCACGAACTGCAGGGCCTGCTGCGGTCCGGACACCCCACCCGCACCGAGGAGTGGCACGACCCCGAGCCGATCGCCGAGGACGACCCGGAGGTGGCGTACGGCCCGGTGACGCCGAGCCGCGCGCCGTCCTCGCTGGAGTCGCTCCGGCTGGAGCTGGCCCGGAACCTGACCCGCGGGGCCTTCCCCGCCGGTCCCCGGGAACTGGCCCGGGGGCTGCGGCGCGGCCACGCGCCCGACGCCCTGGTCGAGCGGGTCGAGGGACTGCCGCACGAGGCGCACTACACCACCGTCCAGGAGCTGGCCGAGGCCCTCACCGGGCCGCCCGGCTCCGCCGGGGCGTGACCGCCGCGCCATGACCGGGCGGACGGGCACGTACGTGAAGGACGTGATGACCCCGGGCGTGGTCGCCGTACGGCCGGACGCCTCGCTGGCCGAGGCGGCGCGGCTGATGCGGGACCAGGGCATCGGCGATGTCGTGGTGGCCGACGGGCAGCGCGTGGTCGGGGTGCTCACCGACCGGGACATCACGGTGCGGGCGGTGGCCGAGGGCATCGACCCGCTCACGGTGGGCGCCGGCGCCGTGTGCTCCCGCGACCCGCTGGTGGTCGCCCCGGACCTGCCGGCCGCGGACGCGCTCTCGCTGATGCGGGAGCGGGCGGTGAGCCGGCTGCCGGTCGTGGAGCAGGGCCTGCCGGTCGGCCTGGTGAGCCTCGGCGACCTGATGCGGGCCGGGGCCGGAGAGTGACACAGAACAGAACGAAAGGACGAGGAACCCGCATGCGTATCGCGTTTCTGACCGCGCCCGAGGGCGTGGAGCAGGTCGAGCTGACCGAGCCGTGGCAGGCGGCGAAGGACGCCGGGCACGAGCCGGTGCTGGTGTCGACGCAGTCCGGCGAGATCCAGGCCTTCAACCACCTGGACAAGGCGGACACCTTCCCCGTGGACGAGGTGACCGGCGAGACCTCCGCCGACTCCTTCGGCGGTCTGGTGCTGCCCGGCGGCGTGGCCAACCCGGACTTCCTGCGCATGGACGAGCGGGCGGTCGCCTTCGTGAAGGACTTCTTCACCCAGGGGCGACCGGTCGCGGCGATCTGCCACGCCCCGTGGACGCTGGTCGAGGCGGACGTCCTGCGCGGCCGGACGCTGACCTCCTGGCCGAGCCTGCGCACGGACATCCGCAACGCGGGCGGCACCTGGGTGGACGAGCAGGTCAAGGTCTGCGACGGCGGGCCCAGCACGCTGGTCACCAGCCGCAAGCCGGACGACCTGAAGGCGTTCTGCGAGACCTTCCTGGCGGAGTTCGCCAAGGCCGGCGGCTGAGCCAGGACCGGCCGGAACCGGGAGGGGCGGTGCGCGGACCGCGTGGTCCGGGCACCGCCCCTCCCGTCACGTGGCGGGTGTTCCGGGCGTGGCCGCCTCCCCGCCCACCCGCTCCCGGGCGCCCTCGCGGGTGCGGCCCGCGGCGACCGGGCGGCGCGGGTTGCGGCGCAGCCATTCGCCCTCCAGCTGCGCCATCCGCTCGTTGTGGGCCCGCAGCGCGTCGTCCGAGCCGTGGAGCAGGGTGTCGTGGCGCGTGCGGTGGATGGTCTCCAGCTCCTTCATGAGCTGCTGGTCGTCCAGGCGGCCCGGGTCCACTCCGGTCATGGCGCCGTCCCGCGTGTCGTGTTCGTTCATGCGGTCCGGGTACCCGCCCCGTGAACCACCACCCCCGAGCGGTATCCGGGAGGTACTCATGGATCTCGCCTTTCTGCACCCCCTCTACGAACGCCAGGGCCCCTGGGCCTCCGTGTACGTCGATCTGTCCCGGCACGCCGAGGACACCGCGCACGCCCGTGGGCTGACGGCCGCCGAGGTCGACCGGGAACTGGAGCGGCAGGGCGCCGACGAGGCGACCCGCCGGGCCGTGCGGGAGGGCATGGAGAGCCTGCGGCACGCCACCGACCCGCACGGACGGGCGCTGTTCGCGCACGGCGGCCAGGTCGTCCTGGACACCCCGCTGGCCCGCCCCCCGCGGGCCGGCACCACCGCGCACTGGGCGCCGCTGCCGCGGGTGTCGCCGCTGCTGGAACTGGCCGGCGAGGACGCGGTGTGCGTGGTGGCGTACATCGACCGCAAGGGCGCCGACTTCGAGCTGCGCTCCGCGCTGGGCGAGGCGGACGCGGGCGGGGTGACCGGCCGGCAGTGGCCGGTGCACCGCACCAGCTCCGCCGACTGGTCCGAGCGGCACTTCCAGCTCCGGGTGGAGAACACCTGGGAGCACAACGCCGCGGAGATCGCCGACGCGCTCGCCGTGTGCCAGGAGGAGACCGGCGCCGACCTGCTGATCCTGGTCGGGGACGGCCGCGAGTGCCGCGCCGTGCACGAGCGGATGCCGGCCCGGCTGAAGGACCGGGTCGTGCAGGCCGCGCACGGCACCGGCAGCCGGCTCCTCGACGAGGAGGTGCGGCGGCTGCGCGAGGAGCACGTCACGGCGCGCGCCCAGCGGGACCTGGACCGGTTCCTGTCCGCCCGCGCCCCGGACGGCGAGGGCCGGGCCGCCGCGGCGGAGGGCGTGCCGGCGCTGGTGGAGGCCGCGCGGGAGCACCGTATCGACGAACTGCTGGTCATCCCGGACGGGCCGGACACCCACCGCGAGGTGTGGATCGGTGAGGACGCCGACCAGCTCGCGGTGCGGCGCACCGAGCTGAAGACGCTCGGCGAGCAGAACTCCTGGGCCGCCCGCGCCGACGACGCGCTGCTGCGCTCGGCCGTGATGACCGGCGCCCCGGCGATCTCGGTGCTGCCGGCGCTGCCGGACACGGAGGACCGCCAGGACACGCCGGTCGGCGGCCTCGGCGCGCTGCTGCGCTGGAGGTGAGTCAGCGCGCCCGCTCGACGCGGCGCTCGTCCCAGACCGGCTCCGGTGTCTCCCGGACCCGGCCGTCGCTGCCGAAGACCAGGTAGCGGTCGAAGGAGCGGGCGAACCAGCGGTCGTGGGTGACCGCGAGGACCGTGCCGTCGAAGGATTCCAGGCCCTCCTGGAGCGCCTCGGCGGACTCCAGGTCGAGGTTGTCGGTGGGCTCGTCCAGGAGCAGGGCGGTGACGCCCCGCACCTCCAGCAGGAGGATCTGGAACCGGGCCTGCTGGCCGCCGGAGAGCCGGTCGAAGGTCTGCTCGGCCTGGCCGGTCAGCTCGTAGCGGCGCAGCCGGGACATGGCGGCGCCCCGGTCCTGGGCGTGCTCCTCCCAGAGGATGTCCAGGAGGGTCCGGCCGAGCAGTTCGGGGTGGGCGTGGGTCTGCGCGAAGTGCCCGGCGACGACCCGCGCCCCGAGCTTGACGTGCCCGGTGTGCGGCACGTCCTCGCCGGCCAGCAGGCGCAGGAAGTGGGACTTGCCGGAGCCGTTGGAGCCGAGGACGGCGACCCGTTCGCCGTAGAAGACCTCCAGGTCGAAGGGTTTCATCAGGCCGGTCAGTTCCAGCTTTTCGCAGGTGACGGCGCGTACGCCGGTACGGCCGCCCTTGAGGCGCATCGTGATGTCCTGCTCACGCGGCGGCTCGGGCGGCGGTCCGGCCTCCTCGAACTTGCGCAGCCGGGTCTGCGCGGCGTGGTAGCGGGAGGCCATCTCGTGGCTGACCGAGGCGGCCTGCCGCAGGTTGACGACCAGCCTCTTCAGCTGGGCGTGCTTCTCGTCCCAGCGGCGGCGCAGTTCCTCGAAGCGGGCGAAGCGCTCGCGGCGGGCGTCGTGGTACGTGGCGAAGGAGCCGCCGTGCACCCAGGCGTCGGCGCCGGCCGGGCCCGGCTCCAGGGAGACGATCCGCTCGGCGGCGCGGGCCAGCAGCTCCCGGTCGTGGGAGACGAACAGGACGGTCTTGCGGGTCTCCGCGAGCCGCTGCTCCAGCCAGCGCTTGCCGGGGACGTCGAGGTAGTTGTCCGGCTCGTCCAGCAAGAGCACCTGGTCGGTGCCACGCAGCAGCGCCTCCAGGACGAGGCGTTTCTGCTCGCCGCCGGAGAGGGTGCTCGCCCGCCGCCACTGCGCCTTCTCGTACGGCACGCCCAGCGCGGCGGTGGTGCACATGTCCCACAGCGTCTCCGCCTCGTAGCCGCGCGCCTCCGCCCAGTCGGAGAGGGCCTGCGCGTACCGCATCTGCGCGGCCTCGTCGTCGACGGTCATGACGGCGTGCTCGGCGGCGTCGACCGCGCGGGCGGCGTCCCGGATGCGCGGCGGGGCGACGGAGACGAGCAGGTCGCGGACGGTCGTGTCGTCCCGTACGGAGCCGACGAACTGGCGCATCACGCCGAGTCCGCCGCTGACGGTGACGGTGCCCTCGTGCGGCTTCAGCTCGCCGGAGAGCAGCCGCAGCAGAGTGGTCTTGCCCGCGCCGTTGGGGCCGACGAGGGCGACGACGGCGCCCTCCCCCACCCGGAAGGAGACGTCGCCGAGGAGCGTCCTCCCGTCGGGCAGGTGGTACTCCAGGTGCGCTGCTTCGAGGTGGCCCATGGGGGTGATTGTCCCTGGTGCAGCCCCCGGTCGGGCAACCGCATTTCCGGGGCGGCAGGAAAGGCCGCCCGAAGGGTAGGCGGGAGGCATGAGCCCCGACGTAGACCTCACCGTCCCGCTGCCCGGACCGCATCCGCTGCGCAAGGGTTTCCTGGATCTCGACCACCGGCTGTTCGCGGCGGTCGCCGCCCGGCACTGGCCCGGCGGCGACCGGGTGCTGCCCCGGCTCAGCCGCAGCGCCAACCACGGGGCGCTCTGGTTCGCCGCCGCCGCGGCGGTGGCCGCGTCCCGCACGCCCCGGGCCCGGCGGGCCGCCGTCCGCGGCATCGCCTCGCTGGGCGTGGCCTCGCTCACCATCAACACCGTCGGCAAGCGCTCGGTGCGCCGCGCCCGGCCGGTCCTGGACCCGGTACCGCTGGTGCGGCAGCTGAAACGGCAGCCGATCACGACCTCGTTCCCGTCCGGGCACGCCGCCTCGGCCGCCGCCTTCGCCACCGGCGTGGCGCTGGAGTCCCCCGCGTGGGGCGCGGCCGTGGCGCCGGTGGCCGCGGCGGTCGCCCTCTCCCGGGTCTACACCGGCGTCCACTTCCCGAGCGACGTGCTGGCCGGGGCGGCACTCGGCGCGGGGGCGGCGTTCGCGGTCAGAGGTCTGGTGCCCACCCGGGCCCAGCTCACACCGCCGGCCCGGCCGGTAGCCCAGGTGCCCGCGCTGTCCGGCGGCGAGGGCCTGGTGATGGTCGCCAACCTGGGCTCGGGCACCTCGGAGCGGGTGCGGGCGCTGTGCGACGCGCTGCCGCTGGCCGAGGTGATCGAGGCGGAGCCGGCCGAGGTCCCCGCCGAGCTGGAGAAGGCCGCCGGCCGCGCCCGGGTGCTCGGCGTGTGCGGCGGCGACGGCACGGTGAACGCGGCGGCCGGGGTCGCCCTGCGGCACGGGCTGCCGCTGGCGGTGCTGCCCGGCGGCACCCTCAACCACTTCGCCTACGACCTGGGTGTCGAGGACGTCCGGGCGCTGTCCCGGGCGCTGGAGCAGGGCGAGGGCGTGCGGGTGGACGTGGGCCGGTTCACCTCGGGCGGGCTGAGCGGCATCTTCCTCAACACCTTCAGCCTGGGGGTGTACCCGGAGCTGGTGCGGGAGCGGGAGCGCTGGTCGCACCGGATCGGCGGCTGGCCGGCCGGGCTGCTGGCGGCGGTGCGGGTGCTGCGCGCCGACCGGCATCCGCTCCGCGCCGAGGTGGGGGGCCGTACCCGGCCGCTGTGGATGCTGTTCGCGGGCAACGGCACCTACCACCGCATGGGGCTGGCGCCGGGCCGGCGGCTCGACCTGGCGGACGGGCGGCTCGACGTCCGGGTGGTGCACGGCGGCAGCCGGCCCGCGCTGCGGCTGCTGTCGGCGGCCTTCGCCGGACCGCTGACCCGCTCCCCCGCGCACGCGGCGGTGCAGGTGCCGAGGCTGCGGCTGAAGGGCGTCGCGCCGGGCACGCTGCTCGCCTACGACGGCGAGGTCACCGAGACCGAGGGTGATGTGACGGTGGAGAAGCTCCCCGAGGCGCTGACGGTGTACCGCCCGCTGCCTGGTGACTGATGGCCCGTCATACCACATAGAGAGACTCATGTCTCATGATGCGGGCGACGGGCGTACGGTGAGCCGGTCGGACGCCGTCGGGCGTCGCAGAGGGGATCGATGATGCCGAGGCCGCAGGAGACCGCCGTCTATCCGCACGGACACCACGAGTCCGTGCTCCGCTCGCACACCTGGCGGACCGCCGCCAACTCCGCCGGGTACCTGCTCGGTTCGCTGAAGCCGCACATGCGCGTCCTCGACGTCGGCTGCGGTCCGGGCACCATCACCGCCGACCTCGCGGCCCTGGTCCCGGACGGCCGTGTCACCGGGGTCGACCGCGCCCCGGAGATCCTGGACACCGCGCGCGCGACGGCCGCCGGGCGGGGTCTGGCCAACGTCGACTTCGCGGTGGCGGACGTGCACGCCCTGGACTTCCCCGACGACACCTTCTGCGTGGTCCACGCCCACCAGGTGCTCCAGCACGTCGGCGACCCGGTGGCGGCGCTGCGCGAAATGAAGCGGGTCACCAGGCCCGCCGGGTTCGTCGCGGTGCGGGACGCCGACTACGGCGCCATGACCTGGTACCCGGCGTCGGCCGGCCTGGACGCCTGGCTGGAGCTGTACCGGCGGGTGGCGCGGGCGAGCGGCGGTGAGCCGGACGCGGGGCGCCGGCTGAAGGCGTGGGCGCTGGCGGCGGGCTTCACCGACATCAGCGCCACCTCCAGCACCTGGACGTTCACCACCGCCGAGGAGCGGGCCTGGTGGAGCGGTCTGTGGGCGGACCGCACGGTGGCGTCCTCCTACGCGGAGCTGGCCACCGGCGGCGGCCACGCGAGCGAGGACGAGCTGGCGGCCGCGGCGACGGCCTGGCGGGACTGGGGGAAGCGGCCCGAGGGGTGGTTCGGTGTACTGCACGGAGAAATTCTGTGCAGAAAGGAAGCCTGATCCGATAAATCCGGGACACCAGTACGTCAGGAGGTAACGACATCATGGTTCCGCTTCTGCTCGTACTGCTTCTCGCGCTTATCCTTTTCGGCGCCGGATTCGCCTTGAAGGTGCTCTGGTGGGTCGCCCTGGTCGTGCTGGTCCTGTGGCTGCTGGGATTCCTGGTCCGCGGGACGACGGCCGGAGGCGGCAGGGGTCGCTGGTACCGGTGGTGACCGGCGGCCACAGAAGAAGATGAAGGGCTGCTGCCCCGGGAGGCTCACTCCCGGGGCAGCAGCGGTCCCAGCGGCCCGAGGTCCAGATTGAGGTCCTCGGGCCGCAGTCCGTACCGCTCCCGCAGCTCGGTCATGCGGTCGTCGAGCAGCATCAGGGTGAGCCCGATGCGCTCCTCCTGGTCCTCGGAGAGGTCGCCCTGGTCGAAGCGGCGCAGCGCCTGGCGCTCCATGAGCTGGCGCAACAGCTCGACCACGGTCAGCACCAGCTTGACCAGGTCGCGCTCGACGGTGTCCGGCTCGAACTCGATCCGGCCGTGCCGCTCGCTCACGTCAGTCCTCCCAGGGCGACGGAACATCGGCGTTGACCGAGCTGATCAACGCGTTCAGGTCGATGCGGACCAGGTCCACGTCGGCGATGCGCAGGGTGATGTCGCCGGTGAGGACGACCCCGCCGGCCAGCAGCCGGTCGAGCAGGTCGACCAGGGCGATCTCCCGGCGTTCCACGACGGTCATGCGGCACCCTCCTCGGGATTTTCCCCGGCGAAGGAATAGGCGGCCCATGGCCCGGTGAGTTCGACGCGAATTCCCGGGACGTCGTCCTTGGTGCGGTCGACGAGTTCCACGAATTCCTCGGAAAGGTCCCGCCGCACCAGATAGGCGGCGTTGAGCACATTGCGTCCGGTGGCGCCGGAGAGGGCGGGATTCTGCGGGGCGTGCAGCCGGGCGTCGTCGGCGCGGTCGGCCAGCGTCCCGTGGAGCCGGCCGGCGAACTCCTCGGCCCGCTGCCACAGTTCCTCGCCCGCGCGGGTCCGCGCGCGCCGCCGCAGCAGGTACTCACGGCCCGAGGCGGGCTTCCCGGCCGGCTCCCGCCCGCCCCGCCCGTCCTGCCCCGCGGACTCCTCCACGTACACCTTGACGCCCCACTCCACCCGGCCGTCCAGCCGGTCGAGGGTGCGCAGGAAGTCTCCCTCGCGTTCCTCCATCATCACGCGGACGCCGCTGTCGTCCCGGAAGACCGTGGCCATCCGGAGCGGCAGCGGCGTGGTGACGGCGGTGAGCGCGTCGATCACCTGCTGGTGGGCGCGGGCGGTCGCCGCCAGCCAGTCCAGGTCCTCCAGGCGTTCCTTGAGCGACTCCTCGGTGAAGTCGGCCTCGGGGACATGGCTGACGACGGCGACCAGCCCGCGGTGGCGCAGTGTTCGCGGCGGATCGCCCGCCACCCCGGTGAGCTGCGACTGCAGGGCCGCGCCGAAGGGACGGCAGACGGCGTAGACGTACCGCAGTCCGGTCATGGCGACTCGTCCTCCCTCCGGGCGCGGCCCGCACCCCGCTCCAGCGGGGTGCGGGCCGATTCCAGCTCTGCCAGCCGCTCGCGCAGCTCCCGGTTCTCCCGGGCGAGTTCCTTGTGCTTGGCGTTTCGAGGAGAGCGCGGGGTCGCTCTCCCACCAGTCGATGCCCATTTCTTTCGCTTGTCGACGGAGGCGACGATGAGCCGCAGCTTGATGGTGAGCAGCTCGATGTCGAGCAGGTTGATGCGGATGTCGCCGGCGATGACGACGCCCTTGTCCAGCACCCGCTCCAGGATGTCGGCGAGGTTGGCGCCCTGCCCCTGGCCGAAGGGTTCGGGCATACGGCTGGCAGTCGTCATCGACGGCCCCCGTGCTCGGCGTACTCGTCGTCCTCCGCACGGTACGCGTCGTCCCCGTCGCCCTTGCCCTCGGCCACCTCGTCCTCGTCCTCGGCCTCGGTGTCGTACTCGTCCTCGGGCACGTCCTCTTCGTACGCGTCCTCGGGCTCGTCCTCGGGCTCCTCCTCCGCCTCGGCCCCGGTCTCCTCGTCGTACTCCTCCCGGGGCTCCTCCTCGTAGCCGTCCTCCTCCGCTTCCTCCTCGTCGTAGACCTCCGCGTCGGCGTCCTCGGTCCCGTCGTCCTCCTGCCGGTCGTCCTCCTGCTCCCGGCCGTCCGGCTCGGCGTCCGTGTCCGTCTCCGACTCCGCGGCCTCTTCCTCCGCGACCGCGTCCTCGTGGCTGCGGACGACCTCACCGTCGCGGATCTCCCCGCGCCAGCCGTCGTCCGCCTCGCCCTTGAGGGTGATGAAACGGACGTAGTTCTTGAGGTCGAGCCGCAGCCGGCGGCCCTGGGCGCGCCAGATGTTGCCGGTCTTCTCGAACAGGCCCTTGGGGTAGTACTCGACGACCACGATGACCCGGGTCAGGCTCGGCGCCAGCTCGTGGAAGGAGACGACGCCCTTGGTGGTGCCCTTGGCGCCCTCCGAGGTCCAGGAGATCCGGTCGTCCGGCACCTGTTCGGTGGTCTTCGCCTTCCAGCTGCGGTTGGACCAGAAGACCTTCAGCTGCCAGTCGGAGCTGGTGTCGTCGGCGCGGTTCGCGCTCTTGACGCCCTTGGCGAAGGTGCTGAAGTCCTGGTACTGCGTCCACTGGTCGTAGGCGGTGCGCAAGGGCACGCCGACGTCGGCGTACTCGATGATGACGGTCGGCTTCTGGCCCGAGCCGCCCTTGCGCCGCCCCTTGCCGCCACCGAGGTTCTTGAAGGCGCCGACCACGTTGTCCTTCAGCCGGCCGGCGCCCAGTTCCACCGCGGTGCGCATCGGGCCCTTGCCCTCGGCGATCTTGCGGCCGCCCTCCAGGGCGAGCTTGGCGAAGCCGGGGCTGTTGCCGTCGGCGATGTCGTTCAGCTTGACCGTGGTCTCGCCGAGCTTGCGGCCGACGCCGACCAGCATGCGCTGGGCCTGGGCGGCGAGGTACTGCTGCACCTCTTCCTTGAGCCGGTCGGCGGCCTCGCTGCGGGCCACGTCGGCGAGCGGGTTGTGCTTGGCCGCGCCACCCGCCTTGGAGGCCGCCGAACCCAGGGTGTCGCTCATCGCTCACCGCCTCCCTTCGGCGATCCGCCGCGGGCCGTCCGCCGGGCCGCCTGCGTCGTCTTCTCCGCCGTCTTGCGGGCGGGCGCCGCCTTCTTGCCGGCGGTCTTCTTCGCGGCGGTCTTCCTGGCGGCCGTCTTCCCTGCCGCGCCCTCGCCGGCCGGGGCCTTCTTCGCCGGCGCCTTCTTCGCCGTACGGGCGCGGCGCGGGGCGGCGTCCCGCTCGGGCTCGTCCCGGTCGTCCCGGTCGTCGTCCGCGTCGTCGGACGCGTCCTCGTCGTACCCGTCGCGGTCGTCCCGGTCGTCCCGGTCGTCCTCGCCGGTGCCCGGCACCCGGGAGGCGGCCCCCGAGAGCTGGTCGCGGACCTGGGAGGTCCGGTCCTGCAGCCGGCTGGCGAGACCGTCGAGCTGCCGCTCGACCATGGCTCCCGTGGCCGCCTTGCCCACTCCGCGCAGGTCCTGCCGGAGCTGGTCGCCTATCTCCTTGAACTGCGGGTTGTTCTGCAGCTGGGTGGAGACCAGGTCGGCGATGCCGCGCGGGGTGAGGTTCATCCGCTTGCCGGCCACCGCCGTCCCCACGGCGATCGCCAGTTTCAGTTTCTTGGTGCGGCCCAGGAAATAGCCGGCCCCTACCGCTAGGCCGAGTCCCACTCGATTCATGGTGTCGTCCCGTTGCCCGTTCCCGCGCTGTGGCGCGAAGCTTCCTCAAGCCGGTCCAGGAGGGCGTCCTCCTGGACGTCGAACTCCTCCTCCGTGATCTCGCCGGCCTCCAACCGCTCCTCCAGCCGGGACAGTTCGGCCCGTACGGTGGCCGGGTCGTAGTAGATCCGCTCGGCCTCCTGGAGTACCTGTCTGACGGCCCAGGCGCTGCCGCGCACCGGGGCGAACGGCAGCAGCAGCACCTCTGAGATCAGGCCCATTTCCCTCACTCCGCTCCGGTGTCGGCCCCGCCGCCCGCCGCGGTGCCCGCGGGCTCGGCGGGGCCGGGCTCCACGAAGCTGTACGGCGGCAGCGGGCCGTTGATCCGCACCTCCAGGTGCGGCAGGTCCCGGCGGGCGCGTTCCACGGCCGCCAGGAAGGTCTCGGCCTGTTCCCGGTCGACCAGGAACGACACGTTGGCCAGCCAGCCGGTGGACTCGGGGCCGACGCTGACCGCGTCCGCCTCCGGTTCCAGGAGCCGC
>NZ_BNDX01000010.1:292500-718267 GCF_020521275.1 Streptomyces daghestanicus | reverse complement strand
GATCGGACGCGGCCGGGACAACGGCGCTCCTCAGACGCGACCGCAACACCCCCCGCACGGGCAGCAGACGCCGCAGGGACAGCCGTACGGCTATCCCCCGGCGCCGCAGCCGTACCCTCCGCAGCACCAGCCGTACGCGGCCGGCTCCGGCGGATGGCCGCAGGCCGACGGCGGCGGCGGTGGCTACGGCGGCCGGCCGGCCGGCGACCACGGCGAGCCGGAGTACTTCGGCGACGGCGGCCACCCGCACGGCGCCCCGCACGACCCCTACGCCGCCAACAACCCCGGCCACACCCAGGCCTTCTCGATCGGCGAGGACCCCTACACCCAGGGCGACACCTACCGCGCGGGCTCGGCGTCCCCGCCCCCCGGCCCGATCGGCCCCCGCCTGCACTGGAAGGACCTGCTGAAGGGCATCGTCACCGCCCCGAACCGGACCTTCCTCCAGATGCGGGACTACACGATGTGGGGCCCCGCCCTGATCGTGACCTTCGTCTACGGCCTGATCGCGGTCTTCGGCTTCGACGGCGCCCGCGAGGACGCGATCAACGCGACGCTGTCCAACGCGATCCCCATCGTCCTGGTGACGGCCGTCGCGATGGTCCTCTCCGCCTTCGTCCTGGGCGTCGTCACCCACACCCTCGCCCGCCAGCTCGGCGGCGACGGGGCCTGGCAGCCCACGGTCGGCCTCTCCATGCTGATCATGTCCCTCACGGACGCCCCCCGTCTGATCGTCGCCATGTTCGCCGGCGGCGACGCGCCCTTCGTCCAGATCCTCGGCTGGATCACCTGGATCGCGGCCGGCGCGCTGCTCACCCTGATGGTCGGCCGCTCCCACGACCTCCCCTGGCCGAAGGCGCTGGGCGCGTCCGCGATCCAGCTGGTGGCACTGCTGTCGATCGTGAAGCTGGGCACGTTCTAGGGCCTGTCGTTCGGATCAGGTCGCGGGGAATCGGCTGTGCCTTCCTCGCGCCGGTGAGCGGGGCCTGGTGCGTGCGGATGCGAGGCGGAGGAGGGAGTCGACGCGGAGCATCGGCGAGTGACGACAACGCGGCAGGTGCGCGCACCAGGCCCCGCGTCCGCAGCGTGATCCGAACCGCAGGCCCTAGCGTCCCGCGCGCTCACGTTCCGGGCGGACGCACGAGAAGGGGCTCCCGGCGGGTACCGGGAGCCCCTTCTCGTCTCGGCCCGCGCGGCCCCCGACGCGGCTCAGGCGTCGAGGACCTGCCCGGAACGCCTGACCACCGGCGGCTCGACCGACCACGGGAAGTTGATCCAGTCGTCCGTCCGCTTCCACACGTACTCGCACTTCACCAGCGAGTGGGACTTCTCGTAGATCACCGCGCTGCGCACCTCGGCGACCGTGTCCCGGCAGAAGTCCCGCACCAGCTTCAGCGTCTTGCCGGTGTCGGCGACGTCGTCGGCGATGAGGACCTTCTTGTCGGAGAAGTCGATGGCGTTGGGGACCGGCGCCAGCATGACCGGCATCTCCAGGGTCGTCCCCACCCCCGTGTAGAACTCGACGTTCACGAGGTGGATGTTCTTGCAGTCGAGGGCGTACGCGAGCCCGCCGGCCACGAACACCCCGCCGCGCGCGATGGACAGCACGATGTCCGGCTCGAACCCGTCGTCCGCCACGGTCTGCGCCAGCTCCCGGACGGCGACGCCGAACTGCTCGTAGCTGAGATTCTCCCGAACGTCACTCATACCTTTGTCCGCGCTCACACCTGGGTCCGATGAAAATTGAGGAAGGAACGGGAGGCGGTCGGCCCCCGCTGCCCTTGATAACGCGATCCGTACCGCTCACTGCCGTACGGGTACTCGGCCGGCGAACTGAGCCGGAACATGCAGAGCTGGCCGATCTTCATCCCCGGCCACAGCTTGATCGGCAGCGTGGCGAGATTGCTCAGCTCCAGCGTCACGTGCCCGGAGAACCCGGGGTCGATGAACCCGGCGGTGGAGTGCGTCACCAGCCCGAGTCGCCCCAGCGAGGACTTCCCCTCCAGCCGGGACGCGAGGTCGTCCGGCAGCGTGATGACCTCGTACGTACTGGCCAGCACGAACTCGCCGGGATGCAGGATGAACGGTTCGTCCCCGTCCGGCTCGACCAGCCGCGTCAGATCCGCCTGCTCGACCGAGGGGTCGATGTGCGGATAGCGGTGGTTCTCGAAGACCCGGAAGAACCGGTCGAGACGTACATCGACACTGGACGGCTGCACCATCGAATCGTCGTAGGGATCGATCCGTACCCGCCCGGCGTCGATCTCGGCCCGGATGTCCTTGTCTGAGAGAAGCACGCCCCGAGGATACGCAAGGCGCGCAGAGCGCCGACAATCGGCCACTCCGCGCGCCTTGTCCGCCTCGCGGCTAACGCTTCTCGAGAGCCACCGGTACGACGCTCCGCAGCCGCGCGCACCGCGGACACCGGACGAGCCGCCCGGGGCCGAGTCGCTCGGCCTGCTGCATCGGGAACGACGAGGTGCTGAACACGTGCCCATCGGCACAGCGGACGAGGGTGCGCTCCATCAAGTCCTTCAAGTCCCTTCCCCAAGAGCCGCGTCTGGCCAGGTCACCCTGGCGACGAAAGCCCACAGTACGGGATGAAAGGAACGACGCTTCACGCGGCACTCCGCCCCGCCCGGCCCCTCTGCGGGGCCCCACGGTACGCCCCAACTCCACTGCCCCGCAGCCCCGTCCCCCCTCCCGAAAACACCGCCGGGCCCCACGGCGCGAACACCGGGAGCCTGCCATGGGGTAGAGTGAGCGAGCATCCGGACACCGGCTCCAACCGGGGTCCGCGGTTGCCTACGCGGGTGTAGTTTAATGGTAGAACATCAGCTTCCCAAGCTGAGAGCGCGAGTTCGATTCTCGTCACCCGCTCCATGAAGAAGGCCCAGGTCACAGACCCGGGCCTTTTGCTGTGCGGTGCGCTCACTCACCGCGTGCCAGATGCGTGCCAGAAGGCCCGGCGGGCGGCTTCCCGGACGCCGCGGCTCTCGCGTTCCGGACCGTGGCGTCGAGGCCGGCGGCGACCTCTTGCTGTCGCTCGTCGTCGGAGTGCTGGTAGATCAGCGCGGCCTTCTCGGAGGACTGGCCGGCGCGGACCATCGTGTCTTTGAGGGTGGCGCCGGAACGGGTGGAGAGCGTGTGTCCGGTGTGCCGGAGGTCGTAGAAGCGGAAGCCGTCAGGCATGCCCACCGCAGCCCGAGCCTTTCGCCACTACCGTCATCAGGGCCTCACCGCTCATGGCGTCCTTGGCGATCTCCCCGGTCTTCCGGTCGCGCACCTTCGGCGCCGGCGCTTCGGTGAGCAGGACGGTGGCTGACGAGGCGTCGATACGGATCACACGCGCAAATGCCTCCTTGAGCTTCTTGAGGGGCGGCAACTTGCAACCTGACAAGTTGACTTAGCCAGTTTGAAGCGAGGGATGCCAGGTTGACTTGTCAAGTGACATCCAGGGTGAACGGGCTGGTTTTCGGGGTCAGTTCAGACGGTAGGTGTCTTCCAGTTCCTGCCGGTCGGCAGGCAGCAGGACGTCAGAGACTTGCAACGCTTGCCCGGAGGCGTCACAGGCGATGACGAGGACGCTCAGGACCGGTACGCCGTCCGGCAGGTCCAGCAGCTCACGTTCGGTCGCGTCGGGCAGGCGAGCGGAGACGCGCTCCGTCACATGGTCGAAGCGGACCTTCTTGCGCGTCTCCAGGTGCGTGCGCGTACCGGACTCCAGCACCTCGGCACTCGCCAGATCGGTGCCGTCGACCAGGCCGGCGGGGAAGTAGGAGGAGACCAGCTCGACGGCCTCCCCGTCCTCCTCGACCAGGAGGCAGCGCATCAGAGCCTTTGCACGCTTCGGCAGCCCGAGGGCGGAGGCCACCCGGACCGGTACCGCCACCTCGCCGACCTGCACGAGCCGCCCGGCCGTCTGCGACTCATCACGCGTCAGGACGTCACGGCCGCGCCGTTCCCGCTCCTCGGCGCCCGCAGGACGACCGCGCACGATGGTGCCGTACCCCTGCCGGGACTCCAGCCAGCCGTCACGCTTCAGCAGCTCCAGGGCCCGCACGACCGTGGGCCGGGACATCCCGAACGCCTGCACCAGCTGGTTCTCGCTGGGGACGCGGGTACCGGGCGGATACGTTCCGTCCTCGATGCGACCTTGCAGGGTCTGCGCGAGGCGCACGTACTTGGGGGCCTCCACCTCATATCCCATGAACGCCGCCCGTCGCGATTGGCCAAGTCAACTGGTCAACCAGACTAGCGACAATCCCTGAGCAGATGTAGAAGCGGGGCACTCCTCCCTCAGGAAGGCCAGGCATCAGCCATCACGAAGGAGACCACCGTCCCGCCGAAGCGACTGGGCCCGGAGTGCCACGACTCGGCCATGGCGTCGACCAACAGCAGCCCGCGCCCGTGCGCGTCATTCGCGTCCGGCCGGCGAAGGCGCACGTTCGCCGGGAAGCCGGGGTTGTGCACCTCCACGCGCAGCGAGGCCTCCTCCCGGAACCACTCCACGCGCACGCGCCACTCCTCGTCCGCCCGCCCGTACAGGATGGCGTTGGTGACCAGCTCGGAGATCATCAGCGCGCAGTCGTCGACCGAGCAGGCCGGGTTGTACGGGGCGATGAACTTCCGGAACCAGCGTCGAGCCCGAGGCACGGACTCCGGAACCGGGTGCAGGGTCATCGCCCCGAGCCACGGTGATTCCCCGCTGGGGAAGCGGTTGAACCGGTAGGTCATCCGCACTCACTCCTTGCCGCTGCCATCGCAGTCGAGGCAGCGCCGCTTCGATGTGGCACGGGTGTGGTCGTTGGCGGTGGCGAGGACCACCGACGTACGCGAAGCGACGCGCTTCCAACCGCGTCCCCGGCATCCCCGGCATGCTGCGCGCGTGCCCTGATCCGGCCGCCGACCTGTCACACCCTGCCCCCTTCCAGTAAATGGCCTTAGCCACTTACTGGATAGTGGCATTAGCCACTCGCGCCGCGCAAGCGGTTCACCTAACTGACGATTCGTCATGTCACACCAGCGGATAGCCCTGTTCGAACGCCCAGCGGTGTGGCGGGTAGGTCGCCTCGGCGAACTCCAACGGCCGGTCCTGCATGTCGTAGACGACGTGGTGGACGATCAGTACGGCGGACCCCGGTTGCAGCTCCAGGTCAGCGACCTCTTCCTCGGTGGCGCTCCGGGCACACATCCGGTCCTCGGCGTAACTCCCTTGCCGACCGGTCATGTTCTCGACGTACATCAGGGTCCCCTCCTGAATCCGCCCGGGGTCCGTGAGCTTGGGCGCCCGCTGCCCGACGTCCGGGGCGAACCACGAGGTCGACAACGTAATGGGACCGTCCTGGTTGTTGGTCACGCGCCGGCGGTGCACGGCCCGGCGGTCCTTCACCAGCCCGAGGGCCTCGGCGACGTGGTCCGGTGCGTCCATCCACCCGGCCGACGTGATTACCGCGTACTCACCGGGCGTGTAGATCTTCCTGGTCTGACGGGCCCGGCCGTACAACTCCCGTGCCCGCCGGTTCACTTCCAGGCTGCGCACGTACGTCCCCGAGCCCTGCCGCTTCTCGACGAGCCCCTGATGACTCAGTGCCTCCAGAGCACGGGCCGCAGTCGGACGGGACACCTTCCAGTCCGCCGCCAACTGCCGCTCCGACGGCACCTCGTCACCCGCTCGCAGGTCGCCCCGAAGGATCTGATCGCGGATGTGGTGAGCGATCTGGAGATACTTCGGCTGCGCCTCCTCGATCTGCGGCACGTTCCCTCCTCGTCCAAGTGGCTATGGCCTCTGGCCACTATAGGGTGAGTGGTAAAAACCAGAACCCGTAATGTTGACCACATGACGCGGTTGATCGTCGCAGCAGGAGGAGGGGGCGACGCAGTCGCCGCCGCAATGCTTCACGCCGCCCTGTACGGCGACGAGGACCAGGCGGTGATCCTCACGTACGCGTGGGACCGCCTGTTGGTCGACCCGGTACCGGGCCCGCGCGGCGCGCACGACTTCACCGGCCTGGAGGTCATCACTCCGTCCGTGTGGTCAGTGCCGGCGACCGCCCGCCCAGTCGCTCCGGCAGGATCGACGCTCCCTCGCCTCGCCTCCGAACTTCCACAGACACTCGCCCTGCTGGACCCCTCCCATGGAGTAGAGGGCGTAACGCGCCAGCTGGAAGAGCTGCTGGCCCACTTGGCGCCGGAGTCGATCGACCTCCTGGACGTCGGCGGAGACATCCTCGCCCGCGGCGACGAACCGACCTTGAAGAGTCCTCTTGCCGACACGGTGACGCTTGCAGCGTGCTGCCGAGTGAACGCGCCGGTTCGACTCCTGATCGCCGGCCCCGGTCTCGACGGCGAGCTGTCGGCTGACGATCTCCGTCTATCACTGGGCCCTGTCGTCCACACCCTCACGGCGGAGGACGTAGCCCCAATCGGCAACGTCCTGGAGTGGCACCCATCCGAGGCCACGGGGATGCTCGCGGCGACGGCCCGGGGGACGCGCGGCATCTGCGAGGTACGCGACGCCGGCCTACCGGTGCCGCTCACGGACGAAAGCCCGCGTGTCCACGAAGTCGACCTGGACGAGGCGCTGAGCCACAACACCCTTGCCCGAGCCATCATGGCGACGACGACCCTGGACGAGGTCGAGGCCCACAGTCGCGAGGTGTGCGGCTTCTCGGAGATCGACTATGAGCGCAACAAGGCCCTGTGGTTGAAGGACCAGGCGTCGGCGCCACTCGACGCCGATACGGTGCTCCGCCAGGTCGACGAGTTCGAGTCGGAAGCCCGCGCCCGCGGAGTCACACACACGACGTTCCGCCACCTCACCGAGGTCCTCAACCTCAACGGCACCCAGCGCAGCGACCTGCGCCAACTTCTGCTCACCAGACGCCCGGAGCAGTACGCAGCTCCACTCTGGCGCATCCCAGACGCCACCTGAGTTACAACCTTCTTTACTGGTTCAAGGCGGCTCGCTCCGCTCACCGCGCGCGGCCCGGCCCCCGGCCGGGCCTGCGCTCCTGCCTCCGTCCCGCTCCAGCCCGGCCGACGCCCGTGCCGCCCCCAGAACAACCAGTCGCCTGATGCCAGAGAAGGGGTGCGTCGTGGCTGGGGCAGGTCAGCTCCGCTGCTTTACGGAGCCAAATTTCCGCAATTCTGGAAGAGCGGAGCCCCAAACGCGGTCAGAAGTTGCGAGAGATATGTGAGAGGAACTCGTCAGTTTTCATTTCGTGTGTTGATGCACCGACCCTCACAAAGAACCTATTTTTGTACGAGATGGGCTTGCCAAGTGATCTAGGCTTCATAATCCAAAGCACTCTTCCGTCGCAGACGAGCGGGCTAAAGCTGTGCACGAGGTCAGCCGAGAAATCAGAGTCCACTGGGGTGGCCTTGATCTTTGCCTGCCATTTGAGCCACCAGGAGTCGATGTCGTGACCCAAGTGAGCGATCTGCTCTTCAGTACCCACCACATGCTGCCCGTGAATTTCGACCGGAGTCACGCCGAAGAGTTCAGCTGAGCGTTGCGCCGCCGATGGTTTGTCTGCGACTCCGATCAGAATGAGACCGGTTGCGTCGCGGCTCCAGTTTGCCATGCCGACTGCGGTCTGCATCACTTCGTCAAACAGATCCACATTCTCGGTGGGCGGGTTCGAGAGTACGCAAAATCCCTGCTTAAGTTCGACTAGGGGGTCCTCGTTAACTGGACCCTGCAGGTAACTTTCGATCAGCAAGCGCGCATTAAGCTGCTTGGCGATGTTTTTGGGCTCGGGCTTGAAGAAAGCCTTCTTGATGCGACGCTTTACTTGCGGGTAGAGTTTCGCCTTTTCATCTTTACCCCATGCGCTCCCGCCGGTTGGAATGGCTAGGTCACGCCCCCAGAAGTTATCCAAGATGTTGCGAACGGCTTCCAATGAGAGAGGCTGCATGCCATCGCGAAAGATGAGTTCGTAGAGGACGGAAAAGACTGCTTGAAACTGCCGCCTTGTGCCCTTCTCGTAGGTCTCCAGGTGGACCATATGGCGACCGAGAGGACCGTGGTCACGCATGGCTTCATCCAGCATCTCGATCACGGCCACGATGCGTTGTTGCAGGTTTTCAATGCCAACTGCCGTAATGGCCGCGTTGACTTCTTCCGCAGAAGCCGACCTGATTTTCCGCGACAAACCGTATGCCACGTCTCGATTCTGCCAGCCGCTCGTAGGCCAGGGGGTAAGGATGGCATCGAGGACCAAGTCCAAAACCATTTCCTCGTCGCCAGATGAGCGAATATCGTCTGCGCCAATAATATTGTGCCGCGTCCAGAAAATGCGCTCGAGATCTAGGCCGTATTCGAGATCCTTCCGCGAGATAGAGAGCTTTTCCATCTCGCTGAGGGTCAAAGTCTCAGCGAAGGTTCCGTCGCCTCGGATGGTGGCGCTAGTGCGTCGCACTACATCTGACAGCGGCCCCATCACACCTGCCTGACGAATCTCGTGCAGGCTCAAACGCCTTCCGCCACTATTAATTCGACGGAACACCTCGTCGATCGACGAGGTTGCCGCATCACGATAAATCGAGACGGGGATTTGATAGTTGGCAATTTCCAAGGAAGCGTCACGCGACAGCACGGGCTCTTTTTGCGTAAGTTCTCCCGAGTGGAGCTTAGCCAAGGTGTCACCCGTCGTAGCCAAATCGAAGTATTCACCTTTATATGGGTACTTGTTCTCCATGAACGAGAAGAATGCTTCGAGGCGCTGAAGTCCATCGATTAGCTCATAGATTTCCACCCCTCCCTTCCTTCTCTGAGCGAGGAGAATTAGCGGGATCGGCAGCTTGTTGACAGCGGAGTCAATGAGCTTTTCCTTTTCGTCGCGCGTCCAGACGAGCTTTCGTTGGTAGCGACGGTCAACAAGAAGTTTATTCCTGTAGTACTGATTGTAGAGCTGATGGAGGTTCTGCCCTTGGACGGATAGCTCTGAACTCTGCATGCGTATCACCGTAGTCGACGTGATTGGGGTTGGTCCCGAATATCACACAACTGGGCTACCTGTAGGTGAGATCGCGGCGGTGCGTTCCTGGTACTGCCAGCTGACCTCGATCAAGCCCGCACTGCATGCAGAGGTCATCGCCGAAAGCCGGCCACGCACCCGCCGTCGCGGCTTGCACTCACGGACGTTGGCGAGCAGCGTGGCTGAGGCCGGTGAGGGTACAGCGAGGCACACGCGCGCCTGATCGGTCTGCGCACCCGCCATCGTGGCTGACTGTCGTCGGCTGAGGCTCAAACAGCTCACACGATGACTACGCTCCCTGGACACCCCACCTCAGAAGTTGGTCATCGACAGCACGAAGCCGCTGGCGCCACTCCCGCCCAGCCTTGGGGTTGCGACCCATGCCACGCGCCACGGCACCCGCAGCCCGCTCAGCCGCGAAGGCACGGCGCTCCCGCAACTGCTCGACAGAAAGGCCGGCCAGATCGGCGTACCAGTTGTCGTAAAGCTTCCAACGACTCATGACCCCAGGGTGCCGACCACCACACCCCCGCCGCACACCAATTTCGGGCACCCGCGACAGCCCGTTGCCCGACCGCACCACAAGCGCACCAGATCGAGCGGGGAACAGCGGGAAATCACGGGGAGAGCCGCCCCCTCCGACGACTTCACGTTACGCGCGTTTGCCCAGGTCAGCACCCAACTGGGCCCCAAATGCCCGCAGCTTCCCAAGCTGAGAGCGCGAGTTCGATTCTCGTCACCCGCTCCATGAAGAAGGCCCAGGTCAGAGACCCGGGCCTTTCTGCTGTTCAGGGTGATCACTCGTCGCGTGCCAGATCCGTGCCAGAACGCTTCTCGTCGGCCTCCCGGGCACCGGCGGCCCGAGCCTTCCGGACGGTCGCGTCGAGGCCGGCGGCGACCTCCTCTTGACGCTCGTCGTCGGAGTGCTGGTAGATCAGCGCCGCCTTCTCTGACGACTGCCCGGCGCGGGCCATCGAGTCCTTGAGGGTGGCCCCGGAACGGGTGGAGAGCGTGTGCCCGGTGTGACGGAGGTCGTAGAACCGGAAGCCCTCAGGCATCCCGACGACCTCTCGCGCCCGCCGCCACTTCCGCCCGAAGGTGCTGCGCCGGAAGGGCGCCCCCTTCTCCCCTACGAAGACCAACCCGTCTGGCCCCGGCTCGGCGTACGACTCCAGATGCCAGCGGAGCTCCCACGGCGAGCCCGTGTTCTACTCCGGCTCGCGTCTGGCCCCCGATCTGTCCCTGCCCCGCATCCGCGAACGCTGGTCCGGCCACACCACGGACCAGCACAGCGACAAGCCGTCGGAGCCGGCCACGAACACGACGCTCAGTGACCCGGCGACGGCACGGCATCGAGCAGCCACGGCGGCATGGCAGACGATCCTGATCATCGATCACGACGAAGAGGCGACGGTGGCCGCGCACATCGCTGCCGCGGGCGAGGTCCTGGACGCGCTCGCAGCCACCTCAGCCGCCCACACCCGACGCGAACTACGCAAAGCCGCATTCGCGTTCGAGCGCGCCACACGCTCCCACATCCGCGCCCAGCACGGGCATGACCAGGCACTACGGCAGGCCGCCCGCGACCCCGTCCACAGCGGCCCGGCCCTCGGCCGCGGGGAGGACGGAGCGACCACCGCCATGGTGATCGACATGCAGTTCTTCCTCGTCACCGCCGCCACCCACTGGCACGCGAAGAAGGGCCACGCCCAGCAGTCAGCCGCCGCCCGCCTCCAGCGGCAGACGGCCATGCTGCGCAAAAGCCGTGCCGGAGCTGGCCGAGCAGATCCTCAGCGAGCCCGGCTGGTACGCGCTCGCCGCCACCATCACCGACGCCGAGGCCGCCGGCCACGGCCCCGCAGCCCTCCTGACCGCCGCCGCCGGACGACGGGAACTCAACACGGCGCAGTCCGTAAGCCACGTGCTGGTATGGCGTCTACGCCGCACCGCCGGCCTACCCGCCGACACCAGCCACGCGGACGCTGGCAGCCACACGGCGGGACGCCCGGCCAACCCAGCGACGCAGCACACACAGGGCCGGTCCGGAACCCGGCTGGGCCGACCCTAGCTGCGGACCCGTTACCTCAAGCCCTTGGTAATGCAGGGGGATGAAGGCCGCTGTGCGGCGGATCACCCCAGGACCGGAACCGCAGGCAACGTCTTCGCGGATGACCTTGGGCACGGTGCCGCAGATGGGCAGCTGGCCGCGGCGCTCACGGTTGAGTACAGGTACTCATGCGCGCCGGCACCACTCGCGGCACCGTGCATCCATGACCGACATCCCGGCCCAGGGACGGCGACGCCCCTGGTCGCACCGGACCCGCCTGGGCGTGGACCTCGCCTTCACCATCCCGTTGTTCCTGCTGGAGGCCGGGTGGCTCGCGCTGGACGCGGTATACGGCTACGGCCTCGACGTATGGGCGGCGCAAGGCGAGCAATGGGAAATCGACGCGGCCAGTCTCGCGTACATGGGACGATTACGGACACTGCTGATCACCGTGCTCATCTTGGCGGTTCTCGCGGCGGTCTCCCGCGCCCGATGGACCGTGATCGCACATCTGCTGGTCGCCCTCCTGGCAGGCGGAGCGCTCATGGCCACGCAGCACGACTGGGACCGCAGCCACGCCCCACCACCCGGATGCGTCCGCTACAGCGCGAACTGCTGAGCCCGCCAGGGGCACCTCCCGACCCTGTTGGACGCACTCCATCCAGCAACTCAAGCTCGTCACGGCACTTCAGACCAGTGCGGCGCGAGTCTCCCTCTACCGAGCCGCCGGCATCGCTGCCCTACCCGCCCCTGGACCTACCTGGTCAGCCAACCGACTCGCCAGCGCCCGAGGCCCCAGCGTGCTCAGAGCCCACAAGCTGCTGGCGTGCCGTGCCGTCTGCCAGAGCGGATCATCCAGGTCTACAGGGGTGTGGAACGGAACAACGGGGATGCCGTGGGCATCGAAGGGCGCGTGATCGAGGTAGCGCATGCCGCCGGTGCCGCACACGTAGTGGGTGCTGCCGGTGGCGGCCGCGAGGTCGGCGAGGCGCTCGGAGCGGCCTTGGCGGCACGGTATCCCGCTGCTGACGAGTACTTCGCCGTTCCATCCCAGGGCGGTCAATAGGGCGACCGTGGATACCTGGGCGATGCCGGCCACCCGGTCGGTCGTATCGAGGCTGTCCAGTACCGCTCCGAGGACATCACGCACGACAGGCCAGTGGCGGCTGCGGCGGTAGTACTGGCGCACAAGAAGCTCGATCGACCGGCGGGAACGGTGCCGATCCACGAGCCGGGCCTCGCTGATCAGCGTCGGCCGCCCGCGGGGCAGGTGCGTCGGCAGCGAGAGCCACTGCTGCCGAGCCGGGTCGTCCAGGGCGGCGAGACGGGCGCGGTGCTGGTAGTCGCGGCGGGCGAACTGTACGTCGTCGAGAACGATCCACCGGTCGGCGGCGAAGAGCTTCGCCAGAGTGGCCAGCCGGGGGAACAAGTTCGGCTGGTGGATCGCGCAGCGCCCGCCCCACGCGCCGGCACCCAGCAGTTCAGGTGCTGATGAGGCGGCTGTCGAAGCCGGCGCCGAGGAGGCGTTCGTAGGCGTCATACACGTCCCCCGGTACCTCCTGCTCGACGGCGAAGCCGAGCTTCGGGTACTCGATCACTCGTTGCAGATCGCCGACAAGCATGTCCACGACCAGCTTCTCGTCACCGATGGACTTGATGTAGTCGTCCAGCTCCAGCGGCTCGGAGGCGCACACGACCTCCACCTCGGGCCAGAGCTTGCGGCAGGTGGCGTACGAGCGCCGCTCCATGTACGGCTTGGAGATCAGCAGCAGCGATTCGACCGCGATGCCGGCCTCGGCCAGCAGCTCCCGCGAGAAGGTGATGTTCTGCCCGGTGTTCGCGGCCTTCGGCTCGACCAGGATCGCCTCGTCCGGCACACCCAGGTTCAGCGCGTGCTCGCGGTAGTGGACGGCTTCGCCGCGTGGGAAGCGGGCACGGGTCGTGGGGCTGTTGCCGCCGCTGAAGACCAGGACCGGGAACAGGCCGGCGCGGTAGAGATCGGCGGCCGTGGTCGCCACTCCGAGATCGTGGCTTCCCAGGCCGATCGCCGCCGAGCAGGGCCGCTGTTCGTGGCCCATCTGGTGGTAGTTCCAGATCAGCGTCGCGTCGTGGAACTGCTCGTCGGTGATCTGGCGCTGCTCGTGCTGCGGCACTGGCACTCCCTGACTCATCCCTGCTGGCCCTTCCGGATGCCCTCGATGCTGCGCAGTTGGTGGCTCAGCCCGTACTGCCGGGCCACCTGCGCCGCCTGATCGAGGACGGACAGCCCATCATTCCGGGTCGCCGCGTCGGACAGAAGGATGTGCCCGTAGGCGGTGTCCAGCCGTACGCGCTGCATCGGGGAGTCGACCGTGCCGGTGGTGCGTGCGATGTCGATGTGGTGCAGGGCCTGGGTCAGGTCACCGGCTCCGCGGTGGGCCAGGGCCAGCTTCTGGTGGGCGACCGACCAGTCCTCCGGCTCGCCCAGGTCCTCGAAGGCGCGGGTCGCGGCCGTCATGACCCGGGTCGCGTACTCGTTGTCGCCGTCCTTGCTGAGGGCCGTACCCACCCAGAGCCGGGCCCTGGCCCGGTCGCGGAGGCTGAGACGCTCGTCATCGGCGAGGACTTCGTACTGGCGGGCGGAGGGCTGAAGCCGGCCCGACATCTCCTGGACGACCGCGAGCGAAAGCTCGATCTGGGCGACGCGGCGCGGGATGTCCAGCTCCGTGAACATTCCTCGGGCGGTCAGGTAGGAGTGCCGGGCGGACAGCGGGCCGAGGATCGCTCCCTGGTCGCGCTGCACATCACCCAGCAGCACGAGGGAACGGCCGTAGAGGTAGAGGCCCTTGTGATCGAGCTGGTGTGGGTCAAGGCGTCCCAGCCAACGGTTCAAGAGGGTGGTGGCGAAAGGGAAGTTCTGGCGGCTGATGCAGACGACGGCGCGCTCGATGTCCTCGGTCCACGTCTCGTAGTCCGCCGGCCGCGTGCTCTTGCGGTCGGGAAAGAGGAAGTTCTCGAACCGGGCCTGGGCGGCGGCGTCCGCACGGGCGAGCGCGGTGTCCAGAATGGCCTGCGTGTCCGGCCGGGGCTGGGTCTCCGTTCCGAGGCTCTCCCACTTGGCGACCGTACGCAGCGCGACACCTAGATGCTCGGCGAAGGCGCGCGTGCTCATGCGCAGCGCGGCGCGCAGGGCACTCGCTTCCCGGCCGGTCCACTGCTGCACACTGACCACGGATGACCTCCCTCCGTCATGTATGGAAGCACTCTCTGTGACCGCAAGGGGCGCAAAGTGCAACGGAAGTGCAACAGCAGGTCATTTCGCGGCCGTTCGCGGAAGCCGACGCTGTGACCATGGACGACGAAGTCATCACGGAACAACGCCCCGTCGCCTTCCCGAAGGTCTTCGGCTACCTGCGCTACGCGGCCGGCGGCCCGGCCCGCCACGCCGCTCTCGTCGACTGCCTCGCCGAATACTGCCGACAGCACGAACTGACACTGTGCGGCGTCTTCACAGACCGACAAGCGGCGATGGACGTCCGCTCCCCCGCCTTCGTCGGCTTGCTGGACGCGCTCGAACTGCCCGGCACCTACAGCGCCGTGGTCCCGGCCCTCAGCCACCTCGGCCCGAAGCGGCTCGTCCCCGACCGGATGCGGCAGATAGCGGAGAAGGGCACCCGCCTGATCGTGATCCGCTCCACCGGGATGTCGGCGCTCCCGACGCGTTCCGGACACGCAAAGCCGCATCATCACCCAGGAGGCGCCTGATGTCCGTACGCGACGCCCTGAGGCGCGCTCCCATGGTCGCCGACGTGCCCGCCCTGCGGCTGCTGCGGGTCGGCGATGGCTGGGACGTGCTGCGTACCCCGGCAGACATCGGGCTGCTGGCCCTGGCACACCTGCGGACCAGCGGGGTGAAGATCGGACCGGTGCTGTACGACGGCCCCAACGATCGCCTCTACTACGCGATCGGAACCGGCACCGCCGACACCTGGGAGGGTCTGCCGGTACGGCATCTCTCCAGCGACACGTGGCTCGTCGCGCCCAGCCTGGAACAGATCGACGACTGGTTCGGCGGCTGGTACGAGCTGCCCCACGACGACACCCTCACCGATGCCGACGCCCTCCGGGCCGCGCTGCGGCACCCGTACGTCAGCGCGGCCGTGAGGAAGGTGTACCGGTGAATCCCCGAGCGGTCGTGTGCCACAAGGAGTGGACCCTCCAGCCCGACCGGGAGCCGGACGCCGCGCCCATCACCTACGCGATGCAGTGCGGGGTCTGCGACGAGAGCTCTCCGACCTGTACCGACTTCGCCGAACCGCAGGGCTGGGTGTTCGAGCACGGCAGCCGTAATCCCTCACACCACACCTACCGGGAGATCATCACTCGGCCGTGGCGGGCGTGGTGGAGGCCCTGATACCCCGTGAGACCGATGGGCGCCTTTCGGTAGGCACCCCAGCGGCCACGCCCCGAAGCACGCGCCACCGCGCCACCGACGGGCCGCTTCGGAGACTCCTTCGGCAGCCGAGGTATCTCGCTCGATTCCGCGCCGCCGCGTCCATCGCGGCGTTACACCGACCGCGACCGCCCAGCCGGTAGCGTCGCAACCCACCACCTGAGCAGGGAGAACACGTTGCAACCCATGCCTCTGAACAGGATCGCCAACGTCGTCGGTGGTCGCCTCGCCGACGTCCTCGATCCCGAAGCCCAGGTCACCCAGCCCGCGGTGTTCGACTCACGTGAGGCCACCACCGGGTCCCTGTTCCTCGCCCTTGAGGGAGAGCACACCGACGGCCACGCCTACGCCGAGGCCGCCATCAACAAGGGGGCCACCGCCGCGCTCGTCACCCGGCCGGTCGGTGTCCCCGCGATCGTCGTGGACGATGTCCTGCGGGCGTTCGGCCGACTCGGGCACTTCCTGCTGCACGACGGGCTCGCCGCGGCAAAGGTGGTGGCCATCACCGGCTCGGCCGGCAAGACCAGCACGAAGGACCTGATCGCCCAGGTGCTGCCGGGCAACGTCGTATCCACTCCGCAGTCCTTCAACAACGAGATCGGCCTCCCGCTGACCGTCACCATGGCCGACAGGCACACCGACTACCTCGTGCTGGAGATGGGCGCACGCCACATCGGCGACATCCGCGACCTCACCCGGATCGCACCGCCGGACATCAGCGTCGTCACCAACGTCGGTACCGCTCATGTCGGCGAGTTCGGGGGCCGCGAGAACATCGCGGAGGCCAAGGGGGAGATCGTGGAAGCGGTCCAGCCGGGCGGGCTCGCCGTTCTCAATGCCGACGACGACTTCGTGGACGTGATGCGCAACCGCACCCAGGCCCGCGTCGTCACCTACGGCCTCGCCGAGGAGGCGACCATCCGCGCCACCGGCATTGAGATCGACGGCCAGGGCCGCGCCTCCTACACCCTCGTCACCCCGGAAGGACGAGCCGGTGTACGGCTCCAGTTCGTCGGCGACGTCCAGGTCCACAACAGCCTCGCTGCCGCCGCCGTCGCCCGGGAAGCCGGCCTCGACGTAGAGCAGACCGCCGCCCGCCTGTCCGAAGCCCTGCCCCGCTCACGCTGGCGTATGGAGACCACCACCAGGCCGGACGGCGTCACGATCATCAATGACGCCTACAACGCTAACCCGCACTCCATGCGCCACGCCCTGGACGCCCTGGCAGCCATGACCCGCGGCCAGGACCAGCGTTCCGTCGCCGTACTCGGCCGGATGAACGAGCTGGGCGACGACGCCCGCGGAGCACACGAGGAGATCGGCCGGTACGCGGCCGGACTGGGGCTCGATCACATCATCCTGGTGGGAGGAGACGAAGCCGGATGGATGCAGCAGGGTGCCGGCGGCGTCGGCGGAAGCGCCGTGCACCTGCCCGACCAGGACGCTGCCCTCGAACTGCTCCACAGGATCCTCCGCGCCGGGGACGTCGTCCTGGTCAAGGCGAGTCGCGGGGTCCAGCTGCAGCAGCTCGCCGACGCGCTGCTGCACCTGAACCCCTGACCCCGGATCGGTCAGACAGCCGTACCGACGGTGTCGCCGAGCGCGGACCGCAGTACCTGGCCCGCCTCGGCGATGTCACCAGGCCCCATCAGCACCAACACGTCACCGGGCCGGGCCAGCGACGCCGCGAGGACGGCGGCCTCGGCCCGGTCGGGCTCCACGTGCCGGCACGTGCCACCCGCGGCGTCGATGCGGGCGGACAACGTCTCCAGCCCGGCCATGGCGAAACGCTGGGCGCTGCCAGTGACCACCACCTCGTCACTGCCCGCCAGGGCCTTCCCGAATTCCCAGCCGAAGACCGTCAGCCGGGAGGGACCGGACGGTTGGAACACCGTGATCATCCGGCCCTGCTCCCCGGCCACCGAACGCGCGGCGGCGAGGTCCGCGCGCACCTCGTCAGGGTGGTGGGCGTAGGAGTCGTACACCCGGACGCCGCCCGCCTCGAAAGCAGGCGTCATACGACGCACCACACCGTCGAAGTACCGCAGCTGCTCCACCGCCTGGCCGCAGTGCTGGCCCAGCACGTGGAGCGGGATGACGGCGGCAGCGGCGTTCAGCAGCTGGTGCCCGCCTACGGTGCGCAGGTCGAGCGCGTACTCCACCCCTCCCGGCCCGACGAGCACCGCACTGCTGCCCCGGCCCTTGATGGACACCTCGGTCAGCCGCCAGTCCGCAGATGTAGAGAAGCCGAACGTCACCACCCCCGGTCCGTTCTCGGCCGCGGTCAGCCGGGAGGCGAGTTCCAGACCGCCCGGCGAATCGATGCCGACCACAACCGTGCCGCCTTCGCGCAGACCCAGCGCGAGGCCGCTCTCGAAGGCGTCGACGATCTGGTCCTCGTCGTCGTAGACCTCGGGATGGTCGTAGCCGATGTTGGTGATCACGGCCACGTCCATGTTCATACCGACGTGCGAGCGGTCCGACTCGTCGACCTCCGCGACGAAGAGGGAGCCCTGCCCGGCATGACCGCCGCTGCCCGGCACGTCGAGGTCCGCTCCGACCACGTACGACGGTTCCTGCCCGAGGCGCGCGAGGGCGAAGGCGAGCATGCCCGCGGTGCTCGACTTGCCGTGCGTCCCCATCACGGCGACCTTCTTGGGCTGTGCGGCCATCAACGCGTTCAGGACCGTCGACCGGTGCACGACCGGCACGCCGAGCGCTCGCGCCGCACGGATCTCCGGGTTGTCCGGTCCGATGGCGTGCGTGAACACGACCGCGGTCGCGTCAGCCTCCCAAGTTGAGAGCCAAGTTCGATTTTCGTCACCCGCTCCATGAGAGGCCGCCAGGTCAGAGACCCGGGGGCTCCTTGGTGTCCGGCGAGTGGTGCGCTACACACCGTGTCATAGGAGACGCTACCGACGCGTTGTCGGCCGCTCTTGAAGCTTTCGACGCGAGTGGCGGTCAGGTGCGTTCCTGCCGTAGGTGGCGGGAGGCGGCAAGACAGGAGGACAGCCACGCTGCCTCCTCTCGGTTGATGATCAGGCCGGAGGCCGTGATCATCCCGTCCAGCGGACCATCGAGCCGAATGGAGTGGTCGCCCACGAGGAACATTTCCCAGTCCGCGTCGCTGTGCCAGAGTCGGGCGGTCTTCTCGCCCCGGCGCTGGGCGAACACGAGTTGCTCCCCGTACTCGTTCATGAAGTATCCGACGTAGTCCTCCTCGGTGATCTCACCGCCGCACAGGCGGGCCAGGAGCGGTTCGATCGCGGGCGGCGTGTCAGTCATGCGGCGGGCTCCTCGTCCGGGTCGGCGTCCTGTCGTGCCGATGACAGCGCCAGCATGCGGGAGGCTGAATCCAGCAGGGTCTCGTAAGTGATCACTTCTATGCGTGTCTGGTGCGTGTTGTAGGTGCGCAACGTCTCCGCGATCTCTTGAGAGGTGACGTCCCCGGTCACGTACCGCGGGTGCCCAATCACGACCGTGGCGGAGGCCCGGCGGGTGTCGAGCCCGTGCTCGGCCAGGATGCTCGGGCGGTTCTCGTCCAGGGCCCGGAGGTAGTTCTGCGCCTGGGAGACCGCGCGGTGCGCCGCGGCACCCAGCATGAGGTGGCCGGAGCGTCGGATGACCAAGTCCTTGATGCTGGCGCGCTTGAGCTCCACGACGTGCAGAGAGCCGTCACCGCGCAGGAGCGGGATGTCGAGGATGGTCTCCGGGGTGTACTGCCGGCGTGCCAGCTCGGCCACGTAGGCCCCGCCGAAGATCCATTCCTGGTTCTTCAGACAGGCGTGGAGGGCGTTCTCGGAGCTGTCTGGGTCTTCAACCACGGAACGCAGGGCCGTCAGGCCTGCCTGTCTGGCCTTAAGTTCGAGCAACTGTGCCAGCATGCCTGCGTCGACATCGGCCAGGACGTCGTTCATCATCCGTGCGGCCTCGGCGGAGGCGGGCCCGGGCAGGTTACGGAGGACTATATCCATGTGCCCGAACTCCTGCAGTCGCCTCACTTCCCGGGTGGACAGCCGGATGCCGCCCTCGCCGTCCCCGAGGCTCAGATAATCGGCGGAGCGGGCTATGCCGCGGAAAAGGGCACGAGCGTCTGCCGCGGTCGCGTCGGGGTTGTCTCGACACAGAACGTCCAGGGCGGCGACGGCCCGGTCAGCGCCCATGGCAGCCATCCTCCGCATGTGCTCCTCGCTGCGCTGCCGGGCTTCGTCGTCGTAGTAGTTCTCCAGGATCTCGAGAAACAGGGTGCCGCCGGCGTAGGCGGCGAAGCGCTGAAAACGCTGCGCGAGCGCGAAGTCACCGTGCAAGATGGCTTCTTGGGCCACGCCCTCCAAGGCGTCAACCAGTGGTCTGCCCTTGCCGTACGTCCCGCCGAGGCCACCCATGATGTCCAGCACCGCGTCGACGCGCTCCCGGACGCGCACCTCTTCGGTGAGCTCGCGTGCGTTCTGGACCATCTTCCAGAGCGTGAAGCCGGATCGAAATGTCGTCACGTCGGCACCCTAGGGCTGGGCACTGACAACCGCGCTTGGACGCCCTCCTCCAACACAGGCGGACAGCGTGGCCCTTCGGCGTCAGACGGTTCATGGGTGCGCGAGACTTGGGCATGGCCCCTGAACCGAGCCCTGCTCCATCGACGTCCACTCACGTACGTGCGGTGACCGACGACACCACCGCTTTCTTCACGTGGGAGGCGGGCGCACGCATCGCGGTCCGCAACTTGGGCGGCGAGATCGTTATCGAGGCCAACGCGGCCGGGTTGAAGACCCTGGCCGGCCACCTCCTCACACTGTCCCGGGACGGAACCCATCTCCACCTGGAGGAGAACAACGGACTTGAAGAGGGTTCGGCTCGCAAGACCCCGCATCTCAGCTCGCCACATCGCCGCACCCACCACCTGCCGCCATCAGCCCTACTGTGATCCACCACGGTCGCGCTCTGCCCCCGCTCGCTTCATCGACCACCGTCTCCCGACCACCACAGCCACGCTGTCGGAGGGGGCACCGGCAGCAGCGGCCCGATGGGCGCCGACGACGGCCCAGGGCAATCCGCCGTAACACCCACGGACTGATCACAGCGCCGTAGTGACCGGGACAGGGCATCTTGGTTACGGCGCGGCCATGTGTCGGCCGCCGCTCACAGCGAATGACATGGCTGTGCACCCGGGAACCGCCTCGGCGCTGAAGCCGCTCCGACTCGGGATGCGTGCGAGACAACGCCGCCTGGGGCGGGCTGCTCGGCCAAGGTCCCAACCGTGCCCGCTGCGTGCCCTTACGAGCGGACAACAACGGTCACCAACGGTGCTTGCCGGCCCTCGTGCCCACCACGACAATACGAATCCGCCCAGGTCAGCAGTCGTACGGCCATGGAAGCGCCGTTCCTTCCCAAGCTGAGAGCGCGAGTTCGATTCTCGTCACCCGCTCCATGAAGAAGGCCCAGGTCAGAGACCCGGGCCTTTTTGCTGTGTGCGGTTGTCAGTCGTCGCGTGCCAGATGCGTGCCAGAAGGCCCGGCGGGTGGCTTCCCGGTCGCCGCGGCTCTCGCCTTCCGGACCGTGGCGTCGAGGCCGGCGGCGACCTCTTGCTGTCGCTCGTCGTCGGAGTGCTGGTAGATCAGCGCGGCCTTCTCGGAGGACTGGCCGGCGCGGACCATCGTGTCTTTGAGGGTGGCGCCGGACCCGGTGGAGAGCGTGTGCCCGGTGTGCCGGAGGTCGTAGAACCGGAAGCCGTCAGGCGTGCCCACCGCAGCCCGAGCCTTTCGCCAACACCGTCATCAGGGCCTCACCGCTCACGGCGCCCTTGGCGATCTCCCCGGTCTTCCGGTCGCGCACCTTCGGCGCCGGCGCTTCGGTGAGCAGGACGGTGGTGGACGACGCGTCGATACGGATCACACGCGCAAATGCCTCCTTGAGCTTCTTGAGGGGCGGCAACTTGCAACCTGACAAGTTGACTTAGCCAGTTTGAAGCGAGGGATGCCAGGTTGACTTGTCAAGTGACATCCAGGGTGAACGGGCTGGTTTTCGGGGTCAGTTCAAACGGTAGGTGTCTTCCAGTTCCTGCCGGTCGGCAGGCAGCAGGACGTCAGAGACTTGCACCGCTTGCCCGGAGGCGTCACAGGCGATGACGAGGACGCTCAGGACCGGTACGCCGTCCGGCAGGTCCAGCAGCTCACGTTCGGTCGCGTCGGGCAGGCGAGCGGAGACTGTAGATTCCTGCATATTCATTAACGTCATCCGTCGCGAGGCCACGCTCTGGCCCGATTCGCTGAAAATATTGCTGGCCGCTAATCGTGGCGTCATCCGCCTGGTCGCTTCGACCCTCTTGCTCGTCGAGCTAAATGGTCAGAAACGTTCCGACGAACGCACATTTCGCGATGAACGCGTCAAAGTGGTCGAGCAATACTTGGAGTCACTCGACGTCGAGTGGGTGGAGGTTGACCATATAACCGCGCGGGATGCTCGCAAGGTTTCGGAAGATCACCGTCTACTTGGCGCTGACGCGGCTCATCTCGCCACCGCAATTCGCCGCAACGCTGATTAATCTCATCTCCAGGGACAAGCATTTCCCATACAGCTCCACGGTCGGCACTCGCACCAAAGCGGTAAAGCCCACCTTGTTGTGGAATCCGACAACTGACGACCTCGCTGTGGACCAGGAGTCAGCGCGCTCAGCGTCTCAATGAATTCTGCACCGGTTCGCAGCCGCCGCAGACGCGAAAAAACTTCTTGGACCGTTCGCCCAGCTTGGTGCCCGACTCGGCCACAAATGATCGCAGATTCCAAGCTGCTTAACCTTGGATACAGCAGGGGCCTTGGTGCCGGACACCGGCACCAAGGCCTTTACGGTCGTCAGCTCAGACAGGAAGCAGCAGACCAGCCGCGGAACCTTCTGCGACCGCCGCGGCCACCATCAGAACGGCCTCAAGTGACTTTCGCATTTTGCTCATGGTGCTCTCCCTTCGAGTAGCGCGGACAGTTGCGTTACCTGACGTAGTGCTTCCTAGGACCAGTGCAACGAACCTCAGTGCCAACGCGGCCGAAGCGAGTACGAGGAAGGGCGCAAGGGGAATCGAACCCCAAACTCCTGCCCCTAGTCTCAACTGGCGACGCGCCGAGCATACATGGGCCACCCACCGCGAGTCTCGGCCAACAGTGCCGTCCAGAACGACCGTGCCAGATGCGTGCCAGGACATGCGGGGAAGCGCGAGGAACGGCGGGTACCGAAGCGGGAGGCATGGGGCGATCAAGGCGCTCCGCCGCAGTTCAACTAGGCATGCCCGGCCGAAGCACCCAAGCTTCCCAAGCTGAGAGCGCGAGTTCGATTCTCGTCACCCGCTCCATAGCAAACCCCCAGGTCATCGACCCGGGGGTTGTTTGTTGTCTGAACCAGTGAGCGGGCTGCGCACCACAACCGCACCAGAGGGACGCGCTACCCGTCGGCGGTCATCTCGCTGTGGTGCGGGTGGTCGCCGGTGTGGTTCTTCGCACGCTCGGCGCGGCCCATGTCATCGAGCCCGGTCGCTACGTCGCGCTGCCGCTCCTCGTCGGAGTGCTGGGAGACCAGCGCGGCCTTCTCGGACGACTGGCCGACGCGGACCATCGTGTCCTTGAGGGTGGCCCCGGAGCGTGTCGAGAGCGTGTGCCCGGTGTGCCGGAGATCGTAGAAGCGGAAGCCGTCGGGGAGACCGACGACCGTGCGCGCCCGTCGCCACTTTCGCCCGAACGAGGTGCGCCGGAAGGGCGCCCCCTTCTCCCCGACGAAGACCAGACCGTCCGGCCCCTTCTCGGCGCACCAGGCGAGATGTTGTCGACCTGGGCGACGGTGGCGATACGCCGTTCAGCGGCCAATTCCTTGCCCGCGCCCTTGATACGGCAGGGGCTGCGGCTGATCAGGTCGTCGTCGACAGCCGTCTCGACGATGCCCTTGAGGAGGCGGTACGACTTGGCGACGGTCGTCTTGGCTGCGGTGGTGCGGAGACGCTCGGCATGCCACTCGCGCACGCGGGGTGCCGTGATCTCGTCCAGGTCGAGCGTGCCGAAGGTCGGGAGGATGTGCAGGCGGAGGAGGTGCCGGTACAGGTCCTCGGTACGGACCGCCAGCTCTCGTTGCTCGACCCACTTCTCGGCGTACGTGCCGAAGTTGACCGCGCCGGCGTCAGGTGCGCGCTCAAAGGTCTCTTCCGCACGGATGCGCTCGCCATCAGGGCCGAGGTAGGAGGCAGTCCAGCGACCGGAGCGGTACTGACGCACCGCGACGAAGCGGCGACGCCTTCCCTTCTTGTTGGCCTGCTCGGCGAGTACATCTCTCCAGCCCACGTTTTTACGCAATACCCAAAGACGATGCCTCGCAGGGCCGCGCGGTCGTCCGCCGGCAGGCGTCCGGGATACCGATGACGGCGCGGCGGCCGGGGCGGCAGCAGTGGAGCGATACGTTCCCGCAGATCATCAGGCACAAGATCATCCGGTACCTGGATCACTCTGCCGCCACCGGATCCGATCGCCAAGCCCTCACACCGAACTCATCCCGAAACAATCAGCTTCACAGAATTGGAGGCGACCCGTACGGTCGTTCGACCCGAATTACCAAACGGACCGTACGGACAACTTCTGCAATCTACCCGCGCAGGGCGATTCATTACTAATGTCGGGCGAGGTTCGCGCGCAGTACCTTTTCGAGGTTCAGCTCCACCTCGCGCGTGTGAACCCCGGCCGCGAGCGCTGCCCGGGCAAGCTCTCCAGATGCGGGAGTGAACGTTTCGCCGAGCAGGCGGTTTTCCGCGCGCAGTGCGTCCTCAAGCGTGCCGTCGGCCGCGTCGATTGCTTCGACAGCCGCGGCGCGGACACCGTCGGGCAGAGACGCGATGGCCAGTGCGACCCACTCAACATATTCATCCAGTTCTGCGGCGGGCAGAGCTCGGTTCACCCAACCCCACCGCTCGGCAGTCGCCGCGTCGACGAGCCCGCCTGTCAGCACGATCTCGAGAGCGCGAGCGCGACCCACGAGGCGGGGCAGGTGGGCAGTCGCACCGGCTCCAGGGACGATGCCGATCAGCGCCTCGAACTGGCCGAACGCCGCAGTCTCGAGGGCCGCGAATCGCAGATCCAGGCTGGAGACCAGCTCGGCTCCACCGCCACGGGCGAGTCCCGCGACCTTGGCGATGGTGGTCTGAGGCAGACGCCGCCAGCGTTCATGAAGCCGCATCATCGGGCCCGTCCCGACAAGCGTCTCCTCCGCGACCGGGAGGGCGGCGTAGGTCGCGGGGTCCTCCACGAATGACAGGTCGCCGTGCGCCAGGAAGAACTCCGGATTAGCGCTCTGGACCACGATGACATGCAGATCGGGATCATTCTCGGCCGATGCAGCGACGGCGTCCAAGTCGAGCATGAGCTGCGCCGTCATCAGGTTGACGGGCGGAACGTCAATCGAGACCCATAGCACTCCGTCCTGGCGCTTGAGGTCGAGGCTGGGCAGGGACTGTTCGGTCATGAGTTTCCCTTGGGTTGCCGGTATCTATGGTATACCTGGTGCATGGCAGGTACTTCAAAGAAACCTGGTATCCGCGAAGATCGGGCCGGTCACGAGACCATCGTTGGCCCGCAGCGCGAGCTCCTGGATCAGCTGCTGGACAAGTGGGGTCATCTGCTGCTGGCCGCGTTGTGCCGGCAGCCGCGACGCTTCAACGAGCTCAAGAGAGAACTCGATGGGGTTACTCAGAAATCGCTGACGCAGGCACTGCGACGGTTGGAACGCAACGGCCTCGTCGAGCGCCGGGTACTGATGCAACGCCCCGTTGCTGTGGAGTACCGGATCACACCGCTGGGCCGCACGCTTGAGGAGCCCTTCTCGATCCTGCGCTCCTGGACCGCCGACCACCTCCCCGAAGTCGAACGACACAGGGAGGCATTCGACAAAGGCGTGGACACCCTTCACTGATTTTCGGGATGAGTTCGGTGTGAGGGCTTGGTGATCGGATCCGGTGGCGGTGGCGGTGCCGGTGGCGGTGGCGGCAGAGTGGTCCAGGTGTCGGATGATCTTGTGTCTGATGATCTGTGGGAACGTGTCGCGCCGCTGCTCCCTCCTCGTCCGCTGCGGCGTCGGCGGTATCCGGGCCGCCTGCCGGTGGATGACCGTGCGGCTCTGCGCGGGATCGTCTACGTCTTGCGCACGGGTGTGACCTGGACGGATGTGCCGACCGAGACGATCGGCTGCAGCGGGGTGACGTGCTGGCGGCGCCTGCGGGACTGGACCGAGGCCGGCGTCTGGCCCCGCCGGCACGAAATCCTCCTCGCGGAACTCCGCAGAGCCGGCCTGCTGGACATGGAGGACGCCGCGGTCGACGCCTCGCACGTCCGGGCCCTCAAAGGGGGTTCACACCGGACTGGGGAACAGCGGGGAACCACGGTGGAAGCAACCAGGCCGGACGAGACCGCACCACAGCCGTTCGCCCAGGTCAGTGCCCGAACCGGCCACGAACACGCGCAGCTTCCCGAGCGAGAGTGCGAGTTCGATCCTCGTCACCCGCGCGCGTCAAAGCCCCAGGTCGGCGACCTGGGGCTTCTGCTTCATCAGTCACTCGGCGGGGATCCGGATACGCGACGGCGGCCGTGCACGCCCGAGTGTGGGGTGATGGAGGGGCTGGGCACTGGGCGCTCCCGGCAAGAGCGGCAGAGGAGGTCTTGCGCCTCAGTCCGGCCGCATGCGCGGCTCGGCGGTCGTCAGTCGACGGAGACGGAGGCCATGAAGGCCAGCATCCTGCGGTTCACGTCCTCCGCGTGGTCGATCTGAGGTCCGTGCCCGGTGCCGGTGACGATCTCCGCACGGGCGCCCGGTATCAGGCGTGGAACGCGTTCCCTCTGCCGCTCGGGGTGCAGCAGGAGGCTGCGCTTGCCGAGCACCAGGTAGAGAGGCGTACGGATGGTGGTCAGTTCCGCCTCGGACAGGGGAAGCGGTGCCGGGCGACGGATGCGGTAGGCGCGGACGGCGGTCCTGATCATCGTGCGCAACACGGGCATGACCAGCACCGGTTGATCCAACCAGGCCGCCAGCCGTGGGCGCAGTGCTCTGGGCGCGAAGGTCGCGAAAAGGCCGGCGAAGATCCAGACGAAGAAGCGTAGACCCACCTTCTCCAGGCCGCCCGGGTCGAGCAGGGTGACCGAAGCGAGACGGTCGGGCCCGCGGTGGGCCTGGTTGAGGGCGAGCCAGCCTCCGTAGGAGGTGCCGACGAGGTGGACGCGGTCGAGTCCCAGCCCGTCGAGCGTCTCGTCCAGCCACTGCGCGGCCCGTTCGGGCTGGTGGATCGGCTCGCGCTGGACGCTGCGCCCGGGATCGCCGGGGGTGTCGACGGCGTAGACGGGGCGTTCGGCGCTGAGGGTGGGGGTGTTCGGGTACCACATGGCGGAGCAGGAGCCCGCTCCGTGCACGAGGACGACCGGGGTGCGGGAGCGGGCCGCGGAGTCGTCGGGCTCGTAGCGGTACACGTGGGTGGTGCCGAACGAGGTCTCCACGTCCTGTTCGGCGATGGCGGGCGCTCCAAGCGCGAAGACGGCGTCACAGGCGGCGAAGTAGCGGTCGCGCCAGGCGTCGCTCACGTAGCGGCCGACGTCGGCCTGGGCGCGGGCAGTGGTCTCGGACACGGCCACCTCCGGAGGGTCTCGATTTTCGTGGTACGACCGTACCACGATGCTGATACGGCCGTATCATCAAAGGGCCCGGCCCGGCCCGGCCCGGCGGGGTACGGGCGAACGACGAGCGGAGAACCAGCCGATGCCCAAGCGTGTGGACCATGCCGAACGGCGCACCGAGATCGCGGAGGCGCTCGTCCGGGTCGCCGGGCACCGGGGGCTGCACGCCGTGGGAATGCGCGATGTGGCAGCCGAGGCAGGCGTGTCACTGCGGCTGGTGCAGTACTACTTCGAGACCAAGGAGAAGCTGCTGCTCTTCGGGCTGGAGCACCTGACCGGGAAGTTCGGGGAGCGGCTCGCCGCCCGTATCCGGGCCGCCGGGGACGGGCCGGGGCCCCGCGCGATGGTCGAGGCGCTGCTGATGACGGCGTTGCCGACCGACGAGGAGAGCCGTGTCTTCCACCACCTCTACACCTCGTACGCCGTTCTGGCCGTGACCGACCGGACGCTCGCGGCCCAGCCCTTCATCAAGGACCCCGATGTCGCCGAAGCCGCCCTGACCGACATCCTCCTGCAGGCTCAGGACGCGGATCTGCTGCAGCCCGGTGTGGACGCGCGGTTGACGGCGGCCGGCCTGCTCGCGATGTCCGCAGGGCTCGGCACCAGCATCCTCGTCGGACAACGTAGCCCCGAGTCCGCCACCGCGGTCCTGGACGACCACCTCGACCGGGTCTTCCGCACCGTCGATGCGGCCAGTTGACGCGGGAACCGTTCGCAGGCTCCCTCCTGCCGCGCGGAAGTCGAGGAGGTCACATCCCGCCGGGCCTCTCCGTGATGTCGCTGCCTTCCTGCGATGCTCCCCGGCCCGGGCCGTACGGTGTCGCACCGCGCTGATCCAACGCCCTGCGTTCTTCGGTACCGCCGCATCGGGATAGAGGTCGGAGAACATTTCCGCGATCTCGTCGTACTCGCGCCAGACGGGGCCCTGGTGCGCCGTTCCGACCCACTCGACGCCGGAACGTCTCGAATCGTGAGACGCGTTGCGCGTACCCCGCGTCGCTCTTCGCGGTGTCGGGCGGGATGCGGCGTCCGCAGGGCAGCAGTTCGTCGCGAGACGGCGGCAAGGTGTCGCGGCCCGGTTGCGGCCTCGGCGGAAGCGTGACGGGTTGGCCTGGAGGAGCACAGGCGCCGGAAGGGCCATGGCGCGGCTGGGCATGACTGCGGCTCGGCGCGGGTGGGCAGTGCGCCGGCGGTCAGCGGCAGGAGGCACATGGGCCGCCAAAGGTTCACGCTGTCCTGAATTCAGGATGTGATGTACCTTCGGGGGGTGCTGACTGTTGCCTCCGACATCGAGGTGCTGGCCCGGTTCGGCCGCGCGCTCGCCGACCCGATCCGCTGCCGCGTCCTGCTCGCCCTGCGCGAAGCGCCCGCATACCCCGCCGACCTCGCCGATGCCCTCGGCATCTCGCGGACCCGGCTGTCGAACCACCTGGCGTGTCTGCGCGACTGCGGGCTGGTCGTCACCGTGCCCGACGGCCGACGCACCCGCTATGAGCTCGCCGACGAACGCCTCGGCCACGCCTTGGACGACCTGCGCACCGCCGTGGTGGCCGTCGAGACCGACCGGACCTGCGGCGAAGCCGACGAGAAGGGATGCTGCTGATGGCCGCCGGGATATCGATGTCCCTCGGACCGTCTCCAGCCCGCCGCGAAGCGCTGGCTCGCCGGATACGCCTCCTGGTCGCCGCGACCATCACCTACAACGTCATCGAGGCAGTCGTCGCCATCACCGCGGGCACGATGGCGTCCTCCACCGCCCTGATCGGCTTCGGACTCGACTCGGTCATCGAGGTCTCCTCCGCCGCCGCGGTCGCCTGGCAGTTCTCCGCGGCCGACCACGCCGTCCGCGAAGCACGCGAGCAGCGCACTCTGCGGATCATCTCCGTCTCCTTCATCGCGCTCGCCGCGTACGTCAGCTTCGACTCCGTCCGCGCGTTGACCGGCAGCGGTGAAGCCGAACGCTCCGTCTCCGGCATCGTCATCGCCGCCGTGTCACTCGCGATCATGCCGTTTCTGTCCGCCGCCCAGCGCCGGGCCGGCCGGGAGCTCGACTCCGCGAGCGCGGTCGCCGACTCCAAGCAGACACTGCTGTGCACGTACCTGTCCGCCGTCGTCCTTCTCGGCTTGGTCCTCAACGCCACCCTCGGCTGGTCCTGGGCCGACCCCGTCGCCGCCCTCGTCATCGCCGCAGTCGCCGTCAAGGAAGGCCACGACGCGTGGCAAGGCAAGGGCTGCTGCGCGCCCGCGTCGGCCGCACCGGTCCCGTCCGCCGCGGCCGGGACAGACGCCTGCGGGTGCCGCGTCGGCTGCGACTGCTGCGGCTGACGTCCCACGCGAAGCGGGCCCCGGTGTGGTGCGGGGCCCGCTTCGCGTTCAGGATCACGCGCGTGTCGTTGGTGGCGGTGCCCCGGGCGTCTGCCAGTCGCACTCGAAACGAGAGCACCCCACTCCCCTCCTCCACGGATCCTCCACGGAGCGGCGGCGCAGGGCCGGTTCCGGTCCCGGGCGGGGACCGTCCGGTGGTCAGCCGGAGGGCTCCGGGGTCAGTGCTTCCGGTTGCTCCTGCGAAGGGGACACGACCGGGCACGCGTGGTCCGACTGCGTCACCGTCCATCCGTCCCCGAGCACATGGAGGCTGCCGGACGTGACGGAACGGCGCGCGGTGCCGCCGTCGGCTTCCGCGTGGGTCACCGTGCACGTCAGCTGGAGCATGGCCCGACGGGTCAGCGGAGTCGTCGTGCCGGGGAGTTGGATGACGAGGATGCCGTCGGCGGCCACCACCCGTGGGGCGTCCGTCAGGCGCGGCAGCTCCGTGGTGGCCGTCGCGGTCTCGTTCGCGGCCGGTCCCTCGAACAGCAGGTGCACGACGGCCTCCAGGTCCCCGGCGTCGTCGACGCGGCGGGGATAGGGCGTCAGGTCCCCGTCGCGCAGGAAGAAGAGGGAGACGGTGGCGGGCGTCGAGGGTGCTGCCGCGCTGGGGGAGTACATGCCGCTCGCCGGCGCACCGGCCTCGATGACACCGGACGGGGGGACTCCGCACGCCGTGAGAGCGACCGCGGCCGTGAGCCCGGACAGCAGCGCTGCCGTCCGCGAGCCCTTCACCGGGTGCTCCCACCGCCGGCACCGGTGTCGGCGGCGGTGTCGGTGTCGTCGCGGTGCAGCGGGAGTTCGACCGTGAACACCGCGCCGCCCGAGGGCAGGTTCGCCGCCCGGATGCGCCCCCCGTGCAGGCGCACGTTCTCCGCCGTGATGGCCAGACCCAGGCCGCTGCTCTCGCTCCTGGCCCGTGAGGTGCTCGCCTTGTAGAACCGCTCAAAGATGTGCGGCATGTCCTCCTCGGCGATCCCCGGCCCGTTGTCGGTCACCTCGATGACGGCCCACGTCGTGCCCGCCCCGTCCACCCGTACCCCCATGGTCAGCCGCACGGGCGGCTCTCCGTGCCGCAGCGCGTTGCCGATGAGGTTGGCCGTCACCACGTCGAGCCTGCGCGGATCGACGCGCGCGCGGAGCTCACCCGGTCCGGGCAGCCGGGTCTCCACCTGCTCCTGCCTCCACCGGGAGGCGACGGTGCGCCGTACGGACTCGGCCAGGTCGATCTCGTCCCGGTTGAGTTCGGCCGCCCCCGCGTCGAAACGGGAGATCTCCATCAGGTCGTTCACCAGTCCGCTCAGCCGGTTCGTTCCCTCGCTGATGAGCCGCAGCGCTTCGCCGGTCTCCCCTTCCCCCTCCAGGTCCAGCACGTCGGTGACCGCGGACATCGCCGCCAGCGGTGTGCGCAGCTCGTGGGAGACGTCCGCCACGAAGCGGCGCCCCTGGGCCTCCAGGCGGCGCAGCTCCCGTACGGTCCGCTCCAGTTCCGCCGCCGTCTCGTTGAAGGACTGGGAGAGGTCGGCCAGTTCGTCGGAGCCGGAGACGTCCAGCCGGACGTCGAGGTGACCCGCGGCCATCCGGCGCGTCGCCCGGCGCAGCGCCCGTACGGGACGCAGTACGCCGCTCGCGGCGAGCAGCGCCAGGACGACGGCGAGGCACAGGGCCACCAGGGTGGCCCGCTCGATGCCGCGGACCATGGCCTCGACGTACCCCTCTTCGGTGGTCTGCGGGACCTCCAGGTACATCACGAGCCCGGAGAGCATGGTCTCCAGGCCCTCGTCCGAGGTGTACGTGACGGGCATGCCGACGACGAGACGAGGGCGCCCGTCGACGTTCATCCGCTGGAACACCGCGACACGTCGGTCCCGGACGGACCGGAGCATTTCGGGGCTCAACTCGACGAAACCGGGGTTCGGCGCATAGGCGCGGTGGCCGCCGTACGCGGCCATGATCCGCCAGTCCGACGAACGGTTCGCGTACCGCACCTGGTCCACCGCGAACTGGAGGTCCGACTGGTCCGGGGCAAGGGGGATGGCGGGTGCGACGGCGTCGACGCTCGCACGGAACCGGTTGATGACGGAGTCCTGGCTCTGCTGGAGCACCCCCGTGCGCGCCTCGCGGAAGGCGAGGGCCCCGGTGCCCAGGGAGCTGGCCATGGCCACCAGGACGAAGGACGTCAGCAGGCGGGGGCGCAGGCCGCGCAGGGGGAGCGGGATGCGCGCCAGTGCCGCCCGGAGGAACCACCGGGGGCCGGCACCCGGTACGGCGGCGGACGTCCGGTCGCTCATGAGGTGCCGAAGCGGTAACCGAATCCGCGTACGGTCTGCACGTAACGGGGATTCCTGCCCTCGCCGAGCTTGTTGCGCAGTCGCTTCACACAGGCGTCCACGAGCCGTATGTCGCCGTGGTAGCTGTGTTCCCAGACCGCTTCCAGCAGCTGCTGGCGGCTGAACACCTGGCCGGGCGAGGCCGACAGGGTCAGCAGCAGCCGCAGTTCGGAGGGGGCGAGGGTGACGGGTTCGCCGCGGTGCGTCACCACGAGCCCGGCGCGGTCGACGACCAGCTCGCCGTACGTCTCCGCCCGGGGACGGGTGCCGTCCGGCAGCGACGCGTCCTGTCTGCGCAGTACGGCCCGTATCCGTGCGTCGAGCACCCGGGCCTGCACGGGCTTCACCACGTAGTCGTCCGCACCGGTCTCCAGTCCCACGACCACGTCGACGTCGTCCCCCCGGGCCGTCACCATGATGATCGGCACCTGGTCGCGGTCCCTGATCCGGCGGCACACGTCCAGGCCGGACATGCCGGGCAGCATGAGATCCAGTACTACGACGTCCGGCCGGAAGGGGCGGAGCTGTTCCAGCCCCTCCTCCCCCGTTTCGACGGCGAAGACCTCATGTCCCTGGTGCCGCAGACCCAGTTGGACGGCCCTGCGGACATCCAGGTCGTCTTCGACGATCAGGACCCGTGGCATTTCGGCAGTGTAAGCAGACCGGACGAGGCGACCGTCCCGGGGAAGGTCCCTCTCCGACCGCCGTTACACAACGATCACATGGGCCGGGAACGCGGGGCGTCGTTATCTTTCCGTGACGGCACCGGCTCATGGGGATCATCTGGGATCACCAGATTGACCTGCCATGCATTCGGCACGACAGCGGCAATCCGCACCCGCCACCGGCGGCACCACGGCCGCTCACCGCGCCGGCCGCCGACGCCGGTCCGCCCATCGCCGGGAACGGCCGCGCCGCCGGGGCCGGAGCCTGCTGATCAGCCTGCTGGTGACCGCCGGCCTGCTGGGTCCGGCGGCGTACTTGCTGGACGGCGGGCGGAGCGACGCGTCGGGCGGTGCGCCGCACCCGCGGAGCACGCGTGTCACCCCCACTCCCACACCGCCCCCCTCCTCCCCCACCCCCACCCCCTCCCCCTCCTCCCCCTCTCCCTCTCCCTCTCCCACCGCGAGCCGGACCGAGATCGACGTTCCCCCGACGGGCACCGGGACGTTCGTCACCGCGCAGGCCAGTGGGGAGAAGGTGGGCAGCGGCCCCCGCCCGGTGCGCTACGTCGTGGAGGTCGAGACCGGCCTCGACGTCTCGCCGTCCCAGGCGGCGAACGAGATCGCCGGGATACTCGCCGCCCCGCGGGGCTGGACCCACGACCCGGACAACGCGTTCCGGCTGGTGGGCGCGGGATCGCCGCACGACATCACGATAAAGATCGCGACACCGGCGACGGCGGACGCCCTGTGCTGGGCCGGCATCCAGCAGGACACGGGAGGCGAGTACAACTGCGAGGTTCCCGGAGGGGTGGTGGTGAACCTCAAGCGCTGGGTCAAGGGCTCGCCCACCTTCGACGGGCCGATCCACGACTACCGGGCGCTGATCATCAACCACGAGGTGGGGCACTTCCTCGGCCACTCGCACGTCACCTGCGGGGGCGCCGGACAACTGGCCCCCGTGATGATGCAGCAGATCAAGGGCCTGCACGGGTGCGTCGCCAACGCCTGGCCCTACGACGAGAACGGTGACTTCGTCACCGGACCGCCCGTATGACCGGCGCCCGTCCCGAGGCCGGCCGTCACGGCGAACGGCCGTTACAGCTCGGTCATGTACCGGCCCCAGGGCCATGAACCGCCGGCACCACTGTGAACTCCGCTTTCTCCTGCGTCCGCAGGCGAAATCCCCCTCCCTTCCGATCGGATGGAAGCAGATGACTCGATCCCGCACTGTCCGAAGACTGGCCGCCGCGGCGGCGGTCAGTCTGCTGCCGCTGCTCGCGGCCTGTGGCGCCGGCACCGGCACCGACACCGACACCGACACCGGCTCGGAGTCCCACGCGTCGAACGGTGAGAAGACCACGGACGGCTCGTCGGGGCAACTCGACATTCCCGCCGACGCGAACGCCGATCTCAAGAAGCAGTACCTCCTGGAGAACGCGATCGCGGCCTGCATGAACAAGCAGGGATTCCCCTACACCCCCGTGGCCCCCGAAGATCCCGCCGCCTCCTGGACCACTGACGGGGCGGACTACGAGCTGACGAAGAAGTACCGGCAGAAGTACGGCTTCGGCATCTACGCGGGCATCGTCTACCCCGGCGACGCCGGCGCGCCGGGCAGTGCGGCCGCCCGGCAGGACTCGGACCGGACGCCCAACGCGGACTACGTCGACACGCTCACTCCCGGGCAGAAGGCCGCGTACGACGAGGCGTTGGGGGCTTTCCCCGACCCGAAGGCCGGTGAGAAGAACTGGACCGGCTGTCTGGGTGAGGCCGACAAGAAGGTCTACGGCTCCGCGTCGGCCCGGGAACGGGGCACCGCGACCACGAACCGGAACCAGGCCAACGCGCAGGCGCTCAACGGTGATCCGAAGCTGGTCGCGCTGGCGCAGTCGTACGCCTCGTGCCTGAGGAAAGAAGGCATCTCCGTCACGACCACGCAGCCGACCGGCATCGGGGAGATGGTCAAGCTCCAGGCGTTCGAGTCCACTCCGGCCGGAGCCGGTGGCGTTTCCGCCGCCGACGGGAGCGGGAACGCCCAGGAGTCCCTGAGCAAGGAGGAGGCCCTCCCCCTGCTCACCAGGGACATCGAGCTGGCGATGCGGGACCTGGAGTGCGGCAAGGAGTTCCGGGCCGCCTACTTCCCGAAGTTCCTGAAGGCCCCGACCAGCGGTGGCGGTGCCGGGTGAGGCGGCGTCCCGAACCGGCCGGCCCCCGTCCCGGGCGGGTCCGCAGGCTGGTCGGCACCCGTTCCGGACAGCTGACGGTCGTCGTCACCGCGGTGGCGCTGGTCGGAGCGGGCGGCTGGTTCGCCGGATCGCGGATGCAGTCACCCGCGGACGCCGCCGCCGCGCACCGGCCGCCGGAAGCCGGTCCCGTCACCGTCACGGTCGAGCGGCGCTCGCTCACCGCGAGCGTGGTGGCCCAGGGTTCGGTGGAGTTCGCCTCGCCGCGGAGCGTGACCCTGGCCGGGCCCGTCGGCTCTCCAGGCTCCGGGTCCGGCGACGCGGGGGCCGGTGACAGCGTCACCCAGCGGGTCACCAAGTCACCGGCGGCCGGGGTGGAGGTGAAGGAGGGCGATGTGCTGATGCAGGTGAGCGGGCGGCCGGTCCTGGTGCTGCGGGGCACCGTGCCGATGTACCGGACACTGGGGCCCGGCGCCTCCGGGGACGATGTCGGGCAGCTCCAGCGGGCGCTGACCCGGCTGGGCTTCAACCCCGGTTCGACGAGCGGGACATACGGGCAGTCGGACGCTGCGGCGGTGAGCCGCTGGTACGACAGCGAGGGCTACCGCGCCATGGAGCCCACCGTCGCCGACAAGCAGCAACTGGGGACGCTCGAAGCGGCGGTGACCACCGCGCAGCAGGCCCTCCTCGCGGCACGGAACCCGGGCGGCGGGTCCGGGGGGTCCGGGGGGACCCGAGGCCCCGCGGAGCCCGGCGGCGGCCCCGCGGAGCCCGGCGGCGCCTCCGGGGAGTCCGGCGGCGGCTCCGAAGACGGCTCGGGCGCCGACGGGGACGCCGCCGAACTGCGGCTCAAGTCGGCACAGCAACAGTTGGACGCGGCCAACGCCGCGCTCTCCGCCTTCCAGGCCGGTTACGGGACCAAGGTCCCCGCCGGCGAGGTGGTCTTCCTGCCGGAACTGCCGGCCCGGCTGGACAAGGTGTCCGTGAAGACGGGGGACAACCCCTCCGGACCGGTCGCCACGGTGACCAGCTCCAAGGTCGTGGTACGGGCCGTGGTCCCGGCCGACGACGCCGAACTGCTCCACCAGGGCATGCGGGCCCGGGTGGAGACCACCGACGGCACGGAGGCGGACGGCGAAGTGGTGGCACTCGGCGACGACGTGCCGAAGGACGCTCCGGCCGGCACCGGCAAGCAGCAGGGGGCCTCGGACGGCGGGAGCGGCGACGGCTCGGCTCCCGTACCGGTGCAGATCTCCGTGCCGGCGGGGACGCTGGCCGAGAAAGCCGCCGAATCCGCGAAGGTCACCATCGAGGTGGGCTCCTCGGAGGGCAAGGTGCTGACGGTGCCCGTCGCCGCGCTGCACACGTCCGCCGACGGGAAGGCCCGGGTGCGGGTCGTGCGCGGCGGCGAGGTGGTGGACGTCCCCGTCGAGGCCGGACTCTCCGCGGGCGGCCAGGTGGAGGTCACCCCGTCGCCCGGTGCCGCCTTGAACTCCGGCGACCAGGTGGTGGTCGGGCGATGAGCGGTCCGCTGTTCTCGGTCGTGCCCGACGCGGACACGGTCATCCAGCTGATCGCCGTGGACCGGACCTTCGACTCCGAACCGCCGGTGCACGCCCTGCGCGAGGTGAACCTGACCGTTCGGCGCGGCGAGCATCTGTCGATCGTCGGCCCGTCCGGTTCCGGCAAGTCGACGCTGCTCAACACCCTGGGACTGCTGGACCGCCCCACCTCGGGCACCTACTGGCTCGACGGGGTGGAGACCAACGCGCTCGGCGACCTGGAGCGCACCTCGTTGCGTGGCAGCCGGATCGGGTTCGTCTTCCAGTCCTTCCACCTGCTGCCGTACCGGACCGTGGAGGAGAACGTCATGCTGGCCGAGACCTACCGCCGGCCGCGCCCCGGGCGCGGCCGGGCCGGCCGCCGCGCCAGGGCCGAGCAGGCACTGCGACGGGTGGGTCTGGCGCACCGGGCCGGCTTCCGGCCCGACCGGCTCTCCGGCGGTGAGAGACAGCGCGTGGCGATCGCCCGGGCGCTGATGAGCGAACCCGCCCTGCTGCTCTGCGACGAGCCCACCGGCAACCTCGACAGCGAGAACACCGAGTCGGTGCTGGACCTCTTCGGCCGGCTCGGCGAGCAGGGCATGACCCTGGTGGTGATCACGCACGAGGAGGCGGTCAGCGGGCGTGCCCACAGACGGGTGAGGATCAGCGACGGACGGCTCACCGAGGAGCACCGATGAGGTCCCGGAAACGCGTCCCGCGAGCCGCGGCCTCCACGGGCACGGCACGGGCCGGCGGAAGAGCACCCGCCACGGGGACCGTCGAGCGCCCCTGGATGGACGTCAGGGACCTGTGGTCCGAAGCGCTGGCGGGGGTGCTCGCCCGCCCGACGCGCTCCGCCCTGACCACGCTGGGCACCGTCCTGGGCATCACCACCCTGGTCATCACCATCGGGGTCTCGTCCACGGCGGGCAACCAGATCGTGGGCCGGTTCGACGCCCTGACCGCCACCTCGGTCACGGTGGGGGTGTCCTCCGCGGCCCCGGCCGGCCCCGGTCCGCTCGTGGACTGGTCGGGGGTCGACGCGGTGCGCCGGCTGGCCGGGGTCGAATCGGTGGCGGCGATCGCCGCCTCCCAGGAGACCGCGGGCGTCGAGGTGCGGGCCGACGACGTGGCCGCTCCCGGCGAGGTCAGCGGTCAGACCATGGCGGTCGTCGCCGCGTCCCCCACGCTGCCGGCCGCGGTACGGGGCGGGATGACCACCGGACGCTTCCTCGACGACGGGGACATCGCCCGGCACGACCGGGTGGCGGTCCTCGGCGACCAGGCGGCACGGCTCCTCGGCATCAGCTCGGTGGAGAACGCTCCCGCGGTCTTCCTGAAGGGCCAGGCGTACACGGTGATCGGGATACTCGGCGGAGTGGAGCGGGAACAGCAGCTCGCCACCGCGGTGATCCTGCCGCCCACGACGGCCGCGGACCGGATGGGGCTGGGGACCGTGACCCGGGTGCTGATCAACACCGCGCTCGGCGCGGCCGGCCAGGTCGCCCGCCAGGCGCCGATCGCGCTGGCCCCCGGCGCCGAGGCTTCCCTGACCGTGACCGCACCGGCCGATCCGGCCGAGGCCCGCAAGGGAGTGCAGGGCGACGTCAACGGCCTGTTCCTGGTCCTCGGGCTGGTCTCGCTGGTGGTGGGGGCCATCGGTATCGCCAATGTGACGCTGGTGACGGTCATCGAGCGGATCGGGGAGATCGGACTGCGCCGCGCTCTCGGGGCCTCGCGGCGGCAGGTCGCCGGCCAGTTCCTGGTGGAGTCGACGACGATCGGGCTCCTCGGCGGTGTCGTGGGCGCCGCCCTGGGCGTAGTCGTCGTGGTGATCGTCTCCGCCGTCAAGGAGTGGACACCGGTCCTGGACGTCCGCCTCGCCCTCGGAGCCCCGGTCGCCGGAGCCCTGGTGGGACTCCTGGCCGGCCTCTACCCGTCACTGCGGGCCTCCCGCATGGAACCGGTCGACGCCCTGCGCTCGTAGCCGTGCCCCGCGGGGGGGGCCGGGCAGGAGAAGCCTGTGCGCGCCTCCGGGAAGTTCGGGCACGGGGGCGGCGTGAGTTCTTCACCCCTACGACGGCTTCACCGCTCCCGGCACCGACGGGCGCCCCCGACCTGTGGGTTCGCCGCGCTCATCGCCGCTCCAGAGGCTCCATAGGCGCCGGGAAGGGGCCGGGGCCCCGGCCGTCGGCCGCGACCCGCGCGACGGGGCCGTGCACACGGACGGAGAAGGCCGAGTCGCCCACGGTGCCTCCGGCCGACGATGCCGAGGAGCTTCTCCCGCGCGGCGGTGAGCTCGGAGCAGCGCACGCCCTCGTACGCCTGCACCGCGTTGCCGGGGAACGCGCCCGCCTGCGGGTCGCGGGGTGCGAGCCACCGGCGCGCCGAGGTGACCCGTCCCGGGCGGGTCGTTCGGCGAGATCGTCGTCCCGGCGTCCCACCCGGCGTCCCAGCAGGGACACGTCTGCCCAGGTGGGGGGCGGTGTGTGTGTCCCAGTGTCCCGCGTTCGCCCGGGGAGTGGCGGATGGGACGGGACCGGGCACAGGCTGAGGTCATCGCAGCACGGGGTCACGCCGGACACGGTGGGCCACCGCGCTCGACTCCTCCCTCGTACGCCGTGTGTCCGCATGGTGCGGTCGAGGTCAGCCGGGCCGACACGGTCCTTCAGAGAAAGCAGTCCGTCATGCGTATCGCCACTCGTCTCCTCTCCCGTACGGCCGCCTCCTCCGTGGTCGTCGCCGCCGCCCTCGCGTTCGTCGGTGTGCAGGCCGCCGGGCAGGCCGCCGCCGCTCCGAAGAAGGCGTCCACGGCCGTCACCTGCACCGCGTCGAACACGAAGCTGACCGTCACCGAGGTGTCGCGTCCGATCAACCACCTGCTGCTCAAGGCGACCAACACCGGAACCAAGCCCTGCTACGCCTACAGCGCCCCGTTCCTGCGGGCCGGCGACGACGCCCAGGCCCCGCTGCCGTGGGCCACGGAGACCACCCCGCAGTCCGTGGTGACGCTCCAGCCGGGCCGGTCCGCCTACGCGGGCATCCTGACGTACTCCCCCGACGGCGAGGGTGGTGCCGACGTGAAGACCCTGGGCGTGCTCCTCACCGACAAGAAGGGCGGCGCGACCGGCGAGGAGAAGACCCTGAAGCTGCCCCACGGCGGCACCTTCTTCAACAGCGCCGCCTCCGTCACGTACTGGCAGGACAACGCGGCGGACGCCCTCACCTGGTGACCGGCGCCGCGACCGCCGCCGGCCGCACCGGGGCTCCCGTCCTCACGGGCCCGGCGCGGCCGGCGGTGTCCGGGGCGGTGTCAGATCCGCCTGAGCTGGAGCGGGGAGAGACCTGGGCGGTGACGCGGCCGTCCGGCCGCGTTCACCCGACGCGCCCGGACGATCACGGAGTGTCATCCAGGCGCGTCGGGGTGTGAACGCGGACCGGGGGCACGCGGGAGGCGGGACGGGCCGTCCGGGCATCGGCGGGGCCTGTGCGCGTACCGGTCTTCTCATATGAGTACGGCGGACATCGGCCGACCGTGAGCGATCGAGGACGGGATCTGACCTCTTTCATCCCTAGCGTGGTTCTGACGACGGAACAGGACCAGCGGAAGGCGAGAACCATGAGCGGCGACGAGTCGACCACCCGTGAGCAGAGCGGACGCCCGGCGGCCGGCGGGGAGCGCGCGGACCTGCTGGAGGCACTGGCCAAACAGCGGCACTTCCTGCGCTTCACGACCCGTGACCTCAACGACGAGCAGGCCCGCTCGCGCACCACGGCCGGCGAATTGTGCCTGGGCGGCCTGATCAAGCACGTCACGGAGGTCGAGCGGGGCTGGGGGGACTTCGTCCTCGACGGCCCCTCGGCCCTGCCGGACTTCACGCAGATGACCGAGGACGACTGGGCGCGGCGCGAGAACGGGTTCCGGCTGCTGCCCGAGGAGACGCTGGCCGGTGTGCTGGCCGACTACGCGGACGTGGCCCGGCGGACCGACGAGCTGGTGGCCACCGTGCCCGACCTGGACGCCTCGTGGCCGCTGCCCAAGGCGCCGTGGTTCGAGGCGGACGCGCGGTGGTCGGTCCGCCGGGTCGTGCTGCACATCGTCGCCGAGACCGCCCAGCACGCCGGTCACGCCGACATCATCCGGGAGTCCCTCGACGGCGCGAAGAGCATGGGGTAGGACGCCGGCTCAGGACACGCGGCCCCGGGGTTCCACGCGCGCGTGCTGTCCCCGGGCGCAGTGCACGATCCGGTCCCGTAGGCCCAGCCGGCCGGCCTCGGCGAGGAAGTCGTCGAGGGGGGAGCGGAAGACGGAATAGTCGTCGTGGTGCACGGGCAGCACCCGGCGGTAGCCGAGCCGGCGGGCGAGTTCCGCGCCCTGTACGCCGTCCATGGTCACGACGAAGCCGCCGGGCAGCCGGGTACCGCCCAGGTGGAGCACGGCCAGCTCGGCGCCGGGGAAGCGGCGGGCGATCTCGTCCAGGCCGTCGTACAGGAGGGTGTCGCCGGAGAGGTAGACCCGCAGCGCGACCGGTCCGCCGCGCGGCCCGAACTCGAGCATGCTGCCCATCACCGGCGGCAGCAGACAGCTGAGCACCGGCCGCAGCGCGTGCCGGCCCGGCAGGGCGGTGATCCTGACCTGGGACCGGCCGCGGGCGAAGGTGCAGCTCTCCCAGGTCCGCAGGCCGCCGGCCCGGCCGTACCCCTGCCAGGTGCGCAGGTGCCGGGCGGCGTGCGGGGTGGTGACGACGGGCACCGAGCGGTCCAGTCCCCGTCTGGCCCGCCGGTCCCAGTGGTCGCCGTGCAGGTGGGAGAGGACGACGGCGTCCAGCGGCGGCAGCTCGGCCACGTCCAGGGCCGGTTCGGTCAGCCGGCGGCTCACCAGCCCGTACCCCAGGTGCGCGCGTTCACCTCGGTGCAGGAAGTTGGGATCGGTGAGCAGGGTGAGGTCGCCGTGGCGCAGGAGCACCGTCGCGTTGCCGATGAAGTGCACGTCGAGCGGGTCGTCGCAGGCGGCCATGGTGGTCCTCACCCGTCGGGGGCCGTGCCCGGGGGGGGGGGGGGGGGACGGCCCGGGGATGTGCGGTGCGGGTACGGGGATGCTGCGGGGGCCCGTACGGAGTACCCGGTGCGCGGAGGCTCACGCGCGGGGTGCTCCGCCGGGGACGGCCGTTTCCCGGAGCGCGGGGACTCGAAGGGGTGGTCCGCGTGGCCATTCGGCGCAACGCCGATCCGCGGGGACGACGGGGTGGATTAACTTCCTCGCGACCGGTTACGCACCGCCTCTCCGCAGCGCACCCCACCGGACGCCGCGTCCGTGGCCCCGACGAGGATCGTGATGGCGACTCACACGACTGAACCCCTCTCCCCCGTTCCGGCCGCGGAAGGACGCCGCGGCCGGGGCCGGGTGATCGTGTCCTGGCTGACCACCACCGACCACAAGAAGATCGGGCACCTGTACCTGATCACCTCGTTCTGCTTCTTCCTCGTCGGGGGGCTGCTGGCGATGGTGATCCGGGCGGAGCTGGCCCGGCCGGGGCTGCAGATCGTCTCCAGCGAGCAGTACAACCAGGCGTTCACGATGCACGGCACGATCATGCTGCTGCTGTTCGCGACGCCGACCTTCGCCGGGTTCGCCAACGCGATCATGCCGTTGCAGATCGGCTCCCCGGACGTCGCCTTCCCCCGGCTCAACATGTTCTCGTACTGGCTGTTCGCCTTCGGCGGGCTCATCGTGCTGGCCAGTTTCCTGACCCCGCAGGGCGCCGCCGACTACGGCTGGACCGCGTACACGCCGCTCAGCGGGTCCATCCGTTCCAACTTCGTCGGCGCCGACCTGTGGATCATGGGGCTGGGGCTGTCCGGGTTCGGCACGATCCTCGGCGCGGTCAACTTCATCACCACGATCATCTGCATGCGGGCGCCGGGCATGACCATGTTCCGGATGCCGATCTTCACCTGGAACGTGCTGCTCACCTCGGTGCTGGTGCTGCTGGCCTTCCCGGTGCTGGCGGCGGCCCTGCTGGTGCTGGAGGCCGACCGGCGGTTCGGGGCGCAGGTCTTCGGCGCCGAGAACGGCGGGGCGATCCTGTGGCAGCACCTGTTCTGGTTCTTCGGCCATCCCGAGGTGTACATCCTGGCGCTGCCGTTCTTCGGCGTGGTCAGCGAGATCATCCCCGTTTTCTCACGCAAACCGATCTTCGGATACATGGGGCTGATCGGCGCGACCATCGCCATCACCGGGCTGTCGGTGACCGTGTGGGCGCACCACATGTTCGCGACCGGGGCGGTGCTGCTGCCGTTCTTCTCCTTCATGAGCTTCCTGATCGCGGTGCCGACCGGGGTGAAGTTCTTCAACTGGATCGGCACGATGTGGCGGGGCTCGCTGTCGTTCGAGCCGCCGATGCTGTGGGCGGCCGGCTTCCTGGTGACGTTCCTCTTCGGCGGGCTGACCGGCGTGCTCCTCGCCTCCCCGCCGATCGACTTCCACGTCACCGACAGCTACTTCGTGGTGGCCCACTTCCACTACGTGCTGTTCGGCACGATCGTCTTCGCGATGTTCGGCGGGTTCAGCTTCTGGTGGCCGAAGATGACCGGCACCATGCTGGACACCCGCCTGGAGAAGGTGCACTTCTGGACACTGTTCACCGGCTTCCACACCACCTTCCTGGTGCAGCACTGGCTCGGCGCCGAGGGCATGCCGCGCCGGTACGCCGACTACCTGTCCGCCGACGGGTTCACCGCCCTGAACACCGTCTCCTCCATCGGCGCGTTCCTGCTGGGCCTGTCCACGCTGCCGTTCCTCTACAACGTGTGGAAGACGGCCCAGCGGGGCGAGAAGGTGGGGGTGGACGACCCCTGGGGGTACGGGCGTTCGCTGGAGTGGGCGACGTCCTGTCCGCCGCCCCGGCACAACTTCCACGCGCTGCCGAAGATCCGCTCCGAGTCGCCCGCCTTCGACCTGCACCATCCCGCCATCGCGCAGTTCGACGACGAGGAGAACGTCGGCAAGCGCGACGTCCTGGACGCGCCGGGGCACAAGGGCGACCGCCCGTGAACCGGCCCCGTCCCGCGACCCCGCCCGGCCACCGGGCCGACGCCCTCGCACACCAGGTCGAGGGCTACCTGCTGGTCCACGCCGAGCGGGAACGGGCGGAGCGGGAGGCCGCGGTCCTCTGCGCGCGCCTGCCCTGGCTCACCACCGCCCAGGCCGACGATCTCACCCGCCATTACACGGAACAGCGGCTCGTCCTCACCCGCCGCACCCTCCAGGCCACCGTGGAGCGTGCCGAAGCGCTGCGCCGGGAGTACGAGGCCCGCTACGCCGCCCTGCGGCGCGAACTGCTGAAGCGGCACGCGGCGGGCGCCTCGCTCCTCCTGCTGACCGTCGGCACGGTGAGCGCGACGGGCGTGTTGCTGACTCGGTGACGCGGGCGGGGGCCGGTGGCATCACCCGCACGACGCCGGTGAAGGGCGGGCGTCTGCGGACCCACGACTTACGGTGGCGCGTTCCCCTTCCCGAGCAGGCACTCGGCGCGGGGACCGAGCCGGACCGGGGACCGCCCGGCCGCGATCGCCGAGGACCAGGGCCCGGCCGCGGCGCTGGGGGACACGATCCGCACCACGGTCGCCGCGCTCACCGCGGTCATCGCCTCGTGCGCCCTCCAGCGGAAGACACCGGGCGGTGCGGCTGTTCACTCATTCGCTTTCATGAATGCCAGTCGCCTGCGCCGATGCCCGAAAGGGGCATGGGGGACATGACGTGCCCGCATCGGGCATGTCGAGTCCCGACGCATCGAAGTACCGCACCCGTCCGCCGGTACCGGGACAGCCGGCAGGGGCGCGGCAGGCGGTTCCCGCGGGTGCCGCTGTCCGCCGGCAGAGCCGCGGTCGGCTCCTCGACGGTGCGGACCGTACGGAGCCGCGGGCGGACGCGGACCTCGACGCGATGAACCCGCCCCGCGCGAGGGCCGGTCCCGCGTCGCGTGGGCCGTCGGCGAGCGGTGGGGGTCAGCGGCGGCGGGACGTGCGCCGTGCTCCGAGGACCACGGCGCACGTGGCGGCGAGCGCGCCCAGTGCCAGGGCTGTGCGCCTGGCCGTGGGGCCGGCCGTCGGGAACCGGTCGCGCAGGCGGTCGAAGCCGCTCAGGGGGATGCCGGCGAGGGCGTTGCCGGGCGGGCGGCGGGAGACGGCGGGGTGCGGGTGCGTGGGGGCGGACAGCCGTACCGCCTCCCAGGCCGCGCCGACCCGGCGCAGCTGACGGTCGTCCAGTGCGGCGCGCAGGCGGGGCAGGAGGACGTCCTCCTCGTCCCTGATGTCCTCCCGTACGAAGCGGAACGCCTCCTCGGCCCACTCCTGGCGGCGCGGGTCCCCGGGCGCCTTCTCGACGCGCGCGAGCAGGTCGTTGACGGCCTGGTGCTCCTCCTCGACCCGGGCGGTCAGTTCCTCGCCGTCCGGGGCGACCCGGCGCAGCACCGGCCAGAGGACCGTCTCCTCGGCGAAGGCGTGGCTGAAGACGAGCCGTACGAAGTCGTGCCAGAGGCGGTCGCGTTCCGGTCCGCCGGGGGCGGCCGCCCGGTGGGCGTTCATGAGGCGGTCCAGCTCGGCGTGGTCGCGCCGCTGCCTGAGCAGGACGCTGCCCGGCCCGCCCAGTTCGGCCGGGCTCTGCCGGGAGACCGAGGGAAGGGCGGGGTGCTGTTCGTGGTGGGCGGGCATGCCGCTCCCCTTTCATGAGCCGTGCGGGCGGGCGGTACGGCGGCACGGGCGGTGGACGGGTACCCGCGGGGTCCGCGGTGTACCGGCCCGGCGGGCACGCGTCCACCGGCCCGGCGGAAACGCCTCGTCCACCGGCCCGGCGGACACGCCTCGCCGTCCGGAGGGTGCCGTTTCGTTCCGGTGGCCGGGGTAACCCGGCGCCGGAGGCGGGTCCGCCGGGCCCGGGCGTGAAGGCGGAGGGTGCCATGAAGAAGCTGTGGTGGGCGGTTCCGGTCGTCGCGGCCGGTGCGGCGGCCGTACGCCGGGCTCGGGCGGGGAACGGGACGGACGACCGGGCGGGTGACCGCTGGCTGACCGTGAGCGTGTACCGGCAGCCCGCCGACGTGGGATCGGAAGGCAAGCCGCCGCCGCCTCTGGACGGCCTCGCGGACCTGATCGACGTACAGGTGCGGCCCGCCCCGGGCGACCGGGGCACGGAACTGGCCGCCCGCTACAAGGAGCCCGTGCCGCCCGCGTCGGCCTCGCTGCCCGCGCGGCTGGCCGGGCAGGACCCCCGGCAGGAGCTGCGGCGGGCGCTGCGCGAGGCGAAGGCGCTGCTGGAGGCGGGTGAGGTGCTGCGGCCCGACGCGCCGCCGACGACCCGGCCCACGCCCGGCGGCAAGCTGGTCGGGATGGTCACCCGCCGCTCCGGTGGGGAGGGAGTGCTGTGAAGGCGCTGTGCTGGGAAGGCGTGAACAAGCTGTCCGTCGAGCAGGTGCCGGACCCGGAGCCGCGCAACGACCAGGACATCATCGTGCGGTTGATCGCGGGCACCACCTGCGGGTCCGACCTGCACCTCATCGGCGGGTACATCCCGGCCATGCGGGCCGGGGACGTGATCGGCCACGAGTTCGTCGGCGAGGTCGTCGAGACCGGGTCCGCGGTGCGCCGGCACCGGGTGGGCGACCGCGTCGTCGTCTGCTCCTTCGTCGGCTGCGGACGCTGCTGGTACTGCGCCAACGACCTGTGGTCCCTGTGCGACAACACCAACACCAACCCCGGCATCGGACAGGCCCTGTTCGGCTACGAGACCGCCGGCATCTTCGGCTACTCGCACGCGATGGGCGGCCTGCGCGGCAGCCACGCCGAGTACGTCCGCGTCCCCTTCGCGGACTACGGCGCCTTCAAGGTCCCCGAGGGCATCGACGACACCAGCGCCCTGTTCGTCTCCGACTCGGTGCCGACCGGGTGGATGGGCGCCGACCTGGCGGGTGTGAAGCCCGGTGACGTGGTCGCCGTCTGGGGCTGCGGCGCGGTCGGCCAGATGGCCGCCAGGGCCGCCGTCCTCAAAGGCGCGGAACGGGTCTTCTCCATCGACCGCGTCCCGGAGCGCCTGGCCATGGCCGAGCGGTACGCCGGGTCCGAGGCCCTCGACTACACCGCCACGGACGTCGCCGCCGAGCTGCGCGAACGCACCGGCGGGCGCGGCCCCGACGTCTGCATCGAGGCCGTCGGCATGGAGGCCCACAGCGACGGCCCGATGCACCTGTACGACCAGGCCAAGCAGCAGCTCCGGCTCCAGACCGACCGGCCCACCGCCGTACGGCAGGCCATCCACGCCTGCCGCAAGGCCGGCACCGTCTTCGTCCTGGGCGTCTTCGCGGGCGCGGTCGACAAGTTCCCGCTGGGCGCGGTCGTCAACAAGGGGCTCACCGTGCGCGGCGCCCAGATGCACGGGCAGCGCTACATCCCGATGCTGCTGGAGCGGCTGGCCGCCGGTGAGATCGAGACGGCCCAGCTGGCGACCCACACGCTCTCCCTGGACGAGGCCCCGCGGGCGTACGACATGTTCAAGGAGAAGACGGACGGCTGCGTGCGCGCCGTCATCCGGCCCTAGCGCGCACGGAGCCGGAGCCACGGACGCGAAGGGCGGGTGAGCGATCACCCGCCCTTCGCGCTTCCCGCACCGGGTGCCGGAGGAGACCTCCGGTGGGCGCCGGCCCGGCCGTCACCGTGTCCCCGAACCCCGCCGGAACCGTCCGTGATCGGTAACGGACGCAGCCCCGGGCCGTCCTCCGCCGTCCTCGTCGGCGAAGTGGATCTCGGCGTGGCCGGGAGACGACGGCGACGGTGAAGGCGGGGCGGACATGGCACGGCACGACGGCCGGCGCGGCTGGTACGGCAAGGTGATCGGGGCGGCGCTCGGGGTGACGCTGCTGGCGGCCGGCGCGTCGATGTGGACGGCGCAGGCCGGCTCCGCGGGCTCCGCACCCCGGCGGGCGACGGCCTCCGCCACACCGGACGGCGCCGCCGCGCCGGTCGACGTGACCATCGCGCACGCCTCCGACCGGGGTCCGCGCGGCGTCAACATCACCATCGACGACGGGCCGGACCCGGTGTGGACGCCGCAGGTCCTCGACCTCCTGCGGGAGTACGGCGTCAAGGCCACGTTCTGCATGGTGGGGACGCAGGCGCGGGCGTATCCGGACCTGGTGAAGCAGGTGGTCGCGGCCGGGCACCGGCTGTGCGACCACACCGTGTCCCACGACACCGCCATGGACCGGAAGTCCGAGGCGTACCAGTCACGGGAGATCCTCGACGCCGAACGCATGATCACCGAGGCGTCCGGGGGCGTCCGGCCGGCGTACTACCGGGCGCCCGGCGGAGCCTTCACCCCCTACAGCCGCGAGCTGGCCGCCTCCCGCGGCATGCGCCCGCTGGGCTGGAACGTGGACACCGAGGACTGGGAACTGCCGGGCGCGGACGCCATCGTCGCCACCGTCGAGCGGGAGCTGTCCAACGGGCCGACGCTGCTCTTCCACGACGCGGGCGGCGAACGCTCCCAGACCGTCGAGGCGCTGCGCCGCGTCCTGCCCTGGCTGAAGGAGCGGGGCTACTCCTTCGGCTTCCCCGTCCGCTGAGCGGTGCCGCCGGTGCCCGCGGGCGCGGTCGCGTCGGCCTCGGCCGCGTCGGCGAGGGCCTCGGCGGCGGCCTGGGCCGCGCGGGCCGTGTCGTTCGCGGCCTCGGCGGCGGGGGTGTCGCCGGCGGGCCGGTCGCGGGTGGCCGGGGAGGGCGGCAGCACCTCGCTGAAGGCCCGGGACACGCCCTGGAGCGCGGCGGTGATCTCGCTGGGGACCACCCAGAAGGTGTTGCCCTCGCCCTGGGCGAGCTGGGGCAGGGTCTGGAGGTACTGGTAGGCGAGCAGCTTGGGGTCGGGGTCGTTGCGGTGCACGGCCTGGAAGACCTCGTCGACGGCCCGGGACTGCCCCTCGGCCTGGAGGATCGCGGCCGTCCGGCCGCCCTCGGCGCGCAGCACGGCGGCCTGCTTGTCGCCCTCCGCCGTGAGGATCTGCGACTGGCGCTGGCCCTCGGCGCCGAGGATCGCGGCCCGCTTGTCCCGCTCGGCGCGCATCTGCTTCTGCATCGCGTCCTTGATCGACTGCGGGGGGTCGATGGCCTTGATCTCCACGCGGTTGACCCTGAGCCCCCACTTGCCGGTGGCCTCGTCCAGGACGCCCCGCAGCTGGCTGTTGATGGTGTCGCGCGAGGTGAGGGTCTTCTCCAGGTCCATGGAGCCGACGACGTTGCGCAAGGTGGTCACCGTGAGCTGCTCGACGCCCTGGAGGAAGTCGGCGATCTCGTAGAAGGCCGCCCGCGGGTCGGTGACCTGGAAGTACAGGACGGTGTCGATCTCGACGACCAGGTTGTCCTCGGTGATGACCGGCTGCGGCTTGAACGAGACGACCTGTTCCCGCAGGTCGATCAGCGGGTGCACCCGGTCGATGTAGGGGATGACGAGGCTGAGGCCGGGGTTCAGGGTGCGGTGGTAGCGGCCGAGCCGCTCCACGTTGCGGGCGCGTGCCTGGGGGACGATGCGGACCGCCCGTACCAGCGTGACGACCGCGAAGACGGCGACGATCAGCCCGGCGATCAGGGAAGCGGAGATGTCCATCGTTCAGTCCCGGGGGTAGACGAGCGCGGTGGCGCCTCTGATCTCTATGACGTCGACGGTCGCTCCGGCCGGGACGGCCAGCGTCTCGTCGTAGCAGCGGGCGGTCCACTCCTCGCCGTCGATCCGGACCCGGCCGTCGGTGCCGGTGACCTCGGTGACGGTGCGGGCCGCCCGCCCGACCAGCGCGTCGGTGCCGAAGCGCGCGGTGTGCGAGGGGCGGAGGTGGCGCAGGGCGACCGGGCGTACGAACAGCACCGAGGCCACCGCGAGGACGGCGTACGCCACGAACTGGAAGGGCAGGGCGAGCCCGGCCGCCGCGAACCCCGCGGTGAACGCGGCGGCCACGCCCAGCAGGCCGAACACGACGGTCAGGGTGCAGATCTCCAGTACGGCCAGGACCGCCGCGACGATCAGCCAGACCAGCCAGGGTTCCATGACGGGACCTCCCCACAAGAGCCCTTTGTTCTATTTTGCCCCTTCGGTCCACGATCGCGGTATCGCGCTACGATCACCCCCGTTCGCCCTGCGAGCGGGCCCGAGCCGGAGGACCGTGGGAGGCAGGCGGTCCGGAGGGTCCGATGCGTGGCGCGGTGGGAGAGGGCATGGGGCCGGAGTACTGGCGGCAGGTCGTCGAACAGCTCGGAGCGGCCCTGCTGGTGCTCGACACCGCCGGACGGGTCGTCGCGGCGAATCCGGCGGCCGAGCGGCTGCTGGGCCGTACGGCCACGGCGATGCGGGGCGCGGACGCGCACGACCTGCTGCACCGGGACGCGGACGGCGACGAGGTGCCGCGGGACCGGTGCCCGTTGCTGCGCGCGCTGGCCGGGGGGTACGGGGCGCGCGGCGAGGGCGGCACCTACCTGCGGGGCGACGGCCGCCTGCTCGCGGTCTCCTGGTCCGCCTCCCCGTTGACGGAGGCCGGCTCCGTCAGGGGCATGGCCCTCCTGTTCACGGACGCCACCGGGGACCGCCGCCTCCACCGGGAGCGGACGGCGCGCACACGCGCGCTGGAGGATCTCAACGAGCGGCTGTCCCTGGTCGCCGAGATCACGGACGTCCTGGGGCAGACCCTGGAGACCGACGAGGCCCTGGCCCGCCTGGTGCGCCTGCTGGTGCCCCGTCTCGCCGACTGGGCGGCCGTGGACCTGCGGACCGGTACCGGGGAGATCCACCGGGTGGCGGTGACCGGTCCCGAGGGGCGGCACGCCGGGTTCGAGGGCCGGCGCGCCCGTGTGCCGGAACCCGGTGAGGCCGACGCCTCCCCTCTGGGCCGGGTGCTGACCCTGGGTGAGTCCGTGCTCCAGGGACGGGTGACGGCCGCCCCGCCGGCCGCGGGACACTCCCCTCTGGCCGCCCTCCACCACGGGTTCCTGGGTGCCGTGGGCGCGACCTCCGCCGTCACGGTGCCGCTCGGCGCCGGCGACCGGGTCACCGGGGCGCTGACGGTGGTGCGCACCGACCCGGCGCACCCCTTCGACGACGGCGACCTGGCGGCGGTGGGCGACGTCGGCCGCCGGGTCGGCGTGGTCCTCGACCACACCCGTCGCTACGGCCGTCAGCGCGCCGTCGCCGAGGCCATGCAGCGCAACCTGCTCGCCCCGCTGCCCCGGCCCGGCCGCCTCCGGCTGGCCGCCCGCTACCAGCCCGCCCCGGCGGGCTCGCAGGTCGGCGGGGACTGGTACGACGCCTTCACGCTGCAGGACGGCGCACTCGCGCTGGTCATCGGCGACGTCGTGGGCCATGACCTGACCGCGGCGGCCGGCATGGCACAGCTCCACGGCATCCTGCGCTCCCTGGCCTGGGACCACACCGGGCCGCCCGGTGCCGTCGTCGACCGGCTGGACGCCGCCATGCCCGTCATCACCACCGTCCCGCTCGCCACCCTGATCCTCGCCCGGGTCGAGGGCGACCCGGAAACGGGGCCGTGGACGCTCCACTGGACCAGTGCGGGACACCCGCCTCCGCTGCTCCTCTCGCCGGACGGCACGGCGTGCTACCTGGAGGCCGGCCAAGGACTGCTCCTCGGGACGGATTCGGCCCCCGGCACGGGCCGGCCCGACGCCACCCACCCCCTGGAGCCCGGCTCCACCCTGCTGCTGTACACCGACGGCCTCGTCGAGACACCGGGCAGCGACCTCGACACGGGCCTGGAGCGGCTGCGCCGGGACGCCCTCGCGGTCGCCCACGCACCGCTGGACGCGCTGTGCGGCCACATCCTCGCCCACGTGCCGCCCGGCAACGCCGACGACGTGGCCCTGCTCGCCCTGCGCACGCCGCCGCCCCGGGACGGCGGCGGCGTTCCCCGCAAGGGCAACCGTGACCCCGCCGGAGCGACCGGGGGCACGCGTCCGCCGGTCCCCGGGCGCCGCTGACCGACCGTCACGCTCCGGCGGCGTTCCCCGCAAGGGCAACCGTGAACCCGCCGGAGCGACCGGGGGCACGCGTCCGCCGGTCCCCGGGCGTCGCTGACCGACCGTCACGCCGCCTTTACACGCCGAGGAGTAGGCTGAGGGGACCGAGGGCATCACGTACGCCGGTGGCGGACCGGCTCCGCCCCGGTGCCCCCCGGCGGCTCGTCACCCGGCACGGGCCCTTCTCTCCGCCGCACCCGCCCGCCCCCGCGCACTCCCGGTGGACGCGAGCGCCGCTCTCCCCGGCGAGGCAGGCCCGGCCTCCACCACGCCACCCACCGACGGAACGCCCGGGGCAGGCCGACCCCCGGCCGCCGTGACCGGGTTCCCGGCATCCGGCGGCCCGGACCGCTCAGCGCCCGCCACCCCGACCGGTCGTCCCCTCACCGGGCCGCGTCCTTCCGTCCCTCCGGACGTCCCACACCACGCTCACCAGGAAGTACCCACGTGGCCACCACAGCCCGGACCACATCCTCCTCCCCGTCCCACCCCCTCCTCCGCCTGCGTCTCGCGCCCCACGGCCCGCTGCCGCGCCGGCTCGACGGGGTGTGGTGGCCGCACTCCCGCGACCTCCTGACCCAGCTCCCGCCGCTGCTCGCCGCGCTGCCGAGCGCATGGGGTGACATCACCGGCATCACCGTGGACGCCACGGCCTGGTCCTCGGCGCCGGGGCGCACGTTCGTCGCCGGCCAGGTCGTACGCCTGCACAAGGCCACCACTCCGCACGTCCCGGACACCGTCATCCTGCTCTCCCCCGGGCACGGTCGCCGGGACCTGCTGGTGATCCCTCCCGATACGACGGAGGAAGCCGCGGGCCTCCTCATGACCGCCGCGCTGGACGACCGCGCGCCCGGCACCGACGGAGAAGCCTGAGCGCCGCGGCTCCCCGTTCCCCACGGCGGCGGAACCCGTAGCGACGCCGGCCCACCCGCGCCCGCGCCCTGTCCCCGCGCCGGCCCCGCCCAGGAGGGCCGCTGCGAGCCCTCCGCCTTCTCCTCAGAGAGTTCCCCCCATGACCACGGTCACGACCACCCCGCGCTCCGGCACCCCCGGCAGTGACTTCGCCCGGCTGTCCAGGAAGATCGCGGACGCCGGCCTGCTGGGGCGCCGCCCCGGCTACTACACGGCACGGATCACCTCGGTGGCCGGCCTCTACGCCACCGGATGGCTCGCGCTCGTCCTCATCGGCCCCTCGTGGTGGACCCTGGCGGTCGCCGCCTTCATGGCCGTCCTGTACGGGCAAGTGGCCCTCGTCGCCCATGACATGGCCCACCGCCAGGTGTTCCGTCGCCGCCGGGCCAGCGAGGTGTCCGGGCGGATCGCCGCGTCGTCCATCGGCATGAGCTACGGCTGGTGGCAGGACAAGCACACCCGTCACCACGCCAACCCCAACACCGAGGACCTCGACCCCGACATCCGCCCCGACCTGCTCGTCTGGTCCCCGGACCAGGCCCTCGCCGCCACCGGTCTGCCCCGTCTGCTCGGCCGCCGGCAGGCGTTCCTGTTCTTCCCCCTGCTCACGCTGGAGGGCTTCAACCTGCACGTGTCGAGCGGACGGGCGCTCGCCGACCGCCGGCTCAAGCACCGGACCCTCGACGGCGCCCTGCTGCTCGCGCACTGCGCGCTCTACCTGACCGCCCTGTTCCTGGTCCTGCCGCCCGGCATGGCGGTCGCCTTCCTCGCCGTCCACCAGTGTCTGTTCGGCGTCTACCTCGGTTCCGTCTTCGCGCCCAACCACAAGGGCATGCCGATCCTGTCGGCCGACGACCGGCCCGACTTCCTCCGCCGCCAGGTGCTCACCTCCCGCAACGTCAACGGCGGCTGGTTCACGGACCTGGCGCTCGGCGGCCTGAACCACCAGATCGAGCACCACCTGTTCCCGAGCATGCCCAGTCCCAACCTGCGCGAGGCCCGTGCCATCGTCCGGCGATACTGCCGGGAACTGGGCGTGGACTACACGGAGACGGGGCTGATCGCCTCGTACCGGCTGGCGCTCACCAGCCTGCACCGTGCCGGCGCACCGCTGCGGCGGGCCCGCACCGGGACCTGAGCCGGTCCGCTCAGCCGGCGAGGGGCGAGGGGAGGGCTTCCCCCCGCCCCTCGCCGGCTGGGCGCGGCGAGCTCAGGTGGAGGGCGCAGCCGGTGATCCGGACGACACGGACGAGGGAGTCCGGCGGGCGGTGCAGGCGCAGGACCGCCCCGGTCCGCCCGATGGCCTCCGCGGCCGCGACGAAGACGTTCAGCGAGCTGACGTCGCGGAAGCCGATCCCCGTGAGGTCGACGTCGACGGTGCGGGCGGGCAGGCACCGGGCCAGGGCGCCGCGCACGAGCGGTGCCGTGGTCAGGTCGATGTCGCCCACGACGGTGATCGCCACGCGCGTTCCGCGGTCCTGGTGCCGGACACTGAACCGTGAAGGGGGCATGGCTCCTCTTTCGGTGGGTCCCGCGAAGGCACTCGCCAAGCGGTCCGGGGCGGGATCACCCCGGCTTCTCAGGGCTCCGGGGTCATCCGGTCCGCCCGTCAGGGGGCTTCCGGTCCGGTACGGCCGTACCGCGGCGTCCGTAGTGGAAGGCCGCGATCCGAACGCCGTGCTGCGCGTTGAGCCGGTGGATGAGGAACGCGCCCACCGCGATCACCGCCAGCAGCACGAGCACCGTCAGGAAGATGTCCATCGTCCTCACACCCTCTCCGGGCGGTTTCCGTCCCCTCGCGGGGGAACGGCGGGACCACCGGTTTCCTGTCCCCCTTCGGACTCCCAGGCCGCTTCCCCGGCGCCGTCGGCCTCGGCGGTCGCCGTCAGGTGCGCGGCGTCCGCCATCAGGCGGCTCGCGGTGGCGGTGCGGCGCGGGTCCCCGGCGGCGGCCAGCAGCCAGGCGGCCGCGGCCGGGGACGTCTCCGGGGGGATGACCAGCAGGTTCCAGCGGCCCAGGTGGTAGGAGAGCAGGAGCAACTCGTGCGGGTCCTGCTCGAAGCGGAACCAGCCCACCTTGACCACGTGCCCGGTGACGGGCACCTTGCGCGGGACGACCGGCCACTCCCCGGGATGCACCGTGACCCGGGTGATCCGTCCCCACAGCGGATCGAGCACGGACGCCAGGGCGGGCAGTTCCGCGGCGAGATCACGCGAGCGCGGCCACCAGGCGCCGTCCAGCAGGGCCGGGGCCGAACCGGCGGGAGCGAGCGACAGCCGCACGGCGGACGCGGGGCGCCGGCCTTCGGAGGTCATCGGGGGGAAGACGGTCGCAGTCATGACGCGAACCCAGCCCCGGGCCGGCCGAGCCGGCCCGGCGTAGTCGATCACCGTGGACGACACAGGCGCGAATGCCCGTGCGCGGCGTGTCCTCGGTCTTTCGAGCCTACTCCTCGCGGCGGCCGAACGGACCGTACGGGCGACGGCTGTGCCGCGCGTGCCACGCCCTGGTCCCCGAGGGGCGCTGCGGAGCGCAGTGACGGGCGCTCCGTTCCCGTCGCACAGGCGGAGTCTCCTGACCGTCGCCGGGTCGCCCGAGGCCGTCCGGCGGGTCGCGGAGGTCGTCCGCAGCGGCTGTCACCGCGACCGAGCAGCGCGGCTTCGCCGCGGGTGACGAGGGCGGGACCCGTCCCGAACGGACCGTGGACACGGCCCGGGCGGAGGAACCGGCCGTGGCCGGAGTCCGCCCGGTGAGCGACCGCCCCGCTGTCAGGGGCCGCCCCGAGAGGAGACCGGCACCGCCGCACGTGACGAGGGACCTGGACTCCACGGGGGCGCCGTCCCTCGTCAGCGGGCGGTCGCGGAGCCGGGCGTCTGCCCCGGGACCCGGGCCGGTGTGCCGGCGGGGCCGTCCGGCCCGTGTCCCGGGACCCGGGCCGGTGGGCCGGCGGGGCCGTCCGGTCACCCGCCGCGCGGGCACGCCGGCACCGCCAGGACCCGGCGGCGGCCCTGGCCGTCCACGGGGAGTCCGAGTGTCTGGAGGATGTCGCCGACGTGCTTGCCGACCGCCGCCTCGGTGACGAACAGGGCCTGCGATGCCCGTGTCGGCGCGTCCCCCGGCCATCAGCGCGAGGACCTCGCGCCCGCGCGGGGTGAGGCGGCTGAGGGCGTCGTGCCGGCGGTGCGGGAGCTGGCGGACCACCTCGGGGTCCACGACCGCCGCGCACCCGGCGACCCGCACGACCGCGGCCGCGGACTCGCCGGCCGCGCTGACCCGGTCCTGGAGCAGGTGGCCGACGCCGGTGCCGCCGCCGAGGCCGAGCGGATGGGCGGCGTGGGACTGCTCGATGTACTGGCTGGACACGAGGACGAGGACGTCCGCGTGCGGCCGGGCGTGCGCCTCGACGCGCGCCGCCCGTAGTGACGGACGGCACGCCGCCTCCTCCCCAGGCCGCTCCCGGTCCTCTTCCCCACCCACCTCGCCACCACGGCCGGCCTGACCATGCGCCGCGCCGGCACCCTGCCCCGGACCGCCTGCGCCCGGCCGGCCCCCACCGTCTGCGCGGCGGCGGGCACCCCCGCCGCCGGCGCGGTCCTCACCGCCCGGACGGCCGCCCTGCTCCGCCGGCGCCGCCGGGCCCCGCGCCCGGCCCGCCGTTCCCCGTGGACGCCGCCTAGTCTGAAGCCGTGTTCGACTCGCCCGACTTCGATCTCGCGCCGTACGCGGGCAGCGGCGCGGACCGGCGGGAGCGGTCCGTGCGGCGGACGTTCTGCAGCTGGGAGGAGGCGGGCTGGCGCTCGCTGCTGGTGCAGAGCTTCACGCACGCGCCCCGGGCGGAGGAGCTGCCGCTGCCCGGCACGGCCGATCTGCACCTGGTGCTCTGCACGGCCGGGGACGCGGTGATGCGCACCCGCGACGGGGGCCGGGAGACCCGGCGGCGCTGGGTCCCGGGCCGGCTGGAGCTGATGCTCCCCGGCCGGGCGACCGTCCGCGGCTACCGCGCCGCCGCCCCGCTGCGCAGCGTCCAGGTCCACCTGCCCCGTGCCGCCGTGCGACGGTCCGCCGCCGAACTGGGCCACCCGGAACCGGACTTCGAGGAACTCCGCGCCGCCCTCGGGGCCGGTGACCCGGTCGTCGAGCAGATCATGCGGGCGCTGCCCGTGTCCGGGCCGGCGGGCGACCTGTACGCGGAGTCGGCCGCCGCGTTCCTCACCGCGCACCTGCTGTCCCGGGGCCGGGACCGGCCGCTGCCGGGGCCGGAGCACGCCGGGGTCCGCGCGGCGATCGCGCTGATGAGGGAGCGGCCGGGTGATCCGCTGACCGTCGCCGACCTGGCCGCCGAGGCGCACCTGAGCCCCTACCACTTCCTCCGTGTCTTCCGCGAGGCCACCGGCGAGACCCCGCACCGGTATCTGACCCGGCTGCGCATGGCGCAGGCGCGGCGGCTGCTGGACGGCACCCGGCTCCCCCTCGACGACATCGCCGCGCGCTGCGGCTTCTCCTCCGCCGCCGCCCTGTCCGCGGCGTTCCTCAGACACGTCGGCGTCCGCCCGTCGGTGTACCGCGCGAGGTGACCAGGGCGCCGCAGGATCGGACCGGCGGGTGCGCAATCGGGAGCGTGGCCGCCCGCCCGGCTCCGCCCTAGCGTGACCGCATGCCGTACTCCTACTCCGTCACCGCCCACTCCCCGGCGGCCCCCGGTGCCGTCTTCGACGTACTGCTGCGCGCCTCGACCTGGCCGTCGTGGTCACCGATCGACGCCGCCGCACCGGCCGACGGAGGCGACCCGGACCGGCGGCAGGGCGTCGGTGACATCCGCGTCTTCCGCACCGGCCGGGCCGTCTCCCGTGAGCGCGTCGTCGAACTGGTCCCCGACCGCCGTTTCGTCTACGAGAACCTCGGCGGCCCCTTCCGCTCCTACCGGGGCACGGTCGACCTGGCCGAGGCCCCCGGCGGCGGCACCGACCTCACCTGGTCGGCTGTCTTCGAGCCGAAGCCGCGCTTCACCGGCCCGTTCTGGCAGTGGTACCTGACCCGGTTCATGCGGCGGATGGCGGAGGGTCTCGCCGGATACGCCGCGACCCGCTGAACCCCGCCCGCCGCCCCGCTGTCCCCCAGGTGAGCGACAGCGAAGTGCGCTCCCGGCGGTGACGATCCGGCGCCTGATCCTCCCTAGCGTTCTGTCCGTGGCCGGAAGGCCCCCGTAGACGGAACTCGCCCGCTGGAGGCAGGAATTGAACCGCCGGACCGCGTCGACCGCCCTGTCCGCCGTGTGCTCCGCCGCGGCGGGCGCCGCACTCCTGGCCGGCGGGTCCCCCACCGGGACCGCCATGCCCGGCACGGCCCCCGAGGGGGCCGCCGTGTCCGCCGCCCGGCACCCGGCCGACCGCGCCGCCGGCGCGGCGCGGACCCGGGCCGGCCAGGACTCCGCCGCCGGCTCCGGCACGGACGCTCCGGCCCGGCGCGGGCTGCTGGTGCTCCCGACGGCCGGCGCCGGTGACGGCCCGGACCCCACCGCCCCCTCGCCGCGGACGCCGGGTGAGCGGGGCCGGGACTGCTCCCACGACCACCGGCCGCGCGGCCTCCGGCCCGTCGCCGGCGGCGGCCGGGCCCCGACCGGCGTGCCGGACCACGTCACCGGCGACCGCCCGGCCGTGCCCGCCGGCCGGCCGCTCGACGGCCACCTCGCCGCCCGCCACGCCCCCGCGCACCGGGACCGGACCACGGGCCCGGTGCCGCTGGACGCCGGCGTTCCCGCGCCGCGTTCCGGCAGCGCCCGGCCCCTCCCCGCCACCGGCCTCGCCGCCCTCCCGTCCGCCGGGCGCGTCCCGGTACGGATCGTCCTGAACGCCTCCCGGTCCGCCGGAAACCCCGGCTGCGGGCCCGCGCCGGAGGCGACGGGGACCGGGGGCCGGTGGCAGCGGCGCGGCCTGTTCCCCCGCGACCGCCCCACCACCGCCGCGCGCCGCGGCCACCCCCGCCACGCCGACCGGCCCGGCCCCGCCGGCGCCACCGTCCGGGACGCCACCGCGCGGGTCGCGGACGACCGGCACTGAACACGCCCCCAGAGAGCCCGCCCTCCCTCGTACCGAGAGGTTCCCCATGAGATTCGTCTGGCAGTTGCTGACCGTCGCCGCGGTGTCGCTCGTCGGCGGCCAGGCCGCCGCCGCGCTGGAGAGCAGCCCGTACCTCCAGTGCGCCGTCGGCGCCCTCGCCGCCGTCCTCGCCGTGCTCTGCTACGGCTGGGTGGTGCGGCGCACCGAGCACCGCCCGCCGACGGAGGTGTCCCGCGAGGGCGCCGCGCCCGCGCTCGGCCGGGGCGTGCTGATCGGCGCCGCGATGTTCGCGGCCGTCGTCGCCAACCTCTGGACCGCCGGGTACTACGACGTCCACGGCCTGGGCTCGCCGGCCGGCGCGGTCGGCCTGTTCGGCTTCATGGCCGCCGCCGCGGTGACCGAGGAACTGCTCTACCGGGGCGTGCTGTTCCGCTGGGTCGAGAAGCTCACCGGCACCTGGATCGCGCTGACCCTCACCAGCCTGCTGTTCGGCGCGTCGCACCTGCTCAACCCCGACGCGACCCTGTGGGGCGCGCTCGCCATCGCCGTCGAGGCCGGTGGCATGCTCACCGCCGCCTACGTCGCCACCCGCAGGCTGTGGGTGCCGATCGGCGTGCACTTCGGCTGGAACTTCGCCGAGTCCGGCGTCTTCAGCACCGAGGTCTCCGGCAACGACACCCAGCAGGGCCTGCTCGACGCCACGGTGCACGGCCCGACGGCGCTCACCGGCGGTGCCTTCGGCCCGGAGGGCAGCGTCTACTCAGTGCTGTTCGGCCTGATGGTGACGGCCGTGTTCCTGCTGCTGGCCCGCCGGCGCGGCCTGATCGTCCCCCGCCGCCGCGCCGACCGGACCACCGGCCCCGTTAACCTCGTCCGGTGACCGCGCTCTCCAACGCCCTGCGCCTGACCTACCGTTGGGTCCCGGAGACCTGGCGCCAGTTCGACGTGACCCCCTGGTACGTGCCGCTCGCCCCGATCCTGCTGGCCACCTCCTTCATCCCGACGCTGCGCAACCACGGCACCCAGCTCGGCGGGATGCCGGACCGCCCCTTCGACGTGCTCGCCGTCCTCGTCCTCGCCCTGGAGTGCCTCCCGCTGACGCTCTGCCGGCGGTGGCCGGCGCTCTGCCTGGCCCTGGTGTCGGCGGGGTTCGCGGCGGACCAGCTGCTCGGCTACCACTCCCTGGCGGGCACCGCCCTGGCCCTCGCGCTGCTGGGCGCCGGCTCCCGCCTGGAGCGGCACCGGGGCGTCACCGCGCTGGCCCTCTCGGCGGCGTACGTGCCGCTCGCGGTCGTCCTCGCCCGGCTCGGCACGGGCGAGGCGGTCAGCGGGTTCGTGATGTTCTACCTGGTGCTCGCCCTGGTCTGGGGCGTGGGCACGGTGATGCGCGCGGCCCGCAGGGCGGAGGCGGAGCGGCGCGAGCGGCTCGCCGAGGAGACCCGTACCGCCGAACGCACCCGGATCGCGCGTGAGTTGCACGACGTGGTCACCCACCATGTGACGGCGATGGTGGTGCAGGCGGAGGCGGCCCGCTATCTGACCGCGGCGCCCGAGCGCCTGGAACAGGCCCTGACCGCCGTCTCGGACACCGGCCGCCAGGCCATCGGCGACCTGCGGCACCTGCTCGACCTGCTCGACCCCGATCCCGCCTCCGAGGGCGCCGGGGCCCGGACCCCGCCCGTCGGACAGGTCCGTACGCTGGTGGAGCAGACCCGCCGGGCGGGCCAGCCGGTGGAGTTCACCGAGGAGGGCGGTCCGCCCGCGTCGGCGGGCAGCGCCGAACTGGTCGCCTACCGGGTGGTGCAGGAAGCCCTGACGAACGCCCTCAAGCACGCGCACGGCACGCCCACCTCGGTCCTGGTGCGGCACGGCGAGAAGGAGATCACCGTGGAGGTCGCCACGGCGGCGCCCCCCGGCACCGGCGGCACGCCCGTCGGCGGCAGCGGGCGCGGACTGGCCGGGCTGCGGGACCGGGTGGCCGTCCTGGGCGGCGAGTTCGGCGCGGGCGCCGGCCCGGACGGCGGCTTCCTGGTCCGGGCCCGCATCCCCGCGGGGGGCCCGGCATGACGGCCGCGGCGCCCACCCGGGTCCTGGTCTGCGACGACCAGATGCTGATCCGCACCGGACTGGTGACGATCATCGACGCCCAGCCCGACCTCGCGGTGGCCGGCGAGTGCGGTGACGGGCGAAGCGCCGTCGACCTCGCCGGGCGGCTGCGCCCGGACGTCGTGGTGATGGACATCCGGATGCCGGGCCTCGACGGCATCGAGGCCACCCGCCGCCTCGCCGGCGCCGGTGTCGCCCACCCCGTCAAGGTCCTGGTGGTGACCACCTTCAACCTCGACGAGTACGTCTACGAGGCGCTGCGGGCCGGCGCCAGCGGCTTCCTGCTCAAGGACGCGCCCCCGGACCGGCTGCTGCACGGCATCCGGACCGTCGCCACCGGCTCGGCGCTGCTGGACCCGGAGGTGACGCGCCGCCTGGTCGGCCGGTACGCCGCCCGCATCCGCCCCGCCGACGGCGCGGCACCCGAGGTGCCGCTGACGCCGCGCGAGCTGGAGGTGCTGCGGCTGATCGCGGACGGCCTGTCCAACACGGAGATCGCCGCGGCGCTGCTGATCAGCCGGGAGACCGTGAAGACGTTCGTCTCCCGCATCCTCACCAAGCTGGGGCTGCGCGACCGCGTGCAGGCCGTCGTCTACGCCTACCGGCACGGCCTGGTCACGTGACCGGGGCCGCGCCCGCCCCCGTGGGCGGCAGCGCGGCGACGTCGGCCAGGACCCGGGCCGCCGGTGCCGGGTCGACCAGCCACTTCAGGTGGCTGCCGGTGAGGGTGCGGACGTCGTAGGGGTTGTCCGGGGTCAGCGCGTCACCCTCGCGGATCATCCGGTCCTGCATGGCGAGCGGGATGGCGGCGTCCTCGGTCAGCCGCACGTACGACCGGGGGATCCGCCCCCAGGTGCCGGCCCGCGCGCGGTCGTCGGGGGTGCCGGTGTCGAGGTTCTCGTCGGGCTGGAAGGTGTTGAGGAACACCAGGAACTCATCGTCCGTGCCGTCGGCGAGGAACGCCGCCTTGAGGGAGGCGAGGACGGCGGGGTCGGCGGTGCGGAAGTTGGCGCGCAGCACGCCGAGTTCGGCCGGGTTCCCGGCCATCACCGAGGCGAGCCCCGTGCTGTCGGCCCCGGCCATCTCGGGCTCGGCGTAGTAGGCGCCGACCGGCAGGTCGACGGGGCACCAGGCGGAGACGTAGACGAGGCGGTCGATCAGGTCGGGCCGCCGGCCGGCCGCGACGGTGGCCGTGAGGCCGCCCCGGCTGTGCGAGACGAGGACGACGGGCCCGTGCCGCTTCGCGCGCTCCAGCACCCCGAGGAGGTGCGCGACGTTGTCGGCGAGCGTGACGCCCTTGAGGGCGCCGGGCGCGGTGGCGAGCCCCTCGGGGTCCTGCGGTGCCTGGTAGGCGCGCGGATACGTCGCCGCGAACCCGTGCCCCGGGAGGTCGACGGCGACACAGCGGTGCCCGAGGAGGCCGAGTTCGGCCTGGAGGGGGGCGAAGGAGAAGGAGTTCGCGAACGCTCCGTGCACCAGGACGAACGTCGGCTGCATCTGTACCCCCGTCTTCCGGCCGCCGCGGTATCGGCGGCGCGCGTACCACCGGTCGCGGCTCACCGTACGCAAGGGGAGATCATCCGCGCCAGGGGCGGGCGAACGGCCCCTCCAGCGCGGCCCAGTGCAGCAGCAGGACCGTCTTGCCGTCGGCGATGCGGCCGTCGCGGACCATGGCGAGGGCCTCGGTGAAGGGCACCTCCAGGACCTCGATGTCCTCGCCCTCCGCCGCCACCCCGCCGCCCGCCGAGGTCCGGTCGGCCGGCGTGTAGGGCGCGGCGTAGAAGTGGAGGCGTTCGGTGACCGAGCCGGGGCTCATGCAGGCGTCGAGGACGGGGGTGAGCGGGCCGAGGGCGACGCCGAGTTCCTCGGCGGCCTCGCGGCGGACGGCGTCGGCGGGCGCGTCCTCACGGCCGGGTGACACCCCCCATGTATCTACAAGGCTGTAGAAGTTAGGCTGTCGGGAGTCGGCCCGACCAGCGGGGCGCGGCGGGCGGCCCCACCGGGCACCGCCGGCACGGCACGAGAAGGAGTACGTCATGGGAGTGTCCCTGGCCAAGGGTGGCAACGTCTCGCTCAGCAAGGAGGCCCCCGGTCTGACCGCCGTCCTGGTCGGCCTCGGCTGGGACGTGCGCACCACGACCGGCACCGACTACGACCTGGACGCCTCGGCCCTCCTCCTCGACGCGTCCGGCACCGTCCTCTCCGACCGGCACTTCGTCTTCTACAACAACCTCAGGAGCCCGGACGGTTCGGTCGAGCACACCGGCGACAACCTCACCGGTGAGGGCGAGGGCGACGACGAGTCGGTCAAGGTCGACCTCGCCGCCGTACCCGCCGGGGTCGACCGGATCGTCTTCCCGGTCTCCATCCACGACGCCGAGAACCGCGGCCAGAGCTTCGGCCAGGTCCGCAACGCCTTCATCCGCGTCGTCGACCAGGCCGACGGCCGGGAGATCGCCCGCTACGACCTCTCCGAGGACGCCTCCACCGAGACCGCGATGGTCTTCGGCGAGCTGTACCGGCACGGCACCGAGTGGAAGTTCCGCGCCGTCGGCCAGGGCTACGCCTCCGGCCTGGCCGGCATCGCCGCCGACTTCGGCGTCCACGTCTGACCCTCGCGCCCCGGCAGGCATACGTCCGCGCTTCCCGGGCAGGCGCCCCCGGTCACCGCTCGCGTAAGCCGGCAGAGGGGAAGCGTCTCCGTCCATGGCCGAGGCACCGGACTCGACGACCACGCGCACGCTCGATCCACGGCCCGGTGACTCCCCCGGCAGACCCCCCGCCCCGGCGGCCCCCCGCAGTCCGCGGGGCGCCCGCCGGGGCTTTCCTTCGGCTCTCGCGCGCTGCGGCCGGGTGGACGCGCTGGACGGGCTGCGCACCCTCGCTGTGGCCCTGGTCCTCGTCTACCACGTCGAACCGGACCTGCTGCCCGGCGGCTCGGTCGCCGTCGACCTGTTCTTCACCATCAGCGGCTTCGTCATCACCCGGCTGCTGCTCGCCGAGTACGTCCGCACCGGCCGGATCGCCCTGTTCCCCTTCTTCCGCCGCCGCTGGCTGCGCCTGGTCCCGGCGCTTCTCGCGGTCTGCGCGGTCTGCGCGGTGCTGGACGCCACCACCTCCCTGTGGGCCTTCGACGGCGCCCTGCGCGCGGCCGGCCTCGCCGCGGTCTTCGCCGTCAACCTGGTACGGGCGTCCGAGCCCGGCCCGTACTCCGACCTGACCGCGCCCCTCGCCCACACCTGGTCCCTGGGCGTGGAGGAGCAGTTCTACCTCGTGTGGCCGCTGCTCCTGTTCACCCTGCTGCGCCTGCTGCGGGCCCGTACGGTCCTGATGTGCACGGCCGTCCTGTGCGCGCTGCCCGTGCTGTGGCGCTGCGCCCTGTGGGCCCCGGACGCCGCGCACCGCGTCTACAACGGCACCGACACCCGCGCCGACCAGCTCCTCGCCGGCGCGCTCGTCGCCGTCCTGCTGGCCCGGCTGCGCGCCGACGACCCCCGGCTGGCCCGGCTGCGCGTCTGGACCGGCCGGCTGGCCTGGCCCCTGCTCGGGTCCCTGCTCCTGGTCGCCTGGCAGGTCCCGGTGACCCGGCACACCGGTTGGTGGACCCCCCTCTGGTACACCGCCGGGCTCCTCGCCATGGCGGCGCTCTCCGCCACGCTCCTCACCGACCTGGAGCTGCGCCCCCGCGCCCGCCTCTCCCGCCTGCTCTCCCTCCCCGTGCTCGCCTGGCCCGGCCGCAACCTCAGTTACGGCCTCTACCTCTGGCACTACCCGGCGGTCCGCCTGCTGGCCTCCCTCGGCATGAAGGAGGGCCGGCCGGCGGCGACGGTGGTGCTGACCGGCGTGCTGGCGCTGCTCTCGTACTGGCTGATCGAGAGCCCGGTCCAACGCGCCCTCCGGAGGCGGACGTTGCGGGCGGACCGGGCGTCCTGACACGCCGCGCCCGCTCGTCCGCGCCCGCTCGCCCGGCCCCGCTCATCCGGTCCCGGTCGCCGGGGTTCCGTCCGGGGCGAACGCGCGGTGGAGGGTGAAGGCGTGCGGCGCGGGGCCGTGGTCGCGGAGGTGCTCCAGTCCGCGCACCCCCTCCCGCCAGGTCGGAGTCACGTCGTCGGGCACCCACCACGCCACGTGACTCGGGTGCCCCGTCCGCTCGAACCAGTCGTGCCGCCTGCTCAGCGCCGTACGGTGCAGGCCGGTGTGGACGGCGTCGAAGGCGGAGCGCGGGCCGGTCCAGAGGGAGAGGGTCGCGGCCAGCGCGGTGGTCTCTACCGTCCGGCCCTTGCCGTACCAGGCCGGTACGGCGAACTCCCCCCACGGGCCCCAGTCCGCCCCGAAGAGCAGACCCCGGTCACCGCCCGCGGGCTCGGCACGGGCGAGGTACCCGGGGTGCCGGCCGATCTCCCGGTAGACGGACTCCCCGAGGGCGTAGAACTCGCCCGTGAGAGGCGTGGGATCGGCGAGGGGGGACTTCAGGACGCCGAAGGTGTACAGCGCGAGCTGGGGCATGCGTCTCTCCCTGGTGCGGGGTGCCTGGTGCGGGGTGCCCGGTGCGGAGGGGCTCGGTGCGGAGGGGCTCGGTGCGGAGGGGCTCGGTGCGGAGGGGCTCGGTGGCCCACGGGGGCGTGGCCGGCTCGGCTCCTCGCGGGCGGCCCGGCCCGGACCGACTCCGGCGCGACCGTGGGCGGTCGCCGGGGACCAGGTGAAGGTAGCGGCCTTCGCGGGCCCTGTCGACGTTGCGTTTTCCCTGTTCACGTGGCTTCCCGTACCGGCCGTTCGCGGGCCGGCGGCGTCCCGTCGGGGGCGGCGTCCGCGCCGGACACGGCCAGCGGGTGCCGAGCCGTAGACTGCGCCCCTGAGCGCCGGCCCGGTCCGGCCGTGGTGCGCCGTCTGGGGGAGGACATCGCATGCAGGACCCTGCGGACCCGGCGGGGACCGCCGCGCCCGAGGCCGGCGGCCGGGACGGTGGCGCCGCGCCCCCCGGCACCGACGGTCCGGAGGAGGCGGCGGACAGCGGCGCGCCGGCGGCCTCCACGGTGCTGGCGGAGGTACTTCCCGGCATCGCCGTCGTCCTCGGTGAGGTGCCGCCGGAACTCGCGCCCGAGCTGGTCGACTTCGGGCTCGTACCGGCCGTCGACCGCGCGCGGCTGGCCGCCGTCCTCGCCTCGGTCGGCGGCGCGGCGACCGCGGCCGGCGCCCTCGGTGACGCCGTCGCCGGCGTGCAGGGCCTCTACCGGCTCAGCGACGCGACCCGGGCGCTGTTGAAGGCCGGCGCGACGCTCGCCGCCAAGGACGGCGCGAACCTCGGGACGGTCATGGTCCCGGGCCGCATCCTCGCCCAGGCCCGGTTCCTTCCCGTGACCTCGGTGAGCATGGCCCAGAACGCGGCCTCGCTCGGGCCGGCGCTCGCGATGGTCGGCCTGCAGATGCAGCTCAGCGAGGTCACCGGTCTGGTCAGGACCAACATCGCGCTGACCGGCCAGGTACTCGCGGCCCTCCGCAAGGAGCAGTGGTCCGAACTGGCGGGGCTCGTCACCACCGTCGACCGCGCCGTCGACCAGGCCCGCAAGGCCGAGACGGTCCCCACTTCGCTGTGGGAGAGCGTCGCGGGCAGTCAGACGCTGCTCGACAAGCAACTCGACCTCTACCGGCGCAACGTCCGCGACCACGTCCGGCAGATCGACGGGGCCGGCCCCCGGCACCGCCGCGAGTACCTCCAGGCGAACGCCGAGGCGATCGTCTTCGACGCCTACGCCCTGCTGTCCTCCCTCAAGGCGTGGACCGGGTACCAGGCGCTCCGCGCCGCGAGGGCACGCGCGACCGGCCGCGACGACGCGGACGAGGCACGGTTCGTCGGCATCGTCGCCCGCGACACCCGCGCGGAGCTGGACTCCGCCCTCGCCGCCACGACGAGCCTCGTCGGCTCGCTGACGCGGGAGCTGCGCGTCATCGCCGAACTGCCCGGACGGGACACCCTGTCCCAGTCGCTGCCGGGCCGGCGCAAGGACGCGAAGGCGGCCCGCCAGACCTCCGCCCGCCTCCTGGAGGCGATCCAGCCGCTCTCCGACGTGCTCCGTCCACCGGCCCCCGCGCTCACCGCGCCGGACGTCGTCTGCGCGCCCGAAGCGCTGGACCCGGCGCCGTACCTCCGCGTCCTGCGCTGGTTCCTGGAGGGCGGTGAGTCCCTGCGCGTCCTCGGTTTCCCCGACCAGGTCGATGCCCTCGGCCCGATCTCCGCGTTCCTCGGCGGCGCGATGGAGAAGCTGGCGGCGGCGCGGGACAAGGCTCCGGCGAGGACCCTGGTCGCGGTCACGGACCGCCGCGTCCTGACGGCCCGGGCGAACGCGTTCCTCGAACAGGGCGAGATCCGCCAGGAGATCCCGGTCGGCCAGGTGCGGTACGTCCGGGCGGCGTCCGCGCAGGACCGGAGCGGGCGCCGGGCGGTCGACCTCATCACACGGGACGAGAGCATCCGGTGGCTCTTCCGCGCCGGCATCGACAGCGCGGCGGTGGACGCGCTCGCCGCGGTGCTCGCGGAGTCGATGACGATCCCGGACGCGGAACGCGACGAGCTGCTGGGACGCCGGCGCCCCGCCGCCGAGGCGGACGAGCGGAGCGGGGACGCCGCCGCCGGGGCCGGTACGCGGAGCGGGGACGCCGCCGTCGGGGCCGGTACGCGGAGCGGGGACGCCGCCGTCGGGGCCGGTACGCGGAGCGGGGACGCCGCCCCGGGGTCCGCGGGGCCGGCCGCCGGCGGCCCCGGGTAGGCCGCGCGGGCGTCAGCGGCCCGGCACCGGTACCAGCCGGTACCCCTCCGCCTCCTCGACCACCCGCCCCGCGGTGGGCGGCGGGAAGTGGGTGCCCAGGAGGAGGGTGTCCGTGCCGGCGAGGGAGGCGAGGAGGGCGCGGCGGGTGGCTTCCGAGCGGGGCGGGTCGATGTCGACGCAGGCGCCGAGCGCGGGGTGCGGGAGCTGGACGGGGTGGTGGACGCAGTCGCCGGTGATGAGGGCGGTCGCGCCGCCGCTGGTGAGCTGGACGGCGACATGGCCGGGCGTGTGCCCGGGGGTCGGCAGCAGGCGCACGCCGGGGACGAGGTTGGTGCCGCCGGCCGGGACGTCGACGAGGTCGAGCAGGCCCGCCTCCTCCACGGGCCGGACCGAGTCCTCGAACATCTGCCGCCGGGGTCCGTCCATGGCGTACCCGGCCCAGAAGGCACGCTCGGCGCGTGAGGTGACGTAGCGGGCGCGGGGGAAGGTCGGGACCCAGGCGCCGTCCGCCCAGCGGGTGTTCCAGCCGACGTGGTCGGTGTGCAGATGGGTCAGGACGACCAGGTCGACGGTGTCCGGGGCGAAGCCCGCCGCGGCGAGCCGGTCGAGGTAGCCGGTGCGCAGGTCGTGCCAGGCCGGGTCGGCGCGGGTCTTGCCGTTGCCGATGCCGGTGTCGACGAGGACGCGCGCACCGTCCGGCGTCCGGACGGCGAAGCTGTGGCTGGCCAGGCGCAGGACGCCCGCGTCGTCCGCGAAGTCCGGCCGCAGCCAGTCCTGCCCGCGGACCAGGCCGGCGGTGGCGCCGGGCAGCAGCCACGCGCCGGTCCCGGGCGGCAGGGGGGTCTCGTCGACGCGGTGGACGGTGAGGTCCCCGACGGTCCAGGTGGGGGCGGCGTGCATGGGGTCCGGCTCCTTCGCCGATGGAGAGTCGCTTAAAGCAATCAGTTTGCCTTAAGGAGACCCTAGGCCCTACGGTCAACTAACGCCAACTCTTTGCTTTTAGCCGTACCGCCCCGAGGAGCAGCAGCCATGCCCACCGACGACCTCACACCCCCGGAGGCGGCCCGCTGGGCCGCGCGGGCCGGACTGCCGCTGGCCGAGGACCGGCACGCCCGCGTCGCGGCCACCGCCCGGCACATCCACTCCGTCGTCTCGGTCCTGCGCGAGCTGGACTTCGGCGACGTCCCGCCCGCCGCCGCCTACTCCGCGCACTCCGACCACTTCGCCGAGGAGCCCCGCCATGACGCCGGCTGACCTGACCCTCGCCGCCGCCGCGGCGGCGATACGGGACCGGCGGCTGTCCCCCGTGGAGCTGGTGGAGTCCGTCCTCGACCGGATCACCCGGGTGGAACCCGGGCTGGGCGCCTACGCCACCGTGACGGCGGACCGCGCCCGCGCCTCGGCGCGCGCCGCCGAGGAGGAGATCGCCGCCGGACACCACCGCGGCCCGCTGCACGGCGTCCCCATGGGCCTGAAGGACCTGATCGACGTGGCGGGGACGGCGACCTCGGCCGGTTCCCGTGTCCGGGACGGCCACCGGGCCGGCACCGACAGCACGGTCGCCGCCCGGCTGTCGGAGGCCGGCGCGGTCCTGGTCGGCAAGACCCACACCCATGAGTTCGCCTACGGCCTGATCACGCCGCAGACCCGCAACGCCCGGAACCCCGACCGGGTCGCCGGCGGTTCCAGCGGCGGCTCGGCGGTCGCCGTGGCCGCCGGTACGGCCACCTTCGCCCTCGGCACCGACACCGGCGGCTCGATCCGGGTGCCCGCCGCCCTCAACGGTGTCGTCGGCCTGAAACCCACCTACGGTCTCGTCCCCCGTCACGGCGTGACCGCGCTGTCCTGGTCGCTGGACCACGTCGGCCCGATCACCCGCACCGTCGAGGACGCCGCCCTGGTGCTGCCGGCCCTGGCCGGGTACGACCCCCGGGACCCCGCCTCCGTCCGGAGCGGGCCGCCGGACCACCGCCCGGCCCCGGAACCGGACCTGACCGGCCTGCGCGTCGGCGTCCCGCACACCTACTACTTCGACCACGTCGACCCCGAGGTGGAGGCCGCCGTCCGGAGGGCCGTCGACCGGCTCAGCGACCTCGGCGCGCGGCTCACCGAGGTCGGCGTGCCGCTGGCCCGCTACATCCAGGCGACCCAGTGGGGCCTGATGGTCCCGGAGGCCACCGCCTACCACGCGCGGACCCTGCGCGACACCCCCGACCGGTACGCCGAGGACGTCCGCGTCCTGCTGGAGGCCGGGGAGCTGATGCCGGCCGGCGACCATCTGCGCGCCCAGCGCGCCCGCACCCTGATGCGGCGGGAATGGGCCCGGCTGCTGACGGAGGTCGACGTGATCGCCGCCCCCGCGGTCCCGCTCACCGCCGTCCCCGCGGGCCGGGAGAGCGTCACCTGGCCGGACGGCACGGTCGAGGCCGTCTCCGACGCCTACGTACGCCTCTCCGCGCCGGCCGACATCACCGGCTTCCCCGCGCTGACCCTCCCGGTCGGCCACGACCACGCGGGCCTGCCGATCGGCATGCAGCTCCTGGGGCGCCCCTTCGAGGAGGCGACCCTGCTGCGGACCGGGCACGCCTACGAACGGACGGCACCCGCGGTCCGCCCGCGGGAACACGCGCCGCGGGACACGGTGCCCGGTACGGGAGGCGGCGACGCGGGGATTCCCGCCGGCGCGTGAGGCGCGGCCGGTCACGTCCCGCACCTCAAAAGCCAGGCGTTCGCTTTAAGGGTCGTACGATGGCAGGTCCCGCGCCGAGGTGGCGGGGAGACCGAGGAGAGGCGGAGCGGTGAGCCCCCGACAGATGGTGCGTCCCGGCGGGCGCAGCGCCCGGGTCCAGGAGTCCGTGCACGCCGCCGTGCGCGCACTGGAGTCCGAGGTGGGCCGCGACGCCCTGACCGTGCCGCTCATCGCCCGCCGCGCGGGCGTCACCCCGTCCACGGTCTACCGCCGCTGGGGCGACCTGCGGGAACTGCTGTCGGACGTCGCCGTGGAGCGGCTGCGTCCCGAGACGGAGCCCGAGGAACTCGGCAGCCTCGCCGCCGACCTCACCGCCTGGACGGAGCTGTTCCTGGACGAGATGGCCTCGCCCGGGGGCCGCGCCTACGTCCGCGACGCCCTGCTCGGCGACCCGGACGGCGGCAACGCCGGGCAGTGCTCGGCGTACGCGGCCGAGCAGATCGAGGTCGTCCTCGCCCGCGCGGCCGGCCGCGGCGAGGCCGTCCCGGACGTGGAGACGGTAGTCGACCGCGTGGTCGCGCCCCTGATGTACCGCATCCTGTTCCGCCCGGCCGGCCTGGACGCGTCCTACGCCCGTGCCCTGGTCGCCGGGCTGCTGGACCCGTCCGGCCGCTGACCGGCCCCCGAGGACGGCGGCTGCCCCCGCCGGGACCGGCGGCGTCGGCGGCGGCTCCCGGCGGGTCCGGCAGCCCGACGCGCGGTGGGGGCGGGAGACGGGCCGCTGCTCTCCGGCGTACGTGATCTTCGCCGTGCGTTCACCGTCCCGTCCGCCTGTCCCGGCCCCGGGGGTGCGACGATCCGGCCGCAGTGGCCGTATCCGCACGTACCCGAGGCTGGAGGCGGAGTCGTCGGCGGCGCCGCCGGCCCAGGTGACGTGGGTGTCGGCGAGGTGGGCGGTGATCTCGGGCCAGGCGGACCTTCGCCCCTCGTACGCCTGGACCGGGAGTCGATGAAGGCGGGGCTCGCCTCGGCCTCCTCGTGGCAGCCGGTGACCGTCCCGCCGCCGGTCTCCGTCTCCGCGGGCTCCGGACCCCGGAAGCGGGGACTCATGACGACCTGGCCGCCCAGCGATGAAGCAGTCGACGACGAGGGGGTGGCCGTCGAACTGGAAGCCCCGGGGTTCGATGGCCGACGGGGTGCCGAGGACCGTCCAGCAGCAGGCGTCCTCGTGGAAGCGGCCGGTCCGGCCGATCGCCTCGCCGGCCGCCTGGCTGATCCGGCGGACGCGCTCCGTCGTCTCCAGCCCGCCGGCGCTCGGCGCGGTCTGGGGCAGGACGGTGCCGAGCGCCTTCCGGGGGTCGGTGAGGCCGGCGGGGGAGAGGAAGGTCTCGGCGGCCGTGAGGACGGGGGCGGTGGCGGCCTTGGCGGAGCGGACCGTGAACAGGTCGTCGATCCGCCTGCCGTCGGTGGTCAGGCCGAAGAAGTCCCCGGTGACGGTCCGGTCGCCGGGTCCGCCGCCCGCCCCGGCGCCCGGGGACCCGCTGGGCGCGGCGGACGCGTCGGCGATCGCGGTGCCGGTGCTCTCCCCGGCCGGTGCCGACCGGGCGCCGGCGCCGCCCATCGGGGCGACGGCCGTGGCGCCGGAGGCGAAGAAGACCTTGCGCGGAAAGGAACGGCGCTCCGCGTGGGCAGCCGGGCGTCCTCGTGGCGCAGCCGGCGCGGCACCTGGGGGGCCGTCCGGATCGGGCAGCATCCGGTCCGGGACGACGGCGTGCGGGGCGCAGCCGCGCGCCGCGGTGAGCGCGCCGCGGCCGTCGCGCGCGAGGAACGGCCGCCGGCCGGCCCCGGTGACGGCCCGGGCCGGCGGTGCGGCCGGCCGGGGCTCGTCGCCGACGATCAGCACCCGGACCGTGGCCGGGCGGGCGGCGGAGCGTTCTCGGGCGGCAGGCATACTGGTCGGCCTGTTCCGCGACGGCTGGGAGCACCCTGTGGAGCAACCGTGGTGCCGGCTGTGGGATACGTCTCTCCGGGCCATCCGGGTGATCTCGCCCGCCCGTGCGCCGACCGCCCGCCGTGCGGGCATCGCAGGAGGTCACGGCCGTGCGGCCGGGATGCCGCGCCGCGACCCTGCGCCGGGGGCGGGCCAATATCTGTGCCGGCCACGTAAGAAATTGTCGTGACCTCCGGGGAATATTCCTGGAAACGGCACGTGAGGGGTGCACGGGCCGGAAAATCTTCCCCGACATCGGCGAGAGTGCCGTGCTAGTGTCGACGTCAGTTGCAGTTGGTTGCCAGTCTTTCCGACGGGGTGATCATCGCGGCGACCGAAGTACACACAGGGTGTGCTTCGTGCACCGTTCTCCGAAGGAGATTTATTATGGCTTCCGGTACCGTGAAGTGGTTCAACGCCGAAAAGGGCTTCGGCTTCATCGAGCAGGACGGCGGCGGCCCCGACGTCTTCGCCCACTACTCCAACATCAACGCCCAGGGCTTCCGCGAGCTCCTGGAAGGTCAGAAGGTGACGTTCGAGATCGCCCAGGGCCAGAAGGGCCCGACGGCGGAGAACATCACTCCTGCCTGACGACGCCGTCGGGTGACCGACGCGTACTTCACAGCTGGGGCCCGCACCGTGGGGTGCGGGCCCCAGCTGATTGCTTTCCGGGACATCGGATCGGATTCCCGGGGTATTTCCCCGTTCCGGGACGGACGCGAAATCCGTCCGTTTCGGCACGCCGGGTGAATACCCGGCCCACTTCCCTGCCCGTACCGTCATTTTCCGGCTCGTTCTCGCGATTCTCAGCGCCGTACCACCGCTGCGGGAATTCCTTGACACGCGCCGCGTCGAGGAAGGTTCCCCATGAACCGTGCACGTGCCGACCGCCCCTACGACCGCTCCGGCTCCTCCGCCGCCCGGCGCTCCGGCGGTCCCCGCCGCCGCCCCCAGGGCAACGGCGGCGGGCGCCGTCCGGCCGCGTCCCCGGGCGGTGAGTTCGCGCTGCCGAAGACGGTGACGCCGGCCCTGCCCGCGGTCGACGCCTTCGCCGAACTGGACCTGCCCGCGAAGCTGCTGGCCACGCTCACCGCCGAGGGCATGAGCGTCCCGTTCCCCATCCAGGCGGCGACCCTGCCGAACTCGCTGGCCGGCCGGGACGTCCTCGGCCGCGGCCGGACCGGTTCCGGCAAGACCCTCGCCTTCGGCCTGGCGGTCGTGGCCCGTACACAGGGGCTGCGCGCCGAGCCCAAGCGCCCGCTCGCCCTGGTCCTCGTGCCCACCCGGGAACTGGCCCAGCAGGTCACCGACGCCCTCACCCCGTTCGCCCGTGCCGTCGCGCTGCGGCTGGCCACGGTGGTCGGCGGCATGTCGATCGGCCGGCAGGCCGGGGCGCTGCGCTCCGGCGCGGAGATCGTCGTCGCGACGCCGGGCCGGCTCAAGGACCTCATCGACCGCGGCGACTGCCGGCTGGACGACGTCGCCGTCACCGTCCTGGACGAGGCCGACCAGATGACCGACATGGGCTTCCTGCCCCAGGTCACCGCCCTGCTGGACCAGGTGCGCCCGGACGGGCAGCGACTGCTGTTCTCCGCCACCCTGGACCGCAACGTCGACCTGCTGGTGCGCCGCTACCTCACGGACCCGGTCGTCCACTCCGTCGACCCGTCCGCGGGCGCGGTCACCACGATGGAACACCACCTGCTCCACGTGAACGACGACGACAAGCAGCGCACCGCCACCGAGATCGCCGCCCGCGACGGCTCGGTGATCATGTTCCTGGACACCAAGCACGCGGTGGACCGGCTCACCAAGCACCTGCTCAGGAGCGGCGTCCGCGCGGCGGCCCTGCACGGCGGCAAGTCCCAGCCGCAGCGCACCCGGACCCTCTCCCAGTTCAAGGACGGCCAGGTGACCGCGCTGATCGCGACCAACGTCGCGGCCCGCGGCATCCACGTCGACAACCTGGACCTGGTCGTCAACGTCGACCCGCCGGGCGACCACAAGGACTACCTGCACCGCGGCGGCCGTACCGCCCGCGCGGGCGAGTCCGGCAGCGTGATCACCCTGGTCACCCCGGGCCAGCGCCGGGAGGTGACCCGGCTGCTGTCCGCCGCCGGGATCGTCCCGCAGGTCACCCGGGTGCGGCCGGGCGAGGAGGAGCTGACCCGGATCACCGGCGCCCAGGCCCCCTCCGGCATCCCCGTCGTCATCCCCGTGCCCGCGCCCGCCGCGGAGCGTCCGCGCGGCGCCGGGTCCTCCTCCCGCCGGGGCCGTCGCCGCTCCTCCGGCACGGGCCGGACGGGCGGTGGCACCGGCCGGTCCGGCGGAGGCGGGGCGCCGCGCCGCCAGGGCACGGGCGGCGCCCGGTGACCCCCTCCCCCGGGGTCCGCGGGTCCTACTGGTCGGAGTAGCTGAAGTCGCCCACGGTCCAGGCGCTGACGTCCCTGATCGCCACGCGGTACATCCCGCCGGTCTCCGGAATCCCGAGACTGCCCTGGAGGATGCGCGCGAGGTGGAAGTGCAGATGCGTGGGCGACTGGTCCTGGGGCCGGTCCCGCTGCCGGACGAAAGCGTCGGCGAACGGACTCAACCGGTCGGAGGTGCGCAGCACCTCCGCCACCCGCTCCCTCCAGGTGGCCTCAGGGGCCAGGCGGCCCGTGATGACGGCACCCCCGGTCACCACGGTCAGTGACATCTGATTGCTCGACTCCGACTCCACCATCTCGGCGATGGAGACGAGCAGCCCATCAGTGTTCGGCATGAGATCGAGTCTATGGGTCACCCGAAGAGGCCCGGCCGCCGCGGCGGCCGGACGCCCCGATGGTGTTGAATCGTCCAGGGGCCCGGCGCCGTACGGCGCCGGGCCCCTGGACGCGTTGCACTACGAGGTGACATGACAGCAGGCAATCCGCTCAGCGAACGGCTGGACGACGACGACTACCCCGCGTACACCATCGGCCGGGCCGCCGAGATGCTCGGCACCACTCCCGGCTTCCTGCGGGCCCTCGGGGAGGCTCGGCTGATCACCCCGCTGCGCTCCGGGGGCGGTCATCGGCGCTACTCCCGCTACCAGTTGCGGATCGCGGCACGGGCCCGCGAACTCGTCGACCAGGGGACCCCGATCGAGGCCGCCTGCCGGATCGTCATCCTCGAGGACCAGCTGGAGGAGGCACAGCGCATCAACGCCGCGTACCGGCGGGCCGCGGCCGAGGCGGAGGACGGGCAGGACGGCGGGGGGAACGGGGACGACGGGGACGACGGTCCCGGAAGGGACGGTCCCGGACACGCCGGTGCCGGGACCGCCGGGTAGCGGCGCCGGACAGGGCGGCGGGCCGCCGCCGGCCGGTTTCCCGGCCTGCGGCGGCCCGTGTGCGGTGGGCGGTGGGCGGTGGGCGGTGAGGTCAGCCCACCGGCTCGGCCGCCGGGCCCACCAGTTCGGTCAGGACGTCCTCCATCGTGACGAAGCCCAGGACCGTGCCCGTCTCGCCGGTCACCGCGGCCAGGTGGCTGCCCGTGGCGCGCAGGGCGGTGAGGGTGTCGTCCAGCGGGGTGTCGATGCGGACCCGGGTGACCGGGTGCAGGGCCGTGCGCGGGAACGGACGGTCGCGGTCGGCCCGGCCCAGGGTGTCCTTGATGTGGAGGTAGCCCAGCAGGGTGCCGCCCGGCCCGCTGACCGGGAAGCGGGAGAACCCGGCCTCGGCGGCCAGCCGCTCCAGCTCGGCCGGGGTCACGGTGTGCGTGACCGTGCGCATCCGCTGCGGCGGGACCAGGATCTCGCCGACCGGGCGGGTGCCCAGCTCCAGCGCGTCGCGCAGCCGTTCGCCGTCGGCCGGGGCGAGCAGTCCGGCCTCGCTGGCGTCGTCCACCATGCGGGCGAGCTGGTCGTCGGTGAAGACGGCCTCGACCTCGTCCTTCGGCTCGACCCGCAGCAGCTTCAGCAGGGTGTTGGCGAAGGCGTTGATCCCGAAGATCACCGGCTTGAGCGCCCGGGTGAGGGCGACCAGCGGCGGTCCGAGGACCATCGCGGTGGCGGCCGGGGCGGCCAGCGCGATGTTCTTGGGGATCATCTCGCCGATCAGCATGTGCAGATACGTGGCGAGGGCCAGGGCGATGGCGAAGGCGATCGGGTGGACCAGGGCGTGCGGCATGTGCACCGCCTCGAAGGCGGGCTCCAGCAGGTGCGCGATGGCCGGTTCGGCGACCGCGCCCAGCACCAGCGAGGAGACGGTGATGCCGAGCTGGGCGGTGGCCAGCAGCGCGGAGATGTGCTCCAGGCCCCACAGCGTCATCCGGGCCCGCTTGTCGCCCTTCTGCGCGCGCGGCTCGATCTGGCTGCGGCGCACCGAGATCAGGGCGAACTCGCCGCCCACGAAGAAGGCGTTGGTCACCAGCGTCAGGGCGCCGATGAGGAGCTGGACGGCGGTCATCGGGCCATCTCCTCGTGCGCGTGGCGGTCCTGGCGGTCCTGCTCGGGTACGGCCGCCGGGGCGGGCGGCGCGGTGACGCGCAGCCGGTCGGCGCGGTGGTGGTCGACGTCGAGGACGTCCAGCCGCCAGCCGCCGTCCAGCTCGACCGTGTCGCCCTTGGCGGGAATCCGGGACAGGTGGGTGGCGACCAGGCCGGCGAGCGTCTCGTACGGCCCCTGCGGCGCGCTCAGCCCGATCGGGGCGAGCTGGTCGATGCGGACCGAGCCGTCCGCCTCCCAGGTTCCCTCGCCGGCCGGCTGGAGGTCGGGGGCCTCCACCGGGTCGTGCTCGTCGCGGACCTCGCCGACGACCTCCTCGACGATGTCCTCCACGGTGGCCACGCCGGCCGTGCCGCCGTACTCGTCGATGACGACGGCCATGGTGCGGGCGGCGCGCATGCGCTCCAGGAGGCGGTCGGCGGGCAGGCTGTCGGGGACCAGGAGGGGCGCGGTGGCCAGCGCGGTGACCGGGGTGACCGCCCGCTTCTGCGGCTCAAGGGCCAGGACGTCACGGATGTGGACGGTGCCGATGACCTCGTCCAGGCTGTCCCGGTAGACCGGGAAGCGGGACAGGCCGGTGGCGTGCGACAGGTTGGCGGCGTCCGCGGCGGTGGCGTGCGCCTCCAGGGCCTTGACGTCCACGCGGGGCGTCATCACGTTCTCCGCGGTCAGCTCGCTCAGGTGCAGGGTGCGTACGAACAGCTCGGCGGAGTCGGCCTCCAGGGCGCCCTCGGCGGCCGAGTGCCGGGCGAGCGCGACCAGTTCCTCGGGGCTGCGGGCGGAGGCCAGCTCCTCGGCGGGCTCCAGGCCGAAGCGGCGTACGACGCGGTTCGCGGTGTTGTTCAGGTGGCCGATGAAGGGGCCGAAGGCGGCGGTGAAGCCGCGCTGCGGGGTGGCGACCACCTTGGCGACGGCCAGCGGGCGGGAGATCGCCCAGTTCTTGGGCACCAGCTCGCCGACGACCATCAGGACGACGGTGGACAGGGCCACCCCGAGCACGGTCGCCACGGTGGACGCGGCGCCGCCCAGGCCCATCGCCTCCAGCGGCCCGCGCAGCAGCGCGGCCAGCGACGGCTCGGCGAGCATGCCGATGACCAGGGAGGTGACGGTGATGCCGAGCTGGGCGCCGGAGAGCTGGAGGGTGAGGCGGCGTACGGCCTTCAGGGCGCCGTCGGCGCCGCGCTCGCCGTTCTCGGCGGCGCGCTCCAGGTCACCGCGCTCGACGGTGGTGAGGGAGAACTCGGCCGCGACGAACACGGCGCAGAGCAGGGTGAGGAGGACGGCCAGCAGAAGCAGCAGGACCTCGGTCACCGTGCCACCCCCGCTCCGACACGGGTCGGGACAGGGCCGGTACTGGGAGGCTCCATTACGGAACGGGGCTCCTTTTGAGTCAGAGGGTCGGGTCCCATGGTAAAGGAAGAGCAAAGCCGCGCCAACGGCTCTACTTGACTGTAGAGAACGGCGCGCCTTCGCGGAATGTTCCCCGGCGATCCCTGATAGCTTCTACACAACTGTAGAGGAACGGAGTGCTCATGGCCCTGTGGGACCGTCTCAAGGAGTCCGCGTCGCAGATGCAGACCCAGCTCGTGGCGAAGAAGAACGACCTCAGGAGCGGCGCCTTCCGCGACGCGAGCATGGCCATGTGCGCCCTGGTCGCGGCGGCCGACGGTACGGTCGACCCGTCCGAGCGGCAGCGGGTGGCGCAGCTCATCGCCTCCAACGACGTGCTCCAGAACTTCCCCGCCGACGACCTGCGCCGCCGCTTCGAGGCCAACCTGGACAAGTTGACGGCCGACTTCGCGTTCGGCAAGGTCAGCGTGTTGCAGGAGATCGCCAAGGCGAAGAAGAAGCCCGCCGAGGCCCGTGCGGTGGTCCAGATCGGCATCGTCATCGGCGGCGCCGACGGGGACTTCGACAAGGACGAGCAGGCGGTGGTGCGCGAGGCGTGCTACGCCCTCGACCTGCCGCCGCACGAGTTCGATCTCTGACCGATCCGACCAAGAGGGGACAGGGGGGCGCGGTGTTCGGACTGAGCGAGCTGGCGATCATCCTCATCGTCATCGCCGTCGTCGTGGGCGTGAGGAAGCTGCCGGAACTGACCCGCTCGGCGGGCAGGTCGGCCCGCATCCTCAAGGCCGAGGCACGCGCGATGAAGGAGAGCGAGCCGGGGCCGGAGGCGGCGGGCCGGGAGCCGCGCGTCATCCAGGGCGAGGCGGTCCGCCGGGACCCCCCGGCGGCCGGCGACCAGGGACCGGCCGGGCGGAGCTGACGGCACGGGGTCTCCCGCGGGACCCCTCAACGGGGTTCCTCGGCGGAGGCCCTCCCGACGGCGCCCCCCGCTCCCGCCCCGGAGCGGGGGGCGCTCCCCGTGCGGGCTCAGGCCGGGTCGTCCGGCATCGCCGCCAGCAGGCTGCGCACGACGGGCCCCGCCCCGCCGCCCCCGGTGAGGCCCTCCTCGACGACGCAGGCCACGGCCACGTTGCCGCGGTGGGCGACCAGCCAGCCGTTGTTCTCCTGGTCGTCGGAGACCTCGGCGGTGCCGGTCTTGGCGCCGACCTCGCCGGGCAGGTCGGCCAGCATGGTCGCGGACCCCTCGGTGACGGTGGCCCGCATCATGTCGCGCAGCCGCGTGACGACCTCCTCGGGCAGCGGCTCGGTCGACGTGCCGTCCTCGGTGCCCGCGGTGACCGACGGCTGGTGGAACCGCCCGGAGACCGCGGTCGCCGTCACCGACGCCATGATCAGCGGGTTGGCCTGCACCCGGCCCTGCCCGATCATCGCGGCGGCCTTCTCCGTCTCGTCCCCCGGCACCGGCACCGCCCCGTCGTACGTCGGCACACCGACGTGCCACTCCTGCCCCACCCCGAAGTACTTCCGGGCCACCTCGCCCAGCTCCCCGTCGGCCAGCTTGCCGCGCAGGCTGATGAAGGCGGTGTTGCAGGAGCGCGCGAAGTCCTCGCGGAAGGTGGCGCCCGGGTACGACGAGTCGCCGACGTTGGTGAACTCCTTGCCCACGGTCAGCTTCTGCGGGCAGTCCACGACGTCGCCGGGCGCGACCGCGCCCTTCAGCAGCAGGGCGCTGCTGGTCACGATCTTGAAGGTGGAGCCGGGCGCGTAGGTGCCGGAGGCGGCGCGGTTGAAGCCGGACGCGGGGTTGTTGGCCATGGCGAGCACCTCGCCGTCGTCGACGCGCAGCGCGACCAGCGCCGCGTTCTTGCCGCCGGCCTCGCCCAGCGCCCGCTCGGCGGCGGCCTGCCAGTCGGCGTCCAGGGTGGTGCGTACCGGCCCGTCGGACGCGGCCCCGGCGCTCTCGTCGCCGAACTCGGCCTCCGTGCGCTCGACCTCTCCGGTGGCCCGGTCGACGAGCCGGACCGCGCCGCGCGGCCCGCCGCCCGCCGTGCCGCCGAGGTGGGCGGTGATCGGCGCGAGGGACGGCAACTTCCCGGCGGACAGGGTGCGGCCCCGCCGGTCGGTGACCTCGGCCTGGTCCGTCTCCGCCCGCTCCAGGCGGAACTTCTCCGTGTCGCTGAGCCGCGGGTGGACCAGCGACAGCCGCCAGTCCACCTTCCAGCCGCCGTCGTCCTGCTCGCGCAGCGGCAGCGTGGATCTGTAGGTCCAGGTGCCGAGGCCGGTGACCGGCATCTTCGCGGTGAACGGCACGGTGACGGTGCCGTCCTCGCCCTCCGTCGCCTGCTCCGGCGGGGCGGCGGTGAGCTTCGGCCCGCTGATCTCCAGGCCGGCGGTGAAGCTCTCCAGGATCTCCGCCGCCCCGGCCGGGTCGGTGGTCCGGCCGCCCGCGGCGTCGAGGCGGTCGGCGGACCAGTCGGCGAGGAAGGCACGGGCCTGGGCCAGGGCCTCGGGATCGGGTCCCTCGTCGCGGGCGAAGGGGCCGAGCCCGGCGGCCCAGGAGCCGCCCGTCGCGACCGCCAGCACCACGGCGACCGCGACGCCCGCGCGCAGGGCGGTACGGGGCGCGCGGCGACCGCGGGTGATGTCGTCTCCGGTGGGGGACATGGATGCGCTGCCTCTCGTCGGGGCCTCGCGGGAGGCCGGGGACCGTGCCCCGAGGCAAGCAAGCCACCGCACTCCTGTCCAAGATTCCTATCGATGCCGGATCGATCAATTCCCGATATGCTTCCTGTTCGTGGACCTGGTGCGGCACCTGGAGTGCTTCGTGACTGTTGCAGAAGAGTCACACTTCGGCCGGGCCGCCGCCCGGCTCGGCATGGCCCAGCCGCCCCTCTCCCAGCGCATCGCGCGGCTCGAACGCGAGCTGGGCGTCCGCCTCTTCGAGCGCACCAGCCGCCAGGTGACCATCACCGAGGCGGGCACGCTGCTGCTGGCCGAGGCCCGGGAGCTGCTCGCCCGGTCGGAGGCGTTCCGCGCCACCGCCCGCCGCATCCGGGACGGCGAGACCGGGCTGCTGCGCGCCGCGCTCACCCCCGACGTGCCCGGCGAGACCGTCGCCGCGCTGCTCGCCGGCTTCCGGGACCGCCGCCCCGGCCTCGAACTGGAGCTGCGCGAACTGACCACCGCCGGGCAGCTCGCCGCCTTCGCCGCGCACGAGCTGGACGTCGGGGTCCTGCACCACCCCTGCGACGTCACCGGCCTGGAACTGGGCCCGGTCCTCCGCCGCGACCTCGGCGTCCTGCTGCCCCGCGACAGCCCGCCGGCCCGGCTCGACGAGGTCCCGCTGCCCGCCCTCACCGGCTACGGCCTGGTCCTCTTCCCCCGCGACGACGCCCCCGCGGTCTACGACGACCTGCTCACCGCCTGCGCCCGGGGCGGCTGGACGCCCGCCGCCGTACGGCACGGGCAGGGCGCCAGCTTCGTCCGCGGCCTGGTGCTGTCCGCCGGCGCGGTGGCGCTGGCGCCCCGTGACACCCGGCTCACCGCCGCCGGCGACCGGGACCCCGCCCTGGTCTGGCGCCCGCTCGCCGGGGCGCCGCCGGCCTGGCGGCATTCGGCGGCCTGGCCCCGGGGACGCGGGGACGCGGCCGTCGCCGCCTTCTCGGACGCGGCCACCCACGCCCTGCGCACCGTCGCCGGCGCCCGCCCCGAGGCTCCCGACCGCCCGCTGCACCTGCGCCCCGCATCGGAGTTCTGGCTGTGACCGACACCCCCTCCCGCCTCCGTGCGGTCTTCGCCGACGCCGGGGTGACGGGCTGGCTGCACGCCGTCGACATCGACACCGGCGCGCAGGTCGAGGCGGGCGCGGACCAGCCGGTGTGCACGGCCAGCGTGCACAAGCTGTGCCTGCTCGTCGCCCTGCACCAGGAGGCCGCGGCCGGCCGCCTGGACCTGACCGAGCAGGTCGAGTGCCCGCCGGTGGGCCGGACGCCGGGGCCCACCGGGCTCGCGGCCATGCTGGACACCGCCCGGCTCTCGCTGCGCGACGCCGCCTATCTGATGATGGCCGTCAGCGACAACACCGCCGCCGACCTGCTGCTCGCCCGGGTCGGCCTGGACACCGTCAACCGCTGCACGGCCCGGCTCGGCCTGACCCGTACGCACGCGGCGCACGGCTTCGGTGAGATGCTCGCCCTGATGCGGGAGGACGCCGGGCCGGACGGTGCCCGGGCCCTGGCCGACCCGCACGTCATCACGCGGCTGCGGGCGCTCGACCCGGCCCGTACCAACCGCAGCACCCCCCGGGACATGACCCGGCTGCTCGGCGCGGTGTGGCGGGACGAGACCGGCCCGCCCGAGCACGGCGCCGCGATGCGCCGGGTCATGGGCCTCCAGGTCTGGCCGCACCGGCTGGCCGCCGGTTTCCCCTTCGACGACGTGCACGTGGCCGGCAAGACCGGCACCCTGCCGACCCTGCGCAACGAGGTCGGGGTCGTGGAGTACCCCGACGGCGGCCGGTACGCCGTCGCCGTCTTCACCCGCACCGACCGCACCGCCGCCGTCCTCCCCGCGGCCGACGCGGTGATCGGCACGGCCGCGCGCGTCGCCGTGGACGCGCTGCGGGCGGCGGCCTGACGTCCGGGGCCGGCCGGTCAGCCGTCGTTGTCCCGCCACCGGCCGCCCGCCGGGGCGGAGTCGAAGCGGGTCGCCGCGGAGGCGTTGCCGCCGAAGTCGTTGCCGGAGACCCGGCCGCCGGTCCAGGCCCCCGCGTCGGTGATCCACAGGGCGTGCGTCTGGGTGCGGGGGTGCCCGTCGTCGCGGACCCGGTTGCCGTGCACGTACGGGTGGGTGACCGGGGCGGCGGCGGTGATCCCGGCCCGGGGGCCGGGGGCGTCCGGGAGGGCGTAGGGGGTCCCGGCGGCGGGGACGCCGTCCGGCCAGGCGCGGTCGGCGCCGGGGCGCCACGGGGCGAGGCTCAGCCCGGTGGCGGTGTTGCCGGTGACGACGGCGGTGCCGTCCCCGACGGTCACGCGCTTGCCCAGGTGCCCGTCCGGCGGCCAGTCGGCACCCGCGTCGGTGAGGGACAGCGGCCCGTACGTCACCCCGCCCCCGCCGCCCCGCGCCGCCGGCGCGCACCGGCGGCCGTTGCCGCGGACCCGGTTGCCGAGGAGCGCGGGCTCGCGCAGCGGGGCGTCGATCCGGACGCCGTCCAGGGCGTTGTCCCGGATGTCGTTGGAGTCCAGGACGATGTCGACGGCGTCCTCCTGGTCACCGCCGGCGAGGTTGTGCTGCCAGTAGCCGTACCGGCCGTTGCGGCTGATCCGGTTGCCGTGGAAGGCGTACGGGCCCGGGGTGTTGCCGAGCGCGATCCCGTCGCCCGGGTTCCCGTCGATGACACAGCCGGTGACGATCCCGCCCCGGCCGCCGACGCGGGTGGTCCCCTGCGCGGACACGTCGAACCCGGCGGTCCGGTTGCCGATCATCGCGCACCCGGTGACCAGCAGCCCGTCGGCGCCCCAGTCGGAGATGCCGCAGGTGTTGCCCTCGGTGTGGCAGGCGGTGATCCGGATGCCGCGCGGGGGTGTCCAGTCGTCCTGCTGGAGTTCGAGGAAGATGCCGTTGGTGCCGTTGCCGGTGGCGGTGCACGCGGTCACCGTCAGCCGCTCCACCGGCCCCCAGCCGCCGACGCCGATGCCGATGCCCGCGCCGCCCATCAGCGTGCCGGAGTCCTGCCGCCCGCACCGGTCGGCGAGCACGCCCTCGACCACGGTGTCCTGGAGGAAGTCGCAGCCGAACCCGGTCGCCGCGGTGCCGTGGATGTAGAGGTCGCTGAACCGTCCGCGCAGCACGTACTGGAGCCCCAGCCCCTTCGCCAGCACCTCGTAGTCGTCGGTGCGCACCTCGGACCCGTCGATCTCGAAGTGCGCGAAGGTGAGGTCGGCCAGGCAGTTGCCGGGCCCGGCGCCGTGCTGGGCGGTGGTGAACCAGGCCAGCGGCACGGGCGCGGCCGGCGCACCCGGGTTGCGCAGCACGAAGCAGGTCGCCCCGCGTCCCTCCCCGATCAGCGAGACGCCGCTGCGCCAGCGCACCGGGCGGTCCTGGACCACGTACCGCCCGGCGGGGACGCGTACGGTCCGGGGCCGCCCGTCGGCGGCGCACGCGTCCCCGAGGGTGTCCACCAGGTCCTGCAGCGCGGGCCCGTCGTCGGTCCGGCCGTCCCCGGCCAGGCCGTACGCGCGGGCGTCGGCGGTGAGCGGCGGCTCAGTCATACGGGCCCTCCTTCCGCCGCCCGGGTACCAACCGCGCACCCGTTCAACCCCTTAATCCGTTTTTGTCGCTTTTCATCCTTTCCGGGGTCATAATCACAGCATGGGTACGGCAACGACGGACCTGCTGGCCGCAACACAGCACACGCTCAACATGACCGCGGCCTTCCTCGGCGGGCTGGTGATCGCCGGCGCGCTGATCTGGGCCGTACGCGTCGGGCTGCGCGTCCTCGACCGGGACACCGGCCACCCGCGCCCCGACGAACAGCCGAAGATGCCGGCCACCGGCCCCGTCCGCGAGGAACGGGAGATGCGGGAACCGGACGACGTCCCCGTGATGGCACCGGGCGGCTCCCGGCTCATGCCCTACGAGCTGCACCGCGCGAGCACCCGGCGAGGGAAGGACCAGACCAGACGCCGCTGGCTGCCCGGCTCCACCGGCTCCTTCGGAGGCGGCGGCCTGCCCCGCGGCCTGTGACCGGGCCGGGCCGCCCCCCTCGGCCTCAAGGGGTCACAGCCCCAGCCAGGCCGTGGTGTCCGGCCCCAGCCGCCCGTCCTCCAGCGGCGCGCTGGTCAGCAGGACCTCTCCGGCCGGCAGGTCGACCGGCCGGCCGGAGAGGTTCGCGACACAGCGCCAGCCCGGCGAGCGGTCGAACCGCAGCACGCCCGGCGGCGCCTCCTCCGACCAGGTGAGCGTCTCCCCGTCGAGCAGCTTGCGGCGCAGCTTGAGCGCGGCCCGGTACAGCTCCAGGGTCGAGCCCTCCACACCGTCCTGCGCCTGGACGGAGTACGCCGCGAAGGACGGCGGCTGCGGCAGCCAGGCACCCGCCGCGCCGAAGCCGTACGAGGGTCCGTCCGTCGTCCACGGCAGCGGCACCCGGCAGCCGTCGCGGCCCTTGCGGACGTGCCCGGTCTGCTCCCAGATCGGGTCCTGGAGGACCTCGGTGGGCAGGTCCGCCACCTCGGGCAGGCCCAGTTCCTCCCCCTGGTAGAGGTACGCCGAGCCCGGCAGCGCCAGCATCAGCAGGTTCGCGGCGCGGGCCCGGCGCAGGCCGGCCGCCTCGTCGACCGCCGGGGCGGCGCCGCCGGCGAGCAGCCAGGCGTCGGTGTCGGTGCCCGGCGGGAGCATCAGCCGGGAGGCGGGGCGGACCACGTCGTGGTTGGCCAGCACCCAGGTCGCCGAGGCCCCGGCGGCGGCCGCGTCGGCCAGTGAGTCCTCGATGACCTGGCGCAGCTCGGCCGCGTCCCAGCCGGCCTTCAGGTACTCGAAGTTGAACGCCTGCCCCAGCTCGTCGGGCCGCGCGTACAGCGCCCGCCGCGCACCGGGCACCCAGGCCTCGGCGACCGCCATCCGGGGCGGGCGGTAGGCGTCGAGGATCTTGCGCCAGTCGCGGTAGATCTCGTGGACGTCGTCCCGGTCGAAGAAGGGGTGGGAGCCGGGCGGCAGGTGGGCGAGCGACGCCTCGTCGCTCAGCTCGGGGGCGCCGAGGTCGCGCAGCGGCTCGGCCAGGTCCTTGGCGAGGGCGTGCGCGACGTCGACCCGGAAGCCGTCGACGCCCCGGTCCGACCAGAACTTCAGCGTGGTCCGGAAGTCGGCGCGGACCTGCTCGTTCTCCCAGTTCAGGTCGGGCTGCTCGGGGGTGAACAGATGCAGGTACCACTGCCCGTCGGGCACCCGCTGCCAGGCGCTGCCGCCGAAGACGGACTGCCAGTCGGTGGGCGGCAGTTCCCCGCGCTCACCGCGCCCGTCCCGGAAGACGTACCGGTCCCGGGCGGCCGATCCCGGCCCCGCCGCCAGCGCCTCGCGGAACCAGGCGTGCCGGTGCGAGGTGTGGTTCGGCACGAGGTCGACGATGACCTTCAGGCCGAGCCGGTGCGCCTCGGCGGCCAGCGCGTCGAAGTCGTCCAGGGTGCCCAGGCGCGGGTCGACGTCCCGGTAGTCGTCGACGTCGTAGCCGCCGTCGGCCAGTTCGGACGGGTAGAACGGGCTGAGCCACAGCGCGTCCACGCCGAGCGCGGCCAGATGGGTGAGCCGCTGGGTGACGCCCCTGAGGTCACCCAGCCCGTCCCCGTCGGCGTCGGCGAAGCTGCGCGGATAGATCTGGTAGATGACGGCCTGCCGCCACCAGTTGGGGTCCTGGGACGACAGGTCGGGCGTGCCGGAGACGGTACGTACGGACACTCGGTTCCCTTCGCTCTGCGGACGGGCGACACGAGTAGGTCTGTCCAGATCGCCGGGAAAGTGAACCCTCCGCGGTGCCCGGTCGGATGTGCGGTCAGCCCTCGACCGCCCCCAGGAACACCGCCACGTACCGCGCCACGTCCACGTCGAGGCCCACGTCCACCAGGGGCTGTTCGCGGGGGCCGGTGTGCAGCTCCGATTCGCCGGGGCGGGTGCGGCGGTCGACGAGGGTCTGGCCGCGGGCCGGGCCGGGGGCGAGGGAGACCTCGACCGGGAGGCGGCGGGTGGTCAGGCCCGCCGGGTCGACGACCGCGCAGACCGCGCCGGCGTCACCGAGGCCGCCGCCGGGGTCCGCCTCGTCGGTGGCGGGGCCGCGGTGGGCGAGCAGGTCGCCGGCGAGGCGGGTGCCGGGGTCGGCGCTCGCGCGCAGCCGGCGGACGTCCGCGCCGGGGACGACGACCCGCTGGAAGACGTCCAGGCCGTACATGGTGATCGGCACCCCGGCGGTGAGCAGGATCGCCGCCGCCTCCGGGTCGTGCCAGACGTTGAACTCGGCGACCGGCGTGGCGTTGCCGGTGGCCACCGCGCCGCCCATGAAGACGATCCGCTCGATGTTGCGGGTGACCTCGGGGTGGGTGCGCAGCAGCAGCGCGATGTTGGTGGCGGGCGCGGTGGGGATCAGGGTGACCGGGCGCGGGGAGGCGAGGATCTCCCGGCGCAGCAGGGAGACGGCGTCCAGGTCGACGGGGGTGCGGGTGGGCGCCGGGAGGCCGAGGTCGCCCATGCCGTCCTGGCCGTGCACGTGCCGGGCGGTGCGCACCGCCTCGATCAGCGGGCGCTCGGCGCCCCGCGCGACCGGGACACCGGGGGCGCCCGCGTGCTCCAGCACGGTGAGGGTGTTGCGGACCACGCCGTCCACGTCGGTGTTGCCGGCGACGCAGGTCACGGCCCGCAGGTCGAGACGGGGGTGGCGGACCGCCAGCAGCAGGGCGAGGGCGTCGTCGATGCCGGTGTCGCAGTCGATGATCACCGGGATGGGCCGGTCGTCGGTCACCCGGTCGGGCCGGTCGGTCGTCGTCACGGCGGGGTTCTCCTTCCACGCGCGGGGTCGCCCGGTGACCCTATGCGCCGGCGCCGGCCGGCCGAGGCGCGGTCCCCCGGCGTGCGGGAGGGGTCCGGCCCGGTACGGGGTTCAGTCGTCCGGGTTCAGCCGCCGGCGGTTGCTGATCACGTCCTCCGCCGCCTCCTGGACCGTACGGCCGTGGGAGAAGGCGTGGCCGCGCAGGCGGGCCAGGGCCTCCTCGGAGCCGATGCCGAGCTGGGCCATGATCATGCCGACCGCCTGGTGGACGCGGTCATGGCCGCCGGCCGGGCCGTTCAGCCAGGACCGGCCGCCCGGCCGTTCGTCGTCCTCCCCGTGCGGCAGGGCCATCAGGGCCATGGTCATCACGCCGGCGATCAGCCACGCCGTACGCAGTTGCTCGTCGGTGAGCCCGCCCGGGATGTCGCGGTACAGGTCGAGGGTGCCCAGGCACACCGTGTCGCTGCCGAGCGGCAGCGCGTACACCGCCCGCACCCCGGCCGCCGCCGCCTGCTGGGCGTACACGGGCCAGCGTCCCACCGCCGCGTCCTCGGTGAGATCGCGGACCAGCACCGGGGCGCCGGTCCGCGCGGCGTGCACACAGGGCCCGTCGCCGAGGGTGGCCTGGATCTCCGCCACCCGGTCGGCCCGCTCGCCGCTGGCGCACAGCCGCACCGGCACGCCGTCGCTGCGCAGCGACACGCTCGCGCCGGACACCGGCAGCAGCCGTACCAGCACCCCGCACAGCCGCCCCGGCACCTCGTCGGGCGGGGCGTCCCCGACGCCCCGGGCGATCAGGTCGGCGACATCGCCCGCACCCGGTTCCGGGCGCCGCTCCGGCCGGCCGGCGGGCCACCGGACCTCGTCGCTGGGCGGCACGCCACCGCCTCCTTCACCACTAGGGCCTGTCGTTCGGATCACGCCGCAGACGCGGGGCCTCACCGGCGCGAGGAAGACGCAGCCGATTCCCCGCGACCTGATCCGGACGACAGGCCCTGAAGCCTGTCCTGCGGATCACGCCGAGGACGCGGGACTCACCGCGCCGGCACGTCACCGTCCATACCCCGCGACCCGATCCGGACGACCGGCCCCAGGGCGAAGCCCCGACTACCCGGGTCCGACCAGGCGAAACCAGCTTTCGCGGAGCGCGGCACGAGCGGGCCGGGGGCCGGCCGTCAGGGCCGCTCGTACGGGTTCGCCGGCTGCGTGGTGCGCCGTACCCGGTCCGCGTCCACCACCGGCGGCCACGCCGCGTCCGTGCCGAGCCCGCCCTCGGGGTGCCAGGTGCCGGTGACGGTGACCCAGGCGCCGTCGGCCGGGGCGCCGGCCGCCGCGACGCCGCGCACCTCGGCCTTGCCGGTGGTGGCGTCGGCGGCGCAGCAGGTGACGAGGAGCCGGGTGACGTACCAGGTGCCGTCGTCGTCCCGGGTGACGAAACCGGTCAGACGGACGGTACGGCCCGCCAGGGAGCGTCCGCTGTCGTAGATCGCGCGGGAGGAGAACTCGGCGAGGGTCAGCTCCACCGGGTCCCCGGACGGCAGCGCGGGGAAGGTGCCGACGCCCTGCGCGGCGCGGGCCGCCGCCTCGCGTTCGGCGCTGTAGGTGCCGAGGGCGGGCGGCGGGAAGAGGAGCAGGGCGAGGGCGGGGAGGGTGAGGAGCCGGGCGACGCGGGGGCCGGCGGGGCCATGGGCGTGGCCGTGACCGTCGTCCGCGGCCTCCGTGCGCCGGGCGACCGCCGACGCCGCCGCCAGCAGCACCAGTACCGCCCCGGAGACGATCAGGTACGGCCGCAGCCCGGCCTGCACGTACCGCAGGTACAGCTCCGAGAAGAGCGAGACGCGCAGCACCGCCGCGCCGGTCAGCGCGAGCAGCGCGGAGGGCCCGAAACGCCTCACAGCAGCCACCACCCCGCGAACGCGCTGCACGCCACCGCCACCACCCACGTCACCGACGCGAACCGCACCGCGAAGGCCCGCCCGAAGGTCCCCGCCTGGAGCGCGATCAGCTTCAGGTCGACCATCGGGCCGACCACCATGAACGCCAGCCGGGCCGTCGGCGGGAACCCGCTCAGCGACGCCGCGACGAACGCGTCCGCCTCGCTGCACACGCACAGCACCACCGCGAGCAGGGCGAGCAGCGGCACCGACAGCCAGGCGGACCCCGTGAAGACGTCGAGGACGGTACGGGGGACCGCGAGGCCGAAGGTGGCCGCCGCACCCGCGCCGAGCACGAGGAACCCGCCCGCGTGCAGGAAGTCGTGCCGCAGCCCGGCCAGGAACCCGCCGAGGCCGTACGACGTGCCGGGCCCCGCCGGCCGCCGCGGCGGGCGCAGCCACGCTTCCTTGCCGAACCGGGCCCACAGCCAGCCCATCAGCACGGCCGTGCCGAGCGAGGCGGCCAGCCGGCCCAGCACCATCGACGGCTGCCCGGGGAACGCGATCGACGTCGCGACCAGGACGACCGGGTTGATCGCGGGCGCCGACAGCAGGAACGCGAGGGCCGCCGCGGGGGCGACCCCGCGCCGGATCAGGGACCCGGCCACCGGCACCGACGCGCACTCGCACCCCGGCAGCACGACACCCGCCGCGCCCGCGACCGGCACCGCCAGCGCCGGGCTGCGGGGCAGCAGCCGGGCGAGGACCCGGTCGGGCACGAACGCGCCGAGCGCCGCCGACACCACCGTGCCCAGCAGCAGGAACGGCACCCCCTGGACGACGACCGCGGTGAACACCGTCCACCAGGCCGCCACCGCCGGGGTGTACAGATCGAGGGCGACGACCGGGCCGAGCACCGAGACGACGGTGGCGACCGCGATCAGCGCGGCCCCGCCGACGACGGCGTACAGCAGCGCGCGCAGCGCGAGCCGCAGCGCGTCGGCCGCCGTCCGCCGCGCCCGGTACCGGTTCTCCATCCGCGCAACCTAGCCACGCCCCCTGTGCGCGGCCCCGCACTCCTCACAGAGGAGGCTGTGCGGGCGCGGGCCCCAGCGTCGTCGTGCCCGGGGCCGTACGGTGGCCCAGTCCCGTGCGGTACGCGTCCAGGGCGGCCTCCACCCGGCCGGTGCGGCGCAGCAGGTCGCCCAGCAGCCGGCACAGGTCGGCCAGGTCGCCGGCCGCGCCCGCCCGTTCCAGCAGGCTGAGCGCGCGGACGTAGTGCTCCTCGGCGGCCTCGGTGTCCCGGGCGTCCTCGGCGATGATGCCGAGCAGCCGGTGCGCGCCGGCCGCGTGCACGGCGCCCCGCTCGGAGGTGAGGTCGTCCGTCACCGCGCGCAGCAGCGACGCGGCCTCACCTGATCTGCCGCGCCGGCGCAGGACGTCGGCGAGTTCCACGGCGACCTGGCTGGTGTAGAGGGCGGCACGCTTGGCGGACAGCATGTCCAGCGCCTGCCGCAGCTCGGCCTCGGCCTCCGCGAGGCGGCCGTCCTGCGCGCGGACGTAGCCGCGCATCCAGTGGCAGTTGGCCAGTTCGGTACGGAGCTGGAGGGTGCGGTACAGCTCGGCCGCCTTCGCCAGGGAGGCGTCGGCCTCGGCGAGGCGGCCCTCGGCGAGCAGGGTGCGGGCGACGGACCGGTGCATCCGGGCGACCAGCGCGGGGTCGCCCGCCCGCGGGGCGAGGGCGAGGGCCAGCTCGGCGGCCTGGGCGGCGCGGGCGTGGGCGCCCAGGTCCATGTACGGGCCGATGGCGCTGGCGTAGAGGAGGAGCAGCGCGTCGGGGTCGTGCAGGCCGGTGCGGTTCAGCTCGTCGAGGGTGGATTCGAGGAGGTAGACGGCGTAGCGCAGCTCCCCGGCGAGGTAGTGGGCGAGCGCCCGGCCGCGCAGGGCCGGGACCCGGGCGGGCAGCGGGGCGTCGGCCAGGCAGCGTTCCGCCCGCTCGAAGTACTCGCGTCCGGCGGTCAGTTCGCCCTGCTCCACCGCGCACTCCCCGAGCCCGAGCAGCGCGGCGGCCTCCAGCTCGGCCAGCCCGTGCGCCGCGGCCTCGGCGCGCAGTGCGGCGTAGCTCTCGGCGGCGGCCTCGGCGGCGCCGGTGGCCAGGGCGCGCTGCGCCTCGGTCAGCCGCAGCCGCAGGTCGGTCGCGAGGTGCGGCGGGCGCCCGGTGACCAGTTCCTCGAAGGCGACGCCCAGCCGTCCGGCGATGTGCCGCAGCGCCTCGTCGGAGGGGCGGACGCGGCCCGCCTCCAGCGTCGAGACGTAGGCGGGCGTGTACGCCGGTTCCGCCAGCTGCCGCTGGGTCAGTCCGCGGTCGGCCCGCAGCCGCTGCACCCGGCGTCCGATGACGGCCGGATCGTCCCGGTCTCCCACTGCCAACTCCCCCATGGCCCCTTGCCGTTCGGCATGTCCGGCCCTAGGTTAAACCGAGAGTTAAGCGTGTTTAACAGTTCGCTGTAAGTCGTTCCCGTCCCTCTCGTCCCCCTGGTCCCGTCCGCTCCTCCCCGTCCGCCCGCTGCCGCGAGGTCGCCGTGCTCGAACGCCCACGCACCGCCGAGCGTTACGTCCGGGCCGCCGTCGCCGCCGCCGTCGCCACGGCCTGCCTGCTGCTGGCCGGAAACACCGGCCCGGCGCACTCGGCACAGCACCCGCCGGCCCCGCCCGGCCCCTCGGCCCAGGACGACCTCACCGACCGCCGTCCCTAGGCCGCGCGGGTCTACCCCGGCAGCACCCGGCGCAGCGCCGCGTCCAGTGTCCTCGCCAGGGTCGCGTCGTCGGGCGGATCGGTGCCGAAGAGGGGGCCGAGCCGGGCGGTGAGCGTCTGGGTGAACGCCCCGTACAGCGGGGTCCTGGGCCGGTGCGCCGCCCGCCGCAGCGCGGGGAGCAGCACGGTGCGGGCGTAGGCGGGCCGGTCGGCGCCGTCCCTCGGCATCCGGTCGGAGCGCTCCCCGCTGGGCGTGGCCGAGGGCGTCCCCGCGACGTCCGCCGGGCACCGCAGCCGGTCGTCGGTGTACGCCGAGACGCGCGTCGCCGCGAACCCGGCGTCCAGCAGGCAGCGTTCGCTCTCCTTGCCGGTGAGGAACTCGATCAGCTCGGCCGCCTTGCCCGCCCGCCGCGACCCGGCGGCCACCGCCAGGTTCTGGCCGCCCAGCACCGCCCGCCCCGGCAGCGCCGTCACGCCCAGCCGGCCGGCCGGGAAGGTCCGGTGCAGGGTGCGGTACACCCACGGCCAGTGCCGCAGGAACGTCGTACGGCCGTCCGCGAAGTCGGCGAGGGAGGCCGCCTCGTCGGACTGCGCGGCGTCCGGCAGCGTGTACGGCGTGGCGGTGCGGCGGCGCAGCTCGGCGATGCCCCGGGTCAGCTCCTCGACGGTCGCGGTGTAGCGGCCCTCCTCGTCGGTGAGGGTGATCCCGCCCGCCGCCGAGGCGAACGCCTCCACGGCGTTGACGGTGCGGCCCTCGTAGGCGGCGAGCTGGGTGGTCCAGCCCTTCTCGTAGCCCGGGATGTCGTCCTGCTCGTCCAGGACGTCGATCAGGTTCTCCAGCGTCCGCCAGGTGCCGAAGCCGTCCAGCTCCGTCCGGGTCAGGCCGGCCCGTTCGAGGTGGTCGCGCCGGTAGTAGAGGAGGCCGACGTCGCTGTTGAACGGCACCGCGTACACCCGCCCGTCCCAGCGGGCGGTGCCGGCCACCGGGCCGATGACGTCCGGGTCGTCGACCAGGGCCCCGGGCAGCGGGCGGACCAGTCCGGCGGCGGCGAACTCCGGGACCCAGGTGACGTCCAGGTTGACCACGTCGTAGGCGGAGCTGCCGGACTGGAGGGCGCCGAGGAGCTGGCCGCGCTGTTCGTCGGCGCTGCCGGGGAGTTCCACCAGACGGGCCCGGAACTCGTGGCCCGCCTTCTCCTGCCGCTCGTTCCAGGCGTCGATCAGGCGGCGGCGCACCCCGTTCTGCCCGGTGACGTCCCGGCCGCTGGCCACCACGATGTCGCCGGGCACGTCACCGGAGGGCGCCGGTCCGGTGCCGTCCCCGCCGCCGCCACCGCCGGTGCAGGCGGCGGGCGCGAGCAGCAGAGCGGCCAGGAGCGTGCCGAGCAGGCGGCGCCGGGGCATCAGTCCGCCCCCGTCCCGGTGCGGGCGACCTCGTCGTGCAGGGCGGAGCCCAGGTCGTCGCCGGCGTCCAGGCAGCGCCCGCCGCTCACCTCGGCGATCCGGGCGTCCGGCCGGCCCGGGTCGCAGCCGCCGCCCGCCAGCGACACCGTCGTCACGGGCACGTCGGCGGCGCGGGCCGCGGCGAGCACCTCCGCCAGCCGGTCGCCGGTGAGCCGCCCGGCGTCCTCGTCGTCGGTGACGTACACGATCAGGCCGGGCCGCGCCCGCTCGGCGGCCCGCCGCTCCATGTGGTCGACGGCGGCGAGCAGCGCCCGGTGCGGATCGGCGTCGGCGGCGTGGGTGACGGCGGCCCTGGCGAGGGTCCGCTCGGCGTCCCGGCGCCGGTGCGGACCGGTCGGCAGCAGGGTGTCGTACGGGTCGTCGCCCGAGCCGTACACCGCCCACACGCCGTACTCGTCGCGCGCCCCGAGGCCGCCCAGCGAGCGGGCGAGCAGACCGGGGCCGCCGCTCGGCCCGTCCCACACGTCGCGCATCGAACGGGAGCTGTCCAGCAGGAACAGCACCCGGCCCGGCCCGTTGACGCCCCGGTAGGCGGTGAGCGCCGCCTCCATCGCGTCCCGGCCGGCCGGCTCGATCAGCGGAGAGGGCGCCGCGAGGACCCCGTAGGCCCGGTCGTCCTCGGCGAGCAGCGGGCGTTCGCCCTCCGCGGAGCGGAAACCGGCGCCGGCGAACACCGCCCGTCCGCCCGGCCCGGCCAGCCACCGGCGGAACCCCTCGGCGGCGGCGTCCCGCTGCTCCGCGTCGCGGTCGGCGCCCTGCCAGCGGACCCGGACGAAGACCGGCTCAAGACCGGGCACGTCCCCCGGGTACTGGGCCATCCGCGGGACGCGCCGCGCGCTGTCGCAGGACACCCCGCTCTTCAGCAGGAACTCGGGGACCAGGGCGGCGGTGCGGTCGTCGACGGCGTCGTCGTCGGGCAGCGCGCACAGCAGCTCGGCGGCGGTCGGGGCGGGCGGGCCGGACTGCGCGACCCGGCGCTCGGCACCGGTGGCGTCCCGGGCGGCGGCGCCGGAGTGGGTGCCGTACAGGCCGATCGTGGCGAGCAGCCCGGTGTCGGCGAACTCCGGGTCGGGGCGGCGCACCTCGGCCCCGGGGTGCCGGCCGCGCAGGGTGTCGATCATCCGGTTCAGGTCGACGGAGACGCGTTCCTCCTGCGACTCGGCGGCCAGTTCCTGCGGGACGGCGAGGACGACGGGGGAGTACGCGAACGGCTGCCGGTCCGCCTCCAGCGCGGCCACCGCGTCGGTGTCCCGCCCGGTGGTGACCCGGGCGACGTCGGCGGGCGAGCCGGGTATCCAGACATCCGGCTGGGGGCCGACGTCGCGCTGCGGGTTGGGGTCGTCACCCGGCTCCTTCCAGGCACCGGTCTGCCGGCGCAGGGCGGTGACCGCGTCGGCGGTGCCCGCGCCGTAGACGGTGAGACCGGCACGGCGGCAGCCGTCGTCCGTGGTGTTCTCGTCGGAGACCAGATAGGCGTCGGCGGCGGCGCGCACGGTCGGCTCCAGATCCGGGTCGGCCAGCACGCGCAGCTCCGGCGGCGGTACGCAGACGGTGCCGGACCCCGCCGGGGCGAGGACCCGGTACGCGCCGACGCCGGCGGCGGCGAGGAGCAGCAGCGCGAGGAGGAGGGTGAGGGGGGCCGGGAGGCGGGGGCGGGGCTCCTCGGGCGGGAGGTCGGGGGTGGGCCCGGGGGGATCGGGGGTGGGCTCGGAGGGCTCTGGGGCCGGCTCGGGGGCCGGCTGCCCTACGGGTGTCGGGGTCGGCGCGGGCGCGGGCGCGGGCGCCGACGTGGACGCGGGCGCCGGTGTGGGCGCCGGCGTGGACGCGGGCGCCGGCGTGGACGCGGGCGCCGGTGTGGGCGCGGGGGCGGGTGCCGGCGTGGGCGCCGGTGCGGGCGCCGGCGTGGGCGCGGGGGCGGGCGCCCACAGCAGGACGTCCTCCCCCGGCTCCGCCCGGCTCTGCGGCTCCCAGGGGGCGCCCCGTACCGTCCGGTACCCGCCGGCCGCCATCCGCTCCCGCAGCCGCTCCGCCAGCCCCCCGAACCACAGCTCCGCCCCGCCCTCCTCCTCCAGTGCCCGCAGCAGCTCGGCGGTGAACGGCGTCGGCGTGCGCGGATCGCCCGCGTCCGTACGGTGATTGGCCTGCACGCTCATCAGCAGCAGCACCCGCCGCTTGTCGCGGAAGGTCTCCCACAGCCACGCCGCGTTGCCGGCGAAACAGCAGTCGAGGACGATCACGATCCGCCGGGCCGGACTCGCCGCGAGCACCGTCAGCACGGTGGTGAACATCTCCGCGCCCGGGAACACCGCGTGCCCGCCCGCCACCACACTGGCGTTGCGCATCTGGAGGAACAGTTCGTCGCCCGCGCTGGGGATCGCCCCGTGCCCGGCGAAGTACAGCAGCAGGACGCCCTCGGCCTCGTCGGCGGCGGCGCGCAGCGACCGGCTGAAGTCGTCCAGCGTCGGCGACCGGGACAGCGTGATCTCCCGGTCGCCGAAGACCCGGCCGCGCAGCAGCGCGTCCCGCAGCCGGTTGAGGTGGTGCTTGACCGCGGGCAGGTCGCAGGGCACACCGTGCGGCGGCTCCGTGAAGTCGTACTCGGACACCCCGACCAGCAGCGCCCGGTTCACCAGCTCACGCGGGTCGAAACCGGCCACCGGCCTACCTGTCGTCGGGGTTCACCGGGTCGACGCGCCCCTCGGGCGGTTCGCCGTCCTCCACCTCGCGGCGGTTGGTCCGCCAGGCCTCCACGGCTCCCTTGACCTGGTCGAGCAGGTCCCGGATCACCACCGACGCGGCGCCCGACACCACCGCCACGACGATCTCCATGCCGACGCCCATCGGCGCCCCGGACTCGTCGGCGCTCGGCCGCTCATGGATGCGCAGCCGGCCCGCGCGGACCAGCTCGTCCAGCGGCTTCTCCCGCTCCAGCCACTTGCGCAGCGCCCCGATGTCGCTCTCGGTGGCGGTCCCGTCCAGCCGTACCCGGATGTCCCGTGTGGCCACTTCGTCCCCCTCAGCCATAACTCACCATCATGGCAGCGGGGTTGCGTTCGGGGGAGGGTCCGTGCACCACTGTTGCGCGCGGGATCAGCCCTGCGTCTGCAACTGGTCCAACTGCCGTCGTACGTGGTCCAGGGCGCCCGCACGCCGGCCCGGCACCCGGCCCCGCAGCTCGGCGAGGACCTGGCCCAGCTCACGGGCCCGGCGCGGGTCGCGGATCTGCCCCCACTGGTGGTGGGCCCGGTCCACGGCGGCCTCCACGGCGGGCGCGTCCGCCGCCTGCCCCGCGTTGAGCCGGGACCGCGCCACCGTCAGCCAGCCCAGGCAGCTGCGCACCGGGTCCCCGGCGAACATCGCCAGGTCGGCCCGGACCTCCGTCCAGTGCAGGGCGTCCTCGGAGGCCGGGCCGTGCGCGTAGACGGCGTCCCGCTCGTGGGCGGCGGCGAGCGCGTCGGCGTCCGCGTGCCGGCCGGCCTGCACCGCGGCGGCGACGGCGGCGTGCGGGTCACCGGCCGCCGGGCCCGGCACCGTCAGGACCAGGTCGGCGCTCCGGCCGCCGTCCTCGGCGGCGCTGCGGGCCAGCGCCTGCTGGTGCAGGTCGCCGGGCGGCGGCCGGTGCCCGCTGCGCAGGATCGTCGCGACGCCGCGCATGTACGTCGGGACGGCCGGGCCGCGCCGGGGCGGGGGCGCGACCCGGCCGTAGACGGCGTTGTCGCGCCCGCAGTCCAGGGGGTTGCGCCGGAGCCACTCCCAGGTCTCCTGGTCGGCGTGGAGATCGAGCAACAGGGTGGTCGCGCCGGTCGGCCGCAGCCGCAGCTCCTCCTTGATCCAGTGCCAGGGCAGGGCGGTGTAGCGGACGGTGGCCGGGGTGGTGCGGGCCAGCGCGAGGTGGGGCAGGTGCTGGCGGCGGTCGGTCTGGAGCTGCCCGGTGACGTACACGGTCAGCGGGCCGGGGGCCGCGGCGGCGGCCCGGAGCCGGGTGAGGACGGCCTGCGGGTCGAGCGGGTCGGCCAGTTCGATGACGTTGGCGGTGTCCGTCCCCGACAGGACCGGGGGCGGCACCGCCGCGAGGACGGGGAGCACCGAGGCCGCGTCCACCAGGCGTCCTTTGCCCACGGGCGACGCCGCGAGCAGCAGCACGGTTCCGGGCATGTCCCCTCCCCCTGTCGATCACGTACGTCAGCACGGTAACCGGTGCGGGTGCGAAGGGGGGTATCCGGCGGGAAAGTACGGTTCCCTGCGGGGCCTGCCTGTGCGGTGCTCCGTCGGCCGGCCCCGGGTTCCGTCGGGGCTGACCGCGCCGTTCCCCGCGCCCCTGGCGGCGCGTCCCCGGCGGTGTGCCGGGGGCGCCCCAGCCCTCCCCGCGGCCCCGGGGCGTGCCCTCAGCGGCGTTGAGGGGTTCCGGTGGTTTCTCGGCCGTTCCCGGGCGGCGTTGGGGGGTCCAGGGGGGCTGCCGGCGTCGGGGTTGTCTGCCGTCGCCGCCGCGGCGGACCGCGAAGACCGTCGTGTCGTCGTCCAGCCGGCCCCCGCAGTGCCGCAGCGTGCCGTCGCGTACGAGGCGTACCAGGCGGCGCGGTTCGGTGACCTTGGCGTCGAGGGCGACGCCCCGGGCGACCTCCTCGGCGTGCCGGTAGAAGCAGCCCTGCCGGTCCCGCGCCTCCGTCACCCCGTCCGTGACCAGCAGGAGCGTCTCGTCGGCGGCCAGCGGCAGCCGGCACACCGGCGGCGGCCCGGTGCCCAGTTCGGCCAGGCCCAGCGGCAGCCCGCCGGTGACCGGCAGTTCCCGCACGCCGTGCGGGCCGACCGCGAGCGGTGCCTCGTGCCCGAAGACGACGGTGTCGATCGCGCCCGGCGCGTCCGGCGGGAAGCCGACCAGCACGGCCGTCGCGAACCGGTCGCCGTCGGACCGCCCGAGGGCCGCGGTGTGCGTCCGGTGCCGCGTCATCCGCGCCTCCAGCCGCTCGGCGACCGTCGCGAGGTCCGGCTCGTGGTATCCCGCCTCGCGGAACGCCCCGAGCAGCGCCGCCGCCGTCTCCACCGCGCCCAGCCCCTTGCCCTGCACGTCACCGATGAGGACGCGGGTGCCGTGCGGGCCGGGCTGGATGTCGTAGAAGTCGCCGCCGACCCGCGCCTCGGCGTCCGCGGCGAGATAGACGGCGGCGTGGTCGAGGCCGCCCCAGCCGGGCGGCAGCGGACGCAGCACCGCCCGGCGGGTGGTGTCGGCGACGTCCCGGATGTGCAGCATGCGCCGCTCGCCGCGCACCCGCAGCACACAGGCCAGTACGGCCAGCAGTCCGCCGACGGCCACGAGGATGAAGTCGGGCAGCCCGCTCTGGTACTGGTGCGGCCAGGCGCTGTCCACGCTGTAGTACGTGACGACCGCGAGGACCGCGTAGACCGCCGTCCCCCACACCCCGCAGAGCGCGGCGGCGATCCCGGGCACCAGCACGATCCAGGAGATCATCCGGAACTGCCCGCTGGTGTTGGCGTCGGCCACCGCGACGCCCACCAGCAGCAGCAGCGGCGGCACCCAGCTCACGCTCCGGCCGCCCACCCGCACCAGCTGGTGCCGGTGCACGGCGTCCGGGTCGGCGGAGAGCCGGCCGAGTCCTCCCGGCCGGCCGCCGGACGGCCTGAAACGGACGCGACCCCTCACCCGCCCAGCGAAGCACGCGCCCCTGCCCCCCGCATCCTGAGTTGCCCGCGCGCGGGAGCGGGTGTGCCCTGGTACACGGGGGCCAGGAGAGAGAGGAGCGCCCTCATGGCGCACGCGGAAACCACGACCGACCCGACGCCGAGCCGGACCGGACAGGGCCGTACGACGCCGTCGACGCCGGACGTCTTCGGCCCCCGGACCCACCTGGTGGCGAAGTGGCTGGTGCCCGTCCTGCTCGCGCTGGTCTTCGGCTGGTGGGCCGCGGCCAACCGGCGGCACGGCACCGGGATAACCGGCGGCAACATGCTCTTCGGCTGGCTGAGCGCCCTCGTGTTCCTGATCCTGTACGTCGCCGTCCGCGAGATCGCCGTACGGCTGCGGCGCGAACAGCACGCCCTGCTCTGGGCCGCGTTCACCGGCTCCGCCGTCGGGTTCCTGATCTACCAGTCGGGCCGGAGCCTCATCCAGTCCGCGGGGATCGGCCTGGCGGTCGCGGCGGGCATGTTCCTGATGGCCTTCTACCGCTACTACACCCAGGAGGACGCGACCGGCCGGCGTCTCACCTGACCGGCCGCGTCCGCGCGCTCAGTGGCCGGTGGGCAGGGGCCGGGGGCAGTCCGGCACCCACCGGCCGTGGGTGTCGATCCAGGCGGCGCTCGCCCAGCCTCCGGTGGCCTCCAGCCAGTACCAGTAGGGGTTGCCGCTGACGTCCTGTCCCTCCACGGCGCACCGGACGCGGTCCCGGGTGCCGGGCGCGAGCCGGTCGACGGCGGCGGAGTGACTGGTGGGTGCCTCGCGCACGGCGAGGGCGGTGGGTGAGGTGACGGTGCCCAGCACGGGTCCGTCACCGGTCACCGCGCCCGTGGCCGCCGCGCCCGTGGTGGTGGCGGCGAGGACACCGCCGCTGAACAGGGCCGCGACCAGGGCCCGCAGAACCGGGGTACTGCGCATGATCGCCTCCATTCTCCCCCGCTCCAGGAAACACCCGTACGGGTGAACCCTCCACCGGAGCCGCCGGCCGCCCCGGTCCCGGGCGTCCCGTGAACGCCCCCACCCGCCGGGCCGCGCGGCGCCCCCCTCCCGGCTCAAGCCGTACGCCCACCTGCACGCACCATGCTGGCCCTCACCCCTCGCCCCCCGTTCCCTGGAACCGTGCACCCACCCACCCGCACCCCCCGCCTCCGCACCACCCTCGCGGCCGTTCTCCTCACCCTCGCCTGCCTCCTCACCCCCTGCGCCGCCCTCGCCGCCTGGGCCGTCCACGGGCTGACCGACACCCGCCGCCACGCCGACGCCATGGCCCCCCTCGCCACCGACCCCCGCGTCCGGGACGCCGTCGCGGACACCGTCCGGGACGCCGTCTTCGCCCAGCTCGGCGCCCACCCCGACGCGGTGGCCACCGGCGCCGGCGCCCCGCGGCAGACCGCCCGCGCGTTCGTGCACGACGCCGCCCGCTCCTTCACCCGCACCAGGGCCTTCCGCGCGGGCTGGGACACGGCGCACCGCACCGTCCACGCCGCCCTGGTCCGCGCCCTGCGCGATCCCGGGCCCCGCCGCTCCCGCCCCGTCACCGTCGACCTCGCCCCCGTCACCGCCCGTGTCAAGCACCAGCTCGCCCTCGACCACGTCCCGTTCGCCCACCGCATCCCCGTACGGCACACCACCGTCACCGTGCTCGGCGCCGCCGAGACGGACCGGCTGAGGAAGGGCTACCGCGTGCTCGACGTCGCCGCCCGCTGGCTCCCCCTCGCCGCCGTCGCCTGCGCCCTCGCCGGGATCACCGTCGCCGCCTGCCGGCGGCACGCCGTCACCGCCGCCGGTCTCGGCACCGCCCTCGGCGGCGCGCTGCTCGGCCTCGCCGTGACGATCGGCCGCCGGCTCACCCTGTCCGAGCTGCCGGGCGCGGTCCACGGCCCGGCAGCCGGAGCGGTCTACGACGCCCTCACCGCCGGCCTGCGCAGCGCCGCCTGGCTGCTGGTCGCCCTCGGTCTCGGCACCGCCCTCGTCTCCTGGCTCACCGGCCGCCTCGCCCGCCGCCGGCCGTCCGTGGTTTCCTCATCGGGGGAAGTCGGGGAACTTTCCGATCGCGCTCCCCGTCTTTGACTGGGGACCCGGGGCCCCCGACCGCGCTGTGCCGCGCCCGCCGCCCCCTGACCACGTACGACGCGCAGCACCGAGCGGAAGGCCGGGACTTGAACACGGACACCAGGGCCGCCGCCTGGGCGGTCCCCCGTCACGTACGTCGCAGACGGGCCGGCCGCCGGGCCGCCCTCACCTGCGCGTTCCTCCTGTTCGCGGGCCTCAGCGTGGTCCTGGGCTGCCGTACCGCCGACACCGACGGCGTCACGCCCGTACCGCAGTTGCTCGCGTTCCTGCCCTGGCTGCTGATACCCCTGGGCGTCGCGCTCGTCATCGCCCTCTACACCCACTGGTGGAGCGGCGTGCTCTGGGCCGTGGTGCTGCTCGGCCTGCTGGCCTGGTTCCTCCAGCCCTACGGCAGGACCGGCGACCCGGTCGGCCCGGCCGTCGCCGAGCTGCGCGTACTGACCTCGAACGTCGAGTTCGGGAAGGGCACCGGCGCCCTGGTCGGGGCCGTCCGCCGGGAGAAACCCGACCTCGTCTTCGTCCAGGAGTGCGAGAGCACCTGCGCCACGCTGCTCCGGGCCGAGTTGGGCGGGACCTACCCGCACCGGCGGGCCGTCGAGGGCGACGGCTCGAAGGGCTCCGTCATCCTCAGCCGCTTCCCGCTGACCTCCGCCAAGGGCGTCGAGGCCACCCTGGGCATGCCCGCCGCCGTCGCGGAGATCGGCGGTCTCGACGTACGGCTCCAGCTCGCCCACCCGATGCCGCCGCTGCCCGGACAGACCGGCGTCTGGGCCCGCGAACTGGACGCGCTGCACGACGTCGTCGCCCGCGACGACAAGACCCCCACCCTGGTCGCCGGCGACTTCAACGCCTCCCAGGACCACGCCGCGTTCCGCCCGCTGCTCGACGCCGGCCTGCGCGACGCGGCCCGGCTGGCCGGCTCCGGCCGCACCCCGAGCTGGCCGGCCGCGACCCTCCCGGCGTTCGGCGTCCAGATCGACCACGTGCTGGTCTCGGAGGACTTCACCTCCCGCGACGCCCGCTTCCTCGACCTCGACGGCACCGACCACCGGGCCCTGCTCGTCGACCTCACCCTGGGCCGGGCCGGCTGACCCGCCGGGCCGGCCCGGGGTGGTCACCGGTCCGTCAGACGCCGATGTCGGAGCCGTCCGCGCGCCACACCGCCACGACGGCCGGCCGCACGATCTTCCCCGGCCCGTCGGGCCAGGTGCTGGCCGGCTTCTCGACCGAGGCGCCGTCCACCTCGCCCGGGTGCTGCACGGCGACCAGCACCCGCCGGTCCTGCACGAGCGGACCGCAGGTCTCGGCGCCGGTCGGCACGGTCAGGAACTGCTTCAGCTCACCGCGTCGCTCCCCGGCCGTGGCGACGCCGAAGAGGCCGTCGTGGGTGCCGAGCGCGTTGCCGTCGGTGGAGATCCACAGGTTGCCGTGATCGTCGAAGGCCACGTTGTCCGGGCAGGAGATCGGGCTGACGTTCTCCTTGGGGAAGCCCGCGAAGTACGTCGCCGGGTCCTCCGGGTCACCGGCGACCAGGAACAGCGACCAGCCGAACTCCAGGCTGTCCGCCCGGTTGCGGTGCTCGGTCAGCTCCAGGACGTGCCCGTGCTTGTTGGCGTTGCGCGGGTTGGCCTCGTCGGCCGGGGCGTTGGAGCCGGCACCGCGGTTGCTGTTGTTGGTCAGGGCGACGTAGACCTTGCCGGTCTTCGGCGACGGCTCGATGTCCTCGGGCCGGTCCATCTTGGTCGCGCCGACCTTGTCACCGGCGAGCCGCGTGAAGACGCACACCTCCTCGGCGCTCATCCCGTCCACGTGCGAGACGGCACCGTCCGCGTCCGCCGTGACCAGCGGGATCCAGACACCGCTGCCGTCGAACTCGCCGTCGGCCGGCAGCTTCCCCGTGCCGTCGATCTCGATCGCCGGGGAGTCGCCGGTCAGCTTGGCGACGTACAGCGTCCCCTCGTCGAGCAGCGACAGGTTGTGCTCGCGCGCCGCCCGCGACGAGCCCTTCTTCATCCGCTTGCCGCCGACGAACTTGTAGAAGTAGTCGAACCGCTCGTCGTCCCCGGTGTAGACGACGGGACGCCCGTCCGGGGTGAGCCGCACGGTGGCCGCCTCGTGCTTGAACCGGCCGAGCAGGGTGTGCTTGCGGGGCGTGGAGTCCGGGTCGTACGGGTCCAGCTCGACGACGTACCCGAAGCGGTGCACCTCGTTGGGCTCCCGCGCGACGTCGAAGCGCTTGTCGAACCGCTCCCACTTGCGCTCGGTGGCGCCGGTGCCGATGCCGTACCGCTTGTCGGTGGCGCGGGAGCTGTTGGCGAAGTACTGGTTGAAGTTCTCCTCGCCGTGCAGCGTGGTGCCCCACGGGGTGGTGCCGCCGGAGCAGTTGTTCAGGGTGCCGAGCACCGTGCGGCCGGTGCGGTCGGCGGAGGTCTTCAGCAGGTCGGAGCCGGCCGCCGGGCCGGTCAGCCGGAACGCGGTGGTGGCGGTGACACGCCGGTTGAGGTGGTGCCGGGGTACGGCGGTCAGCGCGCCGGTGCGCCGGTCCTCCTCGACCACGACGGCGGACAGGCCGTGCGCGGCCCAGGCGATCTCGACCTGCTCGCGGGTCGGGTTCGCGGCGTCGTACCCGCGGAACATGAGGACCTCGTCGGTGTACTCGTGGTTGGCCACGAGCAGCTGCCGGCCGCGCTCCCCCGGCAGGGGCAGCAGCGCGAGGAAGTCGTTGTTGTACCCGAACTGGCCGGCCTGGGCCTTGGCGGTCTGCCGCTCCGGGTCGAAGGCGGGCGCGCCGCGCAGGATGGGCTCGCCCCAGCGGATGACGACGTTCTGCCGGTAGCCGTCCGGCACGGTGACCGCGTCGTTCTTGTTGGGCGCCACCGGCGTGAACCGCAGCCCGCGCGCGCCCTTCGGTTTCACCGGGCGCCCGTGGCCGTGCCCCTTGCCGGCCACCGGCGCGGCCTGCGCCGACCCGGTGCCGCCGACGGTGACCGCGCCGGCGCCCGCCGCGACGACGGTGACTGCGGCGGCGGCCCGCATCATCGAGCGGCGGCCGATCGCGCCGGCAATGACATCACCGACGTACTCGTTGTCACTGGTGTTGGGCACCTCGTGGAAGCAGGCGTCGCCGCACCGGAAGCGGCAGGTCATGGCGGACCGGCCGCCGGGGTGAGAACCGGACGGGGTTCCGATCAACGGCAACAGCTTGCGCACTTCGCACTCCCATGTGGATGCCCTGGTGTTTCCTTGGTGTCAGCGTGACCGTAGGGGTACATATGTGCGGCTGCCGGGCGCCCGAATGAACAGGGCGTGAACCCACGGCGTCCGGGGGGACGTCGACCGGGATCGCGGTGCGTTCCGCACGGGGGCCGAATGCGACCCTTGACGCGGGCGCGTCCGCTGTGCCAGACCCGGCCCGGGGAGGGCGGCGGAGGCCGCTAACCTTACGTGTCCGTCCTGGCCAGGGATTGACGGGCTTCAACTCATGCGAAGGGTTGCGCACATGGGCATTCTCACTCTCCTGCGGAACGCGTTCGGCCGCTCACGCAAAGCGCGGTCCGCCCAGCCGGAGGAGGCCCCCGAGGAGACGGCCCCGGCGCCGGACCCGGCGCCGGCCCCCCTGGCGCCCGCCGAGGACCCGAAGGTCCCGGCCCAGACCCGCCCCGAGCCCACCCCCGATCCGGTGGTCCCGGAGCCGCGCACGTCGACGGAGGACACCCCCGAGGCCGACGTCCACGAACTGGTCACCGCGGCCTTCGACAAACTCACCCCACCGAAGCCCACGGAGCCCCCGGCCACCACCCCCGAGCCGCGGACCCCCGAGCCGGACCCGGAGCCGGAGGCGGAGCCGAAGCCCGGACCGGACGCGAAGGCGGAGCCGAAGCCCGGACCGGAGCCGGAACCGGCCGCAGAGCCGAAGCCTGAACCGGAACCGGCACTGGACGCGGAGCCGGAACCCACCCCCGCCCCGGAACGGGAACCGGCACCGGAACCCGACCCGGAACCGGAACCGGAACCGGAACCGGAGCCGAAGGCGGAACAGCGGCCCGCCCCGGAACCCTCACCCGCACCCGCACCGGAACCCACCCCGGAACCCGCACCCGGCGACGGCGAGGACGCCCCGCAGGGGCCAGCCGCACCCGAGGACGAGAGCCGCACGGGTGGTGCGGGTGGGAACACGACGCAGGCCGAAGGCGAAGCCGGGACCGCGAAACCCGCCACCCCCGCCCCCCGCGTCCGCTCCCGCGCCCCCCACCTCTCCCCCGCCTACAAGGCCGCCACGACCACCCTCCGCAAGCACGACCTCACCGGCACCCGGGCCAAGGTCTACCTCGTCCTCGACCGCTCCGCGAGCATGCGCCCGTACTACAAGGACGGCTCCGCGCAGGCCCTCGCCGACCAGACCCTCGCCCTCGCCGCCCACGTGGACCCCGACCCCACCCTCACCGTCGTCTTCTTCTCCACGGAGATCGACGGCACCACCACCCTCACCCTCACCGACCACGAGAACAAGATCGACACCACGCACGCGGAGCTGGGCCGCATGGGCCGCACCAGCTACCACGCCGCCGTGGCCGAGGTCCTCTCCCTGCACGACGCGTCGGACGACCCCACCGCCCCCGCCCTGGTCGTCTTCCAGACGGACGGCGCCCCCGACGCCAAGACCCCCGCCACCCAGGCCCTCACCGAGGCGGCGAAGACACACCCCGGCGTCTTCTTCTCCTTCGTCGCCTTCGGCGACCCCGAGAACAAGGCGTTCGACTACCTCCGCAAGCTCAAGACGCCCAACACCTCGTACTTCCTCGCCGGCGAGACCCCCCGCGAGCTGACGGACAAGGAGCTGTACGAGGGCGTCCTCGCCGCCTGGCGCCCGTAACGACGACCCGGCGAGTGGACGGAACGCCTCCGTCCACTCGCCGAAACGCGGGTGGGTCGGTCTTCACCGGACCAGTAGGATTTCGCCCATGGCGGCCACTGGAACCGAGAAGCAGGGTGGCAAGGCGTTCTACGTCAGCACCCCCATCTACTACGTCAACGACGCTCCTCACCTGGGCCACGCCTACACGACCGTCGCAGGGGACGTGCTCACGCGCTGGCACCGTCAGCGCGGCGAGAAGGTGTGGTACCTCACCGGCACGGACGAGCACGGTCAGAAGATCATGCGCACCGCGGAGGCGAACGGCGTCACCCCGCAGCAGTGGGCGGACAAGCTCGTCACCGAGGCATGGGAGCCCCTCTGGGAGCACCTGGACATCGCGAACGACGACTTCATCCGCACCACCCAGAAGCGGCACACCGACCGCGTCCAGGAGTTCGTGCAGGATCTGTACGACAAGGGAGAGATCTACAAGGGCGGCTACGAGGGCCCGTACTGCGTGGGCTGCGAGGAGTACAAGCTCCCCGGCGAGCTGCTCGACGGCGAGGGCGAGTACGCGGGCCAGAAGCTCTGCCCGATCCACAAGAAGCCGGTGGAGATCCTCAGCGAGGAGAACTACTTCTTCAAGCTGAGCGCCTACGGCGAGAAGCTCCTCGCGCACTACGAGGCCAACCCGGGCTTCATCCAGCCCGAGTCGGCGCGCAACGAGGTGCTGAACTTCGTCCGCCAGGGCCTCCAGGACCTCTCCATCTCCCGCTCGACCTTCGACTGGGGCATCCCGATCCCCTGGGACGAGAAGCACGTCATCTACGTGTGGGTCGACGCCCTGCTGAACTACGCCACGGCCGTCGGGTACAACGAGAACCAGGCGAAGTTCGAGGAGACCTTCCCCGCCGACGTGCACCTGGTCGGCAAGGACATCCTCCGCTTCCACGCGGTGATCTGGCCGGCCATGCTGATGGCGCAGGGCCTGCCGCTGCCCGGCAAGGTCGCCGCCAACGGCTGGCTGATGGTCGGCGGCGAGAAGATGTCGAAGTCGAACCTGACCGGCATCAAGCCGCAGGACCTGACCTCGCACTTCGGCGTGGACGCCTACCGCTGGTACTTCCTGCGCGCGATCGCCTTCGGCCAGGACGGCTCGTTCTCCTGGGAGGACTTCTCCGCCCGCTACACCAGCGAGCTGGCCAACGACTACGGCAACCTCGCCTCCCGCGTCGCCGCCATGGTCGGCAAGTACTTCGACGGCGCCCTGCCCGAGGCCACGGCGGACGGCGCGGCCGAGCAGGCGATCAAGGACGGTCTCGCCAGGGCCGTCACCGAGGCCGACCGGAGGATCGGCGAGGAGCTGGACTTCCAGGGCGGCATCCTGGCCGTCTTCGACTTCGTGAAGCAGGTCAACGGCTACATCACGGAGCAGGAGCCCTGGAAGGTCGCCAAGGACACCTCCGACGAGGGCAGGGCCCGCCTGGCCACCGTCCTCTACACGGCCGCCGAGGCCCTGCGCGCCGTCGCCGTGCTGCTCAACCCGGTGATGCCGGAGACCTCGCAGAAGCTGTGGGACTCCCTCGGCGCGGGGGCCGCCCTGGGCGCCCTCGCCGACCAGCGGGTCCAGGACGCGGCGGACTGGGGCCGGCTGCCGGCCGGCGCGACCGTCACCAAGGGCGCGGTGCTGTTCCCGCGTCTCGAGGAGAAGCCGGCCGCGTAACGCGCCTGCCACAAGATCGGGGCCGGGGAGGGCGAGACCTTCTCCCCGGCCCCGCGTTCTGTCACGATCGCCTCCGAGGCGGCCGTGTCCGACGCCGCCGCAGCCCACGCGGGGGACCCCATGGCACTCTTCGGCAACGCCCACACCATCGACCCGGCCCAGGCCGCCCAGGACTACGCCCGTCTCCTCGGCCACGGCGAGCAGGTGCACGCCGCCTTCCTGCTGATCCGCGACACCATCCTCTTCACCGACCGCCGGCTGATCCTGATCGACAAGCAGGGCCTCACCGGCAAGAAGACGGAGTACCACTCGGTGCCGTACCGCAGCATCACCCACTTCTCCGTCGAGACCGCCGGCCACTTCGACCTCGACGCCGAGCTGAAGATCTGGCTCTCCGGCAGCCAGACCCCGATCCAGAAGACCTTCACCAAGGGCGTCGACATCTACGAGGTCCAGGCGATCCTGACCCAGTTCGCGGCCCGCTGACGCGCCCCCGGATACAGTCCGGGGATGCCGAGACTCAAGGTCAGTGTCATCGTCCCCGTCCACAACACCGGTCACTACATCGAGGAGTGCGCCCCGTCGCTGCTCGGCCAGAGCCTGCCGGCCGACGCGTACGAGGTGATCTACGTGGACGACGGGTCGACCGACGACACCCTGGCCCGGCTGGAGAAGCTCGCGGCCGACCACCCCAACGTCCAGGTGCACACCCAACCCAACTCGGGCTGGCCGGGCGCCCCGCGCAACCTGGGCCTGCGCCACGCCAAGGGGGAGTACGTGCAGTTCGTCGACCACGACGACAAGCTCGGGCCCGAGGCCCTGGAGCGGCTGTACGAGCACGCCGTCCGCAACGACGCCGACGTGGTGGTCGGCAAGATGTCCAGCACGATGGTGCGCCCCCGCCGGCTGTTCCGGCACACGGTCGACTCCTGCACCATCGAGAACGACGAGCTGATGCAGAGCCTGTCCCCGCACAAGATGTTCCGGCGGGCCTTCGTCGAGGAGCACGGGCTGCGGTTCCCGGAAGGGCCGTGGATCCTGGAGGACCTGGCCTTCGTCAGCGCCGCCTACCTGAAGGCCGAGCGCATCGCGATCCTCGCCGACTACCCCTGCTACTACTGGATGAAGCGGGACGACGGCGGCAACAACACCCGGCACCGCTTCGACCCGCGGTACGGCTTCTGGGACAACACCCGCACCATCGTCCGCCAGATCAAGGACGGCACCACCCCCTCCGACGACATCGACGCGCTGCAGAACCGGCTGCTGCACCGCCTCTACCACGTGGAGGTCCTCTCCCGGACCCGAGAGCCGGAGATCCTGCGCGAGGAACCGGCCGAGCAGATACCGCGGATCGAGGCCGCCCGCGCGGTGGCGCTGGAGGAGTTCCCGCAGGCCGTCCGCGAGGGCCTGCCCGGGGTGTCCCGGGTCCGCGACCGCCTGCTGGAGCGCGGCGACTACGAGGGCGCGCGGGCCTTCGCCGAGCACGTCCGCGCCGTGACCGCCCGCTACCGCAGCGGGCCGCTGCGCTGGGCGGACGGCTGCCTGACCGCCGACGTCACCCTCGACCTGCTGCGCGGCGACGGCGAACCGCTCGTCCTGCTCGAACGGGACGGCACCTGGTGGCTGGACCCGGCCCTGCTGGACGGCGTACCGGGCGGCGAGGACGGCTACGAGGTCCCCGACCCGCTCCGCCACGCCTACGCGGAGATCGTGGTCAAGGACCGCGACCGGGAGGACTGGTGGTACCCGGAGGGCGACCTGGAGGTCCGGCTCGAACCGGCCGGTGAGGGCCGCTCCCGGCTGGTCGCCTCCGGGCAGCTGCGCCTGGACCCGGAGCGGCTGGCCGGCGGCCGGCCCCTGGAACGCGGCGTCTACGACGTGTGGGGCTTCGTCCGGCTGCTGGGCGTCGACCGGCTGGTCCGGCTCAGCGCCCGGGACGCCGACGGCACCCCCGAGGCCAAGAGCCCGGCGGCCGTGGGCCCGGCGCTGTCCGGCGGCCGGATCGCCCTGCCGTACTGGACCGCCGGTCACCAGCTCGCCCTCGACGTGGACCAGCGGCTGCGCCGCTTCGGTCCCGACACCGCCGAGGCCGCCGCCGCCAACGACGCCCGCGCCGGCCGGGCGCTGCCCCTGCCCTACGTCACGGCGGCGTCCGGCGGCCCGGTCAAGGTCAAGGTCACCGTGGCGGCCCGCACGGTCACCGCCCGGCTGGTCCCCGCCGCCGAGGGCACCTCGGTGCGGCTGAGGCTGCCCGAGCGCCTCGACCTGCCCTCCGGACGCCACCCGGTCACCTTCCCGAAGGCGACGGAACCGGCGGCGTACGCCGTCGTCAGCGACGGCGCCCTGCTGCGGCTGGAGGGCCCCGCCTACACGGCCGGCGCCGGACGCCGGCTGCTCGACGCGCTCGCCGGGAACCCCCGCCTGCGCCGGCTGCGGGACCGGACCGGCCGGTAGGCCCCGCACACACGCGGAAAGGGGCCCGGGATCGTCTCCCGGGCCCCTTTCCCCCTGCCGCGCCTACTTCGGCTGGGGCTTGCGCACCGACAGGTGCAGCTCCCGCAGCCGGGACTCGTCCAGCTCGGTCGGCGCGCCCATCATCAGGTCCTGGGCGTTGCCGTTGAGCGGGAAGGCGATGGTCTCGCGGATGTTGGGCTCGTCCGCGAGCAGCATGACGATGCGGTCGACGCCGGGGGCGATGCCGCCGTGCGGCGGGGCGCCGAAGCGGAACGCGCGCAGCATGCCCGCGAACTCCCGCTCGACGGTCTCCGCGTCGTACCCGGCGATCTCGAACGCCTTGAGCATGATCTCGGGCTCGTGGTTGCGGATCGCGCCGGAGGACAGCTCCACGCCGTTGCAGACGATGTCGTACTGCCAGGCCAGGATGTCCAGCGGCTCCTGGTTCTCCAGGGCGTCCATGCCGCCCTGCGGCATCGAGAACGGGTTGTGGGAGAAGTCGATCTTCCCCGTCTCCTCGTCCTTCTCGTACATCGGGAAGTCGACGATCCAGCAGAACCGGAAGACGTTCTCCTCGAAGTGCCCGGCGCGCTTGGCCGCCTCGACCCGGACCGCGCCCATGATCTTGGAGACCTCGTCGAACTCGCCCGCGCCGAAGAACACGGCGTGTCCGGCGGCCAGCCCCAGCCGCTTGGTCAGCTCCGCGACGTTCTCCTCGGTGAGGAACTTGGCGATCGGGCCGGTCAGCGTGCCGTCCTCGCCGACGCGGACCCAGGCCAGGCCCTTGGCGCCCTGCGACACGGCGTAGTCGCCGAGCTGGTCGAAGAACTTGCGGGGCTGGGCGGCGACGTCCGGGACCGGCAGCGCGCGCACGTGCTTGCCGGCGAACGCCTTGAACTCCGAGCCCGCGAAGATGTCGGTGAGGTCGACCAGTTCGAGCTTGGCGCGCAGGTCCGGCTTGTCCGAGCCGTACTTCAGCATCGCCTCGCGGAAGGGGATGCGCGGGAAGGGCGAGGTGACCTCGCGGCCGCCGCCGAACTCGGTGAAGAGTTCCGTCATCAGCTTCTCGATCGGCTGGAAGACGTCCTCCTGCTCGACGAAGCTCATCTCGACGTCGAGCTGATAGAACTCGCCCGGCGAGCGGTCGGCGCGGGCGTCCTCGTCGCGGAAGCAGGGCGCGATCTGGAAGTACCGGTCGAAGCCCGAGATCATCAGCAGCTGCTTGAACTGCTGCGGGGCCTGCGGAAGCGCGTAGAAGCGGCCCGCGTGCAGCCGGGAGGGGACGACGAAGTCACGGGCGCCCTCGGGGGAGGTCGCGGTCAGGATCGGCGTCGCCATCTCGTTGAAGCCGAGGGCCACCATCTTGCTGCGGATCGCGGAGATCACCTGCGTGCGCAGCATGATGTTGCGGTGCATCCGCTCGCGGCGCAGGTCGAGGAAGCGGTACTCCAGACGACGCTCCTCGTTCACCCCGTCCTCGGTGTTGATCGTGAACGGCAGCGGCTGTGCGGCGCCGAGCAGCTCGACCTCGCCCACCTCGACCTCGACCTCACCGGTGGGCAGGTCCGGGTTCACGTTCTCCGTGCCGCGGGAGACGACGGTGCCGTCCACCCGGACGGTGGACTCCTTCGTCAGCTTGTCCAGCGCCGCGTACGCGTCCGTGCCCGGACGGGCGACGAGCTGGGTGATGCCGTAGTGGTCGCGCAGATCGATGAAGAGGATGCCGCCCAGGTCGCGCCGATTGTGCAGCCAGCCGCTCAGCCGGACGTCGGTGCCGACGTCAGAGGCGCGGAGCTCGCCGCAGGTGTGGGACCTGTACCGATGCATCGTCGTTCATCCAGTCTTCGCGGATCGGGTGGGTGTCTCACCGTGGGTGTTTCACGTGAAACACCCCCAGCGTACCGGGCGGTCCCGCCCCCCTTCCTCCCCATTGCCGGGACCGCCGCCGCCCCGCCACCCGCACCGCGACCGGTGGCAGCCTGCGATCCCCTCTTCATAGAGTGGTGCAATGCGCACTGGTGAGCCCCTGCCCGCCGTGGGGGATGTCCTGGCCGCCCTGGCGACCGGTCTGTGGCACTGGGACACGGCCGCCGGGCTCGTCACGGTCGACGCCGAGGCGGCACGGCTGCTCGGGCTGCCCGCCCGCCGGGCCAGTGTCCACCAGGCCCAGATCCGGGCCCGCCTCCACCCGGTCGACTGGAACGAGATCACCGGCGTGATCCGCCTCGCCGCCACCGAGGGCACCGTCGCCGAGGTGCGCGTCCGGGTCATGGACGAGCAGGGCCGCGTCGTCCGTGTCGTCCGCAGCCGCTCCAAGCCCTCCTTCGACCCCGAGGAGCAGGCGTACCGGCTGATCGGCACCCTCCAGGAGGTCACCGAACCGGCGCCGGGCACCCCCGCCGGGCGCAGCGCCGTCACCGGTGACTGGCGGCGCTCCCGGGAGGCGTTCCTGCTGGACGCGGGCCGGGCGCTGGCCGAGGCGCGGTCCACCGAGGAGGTGCTGCGGGTCGCGGCGGGCCTGTCGATGCCCGGCTTCTCCCCGGACGGGCTGGCCGTCTTCAAGGTGCAGGGCGACGAGCTGCGCATCATCGGCCACCGCACGGAGCCGGAGCAGGGGGACAGCCCGTTCGCGCGGATGGGGCTGGAGACGGACTACCCGGCCGCCGAGGTGGTCCGCACCGGCCGCGCCGTCTACCTCTCCTCCCCCGAGGAGTACGCCGCCCGCTACCCGCTCACCTGGCCGCTCGCCCAGCGCTACCGCCGGCGCTCCTGGGCGTTCCTGCCGCTGACCGTGGCGGGCCGCACGCTGGGCGCCTGGATGGCGGCCTTCTCCTACCCCGTCGTGTTCACCCCGGACGAGCGCTCGGTGCTGACCACGGTGGCCCGGATGATGGCCCAGGCCCTGTCCCGGGCGGGTGCCGACGAGACCCAGCGGGAGCTGACCGACGGGCTCCAGCGCTCCATGCTGCCCGCCGTGGGACCCGAGATCCCGGGCGTGCGGATCGCCGCCCGCTATGTGCCCACCGGCGGCGGACTCCAGGTCGGCGGCGACTGGTACGACGTGATCCCCCTGCCCGGGGGTACTCCCTCCGGAGGAGACCGGCTCGCCCTGGTCATCGGCGACGTCCAGGGCCATGACGTACGGGCGGCCGGGCTGATGGGCCAGCTGCGCATCGCCCTGCGCGCCTACGCCTCCGAGGGCCACCGCCCCGACGCGGTGCTCGCCCGCGCCTCCCGGTTCTTCCACGGGCTCGCCCAGTCCGCCGAGCACCTCGGCGACTCCCGCTTCGCGACCTGCCTCTACGTGGAGGTCGACCCCGCCACCGGCACCGTGGAGACCGCGCGCGCCGGCCATCTCGACCCGGCGGTGCGGATGACGGACGGGACGGTGCTGGTGCGGGCCACGGCCGGGGGGCTGCCGCTGGGCATCGACCCGGACGGCGACTATCCCACCACCCGGCTCACCCTGGAGCCCGGCGAGACGCTGATGCTGATCACCGACGGCGTGCTGGAGACCGGCGGCCACGATCTGGAGTCGGGCTGGCGGCGGCTGAGCGCCGTCCTGGAGAAGCTGCCCGTCGGCGACCCGGAGGAGCTGGCCGACGCGATGGTCCAGGCCGTCAGCGGGCCGCCCTCGCACCACACCACCGGTCCGCTCGCCGACCGCCGGGAGGACGACCTCGCCCTCCTGCTGCTGCGCCGGCCGGACCGGGACGGCGACGGCGCGGACGGCCGGCCGCCGGCCCGGCGCACGATCATCACCGTCGCCCAGGCCGAGCCGGAGCGGATCGGCGCCGCCCGGCGGCATCTGCGCGCCCTGCTGCACGACTGGCCCAGTGAGGACCAGAAGGATTCGGCGGTGCTGCTGCTCTCCGAGACGCTGACCAACGTCCTCGTGCACACCGACGCCGACGCGCTGGTCGTGGCGGAGGTGACCGGCGCCCCGGGGCGGCGCCGCATCCGGGTGGAGGTCACCGACAGCGGCGAGGAACTGCCGCACAAACGCCGGCCGGGCGAGATGGCGTCCTCCGGGCGGGGCCTGATGCTGATCGAGATGCTCGCCGACGAGTGGGGCGTCGCCCCGCGCGGCGACGGCAAGAGCATCTGGTTCGACTTCTACGAGCCGCCGGCCGGCCCGTCGGTCCCGGAGGACTCGGCGGCGTAGCGCTCCTGGAGTTCGTGGACGATGCCGACGCCGGCGGCGACCAGCGGCACCGCGAGGAGCATGCCGAGGATGCCCGCGACCGAGGCGCCCGCGGTCAGCGCGAGCAGCACCACCGCCGGGTGCATCCGCACGGTCCGGCTCTGCACCATCGGCTGGAGCACGTGCCCCTCCAGCAGTTGCACGGCGACCACCACGCCGAGCGCCCACAGCGCGATGACGAACCCGCGGTCGGCGAGCGCCACGAGCACCGCCACCGCGCCGGAGATGAACGCGCCGAGGTAGGGGATGTAGGCGCCGACGAAGACCAGCGCGCCGAGGCCGAGGGCGCCCGGGACGCGCAGGACGAGCAGGCCGACGGTGATGCAGACGGCGTCGATCAGCGCGATGATCGTGGTCCCCCGCATGAAGCCCTCGACGGCCCCGAAGGCCCGCCGGGCCATCGCCTCGGCCATGTCACCGCCGCTGCGCGGGACGAGGGCGCGCACGGTGCCGACCGCCCGGTCGGAGTCGCGCAGGAAGAAGAAGACCAGCAGCAGGGCGAGGACGGCCATGGCGATGGTCTCGCCGACGACGCTGACCCCGCTGATCACCCCGGAGGCGGCCGTCGAGCCGAACTTGCCCAGCAGCTCGCGGGCGTTGGAGGCGAGGTCGTCCAGCGAGGTGCCCGCGGCCCCGAAGTGGCGGGCGAGGTCCTGGGCGGAGGTCTTCAGGGAGGCCACGATCTGGTCGCCGCTGTCGACGAGCGCGGCGACCACGATGTACACGGCCCCGCCGACCACCACCAGCACGGCGGCGCAGGTGAGCCCCGCGGCCAGGGACCGCTGGACGTGCGCCGCCACCAGCCGCCGGTACAGCGGGCGCAGCAGGGCCGTGCCGAGCAGGGCGAGCAGCGCGGGCGCCACGGCGGTGCGCAGCTCGACGCAGAGCCGGACGGCGACCCAGGCGAGACCGGCGGCGAGCAGGAGAACGGCACACCAGGCGGCGAACCGACGGACCGGAACGGGAAGCAACAGCACGGCCCCAGCCGACCACGCCCCGGGCTGACCGTCCCGCCGGAACGGCCCGCCCGGGTGAGGCGCGGGGCCGGGCCCGCGGACCTGTCCGTGGTGACGCCGGCTCATGAGCCTGCCTGGACGGTTCCGCGGGTCCGGGAACTGCTCGCCGTCCAGGAGCAGCGCCCGGTCCTGCGCCTCGTGCGGTGACAGGTCAGCCCTTCCGAGCAGCCCCTGCGGGCCGGATGGCATCGACCGGGATTCCGGCCTCACGGGCTCCGAGGACGGTGTCGGCGGTGCCCCCGCCCGTACCGGTGGGCGGTTCGCCGTTCCATACGGCGGCGAGGCGGTCGGCGCGGTCGATGCGGAGGGCGTTGGCGCCTTCCTACGCCCGGCGGTCCCCCGGGTGTGGAGCACGGCCCGCACACGAGGCCCGGTGACGTGGCGGGCGCCGTCCTGGGAGATGCGGACCAGTGCGAGGGCATCCCGCGACCGGTCGCGGTGGAGCGTCTGCCGGGCCATGCCGGCGAGGACGCACGGGTCGTCGTCACCGGGCTGCTCCCGACGGCCTCGCGGGGAGCACACCCCGATCGCGTTCCCGGGCTCCGCTGTCCGGCAGATGCGCCGAGGTGGACCCGACTCGATCCGACTCCCAGATCGCCGTCCTGCGCCTGGGCTCCGGACGCGAAGGGGCCGAGCCGGTCAACGACGGACGAGTCGTTCGTCAGTGACCGACCCGGCCGGGTGCCCGGTCAGGCCCGCGGCCCCTCCGCGGTCATCCCGTGCACCGCCGGCACGGTGCCCAGCCGGCCCTTCTGGAAGTCCTCGAAGGCCTGCTGGAGTTCGTCACGGGTGTTCATGACGAACGGGCCGTAGTGGACCATGGGCTCGCGGATCGGCCGTCCGCCCAGCAGGACGACCTCCAGGTCCGGGGTGTTCCCGTCCTGCTTCTCGTCCGCCCGCACGGTGAGCGAGCCTCCCGCCCCGAAGACGGCCGCCTGCCCGGTGCGCACCGGCCGCCGCTCGGTGCCGGCCGAGCCGCGCCCGGCGAGGACGTACGCCAGGCCGTTGAAGTCCTCCCGCCAGGGCAGGGTCAGCTCGGCGCCCGGCGCGAGGGTCGCGTGGATCATCGTGATCGGCGTGAAGGTGGAGCCGGGCCCCTGGTGGCCGTCCAGGTCGCCGGCGATCACGCGGACCAGGGAGCCGCCGTCCGGGGAGGTCAGCAGGGCCACGCTGCCGCCGCGGATGTCCTGGTACTTCGGGGCCATCATCTTGTCCTTGGCCGGCAGGTTCACCCAGAGCTGGAGCCCGTGGAAGAGTCCGCCGGACATCACCAGGGACTCCGGCGGCGCCTCGATGTGCAGCAGGCCGGAGCCCGCCGTCATCCACTGGGTGTCGCCGTTGGTGATGGTGCCGCCGCCACCGTGGCTGTCCTGGTGGTCGAAGATGCCGTCGATGATGTAGGTGACGGTCTCGAAGCCGCGGTGGGGGTGCCAGGGGGTGCCCTTGGGCTCTCCGGGCGCGTACTCCACCTCACCCATCTGGTCCATCATGATGAACGGGTCGAGGTGGCGGTAGTTGATCCCGGCGAACGCGCGGCGCACCGGGAAGCCCTCGCCCTCGAAACCGCTGGGCGCGGTCGTGACGGTGAGCACGGGGCGGGCCACCGCGTCCGCGGGCGCGGTCACACGGGGGAGCAAGAGCGGGTTCTCGACGGTCACGGCGGGCATGTCGACCTCCTTGGGCGGCGTGCGTCCCACTTTAGTTGAGCGTTGAACTTTCTGCTACCCGGAACCACAGGAGCCCGGAGGGCATTCCCTCCGGGCTCCGCCGGCAGTCGGCGCGGTCGCCTGATTCAGCCGCGCACGGTTCAGCCGTACATGCGCCGCATCGCGAAGTCGACCATCTGTTCGACGGCCTTCGCGTCGAACACCATCCGGTGCTCGCCCTCCATGTCGAGGACGAACCCGTAGCCGGTCGGCAGCAGGTCGAGCACCTCGGCACCGGTGATCACGAAGTACTTGGACTCCTTGCCCGCGTACCGGCGCAGCTCCTTGAGCGTGGTGAACATGGGGATCACCGGCTGCTGGGTGTTGTGCAGGGCGAGGAAACCGGGGTTGTCGCCGCGCGGGCAGTAGACCTTGGAGGTCGCGAAGATCTGCTGGAAGTCCTCGGCGGCCAGCTGGCCCGTGGTGAAGGCGCGCACCGCGTCCGCGAGCGAGGGCGGGGACGGCTCCGGGTACAGCGGCTGCTGCCCGTATCCGCCGGACATCGGCTGCTGGGGCGGCGCGTACTGCTGCTGGCCCGCGGTCTGGTCGTAGCCGCACATACCGCAAAGAGTAGCGAGTGAAGAGTCACAGATGGAGCGGCCGGGGTTGCGACTTATTACCGACGGGTAGCATCATCGTAGCTACCAGCCGGTACATGGCTGATACGGGAACAGGCGCGAGGAGTCAGTGCCTCGCCGATCGCTTAACGGAGCTGTCGCCATGGGGCACTACAAGCCGAATCTCCGAGACATCGAGTTCAACCTCTTCGAGGTGCTCGGCCGCGACAAGCTGTACGGCACCGGCCCGTTCGCGGAGATGGACGTCGACACCGCCAGGAGCATCCTGGAGGAGATGGCCCGCCTCTCGGAGAACGAGCTGGCCGCCTCCTTCGAGGACGCCGACCGCAACCCGCCGGTCTTCGACCCGCAGACCAACACGGCACCGGTCCCGGCCTCCTTCAAGAAGAGCTACCAGGCCTTCATGGACTCCGAGTACTGGCGGCTCGGCCTGCCCGAGGAGATCGGCGGCACCACCTCGCCGCGCTCCCTGATCTGGGCGTACGCGGAGCTGATCCTCGGCGCCAACCCGGCCGTGTGGATGTACTCCTCCGGCCCGGCCTTCGCGGGCATCCTCTTCGAGGAGGGCAACGAGGTCCAGAAGAAGATCGCTAAGCTCGCCGTCGACCGCCAGTGGGGCTCCACCATGGTCCTCACCGAGCCCGACGCCGGCTCCGACGTCGGCGCCGGCCGCACCAAGGCGGTCCAGCAGGCGGACGGCTCCTGGCACATCGAGGGCGTGAAGCGCTTCATCACGTCCGGCGAGCACGACATGTCGGAGAACATCCTCCACTACGTCCTCGCCCGCCCCGAGGGCGCCGGCCCCGGCACCAAGGGCCTGTCCCTCTTCCTCGTCCCGAAGTACGAGTTCGACGTCGAGACCGGCGAGCTGGGCGAGCGCAATGGCGTCTACGCCACCAACGTCGAGCACAAGATGGGCCTGAAGGTCTCCAACACCTGCGAGATGACCTTCGGCGACCGCCACCCCGCCAAGGGCTGGCTGATCGGCGACAAGCACGACGGCATCCGCCAGATGTTCCGCATCATCGAGTTCGCCCGCATGATGGTCGGCACGAAGGCGATCTCCACCCTCTCCACGGGCTACCTCAACGCCCTGGAGTACGCCAAGGAGCGCGTCCAGGGCCCCGACCTGGCCAACTTCATGGACAAGACGGCCCCCAAGGTCACCATCACCCACCACCCCGACGTCCGCCGCTCGCTGATGACGCAGAAGGCGTACGCCGAGGGCATGCGCGCCCTGGTGATGTACACCGCCTCGATCCAGGACGAGATCCAGGTCAAGGAGGCGAACGGCGAGGACTCCGCCGCCGCGCACGCCCTCAACGACCTGCTGCTGCCGATCGTCAAGGGCTACGGCTCGGAGAAGGCGTACGAGCAGCTCGCCCAGTCCCTCCAGACCTTCGGCGGCTCCGGCTTCCTCCAGGAGTACCCGGTCGAGCAGTACATCCGGGACGCCAAGATCGACACCCTCTACGAGGGCACCACGGCGATCCAGGGCCAGGACTACTTCTTCCGGAAGATCGTCCGCAACCAGGGCACCGCGCTGAACTCGCTCGCCGAGGACATCAAGAAGTTCCTCGCCCTCGGCACCGGCGGCGAGGAGCTGTCCGGCGCCCGCGAGCACCTCGCCAAGGCCGCCGTCGAGCTGGAGGCCATCGTCGGCCTGATGCTCACCGACCTCGCCGCCACCGAGCAGGACGTCAAGAACATCTACAAGGTGGGCCTCAACACCACCCGCCTGCTGATGGCCTCCGGTGACGTGGTCGTCGGCTACCTGCTCCTCAAGGGCGCCGCGGTCGCCGCCGAGAAGCTGCCGACCGCATCCGCCAAGGACAAGGCGTTCTACACCGGCAAGATCGCCGCGGCGAAGTTCTTCGCGGCGAACGTCCTGCCCGGCGTCACCCTGGCCCGCAAGGTCGCCCAGGGCGTCGAGCTGGACCTGATGGAGCTGGACGAGTCCGCGTTCTGAGCCCCCTGACGAGGGCCCGCTTCCCGGTGGACGACGGGGAGCGGGCCCTCGGCCGTCGTTAAGGTGAACCCATGAGCGAACCCCCCCGCTTCGACCGCGGCCACACCGACGACCTGATGACCTTCCTCGCGGCCTCCCCGACGCCGTACCACGCCGTGGCGAACGTCGCCCAGCGGCTGGAGAAGGCAGGGTTCCGGCAGGTCGCGGAGACGGACGCCTGGGACGCGGTGAGCGGCGGCGCGTACGTCCTGCGGGGCGGCGCGGTCATCGCCTGGTACGTCCCCGAGGGCGCCGACGCCCACACCCCCTTCCGCGTCGTCGGCGCGCACACCGACTCGCCCAACCTGCGCGTCAAGCCCCGGCCCGACACCGGCGCCCACGGCTGGCGCCAGGTCGCCGTGGAGATCTACGGCGGCCCGCTGCTGAACTCCTGGCTCGACCGCGACCTCGGGCTGGCCGGCCGGCTCAGCCTGCGCGACGGCTCCAGCCGCCTGGTGAACGTCGACCGCCCCCTGCTGCGCGTCCCGCAGCTCGCCATCCACCTCGACCGCAACGTCACCGCGGACGGCCTCAAGCTCGACAAGCAGCGCCACCTCCAGCCTGTCTGGGGTCTCGGCTCCGACGTCCGCGACGGCGATCTGATCGCCTTCCTGGAGCAGGAGGCGGGCCTGGCGGCCGGCTCGGTCACCGGCTGGGACCTGATGACGCACTCCGTGGAGCCGCCCGCATACCTGGGCCGCGACCAGGACCTCGTCGCCGGACCGCGCATGGACAACCTGCTCTCCGTGCACGCCGGTACGGCCGCCCTGGCCGCCGCCGCGAGCACGGGCGCCCGGCTGTCCTCCATCCCCGTGCTCGCCGCCTTCGACCACGAGGAGACCGGCTCCCAGTCGGACACCGGCGCGGACGGCCCGCTGCTCGGCACCGTGCTGGAACGCTCGGTGTTCGCGCGCGGCGGCACCCTGGAGGACCGGGCCCGCGCCTTCGCCGGCACCGTCTGCCTCTCCTCCGACACCGGCCACGCCGTCCACCCCAACTACGCCGAGCGGCACGACCCGACGCACCACCCGCGGGTCAACGGCGGCCCGATCCTCAAGGTCAACGTCAACAACCGCTACGCCACCGACGGTTCGGGCCGCGCGGTCTTCGCCGCCGCCTGCGAGCGGGCCGACGTGCCCTTCCAGTCGTTCGTCTCCAACAACGCCATGCCCTGCGGCACCACGATCGGCCCGATCACCGCCGCCCGGCACGGCATCCGGACCGTCGACATCGGCGCCGCGATCCTGTCGATGCACAGCGCCCGCGAACTGTGCGGCGCGGACGACCCCCACCTGCTGGCGAACGCCCTGACGGCGTTCCTGCGCGGCTGATCCCGCGGCCGCAAGGGCCCGGCGCCGCATGGGTGTTGCCTCCCGGGGTAACCGGACGGAACCGGATCGACCGGAAGGACCGGAACCGACCGGATCTACAGGGAGGCGACAGTCATGGGCCTCGGCGGATGCATCATCCTCATCGCCGTGGGAGCCATCCTCACGTTCGCGACCGACTGGGACATGCAGGGCGTCAACCTCGACCTCGTCGGCGTGATCTTCATGATCGTCGGCCTGATCGGTGTCGCGACCTTCAGCAGCATCGCCCGCAGGCGGCGCGTCGTGGTCCCGCCGACGACGCCGGTGGTCGAGGAACGGCCCCACACGCACGACGGCTACCACAACGGCTACGGCGCCTGACCGCCCCGGCGTGACCCGGGCGTCCGTACCCGCCGGCACCGCGACGCGGCGGGCGGGGAGCCGGGTCACCGGGGGGTGCCGGGTGCCCGGGGGGTGCCGGGTGCCCGTCCGCCGGCCGGCGGACGCCCGCGGGACGGCGTCCGGCCGCGGCACGCCCGGTGCCACCTCGGCGTGACCCGGCGCCCGGCCGCGTGACGGCGACCGGCGGCCGGGGAAGCGATCGCCGTATGAGATTTCTCGTGTACGACCGGCTGCTCGGCTTCGGCGACGACTACTGGATCGAGGACGACCGCGGGAACAAGGTCTTCCTCGTCGACGGCAAGGCGATGCGGCTGCGGGACACCTGGGAGCTGAAGGACGCCCGGGGCCAGGTCCTGATCGACATCCACCAGAAGATGTTCGCGCTGCGCGACACCATGGTGATCGAGCGGGCCGGGGAGCCCCTGGCCACCCTCCGGCGCAAGCGGCTGTCGCTGCTGCGCGACCACTACCGGGTCACCCTGGCCGACGGCACCGGGCTCGACATCAGCGGCCGCGTCCTCGACCGCGAGTTCGCCATCGAGTACGACGGCGAGCTGCTGGCCGTCGTCTCCCGGCGGTGGCTGACCGTCCGGGACACCTACGGCCTCGACGTCGTCCGGGACGACGCCGACCCGGCGCTGCTGATCGCGCTGACGGTGTGCGTGATCCATCTGGCGGAGAAGGAGCGGGAGAGAGAGCGGGAGACGGACGAGGGAGACGGCTGACCGGCCGTCGCGCCGGCGGGCGCACCACCACCGTGGCGTCACAGGGGCCGGTACGGGCCTACGATCGTCACACGAAAGCACTGCCGGGGTACCGCACAGCAGCGTAACTTAGCCTCCCAAGACGCCCGCCGACCGCCGCCCATCCCGCCTGTACCGACCGCCGAGGGGTCCCGTTCCGTGAGTCTGCATCCCACCCTCCAGCCCTACGCCGACGCCTGGACTCACTCCATCGAAGCGATATCCGAGCTGGTCCAGCCGCTCGTGGAAGCCGAGTGGAACCGTCGTACGCCGTGCCCCGGCTGGTCCGTGCGCGATGTCGTCTCCCATGTCATGGGCCTGGACTCGGAGATGCTCGGCGACCCCCGCCCCATCCACACGCTGCCCCGCGACCTGTTCCACGTCACCAACGACCACCAGCGGTACATGGAGATGCAGGTCGACGTCCGCCGCCACCACACGGCGCCGGAGATGACCGCCGAGCTGGAATACATGATCATCCGGCGCAACCGGCAGCTGCGCAACGAGTCCCGCGACCCCGGTCACAAGGTGCGCGGCCCGCTCGGCACCGAGCTGACGCTGGAGGAGTCGATGCGCCGGCACGCCTTCGACGTGTGGGTGCACGAGCAGGACCTGCGCGCCGCCCTCGGCCGCCCCGGCAACCTCGACTCCCCCGGCGCGTACGTCGCCCGGGACGTGCTGCTCGCCGAACTCCCCCGGATCGTCGCCGAGGACGCGGACGCGCCCCGCAGCTCGGCCGTGGTCCTCGACGTCCACGGCCCCGTCGAGTTCCTCCGCACGATCCGCGTCGACATCCAGGGCCGCGGCACCCTGGAGACGGCCCCCGCGCTGGGCCCCGCCGCGACCCTGGCCCTCGACTGGGAGACGTACGTCCGCCTGGCCTGCGGCCGGGTGACGCCGGAGGCGGTGTCGGACCGCGTGAAGACCGAGGGCGACCCGGAACTGACGACGGCCATCCTGCGCCACTTCACGGTCACCAAGTAGCCGGGGCGGCCCGCGGCCAGGGCCTGTCGTTCAAAGCAGGTCGCGGGGAATCGGCTGCGCCTTCCTCGCACCGGTGAGCGTGCCAGGCCCCGCGTCCGCGGCGTGATCCGAACGACAGGCCCTAGATGTGCTGTTCGGACAGGTTGGTGACGCGGCTGGCTGGTGGGTGGCCGCCGATGCCGGTGTGGGGTCGGTGGTAGTTGTACCAGTCCAGCCAGTCGGGAAACGCTGCCTGGCGTTCGCGGTCTGAGGTGTAGGGCCGCTGGTAGGCCCACTCCTCGAGCAGGGTGCGGTGGAAGCGTTCGACCTTGCCGTTGGTCTGCGGCCGCCAGGGCCGGGTCCAGCGGGGGCTGATGCCCAGGTCGCGGCAGGTGTCGCGCCAGGTGTTCTTGGTGTAGGCCCAGGCGTTGTCGGTGAGGACCCGTTCGATCGTGATGCCGCGTGCGGCGAACCAGGCGGCGGCCCGGGTGAGGAAGCCGGCGCAGGTGGCGGCCTTCTCGTCGGGGAGGTCTTCGGTATAGGCGAGGCGGGTGTGGTCGTCCAGGGCGGTGTGCAGGTAGGCGTATCCGGTGCCGTTGCGGCGGTCCTGATTGGCTCGGCCGGCTGCCCGGCCGAGGACTTTGTGGCCGCCGCCGTCGGGGATGCGGCCGAGTTTCTTGACGTCGATGTGGACCAGTTCTCCGGGCCTGGCACGCTCGTAGCGGCGCACGGGCTCACCGGTGGCCCGGTCACAGGCGGCCAGTGCGGGCAGGCCGTGCCGCAGGGGGATGCGGTGCGCGGTGGAGGCGGCGATGCCGCAACGGGCGGCCGGCCGCACCGGACCGATCCGGTGTTCGCGTCGCAGCCGCACCACCTGCTGTTCGACCGGGGCGGGCGTCTGGCGCGGGCTGTGGTGGGGGCGGCTGGAGCGGTCCCGCATCCCGGCCGGGCCCAGTTGCCGGTAGCGGCCCGCCCAGCGGGCGGCGGTGGTGTGGCTGACCTGGAAGCGTTCCGCGGCCCGCCGCAGCGGCCAGCCTTCGTCCACGACGCACCGGGCCGGGCGAAGCCGCCCGGTCGGGGTCAGCGGGGCGTTACGGTGGGACACGAGGGCCTCCTGCGGTCGGGTGCAGATGTCGCAATCCACACCGAACCCAGAAGGCCCTCACCTGTTCAAGCACCCAGCACGCGTGTCACCAACGTCCCGGGACAGCACACCTAGACGGGCACGTGCACGGAGGACACCCGGCTGGCCACCAGGCGTTCCCGCTCCCGCTTCGCCGCCCGCCGCCGCAGCCGCAGGATCTGCGAGACCCCCAGCGCCTGGAGCACGAACACCGCCGAGAACGCGACCGTGTAGTCGTCACCGGTCGCGTCCAGCAGCACCCCGATCGCCAGCAGCGTCGTCATCGAGGCGACGAAACCGCCCATGTTGGTGATGCCGGAGGCGGTGCCCTGACGCTCCGGCGGGTTGGCCGGACGGGAGAAGTCGAAGCCGATCATCGACGCCGGGCCGCAGGCGCCCAGCACCACGCAGAGCACGATCAGCAGCCACATCGGCGCGTGCTCGGCCGGGTAGGCCAGCGTCGCCGCCCACAGCACCGCCGTGGCGCCCACGGTGGTCAGGGCCAACGGCAGCCGCGCCCCGTGGTGCCGGGCGATGATCTGGCCGTAGACCAGGCCGACGAGCATGTTCGACAGCACGACGAGGGTGAGCAGTTCGCCCGCCGCGGCCCGGGTCAGGCCCTGCGCCTCCACCAGGAACGGCAGGCCCCACAGCAGCAGGAAGACCATCGCCGGGAACTGGGTGGTGAAGTGCACCCACAGGCCCAGCCGCGTCCCCGGCTCCCGCCAGGAGGCGGCGATCTGCCGGCGTACGTACGCCGCGCCCTGGTGCGGCACCGGCTCGGGTTCGTGGCCCTCCGGGTGGTCCTTCAGGAAGAGCAGCAGCAGGACGAGGACGACCACGCCGGCCAGCGCGCTGCCCGCGAACGCCGCCGTCCAGCCGATGCCGTGCAGCAGCCGGGCGATGACGAGGGTGGAGACCAGGTTGCCGGCCATGCCCGCGAGGCCGGCCAGCTGCGCGACCAGCGGGCCGCGCCGGGCCGGGAACCAGCGGGTGCCGAGGCGCAGCACGCTGATGAAGGTCAGCGCGTCACCGCAGCCCAGCAGCGCGCGCGAGGCCAGCGCCGTGCCGTAGGACGGGGAGAAGGCGAAGCCGAGCTGGCCCACCGTGAACAGCACCACTCCGATGCCCAGCACCTTCTTGGTGCCGAGCCGGTCGACCAGCAGGCCGACGGGTATCTGCATGCCGGCGTAGACCAGCAGCTGGAGTATGGAGAACGTGGACAGCGCGGAGGCGCCCACGTGGAAGCGCTCCACGGCGTCCAGGCCGGCCACGCCCAGCGACGTGCGGAAGATGACGGCGACGAAGTAGACGGCGACACCGACGCCCCAGACGGCGATCGCGCGCCGGCCGCCGGGCGGGTCACCGGGCAGAGTCGTACCGGCGCTGCTCATCGGACCTCCCCCCGGGCCAGGTGGGAGAACCAGCCGACGTGCCGGCCGACGACCCCGACGGCCGCCTCCGCGTCGCCCGCGCGCAGGGCGTCCAGGATCTCCTGGTGCTCCACGATGGTCTTGGCGATCCGGTCGGGGTGGGAGTGCATCACGGCGACGCCCATCCGCAGCTGGCGGTCGCGCAGCTGGTCGTAGAGCCGGGAGAGGATCTCGTTGCCCCCGCTGCGCACGATCTCCGCGTGGAAGCAGCGGTCGGCGACGGCGGCGGCGGCGAGGTCCCCGGCCGCGGCCCGCTCCTTGTGCTCCCGGAGCAGTTCCTCCAGCCGCTCGATGAGCGCGGGCGGGGCGGGTACGGCCTTGCGCGCCGCGTACTCCTCGACCAGCAGCCGGGTCTCCACCACGTCCGCGATCTCCTGCGCGGAGACCGGCAGCACCAGCGCGCCCTTCTTCGGGTAGAGCCGGATCAGCCCCTCCGCCTCCAGCCGCAGCAGCGCCTCGCGCACCGGGGTGCGGGAGACCCCCACGGCCTCGGCGAGCTCGCCTTCGGTGAGCAGGGTGCCGCCCTCGTAGCGGCGGTCGAGGACGCCCTGCTTGACATGGGTGTAGACGCGGTCGGCGGCTGGGGCTTGCTTCACGGCCAGGCTCATGCCCACAGGATAGATACAACAGGGACGCATGAAACGGACCGTCCGCCATGCGGACGGAGGAGCACGGCCGGAGGATTCCTGGTTCCGCCGTGCAACCATCCACCCCCGTCACGTGTCGCACAGACGTGGCCCCCTTGCTGCCCAGACCTCAACTCGGCCGCACCGCAGGGGCATAAGACGTAATCGGGGTAACTCACGTGAAAACCGCTATCCAAGGCATGCGCCTCCGCCGGGCCGTAGCCGTCGCGGTGACCAGCGGCACCATGCTGGCCACCGGTGTGCTCACCGCGGCACCCGCGCAGGCCGTCGCGACGCCGACCATCACCGCCAAGGGCGGGTTCCTGATGAACAGCGCCAACGGCAAGACCCTCTTCAGCAAGTCCGCCGACACCACCCGGCTGACCGCCTCCACCACGAAGATCATGACCGCGAAGGTCGTGCTCTCGCAGAAGAACCTGAACCTGGACTCCAAGGTCACGATCAAGAAGGCCTACAGCGACTACATCGTGTCCAAGGGCGCCTCGTCGGCCCGGCTGATCGTCGGCGACAAGGTCACCGTCCGCCAGCTCCTCTACGGGATGATGCTGCCGTCCGGCTGCGACGCGGCGATGGCGCTGGCCGACAAGTTCGGATCGGGCTCGACCGTCTCGGCCCGCACCAAGAACTTCATCGGCAAGATGAACTCCATGGCCAAGAGCCTGGGCATGACCAAGACGCACTTCGACTCGTTCGACGGCATCAGCAACGGGTCCAACTACTCGACGCCGCGCGACCTGACCAAGCTCGCCCGCAGCGCGATGGGCAGCTCCACCTTCAAGACCGTGGTGAAGGCCAAGTCGTACAAGGCGAAGACCATCACCAAGTCGGGTTCGACCCGCACGATGGCCACCTGGTCGAACACCAACACCCTGCTCGGCTGGAACGGCACGCTGGGGGTGAAGACCGGCTCCGGCACCTCCGCCAAGTACTGCCTGGTGTTCGCCGCCACCAAGAACGGCGAGTCGGTCGTCGGCGCGGTGCTCACCTCGTCCTCGGCCGCCAACCGCACCTCGGACGTGAAGAAGCTCGTCAACTACGGCTACGCCAAGATCAGCTGACGCACCCGGCGCGACGGAAGGGGGTCCACCGCCGGCGGGCGGTGGACCCCCTTCCGCGTGCCCGCTACGCCCAGGTGATCAGGCGCTTGGGCTGCTCCAGTACGGCCGCCACGTCGGCCAGCACCCGGGAGCCCAGCTCGCCGTCGACCAGGCGGTGGTCGAAACTGAGCGCCAGCGTGGTGACCTGTCGGGGCTTCACCTTGCCCTTGTGGACCCAGGGCTGCGGCTTGATCGCGCCGACCGCGAGGATCGCGGACTCGCCCGGGTTGAGGATCGGCGTGCCGGTGTCGACGCCGAAGACGCCGACGTTGGTGATGGTGACCGTGCCGCCACGCATCGCGGCCGGGGAGGTCTTGCCCTCCCGGGCCGTGGCGACCAGCTCGGCGAGTGAACGGGCCAGCTCCGGAAGGGTCTTGGCGTCCGCGTCCTTGATGTTCGGCACGATCAGGCCACGGGGGGTGGCGGCCGCGATGCCCAGGTTGACGTAGTGCTTGAGCACGATCTCCTGGGCGGCCTCGTCCCAGGACGCGTTGATGTCCGGGTGGCGGCGGATCGCGACCAGCAGGGCCTTGGCGACGAGCAGCAGCGGGCTCACCCGCAGCCCCTCGAACTCCTTGTCCCGCTTCAGCTCCTCGACCAGCTTCATCGTGCGGGTCACGTCGACCGTCACGAACTCGGTCACGTGCGGCGCGGTGAAGGCCGAGCCGACCATCGCCGCCGCCGTCGCCTTGCGGACGCCCTTGACCGGGACCCGGGTCTCGCGGGCCGCGTCGTACGCCACGGGGGCGGGCGTGGCGGCGGGGGCCCGGCCGGCGGCCAGGTCCGGCTCCGGGGAGGCGGGCGGCGCCACGGCCGCGTGCACGTCCTCGCGGGTGATGACGCCGTCCGGCCCGGACGGGACCACGGTCGTCAGGTCGACGCCGAGGTCCTTGGCGAGCTTGCGCACCGGGGGCTTGGCCAGCGGACGCCCGGCGGTGGCCGGGCGGGCCGGCGCGCCGCCGTTCAGCTCCGCCCGGAGCGCGGCCGGCGCCTGCCCTCCGGAGGCGGCGGGGGCGGAAGCGGCGGGGGTCCGGTCCGCCGGGGCGCCCTTGCGGGGGCGACGGCGGGTGGCGGAGGTGGCCACGCCGTAGCCGACCAGGACCGGCTGCCGGGCCGGGGGCTGCTCGGGCTCCGGGGCACCGGCCTGGTCCGCCGGCGCGGTCTCCGGTGCCGGCCCGGCGGCCGTGCCGCCGCCGGTGTCCACGGCGATGATCACCGTGCCCACGTCCACGGTGGTGCCCTCGGGGACGTGCAGCGCGCGGACCACGCCGTCGTAGGGGATGGGCAGTTCGACGGCGGCCTTGGCCGTCTCGACCTCGCACACCACCTGCCCGTCGGTGACCGTGTCACCGGGCTGGACGTACCACTTGAGGATCTCGGCCTCGGTGAGCCCCTCGCCCACGTCGGGCATCTTGAACTCGCGCACCGCGCCCACGGCGCTCTCCGTCATCGTCGTCACGGCCCTCTCCTCAGTACGCCAGCGAGCGGTCGACGGCATCCAGCACCCGGTCCAGGTCGGGCAGGTACTCCTCCTCCAGGCGCGCCGGCGGGTACGGCGCGTGGTAGCCGCCGACCCGGAGCACGGGCGCCTCCAGGTGGTAGAAGCAGCGCTCGGTGATCCGCGCGGCGATCTCCGCGCCCGAGCCGAGGAACACCGGCGCCTCGTGCACCACGACCAGCCGGCCGGTCTTCTCCACCGAGGACTGCACGGTGTCGAAGTCCAGCGGGGAGATCGAGCGCAGGTCGACGACCTCCAGGGAGCGGCCCTCCTCCGCGGCCGCGTCGGCGGCCTCCAGGCAGAGCTTCACCATCGGGCCGTAGGCGACCAGGGTGAGGTCGGTGCCCTCGCGGGCCACCCGCGCCCGGTGCAACGGACCGGGGATCGCCTCGGTGTCGACCTCGCCCTTGTCCCAGTAGCGGCGCTTGGGCTCGAAGAAGATCACCGGGTCGTCGCTCTGGATGGCCTGCTGCATCATCCAGTAGGCGTCCGCCGGGTTGGACGGCGTGACCACCTTCAGGCCCGCCACGTGCGCGAAGAGTGCCTCGGGGGACTCCGAGTGGTGCTCGACCGCGCCGATGCCGCCGCCGTAGGGGATGCGCACGACGACCGGCATCCTGACCTTGCCCAGCGCGCGGGCGTGCATCTTCGCGAGCTGCGTGACGATCTGGTCGTACGCCGGGAAGACGAAGCCGTCGAACTGGATCTCCACCACCGGGCGGTAGCCGCGCAGGGCGAGGCCGATCGCGGTGCCGACGATGCCGGACTCGGCGAGCGGGGTGTCGACGACGCGGCTCTCGCCGAAGTCCTTCTGGAGGCCGTCGGTGACCCGGAAGACACCGCCGAGCTTGCCGACGTCCTCACCCATGATCAGGACCTTGGGGTCCGTCTCCAGGGCGTGCCGCAGCGACTCGTTGATCGCCTTGGCGATCGCCATCTTCTCAGCCATGATCAGACCCCCTCGGCTTCCGTGTCGGCGAACGACGCCTGGTAGGCGGCGAACTGGGCGCGCTCCTCGTCGACGAGCGCGTGTCCGTCCGCGTACGCGTGCTCGAACAGGGCGAACCGGTCCGGGTCCGGCATGGCACGGACCACTTCGCGCACTCGTTTGCCCAACGCCTCGCTCTCCGCCTCCAGTTCCGCGAAGAACCCCTCGTCCGTGTGGTGGGCGGCTTCCAGGTGGCGGCGCAGGCGGAGGATCGGGTCCTTCGCCTCCCAGGCGATCCGCTCGTCGTCGTGGCGGTAGCGCGAGGGGTCGTCGGAGGTGGTGTGGGCGCCCATCCGGTAGGTGAACGCCTCGATGAGCGCCGGTCCTTCGCCCCGGCGGGCCCGCTCCAGGGCCCAGCGGGTGACCGCGAGGGAGGCCAGCACGTCGTTGCCGTCGACGCGGACGCCGGGGAAGCCGAAGCCCTCGGCGCGGCGGTAGAGCGGCACGCGGGTCTGTTTCTCGTTGGACTCCGAGATCGCCCACTGGTTGTTCTGGCAGAAGAAGATCACCGGGGCGTTGTAGACCGCGGCGTAGTTGAACGCCTCCATGACGTCGCCCTGGCTGGAGGCGCCGTCGCCGAAGTAGGCGAGGACGGCGGAGTCGGCGCCGTCCATGGTGATGCCCATCGCGTAGCCGGTGGCGTGCAGCGCCTGCGAGCCGATGACGATGGTGTACAGGTGGAAGTTGTTGCTGTTGGGGTCCCAGCCGCCGTTGTTGACGCCGCGGAACATGCCCAGCAGGTTGGTCGGGTCGACGCCGCGGCACCAGGCGACGCCGTGCTCGCGGTAGGTCGGGAAGACGTAGTCGTCCTCGCGGGTGGCCCGGCCGGAGCCGATCTGCGCGGCCTCCTGGCCCAGCAGCGAGGCCCACAGGCCCAGTTCGCCCTGACGCTGGAGCGCGGTGGCCTCGGCGTCGAAGCGGCGGGTGAGCACCATGTCGCGGTACAGGCCGCGCAGTTCCTCGGGGGTGACACCGGCGACGTAGGGGTCGAACTCGGCGTTCCGCACCCGCTCGCCCTCGGGCGTCAGCAGCTGTACGAGCTGCGGCTCGGCGTCCTTCCTGGGGGCGCGCGCGGCGCGGGGGGCGCGCTTGGCGCTGGTGGTGCTGCTGGTGCGCTTGGGGCCTGCGGTGCCGGTGGTGCCGGCCGCCTCCGTTCCGGTGCCCCCGGGGGTCCCGGTGTCCCCGGTCTTGCTCCCGGCGCTGCGTCGCGCCTTGCGCGCGGCAGTGCTCTCCACGGTCACGTGTGCTCCTCCGTCGGTCCGGCCCCCGGGTTCGCCGGGAGGCGGTGCGGCTCACCTGTGTCCGGCGGGCGCACGGGGTGGGTGCGCCGGAGTCGTGCACAGGCGTGACAGGTGCCCCGGCGAGCATCCTGCACCACGCACGTTACCCAGTGCGCCACATATCTGTGAAACCCCTCCTGACCTGCGTTTTTACTTGGGTTTCCTAGTAAATGCGCAAAGTCGGGAACAGGCACTGGTCACAGCGTCGCAGGGGGCCGGGACAACGGCACGTTATCCCGGCGGCCCCGGGCGCGGGAAGGGTTCGTATGGGAGACTGACTCCGTGCGCGGAGACGGACATATCAGGGTATTCCTCCTCGATGACCACGAGGTCGTCCGGCGGGGTGTCCACGACCTGCTCTCCGGCGAGGAGGACATCGAGGTGGTCGGCGAGGCCGGCACGGCCGGCGAGGCGCTGGCCCGCATCCCGTCCACCCGCCCGGACGTGGCGGTGATCGACGTACGGCTGCCCGACGGCAGCGGCGTCGAGGTGTGCCGCGAGATCCGCACCCACGACGAGTCCGTGCACTGCCTGGTACTGACCTCCTACGCCGACGACGAGGCCCTCTTCGACGCGATCATGGCCGGCGCCTCGGGGTACGTCCTGAAGGACATCCGGGGCGCCGAGCTGCTGTCCGCGGTCCGGGACGTCGCCGCGGGGCGCTCCCTGCTCGACCCGGCCACCACCGCCCGCGTCCTGCAACGGCTGCGCGAGGGCGGCGGCCCCGACGACGACCGGCTGGCCCGGCTCACCGAGCAGGAGCGCCGCATCCTGGAACTGATCGGCGAGGGCCTCACCAACCGGGCCATCGGGGAGCGCCTCCACCTCGCCGAGAAGACGATCAAGAACTACGTCTCCAGCCTGCTCGCCAAGCTCGGCATGCAGCGCCGCTCCCAGGCGGCGGCCTACGTCGCCCGGACCCAGGCGGAGAAGCGCTGAGCGGGCGGCTCCTTTCCGTTCACCCGGGACTCATGTCCCGCGAGCGCGGGGCCGGGGGCCCTGCCCCCCCTCCGCCCCACGGCACACGGTGAAGGCATGCCCCTCGACGCGTCCCGCGCCGTCGGCCTGCTCGGCCGCACCGCCTACGGCCGGGCGGCCACCACCCTGCGCGCCCTGCCGCTCCTCGCCTCAGCGCGCCACATCGTCTCCGACGGCCGGGTCCTGCCGCGCGTACCCAGGAACGGCGGCTACCACCGGGTCCGCGCGGGCGGCGCCGGAAGGCCGAGTCGCCTACGGCTCCGGCAACGCCGGAGCCGCCGGACCGGGCGAGGGCCTGTGGGCCGCGTCCGGGTCGTGGGCCGCCGCGAGCCGTACGCGCCTGCCCCGGCCGAGCCCGAACGGTCCGGCCCCGCACCGGGCCGGGCGGACGGCGCCCCCTTCGGCCCGTCCGCCTGAGCATCGAGCCGCGGCTGCGCGTGGTCCATGCCATGGACGGGCACGGCGACGCCAGCCGGCACCACTTCGGAAACGTCCCGGACGCCCTCTGAGCACCCCTTGCCGGGGTGGCGACCGAAAGCGACCGACGACGACTGTGTGTGACAATGCGCAGCTCAAGAGCACTTCTGGTGCCCTAGCATCGGCGGCGTGCCGCGTTTATGTGTACCGACCACCGTGCCTCACGCGCCCCCCTTGGGCGCCCTCCTCCGCCAGTACCGCGCCGGTTCCGCGCTCGCCTGCGAACCCGTCGACCAGGGCCTGCTCAACCGCGGCTGGCGCCTGTGCACCACCCGCGGCCGTTTCTTCCTCAAGCACCACTTCGACCCCGAGACCGCCACACCGGCCGCGATCGGCCGTCAGCACCGGGCGACCCGGCGCCTGGCCGGCCTCGGCGTCCCGGTGGCCCCCGCGCTGCCCGGCCGGGACGGCCGCACGGTCGTCGTCATCGGCGGCCACTGCTACGCGCTGCACCCGTGGATCGAGGGCCGGCACCGGCACGGCGGCCAGCTCACCGAGGCCCAGTGCGGTCGGCTCGGCGCCCTCCTCGGGGCGGTCCACGCCGGCCTGGAACGCGTGATGCCGGCCCGCGGCGCCCGTCCCCGCGGCGGCCCGGACCCGGCCGCCGGCGTCCCCGACGCGGGCGTCAGCGCCGACCCCGCCGACACCTTCGCGCTCATCGACGACCTGCTCGGACGGGTGCGCCGGCACCGCCCGGCCGACTCCTTCGACGCCCTCGCCCGGCACCGCCTGCTGGAACGCCGGGCGCTGCTCGAACGGCACGCCGGCCGGCGCCCGCCGCGCGGCGGTGCGGTGGGCTGGGTGCACGGCGACTTCCACCCGTTCAACCTGCTCTACCGAGGGGACGCCCCGGCCGCGATCGTCGACTGGGACCGCCTGGGCCTGCGCCCGCGCGCGGAGGAGGCCGTCCGCGCCGCCGCGATCTTCTTCGTGCGCCCCACCGGCCCGCTCGACCTGCTCCGGGTCCGGGCGTACGCCCGCGCGTACCGGCGTACGGCGGGGGCGACCCCCTCCCAGCTGGAGGCGGCCGTGCACCGGGTGTGGTGGGAGCGGCTCAACGACTTCTGGATGCTGCGCTGGCACTACGAGCGCGGCGACCGCCGGGCCGACCCGCAGTTCCCCGCGGCCTCGGCCCTGGCGGTGTGGTGGACCCGGGAGTACGACGCGGTGTGCGAGGCGTTCACCGGCTGAGCGGGTCCGGCGGGCGGTCAGCCCCGGAGGGGACGGCCCGGGAGGGGACGGCCGCTCAGCCGCCGAGACCGGCGGTCAGGCCGCCGTCCTCCTCGCCGCCACCGCCGTTGCCGTCGTCGCCGGTCGCGGGGGCCGACGGCTGGGTCCCGCCGGTCTCCTCGCCGCCGCCGTCGTCACCGGTCGCGGTGTCCGTGGGCTGGGCGCCGCCGGTCTCCTCGCCGGTGGGCTCCTGGCTGGTCTCCTGGGACTGCGTCACGGACGGCGTCCAGGACGGCTGGTACGACTGCTGCCAGCCGCTGTCGCCGCCGCTGCCGGTGCCGGTGTCCTGACCGGTGCCGGTGTCGCCGGTGGGCTCGTCGGAGGTCTCGTCGCTCGGCGACGCGGAGGACTTCTCCTCGTCGGTGCTCTGCGTGGCGCTCGGCGACTGCGAGGTCTTCGTACCGCCGCCGCCCTCGGTCTCGCCGTTGTTCAGCGCCAGCGCGACGCCCGCCGCGATGGCGATCACCGCGAACACGGCCAGGATCCACAGCTTGCCCCGGCCGCTGCCCCGGTTGCCGTGGCCCTCGAAACCGCCGTCGTCCCCGCCGCCGTAGCCGCCGCCGGGCAGGATCGGCTGGGGGATCTGCGCGGTGCCGGAGTGGTCGGGGTGGGGCAGCACGGTGGTGCCCGCCATGCCCATCCCGGCCGCGGGCGTCTGCCGCCCGTCGTGGTCGACCGGGCCGGTGTTCCAGGTGCCGGTGTGGCCGCCCTGGGCGTAGAGCATCTGGAGCGCGTACTGGACCAGCCCGCGCATCTCCTCGGCGGTCTGGAAGCGGTCGTCGGGCTCCTTGGCCAGCGAGCGCATGACGAGGCCGTCCAGCTCCGGCGGGACCGCGTCGGAGACCTCGGACGGAGGCGTCGGGATGTCCTGGACGTGCTGGTAGACCACCGACAGCGGGGTCTCGCCGGTGAACGGCGGGCGCAGCGCGAGGAGTTCGTAGAGCAGGCAGCCGGTGGCGTACAGGTCGGAGCGGTGGTCGACGGCCTTGCCGAGGGCCTGCTCCGGGGAGAGGTACTGGGGGGTGCCCATGACCATGCCGGTCTGCGTCATCGTCGTGGACGCGCCGTGCAGGGCGCGGGCGATGCCGAAGTCCATCACCTTCACCGCGCCGCCGTGGGTGATGATGACGTTGGCCGGCTTGATGTCGCGGTGCACGATGCCGTGCTGGTGCGAGTAGGCCAGCGCCTCCAGGACGCCGGAGACGATGATCAGCGCCTGCTCCGGGCCGGGTGCCTCGGCGTTGAGCAGGAGGTCGCGGATGGTGCGGCCCTCGACGATCTCCATGACGATGTACGGCACCGACTGGCCGCCGACGACATCCTCGCCGGAGTCGTACACGGCGACGATCGCGTGGTGGTTCAGGCCGGCCACGGACTGCGCCTCGCGCGTGAAGCGGGCCTTGGAGACCGGGTCCTCGGCGAGGTCGGCGCGGAGCAGCTTGACGGCCACGGTGCGTCCGAGCCGGACGTCCTCCGCGGCGAACACCTCGGCCATGCCGCCCCGCCCGAGTCTGCGGGTCAGCCGGTACCGGCCGTCGCCGACCAGCCCGCCGTTGCCCCAGGCTTCCGGCGTGTCCGACATACCGCCGCCAGTCGCCTCGGGTTCGGACGGGCCCTGAGCGCGCTGCTGCTGTGCCATCAGTCCTCGCCGTCGTTTCTGCCCGCGGTACGCGCGGTGTTGTGTCACGGTCTCCGTCGGCCACGCTACAGCCTCCGCGCAAGCCTCCGGTCCGAGACGGTGGCCGGGACCGGCACGTGACGGACCGGTCATGAAACCCTGGTTCCGTACTGCCGTGCAAATTCTGTGCACCGTGCGCGCCCGCGCCGTGACGCATCCATGACGCTTCCTTCGCGTACGGTCACGGATCGGGCACCCCGCTTGACGTGTCGGGGGGCTCGGGCAGACTGGGCGGAACCGCGGAGTGGATCATGTCCCTCCCCGCGGGCGCCCGGCCGGGGCCGCGTCGGGGTGAGTGACCTTCGCCACGATCGCGTTCCCGTGCTGACGGGCTGCTCGGCGTGCGCCGAAACGGCCGGCGGTCACCGGGGCGGACTTCGCGGACCGCACGGCCGAGGGGTCCGGCGGCCGAGGCCGCCGGACCCCTCGGATGCGGGCTTCTCGCTGTGCGCGGTGCGCACCGGGGCGTGCGCTCCCGGTGGGTTCCCTACAGGTACGGGCCCCCCGAACGGCCGCCCGGGTGCGGGCCGTCCTCGCCGTCACCCATGCCCGGCGGCAGGGCGCGGCGCATCTGCTCCAGCTGGGCCCGCGCGGCCATCTGCTGCGCGAACAGGGTGGTCTGGATGCCGTGGAACAGACCCTCCAGCCAGCCGACCAGCTGCGCCTGGGCGATCCGCAGCTCCGCGTCGCTCGGGGTCGCCTCCTCCGTGAAGGGCAGGGAGAGCCGCTCCAGCTCCTCGACCAGCTCCGGCGCGAGACCGTCCTCCAGCTCCTTCACCGAGCTGGAGTGGATCTCCTTGAGCCGGGCCCGGCTGGCGTCGTCCAGGGGAGCGGCGCGCACCTCCTCCAGCAGCTGCTTGATCATGCTGCCGATCCGCATCACCTTCGCCGGCTGCTCGACCTGATCGGTCACCGGCGTCTCACGGGCGTCGCCGTCGCCGTCCCCGCCGCCACCGAGCGCCATGCCGTCCTGGCCGACGACCAGGATCTGGGGCTTCTCCGGCGACCTGTCGTTCCTCGGCATCTCCATGCCCCCATTCTCTCGCACACCCGGTCCGCGGTCCGGGGGCGCCCCCGTCCGAACCCGGCCGCCGCGTTCGGACGCGCCCGGAATGCCGTGAGGGTCGCGGAGTGTGACGCTTGTTCCGTCGGTCTTGGCGACGGGTACCGGGAGGGGGTCACCGACGTGACTCCATGGCTGGGCGGGGCCGCCCTGCGGGCGGGACTCTGCGGACTGGCGGGGCTCCTGGCCACGGGCGCGGCCGGACCGTCGTACCGGGCGGCCCCCACGGCGTACGGGGCCGAGGCGACGGCACCGGTCCCCGCCGCGCACGCCTCCCCGTCCGCGCGGCCCCCCTCCGGCGCTCCGCGGGCTCCCCGGGACGGGGCCGGCCCGTCGGACGGTCCCGGCGGGAGCGGTCCGCCGGCACCCTCGGCGTCGCGGGACGGCGACGCGGCCGGGCGCTCCCCGGGTGCCTCGGCCTCCCCCAGCCCCTCGGGCGCCGGACGGTCCGCGTCGGCGCGGCCCGCCGGGCCCTCCCGGTCCGCCGGGCCCTCCCGGTCCGCCGGGCCCTCCCGGCCCGCGTCCCGGCCCGCCGGCCGGCCGGAACGGCCCCGGGCGCGGGACCGGTCCGGGGAGGTACGGCAGCGGCCGGGCGGCCCGGGGGAGTCGTACGCGCGGGAGCACGGCGCCGGTGACGGGACCGGCGCGTCGGGGCGGGACCCCGGCGGAGCGGAGGAGCACGGCGGCGCGGTCGGCCCCGACGCCTCCACCGGGCCCCCGGAGGCCGGGCGGGACGCGTCCGAGGTCCCGGTGCGGCCGGTGCCCCGGTCCCTCCCTCGCGCGGAGGAGGGGCGGACGGGCCCTCGGGTGCTGCCCCTGGGCAGCGGGCTGGTCCTCCTCGGGCTGGGCATGGGCCTGGCCTTCGTCGGCCTGCGGCTGCGCCGGCCATGAGGGCGCAGCCGGTGACGCGGGCGGGACGCGGGCTACGGCGCGAGCAGCAGCACCTTGCCGATGTGTCCGCTCTCCTCGACGACCCGGTGGGCGGCGGACGCGTCGCTCATCGGCAGTTCCCGGTCGACGATCGGACGGACCCGGCCGGCGGCGACGAGCGGCCAGACGTGTTCGCGCACGGCGGCGACGACGGCCGCCTTCTCGTCCAGCGGACGGGCGCGCAGCCCGGCCCCGCCCACGGTGGCGCGCTTGGCGAGCAGGGCGCCGATGTCCAGCTCGGCCTTCCGGCCGCCCTGCATGCCGATGATCGCGAGCCGGCCGTTGAACGCGAGCGCCTGGAGGTTGCGCTCCAGGTACTTGGCGCCCATGTTGTCCAGGATGACGTCGGCGCCCGCGCCGCCGGTGGCCTCCCTGACCTCGGCGACGAAGTCCTGCTCCCGGTAGTTGACCAGGATGTCCGCGCCCAGCTCGGCGCAGCGCTCCAGCTTCTCCCGGCTGCCCGCGGTCACGGCGACCCGCGCGCCGGCCGCCTTGGCGAGCTGGATCGCCATGGTGCCGATGCCGCTGGAACCGCCGTGCACGAGGAAGGTCTCGCCGGCCCGCAGCCGGGCGATCATGAAGACGTTCGACCAGACCGTGCAGACCACCTCGGGCAGCGCCGCGGCCTCCTTCAGACCGACGCCCTCGGGCACCGGCAGTACCTGCCCGGCCGGGACGGCGACCTTCTCGGCGTAGCCGCCGCCGGCCAGCAGCGCGCACACCTCGTCGCCCACCGACCAGCCGGACACGCCGGGGCCGAGCGCGGCGATCCGCCCGGAGCACTCCAGGCCGGGGTAGGAGGACGCGCCGGGCGGCGGCGGGTAGTGACCCTGGCGCTGCATGATGTCGGCCCGGTTGACGGCGCCGGCCGTCACCTCGACGAGGACCTCGCCCTCGCCGGGCACGGGGTCGGGGACCTCGGCCCAGACCAGCGCCTCGGGGCCTCCGGGTTCGGGGATCGTGATCGCATGCATGAGGGGGACGCTACCCCCGCGCACCCCGGCGGACCCGTCCGACCCGGCGGTCCCCGCCCGCCCCGCGCTCCCGGCCCGCCCCGCTCGTCCCGGCCGCGGCCGGGACGAGCACGGCGCCGGGGCCCGGCCGCGCGCGGGCGAGGAGTCCGCGGGACGGCGCGGGTCCTCCCCGGGTGGACGACGACGCGGAAGGAACCCAGCATGAGCACGGAGACGTCCGGCCTCGCGATCGAGACCGCGGGCCTGGTCAAGACGTTCGGCACGACCCGGGCCGTGGACGGGGTGGACCTGCGGGTACCGGCCGGCACGGTCTACGGCGTGCTCGGGCCGAACGGCGCGGGCAAGACCACCGCGGTCCGGATGCTCGCCACGCTGCTCAGACCGGACGCCGGCGAGGCCCGCGTCTTCGGCCACGACGTGGTGCGCGAGGCGGACGAGGTACGCGCCCGGGTCAGCCTCACCGGGCAGTACGCGTCCGTGGACGAGGACCTCACCGGCGCCGAGAACCTGACGCTGCTGGCCCGCCTCCTCGGCCACGGCCGGGCGGCCGCCCGGCGGCGCTCCGAACAGCTGCTGGCGGCCTTCGGGCTCACCGAGGCGGCGTCCCGGCAGATCAAGCACTACTCCGGTGGCATGCGGCGCCGGATCGACATCGCCGCGTCCATCCTCAACACCCCCGACCTGCTCTTCCTGGACGAGCCGACCACCGGCCTCGACCCGCGCAGCCGCAACCAGGTGTGGAACATCGTGCGCGCGGTCGTCGCCCAGGGCACCACGGTGCTGCTGACCACGCAGTACCTGGACGAGGCCGACCAGCTCGCGTCCCGGATCGCCGTCATCGACCGGGGGAAGGTGATCGCCGAGGGGACGAAGGGCGAGCTGAAGGCGTCCGTCGGCGCCGGTTCGGTGCACCTGCGGCTGCGCGAGGCCGGGCGGCGGGCCGACGCCGAGCGGGTGCTGCGCGGGCTGCCCGCCGCCGAGGTTCAGCTCGACGGCGATCCGGTGGCGCTGACCGCCCGGCTGACCGCGACGGCCGGGGACAGCGCCGCCGAGCAGGCCGCCCGCGCGCTCGCCGCGCTGACCCGGGCGGGCATCACCGTCGACCACTTCTCCCTGGGGCAGCCCAGCCTCGACGAGGTCTTCCTCGCGCTGACCGGCCACGGCACCGGGCAGGAGGGACTGCCGAGCCCTGACGACGACCCGAAGGACGGGGTGGCGGCATGAGTACGGCCACGAGCGCGCAGGGCGAGGGCCGCACCGGGGACCCGGACCTCGCCCCGGTCAGCGCCGAGTCGCTGGCCGCCCTGCTGGTCGCCGGGGAACGGCCGCCGCGACCCGGCGCCCTGTCGACGTCGCTGACGTTCGGCCGGCGCGCGGTCCTCAAGCTCAAGCACGTGCCGGAGCAGCTGTTCGACGTCACCGCGTTCCCGATCATGAACCTGCTGATGTTCACGTACCTCTTCGGCGGGGCGCTGGCCGGTTCGCCGTCCGAGTACCTGCAGTTCGTGCTGCCCGGCGTCCTCGTGCTCTGCGTCGTCATGATCACGATGTACACCGGGATGTCGGTGAACACCGACATCCAGAAGGGCGTCTTCGACCGCTTCCGGTCCCTGCCGATCTGGCGGCCGGCCGCGATGATCGGCTATCTGCTCGGCGACGCCCTGCGTTACAGCATCGCCTCCGCGGTGATGCTCGTCGTCGGTCTGGTCCTCGGCTACCGGCCGGCCGGCGGGGCCGCCGGGGTGGTCGCCGGGATCGCGCTGCTGCTGCTGTTCTCGTTCGCCTTCTCGTGGGTCTGGACGATGTTCGGGCTGATGCTGCGCACCGAGAAGGCGGTGATGAGCGTCAGCATGATGGTGATCTTCCCGCTCACCTTCCTGTCCAACGTCTTCGTCGACCCCGCGACCATGCCGAGCTGGCTCCGGGGGTTCGTCGACAACAGCCCGGTCACCCACCTGGCCTCCGCGGTGCGGGGGCTGATGGCGGGCGACCCGCCCGGCGACGACCTCCTCTGGACGCTGGGCTGGTCGGCGCTGTTCCTGCTGGTCTTCGGCCCGGTCACGATGCGGCTCTACAACCGCCGGTGACCTCCGGCTCACGACCGCCGGTACCTGCGGTTCCGCAGCCGCCGTGACCGCCCGGCCGGGTCAGTCCTGGGGCAGCGGCCGGACGTCCGGCGCGATCTGCGTGCCCGGGGACGCCCGGATGATCGTGATCAGGCGGTCCGTCAGTTCCAGGCCACCGACCGCGGGATCGTCGTAACCGAGCACCCGGTGCCCGCGCAGCACGCTCACCACCAGGTCGTCGACCTCGCGCGGGCCCTTGCCCACCTCGGACTTTATGACGGGCCGTTCCACCAGGTCGAGCCCGCTGCCCTGGCTGATGAGGTCCTCCATCACCATGCCGGCGGCGGGGCTCAGCACGGAGAGCCCGAGCAGCCGGCCCGCCGCGCTGGCGCTGGTGATCACCGCGTCGGCGCCGGACTGCTTCAGCAGCGGCGCGTTCTCCTCCTCGCGGACCGCCGCCACGATCTTGGCGCCCTTGTTGAGCTGCCGGGCCGTCAGCGCGACCAGCACCGCCGTGTCGTCGCGCTGGGTCGCGATGATGATCTGCCGCGCCCGGTGCACCTCGGCCCGCTTCAGCACCTCGCTGCGGGTGGCATCGCCTATCACCCCGGCGAAACCGTCGGCCGTGGCGGCCTCGATCGCCTTGCCGCTCGGATCGACGACCACCACCTGCTCCTTGCGCAGGCCCGTCGCGCAGACGGTGCGGACCGCCGACCTGCCCTTCGTGCCGAAGCCGACGACGACGGTGTGATCGCGCAAGGTGGACCTCCAGCGGTTCAGTCGCCACTCCTCCCGGGTGCGTTCGGTGAGGGCTTCCAGCGTGGTGCCGACGAGGATGATCAGGAAGAGCACGCGCAGCGGCGTGATGACGAAGATGTTGGTCAGCCGGGCGGCGTCGCTGACCGGGGTGATGTCGCCGTACCCGGTGGTGGAGAGGGTGACGGTCGCGTAGTAGAAGGCGTCCAGGAGATCGACGGACTGATCGGAGTTGTCGGTGTAGCCGTCGCTGTCGGCCCAGACGATGAGCGCGGTCGCCACCAGCACGACGAGCGCCCAGGAGAGCCGTTTGCCGACCTGGCGGATCGGGTGCTCCACCAGCTTCCTGGGCAGCTTCACCTTGTGGGTCACGAGGTGCTCGTCCGCCTGGCGCGCGATCGCGTCGTGGCCGGGAAGTTTCACGTGAAACACGCTCCGGTTCCGCTGGTGGCCCACGGCAGTTCCAGCACCTCGGCCTCCTGACCCGGCCGTGCGCCGCCGGGTGGTACGACCGCCAGGGCGTCGGCGGCCGCGATCCCGCGCAGCATGGCCGGTCCGTTGTAGCGCAGCGGCACGGCGGCGTCCCCGCGCAGGACCACCGGGACGAGCCGGGTGTCGTGCGGGTGCCCGTGCACCTCGCCCCGCAGCGGCAGGGCGTACGGCTCCGGGCCCGGACGGGCCGCCAGGGTCCGCAGCAGCGGCTCGGCGAGCGTGAGCAGCCCGGAGACGGCCGCGAGCGGGTTCCCCGGCAGCCCGACGAGGTGCTGGGCCTCTCCGGTGCGGGCCAGCAGCATGGGGTGGCCGGGCCGCACCCGCACACCGTCCACCAGGAATTCGGCGCCGACGCGGCGCAGCGTGGGGTGGAGGTGGTCGACCGGGCCGGCCGCGGTGCCGCCGGTGGTCACGATCAGGTCGGCGCCGGACGCGGTCACCGCCCGGTGCAGGGCGCCGGCGTCGTCGCCGAGCCGGCGGACCCCGGTGACCTCGGCGCCGCAGGCGCGCAGCCAGGAGGGGAGCATGGGGCCGAGCGCGTCCCGGATGAGGCCGTCGTGCGGCAGGCCCTCGGTGAGGAGTTCGTCGCCGAGGACCAGGACCTCGACGCGGGGGCGGGGCACCGCGGTGAGGGTGTCGTACCCGGCCGCCGCGGCCAGCCCCAGCACGGCCGGGGTCACCGGGGCACCGGCCGGCAGCAACTGGTCGCCGCGCCCGCACTCCTGGCCGCGGGGGCGGATGTCCTGGCCCTGGGTGACCGGACGGGTCGCGTGCAGGCGGTGCTGGGCGTCGGTCCGGCCGTGTTCGCTGCGGAGCACGGCCGTGGTGTCGGCGGGGACCCGGGCGCCGGTGGCGATCCGGACGGCCTCGCCGTCGGCGAGGAGCGGCTGTCCGGCGTGGCCCGCGAGCACGCCCTCCTCCCGTACCGCCCAGGGGCCGGGCCCGGCGACCGCCCAGCCGTCCATCGCGGAGGTGTCGAAGGAGGGCAGGTCGGTGAGGGCGGCGAGCGGCACGGCCAGGGTGAGCCCGAGGGCCGCGTCGAGGGGGACGGAGACGGGGGTCCGGCCGGCCGCGCGGGCGGCGGCCCGCCCGGCCCGGGATGCGGTCGCCCGCGCGTCCGCCCAGGCGGCTGCCCGGTGACGGGGGCGGCCGGGTCCGGCCGGGGTGCCGCCGCCGTCCCGCACGGCCCCCTGGTCCGCGTCCTCCCCGTGCGGGGCGGGGTCCCGGCGGGAGCCGTCCCGGCGGGTGCCGTCCCCGTGCGCGTCGTCCGGGGCGGGGCCGCGGTGGTCGTTCACGAGGGCGAGCGCCTCCTCGACGTCGAGGTCCTCGGCGTCCAGTCCCGTCCCGCCGGGGCGGGGGGTCATCCGGCGTCCGCCGGACGGCCGGCGGGACCGTCACCGGCCGCACCGGGGGCCGCCGTGCCGGAGGCGGTCTCCTCCTGCCAGCGCAGGGCGAGCGCCGCGGCCTTGCGGGCGGCCTCGGCGACGGCCTCGGGGCCGCCGCCCGCCCGGCCGGCCGCGTAGCCGACGAGGAAGGTGGTCAGCGGGGCGGCGGGCCGGGCCACACCGTGGGCGGCGTCGCGGGCGAGGTCGAGCAGGACGGCGGTGTCGACGTCGAGATCGAGACCCAGTTCGTCCTTGGCGGCGGAAATCCAGTCATCCAACACGTGCCCATGCTCCCTGATGCGTGCCCTGGCGGTGGCGATGTCGTCCCAGGTGTCGCAGTCGTAGGACGCGACGGGATCGGGGACGCGGCCGAGCCGCAGTCCCCCGGTCAGCCGGCGCAGCGGCAGCCCCGCGAGGCCCGCGTGCGCGGCGGTCAGTGCGGCGAGTTCCCGGCGGAGCGCGGACGCCCGGTAGGCGGCGACGAGGGGCTGGTCCCGGCCGTCGGCGTCGGTGACCAGCACGCCTTCGGCGGAGCCCGCCGCGAGCGCCGCCACCAGACCGTCCACCGTGGCCGCGGTGAGGAAGGGCAGGTCGGCCGAGAGGACGACGACCCGCTCCGCGGTGGTGTGCCGCAGCCCGGCGGCGAGCGCGGCGACCGGTCCGGTGCCGGGCGGGTCCTCACGGGCCCAGAGGACGGGCCGCGCGGTCGGCCGCGGTCCGGCGACGACGACGGTGGCCGAGGCCCCGGCGCAGGCGGTGAGCACCCGGTCGAGCAGCGCGCGCCCGCCGACCCGGACGCCGGGCTTGTCCGCGCCGCCGAGCCGCCGGGCGCCCCCGCCGGCGAGGACGACGGCGTCGTACCCGGCGGGGGCCGCCCCCGTCGCGGGAGCGGCGCCGTCGCCGGCGGCACCGGGAGACTCGTACGCGGTCACCCTCCGAGTATGGGGGCCCGGCCGATCACAGGGAACGCGGGGGAGCGGGCGCGTGCCGGGCGCGGACCTCGACGCGTGATCACAGGGTGCGCAACAGGACCGCCGGCCGTTCCACGCAGTCCGCGACATACCGCAGGAAACCGCCCGCGGTGCCGCCGTCGCAGACCCGGTGGTCGAAGGTGAGCGTGAGCTGCACGACCTGGCGCAGCGCCAGCTCTCCTTCGTGGGCCCAGGGTCTGGGCACGATCCGGCCGACGCCGAGCATGGCCGCCTCGGGGTGGTTGAGGATGGGCGTGGAGCCGTCGACGCCGAACACCCCGTAGTTGTTCAGCGTGAACGTCGAGCCGGTCAGGTCGGCGGGGGCCAGGGTCCCGGCACGGGCCGCCCCGGTCAGCCGGGACAGCTCGGCGGTGAGGTCCTCCGCGCCCCGGGTGTGCGCGTCCCGGACCACCGGCACCACCAGGCCCCGGTCGGTCTGGGTGGCGAAACCGAGGTGGACGCGGTCGTACCGGACGATCTCCCGGGCCTGCGTGTCGACCGCGGAGTTCAGCTCGGGATGACGGGCCAGGGCGGCGGTGCAGATCCGGGCCAGCAGCGCGAGCAGGGATATCTTCGGCTCCCCCGCCGCGTTCATCGCGGCCCGCGCCCGCATCAGCTCCGTGGCGTCGGCGTCCACCCAGACCGTCGCCTCCGGGATCTCCCGCCGGCTGCGCGAGAGCTTGTCGGCGACGGCACCGCGGATGCCCTTGAGGGGGATGCGGTGACCGTCCCGCACGGCCGGTCCCGGCCCCGCCTGGTCCTCCCGCACGGCCGGTCCCGGCCCCGCGTGGACCTCCGCCCCGCCGCCGTCCCGGACCGGCGCCCCCGTCGCCGCCGCCGTACGGCCCTGTGCCGCGGCGGCGCGCAGCGCGTACTCCACGTCCGCGCGCAGGATCAGCCCGTCCGGCCCGGAACCGGTCAGCTCGCGCAGATCCAGCCCGTTGCTCCGGGCCAGCCGGCGCACCAGCGGGGAGATGACCGGCACGGGACCCTCGGCCGGCTCAGGTCCCCGCTCCGGGCGAGCCCCGCCGTCCGGCTCGGGGACGCGCCCGCCCGCGCCGCCGGCGGCGGCCGCTGCCTCCCCGGCGTCCCGGGCCCGCCCGTTCACCGGCTCCGCCACCGCCGCCGCGGAGACCGGCACCCCGGGCCGCACCCGGCGCCGCCGTGCGGGCGCCCGCGCGGTCCCGTACCCCACGAGCACGTTCCCGGAACCCTCGGTGTCCTCGGCGGCCGGGGTCCCGTCGGCGCCCCCCGGGGACGCGCCCGTCGCGGACGCGCCGTCCGCGGGCGTCCCCCCGGCCGCCGCCCCGCCCGTCTCTCCCACCGCCACCGTCAGCAGCGGCGCGCCCACCGGCACCTCCGTGCCCTCGGCGCCGAAACGGGCGGTGACGACACCGCCGTAGGGGCAGGGCACCTCCACCATCGCCTTGGCCGTCTCGACCTCGACGACGGGCTGGTCGACGGCGACGACCTCCCCGACCTCGACCATCCATCGCACGATCTCCGCCCCGGTGAGCCCCTCGCCGAGGTCGGGGAGCCGGAATTCCCGCACCTGTGCTGCCATCAGCTCTCGGCCTCCCATTGCAGACGCCCCACCGCGTCCAGCACGCGGTCCACCCCGGGCAGGTGGTGGCGCTCCAGCATCGGCGGCGGATACGGGATGTCAAGCCCCGCCACCCGCAGCACCGGCGCCTCCAGGTGGTGGAAGCAGCGCTCCGTGACCCGGGCCGCGATCTCCCCGCCCGGCCCCCCGAAGGAACCCGACTCGTGGACGACGACCGCGCGTCCCGTCCGCCGCACCGAGGCGCACACCGTCTCGTCGTCGAACGGCACCAGCGACCGCAGGTCGACGACCTCCAGGTCCCAGCCCTCGGCGCGGGCCGCCTCAGCCGCCTCCAGGCAGACGGGCAGCGACGGCCCGTACGTGACGAGAGTGGCGCTCCGGCCCGGGCGCCGCACCACCGCGCGGCCCACCGGTTCGACGGGCGTCGGCTCCTCGGGGTCCCAGGCGTCCTTCGACCAGTACAGGCGCTTGGGTTCGAGGAAGACCACCGGGTCGTCGGAGGCGATGGCGGCGCGCAGCAGCCCGTACGCGTCGGCGACGGTCGCGGGCGTGACGACGTGGAGCCCCGGAGTCGCCATGTAGTACGCCTCGGACGAGTCGCTGTGGTGCTCGACGCCGCCGATGCCGCCGCCGTAGGGGATGCGGATCGTGAGCGGCAGGGGCATCGCGCCGCGGGTGCGGTTGCGCATCCGCGCGACGTGCGAGACGAGTTGCTCGAACGCCGGGTAGGCGAACGCGTCGAACTGCATCTCCACGACCGGGCGCAGCCCGTACATGGCCATGCCGACGGCGGTCCCGAGGATGCCGGCCTCGGCGAGCGGCGTGTCGGTGCAGCGGTCCTCGCCGAACTCCGCCGCCAGCCCGTCGGTGACCCGGAACACCCCGCCGAGCGCGCCCACGTCCTCGCCGAGGACGTGCACGGCCGGGTCGGCGGCCATGGCGTCGCGCAGCGCGCGCGTGAGGGCCTGCGCGAGGGTGGCCGGCCGGGCGGCGGTGGCGGCCCCGGCGGCGGTGGCGGCGGTCATCGCGTCGCCCCTTCCGGCGCGGCCTGCGCCTCGGCGTCCGCGTTCGCCTCCGCCTCCGCCGCCAGCTCCGCCCGCAGCAGCTCCCGCTGCTCGCGCAGGTGCGGGGTCGGTTCGGCGTAGACGTACGCGAAGAGGTCCATGGGGTCCAGGACCGGGTCCTCGTGCAGCCGGGCGCGCAGGTCAGCGGCGAGCGCCTCGGACTCCTCGCGGACGGCCCGCCGCGCGTCCTCGTCGAGCAGGCCGCGCCGGGTCAGCTCGCGCTCCAGGAGGTCGACGGGGTCGTGCCCGCGCCAGGTCTCGACCTCGGCGTCACCGCGGTAGCGGGTCGCGTCGTCGGCGTTGGTGTGCGCCTCCAGGCGGTACGTGACCGCCTCCACCAGGACCGGGCCGCCGCCCGCGCGCGCGTGCCGTACGGCGTCGGAGAGCACCTCGTGGACGGCGACCGCGTCGTTGCCGTCCACCAGGCGGCCCGGCATCCCGTAGCCGACGGCCTTGTGGGCCAGCGACGGGGCCGCGGTCTGCTTGGCGAGCGGGACGGAGATCGCGAAGCCGTTGTTCTGCACGAGGAAGACGACCGGCGCCCGCTGGACGGCCGCGAAGTTCAGCGCCTCGTGGAAGTCGCCTTCGCTGGTGCCGCCGTCGCCGACCATCGCCAGCGCGACCACGTCGTCGCCCCGGAGGCGGGCGGCGTGCGCCAGGCCCACGGCGTGCGGGAGCTGCGTGGCGAGCGGCGTGGACAGCGGGGCGACCCGGTGCTCGTAGGGGTCGTAGCCGGTGTGCCAGTCGCCGCGCAGCAGGGTGAGCGCCTGGACGGGGTCGACGCCGCGCGTGATGACGGCGAGGGTGTCGCGGTAACTGGGGAAGAGCCAGTCGCGGTCCGCCAGGACCAGCGCGGCGGCGACCTCGCAGGCCTCCTGCCCGGTGCTGGAGGGGTAGACGGCGAGCCGGCCCTGCCGGGTGAGGGCGGTGGCCTGCGCGTTGTACCGGCGGCCGGTCACCAGGCGGGCGTGGAGCGTGCGCAGCAGTCCGGGGTCGGCCCGGTCCGCCGCCCCGGTGCCGAGGACCCGGTACGGCTCGGCGTCGGGCAGCAGCGGCGCGGGGTCCGTGCGGGGCTGCCAGGCGGGCGGCGGAGCCGGCCGGTACGTGCCCCGCTGCTCCAGGACCGTCATGTCGGAACCTCCTCGTGGGAGCGGTTCACGGCACGCCACGGGTGTGACGGGCCTCACCTACCGATTGTTCGGTCGCCGGCACATTCTGGCTACAGCGGCCCCCAGGCTGTGGACAAACGGTTCTGCACAGCCTGTGATGGACGCAGTACGTCCACGGCGCGAAGGCGGAGGCAGATGGCAGCTGAACAAATGGCCGAGCGCCCCGAATCCGCCCCCGCACGCCCCGAGCACGCCCCCGCACCACCGCTCGGACGCCCGGAGCACCCCGCCACCCCGCCGTCCACGCGCCCCGGGCACCCCACGCCCCCACCGTCCGGGCGCCCGGAGGACACCCACGCCCCGCCGCCCCCGCGCCCCCTGGACGTCATCGACCAGGACATCCTGCGCATCCTCCAGGCGGACGGCCGCGCCTCGATACGGTCGGTCGCCGAACGGGTCCACGTCTCCCGCGCCAACGCCTACGCGCGGATCAACCGCCTCGTCGAGGACGGCGTCATCCGCGGCTTCGGCGCCCGCGTCGACCACGAACGCGCGGGGCAGGGCACCTCGGCGTACATCACCCTGAAGATTGTCCAGAACTCCTGGCGCACGGTGCGCGAGCAGCTCCAAGAGCTGCCCGGGGCGGCCCACATCGCCCTGGTCGGCGGTGACTTCGATGTCCTGCTGCTGGTGCACACCCCCGACAACCGGGCCCTGCGCGAGCTGGTCCTCACCCGGATCCAGGCGATCCCCCAGGTGCTCAGCACCCGCACCCTGCTGGTCTTCGAGGAACAGGACCTGGAGCCGCCGGGCTGAGCCGGGTCAGGACACCTCGCGCAGCCCGCCGAACACCAGCCGCACCACCGCGTCCGCCACCTCGCGCTCGCCCGCGCCCCGCGCGCCGGGCCGGTACCACTCCACGATCGAGTTGATCATCCCGAAGACCAGCCGGGTCGCCAGCCGCCCGTCCACGTCGTCGCGCACGTCCCCCTCGGCCGCCGCCGCCCGCAGCAGGTCGGCCACCCGGTGGTCGAAGTCCCGGCGCCGCTCCAGCGCCCACCGCTCGGTGCCGGTGTTGCCGCGCACCCGCAGCAGCAGCGTCACGTACGGCAGCTCCGCGATGAGCACCTCGACCATGCGCCGCACCACGTACTCCAGCCGGCCGGCGGCGGGCCCCACCCGCGCGTGCTCCTCGTCGAGGATGCCGAACAGCCCGTCCAGCGCCCGGCTGACCGCGCGGCGCAGCAGTTCCTCCTTGCCGGAGACGTGGTGGTAGATCGACGACTTGGAGATGCCGGCCGCCCTCGACAGGTGCTCCATGGAGGTGCCGTCGTAACCGCGCTCGTTGAAGACCCGGACGGCGACGGAGAGCAGCGTCTCGGGCGTGTACGTGTCGCGCTTGGCCGTGGTCATGAGGGGCTGTCCTCCCGCTGGTCGGAGGCGTGGGCGTGACGGTAGAGCGCCAGCGAGGGCGCGTAGCGGCCACAGGGGTCGCGCAGGTGCAGGTCGTCCAGGAGGGCGTACGCCCAGTCCCGGCCCAGCTTGCGGTCCCAGGCGAAGGGGCCCAGCGGGTAGTTGACGCCGAGGCGCATCGCGGTGTCGACGTCCTCCTCGGTGGCCACGCCCTTGGCGACGGCCTCGTGCGCGAGGTCGATGATCCGGGCGACCGTCCGGGCGACGATCATGCCGGGCACGTCACCGATGACGCTGACCTTCTTGCCGAGCGCCTGGAAGAGGCCGGTGGCCTCCGCCAGGGTGCGCGGCGAGGTGTCCTGGGAGGCGGACAGGGCGACGCGGGTGGCCGTGCGGTAGTCCAGGGCGAGGTCGAAGTAGACGACGTCGCGGAACTCCACGGAGGTCTGCCCGTCGGCGAGGGCGAGCTGCCCGCCGCCGGGCAGGACCAGCCGGGTCCTCTTGTCCTCGTCCTCCTCGCGGACCTCGATGCCCGCCTCGCGGGCCATGCCGAGCAGCGCGCCGGCCGGGCCGAGACCGCCCTCCGCGACGACGTACGCGGGCGGCCGGGCCGGTTCGGCGGTGTGCGGCGCGGGGCGCTCGGCGCCGTCCCGGTAGTCGTACCAGCCCTGTCCGCTCTTGCGGCCGAGGCGGCCGGACTCGACCAGGCGGCGCTGGGCGAGCGACGGGGTGAAGCGCGGGTCCTGGAAGAAGGACCGCCACACCGACCGGGTGACGGACTCGTTGACGTCCTGCCCGATGAGGTCGGTCAGCTCGAAGGCGCCCATCCGGAACCCGCCGGACTCGCGCAGCACGGCGTCGATGGTGGCCGGGTCGGCGCCCTGGGCCTCGTACACGGCGAACGCCTCGGCGTAGAAGGGCCGGGCGATGCGGTTGACCAGGAAGCCGGGGGTGTCGGCGCAGGCGACCGGGGTCTTGCCCCAGGCGCGGGCGGTCTCGTAGGCGCGCGTGGCGGAGGAGACGTCGGTGGCGAACCCGGAGACCACCTCCACCAGTGGCAGCAGCGGCGCCGGGTTGAAGAAGTGCAGGCCGACGAAGCGGCCGGGGACGCGCAGGGCGCCGCCGACGGCGGTGACGGACAGGGAGGAGGTGTTGGTGGCGAGCAGGCAGTCGTCGTCGACGACGTCCTCCAGGGCGCGGAAGAGTTCCTGCTTGGCGTCCAGGCGCTCCACCACCGCCTCCACCACCAGCGCGCAGCCGGCCAGCCCGGCCAGGCTCCCGGCGGGCTCCAGCCGGCCGCGGGCGGCGTCCCGGGCGGCGGCGGTGAGCCGGCCTTTCTCCACGAGCCGGTCGAGCCGGGCACCGATCGCGCCGGCCGCCTCCCGGGCGCGTCCGGGGACGGTGTCGTGGAGCCGTACGGGGTGGCCCGCGACCAGTGCGACCTGGGCGATGCCCTGGCCCATGGTGCCGGCGCCGACGACGGCCACGGGGCTGCTGAGGTCGAGTGCTGTCATGGACGCGATCCTCCCGCACACGCTTGTCCACAGATGCGGCGGACCCCCTTGTCCCGACCGATCGTTCGGTTACTCTAGCCGTGTCCGACCCTGCCCGCCCAGGTTTCCCCCAGGCCCCGAGCTCGACGAGGAGCTCCGGAGAACGAGGAGTTGGTCCCGCATGGCCGCCGAACTCACCGCGGACACCCTGATCGCCCGGCACCGGCCCACGCTCGACCAGGCCCTGGAAGCGATCCGCACGCGCGCGTACTGGTCCCCGCACCCCGAGCACCCCAAGGCGTACGGGGAGGAGCACGGCAGCCTGGACCCGGCGGCGGGCAGGGCCGCCTTCGACGCCCTGCTCGGCACCCGCCTCGACCTCGGCCAGCCCGGCACCGACGGCTGGGTGGGCGGCGAGGTCTCCCCGTACGGCATCGAGCTGGGCGTCACCTACCCGCACGCCGACCCGGACGTGCTGCTGCCCGCCATGCGGGCCGGGCAGGGAGCCTGGCGGGACGCGGGCCCCGAGGTCCGGGCCGCGGTCTGCCTGGAGATCCTCAAGCGGATCAACGACCGGTCGCACGAGTTCGCGCACGCGGTGATGCACACCTCCGGGCAGGCCTACCTGATGGCGTTCCAGGCGGGCGGCCCGCACGCCCAGGACCGCGGCCTGGAGGCGGTGGCGTACGCCTACGCGGAGCAGACCCGCGTCCCCGCCACCGCCGGGTGGACCAAGCCCCAGGGCAAGCGCGACCCGCTGACCCTGGCCAAGTCCTTCACCCCGGCCCCGCGCGGCATCGGCCTGGTCATCGGCTGCAACACCTTCCCGACGTGGAACGGCTACCCGGGCCTGTTCGCCTCCCTCGCCACCGGCAACGCGGTCCTGGTCAAGCCCCACCCCCGCGCGGTGCTCCCGCTCGCCCTGACCGTCGCCGTCGCCCGCGAGGTGCTGGCCGCCGCCGGGTTCGCCGCCGACCTGGTCGCGCTGGCCGCCGAGGCCCCCGGCGAGGGCAGTGCCAAGACCCTGGCCACCCGCCCCGAGATCCGGATCATCGACTACACCGGCTCCACCGCCTTCGGCGACTGGCTGGAGACCCACGCCCGCCAGGCCCAGGTCTTCACCGAGAAGGCGGGGGTCAACACGGTCGTGGTCGAGTCCACCGACGACTACCGGGGCATGCTCGCCAACCTGGCCTTCTCCCTCTCCCTGTACAGCGGCCAGATGTGCACCACCCCGCAGAACCTCCTGATCCCCCGCGACGGCATCCGCACCGACCAGGGCCCGAAGACCTACGACGAGGTCACCGCCGACCTCGCCCGCGCCGTCGACGGCCTCCTCGGCGACGACACCCGGGCGAACGCCCTGCTCGGCGCGCTCGTCAACCCGGACGTCAAGGCCCGTCTGGAGGCCGCCGCCGACCTGGGCGAGGTGGCGCTCGCCTCCCGCGCGGTGGAGCACCCCGACTTCCCCGGGGCGGTCGTCCGCACCCCCGCGATCATCAAGCTGGACGGCGCCAAGCCGGACGCCGACGCCGGGTACCTGAGCGAGTGCTTCGGCCCCGTCTCCTTCGCCGTCGCCGTCGACTCGGCGGCCCACTCCCTGACCCTGCTGCGCCGCGGCATCCGGGAGAACGGCGCGATGACGGTCAGCGCCTACACCACCGACCCGGAGACCGAGCGGGCCGTCGAGGAGATCTGCCTGGAGGAGTCCGCCCAGCTCTCCCTGAACCTGACGGGCGGGGTGTACGTCAACCAGACGGCCGCCTTCTCCGACTTCCACGGCTCGGGCGGCAACCCGGCGGCCAACGCGGCCCTCACCGACGCCGCGTTCGTCGCGCCCCGCTTCCGTTTCATCGAGGTCCGCCGGGAGGCCTAGGCGGGCCGGCCGGCCCCGGCGCTCCAGTGGTACAGCGTCATCGCCACGCTGGTGGCGAGGTTGTAGCTGGACACCTGGGGGCGCATCGGCAGCGCCACCAGGTGGTCGGCCCGCGCCCGCACCGCGCCGCTCAGGCCGCCGCGTTCGGAGCCGAAGGCGAGCAGCGCGTCGTCGGGCAGCGTGAGCCCGCGGATGTTTTCGCCCTCCGGGTCCAGCGCGAACAGCGGGCCCGGCGGCAGCTCCGGCACCGCCAGCCGCTCCACGGCGGTCGCGAAGTGCAGCCCCGCCCCGCCGCGCACCACCGTCGGATGCCAGGGGTCGAGGGTGCCGGTGGTGACCACGCCGGTCGCGCCGAAACCGGCGGCCAGCCGGATCACCGCGCCCGCGTTGCCGAGGTTGCGCGGCTCGTCGAGGACCACCACGGGGGCCGTGCGCGGCATCCGGGCCAGCCGCCGCAGCGCCGCCGCGCGGTCCGGGCGTACGGCCAGGGCGGCCACGGCGGTGGGGTGCGGGCGCGGCACCAGGGCGGCGTACTCGGCCGCCGTGACCTCCGTGAGCAGCCCGGCGAGCCGCTCCCGTACGTCCTCGGCCAGTTCGCCGGCGAGGGCGAGCGCGGCGGCGCGGTCGGCGGTGACCGCCACCGGGACGTCCGCCCCGAAGCGCAGCGCGTGCTTGAGGGCGTGGAAGCCGTCCAGCAGGACACAGTCGCCGGCGAGGCCGCGCCAGACGCGCAGGGGATGGTCGGTCATGCGCCGAAGCCTATGTGCGCCGCCCCGGCCCCCGGTACGCCCACCCCGCCGCCCGCTCTCAGCCGACGCGGGCCGCCCCGGCGTCCTCGGCCGCGGCCCCCTGCGCCGGTACGGCCGCCGCCTGCGGCCCCGCCCCGCCGCCCGCACACGCGCCAGCGCCCGCCCTCAGCCGACGCGGGCCGCCCCGGCGTCCTCGGCCGTGCCCTGGGCCGGCACGCCCGGCCCGCCCGGCACGGCCGCCGGCCGTCGCCACCACCGTCCCCGCGCCACCACCCCGCCCAGCCGCCGCAGGAACGGCGTCGGCAGGAACACGGCGTCGGCCACGATCATCGCCAGCGAGAAGAACGGCAGCCCGAGCACCACGGCGATCACCGCGTGCTCGGTCATCATCACGGCCAGCAGGACGTTCTTCACCCGCCGGTTGAACAGGGTGAACGGGAACGCGACCTGCGCCATGACCGTGCCGTAGGTCAGCAGCATCACCAGCGTGCCACTGGCCGCCAGCAGGTCGGCGAGGGCGGGCCAGGGCGAGAAGTAGTCGAGGCGCAGGGGGTAGTAGACGGCCGTGCCGTCCTGCCAGCGCGACCCCTGCACCTTGTACCAGCCGGCCGTCGCGTAGATCAGGCACGCCTCCGCCATGATCACCAGCAGCGCGGCGTTGTGCGTGACGTTGCCGATCACGTCCAGCAGGACGCGCGGCTCCCCGCCGCCCGCCCGGCGCCCCGCGGCCCACCAGAGCGCCTGGACCAGCCACATCCCCCACAACAGCGCCGGAACCGTCCATTCCACGTCGTGTCCTACGAGCCGGCCGGACAGCGTCGCCCCGGCCAGGACCAGCCCCAGCACCGCCCACAGCACCGGCCCCGTCCGGTCCCCGGCCCGCTCCCCGCGCTCCCGTGCCGCCGCCGCGCGCCGCGCCCGGCGGGCGTCCAGCGACCACACCCGGCCGCACCGCGTGAAGACCAGGTAGACGCTCATCAGGTGCAGCACGTTGTCCCCGCCGTCCCCGACCAGGACGCTGCGGTTCTGGAGCGACAGCACCCCGGCCATGAACAGCACCGACAGCGTGCGGGTGCGCCAGCCGAGGACCAGCAGCGTGGCCGAGAGCACCGCCAGCGCGTAGACCGCCTCGAACCACACCCGCCCGTCGGACCACATCAGCGCCGTGAACGCCCCGTTGTCCCCGGTCAGCCGCCGGGCCAGCCCCCAGCTCCACGGCCCGTCGGGGCCGTACAGCTCGTGGCGGTGGGGGAACTCGCGGAGCAGGAACAGCAGCCAGGTCAGCCCGAACCCGATCCGGAGCACCGCCGTCTGGTACGGGCCGAGGGCGGTCTCGGTGACCCGGGCGATACCGCGCGAGACCGACAGCGCGACGCCGTTCACGCGACGCCGCCCTCCGCCTCGCGGGCGGGCACCCGCCACCAGGGCAGCTCCCGGCGCTCGGTGCGGCCGGAGACCCGCTCCCCGCTCCACTCGGGCGGCGGTACCGCGCCGGTCCGCGAGCGGTACTGGACCCGGTCCAGCACATCGCCGTCGCGGGCCGCGCCCGCCCGGTCGAGGCGCAGGACGGCGATCCGGCGCAGATACGCCTCGGCGAGGTCCCCGCGCAGCCCCACCGGGCGGTCGGCGGAGTCATGGGTGGCGAGGTAGAAGTCCCAGGCGCGGCGCAGCTCGTTCTGCTGGGTGTGGCTGGGCAGCGGATTGCCGTCGATGGCCCGGCCGTCCTCGGCGGACAGGTCGTACCAGCCGGTGGTGCGGACGCCGCCGTCCGCCGTCCGCAGCTCCGCGCGGACCTGCACGGAGATGTTCTGCTGGAGCGGATTGGGCGCGAACAGCTTCCAGTTCTGCTCGAACTCCGGGTAGACCCACTCGTCGATGACGTCGCCGTGCTGCTTGGTGACCGTGTTCGCCGGGGCGACGTGCAGGAAGGTCATGCCGAGGTGGACCGAGACCACGACGGCGACGACCGCCAGCGCCACCGCCGCGCCGACCTGGTAGCGCGGGGAGAGCGCCGCGACCCCGGGGCGCGCGCCCCCGGTGTCGTCCGGCCCCGTGTCGTACGCGTCCATCCCGCCCCGCTCCCGCACACCGGCGTCCGTCGTCCCGCGCCCCGTCCGGCGGGACGCGGCACGCGAACGGTACTCACCCCGGCGCGCCCCCCGCAGCCGGACCGGTCGGGCGGTCCGCCGGAGCTATACGACGTGCCCCGGTTCGCCGGCGTCCGTCACGACGGGACGTCCGGCCGCGGCCCACACCTGCATGCCGCCGTCGACGTTCACCGCGTCGATGCCCTGCTGGACCAGGTACATGGTGACCTGCGCCGACCGTCCGCCGGACCGGCAGATCACATGGACCCGGCCGCCGTCCGGCGCCGCCTCGGTCAGCTCCCCGTACCGGGCGGCGAACTCGCTGAGCGGGATGTGCAGCGCCCCCTCGGCGTGCCCCGCGCGCCACTCGTCGTCCTCGCGGACATCCAGCAGGAAGGCGTCGTCCTTCAGCTCCGCGACCTCGACCGCGGGTACACCGGCTCCGAAACTCATGCCCCGACGCTACCCGACCCCGGCCCCGCGTCCGGCGCGGCCGGCCCCAGCAGCGCGGCCAGCTCGGCCTCGCGCTCGGCCACCTGCGCCGTGAGCTGCCCGGCGATCTCCTCCAGCAGCCGGTCGGGATCGTCCGGGGCGAGCCGCAGCATGCCGCCGATGGCGCTCTGCTCCAGCTCGGTGGCAATCCGGGTGAGCAGTTCCTTCCGCTCGGCCAGCCACTCCAGGCGGGCGTACAGCTCCTCGGCGCGGCTCTCGCCCCGCTGCTGCTGCGGCCCGGCGTCCCACTCCTCGGCCAGCCGGCGCAGCTCGCCCGCGTCACCGCGCGCGTAGGCCGCGTTGACCCGGGTGATGAACTCCTCGCGCCGGGCCCGCTCGGCCTCCTCCTGCGCCAGGTCGGGGTGGGCCCGGCGGGCCAGCTCGCGGTAGAGCTTGCGGGCCTCCTCGCTGGGCCGCACCCGCTGCGGGGGCCGTACCTCCTGCCCGGTGAGCATCGCCGTGGCCTCGGGGAACAGCCCGTCGCCGTCCATCCAGCCGTGCAGCAGCTCCTCGACCCCGGGCAGCGGCATCAGCCGGGCCCGCGCCTCGTCGGCGAGCCGCCGGTCCTCGGCGTCACCGCTGCGGGCGGCCTTCGCCTCCAGGACGCGCGCCTCCAGCTCGTCGAGCCGGGCGTAGACCGGGCCGAGCCGCTGGTGGTGCAGCCGGGAGAAGTTGTCGACCTCCACCCGGAAGGTCTCCACCGCGATCTCGTACTCGATGAGCGCCTGCTCGGCGGCCCGTACGGCCTTCTCCAGCCGTTCCTCGGGCCGTGCGGCACCGCCCTGCTCAGCTTCCGGGGTCGTCACACGCCCACCCTAGGCCCTGCGGGCCCCCGCCCCCTCAGGCCCCCGGTTCGGCCGCCACCCGCCCCGACCGCACCGCCGCGACCAGCTCCGCGTGATCGGCCTCCGTACGGTCGGCGTAGGCGACGGCGAAGGCGGCCACCGCCTCGTCCAGCTCCTCGTTCTTGCCGCAGTACCCGGCGAGCAGCCGCGGGTCGGCGCTGTGCGCGTGGGCGCGGGCCAGCAGCGCGCCGGTCATCCGGGCGTAGTCGTCGATCTCGCCGGCGGCGAGCGCGGTCGCGTCGACACTGCCCTTGCGGTTGCGGAACTGCCGTACCTGGTACGGCCGTCCGTCCACCGTCGTCCAGCCCAGCAGCATGTCGCTGACGACCTGCATCCGCTTCTGCCCCAGCACCACCCGGCGTCCCTCGTGCCCCGCCGCGGGCACCTCGAAGCCGGCGGCCGGCAGCTGCGGCGCCAGCGCGGACGGCCGGGCCTCCTTCACCTGGAGCACCAGCGGCTCGCCCCGGTGGTCCAGGAGCAGCACGACGTACGACCGGGTCCCGACGCTGCCCGTGCCGACCACCCGGAACGCCACGTCGTGCACCGCGTACCGGGCGAGCAGCGGCAGCCGGTCCTCGGGCAGCGTGGTCAGGTACTCCGCGAGGGACGCCGCCACCGCCGCCGCCTCCGCGTCCGGCACACGCCGCAGCACCGGCGGCGCGTCCGTGAACCGCCGCCCGCCGTCCCCGGTCTCCTCGGTCGACCGCGCCGCGAACCGCCCGCTGGTGTTGGCCCGCGCCTTCTCCGCCACCCGCTCCAGCGTGCCCAGCAGGTCCTGGGCGTCGGTGTGGGAGACCAGCTCCTCGTCGGCGATCGCGTTCCACGCGTCCAGGGCCGGCAGCCGGGCCAGCAGCCGGGCCGTGCGCCGGTACGCGCCCGCCGCGTCGTGCGCGGCCGTCCGGCAGGTGTCCTCGTCGGCCCCGGCCTCCCGCCCCGCCAGCACCAGCGAGGCCGCCAGCCGCTTCAGGTCCCACTCCCAGGGGCCGTGCACCGTCTCGTCGAAGTCGTTGAGGTCGATGACCAGTTTGCCGCGGGCGTCGCCGTACAGCCCGAAGTTGGCCGCGTGCGCGTCCCCGCAGAGCTGCGCCCCGATCCCGGTCACCGGCGTCCGCGCCAGGTCGTACGCCATCAGGCCGGCCGCGCCGCGCAGGAAGGCGAAGGGCGTCGCCGCCATCCGCCCGGCCCGTAGCGGGGTCAGGCCGGGAATCCGGCCCCGGTTGGACTCCTCGACCGCGCGGACCGCGCCGGGCCGCCCGGCGTCCGCCGCGAACTCCGCGTGCGCGGAGCGCGGCACGCGCCGCCGCAGCGCCTTGCCCGCCGCCTTCACGGACCCGGCCCCGGGCCCCTCCCACCGCGCGAACCCCGGCACCGCGGGCATCCGCACCCCGCCCCCGCCCGACAGCTCCGACATCGCCTCGTCCTCCCCGCACCGCGACCGTGTTCGAAGGCCCCAACCTACTGAGACCTTCCTCACAGCCCCCGGCCGGGGCAACGAGAAAGCCCCGTAGGTCCGAGACCTACGGGGCTTCCGTCTGTGCGCGAGGGGGGAGTTGAACCCCCACGCCCTTGCGGGCACTGGAACCTGAATCCAGCGCGTCTGCCTATTCCGCCACCCGCGCATTGGGTGTGTCCTCCGGCCCCGTTCCTTTCGGCCCGGCGCCTTCCGACACCCAGAACATTAGCACGCCGGCCAGGGTGGATTCACATCCCTTCCCCGGCCCCCCGCCCCCCCGCGCGCGGTGCCGGAGGGCGGGCCGCGCACGTATCAACCTCGTACCGGTCCGGCCCGTCCTCCCGGGAGGGAGAGCAGGCCCACAGTCCGGTGCGGGACACTGGTCGCCGAGCGGCTCTACGATCCTGGGCAGGAGTACGCGCGACAGCGCGCCCCACGGAGTTCGAAGACGCGCTCCAGCGGGAACTCCGAGAGGCAGTCGACACCCTTCGACCGGGCCGCAAGGGGGAACCAGCCGATCGACCCGCGCGTGGATACGATCAGTAAGCAGTACCAGGTAAGCAGTACGCAGGCAGGCAGTCCGCGGGCAAGCAGTACGCGAAGCGGCGAACAGGACGGCAGCGACGGAGGAGGTGCCCCATGGGAGTCCTGAAGAAATTCGAGCAGCGTCTCGAAGGTCTGGTCAACGGCACCTTCGCGAAGGTCTTCAAGTCCGAGGTGCAGCCCGTGGAGATCGCGGGCGCGCTTCAGCGCGAGTGCGACAACAACGCGACCATCTGGAACCGTGACCGCACCGTCGTACCCAACGACTTCATCGTGGAGCTGAGCACGCCCGACTTCGAGCGGCTCAGCCCCTACTCCGGGCAGCTCGGCGACGAACTGGCCGGCATGGTGCGCGACTACGCCAAGCAGCAGCGCTACACCTTCATGGGCCCGATCAAGGTCAACCTGGAGAAGGCGGACGACCTCGACACCGGCCTCTACCGGGTCCGCAGCCGCACCCTCGCCTCCTCCACCTCGCAGGCACCGGCGGCACCCCCCGCCGCGCCCGCCGCACCACCGGCCGGCCGCCCCGGCGGCTACGGCTACCCGCCGGCCGCCGCGCCGGCCCCGCCGATGCCGCCCGTGCCGCCGCCCGGCGCCCGTGGCCCGGCCGGCGGGTACGGCTATCCGCAGCCCGCGAGCGCCACCCCGCAGCCCCCGGCCGCACCCGCGCCCGGCGGTCGCACCCGCCACTGGATCGAGATCAACGGCGCCCGCCACCAGATCTCCCGCGCGACGCTCGTGCTGGGCCGCAGCACCGAGGCCGACGTGCGGATCGACGACCCCGGCGTGAGCCGACGGCACTGCGAGATCCGGACCGGAACGCCCTCGACGATCCAGGATCTCGGCTCCACCAACGGCATCGTGGTGGACGGGCAGCACACCACCCGCGCTACGCTCCGCGACGGCTCGCGGATCGTCGTGGGCAGCACCACCGTTATCTACAGGCAAGCCGAAGGGTGATCCGGGGGCAATGTCAGAGCTGACCCTCACGGTCATGCGGCTGGGTTTTCTCGCCGTACTGTGGCTGTTCGTGATCGTGGCCGTGCAGGTCATCCGCAGCGATCTGTTCGGTACGCGTGTCACCCAGCGCGGGTCGCAACGCGGATCGCGCCGGGACACCGGCCAAGGCCGGCAGCAGGCCGCCCGGCAGGCGCCCGCGCCCGCCGGCCGTCCGTCCGGCGGCGGCCGGGGCCGCGGCCGCAACACCCCCACCAAGCTGGTGGTGACCGAAGGCACCCTCACGGGCACCACCGTCGCCCTCCAGGGCCAGACCATCACGCTCGGCCGGGCCCACGACTCGACGATCGTGCTGGACGACGACTACGCCTCCAGCCGCCACGCCCGGATCTACCCGGACCAGAGCGGCCAGTGGATCGTCGAGGACCTCGGCTCCACCAACGGCACGTACTTGGACAGATCCCGGCTGACGACCCCCACGCCCATCGCGCTGGGCGCGCCGATCCGCATCGGCAAGACCGTCATCGAGCTGCGGAAGTAGTGCTGCATCATGAATGAGCGCGAGCGGAGCGAGCACGCGGCGGCGGCCGGCACCCCGGTTCCCGGCGCGCTCCCGACCGGAGGGTGGGCAGTGTGGCTCGACACGACCGGCTGTACCCGGAGCAGCCGACGGGCGAGGTGCGCATGAGTCTGTCACTGCGCTTCGCCGCCGGATCGCACAAGGGCATGATCCGGGAGGGCAACGAGGACTCCGGTTACGCCGGCCCCCGGCTGCTCGCCATCGCCGACGGCATGGGCGGCCAGGCCGCCGGCGAGGTCGCCTCCTCCGAGGTGATCTCCACCATCGTCGCCCTCGACGACGACGTGCCCGGCTCCGACATCCTCACCTCGCTCGGCACCGCCGTGCAGCGCGCCAACGACCAGCTCCGGCAGATGGTCGAGGAGGACCCCAGCCTCGAAGGCATGGGCACCACCCTGACCGCCCTGCTCTGGACCGGCCAGCGCCTCGGCATGGTGCACGTCGGCGACTCGCGCGCGTACCTGCTCCGCGACGGCGTCCTCACCCAGATCACCCAGGACCACACCTGGGTGCAGCGCCTCGTCGACGAGGGCCGCATCACCGAGGAGGAGGCCGGCACCCACCCGCAGCGCTCCCTCCTCATGCGCGCCCTCGGCAGCGGCGACCACGTCGAACCCGACCTCTCCATCCGCGAGGTGCGGGCCGGCGACCGCTACCTGATCTGCTCCGACGGGCTCTCCGGCGTCGTCTCCCACCAGACGATGGAGGAGACCCTCGCCAGCTACCAGGGCCCGCAGGAGACCGTCCAGGAACTCATCCAGCTCGCCCTGCGCGGCGGCGGCCCGGACAACATCACCGTCATCATCGCGGACGTCCTCGACCTCGACACCGGGGACACCCTCGCCGGACAGCTCTCCGACACCCCCGTCGTGGTCGGCGCCGTCGCCGAGAATCAGGCCCAGTTCGGCGACAACGGCATCATGCAGACCCCCGCGGGCCGCGCCTCCGGGCTCGGCCGGCAGCGCGGCGCCGGCGGCGGCGAGTTCGGCCCGCCCGGCAGCGGCGACACCACCGGCTACATCCCCGCCGAGGGCTTCGACTACGGCGACGAGGACTTCACCAAGCCGCGCAAGAACCGCCGCTGGCTGAAGAGATCCTTCTACTCCGTCCTCGCCCTCGCCGTCATCGGCGGCGGCCTGTACGGCGGCTGGCGCTGGACCCAGACCCAGTACTACGTCGGGACCAAGGACGACCACGTCGCCCTCTACCGCGGCATCAGCCAGGACCTGGCCTGGGTCTCGCTGTCGAAGGTCGAGAAGGACCACCCCGAGATCGAACTCAAGTACCTGCCGCCGTACCAGCGCAAGTCGGTCGAGGAGACCATCGCCGAGGGCGACCTCAGCGACGCCCGGCAGAAGATCGACGAGCTGTCCGTGCAGGCCTCCGCCTGCCAGAAGCAGGCGGAACGGCGCACCACGCAGAACGAGAGCAACGCCAAGACCGGCGAGGGCGAGACCGGAGGCACGGGCACCGACCCCGTCTCCTACACGTCCAAGGCGAGCCCGACGCCCACCGCGTCCGGCACGCCCGAGACGCCCGAGTCGTCCCCGTCCACCACCGCGCCCACCCCCGATGCCGGCCCCACCCTCTCGGAGGAAGAGCAGAAGGTCGTCTCTCGGTGCGGTAAGCAGTAGGCAAGCCGTGAGAGGCCCTGTCACACGATGAGCAGTACTTCCAACTCGCCGACGCACCACACGTCCACGATCGGCGCCATCGGAGCGCCGAGCCGGCGCAACACCGAGCTGGCGCTGCTGGTCTTCGCCGTCGTCATCCCCGTCTTCGCCTACGCCAACGTGGGGCTGGCCGTCAACGACGAGGTCCCCGCCGGCCTGCTGAGCTACGGCCTGGGCCTCGGCCTGCTGGCCGCCGTCGGCCACCTGGTCGTCCGCAAGTTCGCGCCGTACGCCGACCCGCTGCTGCTGCCGCTGGCCACCCTCCTCAACGGCCTGGGCCTGGTCGCCATCTGGCGCCTGGACCAGTCCGAGCTGCTCCAGTCGATCCAGCAGGCCGGCACCGCCGCGCCCCGGCAGCTGATGTACACCGCGATGGGCATCGCCCTCTTCCTCGTGGTCCTGATCTTCCTCAAGGACCACCGCGTCCTGCAGCGCTACACCTACATCTCCATGGTCGGCGCGCTGATCCTGCTCCTGCTGCCGCTGGTCCCGGGCCTCGGCCAGAACATCTACGGCGCCAAGATCTGGATCAAGGTCGGCAGCTTCTCCATCCAGCCCGGTGAGTTCGCCAAGATCGTCCTCGCGATCTTCTTCGCCGGCTACCTGATGGTGAAGCGCGACGCACTCGCCCTGGCCAGCCGTCGTTTCATGGGCCTCTACCTGCCCCGCGGCCGCGACCTCGGCCCGATCCTGGTCGTCTGGATCGTCTCGATCCTGATCCTCGTCTTCGAGACCGACCTCGGCACCTCGCTGCTGTTCTTCGGCATGTTCGTGATCATGCTGTACGTCGCCACCGAGCGGACCAGCTGGATCGTCTTCGGTCTGCTGATGTCCGCCGTCGGCGCGGTCGGCGTGGCCAGCTTCGAGCCCCACATCCAGCAGCGCGTCGACGCCTGGCTCGACCCGCTGCGCGAGTACAAGCTCTCCCAGCAGGGCGTCGGCGGCCACTCCGAGCAGGCGATGCAGGCCCTGTGGGCGTTCGGCTCCGGCGGCACCCTCGGCACCGGCTGGGGCCAGGGCCACTCCGACCTGATCCGGTTCGCCGCCAACTCCGACTTCATCCTCGCCACCTTCGGCGAGGAGCTGGGGCTGGCCGGCCTGATGGCCCTGCTCCTGCTCTACGCCCTCATCGTGGAGCGCGGCGTGCGCACCGCCCTCGCCGCCCGCGACCCCTTCGGCAAGCTGCTGGCCATCGGCCTGTCCGGCGCCTTCGCGCTCCAGGTCTTCATCGTCGCCGGCGGCGTCATGGGCCTCATCCCGCTCACCGGTATGACGATGCCCTTCCTGGCGTACGGAGGGTCCTCCGTCATCGCCAACTGGGCCCTGATCGGCCTGCTGCTGCGGATCAGCGACACCGCCCGCCGGCCGGCTCCCGCCCCCGCCAACCCCGACGCCGAGATGACCCAGGTGGTCCGACCGTGAACAAGCCCCTGCGCCGTATCGCGCTCTTCTGCGGCCTGCTGGTCCTCACCCTCCTCATCCGGGACAACTGGCTCCAGTACGTCAAGGCCGACGAACTGAAGACCGACGACCGCAACCGCCGTGTCCTCATCGAGCGGTACGCCGCTCCGCGCGGCGACATCATCGTCGACGGCAAGGCCATCACCGGCCACGCCACCACCGACGGCGACTTCAAGTACAAGCGCACCTACAAGGACGGCGCCATGTGGGCGCCCGTCACCGGGTACGTCTCCCAGGCCTTCGGCGCCACCCAGCTGGAGGCCATCGACGACGGCATCCTCACCGGCAACGACGACCGCCTCTTCTTCCGCAACACCCTCGACATGCTGACCGGCAAGAAGAGGGAGGGCGGCAACGTCGTCACCACCCTCAACTCCGCCGCCCAGAAGGCCGCCTACGACGGTCTGAAGGCCCAGGGCGGCAAGGGCGCCGTCGCCGCCATCGAGCCCTCCACTGGCAAGATCCTCGCGCTGGCCTCGTACCCCTCGTACGACCCCTCGTCCATCGCGGGCGGCGGCGACTCCGACGCCAAGGCGTGGAAGTCCCTGCTGAAGGAGAACAACAAGGACGACCCGACGCTGAACCGCGCGCTGCGCGAGGTCTACCCGCCCGGCTCCACCTTCAAGGTGCTCACCGCCGCCGCGGCCCTGGAGAACGGCCTCTACAAGAGCGCCGACGAGAAGACCGACTCCCCGCTGCCCTGGACCATGCCGGGCACCACGCAGGAACTGCCCAACGAGGGCGACCTCCCCTGCAAGGACGCGACCCTGCGCGAGGCGCTGCGGGTCTCCTGCAACACCGTCTTCGGCAAGATCGGCTCCGACCTCGGCAACGAGAAGATGCTGGAGATGGCCAAGAAGTTCGGCTTCACCGAGGAGCAGTTCGTGCCGGTCCGCTCCGCCGCGTCGGTCTTCTCCGACGACATGGAGCCCTCGCAGGTCGCGCTCTCCTCCATCGGCCAGTTCAACACCGCCGCCACCCCGCTCCAGATGGCCATGGTCACCTCCGCCATCGCCAACAACGGCACCCTGATGCAGCCGTACATGGTCGACGAGCTCCAGGCGCCGAACCTCGACACCATCGAGAAGACCGAGCCCGAGGAGATGAGCAAGCCGCTCTCCGCGGACAACGCCCAGATCCTCCAGTCGATGATGGAGACCGTCGTCAAGGACGGCACGGGAACCAACGCGCAGCTCTCCGGCGTCACCGTCGGTGGCAAGACCGGTACCGCCCAGCACGGCGTCGACAACAGTGAGAATCCCTACGCGTGGTTCATCTCCTACGCCAAGCAGAGCGACGGCAGCGCGCCGGTGGCCGTCGCCGTGGTGGTCGAGGACGAGAACGCCAGCCGGGACGACATCTCCGGCGGCGGTCTCGCGGCGCCGATCGCGAAGAACGTCATGCGGGCCGTCCTCGACAGCAAGAAGTGACCACGGGGAGAACGGAACGTGACTCCTGTCACGTTCCCTTCGCATCGGCGCACGTTGCGATACCGGTCATGTATCGGCTGTCGGGCTTGGCCAGGGCGCATGGAGCGAGCCGGGTACGGTAGGCCGGACGGCAGCCTCCGACCGTACAAGCAGGCCGGTCGGGACCGACGGAGAGGGCTGGTAGGTAGCTATGGAAGAGCCGCGTCGCCTAGGCGGCCGGTACGAGCTGGGCCCGGTGCTCGGCCGTGGTGGCATGGCGGAGGTCTATCACGCGCATGACACCCGGCTCGGTCGCCAGGTGGCGGTGAAGACGCTCCGCGCCGACATGGCGCGCGACCCGTCCTTCCAGGCCCGGTTCCGCCGGGAGGCCCAGTCGGCCGCCTCGCTCAACCATCCCGCGATCGTGGCGGTCTACGACACGGGCGAGGACTACATCGACGGGGTCTCCATCCCGTACATCGTCATGGAGTACGTCGACGGCTCCACCCTGCGTGAACTGCTCCACAGCGGCCGCAAGCTGCTGCCCGAGCGGACGCTGGAGATGACCATCGGCATCCTCCAGGCCCTGGAGTACTCGCACCGCGCCGGCATCGTCCACCGCGACATCAAGCCGGCCAACGTCATGCTCACCCGCAACGGCCAGGTCAAGGTCATGGACTTCGGCATCGCCCGCGCCATGGGCGACGCCGGCATGACCATGACCCAGACGGCGGCCGTCATCGGTACCGCCCAGTACCTCTCCCCGGAGCAGGCCAAGGGCGAGCAGGTCGACGCCCGCTCCGACCTGTACTCCACCGGCTGCCTGCTCTACGAGCTGCTGACCGTACGCCCGCCCTTCGTAGGCGACTCCCCCGTGGCGGTCGCCTACCAGCACGTACGGGAAGAACCGCAGCCGCCCAGCGTCTTCGACCCCGAGATCACGCCCGAGATGGACGCGATCGTGCTGAAGGCCCTGGTCAAGGACCCGAACTACCGCTACCAGTCGGCCGACGAGATGCGCGCCGACATCGAGGCATGCCTCGACGGCCAGCCCGTCGCCGCCACGGCCGCGATGGGCGCCGTCGGCTACGGCGGCTACCCGGACGACCAGCCGACCACGGCCCTGCGCTCCGACAGCGGCGCCGGCGCCACCTCGATGCTGCCGCCGATGAACCCGGACGACGGCGGCCACGGCTACGACGAGCGCCCCGACCGGCGCCGCCAGCAGCCCCGCAGGAACCACACCTCCACGATCGTCCTGGTCGTCGCCGGCATCCTCGTGCTGATCGGCGCGATCCTGATCGGGCGGGAGCTGTTCAGCGGGGACGGCGGCGACGACGGGACGGTCAGCGCCCCCAACTTCGTCGGGCAGACCAAGGCTGACGCGGAACAGCAGGCCACCAACGCGGATCTCAAGGTGGCGTTCACCGAGGACGCCTGCGAGGACGAGGCCAAGGGCAAGATCTGCTCCCAGGACCCCGAGAGCGGCACCGAGATCGACAAGGACACGACCATCAACCTGGTCGTCTCCACCGGCGCCCCCAAGGTCGACGTCCCCGACGTCAGCGGCCTCAGCTACTCCGACGCGGAGGCGAAGCTGAAGGAGCTGGGCTTCGAGGTCGAGCAGAAGACCGAGGAGTCCACCGAGACGCCGGACACGGTCCTCTCCCAGACCCCCGACGCCGGCACCTCCAAGGAGAAGGGCTCCACCGTCACCCTGACCGTGGCGAAGGAGACCTCCCAGGTCACCGTGCCGGACGTGACGGGCCTGTCCCCGGCGGACGCCAAGTCACGCCTGGAGGCCCAGGGCCTGGTCCTCGGCACCCAGACGACCGAGGAGTCCACCGCCCAGGAAGAGGGCGAGATCTTCGAGCAGAGCCTCGCTCCGGGCAGCGACGCCAACCGCGGCAGCACCGTCAACGTGAAGATCGCCAAGAAGCCGGCCGAGGAGGAGAAGTTCGCGATGCCGAAGGTGACCGACATGACGGTCGCCGAGGCCAAGAACGTCCTCGCGCAGAAGGGCCTCGCGCTCGGGTCGATCGCGGGCGCGCAGGACGACAACGCCAAGGTCATCGCGAGCACCCCGGCCGAGGGAACCGAGGTCAAGAAGGGCGACACCGTCAACCTCATCGCCACTCCGCAGACCGACAACGGCAACGGCGGCGGCAACGGCGGCGGCATCGCCGACTGGTTCCGCAACAACGGCTGACGCCCGTCCGCCCCACGCGGCAACGCGAGAGCCCCGGCCCCTCGGAGGGGGGACCGGGGCTCTCGCGTGCTCCGGCTCAGCGCAGCTCGTCCGGCACCGTCCGCTCGCCGTCCACCTTCTCCGTGCGGACCAGCTCGCCCCAGACGACGTACCGGTAGCGGCTGGTGTACACCGGCGTGCACGTCGTCAGCGTGATGTAATGCCCGGCCTTCTCCTTGCCGGACTCCTCGGGGACCTTCCCGAGGACGTCGACGTTGTACTTCGAGGTCTCCGGGAGGATGCCGTAGACCTTGTAGACGTACCAGGTGTCCTTCGTCTCGAAGACGATCGGGTCACCCTTCTCGATCTTGTCGATGTTGTGGAACTTGGCGCCGTGGCCGTCCCGGTGCGCCGCCAGCGAGAAGTTGCCCTTCTTGCCGGTCATCGGCAGCTCCGCCTTCACGGGGTCGGTGTAGTAGCCGGCCACGCCGTCGTTGAGGACCTTCATCGAGGTGCCCTTCTCGACGAGGACCTCTCCCCTGCTCATCGTCGGCACGTGCAGGAAGCCGATGCCCGCCTTGGTGTCCAGCGCGCCGGGGCCGCCGGAACCGCCCCGGCCCCCGGCCCAGTCGTCCCGGACCTGGTCGCCCTGCCGGTCCGCCGCGCGGTCCGCCATGACGTTCGTCCACCAGAGCGAGTAGACGACGAACAGGCCCGTCACCAGGCCCGCGGTGATGAGGAGTTCACCGAAGACACTGACCGCCAGCGCGATCCGGCCGCGGCCGCGCGGCGGGGGAGCCGGCTGTCCGCCCGGCGCGTCGGTCTGCTCTTCGTGATCGGTGTCGGTGGTCGCTGCCACTGGTCATCCGCCCTTAATTGACGAGCGCATCCGGCTTGCCCTTGCTGCGCGGCCGTTCCTCGACCATCTTGCCCCACACGATCATCCGGTACTTGCTGGTGAACTCGGGAGTGCAGGTGGTGAGCGTGATGTAGCGGCCGGGTCCCGTGAAGCCCGACTGCTGCGGGACCGGGTCCAGCACACTGGTGTTGCTCGGCGACGTCACCGGCAGGATCGACGCCATCTTGTAGACGAAGTACTCGTCCTGGGTCTCGACGACGATCGGGTCGCCGGGCTGGAGCTTGTTGATGTACCGGAACGGCTCGCCGTGCGTGTTCCGGTGCCCGGCGAGCCCGAAGTTGCCCGTCCTGGCGTCCGGCATCGCCGTCTTCAGCGCCCCCTCGCCGTAGTGCCCCACCATGCCCCGGTCGAGCACCTTCTCGTTGCTCACGCCCTCGGCGATCGGGACCACGACGTCCAGTTTCGGGATGTGCAGCAGCGCGAAACCCTGGCCGGGCGCGAAGACGCCCGGGTTCCGCTTGCCGTCCGCCCAGTCGTCCTGGAGACTGCTCGCGGCCTTGTCCGCCTGCGCGTGCGCCCGTACGTTCGTCCACCACAGCTGGTAGGAGACGAACAGCAGCATCAGCACGCCGGTGGTGATGAACAGCTCCCCGACCACCCGGCTGGCCACCGTCGCCGGGCTCGGTCTGCTCGCCCGGGCCAGCCGCCGGGCCTCCACCCGCGTCAGCGGCGCCGCGGGGGCCTCCGGGTCCCGCTGGGGCTCCTGCTGCTGCCCGGCGGCCCGACGGGAGCCTCCACGGCCCCCGTGACGCCCTTTGGCGGCCTTCCTGCGGGCCGCGCGGCCCCCCGGCACCGGAGCGGGCCCCGCAGGCCCCGCCCGGCCCGCCGTCCGCGCCCCGGGGAGGTCCACCACCCGCAGCGCCACGGTCTCGTCGTCCGCGGCCCCCGCGGGCTCCCGGCCGCCGGACGCGTCCGGCCCGTACGCCTGGGCGCCGGACTCGCGCTCGGGGCGCAGCGCGGTCACGCCGTGGCCCTGCCCACCACCGGGGCGAGCCCCGCAGACCTCGCCACGGCACCCTGGTCACCGCACTCCACCAGCCAGTTGGCCAGCATCCGGTGACCGTGTTCGGTCAGCACCGACTCGGGATGGAACTGGACGCCCTCCACCGGGAGTTCGCGGTGCCGCAGGCCCATCACGATCCCGTCCGGCGTGCGCGCCGTCACCTCCAGCTCGGCGGGCACCGTCCCCGGCTCCGCCGCCAGCGAGTGGTAGCGGGTCGCCGTGAAGGGGGACGGCAGGCCCGCGAAGACGCCCTTGCCGGAGTGCTCCACCGGCGAGGTCTTGCCGTGCAGCAGCTCCGGCGCCCGGTCCACCACGCCCCCGTACGCCACCTGCATCGACTGCATGCCGAGGCAGACGCCGAAGACCGGCACCCCGGTCGCCGCGCAGTGCCGCACCATGTCGACGCAGACACCGGCCTGTTCGGGGGCGCCCGGGCCCGGCGAAAGCAGCACCCCGTCGAAGCCGTCCTGGGCGTGCGAGGTCGCCACCTCGTCGTTGCGCAGCACCTCGCACTCGGCGCCGAGCTGGTACAGGTACTGGACCAGGTTGAAGACGAAGCTGTCGTAGTTGTCGACGACGAGAATCCGCGCGCTCACTGGTTGTCCACCGTCACATCGTTGAAGGGAAGCAGCGGCTCGGCCCACGGGAAGACGTACTGGAACAGGACGTAGACCACGGCCACGACGAGCACGAGCGAGAGCAGCGCCTTCACCCACACGTTTCCCGGCAGATGCCGCCAGATCCAGCCGTACATGCCGTCCCTTCCGTCGAACCACGGCACCAGACCCACGCCGTACGCCACCAGACTAACGGCGCGGCGGCCCGGCAGGAGGGGTCATGGGGCGGGCTCGGCGTAGTGCAGGTCCACCGTGCCCGAGTAACCGGGCAGCGTGGCCTTTCCGTCCTCCTCGACCTTCCAGCCGAGGCCGTAGACGTTGACGTACACCATGTAGTTCTGGATCGCCGGGGAGGCGGAGAGCGCCTTCTTCAGCTTCCCCGGATCACCGACGGCCGTGATCTTGTACGGCGGTGAGTAGACGCGGCCCTGGAGGATCAGGGTGTTGCCCACGCAGCGCACCGCGCTGGTCGAGATCAGCCGCTGGTCCATGACCTTGATGCCCTGGGCGCCGCCCTGCCACAGGGCGTTCACCACGGCCTGGAGGTCCTGCTGGTGGATGACCAGGTAGTCGGGTTCCGGCTCGGGGTAGCCGGGCAGCTTGGCGGTGGCGTCCGGCGGGGCGTCGTCCAGGGTGACCGAGAGGGCCTCGCCCTTCAGTTCCTGGGTGCCGGCGCGCTCCTCCAGGGCGGCGAGCCTGTCGTCCTCCGCGCTGGTGCTGCCGTCGTCGCGCTCGGCGAGGGACTCGATGTCGTCGCGCAGGGCGGCGTTGGCCTCGTCCAGCCGCCCGTTGTCCCGGCTGCGCTCCTGGATGAGGTCGGAGAGCTTCAACAGGGAGTCGTCGGTACGGATGTTGGTGCCCTTGGCCGTGTCGAAGCTGGTGAAGAAGATCAGCCCGGCGAGCGCGAAGACGGCCGCGGTCAGCGCCCGCACGGGTCGGAGACGGCGCCGACGGGCAGGGCCGGAGACAGGCTGGGGGGAGTCGGCGGAATTGCTCAACGTACCCTTATCTCCTTCGGCGCCACGGAAGCACTACGCTAACGGACGCCCGGACCCAGTTCCCTGCGCGGCCACGCAGCGCATCGACAGGAGAGACCCTCGTGCCGAAGTCACGTATCCGCAAGAAGGCCGATTTCACGCCGCCGCCGGCGAAGCAGGCGACGAGCATCAAGCTGAACAGCCGTGCCTGGGTCGCCCCCGTCATGCTGGCCATGTTCCTCATCGGCCTCGCCTGGATCGTGGTGTTCTACGTCACCGACGGCTCGCTGCCGGTCGAGAGCCTGGGCAACTGGAACATCGTGGTGGGCTTCGGCTTCATCGCCGCCGGGTTCGGCGTCTCCACCCAGTGGAAGTAGCGCGGCGGCGGCCCGGGGCAGCTCTGCCCACGGCTATCCACTGAGTTATCCACAGATTTTGTCCACACGCTGGGGAAAAGAAACGACGATCTGTGGATAACTCACCGGACGTTGACGCCGGTGTGACAGAAGCACCGGCAACCGAATGCGCGTTCGCCCCCTGCCTGACCTGCGGAAACACGGGTCGGTGACAGGGGGCACAGCTGTTCCCGCACACTGTGCACAAGATCCGCCACCCGCTGTGGACAAACGAGCGCTCAGGTGAGCTGGGCCGTTCTCAACAGGGTCAACCCGACGCAGAGCACAAGGACCAGCGCACAGGTCCCGGACTGGACGAGCGTCCGCCGCTCCCGGGGGGCGTGGACCATGCCGTAGCCGACCACGAGCCCGGCGACCAGGCCGCCGATGTGGGCCTGCCAGGCGATGTCGAACCCCGGGCTGAAGGTGAAGACCAGGTTGATCACCAGCAGGGCGATGACCGGCCGCAGGTCCTGGTTGAGCCGGCGCATCAGCACCGCCGTCGCGCCGAACAGGCCGAAGACGGCACCGGAGGCGCCGAGCGTGGCGGTGGTGGGCGAGGCCAGCAGATAGGTGAGGGCGCTGCCCGCGAGGCCGGAGACCAGGTAGAGCGCGAGGTAGCGGACGCGGCCTAGGACCTGCTCCAGGGGGCCGCCCAGCCACCAGAGGCTGAGCATGTTGAAGGCGATGTGCCAGATCTCCTGGTGCGTGAAGACGGTGGTGACCAGGCGGTACCACTCGCCCTCCGCGACGCCCTCGGTCGGGACGAAGGGCTGGGGCGGCCAGCGGCCGATGAGCACCATGGCGTCCAGGAACGACGGCCAGGCGTGCACGGCGACGAACACCGCCACGTCGATCCCGATGAGGATCTTGGTGAGCAGCCGGGGGTCGGCGGCGACCGTGCCGCCGGCGAGGGTGCGGGGGCGGGCGTCCCCGGCACGGGGAGCGGAACCCCGGCCGCCGCCGCCGCCCGAGCGGGACGCGCCGCCGTGGACGCACTCGGGGCACTGGAACCCGACCGAGGCGTCGATCATGCAGTCGGTGCAGACGGGCCGCTCGCACCGGGTGCAGCGGACGCCGGTCGGGCGGCCGGGGTGGCGGTAGCAGACCGGTGGGGTCCCGGCGTCGTGTGGGCTGGCTCCCGCTGCCTGGCCGTCCATGAGGTCCCCTAGGTCGTCGTGTCCCGTGATGCACCCCGCCCCGCCCGTCCTTACGGACGAGCGGGGCGATTGGTTCCCGCCGGCGTTCCCGTCGGCGGTCCCGGAGGGGCTGGATCAGCCCTCGCGGGTCTCCACGACGACCGACTCGATGACGACGTCCTGGACCGGACGGTCGGTGCGCGGGTTGGTCTGCGCGGTCGCGATGGAGTCCACGACCTTCTGGCTGGCCTCGTCGACGACCTCGCCGAAGATGGTGTGCTTGCGGTTCAGCCAGGTCGTCGGGGCGACGGTGACGAAGAACTGCGAGCCGTTGGTGCCCGGACCGGCGTTGGCCATGGCCAGCAGGTAGGGCTTGTCGAAGGAGAGGTCCGGGTGGAACTCGTCCTCGAACTGGTAGCCGGGGCCGCCGGTGCCGTTGCCCAGCGGGTCACCGCCCTGGATCATGAAACCGCTGATCACCCGGTGGAAGACCGTCCCGTCGTAAAGCTTGTCGGTGGACTTCTGGCCGGTGGCCGGGTGCGTCCACTCGCGCTCGCCCTTGGCGAGCTCGACGAAGTTCTTCACCGTCTTGGGGGCGTGGTTCGGCAGGAGCCGGACGTCGATGTCCCCGAGGTTGGTCTTCAGGGTGGCGTAGAGCTGCTCAGCCACGATCTGCCTTCCGTTGTCTTCCTTGTGACCCCCCGATCCTCGCACGGACCGCTCCGGGCGTCGCCCGGCGGTCGCTTCCCGCGCCCTTTCCGCGTGTGTCGCCCGCGCGGAACCGGCCGAGCCCTCCCGGGCGGAACCGGCCGAGTACACCCGAGACGGGGACACCGCGCGTCATTCCGTGGCATTGTCGGCGACAAGCTCCCGTTGCCCTGGATTCACCCGCTATCACGTTGGATCATCCCCTACGTGTCGTGACCCGGATGCCCGCCCTCGCATGCCCGGCGGTGCCCCGGCAGGCATGATCCGTAAAAGGGTGGAAAGTCGAATTACCGTACGCCACCGAGGAGGAGGAACCCGTGACCCGCATCGACAGCGTGCGCGCCGCGACCGGTTCGGCGAAGGACAGCGTGCTGCACGCCGCGGAAGTGGTGGCGCCCTACGCCGACACGGCCAAGGACAGGGCCGCGCACTACGCACACGAGGCGCGCGTACGGCTGGCGCCCAAGGTGTCTTCCGCCGCCGACCAGGCCCGGCTCCAGTACGGCGCGCTGGTGGCGCCGCGTCTGGAGCAGGCCCGTTCGCATGTGCCACCGAAGGTGGACCAGGCCGCACACGAGGCCGCGGTCCGCGCCCGCCTCGCCGCCCGGCAGGCGGCCGAGTACTCCCGTCCCAAGCTGGAGCAGGCCGTGGCCGCGGCCGCGCCGGTCCGTGACGAGGCGGCGCTGCGCGGTGCCGCCGCGCTGGCGGCGCTGCGCGGTCAGGTCTCGGCCGAGGAGATCCGCAAGCTGGCGCGCAAGCACGAGCGGCGGGCCAGGGCCGGCCGGGTCGTGAAGGCGCTGGCGGTGCTGGGTGTGGTGGCGGGCGGAGCGTTCGCGGCGTGGAAGTGGTGGGACAAGCAGGCCAATCCGGACTGGCTGGTGGAGCCGCCGGAGGCGACGGAGGTCCCCGAGCCGGGCCGGCTGACGTCGGTGGACGGCAGTGGGGCGTCGCTCGATCCGGAGGTGCAGGCGAAGCAGGCCGAGGACGAGGCGACCGACGGCGACGAACGGCGCTGAGCCACACAGCGGTGGGGGCGGGAAAGCCCGGGCTTTCCCGCCCCCACCGCTGTGCCGCACCGCGTTGTTCCCCGTGGAACATCACGGCCCCGCGCGATCACCGTCCGTAACGGCGCTCCCGCAGGGAGTACGAGCGCAGGGCACGCAGGAAGTCGATCTCGCGGAAGTCCGGCCAGTACGTCTCGCAGAAGTACATCTCGGCGTAGGCGGACTGCCAGAGCAGGAATCCGGAGAGCCGCTGCTCGCCTGAGGTGCGGATGATGAGGTCGGACTCGGAGCGCGCCTTGGAGTACAGGTGCTTGGAGATGTGCTCCATGGTGAAGGTCTCGATGAACTCGTCGATGTCCCCGCCGCGCGCGCTGTGCTCGGTGAGCGCGGAGCGCACGGCGTCGACGATCTCGCGTCGTCCGCCGTAGCCGACGGCGACGTCGACCTTGGTGCCGCCCTGGCGGCCCTGGGTGGCGGCGGTGGCGGTCTTGAGCCGGGCGGCGGACTCGGCGGGCAGCAGGTCCAGGGCGCCGACGACCTCGACGGGCCACGGGTTGCCGGGGGCGGCGAGCCGTTCGACGACCTCGGAGATGATGTCGATGAGCGGGGTCAGCTCTTCCTCGGGCCGGTGCAGGTTGTCGTCGGAGAGCATGTAGAGGGTGACGTGCTCGATCTCGGCCGAGTCGCACCAGCGCAGGAAGTCCAGCACCTTGGCGCCGCCCGCCCGGTAGCCCTCCCGGGGGTCGTTGATGCCCGACATCCTGGCCCACCGGCGGTTGCCGTCGAGCATGATGCCGATGTGCTGAGGGCGTGGGCGTCCCTCCAGCTCCCTGACGAGTCGCTTCATGTAGAGCGCGTCGAGAGCGGCCCGTACCTTCGCCCGCATGGTTTACCCCTTCCACCTCGCCGTCGGTGACCGTGCGGCTGCCGTGGCGATGAGTCACGTAGCACCGCCCCGCAGGGGTGGGGGTGCTGGTGCCTTGTGGAGTGACGATATCAAGAGCGGTGGTCCCGGCCCCCGCTCGCGCCGGGTCCGCCCCGCGCGGGTCCCGGACCACGGATTTCCTTGGGGGCAAGGGCAGTTGAGGGCCTGCGGGCGCCGCGTTCCGGGTACCCGTGAAAGCTCCTTTCACCCCCTCTCCGCCCTGTCGTCACGCGCCCCGGAACGCGGCCGGTGGCCGCCCCGCGCGACAGAACCCCCCTGTCCGGCGTTTCCGCCGGTCAGGGGGGTTCTGGGGATGTGGAGCCTAGGGGAGTCGAACCCCTGACATCTGCCATGCAAAGACAGCGCTCTACCAACTGAGCTAAGGCCCCGGAAGCGAGCGTCCGGCCGGGCGGTGGTCGTCCGGCGGGCGCCGGTCACCAGAGTACCGGGTCGTCCCCGGTATCTCCCAAACAGATTGGGGGTCCCGGTGAACGACCACTCTCCGTAAGATGCTCGGCGTGGTTCGCTGGAGCGAACTGCGGTTTTTGGGGAAGCGATGGGGAGACGCAATGGACGCCGCACAGCAGGAAGCCACCGCAAGAGCGCGGGAACTGCAGCGGAACTGGTACGGGGAGCCACTGGGGGCGCTCTTCCGCCGGCTCATAGACGACCTCGGGCTCAACCAGGCCCGGCTCGCGGGGGTGCTGGGGTTGTCGGCGCCGATGCTGTCGCAGCTGATGAGCGGTCAGCGGGCGAAGATCGGCAATCCGGCGGTGGTACAGCGGGTGCAGCTGCTCCAGGACCTGGCGGGGCAGGTCGCGGACGGCAGCGTCAGCGCGGCGGAGGCCACCGAGCGCATGGACGAGATCAAGAAGTCCCAGGGGGGTTCGGTGCTGAGCAACACCACGCACACCACGAGCGGTTCGGGCGCGCCGACGGTGAAGCGCGTGGTGCGTGAGATCCAGTCCCTGCTGCGGTCGGTGGCGGCGGCGGGCGACATCATCGAGGCCGCCGACACTCTCGCCCCGACCCACCCGGAGCTGGCAGAGTTCCTCCGGGTCTACGGCGCCGGCCGCACCTCGGACGCGGTCGCGCACTACCAGTCCCACCAGAGCTGACCGCGCCCGGACCCGGCCGCCGGAGGGGGTACGGCGGCGGGGTCCGGGCGTGCGCCAGGGCCGCACGGCGGCACGGAGGGGCACGGCGGTACGCAGGGGGAGGGGCACGCGGGAACCATGGGTGAGGTCTTCGCCGGCCGGTACGAACTGGTCGACCCGATCGGGCGCGGGGGAGTGGGCGCGGTATGGCGTGCCTGGGACCACCGCCGCAGACGGTACGTGGCCGCCAAGGTGCTCCAGCAGCGCGACGCGCACTCCTTGCTGCGGTTCGTGCGGGAGCAGGCGCTGCGGATCGACCATCCCCATGTGCTGGCGCCCGCGAGCTGGGCCGCGGACGACGACAAGGTCCTGTTCACCATGGACCTGGTCACGGGCGGTTCGCTCGTCCACGTGGTCGGGGACTACGGGCCGCTGCCGCCCGGCTATGTCTGCGTCCTGCTCGACCAGTTGCTGTCCGGGCTGGCGGCGGTGCACGCCGAGCACGTGGTGCACCGGGACATCAAGCCCGCCAACATCCTGCTGGAGGCCACCGGCACGGGACGGCCGCGGCTGCGCCTGTCGGACTTCGGCATCGCGATGCGCCTGGGGGAACCACGGCTGACGGAGACCAACCTGGTGGTCGGGACGCCCGGGTACCTGGCGCCGGAGTCGATGCTGGGCGCGGAGCCGGACTTCCCCGCCGACCTCTTCGCCGTGGGCCTGGTCGCCCTCTACCTGCTGGAGGGGGCCAAGCCGGACGCCAAGGCGCTGGTGCAGTACTTCGCCGAGCACGGGACGCCGCCGGCACCGGCGGGGATCCCGGAGCCGTTGTGGCAGGTGGTGTCGACGCTGCTGCAACCCGATCCGCAGGCCCGGTTCCGTACGGCGACGGGGGCGCGCAAGGCGCTGGCGGCGGCCGTGGAGCTGCTGCCCGAGCCGGGGCCTGACGACGAGCTGATCGAGGTCTTCGACCAGGTGGGCCCGCTGCCGCCCGGCTTCGGCCCGGACGGCCCGGCCGGTACCGTCCAGGAGCCCCCCTCCACGCCGTCCCCACCCCGCATGCCCGGCATGTCGGACACCGGCAGCTTCTATCTTCCTCCCCCCAACGCGACCGTCGCCCTGCTGGCACAGGCCCGGAACGCCCCTCCGCCGATGCCTCCCCCCGCACCCGGGTCGACGCCTTCCCCCACGCCCCCGGTGCCGCGGACGCCCCCGCACACCGGCGGCTCCACCGCGTCGTACACCGCGCCGAACGGGCCGGGGGCGCCGGGGGCGCCGGCCTCGCCCCCGCCCCCGACCCCACCCCCGACCCCGACCCCGACCCCGACCCCGGGGACCCTGACACCAGGGACCCTGACGCCGGGGACGCCGACCCCCGCCTTCCCCCCTCCCGCGCCCCCGGTCGCCCAGCACCGCGCGCCCCGGCGGCGCCGCCCCGGTCCCCCGGCGGCGGTGGCGCTCCCCCTCCTCTTCCTCGCGCTGGCCTGCTACGCGGTGGGCTTCTGGGCCCTGACCCGGATCTGACCCTTCCCCGGGCCCGGGTGTGCCGAGGGCCCCGGTCACGCCCCCCTGCGCCGCGCCACCACCGTCCACACGCCGAGCCCGGCCAGCAGCACGCTCCCGGCGCCGATGCCGGCCACCGCGACGACCCGCATCGCGGGGTCCCCGTCCGCCCCGCCGCCCCCGGCGGCCTCCGGCGCCGCCGCCCGCAGCGCGTCGTCCGTGGCCTCGAAGACGCCGCGCGGCACCGGCTCCCCCGCGTACGCCGGGCCGGTCCGCGCCCGCCCCGAGACCTGGACGCGCAGGACCACCTCGAAGGGGCCGTCGCCGAAGCGCTCGGCGAGCTGTTCCGCGAGGTGGACGACGAGGTAGTAGGAGCCGGCGAACCGCGTCGCGCGCTGCTCGGTGGTGACGGCGTACCGGTTGTCGTGGTCCACCGGCGGTACGGGTCCGATCCCGACGGTGGCGCGGCGTCCGGTGTAGCCGGTGGCGGCGCTGTCGACCTGGCCGCGCACCGGGTTGTGCAGCGCCAGGGAGAGCGCGGCGGTGGCGTAGCCGGAGCGGCCGTCACTGCCGCCGAGTTCGGCGGTGGCGTGCAGTTGCCGGCCCCAGTCGAGGGGGACCTCGTAATAGAGGGTCTGGCCGGGCCGTGCCTCGGCGCGCCAGACGCCCTGGGAGAGGGGGACCGCCCCGGCGAAGCCGGCGCCGGCGCGGCGGGGCACAGGGTCCCCGGTGAGGGGCGCGGGGGTGGCGGAGTCCCAGGTGCCGGGGGCGGTCGTGGCCGCGGTCCGCCGCAGGCCCGGTTCGGACACGGCGGTCAGCTCCAGGTCCCAGGTGCCGGCCGGGGAGTCCTGCGGGCGGGCGCGTTCGACGGTCAGGTAGTAGCGGCCGGGCTCCTGGCAGCGGGTCGCGCCGGGGGTGATCTCGCGCCGGGCCCAGGCGGTGACGGGACGGGGGCTGCGGGCGGCGCCGAAGGTGGCGGTGTCCAGGGAGCAGGAACCGCCGTCGGCGTCCCGCAGGGAGACCCGGACGCCGTCGACGGCGACGACCTCACCGCCGGAGCGGGGCACGGCGGTGACGGAGACGTACGCGTCCGCGGCGCCGTCGAGGTCGATGCCGTAGTAGGCCGTGCGGTCGCGTTCCAGCGAGCTGCGGTAGGTGGCGCCGGCCGTCAGGCGGGCGGCGGCCGCGGTGCCGTCCGCCGCGTCGACGCGGCGCGCGCCTGCGGCGAAGGCGTACCCGTCGGCCGGGCCGGCCGCGCCGGCGGTGCCGGCCGGGAGGACGGCGGTGAGACAGAGGGCGGCGGCCGCGGTGGCGAGGCAGCGGAACAGCGGCCCCGGTGGTGTCCGCGGCCCGGAACCACGCCGGGTCCCCGCCCTCGACGTACGCCACCCCATCGCCGCCACCCCTTCACCGCCGTCGCCGGACCGGACCGTGGCCCATCCTGCCCGGCCGCCCCGGCCGCCATCCGCCGGTCGCGTACGAGCGTCCGAAACGTTCCGCGTGGAAGCACGCGCGCCCGGCGGCTCCCGGTCGCGCCCGACCGCGTTCCGGGCAACACAAAACCCCGACCGTGGGTACGGCCGGGGCGTGTTCTCAGGACCGGTTGCCGGTCGTCCTCACGAACCCGTGGGCACGGAGTCAGTCGCCTCCGTCCACAGATCCTGCTCGGCGCGATCCGCCTGGATCTGGCGGTACACGAGGAGCCCGCCGATGGCGGCCAGTGCGACCAGGAGAAGCTTCTTCACCGCGCGACCTCGTCTTTCCTTGACGTAGGGGACCTCTGCCGCCCGACTATACACACCGACCGATATCGATCGGTGACCTGCGTCCGGCGCCAACTGGCCACCGCCGGAGGCCGGTAGGAGCAGGTCATGGCCGCCCCTGCCGGAGGGTGACCACACCCGCACGGACGGTTGATTTCGACCGCTCTCCTCCTTTCTTCTCATCTTTGGGCGGTCTTGCACCCATCCGTGTGGTGTTGATCTGAAGATCGACGCGCCACGGGCCGAGGTCCACCACTTCGCGGCGCCTCTACACATCATGAGGAAAGTACGCAAATCGCCCGACCCGAAAGTGAGGGGCCATGGCCCGGAACAAGGCCACGCAGCTGTGGACCGCGATCGTCACCGCCTTCCTGGCGCTGTGCACGGCGCTCGGACTGGTCACGACGACCGCCTCGGCCGCGGTAGCGCACACCGAGACCGCACGCAACAGCGAGAGCGCCCCGGCGCCGAGCGCGCCGGAGGCGGCACCGCGCTCCTGGCCCCGGGCCGGCGCCCTGCCCCCGACGATGAAGCAGCGCATCCGGGCCGAGGCCCACGGCACGTCCCCCAGCTGCCGGCACCGCCCCACCACCGACGCGGCCACCGCGGCCCGCACCGCCGCCCTGTGCGAGAGCGCCGGCCGGGCGGAGGCGGAACCCCTCGCCCCGGCCGACCCACCGCTGCAACGCTGAGGCCACCGGCCGTCCCCGCCCCGACCACGCACCACCCCAGGCCCGGCGCCCGACAGGCGCCGGGCCTGTCCGTGTCACCGGGTCCCTTCCCGGCCCTCCGTGATGCTGATCGCCTGCGAGGGGCACTGCTCGGCCGCCTCCCGCACCCGTGGGTCGTCCCCGCTGTCCTCGCGCCCCGGGACGACGGCGCCGAAACCGTCCACCGTGGTGAAGACGGACCCGACCCGGAACACGCAGTCCGCGGAGCCGTAACAGAGGTTCTGGTCGACGGAGACCCTCATCCGCACTCCCGCGTCGCGTCACCGGCAAGGCCGCCGCCCAGGCTAGGGCCTGTCGTTCGGATCAGGTCGCGGGGAATCGGCTGTGCCTTCCTCGCGCCGGTGAGCGGGGCCTGGTGCGTGCGGATGCGAGGCGGAGGAGGGAGTCGACGCGGAGCGTCGGCGAGTGACGACAACGCGGCAGGTGCGCGTGCCAGGCCCCGCGTCCGCGGCGTGATCCGAACGACAGGCCCCTAGTGCGGCTCCACCGCGGGCGGAACGGGCCGTTCGCCGGCCCCGCCCCCACCGGGTCCTCACGTCCTCATGAGGACCCGTAGGGTGAGGCGACGGGTAACGAACACGGGTCGGGAGCGCGGTGGCGAAGGCGTACGAGACGATCGCGGACACCCTGCGCGCGGAGATCCGCTCGGGCCGGCCGGCCCCCGGCGCGCGGCTCCCCTCGGAGGACGAGCTGAGCGACCGGTTCGGCTACAGCGTCCCGACGGTCCGCGAGGGGCTGCGCGTCCTGCAGTCGGAGGGGCTGATCGAGAAGGTCCACGGCCGCGGCAGCTTCGTCCGCGCGCCACGCCCCCGGGTACGCCGCACCAACGCGCGCCACCAGTGGGAGAAGGACCGGGCCCGCGCACCGGAGCCGGTACGCCTGGAGACCGGCGCGACGGAGCACGACACCGGCCTCGACCTCGGTGACCTGCGTTTCAGCGCCGTGTACCGGGAGATCGAGGCACCCCGCGACCTCGCCGGCGCGATGGGCGTCGAACCGGGGACCCCGCTGGTCGAGCGGTCCTACCGCACGCGGTACGAGCGCGAGCGGGTGCCGGTCAACCTGAGTACGTCCTACCTGGTCAGGGCACAGGTCGAAGGCAATCCCGACCTCCTGGACGCGGCCCGGGAACCCTGGCCCGGCGGCACCTGGCACCAACTGGCCACGGTCGGCATCGAGATCGACCGCGTCGAGGAACGCGTCACGGCCCGGCCGCCGACCTCCGAGGAGGCCGCGGAACTCGGCCTCCCGCCCGGCACCAGCGTCCTCGTCCTCCACAAGACCTGCTACGACACCGGGAACCGGGTCGTCGAGACGTCCCGCGTGGTCCTCCCCGGCGACCGCACCGAACTGCTCTTCACGACACCCCTGGAAAGGTGGCGAGCCGAATGAGCCGCCGCATCACCGTCGTCACCGCCGTCCACAGCCCGTCCGCGCCCTTCCTCCGGGACGCGTACCGGTCCCTGTGCGACCAGGAGCTGCCCGCCGGCTGGGACTGGCAGTGGCTGGTCCAGGAGGACGGCCGGACCGACGAGGTCCGCCCGCACGTACCGGACGACCCCCGGGTGGCGTTCCGTCAGGGCCGGCCGGGCGGCCCCGGTGTGGCCCGCACCATCGCGCTCGCCCACGCCGAGGGGGAGTACGTGAAGGTCCTCGACGCCGACGACCGGCTCCCCGCCGGCACCCTCGCCCGCGACCTGGCGGCGCTGGAGGCCGACGCCACCATCGGCTGGACGACCTCCCGTGTGCTGGACCTTCTGCCCGACGGGTCGACGGCCGGTTTCCCCGGCGACCCGGACCACGGGCCCGTCGAGCGCGGTGCCGTCCTGGACTTCTGGAAGGCCAACGGCTTCCGCGCCCCCGTCCACCCGGCGACCCTCTGCGTCCGCCGGGACCTGCTGCTCGCCCTCGGCGGCTGGATGGCCCTGCCCGCCTCGGAGGACACGGGGCTGCTGCTCGCCCTGAGCGCGGTCAGCCGCGGCTGGTTCAGTGAGGAGGTGGGCCTGCTCTACCGCAAGTGGGAGGGGCAGGCGACCGGGCAGGCGGCCCATGTGGACCCGGCGGAGCGGGACGCCCGTATGACGGTCCTGGAGACCCGCGCGCGGGCCCTGGCCGACGCCGGGTGGACCTATCCGGCCGGCCCCCGGCCGCCGTCGGACTGACCGGGCGGTCGCCTGCGGCAGGGTTTCCCTGTCCTGGCCGGGAAGGGGCGCGACCCGGCCCTACGGCAAGGTCTCCGCGTCCACCCGGGAAAAGACCAGTTCCGTCTCCCCCACGAGCGGCCCGCGCCACCGCACCGGCGCGGCCGGACCGTCGCGGAGCGCCCGCAGGATGTCGGCCGGGGCGTAGCCGCCCGCCATCCGGTACGCGTGGAAACCGGCCTCGGCGAAGGTGCCCAGCAGCTCCTCCACGGAGTCCCCGAGCCGGGCCATGCGCTCCGGCGTCACCTCGACGCAGATCTCCGCGTCCGGCCGCAGCGCGCCGAGCAGCGGGGCCAGTCCGCGCACGACGCTTCCCTCGGCGCCCTCCACGTCGATCTTGATGACGCGCGCGGTGGCGACCTCGGCCGGGGTCAGGACCTCCGTCAGCGGCACGGCTTCGGCCACGAAGACCGACTCGGCCGGACCGTCGTACGGGACGATGCTGTTGGCGCCCATGTTGTGCGAACTGGCCAGTACGAACGTGACCTCGCGGGGCCGGTCGGCCACCGCCGTGTTCACCGCGCGGACGTGGGCGCAGCCGTTCAGCCGGAGCTGCCGCAGCAGGTGCCCGTGGAAGACGGGCGAGGCCTCCACGGCCACCACCCGGCCGGCGCTGCCGACGAGCCGGGCCGCGAGCACGCTGAAGACGCCGATGTTGGCTCCGACGTCGACGAATCCGTCCCCCGGCCGCAGCCGGCGCCGGAGCCAGCCCGTCATGTGCGGTTCCCAGACGCCGAAGAGATAGAGGTACCGCTGGATCAGGTCCGTGGTGTCCACCGCGAACCGGGCTCCGGACCGGTCCTCGACGACCCGCCGGCGCGGATGGTCGCGCAGGTAGGGGTTGAGGAGACGGCCGGCCAGCGCCGTCTTGCCGAGGGAGCCCGGGGCGTCGCGCACATACCGGCGCCCGAGGGTCACCAGCGTCTCCGTGATGCCACCGTTCATCCGCCGCATCGACCCCATCGGCCCTGTCAGTCCCATAGGCTCCGCCTCTCGTCCTCACCGGACGCCCGTTGTTTCACGTGAAACAGGCCACCGGCCACGGTGTCATCCCCGCCTCACCCCGTCGGCACACCGGCCGGTGACCGGCCATCACACCCGCCCGTTTCGGCCATCGCCTCCCTCACGCCCCGTCAGCCCCGTAAGATCCCCCGGTCGGCTGCGGGGCCAGGGCTACGGCGGGGAGCGGGACGTGGGGGCGGGGGAGCAGTTCGTGACCGTGGGCGCCGTGCTGCTCGGCGCGGTCACCACGCACGCGGCCAACTATCTGCTGGAGCGATCCAGGACCCGCAACCAGCTCCTCACCCGCTGGGACGACAAGAAGATCGACGCCTACAGCGAGTACGTCGACGCGGTGAAGATGCGCATCGCCGCCTCCGCCCGGCTCTACGAGGTCCGGGAGGGCCTGCGCGAGGACCACCGGCCCGAGGTCGATCTCCGCGAGGAGGTGGCCGAGGTCAGCCGCCGCTGGGGCTCGGCCTTCGAACGCGTGATGCTGCTGGGCGGCGACGACGCCATCGAGGCCGGCCATGAACTCAACACCGTGGTGTCGGAGATCGTCTGGCAGGCCACCGGCCAGATCACCGGCACCCTCCCGGAATGGCGCGAACGGCACCGCACCGCCTTCCGGAGGATCAACGTCTTCCACGAGGCGGCCCGCGCCGACCTCGGCATCCAGGGCAGCGTCACCGGCGAGAAGCATCCGGAGCGGGACCTCCTGCTGCCGCCGTCCCGGCAGCCGTCCCCCGGCCAGTGAACGCCACGGCCACGCCGCACCGTCCGGTACCGGTCCCTCCCCTCGTGCGGACCGGTACCGAACAGTGCGAACGGAATCACCCCGTCCCGTCGAGCGGGCCGGGGAATACGGGCGGGTTCACGGGTCCTGTGATCCTGGCACCGATCCCTCCCGCGGAGGAGGTCCCGGTGCTCGAACGCTCCCGTCGCCGCAGGTCAGACGTATAGAGTGAGTTTTCCGGTCCGGACGTACCGAAGGCGGGGGAGGTAAGGGGTGGGACCTTGAGCGCCGACTCGGGGACACGGACGGCCTTCGCCGAACGCCTCGCGCTGCTGTACACGGAAGCCGGCAATCCGCCCCTCAAGCGGGTCTCCGAGGCGGTCGACCGACTGCGCCGGGTCGACGAGCGCGGACGGCCCGTACGGGTGTCCGCGCAGCGGATCAGCGACTGGCGGCGGGCGCGGAACGTGCCGGCGCAGTTCACCGCCCTCGCCGCGGTCCTGCACGTACTGATCCCCGCGGCCCGGCGGGCCCGGCCGGTCCCCGTCTCCCCGGGCCTGTACGACCTGGCCCAGTGGCAGCGCCTGTGGGAGCAGGCACTGGCCGATCCGGTCGGGGAGCGCGCCGAGGCGGCGGACGGTACGGGGGAGCCGCGTCCCGCCGACCTCGCGGACACCGCCGTCGTCTGCCCCTACCGGGGGCTGGCCGCCTACCGGCCGCAGGACGCCCGGTGGTTCTTCGGCCGGGAGCGCAGCCGGGACGACCTCATCGCCCAGATCCGCGCGGCGGAGCGGACGGGTGGCATCGTGGCTCTCGTCGGCGCGTCGGGAGCGGGCAAGTCCTCCCTGCTGAACGCCGGTCTGGTGCCCGCCGTCCAGGCCGGCGAGGCGGGCCTCGGACCCTCCCGGAAGGTGCTCCACCTCGTACCGGGGAGCACGCCCCTCAAGGAACTGGCCCGCCGTCTCCCCGACCTCGCGGAGGTCCTCACCGGCCCCGAGGACCCGGCGGAGCCCCCGCCGGCGGCGGACACCCCCGGCTTCGCCCGCGCCGTCAGGGAGGCGGTCGCGGCCTGGGCGGAGGCGGACGGGGAACCGTCCCCGGCCCGCCCCCTGATCATCGTCGACCAGTTCGAGGAGACCTTCGCCCTCTGCTCCGACGAGACCGAGCGGCGCGCCTTCCTCCAGGCCCTGCACGCGATGTGCGCCCGCGGCGCCTCGGGCGAACCGCCCGCCGCCTGCGTCCTCATCGGTGTCCGCGCGGACTTCTACGAGCAGTGCCTCGGCCACCCCGAACTCGCCGACGCCCTCCAGCACCGGCACATGGTCCTCGGCCCGCTGACCACGGCCGAGCTGCGCGAGGCGGTGGCCGGCCCGGCGAAGGCCGTGGGTCTGGAGATCGAACCCGGTCTGGTGGAGCTGATCATCCGCGAGGTGAGCGCAGACGGTCCCCGCGGCGTCCACCACGCCGGCGTCCTGCCGCTGCTCTCGCACGCCCTGCTCGCCACCTGGCAGCGGCGCAAGTCGGGCCGGCTGACGCTGGCCGGGTACCGCGCCGCCGGCGGCATCCAGCAGGCCGTGGCGACGACCGCGGAGCACGCCTGGGCCGGCCTCGACCCGGCCGCCCGCACCGCCGCCCGGCAGCTCCTGCTCCGGCTGGTCCGGCTGAGCGAGGACACCCAGACCACCCGCCGGCGAGGCACACGGCGGCGCCTGGCGGAGGAGTCGAAGGACCCCGGCAAGACCGAGGAGTCCCTCGAAGCGCTGGTCCGGGCCCGGCTGGTGACGCTCGACGCGGACACCGTGGAGATCACCCACGAGGCGCTGCTGCACGCCTGGCCCCGGCTGCGCGGCTGGATCGACGAGGACCGCAGCGGCCATCTGCTGCGCCAGCGCCTGGAGGAGGACAGCCGGGCCTGGGAGAGCGGCGGCCGCGACTCCTCGCTGCTCTACCGGGGATCCCGGCTGGAGCAGGCCCACACCTGGGCGAAGTCGGCCGGAGCGGGCTATCTGACGGCCGGCGCGACCGACTTCCTGGCCGCGTCGGTCCGGCTGCGCCGCCGTACCGTCTGGCTCAGCCGCAGCGCGGTGGCGGCCCTGCTGGTGCTGGCGGTCGTCGCGGCGGTCTCGGCGGTGACCGCCTCCCGGCAGCGGGACGACGCCGTGTTCGCCCAGGTGTCCGCCGAGGCCGACCGCTTCCAGTACACGGACCCGTCCCTCTCCGCCCAGCTCGACCTGGTCGCCCACGCCCTGCGCCCCGACGACGAGAGCACCCGGAACCGGCTGATCTCGATCGTCAACGCGCCCCTGGCGACCCCGCTCACCGGCCACACCGGAGCCGTCTACCTGACCTCCTTCAGCCCGGACGGCCGGCTCCTCGCCACCGCCGCCTACGACCGGACGGTCCGGCTGTGGGACGTGGCCGACCCGTCCCGCCCGAAGCCGCTGGGCAAACCGCTCACCGGCCACCGCAGCTGGGTGAGCACCGCCGTCTTCAGCCCGGACGGCCGTACGCTCGCCAGCGCCTCGGACGACGGCACGATCCGCCTCTGGGACGTCCGGGACCCGAGCCGCCCCCGGCCCCTCGGCACGCCCCTGACCGGCCACGCCGGCACCGTCTACCTGCTCGCCTTCCGCCCGGACGGCCGCACGCTCGCCTCCGTCGGCAACGACCGCACCGTCCGCCTGTGGAACGTGGCCGACCCCGGCCACGCCACGCCGCTCACCACCCTGACCGGCCACACCGACGCCGTACGGTCGGTGGCGTTCAGCCCCGACGGCCGCACCCTCGCGGCGGGCGGCGACGACGAGACGGTCCTGCTCTGGGACACGGCCGACCCGCGCCGCCCGCACCGCACGGGCCCCACCCTCACAGGCCACACCGGCACCGTGCACTCGGTGGCGTTCAGCCCCGACGGCCGCACCCTGGCCAGCGGAAGCGCCGACGACACCATCCGCCTCTGGAACCTCACCGACCCCGAGCGCCCCACCGCCCTCGGCACACCCCTCACCGGCCACACCGGCCCCGTCTGGTCCGTCGCCTTCAACTCCGCCGGCACCATGCTCGCCGCGGGCAGCGCCGACTCCACCGCCACCCTGTGGAACGTCAGCAACCCGGCCTACCCCTCCCAGGTCGGTGAGCCGCTCGCGGGCAGCAGCGGGGAGATGTACGCCATCGGCTTCAGCCCGGACGGCCGCACCCTGGCCACCGGGAGCGGCGACAGCACCGTACGGCTGTGGTCGATCCCGACCTCCGACATGGTCGGCCGGACGGGGGCGTTCCGCCCGGACGGCCGGGTGCTCGCCACCGCGGCCCGCGACGGCCGGGTCCGCCTCTGGGACGTCGCCGACGCCGATCACCCCGCGCCCCTGGCCGCGCCGTTCACGCCCGGGGAGGGCGATGTGCGCTCCCTCGTCTTCTCCCCGGACGGCCGCACCCTGGCCGTGCTCACCGGCAGCAGCGCCGTGCAGCTCTGGGACGTCACGGACACCGCGCACCCCGTCGCCCACGCCCCGCCGGTCAGGCTGCGCACCCGATTCGCCGGCCCCGAGGCGCTCGCCTTCTCCCCGGACGGCCGCACCCTGGCCACCGCCCGGGACGACCGCACCGTCCAGCTCTGGGACGCGACCGACCCCGCCCGCCTGCGCCCCGCAGGCGAGCCGCTCACCGGCCCCACCGGTTACGTCAACGCCCTGGCGTTCGCCCCGGACGGCAGGACCCTCGCCGCGGGCAGCGCCGACGGCAGGATCCGCCTGTGGCCGGTACCCGCCCCCTCCCCGGCCGGCCGCGTCCTCGGCGAGCACATCGGCCCGGTGAACGCCCTCGCCTTCAGCCCGGACGGCCACACCCTGGCCAGCGGCAGCGACGACAGCACCGTCCGTCTCTGGGACGTCGTCCACGGCCCCGCCGGGAAACCGGTCGCCTCCCTCACCGGCCACACCGAGGCGGTGGTGTCCCTGACCTTCAGCCCGGACAGCCACACCCTGGCCAGCGGCGGCAACGACAACACGGTCCGCCTCTGGGACATCACCTCCCCGGCCGACGCCTCCCCCATCGGCCAGTCCCTCTCCCCCAACGCCAAGACCGGCAACTTCCTCGCCTTCAACCCCCGCAGCAGCATGCTCGGCGTCTCCAGCGGCGTCGACACCGTCCGCCTCTGGAGCCTCGACGTCGACCAGGCCGTCCACCGCATCTGCTCCGCCACCCGCAACGTCCTCACCCCCACCCGCTGGCACGAATACCTGCCCCGCCTCTCCTACGACCCTCCGTGCGAGGCGTGAGCCCGGGCGAGGCGGAGCCGGGCATACGAAAGACCCCCAGTCACTGTCGACTGGGGGTCTTCTCGCTGGTGGGGCTAACAGGATTTGAACCTGTGGCCTCATCCTTATCAGGTCGATCACGGGACCCCGTCGCCCCTGGCTCTCACCTGCTCGGCGGCCTTCTGCCGGTCGCCTTGGTGCGCCCCGATCCGGCGGTGTACGCGGCTGTTGGTGTCGTCCACTGGTGTCAGACACCAGCGGGCCGCTTGACAACTACCGCTTGGGCAACTCGGTGACGAACGTCCCGATGCCGGGCTGCATCTGCGCCAACCCCGCTTCCCGGAGCTCCGTGAGCACGCGGCGGGCCGTCATCTGCGCGATGCCGAACTCACCCTGGATCGCGAGGACGCCCGGCAGCTGACTCCCCGGCGGGTACTCGCCATCGGCAATCCGCTGCTCGATGACCGCGTACACCTGCTTCCAGCGGGGGATGTCCGGCTTCCCGTCCATGATCCGAAGCTAGGCAGCACGAGCCTGCTCGGCGAGACGAGATTGCCTGACTAGCCTAGCTACCCTAGCTACCTAGGCGTACGCTGCGTGAACACGCAAGCACCCTGGCGGACACGCGAACGCCTCGGGGGCGCGGACGACTGATGAGGAGTCGATGTGGACGAGGGCAAGCAGGACCAGAACGCCGCGACCAGCCAGAGCGCGGCCACGACGGAACCCACGACCTACGGCTACTGCTCATGGCACCGCGGCTACACCGCCGGCATCCGGGTCATCGAGGTGGTGGAACAGGCTTCGGGGCCGGGGGGTGTGCAGTCGGCTTGTGGGCCGTGCCGGGAGCAGTACGGCTTGGTGCCGTATGCCGACCGACCGTGACCTCAGATTAGACAGCGGCCTGCGGGGCGAAGACACCTACGCCACTAGTGCCATGCAGTTGTACTTGTTGGTTCATCTTCACGCTGACACGTCGACTGCATCATGGTCGCCATGGATGCTGGGATAGCCGCCGTGTTGGGGGCGGGCGTGGGAACGATCGGCATGATCGTGACTGGCTGGACCGCGAGGTCAGCCACCAAGATGCAGATGCGCAATGAGTCAATACGTGAACGCAGGGAACCACGAAGAGCCTCCTACGAGGCTTTCTCGTCGGCTGTTGCGGCGCTCCACGACCATCTAGAGCCCTGGGTGAACTTCGGACGGCTTATCAACCGGGTGAAGCCTTCCGGGGACGAAGCCGCACTCGCCGCCTCCTACCTGAAGCACAGTGAGTTCAAGGATGGCTACGTGGCCCACGCCATTGCACTCGCTGACGAGGTAAGTCGTTTCGGTCGGCATGTTGTCCTGGACGGACCCGCCGAACTCGAACCTCTCGTGAGTAAGGTGACGGAGCTGTCGAGTGGCCTCGTAGTCCCGTTCCGGATCTTGCAGAGCTTCGCTCGCATCTCCGACACGGCTGGTGACTCCACCGTTGCCTATGACACCTCAGCGTTTCCCAAGAAGCTTAAGCAACTGGACCAAAGCGTTCGGGAGTTTCTCCAACATGCGAGTGCGGCGCTGGACAGAGATGTCGTGAGTTGACCGAGCGGTTAGGAGCCTCTTGACCCGGCGGCACCTTGCTGCTTAGGTCGTGAGGCTCCAGTCCGGCAGATCGCGTACGGGCTTCCTGTTTGACCTGCCAGGTCTCTGACCAGGTGTTTAGCCTACTGGTCCACGTGGGTCCCCCGACTAGGCGCCGCGTTGCCCTCTGCATTCGGGCACGCAAGGGGCACATCGCGGTTACTTGGTCAGGGCTACCAGTGCCGCCAGTGCGGTGATCACGCTGGCGGCGGATCCGAGCAGCGCTGCCCAGCTCATGGGATGCCTCCACGGGCTGGCGGGGCGGTTCGCCGGCCGCTCGCTGCGATCAACCCCTGTATATGCATTGCGTGGCAATGCATAGGCCGGTACAGTGACTCCGTCTTCAGATTTAAAGTGGGGGTCGTCCCGGTCGGGCACGGCTACCTCCTTGGTGTCAAGAGATACAAAATCTGAAGTGCCTTGACCGTGCGGCCTCCTGCCAAGAATGGTTCGCGCGGTCTTCGGCGTGTCCTGCAGTAAGTAGCGGGTAGCGTACCGTAGATAAGGCATCCCGTGCTGCTGAGGTGAGCACGCCCTCAGCCCACCACTTACAGCGGCTAACACAATGAGGTGGATCGGTCCAGGATGCCGTGTCCGGCACGGGAGTTGAGCGTTCGGTTCGGTGTGGGGACGTCGCCGTGGATCGTGTCGGATGAACTGTGGGACCTTGTGGAGCCGCTGCTGCCGCAACGTGAGCGCAGGTTCCGGCATCCAGGTCGCAAGCCGTTGCCGGACCGGGACGTGCTGTGCGGGATCTTGTACGTGCTGCACACCGGGATCCAGTGGGAGTACCTGCCCAAGGACCTCGGCTTCGGGTCGGGCATGACGTGCTGGCGCAGGCTGCGGGACTGGAACGAGGCCGGCGTCTGGCAACGGCTGCACGAGATCCTGCTGGCCGAACTGAACGCGGCCGCACGTCTGGACTGGTCCCGCTGCGTGGTCGACTCCTCCCACGTCAGGGCGCTAAAAGGGGGCAGCACACGGGCCCATCGCCGGTCGACCGGGGACGAGCCGGTTCCAAGCATCACTTGATCACCGACGGACACGGCACCCCGCTCGCGGTGCTGCTGACCGGCGGCAACCGCAACGACGTCACCCAGCTCCTGCCCCTGATCGACGCAATCCCGCCGGTCCGCGGCCGGGTCGGCCACCCCCGCCGCAAGCCGAACTCCCTGTTCGCCGACCGGGGCTACGACCACGACATCTACCGAGGCCAGGTCCGCGCCCGCGGCATCGTGCCCGCGATCGCCCGCCGCGGCACCCTGCACGGCACCGGACTGGGCACCTACCGCTGGGTCGTGGAGAGGACATTTGCCTGGCTGCACGGCTTCCGACGTCTGCGGATCCGCTGGGAACGGCGAGCCGACATCCACGAAGCATTCCTCAAACTCGCCTGTTGCTTGATCACCTATCGACAACTTGGCGTGCTGTGCCGGCCGTAGACGACTGACGAGCTGCCCTCGCTTACTACAGCGAGTCCGACTCCAGGAAGGTACGCATCTCGATGGCAAGGCGGCGCATATCTTCTCCAGGAGCATGGATGGTCGTCATTTCGAAACGCCACTCGTCGTCGGGGAGACGGTCGTGTAGCCCCCACGTCAACCGGACGTGCGACCCTGCGTGCTCGGCAGCCAGCGTCAAGTCATCCTCGAGAGAGCGCCAGGTCCTGGTGCCGTTCCATCCTCGGAACGCCTCTGCCAGTTCGGCAAGGAAGACGTCGAGGCCGTCACCGTCCCAGGTCCTCACCATGACCTCGATCCGCGCCGACTCACCGTGAGCTGTCACGAGGAAGTCGCGCATCAGGTCATCACGCTCTTCCGGGAAGGAACGTGTCAGCTGGTGGAAGCGCAGGCTGATCGTTCGATACCGGTCACCTCCGACGCGGACAACCGGGTTGGTCTCGTCTTCCTCGATCACGTGTGCAGCCTACGGGCGCGACACCCAGTGCGACCAGGAGTTTTGTCCCCTCCAACCTGACGCCGGTCTTCAGAGGAAGCCAAGCGCAGCCTTGACTCGGTCATTCCGTTAGGAGCTGTTACCCCAAGCTCCCATCCCGTCCGCCGTCGACCCACACACCGTGGAGCGGGCGTGGTTCAGGGCGTCAAGGTGGAGCGCGCCACTGTACGAACGACCTTGACGCCCTGAACCACGTCCGCTCGGCTCTGCCTGGGTCGGCGGTGGACGGGATGGGAGCTCCCCACGCACGCCATCCACGGGCCCGCAGTCGGCGACGGTGCCCCCTCCATCCCGGTGCCGGCCGATCCCCCGCCGGAGGCATTGCCTTGACCGCACGCCCCTCTGCGCGGTGATCGACTCATGACCACCGGCGTCGTGCACACGTGGGCGCGCGGAGGCGCAGCGCGGGCGGAGCGGGCCGGAGGCAGGAGCGGCGCCCGCGGCGGAGCCGGGAGCGCGCCCGGCGAAGCGGAGCGGAGCCGGGCTTGATGAGGTAGAGAAACTCGTAACAGCTCAGGCGCGAAGCGGTTGCGGGCTCGGCGTCTCGTCGGTAAAGGTCGGCTTCGCTGGCTGGGTAGGACGCTGGGCAAGCCATCCCGAGACACGCGGGCCTCCGTTGACGGCGTTGCCTTCGGAGACGGTCCTGACGTGCTGGAAACCCTGGTCCAGGTAGTACCGCTGCAACCGCGCGTTGGTCGTCCAGGCGTCGAGTCGTAGCCACTTGGCGCCAGCCCGGGACGCCCGGTCTCCCGCCCAGTCCAGCAGCTCGCCCCCGAGGTTCCGCCCCGCATAGTCCCTGGACACCGTCAGTTTGTTGACGAACATCGACGGCTCGGACAGCTCCTCATCCGACCACAACCCCTCCTCGGCCTCCGGGGTCAGCGTGATGGTGGCGGCGGTCTGCTCCCCGTCCCTCAGCATGAAGACGGTGCCTGACTCGATCGTCACCAGCAGCCGGTCAGCGGGGTAGGGCCGACTCCACTGGTCATTGCCGAGTGCGCTGATCCAAGACGCTGCTTCCTTCCGGAAGTCGAGCAACTGTTGGAGGTCGGCAGGAGTGGCGGGCGTGATCTTCACTGGGCCTCGTTCTCGTTCCGGGCGGAGAGGTCGCCGATCTCGTAGTTCATGCGGTTCAGGTCGCCTCGGAACGTGGTGACGGTGCAGCGCACGGGGCGCTCGGCCGTGTATCCGGTGCGGGTCCAGAGCAGAGCGGGCACCCCGGGCCCGATCTCCAAGAGCCGTGCTTCCTCAGGGGTAGGCATCCGGGTTGCGATCTCGTCGGCGTATCCCACCTGCTCGACACCGAGGCCGGCCAGATAGCGGGTGGTCCCTTCCGCGATGTCGCCGGGCTCGGCAAGCCGCGGGGCCTCCTGGAGCAGCCAGTCCGGGTAGTACGTCGCCTGCGTCGACCACGGGACATCGTCCACGAACCGGTGGCAGAACCGCAGTACAGCCCGAGATCCGGCCGGCACCTCCAGCCGCTGCGCGATGTACTCGGTCGTGGTCGTCAGCTCGACCCGGAACGTCTGATGCGGTCGGCGGCCCGCGTTCATCACGTCGGTCGAGTAGGCGTCGCCGTTCTGCGGGAACTGCAAGTTCTCGAAGCGGGACGCGTTCAGCTCGAAGACCTCGTGCTTCCGCACCTCGTAGCCGAGACCCTGGCTGGAGGTGATGAGGCCCTGGCTGACCAGGAGATTCAGGCCGGAGCGGACGGTATTACGAGAGGCCTCGAAGCGGGTTGCCAGCTCTGCTTCCGACGGCAGCCGGGCGCCGGGCCCGTAGGTGCCGTTGTCGATCTCGCGGCGGAGCGCGTCGGCCACCTGCTGATACTTCGGATGCTTGCTCATACCGCCCATCATGACGCACTCGGTCAACTTGTTGGTACATGTTCGCCCGAAGATCTTGACGACTCCCTCTCGGTAGGTCACTCTCTACGCATCAGCTTGTACCAACAAGTTGAGCAAGAGGTCCAATGGGCCTGAGATGACCTGCAAGGGGACAGCTATGCCTTCGTTCAAGATCGACCTTTCGACCGCCGTGGTGTTCGTCGCGACCGCGCCCGAACCGAAGATGGCCAACAAGAAGACCGGGGAGCGGGCCGTGGACAGGGAGACCGGTGCGGGTCTGTCGACGGTGGGTCTACTGGTCTCGGATGAGGGGGAGGGCAACCTCTACCAGGTGACGATCCCGGAGACCGGTTTCCCGGAAGGGGGTCTGGTGCCGGGTACACCGGTCAAGGTGGTCGGGCTGAAGGCGCGGGACTGGGAGAACGAGTTCAACGGCCAGAAGCGGCACGGCATCGCCTTCCGCGCCGTCGCGGTCACCCCGGCGGTCTGACCATGACCGACCTGACGGTGTGGCTGGAGGCCACGGTAGCCGTAGCGGGTGCCGGCACTCTCGGCTACGCGAAGGTCCGCGCCCCGCGCGTGTACTGGTCGCTGGTCGGGATGCCGGTCACCTGGGGCCGGTTCGCCCTTTCCTACCGGTCGACGATGGATGTGTGCGGGCTGACGGTGCAGCCTTCGGGCCTGCGGGCGTTCGTAACCCGCAACGTAGCCCGCCGCGAGGTGCAGCCGGTGCCGCCGAAGATCCGCCGGGTGCGGGGCACCTCGACCGGACTGGTCGTCACCCTGCGGCTTCCGGCCGGTCTGGAGCCCGCCGACCTGATCGCATCCTCCGAGCGGCTGCGGCACGCCTGGGGCGTCCACTCGGTCACCGTGAGGGAGACCAGGCCGGGCTACGTCGAGCTGCGCATGACCGGCTATGACGTGCTGCGCCGGGTGCGGATGCCGCGCAAGGCGGTGCCCCGGGACATGGTGGTGCCGGTGGCTCTGCGGGAGGACGGGACCGCCTTCGAGCGGGACTACCGCAAGGCGCCGATGGCGCTGACGCTGGGCGCGAACCACTCGGGCAAGTCGATGTATCAGCGGAACCTGATCAAGGGTCTGGCTCAGTTGCCGGTGGCCTTGGTCGGCATCGACTGCAAGCGCGGCGTAGAGCAGACCGCGTACGCGTCTCGGCTCTCTGCCCTGGTGACCAGCCCTGATGATGCCGCCGCGCTGCTCGGCGTCCTGGTCGCGGAGATGGAAGACCGCTTCGACCTCCTGAGCCAGCAGGGCGTCTCCGACCTGTGGGATCTGCCCGTCTCGGCCCGGCCGGTGCCGGTCGTGGTCCTGGTGGACGAGGTCGCCGAACTGTTCCTGATCTCGTCCAAGAAGGACGAGGACCGCCGCGAGCAGATCGTGACCGCGTTGATCCGGCTGGCGCAGATGGCTCGCGCGGTCGGCATCTACCTGGAGATTTGCGGGCAGCGTTTCGGCTCGGAGCTGGGCAAGGGCGCCACCATGCTCCGCGCTCAGCTCACCGGGCGGGTGGTGCACCGGGTGAACGACAAGCAGACCGCCGAGATGGGGCTGAACGACGTGGCCCCGGACGCGGTGCCGGTGGCCAGTCTGATTCCGATGGAGCGTCCCGGTACGGCGGTCGCCGCGGATTCGTCGGGCGGCTGGTCGAAGATCCGCACCCCGGACACCTCCCGGGAGGAGGTCGCGGCCGTCTGCCGGGCCTTCGCCCACCTGGTCCCCGATCTTCCCGCGCTCAAGCCGTTCCAGCCCGCCGTGCCCGTCGACCCAGCGGCGCCGGCCGCTGGCCCGTCGCTGGTCAAGCCGCGTCCGGTCAACCCCTGAAGGGAGGTACCCCCATGCCCCGCTCGATCCGCCCGGACGCGGTCCTCGTCCAGGCCGTCATCGCCGGTGCGCTGTCCTTCGCCCACCTGCACGACCTGGCTGAAGCCGCCGGACAGTCCGGCTGGAAAGCCTGGGCCTACCCCATCTCCGTGGATCTGCTGCTGGTCGCCGCCTGGCGACGGCTGCGCACCGTCCGCCGGGACCGCTCGGCCTGGACCTGGTTCGTCATCGCCCTGTTCGCCTCGCTGGGCGCCAACATCGCCACCGCCGGACTCCTCGACCTGACCGCTGTACCCGCGTGGCTGTGCATCCTCGTCGCCGGCTGGCCCGCCCTCGCCTTCCTCGGCGGAACCCTCCTGGTCCACTCGCCCGCCGACCAGCCCGCACCCGAGCAGCCCGCCGCCGACGAACCGGCCGCGCCGCATGTCGCCGTGCAGCGCACCGACGCCCCCGAGCCCGAGCCCGAGCCCGCGCCCGTTCCCGAGCCCGACCCGGTCCCGGAGCTGGCCCCGGCCGCACCTGCCCCTGCCCCTGCGGTGGTTGCCCCGGTCGTGCCGGCCGCTCTCCTCGACCACGCCCGCAAGCTCGCCGACGCGCACCAAGCGTCGACCGGTGAGCCGATGCCCGCCGACGTGCTCTCGGCCCGGCTCGGCCTACCCGCCCCGATGGTCAACGCCATCACCGCACAACTCCAGCTCACCTGATCAGCACAAGGAGGCACGATCGTGCAGAGCTTCAACCGCCCGTCCGACTACATGGACGCGGCCCGCGAGATGGCCGACACCGGCCGCCCGACCCTGGCCCGGCTGCTCGCCGAGGAAGCCGCGGACCTCACCCCGGACCCGGACGGCAAGGCGCGCATCCTCGCCGAGTTCCCCGGCGCCAGCCTCCGCCAGGAGGGCTGACCGCCATGAGCGTCTACCGCCGCTTCCGCAACCGCCTCCGTATCGGCCCGGTCGAGGTCGGCACCTACTACGACGGCCGTGGCCGCGAGATGCACACGGCTGCCTGCACGGCCCCGCGCTGCGGTTTCTCCGCCGACTACCACGACCGTTCCGCCGCCGAACTCGCCGCCCGCACCCACCGCTGCTCGGCCTGACAGGAGATCTCCGTGGACGTTCCGCTCTGGCTTGCCCTGCTCGTCGTCGGCTTCCTCGGCATCAAGCTCATCCGCCCGCCGTGGTGGCTGGTCGCCGTGCTGCTCCTCGGTGGCTACCTCGTCGCGGACAGCATCCTCGGCCCCGCCGTCGACACGGTCGTCAAGTAACCCACGCCTGAAGGGACATCTCTCGTGCTCACTCCGAAGTACCCCCGCCCCGACACCGCACCGGCCGCGACCATCCCGGCCACCGAAGTGCCGGCACCCGCCCCCACCGTCCCGGCCCCTGCCGCGCCCCTCGCCAGTCGCCCGGCCGTGCAGCTCACCCCGGGCAGCGCGCTCGCCCTCGCGGCCGGCGGCGGGGCCGTGGTCCTGGTCGTCGGCGCCGTCCTGGTCTCGATGCTCCTCGCCGTGGCCATCACCGGCGTCTCCGTCGCCCTGGTCGCCGTCGTCCTCCGCCTGCTGCTCAAGGACCTCGCTCAGCAGCGCTGACGGCCCCCGGAGCGGCCTCGGTCGCCAAACTTCCGCCGCTCCGGGCGCCTGCACCCCCATCAGATCCCAAGGACCCGAAAGGGACGCTTCATGATGCCCCAGCCCACCCCGGCCCCGCGCCTTTGCGGCGCATGCGACGGCTTTCCGGTCGTCGCCGTCACCACGGGCACCCGGCACCGCGATGGCAGCCGCGTCACCCGCCGCCTGTCCTGCCCGGCCTGCCAGGGCACCAGCCACACCACCCCCACCTGCCGCCGGGCGGTGACCGGCGCGTGACCGACTCCGCCACGATGGCGGGCCTGGACCCGGCCACCCTCGCCGACGTGCTGAGGCTGGCCGGGTCGGACGGCTTCGACCGCGTCCAAGAGCAGATCAGGCGCACGGGCGGCTGCTCCGACCCGATCCACCTGCACGGCTCCGTCGTCGTCCGCGACGCCCAGACCCGGCACGTCCTGCACTCCTACTCCACCGACACCGAACCCGGCGGGCGCCTCCGCATCGCCTGCGGCAACCGCCGCGCCTCCCGCTGCCCGTCCTGCGCCTGGACCTATGCGGGCGACACCTACCACCTCATCCGCGCCGGCCTCGTCGGCGACCAGGCCAAAGGCACCCCCGACACCATCCGCGACCACCCCCGCGTCTTCGCCACCCTCACCGCCCCCTCCTTCGGCCCGGTCCACAACCGCCCCGGCACCCGCCCCTGCCGCTGCGGCAAGAACCACCCCGAGGACACCCCCGAACTCGGCACGCCCCTCGACCCCGACACGTACGACTACGCGGGCTCCGTGCTGTGGAACAACCACGCCTCCGACCTGTGGCGCTACTTCACGATCTACCTCCGCCGGGAGATCGCCCGCCGCGCCGGACTCACGCAGAAAGCCGCCCGCGAGCAGTCCCGGATCGCCTTCGGCAAGGTCGCGGAGTACCAGAAACGCGGCGCCGTCCACTTCCACGCCGTGATCCGCTTCGACGGGCCGGACGGCCCCGACTCCCCGCCCCCGGCCTGGGCCACCCTCGACCTCCTCACCGACGCCATCCGCGCGGCAGCTGCCCGCGTCGCGGTCGATGTCGACCCCGCCGGGGACCAGATCGCCCGCACCCTGCGCTGGGGCACCCAGCTCGACGTGCGCCCCATCCGTGCCTTCGGCGACGGCCAGGACATCACCGAACAGGCCGTGGCCTCCTACGTCGCCAAGTACGCCACCAAGGCCGCCGAGACCACCGGCACCGTAGACCGCCGCATCGGCAACAAAGAGGCTCTCGCCCTGCTCGGCGTCCCCGACCACCCCGCCCGGCTGATCGCCGCGTGCCTCGACCTTCACCTGCTCTACCCCGACCGCAAGCTCCGCGACTGGGCCCACATGCTCGGCTTCCGCGGCCACTTCTCCACCAAGTCCCGCCGCTACTCGACCACCCTCGGCGCCCTCCGCCAGACCCGCGCCGACTACCGCGCCCGCCAGCAACGCGCCGCCCTCGGCCTGCCCGACCCCGACGACGAACAGGCCACCACCCTGACCCTCACCCACTGGACCTACGCCGGCCACGGCCACACCCCCGGCGAATCCTGGCTCGCCACCACCATCCGCCGCGACATCCAGCACAACCGCGAAACCGCCCGCGAGGAACTACCCGCCCTCCTCGACCTGGAAGGAGCCGCCGCATGACCACCGCCACCCCTGAGTTGCTGACCGTCCCCGAGGTCATGGCACGGCTCAAAGTGGGACGGACGAAGGTGTACGACCTGATCCGCACCCATCGCCTCGTCTCCATCAAGGTCGACGGCTGCCGCCGCATCCCGTCCCACGCGCTCGGCGACTTCATCGCCCGTCAGATCGGGGAGGCGGCCTGATGGCGAAGCGCCGCCCCAACGGCGGGGGCACGATCACCAAGCGGTCCGACGGCCGCTACCAGGGCGCCGCGTACGTGACCGACACGGACGGCAACCGGGTCCGCAAGTACGTCTACGGCCGGACCTGGGACGAGACCAACGAGAAGCTCGGCAAGCTCCAAGACCAGGAGCGCAACGGCATCCCGGTGCCATCCCGGTCCTGGACGCTCGGCGAGTGGCTGGCCTACTGGCTGGAGCACATCGTGAAGCCGGAGCGCGAACACAACACATACGTGAAATACGAGTCCAAGGTCCGGCTGTACCTCCATCCCCACCTCGGGAAGAAATCGCTGGTCAAGCTCACCCCGGCTCAGATCCGCGTCTTCATGGCGGCCCTGGCACGGGAGAAGGTCGGCGCCTCGGCCCGCTTCGAGGTTCTCCGCGTCCTGCGCAACGCCCTCAACCGGGCCATGCGCGAGGAGCTGGTCACGCGCAACGTCGCGCTCCTGGTCGACATGCCCAAGGTCACCAAGGACAGGGGCACAGCGTGGAACGCCCGGGAAGCGATCGCCTTCCTGCGGTCGGTCCGTGCCCACCGGCTCTACGCGGCCTGCGTCCTCGTCCTGGTCCTCGGGCTCCGCCGCAGTGAGGTGCTCGGGCTGCGCTGGCAGGACATCGACTTCGAGGCCGGCCGCTTCACCCCGGTCAAGCAGGTCCAGCGGGTCAAGGGCGTCGGCCTGGTCCTCAAGGACCTCAAGACGGAGTCCTCACAGGCCGTGCTTCCCCTGCCCGAGTTCTGCGCCCGGGTCCTGGACGAGCGGCGGGAGCTGCAAGCCCTGGAACGGAAGATCGCCGGTGAGCACTGGTCGCAGGAGCCCGACCATGACCTGATCTTCTCCGCCGAGCACGGTGGCATGATCGATCCGGTGGGCTTCTCCCGCACCTTTGAGCGGCTCGTCAAGCGTGCCGGCGTCCGCCGGATCACGGTCCGCCTGGCCCGGCACACCTGCGGGACCCTGCTCGCCTTCCTGAAGGTGCACCCCAAGGTCGCTCAGGCGATCCTCCGGCACAGCCAGATCAGCATGACCATGGACGTGTACACGCACGTGGTCGGCGACAGCGAGCGGGAAGCGGTCGGCATGCTCGCCGAACTCCTGGAAGATCCGCTCATCGGCTGATCGCCGCCGTTGATGTCAGCCGTAGATGTCAAAGACCCCCAACCATGATCGGTTGGGGGTCTTCTCGCTGGTGGGGCTAACAGGATTTGAACCTGTGGCCTCATCCTTATCAGGGATGCGCTCTAACCAACTGAGCTATAGCCCCGCCGCGCTTTTGCGGTGTGTGTCCCGCGCGCTGACTCCTGAAGATTAGCGCACGAGGGGGGCAGGCCCAAAATCGGTTACCCGCGTGACCTCACTCGTCCTCGGCGAGCGTCAGCTCCACACCGCCGACGAAGCCGGCGGAGAGGTTGTAGATGAACGCGCCGAGCGTGGCCAGGGCCGTCGCGAGGACGACGTCGATGACCGCGATGATCGTCGTGAACAGCAGGACGTTGGGCAGCGACAGGAACGACTGGAGGTCGAAGCCGTTCGACTCGTTCGAGCCGGTGGCCTCGGAGATCGTGCCGCCGACCGTCGAGAAGACGCCCATCGCGTCCATGACCATCCACAGCACGCAGGCCGCGACGATCGTGCACACGCCCAGGGCGATGGAGAGCAGGAAGCTCACCTTCATCACCGACCACGGGTCGGCCTTCGCCACCCGCAGCCGCGCCTTGCGGACGCGGGGTGTGGTGCGGCCCGCGCCGGTGCGCGGACGGCGTACGGCGCCGGCCGCACCGCCCGCGGTACCGGCCGCCGGGGTCTGGTACGCCTGCGGCGGGTGGTAGGGCCCGCCGGGCTGTTGCTGCTGCCGTTCGCCCGGCAGCGGGGAGGCCCCCTGCTGGGGCGCGGCCGGGCCCGCGCCAGCGGCGTACTGCTGGGTCTGCGGACCTCGGGTGTCCGTCACAGTTCCCCCCTGGGATCCATGAGTCTCGTACGAGGATGATGACGCGTGTTCGCGCTGGTCCGTTCCCTGCGCGGCGGAGCCACGGCCGCCGCCGTCCGCTTCCGTACCCCTGGAGGTACCGGCCGATCCGGCGCCCGTGGCTCCGCTCACGATGACTCTCTCCTCGTGCTACTCGGCCGAGGGCGCCTCGCCCTCGTCCGTGCCGGCGGTCGCGGCATCCTCGGCGGTCTCGTCCACGGCCACGTCGCCGTCGACTTCCTCCGCCTCGCGGCCCGCCTCGGCGTTGCGTGCGATGCCGACCACGGCATCGCGCTTGCCAAGATTGATCAGTTGGACGCCCATGGTGTCACGGCCCGTCTCCCTGATCTCGTTGACTCGCGTGCGAATCACACCGCCGGAGAGGGTGATGGCGAGGATCTCGTCGGTCTCCTCGACCACCAGCGCTCCGACGAGCTCTCCGCGGTCCTCGACGATCTTGGCGGCCTTGATGCCGAGGCCGCCGCGGCCCTGGACGCGGTACTCGTCGACGGAGGTGCGCTTCGCGTACCCGCCGTCGGTGGCAGTGAACACGAACGTACCGGCTCGAACAACATTCATCGAGAGCAGCTCGTCGCCGTCACGGAAACTCATGCCCTTGACGCCCGAGGTGGCGCGGCCCATCGGCCGCAGCGTGTCGTCGGAGGCGGTGAACCTGATCGACTGCGCCTTCTTGCTGATCAGCAGCAGATCGTCGTCGGCCGAGACCAACTCGGCTCCGATCAGTTCGTCGTCGCTGCCGTCCTCCCGCTCACGCAGGTTGATGGCGATGACACCGCCCGAGCGCGGGGAGTCGTAGTCCTTCAGGGAGGTCTTCTTCACCAGGCCGCCCTTGGTCGCGAGGACCAGGTAGGGCGCCGCGTCGTAGTCGCGGATGGCGAAGATCTCGGCGATCGCCTCGTCCGGCTGGAAGGCCAGCAGGTTGGCGACGTGCTGGCCGCGCGCGTCGCGTCCGGCGTCGGGCAGCTCGTAGCCCTTGACGCGGTAGACGCGGCCCTTGTTGGTGAAGAACAGCAGCCAGTGGTGGGTGGTGGAGACGAAGAAGTGGTCGACGATGTCGTCTTCCTTGAGCTTCGCTCCCCGTACGCCCTTGCCGCCGCGCTTCTGCGCCCGGTAGTCGTCGGTCTTGGTGCGCTTGATGTAGCCGCCCCGGGTGACCGTGACGACGATGTCCTCCTCGGCGATCAGGTCCTCGATGGACATGTCGCCCTCGTAGGGGATCAGCTTCGTCTTGCGGTCGTCGCCGAACTTGTCGACGATCGCGCCCAGCTCCTCGCTGACGATCTCGCGCTGGCGGACCGGGGAGGCGAGGATCGCGTTGTACTCGCTGATCTTCGCCTGGAGCTCGTCGTGCTCCTGGACGATCTTCTGGCGCTCCAGGGCGGCGAGCCGGCGGAGCTGCATCTCCAGGATCGCGTTGGCCTGGATCTCGTCGATCTCCAGCAGGTCCATCAGGCCGCCGCGCGCGATCTCGACCGTCTGGCTGCCCCGGATCAGCGCGATGACCTCGTCGATCGCGTCCAGCGCCTTGAGCAGGCCGCGCAGGATGTGGGCGCGCTCCTCGGCCTTGCGCAGCCGGAACTTGGTCCGGCGGACGATGACCTCGATCTGGTGGTTCACCCAGTGACGGATGAACGCGTCCAGGGAGAGGGTGCGCGGCACACCGTCGACCAGGGCCAGCATGTTGGCGCCGAAGTTGGTCTGGAGGTCGGTGTGCTTGTAGAGGTTGTTGAGGACGACCTTGGCGACCGCGTCCCGCTTCAGGACGATGACCAGGCGCTGGCCGGTGCGCGAGGACGTCTCGTCGCGGACGTCGGCGATGCCGCCGATCTTGCCGTCCTTCACCAGGTCGGCGATCTTCTGCGCGAGGTTGTCCGGGTTGGTCTGGTACGGCAGCTCGGTGACCACCAGGCACTGGCGGTTCTGGATCTCCTCGACCTCGACCACCGCGCGCATCGTGATGGAGCCGCGGCCGGTGCGGTACGCCTCCTCGATGCCCTTGCGGCCCACCACCAGGGCGCCGGTCGGGAAGTCGGGGCCCTTGATGCGCTCGATGAGGGCGTCGAGCAGTTCCTCGTTGGAGGACTCGTAGTTCTCCAGGTACCACTGGGCGCCGGCCGCGACCTCGCGCAGGTTGTGCGGCGGGATGTTGGTCGCCATGCCGACCGCGATCCCGGCCGAGCCGTTGATCAGCAGGTTCGGGAACCGCGCGGGCAGGACGGTCGGCTCCTGGGAGCGGCCGTCGTAGTTGTCCGTGAAGTCGACGGTCTCCTCGTCGATGTCACGGACCATCTCCATCGACAGCGGCGCCATCTTGCACTCGGTGTACCGCATGGCCGCCGCCGGGTCGTTGCCCGGCGAGCCGAAGTTGCCGTTGGAGTCGACCAGCGGCATGCGCATCGACCAGGGCTGGGCGAGGCGGACCAGGGCGTCGTAGATGGAGGAGTCGCCGTGCGGGTGGTAGTTGCCCATGACGTCGCCGACGACGCGGGCGCACTTGTAGAAGCCGCGCTCGGGGCGGTAGCCGCCGTCGTACATGGCGTACAGGACGCGGCGGTGGACGGGCTTGAGGCCGTCGCGGACGTCCGGCAGCGCGCGCGAGACGATGACGGACATCGCGTAGTCGAGGTAGGAGCGCTGCATCTCCGTCTCGAGCCCGACGGGCTCGACACGCATGGCCAGGGCGTCACCCTCGGGCGTCGTCACAGGGGTGTTCTCGTCGGTCATTGCTGGTGAAGGTCCTTCCTGGTGCGGTCAGCTGAGACCGACTCAGATGTCGAGGAAGCGGACGTCCTTGGCGTTGCGCTGGATGAACGCGCGGCGGGCCTCGACGTCCTCGCCCATCAGCACCGAGAACAGGTCGTCGGCCTGGGCGGCGTCGTCGAGGGTGACCTGGCCGAGGACGCGGTGCTCCTGGTCCATGGTGGTGATGCGCAGTTCCTCGGCGTTCATCTCGCCGAGGCCCTTGAAGCGCTGGACCGAGTCCTCGCGGATGCGCTTGCCGGCCTGGCGGCCCATCTCGATCAGCGCGTCGCGCTCGCGGTCGGAGTACGCGTACTCGAAGTCGTCCCGGCCCCACTTGATCTTGTAGAGCGGCGGACGGGAGAGGTACACGTGCCCGGCCTCGACCAGCGGCCGCATGAAGCGGAACAGGAAGGTCAGCAGCAGGGTGTTGATGTGCTGGCCGTCGACGTCGGCGTCCGCCATCAGGATGATCTTGTGATAGCGGAGCTTCTCGATGTCGAAGTCCTCGTGCACGCCCGTGCCGAACGCGGAGATCATCGCCTGGATCTCCTGGTTCTGCAGGATGCGGTCGATGCGCGCCTTCTCGACATTGAGGATCTTGCCGCGGATCGGGAGGATCGCCTGGTACTGCGGGTTCCGGCCGGACTTGGCGGAGCCGCCGGCGGAGTCGCCCTCGACGATGAAGATCTCGCACTTGGTCGGGTCGTTCGACTGGCAGTCGGAGAGCTTGCCCGGCAGGGACGCCGACTCCAGCAGGCCCTTGCGGCGGGTCAGGTCGCGCGCCTTGCGGGCGGCGACGCGCGCGGTGGCGGCCTGGATGCCCTTGCGGATGATGTCCGCGGCCTCGTTGGGGTTGCGGTCCAGCCAGTCGGCGAGGTGCTCGTAGACCACCTTCTGGACGAAGGTCTTCACCTCGGTGTTGCCCAGCTTGGTCTTGGTCTGGCCCTCGAACTGCGGCTCGCTCAGCTTCACCGAGATGATCGCCGTCAGGCCCTCGCGGATGTCGTCGCCCGTGAGGTTGTCGTCCTTCTCGCGCAGCAGCTTCTTGTCGCGCGCGTACTTGTTGATCAGCGAGGTCAGCGCGGCCCGGAAGCCCTCTTCGTGCGTACCGCCCTCGTGGGTGTGGATGATGTTGGCGAACGAGTACACACCCTCGGTGTAGCCGCCGTTCCACTGCATGGCGACTTCCAGGGACAGGAGCTTGTCCTTGTCCTCGGCCTCCAGGTCGATCACCGTGGGGTGGACGACCTCTCCCTTGCGGGAGTTGAGGTACTTCACGAAGTCGACGATGCCGCCCTCGTAGTAGTACGAGACGGACTTGACCTCCTGCTTCTCGTCCTCGCCCGCCTCGTCCGCGCCGGCCGTGGCCTTCGCCGACTCGCGCTCGTCGGTGAGGTTGATGCGCAGGCCCTTGTTGAGGAACGCCATCTCCTGGAAGCGCCGCGACAGCGTCTCGAAGGAGTAGTCGGTGGTCTCGAAGATGTCCCCGTCGGCCCAGAAGGTGACCGACGTGCCGGTCTCCTCGGTGGCCTCGTGCCGGGCCAGCGGGGCCGTCGGCACACCCAGCTTGTAGTCCTGCGTCCACCGGTGTCCGTCGGTCTTGACCTCGACCGCGACCCTCGTCGACAGGGCGTTGACGACGGAGACGCCCACACCGTGCAGACCGCCGGAGACCGCGTAGCCGCCGCCGCCGAACTTGCCGCCGGCGTGCAGCACCGTCAGCACCACCTCGACGGCGGGCTTGCCCTCGGAGGGGACGATGCCCACCGGGATGCCGCGGCCGTTGTCGACGACGCGGACTCCGCCGTCGGCCAGGATCGTGACGTCGATGGTGTCCGCGTGACCGGCCAGCGCCTCGTCGACGGAGTTGTCGACGACCTCCTGCACGAGGTGGTGGAGCCCCCGCTCGCCGGTCGAACCGATGTACATACCGGGCCGCTTGCGGACCGCGTCCAGGCCCTCGAGCACGGTGATGGCACTGGCGTCGTACGACGGGGAGCCCTCGCCCGGGGACGAGGTCGCCTCGGTGTCGGTGGACGGGATGTTCTCGTTGGGGTTGCCGGAATCGGCCACGAAGCGCCCTTTCTGGCACGGCACGAGCCGGGCTCGTCGGCAGGTTGCCGGAGCGGCTGCGGCATGGTGCGTTGGTAAGCCTTGATCAGCGTTGCTCAGCTTTTCCCGGGCGGTCCCCACGACTGGGGCGGGATTGTCTTCCATTCTACCGGTAGCACTGACACTGATGGGGGTTTGCCGGTACCTGAGTCCGCATGTGCCGCTCTGAGACGCCCGCTCCCGACTCCCGATATACGGATGGGGGCCCCAAGAGGCTCACGGCGGCACTCAGCGCTTCCGGCCGTCAACCCTTGGCTACTTCGGAGTCAGCTCCCGATCCACAGCCGCGCGCGGTTGTACGACAAGAAGATCCACAGCTGTGGAAAACGGCGATCGACCGCCCCTGATGTGATGTCAGTCACTCTTGAGGCGGAAGGAGAAAGGGGGGCGGGAGAAGGGAACGAAACGGGACGAACTCACCCGTAGGTATCGCCGGGGCCGGTGCTCCCGGGCGCCCGCAGCGGACCGTACCGGCGCGGCGCGCCCCCCGGTCCCTGCACCTTGATCACCCGCACCGAGCCATGTCCGAGATCCTCGTTCAGCCGGGCCACCAGCGTCGGCGCCAGCAGGCGCAGATTCGTCGCCCAGGCCGTGGAGTCGCAGCGCACCACCAGGACCCGCTCGTCCTCGTCGTACCGCTCCGGCACGCAGTGCTTGGCCACGTCCTCGCCGACGATCTCCGGCCAGCGACCCATCACCCCGCCCACCGCGGCCGGCGTCTCCCAGCCGCGCTCGGTGATCAGCCGGTTGATCGCCGACCCCAGCGCCATGGGGTCGCGCCCGTCGGCGCGCGCGCCGGAGCGCAGCCCGCCGCGCCGCGCCTGCTTCTTCTGCTGCGCCGCCTCGCCCCGCGCCCGCGCCGCGTCCTTCGCCGCGCGCAGCGCCACCCGCGCCAGGTCCACCCCGGAGGGCTCGGGCGTCTTCCTCGGCGTGTCCTCGGGGGGCTGGGCCCCGGGGCCCTCGACGCTCATACGCGCTCCACCGCCCCGTCGGCCACCGCGAACCGCGCCCCCGCCAGCACCTGCGGAACGTCGTCGTCCACCGCGGCGGTCACCAGCACCTGCTCACCCGGCGCGACCAGCTCCGCCAGCCGCTCCCGGCGGCGCGCGTCCAGCTCCGCGAAGACGTCGTCCAGGACCAGCACCGGCTCGTTGCCCTCGGCCCGCAGCAGGTCGTAGGAGGCCAGCCGCAGCGCCAGCGCGTACGACCAGGACTCGCCGTGCGAGGCGTACCCCTTGGCGGGCAGCTCGCCGAGCTTGAGCAGCAGGTCGTCCCGGTGCGGGCCGACCAGGGTGACGCCCCGCTCGATCTCCTGCTTGCGGGCCTCGCCGAGCGCGGCGGTCAGCTGTTCGTACAGCGCCTCGCGGGTGTGCCCGTCGCCGGGCGCGGAGGGCTTGTACTCCAGGGCGACCGGGCCGCCGCCCGGGGCCAGTTGCTCGTACGCCTTGTCCGCCAGCGGCTGGAGCGCCGCGATCAGGTCGAGGCGCTGGGCGAGCAGTTCCGCGCCCGCGCGCGCGAGATGCTGGTCCCAGACGTCGAGAGTGGACAGGTCGAGCGTGCGCCCCCCGTGCCGGCGGGCCAGCGCGGCCGACTTCAGCAGCGTGTTGCGCTGCTTGAGGACACGGTCGTAGTCGGAGCGGACCCCGGCCATCCGCGGCGACCGGGCGGTGATCAGCTCGTCCAGGAACCGGCGCCGCTCCCCGGGATCGCCCTTGACCAGCGCGAGGTCCTCGGGCGCGAACAGCACGGTCCGTACGATGCCCAGCACGTCCCGCGGTCTGACCTGCGAGGACCTGTTGACGCGGGCGCGGTTGGCCCGGCCCGGGTTCAGCTCCAGCTCGATCAGCTGCTGCCGCTCGCCCTGGCGCACCTGGGCCCGGATCACCGCGCGGTCGGCGCCCATGCGGACCAGGGGCGCGTCGGAGGAGACGCGGTGGCTGCCGAGGGTGGCGAGGTAACCGACGGCCTCGACCAGGTTGGTCTTGCCCTGGCCGTTGGGGCCGACGAAGGCGGTGACGCCCGGGTCCAGCGGGACCTCGACCCGGGCGTACGAGCGGAAGTCGGCCAGCGACAGATGCGTGACGTGCATGGTCGTGCGCCGACCTCCACCCTTCGGGTCCTGCTTACTTCTTCTGCTCCACGGCGTGGCCACCGAACTGGTTGCGCAGCGCCGCGACCATCTTCATCTGCGGCGAGTCCTCCTGGCGGGAGGCGAAGCGCGCGAACAGCGAGGCGGTGATCGCCGGCAGCGGCACCGCGTTGTCGATCGCGGCCTCCACCGTCCAGCGTCCCTCACCGGAGTCCTGGGCGAAACCGCGGAGCTTGTCCAGGTGCTCGTCCTCGTCCAGGGCGTTGACCGCGAGGTCCAGCAGCCAGGACCGGATGACCGTGCCCTCCTGCCAGGAGCGGAAGATCTCCCGGACGTCGGTGACCGAGTCGACCTTCTCCAGCAGCTCCCAGCCCTCGGCGTAGGCCTGCATCATCGCGTACTCGATGCCGTTGTGGACCATCTTGGCGAAGTGGCCGGCGCCGACCTTGCCCGCGTGCACCGAGCCGAAGTCGCCCTCGGGCTTGAGGGCGTCGAAGACCGGCTGCACCTTGGCGACGTGCTCCGCGTCGCCGCCGTACATCAGCGCGTAGCCGTTCTCCAGGCCCCAGACGCCACCGGAGACGCCGCAGTCGACGAAGCCGATGCCCTTGGCCGCCAGCTCCTCCGCGTGCTTCTCGTCGTCCGTCCAGCGCGAGTTGCCGCCGTCCACGACGATGTCGCCGGGCTCCAGCAGCTCGGCCAGCTCGTCGATGGTCGACTGGGTGGCCGCGCCGGCCGGGACCATCACCCAGACCACCCGCGGGCCGCTGAGCCTGTCCACCAGCTCCTTGAGGCTGTGGACGTCGGCGAGGTCCGGGTTGCGGTCGTATCCGACGACGGTGTGGCCCGCGCGGCGGATCCGCTCGCGCATGTTGCCGCCCATCTTGCCGAGGCCGACGAGACCGAGCTCCATCAGTTGCGTTCCTTAGGTCGCTGTGGCGTGTCAGGCGCTTTCGCACCGGCGCCGAGCCTAAACCCGGACGCCCGCGCACAGCTGTGGGCATACGCGCTCATCCGTACACCCACCTGCGGCTTCGTCCACCGGCTGTGGACACCGGCGGCTGAGCGGCCCCCGCTCAGCCGCGCCGGCATACTGCGATCTTGTGGGGGCCGACCCCCACACCCCCAGCCGCCCCGTGCCCCGAGCCGGCCGGCTCACTCAGCCGCTCAGCCGCTCAGCCGCACCGGCATGATCAGGTACTTGTACGCCTCGTCCGCCTCGGCGTCGACCGCGGGCCTGCCGCTGAGCAGCGCCGGCTTGGTGGAGGTCGTGAAGGACAGCTGGGCCACCGGGGAGTCGATGGCGCTCAGGCCGTCCAGCAGGAAGGTCGGGTTGAAGGCGATCGAGATGTCGTCGCCGTCCAACTGGGCGTCGACCCTTTCCACAGCCTGTGCGTCGTCGCTGGAGCCGGCCTCCAGGATGAGCACGCCCTGCTCGAAGCTGAGCCGCACCGGCGTGTTCCGCTCGGCGACCAGGGCGACGCGCTTGACGGCCTCCACGAAGGGGGCGGTCTCGATCACGGCGACGCTGTTGAACTCGGTCGGGAAGAGCGTCTTGTACTTCGGGAGGTCGCCCTCCAGGAGCCGGGTGGTGGTCCGGCGGCCGGCGCCCTCGAAACCGATCAGGCCCTCGCCCGCGCCGGAGCCGGACAGCGCCAGGATCACCTGGTCGCCGCTGGTCAGCGCCTTGGCGGTGTCCTGGAGCGTCTTGGCGGGCACCAGGGCGACCGCGGAGACGTCCGGGTTCTCCGGCTTCCACAGGAACTCGCGGACCGCGAAGCGGTAGCGGTCGGTGGAGGCCAGCGTCACCGTGTCGCCCTCGATCTCGATGCGCACACCGGTGAGGACGGGCAGGGTGTCGTCGCGGCCGGCGGCGATGGCGACCTGCTGCACGGCGGAGGCGAAGACCTCCCCGGGGACGGTGCCCGTCGCGTTCGGCATCTGCGGCAGCGCCGGGTATTCCTCCACCGGCAGGGTGTGGAGGGTGAAGCGGGAGGAGCCGCAGACCACCGTCGCCCGTACACCGTCGGTGGAGATCTCCACCGGCCGGTTGGGCAGGGCGCGGGAGATGTCGGCGAGCAGGCGGCCGGAGACCAGCACCGTGCCCTCCTCCTCGACCTCCGCATCGACCGAGACCCGCGCGGAGACCTCGTAGTCGAAGCTGGACAGGCTCAGCTGCCCTTCCTCCGCCTTCAGCAGCAGGCCCGCGAGGACCGGCGCCGGCGGACGGGCCGGGAGGCTGCGTGCCGCCCAGGCCACTGCCTCCGCGAGTACGTCGCGTTCCACCCGGATCTTCACCGTTGCCGCCTCCTGCTGTTGCCGGCGCTTGTCGCCCTGCTTCGCCTCAGTCGTCTGACTCGGTGTCGTCGGCCCCTGTCCGGGGCAGTACACCGGGGACCAGTCTGACGCACCGCACTGACAGTAGGTGCCCTTCGGGGTCAAGTCGCGCCGAGGAGCGGCCGGGGCCGAGAGAGCGAGTTGTGCACAGGCCCCGCTTCGAAACGAGTTCCTGGCTCTCTCTAGTCGTTGGTAGTAGTAGGGCCTGTGGATACCGTGGATAACCACGTTTGCCCAGGTCAGCCCAGGAATTTTGTCCACGGGGCCTGTGGGCGGAGCCGGTGGACAACCGGGCCCTTCTGTGGAGAACGGAAAGTTCTGCACACTCCGTGCACAGGGAGAGGCGACTTCTCCCCAGGTGCGTCCCCAGGTTTACCCGTCTTTCCCACAGCCCACTCCGGCAACCCGATGTGACGCCTTTCACTCCGAGCGGTGACCGGACGCGTCGGGTTGCCGAACAGTGGACAGCGGTGTGGAGAAGCGGCCGAACACTGGGGACAACCGGCCACAGCCTGTGGGCGACCCGTGGACAACTTTCCGCACAGCCTGTGGACGACGAGTTTGTCCACAGGCTGTGGAGATCCTTCGTCCACGAATCCACAGCCGGGTGACCTGGCCTGATGATCTCTCACCACCCTGGCCTGTGGACAGGATCGGGACAACTTCGCGATCCCCAAGGTGTGGACGGAAAAAAGTCACCGAATCTGTGGAGGACGGCCGTAACCCCGGGGTGGATTCGAACAGGGGTGGACGCCGCCCCGCGGCCGGCCGCCTCCGAAGCCGCCCCCGGGACGACGAAGGGCGCCCCCGGATCTCCTCCGGAGGCGCCCAGAACGTCGTACGAGGCCGCTCTCAGCCGTTCTTGATGCGGTTGGTCAGCTCCGTCACCTGGTTGTAGATGGAGCGCCGCTCGGCCATCAGATTGCGGATCTTGCGGTCGGCGTGCATGACGGTCGTGTGGTCCCGGCCGCCGAACAGCGCGCCGATCTTCGGCAGGGAGAGGTCCGTCAGCTCACGGCAGAGGTACATGGCGATCTGGCGGGCCGTCACCAGCTGCCGCCCGCGCGAACTGCCGCACAGGTCCTCCACGGTGAGACCGAAGTAGTCGGCGGTGGCGCTCATGATGGCCGTGGAGGTGATCTCCGGCGTCGAGTCCTCCCCGCCGGGGATCAGGTCCTTCAGGACGATCTCCGTCAGCCCCAGGTCCACCGGCTGCCGGTTGAGCGACGCGAAGGCCGTCACCCGGATCAGCGCGCCCTCCAGCTCACGGATGTTGCGCGAGATCCGCGAGGCGATGAACTCCAGCACCTCGGGCGGGGCGTTGAGCTGCTCCTGGACCGCCTTCTTGCGCAGGATCGCGATCCGCGTCTCCAGCTCGGGCGGCTGGACGTCGGTGATCAGGCCCCACTCGAAGCGGTTGCGCAGCCGGTCCTCCAGCGTGACCAGCTGCTTGGGCGGCCGGTCGCTGGAGAGCACGATCTGCTTGTTGGCGTTGTGGAGCGTGTTGAAGGTGTGGAAGAACTCCTCCTGCGTCGACTCCTTGTCCGCCAGGAACTGGATGTCGTCGACGAGCAGGATGTCCATCTCCCGGTACCGCTTGCGGAAGCTGTCGCCCTTGCCGTCGCGGATGGAGTTGATGAACTCGTTGGTGAACTCCTCGGAGCTGACGTACCGCACGCGCGTGCCGGGATAGAGGCTCCGCGCGTAGTGCCCGATCGCGTGCAGCAGGTGCGTCTTGCCGAGCCCGGACTCCCCGTAGATGAAGAGGGGGTTGTACGCCTTGGCCGGCGCCTCGGCGACGGCGACCGCGGCGGCGTGCGCGAAGCGGTTGGAGGCGCCGATGACGAAGGTGTCGAAGAGGTACTTGGGATTGAGGCGCGCGGTGGGCTCGCCGGGGCCGGCGGCCGGGGCCGGCTGCGCGGCCAGGGGACCGGGCGCGCCGGTGGCGGGGCCGGGACCGACGGGACCGCCGCGGTGGACGTGGCCGGAGCCGGACGGCGGCTCGGGCGGCTCCCGTCGGCCGCCGCGCTGGTCGTAGTCGCCCCGCGCCTGCTCGTAGTCGGAGCGCTGCTGGTCGTAGGGCGGGCGCTCGGAGTCGTACGGGGGGCGGTCGCTGTCGTAGGAGGGCCGGTCGGAGTCGTACCGGTCCGCGTCGTACCGGTCCGGTTCGTACGGTGCGCGGTCGGGCGCCTTCGGCCGGTAGTCCTGGGAGTAGCCGTCCTGGTAGGGGTTCTTCTGGTACGCGTCCGGGCCGTGCTGCCCGTAGGAGGGCTCCGGCGGGGACGCGTACGGGTCGCGGTCGGGGAAGCCGAGGCGCTGCTGCTGCCAGCCGTAGTCGTCCTGCTGGGACGGGCGCGGCCAGGAGCCGGGCTCGGGGCGCTGGTACTCGGAGGGGTAGGCGGGGCGGGCCGTGGGGAGCTGGTCGGCGCGGTGCCGGCCGTAGCCGCCCTCGTAGTCGTCGCGGGCGTCGCGGGCATCGCGGGTGTCGCGTCCGTCACGGTCACCGCGGCCCTGCTGGCCGGCCGGCGGCAGCTCGGGCTCGTCGTAGCGGGGCCGCGCGGGCGGGGCGGGAGGCTCGCCCGCCGAGTCGTCGACGGTGATCGCGATCCGGATAGGACGGCCGCACTCCCGGCTCAGCGTCTCGCTGACGACCGGGGCCAGCCGGCCCTCCAGGACGCCCTTCGCGAATTCGTTCGGTACGGCGAGCAGGGCGGTGTCGGCGACCAGCGCGAGGGGCTGGCAGCGGCGGATCCAGTGCTCGTCCTTCGACTCGACGCCCTGGCCCCGGCCCTCCCCGAGGAGCTGCTCCAGTACGCGTGGCCACACTGCGGCAAGATCGGCAGGTACGTCAGCCACAGGGCACGCTCTCTCATGTGTCCCTCGAAGGTGTGATCCGAGGGAGGGACGGTCGCTACGGGGGTGGGCGGGTCGGCACGAATCAGATGGGCCGGTGGGAAGGGAACGAATCGGAGTCCGGCCACGGTAGTCAGCGTGGCCGGTAGCATTCAAGTTGTTGTCCCCAGCCTGTGGACAAGTGTCTCCCGGCCGCCGCTGGTTTGACCGATTGGCGTAGCCGCGCGTACCGTGACCAGGTCGAGTTGTCGATGGCTGCTGCCGCCTGCCTCCGATGGGCACAGATCGCGTCAGGTGATCGGAAAGCGGTGCACACGGGCGTAACGCGAGCTACTCGTGGGCGCACGGTGACAGCCAGGACGGCACCCCGCCACCACCGATTCTTTCTGGAGCCCCCGAGTGAGCAAGCGCACCTTCCAGCCGAACAACCGTCGTCGCGCGAAGACCCACGGCTTCCGGCTGCGTATGCGCACCCGTGCCGGCCGCGCGATTCTCGCGTCCCGCCGTGGCAAGGGTCGCGCCCGTCTGTCCGCCTGATCCCGATCAGGTCATGACGTCGTGCTGCCCACCGAGAACCGGCTGAGGCGGCGCGAGGATTTCGCGACCGCGGTACGACGAGGTCGCCGGGCCGGCCGCCCGTCCCTCGTCGTCCACTTTCGTAGCGGTGCAACGGACCCGCACGCGCCTGGGGAGAGCGCTCCCCCGACGCGTGCGGGTTTCGTCGTCAGCAAAGCCGTCGGCGGTGCGGTCGTGCGCAACAAGGTGAAGCGCAGGCTTCGCCACCTGATGCGCGACCGAGTCGATCTGTTGCCTCCCGGTAGCCTGGTAGTCGTACGAGCGCTGCCCGGTGCGGGTGACGCCGACCATGCACAGCTGGCCCGAGACCTGGACGCCGCCCTTCAGCGGCTGCTGGGAGGGGGCGCGCGATGAAGTACCCGCTGCTGGCTCTGATCAAGCTGTACCAGTGGACGATCAGTCCCCTGCTGGGGCCGGTCTGCAAGTACTACCCATCGTGCTCCCACTACGGCTATACGGCCATCGACCGGCACGGCGCCGTCAAGGGCACGGCACTCACCGCCTGGCGCATCCTGCGGTGCAACCCGTGGTCGCTGGGCGGGGTGGACCATGTTCCGCCGCGCAAGCGTCCGCGATGGCACGAAATGCTGCGGAACGCATGGCGGGCACGCAAGGGCGGGCCCTCCGCCGCCGAACCGGCCACCGAGGGACCGGCCGCTCACCCGAGCCCGCCCGGTCCCTCGAGCCCGGCCGCAGAGACCCAGTCCCATGCCCAAGGAGCATGATTAGTGGACACGATTGCCAGCCTCTTCAGCTTCATCACGACACCTGTCTCCTGGGTCATCGTCCAGTTCCACACGGTGTACGGCGCCCTCTTCGGCCCTGACACCGGATGGGCCTGGGGCCTGTCCATCGTGTCCCTGGTGGTCCTGATCCGCATCTGCCTGATCCCGCTCTTCGTGAAGCAGATCAAGTCGACGCGCGCGATGCAGACGCTCCAGCCGGAGATGAAGAAGATCCAGGAGCGCTACAAGAACGACAAGCAGCGCCAGTCCGAAGAGATGATGAAGCTGTACAAGGAGACGGGCACCAACCCGCTCTCCTCGTGCCTTCCCATCCTGGCGCAGTCCCCGTTCTTCTTCGCCCTGTACCACGTGCTCAACGGCATCGCGACCGGGGACACCATCGGTGTCATCAACGACCGGCTGCTGGAGAGCGCGCAGAAGGCCCACATCTTCGGTGCGCCGCTCGCGGCCAAGTTCACCGACGGCGCCTCCAAGGTCGACGCCCTCGGCTCCTCCCTCACCGACGTCCGGGTCGTCACCGCGATCATGATCGTCCTGATGTCGGCGTCGCAGTTCTTCACCCAGCGCCAGCTGATGACGAAGAACGTCGACACCACGGTGAAGACGCCGTTCATGCAGCAGCAGAAGATGCTGATGTACGTCTTCCCGGTCATGTTCGCCGTCTTCGGCATCAACTTCCCGGTCGGTGTCCTCGTCTACTGGCTGACCACCAACGTGTGGACCATGGGCCAGCAGATGTACGTCATCCGCAACAACCCGACGCCGGGTTCCAAGGCGCAGGCGGCCTACCTGGAGCGCCTGTACAAGCACGTCTCCCACACCGGCAAGGTCCGTCGCCGCAGCGAGCGCGCCATCGTCAAGGCCATCGTCACCAAGGGCCGGGACCGCAACGAGTTCGAGCGCAAGTTCATCAACGGGCTGAACAAGGCCGGCTTCTCGGCCCAGGCCGACGGCACCGTCGTGAAGAGCGACACCGCCCTGGCCACGGCCACCGAGGAGGGCACGCCGACCACGGCCGTGCCCAGGCGTCAGCAGCCCAAGCGGCAGACCAAGGCCCAGCGGCAGGCCGCCGCCAGGGCTGCGGCTGAGGAGTCCGCGTCCGAGGACGAGGGCACGGCGTCGGACGCGGCGTCCGCCTCCTCCGGGCCGTCGCCGGCCAAGACGTCGCTGAGCAAGTCCGACCAGCCTCAGGACGCCAAGTCCGCGGGCGCCCAGTCCGCCGCTTCCAAGAAGGCCGCGCAGAAGCCCGGCTCCGGTACCCGCAGCAAGGCCCAGTCCGGGCAGCGCAAGGGACCGCAGCGGCCCAAGTCCCCGTCGAAGAAGTAAGAAGGAGTCCATCCCGTGACGGAAGGCACCATCGCCGCCGCTGCCGAGGGCGCAGACACGCTGACCCGCCTGGAGCAGGAGGGTGAGATCGCGGCGGACTACCTGGAGGGTCTGCTCGACATCGCCGACCTCGACGGCGACATCGACATGGACGTCGAGGCCGACCGTGCCGCTGTCTCGATCGTCAGCGACACCGGTGGCCGCGATCTCCAGAAGCTGGTCGGACGCGACGGTGAGGTCCTGGAGGCTCTCCAGGAGCTGACCCGCCTGGCCGTGCACCGGGAAACCGGCGACCGCAGCCGGCTGATGCTGGACATCGCGGGCTACCGGGCCAGGAAGCGCGCCGAGCTGTCCGAGCTGGGCGCGAAGGCCGCCGCCGAGGCCAAGAGCAGTGGTGAGCCCGTGCGGATGCAGCCGATGACGCCGTTCGAGCGCAAGGTCGTGCACGACGCGGTGAAGTCCGCGGGGCTGCGCAGCGAGTCCGAGGGCGAGGAACCGCAGCGGTTCGTCGTCGTACTGCCCGCCTGATCGTTCCCCGCGATCCCCCGGCCCCGTCTGTCGCGCCAGCCGCGCGGACGGGGCCGAACTTTGTCAGCCTGATAGTTCTGGTGGTTCTGGTGTCGGTGCGCGAAGCGCCGACGCGGTACGGAAGGACGGTCCCCCGTGACGGAGGCAGCGGAGCTTCCCCCCGCGCCCGAGCAGGCACGTGAGGTGTTCGGTGATCGCTACGAGGATGCGGTGCGCTACGCCGAGCTGCTGGCCGAGGCAGGTGTGCAGCGCGGTCTGATCGGGCCGCGCGAGGTGCCCCGGCTGTGGGAGCGGCACCTGCTGAACTGCGCGGTGCTCTCCGAGGTCGTGCCCGCGGGGGTGACGGTCTGCGATGTCGGCTCGGGCGCCGGCCTGCCCGGCATCCCGCTGGCGCTGGTCCGGGAGGACCTGAAGATCACCCTGCTGGAGCCGCTGCTGCGGCGGACGACCTTCCTGACCGAGGTCGTGGAACTGCTCGGCCTCGATCATGTGACGGTCGTGCGCGGCCGGGCCGAGGAGGTCATGGGGAAGCTGCCGCCCGTCCATGTGGTGACCGCCCGCGCCGTGGCGCCGCTGGACCGGCTGGCGACCTGGGGGGTGCCCCTGCTGCGGCCGTACGGGGAGATGCTGGCACTCAAGGGCGACACCGCCGAGGAGGAGCTGAAGAGCGCGGCGACGGCATTGAGCAAGCTGGGGGCCGTCGGGACGTCGATCCTGCACGTCGGAGAGGGCGTGGTGGAGCCCCGGTCCACGGTGGTGCGCGTCGAGGTCGGGGAGAGCCCGGGCGGTGTGCGGTTCGCGGCGAAGCGGGCCAAGGCCGCGCGCACAGGGCGGGCTCGCCGACGGCGCGGGTAGTTTCCCAGGGCCGACTCGGCGGGTCGGCTCACGGGACGTACTCCCGGCTCACGGGACGTACTCCACACAAGGCCCGAACCCGCGCATGACGGAGTGTCGCGACAGTTCGGCGTCGGGCGCTGGGCATCGTGTTTCACGTGAAACGTCGCTCACTGCTGCACGGCATCATCAGTCGCGGCCGCGCTGCGGCCGAACCCCGCGACCGCAAGCCACTCGGCTCGCTCGGCGAAGGAGTCGCCCCGAGGACCGCCAAGTCCCCCGTGAGGGGCACGAAGTTTTCCACAACGGTGGATTTCTCCACAGAAGAGCAGGCCTCACTGGTTCGCGACCCCGCAGGCATGGGAGGCTCTGTTCACTGCGAGCCTGAAGTCGAGGAGAGTGAATCCTTGCGGTCCGACGCCAATATCGCGGGCCCGATGACCGATCCGGTCCCCGGTCCCCGTACCGAGTCGATGGGGGCGGATGTTTCACGTGAAACACCGCCTCCGATGGACGACACCCCGATCGGTCGCGCGGCCCAACTAGCGGTAGAGGCTCTGGGGCGTGCCGGCGAGGGTCTGCCACGGCCCGAGCAGACCCGGATCATCGTCGTCGCCAACCAGAAGGGCGGGGTGGGCAAGACGACGACGACCGTCAACCTCGCCGCCTCGCTGGCCCTGCACGGCAGCCGGGTCCTGGTGGTCGACCTCGACCCCCAGGGGAACGCCTCCACCGCACTGGGTATCGATCATCACGCCGACGTCCCGTCGATCTACGACGTGTTGGTGGAGAGCAAGCCGCTGTCCGAGGTCGTTCAGCCCGTCCCTGACGTCGAGGGTCTGTTCTGCGCCCCGGCCACCATCGATCTCGCCGGTGCGGAGATCGAGCTGGTGTCCATGGTGGCCCGCGAGAGCCGGCTGGAGCGCGCGATCCAGGCGTATGAGCAGCCGCTGGACTACATCCTGATCGACTGCCCTCCCTCCCTCGGCCTGCTGACGCTGAACGCGCTGGTCGCCGGCCAGGAGGTGCTGATCCCGATCCAGTGCGAGTACTACGCGCTGGAAGGGCTGGGGCAGTTGCTGCGGAACGTCGACCTGGTGCGCGGGCACCTCAACCGTGCCCTGCATGTGTCGACCATTCTGCTCACCATGTACGACGGCCGGACGCGCCTCGCGTCCCAGGTCGCGGAAGAGGTCCGGACCCACTTCGGTGACGAGGTGCTGCGGACGAGCATCCCCCGCTCTGTCCGTATCTCCGAGGCGCCGAGCTACGGGCAGACGGTGCTGACCTACGATCCAGGATCGAGCGGTGCCCTGTCCTATCTTGAGGCGGCACGAGAGATCGCACTGAGGGGCGTAGGCGTCAGCTATGACGCGACCCACGCCCCCATCGGTGCCCAGAACGACCCGAGCACGGTGGAGGGGATGCAGTGAACGAGCGACGGAGGGGGTTGGGTCGAGGGCTGGCAGCGTTGATCCCGCCGGCCTCGACGGAGAAGTCGGTGGCGTCGGCCGCCCTGGGCCATGCCGCTCCGGCACCCACGGCGGTCCCGGGACTGACGACCGACCGCGGTGTGGCCGCGGCGAAGGTGGCCACCCTGCCGCCTGTTTCACGTGAAACAGAGGAGCCCTCGGCGTCCGCCCCGGAGCTTCCCATGGCTCCCATGGGCGCCCACTTCGCCGAGATCCCGCTGGACTCCATCAAGCCCAACCCCCGGCAGCCGCGCGAGATCTTCGACGAGGACGCGCTCGCCGAGCTGGTCACCTCCATCAAGGAGGTCGGCCTCCTCCAGCCGGTCGTCGTCCGGCAGCTCGACGCCGACCAGTACGAGCTGATCATGGGTGAGCGGCGCTGGCGGGCCTGCCGCGAGGCCGGTCTGGAGGCCATCCCGGCGATCGTGCGGGCCACGGAGGACGACAAGCTCCTCCTGGACGCGCTGCTGGAGAACCTGCACCGTGCGCAGCTGAACCCGCTGGAAGAGGCCGCCGCCTACGACCAGCTGCTGAAGGACTTCAACTGCACGCACGACCAGCTGGCGGACCGGATCGGCCGTTCCCGTCCACAGGTCTCCAATACCCTGCGGCTGCTGAAGCTCTCGTCGGCGGTGCAGAAGAGGGTGGCGGCCGGGGTTCTCTCCGCGGGACACGCTCGGGCGCTGCTTTCGGTGGAGGACTCGGAGGAGCAGGACCGGCTGGCGCACCGGATCGTTGCCGAGGGGCTGTCGGTGCGGGCCGTCGAGGAGATCGTGACCCTCATGGGGTCCCGGCCGCAGAAGGCTCCTCGGACCAAGGGACCGCGGGCGGGCGCCCGTGTCTCCCCGGCGCTCTCCGAGCTCGCCACGCGGCTCTCGGACCGCTTCGAGACCCGGGTGAAGGTGGACCTGGGCCGTGAGAAGGGGAAGATCACCGTGGAGTTCGCCTCCATGGACGACCTGGGACGGATTCTCGACACGCTGGCCCCGGGCGAGGGCCCCGTGCTCCAGAAGAGCCTGGTGGACGGCGACTCCGACGAGGCCGATTCCTGAGTTCCGGCCGCCGGCGGAGCGCCTGATGGTGTTCCGTCCGGCCAGGAGAGCGGGCCGTTTCCGGCGGGGGCCGGAACACGGTCCGCTCTTTGCTTTCCACCGGTGTCGAGGCCCTGGCATCGTGGATACGCTCAAGGAGCGGAATGTTCTGACAGCCGCCCTGGACGCACAGGGCGAAGGAAGCGAGGAACAGCCTTCATGGGGCGTCGGCTCGTACCGCTCACGCTGGACAACCTTGAGGACCTTCCCCAGCGCTGTCGGTCATGTGTCTTCTGGGAGCTCGATCCCGTCAGCGGCGAGGCCGCGGCAGCGGCGGGCACCACCGCTCTGGAGAAGGAGTCCTGGATCTCCGCCGTCCTGCTGGACTGGGGATCCTGCGGCCGGGTCGTCTACGTCGACGACGTACCGGTCGGCTTCGTCCTCTACGCTCCTCCCGCCTATGTCCCGCGGTCCACGGCGTTCCCCACGAGCCCGGTCTCACCGGACGCGGTACAGCTGATGACCGGGTTCATCATGCCGGGCTACCAGGGGCAGGGGCTGGGCCGGGTGATGGTGCAGACGGTGGCCAAGGATCTCCTGCGCCGGGGATTCAAGGCGATCGAAGCCTTCGGGGACGCCCGCTGGGAGCAGCCGGCGTGTGTCCTGCCAGCCGACCATCTGCTGGCCGTCGGCTTCAAGACGGTACGGCCCCACCCTCGTCATCCCCGGCTCCGGCTGGAGCTGAGGTCCACGTTGTCCTGGAAGGAGGACGTGGAGATGGCACTGGACCGGCTGCTCGGCGCGGTGCAGAAGGAGCCGGCGCTCAGGCCGCTCTGATGGTCGCCGGCCGCGTCTGAGGCGGGAAGCGAAAGGGCCGATCCTTCCGGATCGGCCCTTTCATGTTTCACGTGAAACGTCACTCCGCGATGAAGTCCTCAAGGTCGCGGACGAGCGCGGCCTTCGGCTTGGCACCGACGATCGTCTTGGCGACCTCGCCGCCCTGGTAGACGTTCAGGGTGGGGATCGACATGACGCCGTACTTGGCGGCCGTCTCCGGGTTCTCGTCGATGTTCAGCTTGACGATCTCGATCTTGTCGCCGTACTCGCTGGCGATCGCCTCGAGGGACGGCGCGATCTGGCGGCACGGGCCGCACCAGGCCGCCCAGAAGTCCACCAGAACGGGCTTGTCGCTCTTGAGGACGTCCTCTTCGAAGGATGCGTCGGTCACGTGCTTGAGGGTGCCGGCCACGGCGGGCTCCTTAACTGGTTGATGCGTGGGGCGGATGGGGGGTCAGACAGTGGTCTTCTCGGGCTCGGCCTTGTCCTCGTCGGACAGGGCGGCGAGGAAGCGCTCGGCGTCGAGAGCGGCGGAGCAGCCGGTGCCGGCCGCCGTGATCGCCTGACGGTAGGTGTGGTCGACCACATCACCGGCGGCGAAGACGCCGGTGACATTGGTCCGGGTCGAGGGGGCGTCGACCTTCAGGTAGCCCTCCTCGTCCAGGTCGAGCTGTCCCTTGAAGAGCTCGGTGCGCGGGTCATGACCGATCGCGATGAACAGGCCGGTCACGGCCAGGTCGGACAGCTCACCGGTCTTGAGGTTGCGCAGCTTCAGACCCGACAGCTTCGGGTCGCCCTGGATCTCGGCCACCTCGCTGTCCCAGACGAACGAGATCTTCGGGTCGGCGAAGGCCCGCTCCTGCATGGCCTTGGAGGCACGCAGGGTGTCGCGGCGGTGGACGATCGTCACGGACCTGGCGAAGCGCGAGAGGAAGGTGGCCTCCTCCATCGCGGTGTCGCCACCGCCGATCACGGCGATGTCCTGGTCCTTGAAGAAGAAGCCGTCGCAGGTGGCGCACCAGGAGACGCCACGGCCGGACAGGGCGTCCTCGTTGGGCAGGCCGAGCTTGCGGTGCTGGGAGCCGGTGGTGACGATGACGGCCTTGGCCCGGTGGACCGTGCCCGCCGTGTCGGTGACGGTCTTGATCTCACCGGTCAGGTCGACGGCGACGACGTCGTCGGGGACCAGCTCGGCGCCGAAGCGCTCCGCCTGCGCCCGCATGTTGTCCATGAGTTCGGGGCCCATGATGCCGTCCTGGAAGCCGGGGAAGTTCTCCACCTCGGTGGTGTTCATGAGCGCACCGCCGGCAGTGACAGCACCTTCGAACACCAACGGCTTCAGCGAGGCGCGCGCGGTGTAGAGCGCCGCCGTGTAGCCGGCAGGCCCGGAGCCGATGATGATCACGTTACGGACGTCGCTCACGGCTTGTTTCCTCGTCTCTGGACTGCGTCTTCAGGACCGGTGAAAGCGTTTCTATGAGCTCTCACCCCACCCAACCGATCCTAAGGGGCGGGCATTCCCGCTGTGTCCGGGCACACTGCGGGGGCAGCGGGCGGACCGGGAAGCGAGGTGATCCTCAGGGGCGGGGGAAGGAGTCCTTCAGCAGGACGTCACCCGCGCCGAGCGAGGGCCGCGTGACACAGGCCGCCTCCACCAGATAGACCATGACCCGGTCCGTGTCCGTGGTGTCCGGGAGGACGACCAGCACCACCTCGCGGCCCTGGTAGACGCCTTCCTCCGTGGCCAGCACCGCGTCGTCGCGGCCGATGCCCCGCTGGATGCAGGCGGGCACGGCGGGCTGGGTGAAGACGTGGTTCTGCGCGCCGGTCCCGGACTCCGCGCCGAAGCTCTGCACCGGGGAGGACCCGGCGCCCCGGCCCGGACGGTCGTCGGCCAGGAGAGCGGCCACCTCCGTGTCCAGCTTCTCCTCGGAGTAGGTGTCGGCGCGGGCCGACCGTCCGGGATCGCCGGGCGAGGAGTCCCCGCCGCCCAGGGAGGAGACGACGACGGAGCCGAGGCCGAGTGCGGCCACGGCGACCACGGCACCGAGGGCGGCGGTCCTGCGACGCCCGTTCCGCAGACGCCTCTTGCGGCCCGGCCCGGTGGAGGAGACGGCGGCCCGTCCCCCGGGACGATCGGCCGAAGACGTTGTTTCACGTGAAACACGCGTACGGTCGGACGGTTCCTCCGGCCGGGCTTCCGCGGCGAGCGCGGCGTCGATGCGCCCGGCGATGTCGTCCGGCATTCGCGTAGGCCCCGGCAGGGAGCCGAGCAGTCCCCGGATCTCCTCCAGGGTGGTGTAGACGTCCGCGCACGGCGCGCACCCGTCCAGGTGCCGCCGTACCTCAGAGCTCCGCGACGGCGTGAGCAGTCCTTCGGCGAGGTCGGAGATCTCGGTGACGTCCGGGTGCTCCGCCCTGTCTGTCGTCGACGACGTCACGCTCGTCCACCTCCGCCCTTCACTGCGGCTGAATCGCTCGGCCCGGTCTCCGGCGGGTCCGTCCGGTGCGGGCCCGCCGCGGGTGGGACGGACGCACCCGGCGTCCGGTTCCGTCCCCCGCCCGGTCCGCCGGTGCCGCCACCGCCGTCCGGCCGGAGATGGGTCAGCAGGGGCAGGAGTCTGGCTCTGCCGCGTGCGCAGCGGCTCTTCACCGTGCCGGTCGGCACATCGAGGATGCGCGCGGCCTCGGCCACGGGATAGCCCTGCATGTCCACCAGGACGAGCGCGGCCCGCTGATCGGGTGGCAGGGTCTCCAGGGCCTCCACGAGCTGTCGCTGCAGATCGTTGCGCTCCGCGGGGGCGGACGCCGACTCGTGCGGCTCCAGCAACTGCTCCAGGCGCTCGGTGTCGTCGACCGGTGCGGTCTTCCGGGAAGCCGCCTTGCGGGCCCGGTCCAGACAGGCGTTCACCGTGATCCGGTGCAGCCAGGTGGTGACGGCGGACCGGCCGCGGAAGGTGTGGGCGGCGCGGTACGCGGAGACGAGCGCGTCCTGCACCGCGTCGGCGGCCTCCTCGCGGTCCCCCAGGGTCCGCAGGGCGACGGCCCAGAGCCGGTCCCGGTGCCGGCGGACGAGCTCACCGAAGGCGTCGGGGTCGCCTTCGACGTGGCGGGCCAGGAGGTCGTGGTCGGTCGTGTCGCCGTACGCGGTGCCGTCCGTCATCGGACCCCCTCCCTCACGGCAGACGACTCAGCTGGTCACCTTGACGTCCGCCAGCCTGCCGCGCCACTCCCCGCTGGACTGCATCGGCAGGTCGGTGAGCCACACCAGGAGGTAGCGGCTCTTGAGGGCCTTCCCGGGCTTGAGCTCCACGGTCGTGCCCTTGCCGTCCGCGACCTTGGAGTAGGCGTCGAAGGTGGCGGGCTCCGAGGTGGCGTCGGCGCCGGCGCTGCGCAGTTCGACCGAGGTGTTCCCGACGAAGGTGACGGTCACCTTGCCGACCTGCTGCACCTTGCCGAGGTCGAGGATGACGCCGACGCCGGACTTCAGGCGGCCGAAGTCGCTGCTGAGGTAGAAGTCGGTCTGCCAGTACGTCGACGGGTCGCCGTCGTAGACGTTCCCTATCTGGGAGGGCTTCTCGGACTGGTCGCCGTAGGGGTCGAAGTCACGGGCACCGCTGATCGCGATGGGCTTGCCGGAGGCCGGCTTGCCCGAGCCCTTGTCGCCGTCGTCCGTCGTCTGCGACTGGTGCTGGTCGTCGGCCTTGCCGCCCCGGTTCATCAGGACGTCGGCCAGCTGCCAGCTGCCCAGGCCGAGGGCGGCGATCAGCAGCGCGGAGACGCCCCACTTCAGGGCCTTGCCGGTGCGGCTCTGCAGCGGTGGCGGCGGGGCCGGGACCGGCTGGGTGACACCGGGGTGCGCGGCGGGGCGGCCGTACGGGCTCTGCTGGTAGGACGTGCGCTGGTACTCGGGCGGTGTGGTGAACGCCTGCTCCGGCGGGCGGATGCGGGGCATCTCGCCGATCGCCTTCACCAGTTCCTCGGGCGTGGTGCACGCCGACTCGTGGCGGGAGGCGGTGGCGCCGTCGTTGGCGAGCGCCCGCATGGCCAGTTCCGACAGGCCCCGGTGGACACCGGCGCGGACCTGGTCGGGCGGGATCAGACCGAGGTCCTTGGGCAGGCCGGAGAGCCCATAGGCGTCGTCCTCGTACGGCCAGCGCTGGGTGAGGGAGGCGTAGAGCAGGGCGCCGATGGCCTCGGTGTCGGCGCGCTGCGGGGTGTCGGAGGTGACGCCGCGCAGTGCCGCGTTCACGGCCAGGCCGCGGATGCGCCACTGCCCGGTCGACGTGCGCAGCACGGCGTTGGGGTTGAGGCGGAGGTGGGCGAGGCCCTCGCGGTGGGCGGCGGCCATGGCGGACGAGACCTGGCTGACCATCTGGTAGGCGTCGTAGACCTCCAGCGGACCGGAGGCGAGGAGCGTGGTCAGCTCGGTGGCGTCGGGGAGCCATTCGTGGACGACGTAGACGAGGTCGTTGTCCTCGACGGCGTCCAGCACCTGGACGAAACGGGGGTCGCCCAGCAGCGCGGAGGAGCGGGCGGCGGCCAGGACGGACCGGGCCCGGGCGTGTTCCGCGGGGAGGACGTGGACGCCGACGGCACGGCGGAGTTTCTCGTCGACGGCCCGCCAGCTGCTGAACCCGTCCAGACGGGTCACGCACTCCTCAAGGCGGTACCGTCTGGCGAGCTTGTGACCGCTGTGCAGTTCGGGAGGCGAGGCCTTCCCGGAGCCGTGGGTCTCGGCGCTCACCTGTGCCTCGTCGCTGTCCGTGTCCCGCTCCCGGTTGTTGGCCACCCCGTCGGCCGTGGACTGGTCCGCCTCCGCGGTCGGCGACTCGCCGTCGCCGTTGTCCGCCACGTCGACGGCAGCTGTGCTCCGTTCCGCCACCGTCGTTCCTGCCTCCCCAATCGATGCGCGCCGAACACCCGCTGCGCGCCGTCCGACGCCGAAACCAATTGTGCCCACAGTCCGCCGCTATGCACGACACGCGGCGACGAACGATGGTTGTGCGCCTACCCCCCGTCTCACCGTCCCAGGCGTCCGCGGACCATACCGACCATCGAGTTCAGCTCCTCGATCCGCATCCGCCGGGCGGCGACGTAGAAGACGCCGAGCAGGACCGCCCCGCCCGCCAGGAGGGAGGCGAAGGAGCCCAGCACGCCCTGGCCGAGGGCGTGGCCGATCCCGTAGCAGGCGGCGCCGCTGAGCAGCGCCGCCGGGAGGGAAGCGATGGCCAGCCGGGCGTACGTCCGCACCACCCGGGCGCCGTCCAGGTCCCCGCCGAGCCGTTTGCGCAGCCGGCGCCAGGCGATGCCCACGCCGGTGGCGTAGGCCAGTCCGTAGGCGGCGGCCATGCCGACCACGGCCCAGCGCGAGGGGATCACGAAGTAGCAGACCGCCGAGGCGCCGGCGTTCACGGCCGCCACGATCACGGTGTTGTAGAACGGCGTTCGAGTGTCCTCGTAGGCGTAGAAGGCGCGCAGGACCACGTACTGCACGGAGTACGGGATGAGGCCGAGGGCGAAGGCCATCAGCATGTAGCCCATGTTGGTGGCTTCGCTGGTGCCGGAGGAGCCGAAGATCAGCGTGCACATCGGGATGCCGAGCGCGACGAACCCGAAGGCGATCGGCACGATGGCGACAGCCGTGGTGCGCAGCCCCTGGGAGATGTCGTCGCGGACCGCGCCGGCGTCGTCCTCGGCCGCGGAGCGCGAGATGCGGGGCAGCAGGGCGGCCATCAGGGAGACGGTGATGATCGCCTGCGGGAGGCCCCAGATCAGCTGGGCGTTGGCGTAGGCGGCGAAACCGGTGCCGTCGACGGGCGAGGCCTTGCCGGCGGCCGTGGACAGCTGGGTGACGACGATTGCGCCGGCCTGGTTGGCGAGGACGAACAGGAAGGTCCACTTGGCGAGCGTGATCGCCTTGCCGAGGCCGTGACCCTTCCAGTCGAAGCGCAGCCGCATCCGGAAGCCGGTCTCGCGCAGGTACGGGATCATCGCGAGCGCCTGCACGACGAGGCCGAGCAGCACACCGATGCCGAGCAGCCGCTGCCCCTCCGGCGGGATGGTGGTGACCTTCATCCCGGAGTCGGCGGCGGTGCCGTAGACCCAGATGAACATGCCGAGCGTCACGATGATGACGATGTTGTTCAGGACCGGGGTCCACATCATCGCGCCGAACTTGCCGCGGGCGTTGAGGATCTGCCCCATCACCACGTGGACGCCCATGAAGAAGATCGAGGGCAGGAAGTACTGGACGAAGGTGATGCCGACCTGGTTGGCCGCTGGGTCGCTGGCGACCGGATCGGACAGCAGGCGGATCAGCAGCGGCGCGCCGAAGACCGACAGGACGGTGAGCGCGCCCAGCGCCACCATGACCAGGGTGAGCAGGCGGTTGGCGAAGGCCTCGCCGCCGTCGTCGTCCTCCTTCATGGCGCGGACGAGCTGCGGCACGAAGACGGAGTTGAGTCCGCCGCCGACGGTGAGGATGTAGATCATCGTCGGGAGCTGGTAGGCGACCTGGAAGGTGTCACCGAGGAGGCCGACGCCGAGGGCGGAGACGATCAGGGCCGACCGGATGAAGCCGGTGAGCCGGGAGACCATCGTGCCGGCCGCCATCACGGCGCTGGACTTCAGCAGCCCTGTCGCGCGGCCGCCCTTCTTCGCCGGGGGGGCGGAGGCGGGCGGGGGCACGGCCTCGGTGCCCTGCGCGGGGGTCTCGGCGGCCGGCGGCGGCGCGGTCAGGTACTGGCCGGGCGGGGGCGCGGCGTACTGGTTCTGGTCCGGTCGGCCGGCCGGGTACGGGGCCTGGCCGGGGTGCGGAGCCGCGTACTGGTTCTGGCCGGCCGCGTACGGGTCGTGGGCCGGCGGCTCCGTGCCGTACCGGCCCTGGCCCACGGGGGTGCCGGGGCCGTACTGCTGCTGTCCGGCCGGTGCGCCGGCGACGTACTGCTGCCCGCCCTGCGGTGCCGCGGTGCCGTACGGCTGCTGTCCCGCGGGGGCGGCGTACTGGCCGTAGGGGCCGGCGGCCGTGCCCTGCTGGTGCGGCGCGGGCGACGGGCCGGGCACCGCGGGGCCGTCCTGGTAGGACGGGTGGCCGCCGCCGTGCTGCTGGTCCCGGAAGAGGTGGGCGAAGGCGTCCGGCTCGTGGCGCTCCTCGCCCGCCTGGGTGACCAGGTCGTCCACGCCCACGAACTGGGTGGTCCGGGGGTCGTCGCCGTAGGGCAGGTACTGGGTGGGGCCCTCCGGCTCAGGCGCCGGGGTCTGCGCCCAGATCTGCGGGTCGGGGGCGTACGGCGACCGGGCGGGCGGCCCGTACAGCGGCTGCTGCGGGGGGTATGTGCCCGGGGGCGGCGGGGGGTGCGCGGCACGGTCGTAGAGCGCCTCGTCGACCGGGTCCTGCGCGGAGAGGTCCTGCGCCCGGTAGGGGTCCTGGTCGTAGGCGTCCTGGAGGTACATGTCCGCAGGCGGCTGCGACGGTGTCTGGTCGTGCTCGGGTGGCGGGCCCTCGGGGTGGCCCGAGCTGCCCGCGGCCTGGCCACGGTCACCGTCGTACGGCGCGTTCATGGTTACCCCACCTCATCGTCCCGGGCCCACCGGCCACGACATGTCAACGGTCCACTCTCTCACCCGTCCCGGACGGGTCGGCGCTTTCCGCTGCGGTGTCCGCTCCGGGGTCACTCGCCTGCTCCGGGTCGCCTGCCCGGGGGTGTGCTCCGGACTCCTCGGTGGGACGGTCGGCGGGCCCCTGAGGAACCTCGGGGCCGTTCGCGGGGTCCTCGCCGGTGCCGGGGCCCTCGTCGCCCCCGGCGCGGGCGGCGGCGCGCTTGCGCTGCTGGTACATGCGGTAGCCGGCGAGGACGAGGAGGAGCACGCCGCCGCCGATGACCAGCATCACGGTGGCCGTGATCTCGGTGACCTTCACGTCGAACGTCACCGGGGCGCCGTACTTCCGGCCGTCCGCCGTGTACAGCTGGGCGATGACCGTCGCCCGTCCGTTGGCGTTGGCGGACGTGGTGAACTTCACCGACTGGCTGTGTCCGCCGGAGACCGAGACGGGCTGCTCCTGGTAGGCCTCCCCGCCGATCTCCAGCCGGGTCGGGTTGGTGGAGGTGAGCCGGAGCACCAGGTGGTCGGCGTCCTGCACCAGGTTGTTCTGGACGGTGACGGGGATCGTGGCACTGCGGCCGGAGAGCTTGGTCTCCGACTTGTCGATCAGTCTGACCTGGCCGGTCAGTCCGTCGAGATAGGTCTCCACGCCGTTGCGGAACGTGCGGGCCGCGCCGGCGCGGTCGCGCCAGGACGTGGACATCTCCCGGTTCAGGGCCCGCCCGAAGGGGGTCACCACGCGGGACCGGTCCGACAGGACGGCCTTGAAGTGGTCGAGCTTGTCCTGGGTCCGGGCGAGCTGCTCGAACGCCTCGTGCGGCAGTTCCCGCTCGCGCAGCGCGGAGGGGTACGCGGACCGCGACGGGATCGTCGTCGTGGCGCCCGGGTCCGGCTTGGCCGAGGCGGCGTCCGACAGGTCCTGGGGCTGGGACCAGTCACCGCCCTCCAGGGCGGTGAGCGCCTCGGCCATCGCGCGGGCCTGGCTGCCGGTGGGCATGCGCTGCGGCGCGACGACGACGCTGCGCTGCTCGCCGGTCTGCAGATCCAGGGCGAGGCTCTGCGCGAGGAACTGCTGGACGGCCGCCGTGGAGGTGGCCGCCTTGGTCAGGTCGCCCTCGAACGCGGTGGACAGCCGGGCGTCCGCGACGACCGCGGTCGTCCCTCCCCCGACGGGCCGGGCCGCGGAGGGCGTGTACGACAGGCCGCCGGTCTCCTTCAGGCTGTCGCTGCGGGTGATCACCTTGTCGGCGCCCGCGGAGGTGGCGACCTTGACGATGGCCGGGTCGACGGCGCCTTCCACCGGCCACGCGAAGTCGGTGCTGGGTTTCACGTGGAGGATCGGCTCCACCGTGTTGGCCACGACGTCGGTGGCCTCCTTCAGCTGGCTCAGCGAACCGGTGAAGTCCGTGCCGTTGTGCGCCAGGGAGGCGAGGTCCGGGTCGGCGAACGGCAGCGCGACGACCTCCTTGTCCGCCACCGCCTTCTGGAGGCCGGCGAGCCACTGCTTGGCGACGGCCTGGTGCCGGCCGGCGGTGGTGGTGCCGTCCGCCGCCCGGACCTCGTAGCCGCGCGTCATCGCGTCGACGGAGGCCAGCAGGTCCGGGTCGACGACCCAGGTGACGTCGAGGTCCCCGCCGAGCGTCACCAGCTGGTCGAGGCGCCCTCCCGGGGAGATCTCCTTGGCCAGGTCCTCGTTGCGGAAGACCGGCGTCTGCTGTTCGTTCGAGCCCGTCTCCGCGGTCACGTGGGACGTGGAGACGAGCGGCCACAGGTACGTCGTCCTGGTCTTGGTGCCGGCCTCGTCGGGCTGCCAGGGCAGGAAGGTCCGCTGCACGCCGAGGACCTGCTCCCAGGGCTGCGCGGAGGTCTCCCCGGAGAGGGTCACGGAGAACTCGTAGACGCCGTTGTCGCCGAGGTCCAGCGCGTCGACCGGGACCGAGAGGGCGAAGTGCTCGGCGACCCCGGGGGTGAGCTTGGGGAACTCCGCGGAGTAATCGTCGTCGAGCGGGGTGCCGTACGAACCGTCCAGGTCGGTGCTGTTCCGGGCGACGGTGTCGATCTCCGAGCGGGTGCCGAGCCGCGGACCCACGCGCAGGCCGACCTGGGCGTCGGTGACCGCCTGCTTGCCGTTGTTGGTGACGGTGCCGGAGACCGTGACGGTGTCGCCGTCCGTGGGGGCGGCGGGGCTGAGTGAGTCGACGGCCACCGAGACCCCGTCCGAGCCGGACGCGGCCCGGACCCCGGTCTGCTCCGCCGCGAGGGCCGGACCGACGGCGGACGCCTGCACGAGACCCGCCAGCAGCGGTGCCGAGGCGAGCAGTGCCGCGGTGCGCCGTACCCAGCGGCGGGCAGGTGAGGGATGGGTCCCCTGGATGTCTGCCGCCTCGGCCACGCGCTCGCCCGTCCCTCGTCGTCAGTGGTCGTCGGAATGTGCGTCCACGCATGGTAACGATGCGCGCTGAGGGGAAGTGCCGCGGAGTGCGCCACAAGATCGGATGCGGGACCCGCCAGGTGCTCGGGCCGCCGCGTATATGCCCGTATAAAGGGGAGCGTCCGCACAAGGTGCCCGTCGGAGGAATGGGTGCGCTCGCGCCGCCCTGGGCCACGTACCCTTTTCTGTTGTGCCGAACGCCAACGAAGTCAATCCCAGTGCCCTGAGCCAGGCGCAGCAGCGTGCGGTGAGTGAACTGCTGCGCGTCTCGCCGGTCGCCGACGATCTCGCCCGCCGTTTCCAGGAGGCTGGGTTCTCTCTCGCCCTGGTCGGCGGCTCGGTGCGGGACGCGCTGCTCGGGCGGCTCGGCAACGACCTGGACTTCACGACCGATGCCCGTCCGCAGGACGTCCTGAAGATCGTCCGGCCCTGGGCGGACGCCGTCTGGGAGGTCGGGATCGCCTTCGGCACGGTCGGGGCGCAGAAGGACGGCTATCAGATCGAGGTGACCACGTACCGGTCGGAGGCGTACGACCGGACCTCGCGCAAGCCCGAGGTGGCGTACGGCGACTCCATCGAGCAGGACCTCGTCCGGCGCGACTTCACGGTCAACGCGATGGCCGTGGCCCTGCCCCAGAAGGAGTTCGTCGATCCGCACGGAGGGCTCGGCGATCTCGCCGCCCGGGTGCTGCGCACGCCGGGGACGCCCGAGGAGTCCTTCTCCGACGACCCGCTGCGGATGATGCGGGCCGCGCGGTTCGCCGCGCAGCTCGACTTCGAGGTCGCGCCCGAGGTCGTGAAGGCGATGCGGGAGATGGCCGGCCGCATCGAGATCGTCTCGGCGGAGCGGGTCCGGGACGAGCTGAACAAGCTGATCCTCTCCGCACACCCGCGCAAGGGACTGACGCTCCTGGTGGAGACCGGCCTGGCCGAGTACGTCCTGCCCGAGCTGCCCGCACTGCGCCTGGAGAGCGACGAACACCACCGGCACAAGGACGTCTACGAGCACACGCTGATCGTGCTGGAGCAGGCGATGGCGCTGGAGGAGGACGGGCCCGACCTGACGCTCCGCCTCGCCGCGCTGCTGCACGACATCGGCAAGCCCCGCACGCGCCGCTTCGAGAGCGACGGGCGGGTCTCGTTCCACCACCACGAGGTGGTCGGCGCCAAGATGACGAAGAAGCGCATGCTGGCTCTGAAGTACTCCAACGAGCTGGTGAAGGACGTCTCGCGGCTGGTCGAGCTGCATCTGCGCTTCCACGGGTACGGCACCGGCGAGTGGACCGACTCCGCGGTCCGCCGGTACGTGCGGGACGCGGGGCCGCTGCTCGGCCGCCTGCACAAGCTGACCCGCTCCGACTGCACGACCCGCAACAAGCGCAAGGCAGCAGCGCTCTCCCGGGCCTACGACGGCCTGGAGGAGCGGATCGCCAAGCTCCAGGAGCAGGAGGAGCTGGACTCGATCCGGCCGGACCTCGACGGCAACGAGATCATGCAGATCCTCGGCATCCGGCCCGGCCCGGCCGTCGGACAGGCGTACCAGTACCTGCTGGAGCTGCGGCTGGAGAACGGGCCGATGGAGCGGGAGGCGGCGGTGGCGGCGCTCCAGGAGTGGTGGGCCCGGCAGGAGGGCTGAGGATGCCCGACCGTCTCGGGCGGGGCCATGTTTCACGTGAAACATGGCCCCGTCGGCATCGGCGGGGAGCGGTGTTTCACGTGAAACAGCGGGTCCGCGCGGAACGGAGCAGGGACGCGCCCGTGCTCACTCGCTCGCGCGCCGGGCCATGGCCGCCGCGACCGCCGCGTAGAGGAGGGCCACGGTCACCACGAGCGGTGCGGAGCGGCCGTCCGGCGGCAGCATGAGGGCGGCCACCCCGGCGGCACCGACGAAGGCGATGTTGAACAGGACGTCGTAGACGGAGAAGATCCGGCCCCGGTAGGCGTCGTCGACCGAGGACTGCACGAGGGTGTCGGTCGCGATCTTCGAGCCCTGGGTGACGAGACCCAGGACGAATGCCGCGGCGAGCAGCGGTGCGGTGGCGAACGGCAGCCCCAGGGCGGGCACCAGGACCGCGGCGACCGCGGCGCACAGGGCCATCCAGCGACCGGGGCCGAGCCGCCCCGCCGCCCAGGGAGTGAGGACCGCCGCGACGAAGAAACCGGCGCCCGAGACGCCCAGCGCCAGCCCGAGCAGGGCGAGCCCGTCGTCCGTGCCCGAGGACAGGGCGTACCGGCACAGCATCAGCAGCATCACGAGCAGGGCGCCGTAGCAGAACCGCATCAGCGTCATGGCCGCGAGCGACCAGGCCGCCTCCCGGCGGGCCGGCGCGGCGAGGTGCCGCACCCCCGCCGCCAGGTCGCGGGCGGTACCGGCGAGGGCGGTGGCCAGCCGGGGACGGATCAGCGCCCGGTCGGGTCCCAGCAGGTCCGCCGCCATGCGCAGCGAGGCCAGCGCGCCGCACAGGTAGAGGACGGCGCCCAGCGTCACCACGGCAGCGTCGGTGTCGGCGACCACGAGGCGGACGGCGAAGGCGAGCCCGCCGCCCGCGGTCGCCGCCAGGGTCCCGGCCGTCGGGGAGAGCGAGTTGGCGATCACCAGGCGCTCGGCGTCGACCACCCGGGGCAGGGCGGCGGAGAGCCCGGCCAGGACGAAGCGGTTGACGGCGGTGACGCACAGGGCGGAGACGTAGAAGAGCCAGTCCGGGACCGAGGCGATCATCAGGACGGCCGTCACCGAGGCCATCAGGGCGCGCAGCAGGTTGCCGAAGAGGAAGACCTGGCGGCGGCGCCAGCGGTCGAGGAGGACGCCGGCGAAGGGGCCGACCAGGGAGTACGGAAGCAGCAGCACCGCCATGGCGGAGGCCACCGCGGCCGGCGAGGTCTGTTTCTCCGGGGCGAAGACGACGTAGGTGGCGAGTCCCACCTGGTAGACGCCGTCGGCGCCCTGGGAGAGGAGGCGGACGGCGAGCAGACGCCGGAACCCCTTCAGGCGCAGCAGGACGCGGAGGTCACGGACGACGGCCATGGGGCACAGCCTCACATACGGGGAGGGTCCCCGGGCGCACTGCCTCAGGGACCCTCCTCCGTTCGCGGGGGCAAGCGGCTCAGCGCTCGACCTCGCCCGCGATGAACTTCTCGACGTTCTGCCGGGCCTCGTCGTCGAAGTACTGGACCGGCGGGGACTTCATGAAGTAGCTCGACGCGGAGAGCACGGGGCCGCCGATGCCGCGGTCCTTGGCGATCTTCGCGGCGCGCAGGGCGTCGATGATGACACCCGCGGAGTTCGGGGAGTCCCAGACCTCGAGCTTGTACTCCAGGTTCAGCGGGACGTCACCGAAGGCGCGGCCCTCGAGGCGGACGTAGGCCCACTTGCGGTCGTCGAGCCAGGCGACGTAGTCGGACGGGCCGATGTGGACGTTGTTCTCGCCGAGGTCCCGGTCGGGGATCTGGGAGGTGACGGCCTGGGTCTTGGAGATCTTCTTGGACTCGAGGCGGTCCCGCTCGAGCATGTTCTTGAAGTCCATGTTGCCGCCGACGTTCAGCTGCATGGTGCGGTCCAGGACGACGCCCCGGTCCTCGAACAGCTTCGCCATGACGCGGTGCGTGATGGTGGCGCCGACCTGCGACTTGATGTCGTCGCCGACGATCGGGACACCGGCCTCGGTGAACTTGTCCGCCCACTCCTTGGTGCCGGCGATGAAGACCGGGAGGGCGTTGACGAAGGCGACCTTGGCGTCGATGGCGCACTGGGCGTAGAACTTCGCCGCGTGCTCGGAGCCGACGGGCAGGTAGCAGACGAGCACGTCGACCTGCTTGTCCTTGAGGACCTGGACGATGTCCACCGGCTCCTCGGCGGACTCCTCGATGGTCATGCGGTAGTACTTGCCGAGACCGTCGAGGGTGTGGCCGCGCTGGACCTGGACACCGGTGTTCGGCACGTCGCAGATCTTGATGGTGTTGTTCTCGGAGGCGCCGATGGCGTCCGCGAGGTCCAGGCCGACCTTCTTGGCGTCCACGTCGAAGGCGGCGACGAACGCGATGTCACTGACGTGGTAGTCGCCGAACTGGACGTGCATCAGGCCCGGGACCTTGGCCGCCGGGTCGGCGTCCTTGTAGTACTCGACGCCCTGCACCAGCGATGCGGCGCAGTTGCCCACACCGACGATGGCTACGCGAACCGAACCCATTCCGGTTGCTCCCTGTGTGTACGAGTGAGGCCCTGACCGGGCGCTCACGTGGCGGTGTCGTCGGGCGTATCCGGTCCGGGGTGGTCCCCGCTCCGGGGCAGGCCGCCCGGCGTTCCATGTGTGGTGTCCTGTCGAGCGGACCGCTCGGAATCGGAACCGCGCAGGTCCCGTCCCGCTCGCTCGCTCTCGATGAGCTCGTTCAGCCAGCGCACTTCGCGTTCCACGGACTCCATGCCGTGACGCTGGAGTTCGAGCGTGTAGTCGTCCAGGCGCTCCCGGGTGCGCGCCAGCGAAGCGCGCATCTTCTCCAGGCGCTCCTCCAGCCGGCTGCGGCGGCCCTCCAGCACGCGCATGCGCACGTCGCGCGACGTCTGTCCGAAGAAGGCGAAGCGGGCGGCGAAGGTCTCGTCCTCGTACGCGTCGGGACCCGTCTGGGAGAGGAGCTGCTCGAAGTGCTCCTTACCTTCCGCCGTCAGCCGGTAGACGATCTTGGCTCGGCGTCCCGCCAGTGCGGCGGTGGCCTCGGCCGCGCTGCCCGTCTCCTCGATCAACCAGCCGTTGGCGACCAGCGTCTTGAGGCAGGGGTACAGCGTCCCGTAGCTGAACGCCCGGAACACGCCCAGGGACGTGTTGAGCCGTTTACGCAGCTCATAGCCGTGCATCGGGGACTCGCGGAGCAGGCCGAGGACGGCGAACTCAAGGATGCCGGAACGCCGGCTCATCGTCGCCTCCTCTGTGCCGTCTGGTCTTTATGCCGAGCTGATGTATCGACTCGATACATCCAGACGATAGAACGGCTGCCCGGGCGCGACAAGGGGGAAATTCGTGAACGGGATCACATCACTGATTCATGGGAAGCAAGTTGCCTGATTTGAGGTGAACTTCGGAGCTCGGGGGTTTTGCCGGTGCGTAGTCTGTGCGCCATGCAGACCACCGGGAACCGAGTGATGCACGGGGGCGTCCCTGTCCCCGGTGCGGTACGGGTGAATACGGCAGCGGCCGCATCCGTACTTCGGGGGGACCGGAAACCAGCCGCCGTTGCCAGGCGCGCCAGGGTGCGCCTGCCCGAGGAGTAGTCGTTCGATGAGCGAGCACCGTCGCAAACCGCCGCAGCCGCAGGAAGGCGGACGTGCCGCGGCCCGACGCGGCCAGTCCGGCTCGTCCTCCGGCCGCCGCGCGGCACCGCGGGGCGCCACAGAGTCTCCGTCCGGCTCGCACGCGGGGGGAGGTGAGGACCGCCCGTACGGCGGCCGGGCGGAAGCCCGGCGTGCGGCCCAGCGCAGCGGTGGTGGCCGGCGCCGAGCGGCCGAACCGGGACGCCCCGGCAGGCGCGCGACACCGGCCGGGCGCGGCCGGGCACCGGGCCCCGGCAAGAAGCGGCTCGTCGACTATCCGCGCTTCGACCGGTACGGCTGGCGCCGCTGGGTGCCGTCCTGGAAGCTCGTCTCCGGTCTGTGCGTCGGCTTCTTCGGCGTGATGGTCGCCGCGGCGGGCATCGCCTACGCCATGGTGGGCGTCCCTGACCTGGCCAAGACCGCGACGGCGCAGAACAACGTCTACTACTGGGCCGACGGCACCCAGATGGTCTCCACCGGCGGCGAGCGCAACCGGCAGATCGTCGACCTCTCCCGCATCCCCAAGGAGATGCAGAACGCCGTCATCTCCCAGGAGAACAAGACCTTCTACGACGACAGCGGCATCGACCCCAAGGGCATCGCGCGCGCCGTGTTCAACATGGCCAGGGGCGGCGACACCCAGGGCGGCTCGACCATCACCCAGCAGTACGTCAAGAACGCGATGCTGGACGACCAGTCGCAGACGATCTCCCGCAAGGTCAAGGAGATCTTCGTTTCGATCAAGGTCGGCGCCAACAAGGACAAGAAGGACATCCTCGCCGGCTACCTCAACTCGGCGTACTACGGCCGCGGTGCCTGGGGCATCCAGGCGGCGTCGCGGGCGTACTTCGACAAGGACTCCGAGGACCTGAACCCCGGCGAGTGCGCCTTCCTCGCGGCGATGCTGAAGGGCGCGACCTACTACGACCCGGCCGGGGCGACGTCCATCGACTCGGCGGCCACGCCGGAAGCCAACGCGAAGCGGGCCCTCCTGCAGATGCAGGACACCCTCGACAAGATGGTCGAGTACGGCCACCTCGACGCGGCCGAGCGCGCGAAGTACACGAAGCTGCCCAAGTGGCAGAACCCGCGCTCGAACACCCAGCTCAGCGGGCAGATCGGCTATCTGGTCGACCTGGCCAAGTCGTCCCTGATCAAGAACGACGTGGTCACCTCCAACCAACTGGAGCAGGGCGGGTACTCGATCTACACGACCTTCGACAAGAAGAAGATCGAGGAGCTCGAGAAGGCCGTCACCAAGGTCTACAAGGAGAACATCGACCCGAAGAAGCGCCCGGACACGGACACGGACGTCCAGTTCGGCGGTGCCTCCGTGAACCCGGAGACGGGTGCCATCGAGGCCATCTACGGCGGCGAGGACGCGACCGAGCACTTCACCAACAACGCCGATGTGACCGGTGCGCAGGTCGGTTCGACGTTCAAGCCGTTCGTGCTGGCGGCCGCGATGAAGTGGGGCGTGCGCGACCCGGACGGCCCCGAGGTGCAGGGCGAGGACCAGCGCACCGTGGTGTCGCCCAAGAGCCTGTACACCGGCAAGAACAAGTGGAAGGTCAAGACCTACGACGGGAGCGTCTGGCAGAACGAGAAGGGCGAGGAGTGGCTGCAGACCAATGACGGCAACGCCAACGCCTCCGCCGGCAAGGCCCCGGACTACATGATCGACCTCCGCGAGGCGATGCGGGAGTCGATCAACTCCGCCTTCGTCCAGCTCGGCATGGACGTCGGCCTGGACAAGGTGAAGCAGGCCGCGACCGACTCGGGCCTGCTGGAGGACAGCCTGGCGGGCACCACCTTCCCCTCGTTCTCCATCGGCATCTCCGACCCGAGCGCGATCCGGATGGCCGGCTCCTACGCCACCTTCGCGGCCAGCGGCAAGCAGCGTGACCCCTTCTCCGTGACGAAGGTGACGGACAAGGACGGCACCATCTACACGCACGAGGTCGACACCAAGCAGGCGTGGACCTCCAAGGTCGCCGACAACGTCACCGACGTCCTGAAGACCGTGGTCGAGAAGGGCACGGGCACCAACGCCCAGCTCACGGGCCGCGAGGTGGCCGGCAAGACCGGTACGACCGACGGCAACAAGTCGGCCTGGTTCGTCGGCTACACCCCGCAGCTCTCCACCGCGATCAGCATGTTCCGCTACCCGGACGACGAGAACGCCAAGAACCGGCAGTTCCTGGAGATGTACGGGACGGGCGGCGAGAAGGAGATCCACGGCGCCTCGTTCCCGTCCGAGATCTTCAAGGACTACATGGAGGACGCGCTCAAGGGTGAGCCGGCGGTGAAGTTCCCCAAGCCGGAGCCCATCGGTGAGGTCGTCAACGAGGAGCCCACGCCGTCGGTGACCCCCACGCCCACGGAGACCGAGGAGACGGAGTCGGCGAGCCCCTCTCCGACCCCCACGGAGTCGGAGAGCGAGGAAGAGACGTCACCGACGCCCACGACCAGTGAGACCTGCGGTCCCTGGGACTGGGGCTGCGAGGAGGGGTCGGACGGCGGCACCGAGACGGGCGACGAAGGGGACGGCGACGCGAGCGAGTCGCCCTCGTCATCCCCCTCGGAATCGGAAGAGACCGGGAACACACGAGGCAATCAGAACGGCGGCATCTTCGGATGACCGGCAGATAGCCGCCGTATCACCCCGCATGGGTGTTTCACGTGAAACACCCCTATGTTCCACGTGAAACAGGGCCGTCGCACCGACCTGGTGCGGCGGCCCTCGGTGTTTTCCGAGGTACGTACGGCAGGATGTGCCCCATGCCCAGTGCAGAATCCACGCAAGCGAGCGCCCAGCCGGCGCCGGTGGCGCCGACCCACGAGGATCAGGTCGCGGCGGCCGGCAGTGAGCTGATCGGCGGACCCCTCGGCCGACGCGCCCTGCTCGGCACCTCCTGGTGGACCCCGGTCCGGGTGATCGCGCTCGTGGCGATCGGCATGTTCGCCCTCGGCCTGGTCCAGAAGGCGCCCTGCTACAACGGCGGCTGGTTCTTCGGTGCCGGTTCGCAGTACACGCACGCCTGCTACTCGGACATCCCGCACCTCTTCACCGGCCGCGGGTTCGCGGACGGGCTCGTCCCGTACTTCGACAAGCTCCCCGGTGACATGCAGTACCTCGAATACCCGGTACTGACCGGCGTGTTCATGGAGGTCGCCTCCTGGCTCACGCCGGGCGGCGGCAGCGTCCAGGACCAGCAGCAGTGGTACTGGGTGGCCAACGCGGGCATGCTGATGATCTGCGCGGCGGTCATCGCGGTCTGCGTGACCCGCACCCACGCCCGGCGCCCGTGGGACGGCCTGCTGGTCGCTCTCGCGCCCGCCTTCGCCCTCACCGCCACCATCAACTGGGACCTCCTGGCCGTCGCCCTGACGGCCGCGGCGATGCTGATGTGGTCCCGGGGCCGCTCGCTCGCCTTCGGCGTCCTCCTGGGCCTCGCCACGGCCGCCAAGCTCTACCCGTTCCTGATCCTCGGTCCGCTGCTCGTCCTGTGCTGGCGGGCGGGCAAGTGGCGGGAGTACGGCACCGCCCTCGCCGGTGCCGCGGTGGCCTGGCTCGTGGTGAACCTGCCGGTGATGCTCTTCGCCTTCGACGGGTGGTCGAAGTTCTACACGTTCAGCCAGGAGCGGGGCGTCGACTTCGGGTCCTTCTGGCTGGTACTGGCCCAGAACTCGGACGACCCGCTCGGCACCGAGACGGTCAACACCCTCGCCATGGTGCTGATGCTGCTGTGCTGCGCCGCCATCGCGGCCCTCGCGCTGACCGCACCCCGCCGGCCGCGCCTCGCCCAGCTCGCCTTCCTGATCATCGCGGCGTTCATCCTCACCAACAAGGTCTACTCACCGCAGTACGTGCTGTGGCTGGTGCCGCTGGCCGTACTGGCCCGGCCGAAGTGGCGGGACTTCCTGATCTGGCAGGCGTGTGAGGTGGCCTACTTCCTCGGCATCTGGATGTACCTCGCGTACACGACCAGCGGGGACGCCCACAAGGGGCTGCCCACCGACGGCTACCACTGGGCGATCGGGGCGCATCTGCTGGGCACGCTCTACCTCTGCGTCATGGTCGTCCGCGACGTCCTCCTGCCCGACCGGGACCCGGTGCGCCGGTCCGGGGAGGACCGCCGGTCCGGGGAGGACGACCCCTCCGGCGGCGTGCTCGACGGCGCGGAGGACGTCTTCGCCCTCGGCCGCGGCGCGCGCCCGTCGTGGCCCGCCGAGGACCACGACGGGCCCCAGGTGAAGTGGGGCGCCGGGCGCCAGGACGACAGCGCGGATCCGCTCTGAGCGAACGCCCCGGCACAGCGTCCCGTTCCGGACACGCGGAAGGCCGTACACGGTGATCGTGTACGGCCTTCCGCGTGTCCCGCCGGAGCTGCCCTCAGCGGTCGAGGATGCGGTCGAACTGCGTGGTGGTGTGGCGCAGGTGGGCCACCAGCTCGTCACCCACCTGCGGCTCCGGGGCGTCCGAGGGCACGAACAGGATGGAGACCTGCATGTGCGGCGGCTCGGCGAACCAGCGCTGCTTGCCGCCCCAGACGAACGGCGACAGGTTCCGGTTCACCGTGGCCAGGCCGGCCCGGGCGACGCCCTTGGCGCGCGGCATCACGCCGTGCAGCGCCTTCGGCGCCTCCAGACCCACACCGTGCGAGGTGCCGCCGGCCACGACCACCAGGAAGCCGTCGGAGGCCGCCTTCTGCTGCCGGTAACCGAATCGCTCCCCCTTGGCGACCCGGGTGACGTCCAGCACCGCTCCGCGGTACTCGGTCGCCTCGTGGTCCCCCAGCCACAGCCGGGTGCCGATCCGGGCCCGGAACCGGGTCTGCGGGAACTGCTGCTGGAGACGGGCGAGTTCATCGGCCTTGAGGTGACTGACGAACATGGTGTGCAGCGGCAGCCGGGCCGCGCGCAGCCGGTCCATCCAGCCGATGACCTCCTCGACGGCGTCCGAGCCGTCGGTGCGGTCCAGCGGCAGGTGGATGGCGAAGCCCTCCAGGCGGACGTTCTCTATGGCGGCGTGCAGCTGGGGCAGGTCCTGCTCGGAGATGCCGTGCCGCTTCATCGAGGACATCACCTCGATGACCACCCGCGCGCCGACCAGCCCGTAGACGCCGTCGATGGACGACACCGAGCGGATCACCCGGTCGGGCAGCGGCACGGGCTCCTCGCCGCGCCGGTACGGCGTGAGGACCAGCAGGTCACCACCGAAGAAGTCCTTGATCCGGGCGGCCTCGTACGTCGTGCCGACGGCCAGCACGTCGGAGCCCAGCCGGGTCGCCTCCTCCGCGAGCCGCTCGTGCCCGAAGCCGTAGCCGTTGCCCTTGCAGACCGGGACCAGTCCGGGGAACTGCTCCTGCACGTGCTTGTGGTGCGCCCGCCAGCGCGCGGTGTCGACGTAGAGCGTGAGCGCCATGGCCGGACCTGGAACCTTTCTCGTGGCTGCGTGTGTAGGGGGTGGGGTGTCAGCGACGCGACATGTAGAGGTCGAGAGCCTTGTGGAGCAGCTTGTTCAGCGGGAAGTCCCACTCGCCGAGGTACTCGGCCGCCTGGCCGCCCGTGCCGACCTTGAACTGGATCAGGCCGAAGAGATGGTCGGTCTCGTCCAGGGAGTCGGAGATGCCCCGCAGGTCGTAGACGGTGGCACCGAGCGCGTAGGCGTCGCGCAGCATCGTCCACTGCATCGCGTTCGACGGCCGGAACTCACGGCCGATGTTGTCGGAGGCGCCGTAGGAGTACCAGACGTGCCCGCCGACGATCAGCATGGTCGCCGCGGACAGGTTCACGCCGTTGTGCCGGGCGAAGTACAGCCGCATGCGGTTGGGGTCCTCGGTGTTGAGGGCCGACCACATGCGCTGGAAGTAGGAGAGCGGGCGCGGCCGGAAGTGGTCGCGCACGGCGGTGATCTCGTACAGCCGCTGCCACTCCTCCAGATCGTGGTAGCCGCCCTGGACGACCTCGACACCGGCCTTCTCGGCCTTCTTGATGTTGCGGCGCCACAGCTGGTTGAAGTTCTTGTGGACCTCTTCCAGGGAGCGGTTGGCCAGCGGCACCTGGAAGACGTAACGGGGCTGTACGTCGCCGAAGCCGGCGCCGCCGTCCTCGCCCTGCTGCCAGCCCATCTTGCGCAGCTTGTCGGCCACCTCGAAGGCGCGCGGCTCGATGAAGTCGGCCTCGATGTCGCGCAGACGCTTGACGTCGGGGTCCTGGATGCCCTTCTTGATGGAGGTCGCGTCCCAGCGCCGGATGATCACCGGCGGGCCCATCTTGACCGAAAAGGCACCCTGGCGCTTGAGGTGCGCCAGCATCGGCTCCAGCCACTCCTGGAGGTTCGGCGCGAACCAGTTGATGACCGGGCCTTCGGGAAGGTAGGCGAGGTAGCGCTTGATCTTGGGCAGCTGCCGGTACAGGACCAGGCCCGCGCCGACCAGCTCACCGGTCCGGTCGTCGAACCAGCCGAGGTTCTCCGAACGCCACTCCGCCTTGACGTCAGCCCACGCCGGGACCTGCATGTGACTCGCCGACGGCAGGCTCTGGATGTACGCCAGATGCTGCTCGCGACTGATGGTCCTCAGGGTCAGGCTCATTAGGGGCGCTCCTCGGGCTGGTTCGTCCCCATGGGTACAGGGGCTCCGGCTCTCGCGCGAAGCCTACTGCGCCCGCGGGACGCCCCGACTGGGCGCACGGCACGTTCGCCGCGGCCGGACCCCGGGCCCGGCCGCGGCCGGAGCGTCACCCGCCGTTCGGACGGGGTGCCCCCGGCGTCAGTCGATGACCCCGCCGAAGAGACCGCCGTGCGCCATACCCAGGAGGAGGCCGACGCCCGCCGCTCCCATGCCCACGATCAGGCCGAAGCGTTCCCGGGTGGTCACCGAGACCCACTGGCCGTAGGCGCCGGCGAGGAGGCCGAGCAGGCCGGCCCAGGAGCTGAGCAGGTGCAGATGGTGGAAGAAGCCGGTGATGAAGGCCAGGACGCCCAGCACCAGGGTCACGGCCATCAGGGCGTCCTGGAGCGGGTGGGGCTTGCCGTCCGTGGCGAAGAGGCCGCCGGCGGTGTCGGTCCGCATTGCCTGTGCCATGGGCACCTCCTGCGAGAAGCGGCGCATCGTAGCGCCTGACGCACCCGTTGTGTACAGATTGTCTGCCTCTGCGGCCGGATTTCAACCGGAAGCGGGGGTGCGGGTAGTGTGTACCGTCTGCACCGGTGTCTGCCCAGTGACAGCCCTGTGAGCCCTGACGGTCGACCCCGATTGTCAGTGGCCGCTGTTCTACTGACAGGTACCGAGGCGAACGCATCACAACCCTCCTGCCACGGAACGACCGTGGCCGCTGAGTCCAAAGGAGGTGGGTTCCACATGCGTCACTACGAGGTGATGGTCATCCTCGACCCCGATGTCGAGGAGCGCGCTGTCTCTCCGCTGATCGAGAACTTCCTGTCCGTCGTCCGTGACGGTGGCGGAAAGGTCGAGAAGGTCGACACCTGGGGCCGTCGTCGTCTCGCGTACGAGATCAAGAAGAAGCCCGAGGGCATCTACTCGGTCATCGACCTGCAGGCCGAGCCTGCGGTCGTCAAGGAGCTCGACCGCCAGATGAACCTGAACGAGTCGGTCCTCCGGACCAAGGTCCTCCGTCCCGAGACCCACTGAGCTCCCGCTCAGCCGGTCCGGGATTCGAGTAGCAGCACAAGCAGCCAGCAGCAAACCCGCCGAGAGGTTCCCCCATGGCAGGCGAGACCGTCATCACGGTCGTCGGCAATCTTGTCGACGACCCCGAGCTGCGCTTCACCCCCTCCGGTGCGGCCGTCGCGAAGTTCCGTGTCGCGTCCACTCCCCGCACCTTCGACCGTCAGACCAACGAGTGGAAGGACGGCGAGAGCCTGTTCCTGACCTGCTCGGTCTGGCGCCAGGCGGCGGAGAACGTTGCCGAGTCGCTCCAGCGAGGCATGCGCGTCATCGTGCAGGGCCGGCTGAAGCAGCGGTCCTACGAGGACCGTGAGGGCGTCAAGCGCACGGTCTACGAGCTGGACGTCGACGAGGTCGGCGCCAGCCTGCGCAACGCCACGGCCAAGGTCACCAAGACCTCGGGCCAGGGCCGCGGAGGCCAGGGCGGCTACGGCGGCGGTGGCGGCGGCGCCCAGGGTGGCGGCGGCTGGGGCGGCGGCCCCGGCGGTGGCCAGCAGGGCGGCGGCGCTCCGGCCGACGACCCGTGGGCGACCGGCGCTCCCGCCGGTGGCCAGCAGGGCGGCGGCGGTGGCGGCTGGGGTGGAAACTCCGGCGGCGGCGGTGGCGGCGGCTACTCGGACGAGCCCCCCTTCTAGGGCGCCCCTTCAGGGACGCCCTCCGGGGTCGGGTTCGTACCCACACTTCTTGATCACACAGGAGAATCACCATGGCGAAGCCGCCTGTGCGCAAGCCGAAGAAGAAGGTCTGCGCTTTCTGCAAGGACAAGGTCACGTACGTGGACTACAAGGACACGAACATGCTGCGGAAGTTCATTTCCGACCGCGGCAAGATCCGTGCCCGCCGCGTGACCGGCAACTGCACGCAGCACCAGCGTGACGTCGCCACGGCCGTGAAGAACAGCCGTGAGATGGCGCTGCTGCCCTACACCTCCACCGCGCGATAAGGGAAGGGTGACCGAAACATGAAGATCATCCTCACCCACGAGGTCTCCGGCCTCGGTGCCGCGGGCGACGTCGTCGACGTCAAGGACGGTTACGCTCGCAACTACCTGATCCCGCGGAAGTTCGCTATCCGCTGGACCAAGGGCGGCGAGAAGGACGTCGAGCAGATCCGTCGTGCTCGCAAGATCCACGAGATCCAGACCATCGAGCAGGCCAACCAGGTGAAGGCCCAGCTCGAGGGCGTCAAGGTCCGCCTGGCCGTCCGCGCCGGCGACGCGGGCCGGCTCTTCGGTTCCGTCACGCAGGCCGACATCGCCTCGGCGATCAAGGCTGCCGGTGGCCCCGAGGTCGACAAGCGCCGCATCGAGGTCGGCTCGCCGATCAAGACGCTGGGCGCCCACGAGACGTCCGTGCGTCTGCACCCCGAGGTCGACGCCAAGGTCAACCTCGAGGTCGTCGCGGCCTGAGTGCCGTACTGCCGCTGAGCGGTGAGTGAAGGGGCCGTGTCCTCCGAAACGCGGCCCCTTTCTCATGCACCGGTGACCTTTCCGTCAGGGCGTTTCGCACGAGAAGGGCGTAGGCGGATGTTTCACGTGAAACGCGTCAGCGCGTCGCACCCGTCACGACCCAGCGGCCGGAACGGGTCCGTACCCACAGCGTCACCAGGCGGACGGTCATCATCAGTGCCATGGCCGCCCAGAGGGCGGTGAGTCCGCCGCCCAGGGCGGGCACGAGCAGGGCCACCGGGGTGAAGACCGCCAGGGTGAGCAGCATCGCCCGAGCCAGATAGGGGCCGTCGCCCGCGCCCATCAGCACCCCGTCCAGGACGTAGACCACGCCGCAGACCGGTTGCGACAGCGCCACGACCACCAGGGCGGGCAGGGCCGAGTCCTTGACCGTGGCGTCGCCGGTGAACAGGGGCAGGAAGGCCGGGCGGGTGATCACGACCAGCACACCGAGCACCACCCCGACGGCGATGCCCCACCCCACCATGCGTCGGCAGACGTCCCGGGCGCCCCGGTCGTCGCCGGCTCCCAGATACCGGCCGATGATGGCCTGCCCGGCGATGGCGATGGCGTCGAGGGCGAAGGCGAGCAGGCTCCACAGGGACAGGACGATCTGGTGGGCCGCGATGTCGGCGTCCCCGAGCCGGGCCGCGACCGCCGTGGTGATCATGAGGATCGCCCGCAGGGAGAGGGTGCGGACCAGCAGTGGTACGCCGGCCTGGGCGGAGGCCCTGATGCCGGCGAGGTCCGGGCGCAGCGAGGCGCCGTGCCGGCGGGCGCCGCGGACGACGACCACGAGGTAGACGGCGGCCATGCCGCACTGGGCGATGACCGTGCCCCAGGCCGAGCCGGCGATGCCGAGGCCGGCGCCGTAGACCAGCCCGGCGTTGAGGGCGGCGTTCGCGACGAAGCCCGCGACGGCTACGTACAGCGGTGTCCTGGTGTCCTGGAGGCCCCGCAGGACGCCGGTCGCCGCCAGGACGACGAGCATGGCGGGGATGCCGAGCGAGGAGATGCGCAGATAGGTGATGGCATAGGGGGCCGCGGTGTCGGAGGCGCCGAAGAGGTCCACGAGGAACGGCGCGGTGGGCAGGACGACGGCGATGACCGCGGCGCCGAGCAGCAGGGCCAGCCAGATGCCGTCCATGCCCTGGCGGATGGCGGACTGGAGGTCGTCCGCGCCGACGCGCCGGGAGACGGCGGCGGTGGTGGCGTAGGCGAGGAAGACGAAGACGCTGACGGCGGTGGTCAGCAGGGCCGAGGCGACGCCGAGGCCGGCGAGTTGCGCGGTGCCGAGGTGGCCGACGATCGCGCTGTCGGCCATGACGAAGAGGGGCTCGGCGACGAGCGCGCCGAAGGCCGGGACGGCCAAGGCGATGATCTCTCGGTCGTGCCGGCCGCGGGGGGACCGGGAGCGCGCGGGGGCCTGTGTCATGGGTACCAATCTAAACTTCCACAGGTAAGAGATGCAAAGCGCTTTCAACCCTTACCTTTTGTCCGGTGGCGCAGATATCCGGGCGTGTCCCGTAACGATCTCGACCTGGCGGGGAAAGTTTTTCTTCTGCACAGCCGGTGGACGGTGAAGGCGCAGGTCAGCGGGGTGCGGTGGGAAGGGGCGAGGGCTTGTTCACAGGGCTGTCCACCGGGTCGTGCACAGGTTTCGGGAAGTTCTCCACAACATCTGGCCGCTCGTCCACATGGCCTGTGGATAACCAGATTGGCTGACGGTGCCGACGGGCCTACGGTGGTCCGGCGCCCGCTCCGTCCACCGGTTCGCGAAACGGGATGAATCCATCGCGCCGCATGTGGAGTTGGGCCTCTGATTTGTCAGTGCCGTGCCGTAGAAATGAGGGGCACGGCGAGGTCCGCGCGGCGGACGGGAGGAGGTGGCTCGGTGAGTATTTCCGAGCCCTTGGACGAGCCGTGGGCCGACAGTGGTCCAAGCGATCGTCTGCCCGCTTCCCGCCGCCGCGGGGACGGCCCGCGAGGCCGCGACGAGCAGCACGAACGGGGCCGGGACAGCGGGGTCTGGGACGGCGCGGGCCCGGCGTTCGAGCGGGTGCCGCCGCAGGACCTGGATGCCGAGCAGTCGGTGCTCGGCGGCATGCTGCTGTCCAAGGACGCCATCGCCGACGTCGTGGAGATCCTCAAGGGCCACGACTTCTACAAGCCGGCCCACGAGACGATCTACCAGGCGATCCTCGACGTCTACGCCAAGGGCGAGCCGGCCGACCCCATCACGATCTCCGCCGAGCTGACCAAGCGCGGCGAGATCAACAAGGTCGGCGGGGCGTCGTATCTGCACACCCTCGTCCAGACCGTGCCCACGGCGGCGAACGCCCCGCACTACGCGGAGATCGTCCACGAACGCGCGGTCCTGCGGCGGCTGGTCGAGGCGGGCACGCGGATCACGCAGATGGGATACGCGGCCGACGACGACGTCGACGAGATCGTCAACCGGGCACAGGCCGAGATCTACGCCGTCACCGAGCAGCGGACCAGTGAGGACTACCTGCCGCTCGGCGACATCATGGAGGGCGCGCTCGACGAGATCGAGGCGATCGGTTCGCGCAGCGGCGAGATGACCGGGGTGCCGACCGGCTTCACGGACTTCGACTCGCTGACCAACGGGCTGCACCCCGGTCAGATGATCGTCATCGCGGCGCGTCCCGCCATGGGCAAGTCGACGCTCGCGCTGGACTTCGCGCGGGCGGCGTCGATCAAGCACAACCTGCCCAGCGTCGTCTTCTCCCTGGAGATGGGGCGCAACGAGATCGCGATGCGCCTGCTGTCCGCCGAGGCGCGGGTCGCCCTGCACCACATGCGCTCGGGCACCATGACCGACGACGACTGGACGCGGCTGGCCCGCCGGATGCCGGACGTCTCGGCCGCGCCGCTCTACATCGACGACTCCCCGAACCTGTCGATGATGGAGATCCGCGCCAAGTGCCGCCGTCTGAAGCAGCGCAACGACCTGAAGCTGGTCGTCATCGACTACCTCCAGCTCATGCAGTCCGGCGGGTCCAAGCGGGCCGAGAGCCGGCAGCAGGAGGTGTCGGACATGTCCCGTAACCTCAAGCTGCTGGCCAAGGAGCTGGAGATCCCCGTCATCGCGCTCTCCCAGCTCAACCGCGGCCCCGAGCAGCGCACCGACAAGAAGCCGATGGTCTCCGACCTGCGTGAGTCCGGCTCCATCGAGCAGGACGCGGACATGGTCATCCTGCTGCACCGCGAGGACGCCTACGAGAAGGAGTCGCCGCGCGCGGGCGAGGCCGACCTGATCGTGGCCAAGCACCGAAACGGCCCCACGGCGACGATCACCGTGGCGTTCCAGGGGCACTACTCGCGATTCGTGGACATGGCGCAGACCTGACCGTCACTCCCGGGCGGAATCCCGGATTCCCCGGCCGGCGGGGCCGCCTCCAAAAGCGCGGGGCCGGTGGTCCCGAAGGGAGTGCCGTTTCGGCTGGGCGAGCCAGACAGACGAGCCAGACAGACGGCGCGGCACCGGGGATCCGGCAGATGACACGGGTCGCGGGAACCTACCCGTCCGTGGGCGGCGTGTGGTCCGTGTCGAGCCGGTCGGCCGGCACCCGTTCGATGCGGGTCCAGCCCTTCCAGCCCCGCTCCTCCAGGATCGCCAGCACCCGCTCGGCGCCCGGCGAGGAGTCGACCATGGTGGAGTCCAGCAGGTCGACGAACTGGTCGTCGAAGCCCTCGGCACCCACCTCGCCGGCCTGCACGGCGCGGATCATCACGCGCTCCACGAGATCGGCGATCTCGACGAACCGCGGGTCGTCGGCCGTCCAGTCCAGGGCCTCTCTGAAAAAGCCGTAGAGCTTCACCATGTCGGGGTCGTCCAGCTGCCGGTGCTTCTCGGCGATCACGGAGTCGATCAGGTGTGGCACCTGGGCGGCGACCAGGATCCAGGCGTCCCGCTCCAACTCGATGTACCGTTCCCCCACGCCGAGGCCCCGCAGCCGGTCGAGGTAGTCGACGACGCTCTGGGGGAGCGCCAGGTGTTCTCCGGCGGCGAGCCGGGCGAGCCGGTCGCGGGTGCCCTGGAGCCGTCGGATCTCGGCGCGCAGCTCCTTGTCGATCTCCCGGACGCCGTCGGCGAACTCCTCCGGGCGGGCGTCGAGGAGTTCCTGGACGCGGGACAGCGGAACGCCGGCGTCCGCCAGGGTGCGGATGCGGATCAGCCGTACGACCGCGGTGGCGTCGTAGACGCGGTACCCGGAGCGGTCGCGTTCGGGCTCCGGCAGCAGGCCGATCTTGTGGTAGTGGCGTACCGCCCGCACCGTGACCCCGGCGTACGCGGCGAGCCGGCTGATGGTGAGCATGGATCTCAGGGTGCCTCAGGCGATCTTCCGGCGATAGGCGGCCATCGCGAAGGCGTACGCCACGACGAGGATGCCGGCGCACCACAGGAGGGCGGTCCAGATGTCGTCACCGACCGGCCGCTGGGCGAAGAGGTCGCGGACCGTGTCGACGATGGACGTCACCGGCTGGTGCTCGGCGAACCAGCGCACCGGACCGGGCATGGTCTCGGTGGGGACGAACGCCGAGCTGACGAACGGCAGGAAGATGAGCGGGTAGGCGAAGGCGCCCGCGCCCTCGACCGAGCCCGCCGACAGCCCGGGGATCACGGCGATCCAGGTCAGGGCCAGGGTGAACAGCAGCAGGATGCCGGCGACCGCGAGCCAGGCCGGCAGACCCGCCCCCGTGCGGAAGCCCATGAGCAGCGCGATGCCGACGACGATCACGAGCGAGAGCACGTTGGCGACCAGCGAGGTGACCACGTGCGCCCACAGCACGCCCGACCGGGCGATCGGCATGGACTGGAAGCGTTCGAAGAGGCCGCTCTTCATGTCGGTGTACAGCCGGTAGGCGGTGTAGGAGACGCCGGACGCGATGGTGATGAGCAGGATGCCGGGCAGCATGTAGGTCACGTAGGCGACCGACCCGGTGTCGATCGCGCCGCCGAACACGTAGACGAACATCAGCATCATGGCGACCGGTGTGATGACGGTCGTGATGACGGTGTCGACGCTGCGGGTGACATGGCGCAGGGTCCGCCCCGTGAGAACGGCGGTGTCGCGGAGGAAGTAGGCGGTCATGTCCGTCTCCTAGCTCTTCGTGCCGGTGGTGTCGCGCTTGTCGGAGCCGCCGGTGATCGCGAGGAAGATCTCCTCCAGGCTCGGCTGCTTCTCGACGTACTCGACCGTGGCGGGCGGGAAGAGCCGCTTCAGCTCGGCGAGGGTGCCGTCCACGATGATCCGGCCCTGGTGCAGGATCGCGATCCGGTCGGCCATCTGTTCGGCCTCCTCCAGGTACTGCGTGGTGAGCAGCACCGTCGTCCCGTGCCCGGCCAGCTCCTCGACGGCCTGCCACACCTCGATGCGCGCCTCGGGGTCGAGGCCGGCCGTCGGCTCGTCCAGGAAGATCACCGGCGGGTTCCCGATGAGACTCATCGCGATGTCCAGCCGGCGGCGCATCCCGCCCGAGTACGCCGACACCCTGCGGGCGCCCGCCTCGGTCAGCGAGAAACGCCTCAGCAGGCCGTCCGCGATCGCGCCCGGGTCGTCGAGGTGGCGCAGCCTGGCGACGAGCACGAGGTTCTCCCGGCCGCTGAGGACCTCGTCGACGGCGGCGAACTGCCCGGTGAGGCTGATGGACTCCCGTACCTTCGCCGCCTGCGTGGCGACGTCGAAGCCGTGGACGACGGCCGTCCCCGCGTCGGCCTTCAGGAGCGTGGCGAGGATCCGGACGGTCGTGGTCTTGCCGGCCCCGTTGGAGCCGAGCAGGGCGAAGATGCTGCCCCGCGCCACGTCGAAGTCCACCCCGCGCAGCACGTCGAGCTTTCCGTACGACTTCTCCAGCCCCCGTACACGCATCGCCGGACCGGCACTCGATGGGGTCACCACGGTCATCCGCCTCCTTCGCGGAGCCGCGCCGGCCGACTGCCGGGCAGCTCCTGCCGGAAGGATGGAGGGTTGACCCGGCGTCAGGGTCAAGCCGCCCCTGACCACGGGTTCCGGACCGGGCGGACCGGGCGGCTCAGGGCAGCAGCTCGGCGAGCAGCGCCTCCACCCTGGCCCTGATCTCGTCCCGGATGCGGCGTACGGCGGCGAGGTCCTGCCCGGCGGGATCGTCGAGCCGCCAGTCGAGGTACGTCCTGCCGGGGAAGACCGGGCAGGCGTCGCCGCACCCCATGGTGACCACGTAGTCGGACGCCTGGACGGCCTCGGGCGTGAGGACCCGGGGCGTGGCGGTGGTGAGGTCGATGCCGACCTCCCGCATGGCCTCGACCGCGGCCGGGTTGACCCGGTCGGCGGGCAGGGAGCCGGCGGAGCGGACCTCGACCCGGCCGGCCGCGAGACGGGTGAGGAATCCCGCGGCCATCTGCGAGCGTCCGGCGTTGTGGACGCAGACGAACAGGACCGAGGGCTTGTCGGTGTCAGGCACGGGTGGCCCCTTCGGGAGCGGTGGTGGCGTCGGCCGGGGCGGGGAACCAGCGGCGGGCGGCGAGCGCGACGTGGACGAGCCCGATGAGGACGGGGACCTCGATGAGGGGGCCGACGACCCCGGCCAGCGCCTGGCCCGAGGTGGCGCCGAAGGTGGCGACGGCGACCGCGATGGCCAGCTCGAAGTTGTTGCCCGCGGCGGTGAACGCGAGGGTCGTCGCCTTCGGACGGGTGAGGCCGACCGCCCTGCCCAGGGCCATGGACCCGGTCCACATGAGGGCGAAGTACACCAGCAGCGGCAGGGCGATCCGGGCGACGTCCAGGGGCCGCGCGGTGATGGCGTCGCCTTGCAGCGCGAACAGCACGACGATGGTGAAGAGCAGCCCGTACAGGGCGAACGGGCCGATCCGCGGGACCAGTTCCCGCTCGTACCAGGCGCGGCCCTTGGCCTTCTCCCCGAGCCGGCGGGTCAGGAAGCCCGCGGCCAGCGGGATGCCGAGGAAGATCAGGACGCTGCGGGTGATCTCCCAGACCGATACGTCGAGCGTGGTCCGCCCCAGGCCCAGCCAGCCGGGCAGCACGGACAGGTAGAACCAGCCGAGGAGGCTGAACGCGAGCACCTGGAAGACGGAGTTGAGGGCGACCAGCACGGCGGCGGCCTCGCGGTCGCCGCGGGCCAGGTCGTTCCAGATGATGACCATGGCGATGCAGCGGGCCAGGCCCACGATGATCAGGCCGGTGCGGTACTCGGGCAGGTCCGGCAGGAAGACCCAGGCCAGCGCGAACATCAGCGCCGGGCCGAGCACCCAGTTCAGGAGCAGGGACGGGAGGAGCAGGCGGCGGTCGCGGGTGACGGTGCCGAGGCGGTCGTAGCGGACCTTGGCCAGGACCGGGTACATCATCACCAGCAGCCCGAGCGCGATCGGCAGGGAGACCCCGGTGACGGTGACCTCGGCCAGCGCGTCGCCGAGACCGGGGACGAGCCGGCCCAGGCCCAGGCCGGCGGCCATCGCGACGAGGATCCACACGGCCAGGAAGCGGTCCGTGAAGGAGAGCCGCCCCGCCGCACCTGCCGCCGGACCGGGGCTCACGCGGAGGTCTCCGCCGGGAGGGGCCGTCCGGGCCGGGTGAGAAGCCCGGCGAGCCGGTCGGTCGCCTCCGGCAGCAGCCAGTAGTACACCCAGGTGCCGCGCCGCTCGCAGTCGATCAGGCCGGCCTGCCGCAGCTGCTTCAGGTGGTGCGAGATCGTCGGCTGCGAGAGGTCGAAGGCCGGGGTCAGATCGCAGACGCAGATCTCGCCGCCCTCGCGCGAGGCGATCATCGACAGCAGCCGCAGTCGGACCGGATCACCGAGGGCCTTGAACACCCTGGCCAGCTCGACGGCCTGTTCCTCACCCAGCGGCGCGGCCAGCAGCCCCGGACAGCAGTCGTCGACGGCCACGTGACCGAGTGGCCCGACCTCTTGTTTCGACATTCCTCTATGTTGACGAACTTCGATACAGGACGCAAGCTGGCATCGAGGGATATCGATACAGCTCTCGATCCCGTCGTCCTCCAGGAGGCACACCATGAGCGCCACGTCCGACGCGCTGCGCGAGACCGTACGGGCCCGCTACGCGTCCGCCGCCGTCCAGGCCACCGAGGGTGGCACCGGCTGCTGCGGTTCGCAGGCCATCGAGGCCGGCGACACCTTCGGTGCCGCGCTGTACGGGGCCGACGAGCGCGACACCCTGCCCGCCGAGGCCGTCGCCGCCTCCCTCGGCTGCGGCAACCCGACCGCCGTCGCCGACCTCCGCGAGGGCGAGCGCGTGCTCGACCTCGGTTCCGGCGGTGGCATCGACGTCCTGCTCTCCGCCCGGCGTGTCGGCCCCACCGGCACGGTGTACGGCCTGGACATGACCGAGGAGATGCTCGCCCTCGCCCTGGCCAACCGGGACCGGGCCGGGGCCACCAACGCCGAGTTCCTCAAGGGGACCGTCGAGGCCGTCCCACTGCCCGCGAACACCGTCGACGTCGTCATCTCCAACTGTGTGATCAACCTGTCCGTCGACAAGAGCGCGGTGTTCGCCGAGATGTTCCGCGTCCTCGTGCCGGGCGGCCGGATCGGCGTCTCCGACGTGGTCGCCGACGACGGCCTCACTCCCGCGCAGCGCGCGGAGCGCGGCGACTACGCGGGGTGCGTCGCGGGTGCCCTCTCCTTCGCCGAGTACCGCGCGGGGCTGGCGGCAGCGGGCTTCACCGGCATCGAACTGACGCCCACGCACGCGGTGGCCGACGGCATGCACGCGGCGATCGTACGCGCGGTCAAGCCCGCCGCCGGTTCCCGCGGGTAGCCACCCGTCCCGGGGAAATCGGCTCGACGCGCGGCGCCGGCACGGATGGACTGGGGGCATGACGTCATCTGATGAACACCTGCTCCCCGGCACCCGCCGCGCGCTGCTGCACCGGATCGCCGTCGCCCAGGCCGAAGGCCGCGCACCGTCCCTGACCGCGGCGGTGGTCCGCGGGGGGAGGACCGTCTGGCACGGTGCGCGGACGTCGGCGGACGGCCAGGTCCCGGACGAGGAGACGCAGTACCGGATCGGCTCGATCACCAAGACCTTCACCGCTGTCCTCGTCCTGCGCCTGCGCGACCAGGGGCTGCTCGACCTGGGGGACGCGCTGGAGAAACACCTCCCGGGCACCGGCGTGGGCGAGGTCACCATCGCCGAACTGCTCGCGCACACCGGGGGCCTCGCGGCCGAGTCCCCGGCACCGTGGTGGGAGCGGACACCCGGCTCACTCCGCCCGGAACTCGCCGATGTGCTGGGCGAACGGCCCCGGCTGCACCCGGCGGGCCGCCGCCACCACTACTCCAACCCGGGGTACACCCTGCTCGGCGCGCTGGTCGAGGAGGTGCGCGGGGCGCCCTGGGCGGAGGTGCTGCGGCGCGAGGTGCTCGTACCGCTCGGGTTGCGCCGGACGAGCCCGAGTCCCGAGCCGCCGCACGCGGGGGGCTGGGCGGTGCACCCGTGGGCGGACGTGATGCTGCCCGAGCCCGCCGTGGACCTCGGCCGGATGGCCCCGGCAGGCCAGCTCTGGTCCACGACCGGGGACCTGGCGCGGTTCGCCGCGTTCCTGACGCACGGGGACGACACGGTGCTGAGCGCGGAGAGCGTACGGGAGATGCGGGCGCCCGCGGCCCCCGCCGAACTGACGGACGTGGCCGACGGGGTGACGTACGGGCTCGGGCTCCAGATCCAGCACCGGGACGGGAGGGTGCTGGTGGGTCACTCCGGTTCGCTGCCGGGGTTCCTGGCCGGCCTCACCATCGCGGTCGAGGACGATGTGGCGGCGGTGGTCCTGGCCAACTGCACCTCCGGCCCGCCGCTGTCCGCCGTGGGCGCCGATCTGGTGCGCATCGTCGCGGAGGCCGAACCCAGGATTCCCGAGCCCTGGCGGCCGCTGCCGGACGTCGACCCGTCCGTCCTGGAGCTGGCCGGACCGTGGTACTGGGGGACGAACTCCTTCGCCCTGCGGCTCACCGCCGGGGGAGGCGTTTCCCTGGAGCCGCTGACGGGCGGCGGCCGGCGGTCGCGGTTCCGGCCCAACGGCGACGGCACCTGGCGCGGACTGGAGGGCTACTACGCCGGTGAGCTGCTGCGGGCCGTACGGCGCGGGGACGGGACGGTGAGCCACCTGGACCTCGGGTCATTCGTCTTCACCCGGCAGCCCTACGAGGCGGACGCCCCTGTGCCGGGGGGAGTGGACCCGGAGGGCTGGCGGGGGATCGGCTGAACCGGGGCGGTGTGCGGCGGGGCCGTGTTTCACGTGGAACACGGCCCCGGGCGGCGCTCCGTCAGAGCTGCATCTTGAAACCGACGTGCGAGGCCGAGAAGCCGAGCCGCTCGTAGAAGCGGTGCGCGTCGGTGCGGCTGGCGTCGGAGGTCAGCTGGACGAGGGCGCATCCGAGGCGCCGAGACTCCTCGATCGCCCACGCGATGAGCTGTGTGCCCAGGCCGCTGCCGCGCTCGTCGGCGTGGATACGGACGGCCTCGATGACCGACCGGGTCGCGCCGCGCCGGGACAGCCCGGGGACGACGGTCAGCTGAAGTGTGCCGATGACCCGGCCCCTGCGGACGGCGACGGTCAGCCGCTGGTTGGGGTCGGCGGCGATCCGCTCGAAAGCGGCCAGGTAGGGGCCCGGGTCGTCAGGTGACTCACGCTGGGCGCCCAGCGGGTCGTCGGCGAGCATCGCCACGATCGCCGGTATGTCGTCCGCGACGGCGGGCCTCATCTCAAGATCTCCCATGCCCCGCACCCTACGCAGGGGCGTCCCGTGCCGGGAGGGCGAGCGGGTCAGGCGGGAACCGGTGCCTTCAGCGTCTCGATGACCCGGACCAGCGGCGCCAGGTCGGGGTTCCGGGCGGCTTCGTCCAGAGCCTCGCGCAGTGCGGCGTCGTTGGTGGGCCGGGCCTCCTCCAGCAGCTTCAGGCCGGCCTCGGTGACGTTGGTGTAGATACCCCGGCGGTCGGTGGGGCAGAGATAGCGCTCCAGCAGGCCACGGTCCTCCAGCCGGGTCACCAGCCGGGTGGTCGCGCTCTGGCTGAGCACCACCGCGTCGGCGACCTGCTTCATCTGCAGATGCCCCCCGTCGCCGTCGTGCTGCCGGCTGAGCACGTCGAGCAGGGAGTACTCGCGCACGCTGAGGCCATGGCCGGCCTGCAGGGCGCGCTCGATGTGGGCCTCGATCCTCCCGTGCAGCAGGGAGAGGGCGCACCAGCCCTGGGCGAGGGCGGTGAGCGCGGGGTCCGTCGCTGTCATGGCGGTTCTCCTCCGTCCGGAGCGGCTCACACCAGGGTAGACCAGATCCGCAATTGCCAGCCTTTGCCATTAGCCCGCGTGTGCAACTATTGTGGACGCGTTCAATCTTCTTCCGCAATCTCTTGGAAGGTGTACCCCTTCATGCCTCTCGCGCTGCTGGCCCTGGCCATCGGGGCCTTCGGGATCGGGACGACCGAGTTCGTGATCATGGGGTTGCTTCCCGAGGTCGCGAGTGACTTCGGGGTCTCCATCCCCACCGCCGGGTTCCTGGTGACCGGCTACGCCCTCGGCGTCGTGCTCGGCGCGCCGGTGATGACCGTCCTCGGCACCCGGTTCTCCCGCAAGCGGATGCTGATGCTGCTGATGGGACTGTTCGTCGTCGGCAACCTGCTCTCCGCCGTCGCCCCCGTCTTCTCCGTCATGGTGACCGGCCGGGTGGTGGCCTCCCTCGCCCACGGCGCCTTCTTCGGCATCGGGTCGGTCGTCGCCGCCGACCTGGTCGCCCCGGACAAGAAGGCCGGCGCCATCGCCATGATGTTCACCGGGCTGACCGTCGCCAACGTGGTCGGCGTCCCGCTGGGCACCTTCGTCGGCCAGTCCGCCGGCTGGCGCGTCACCTTCGCCCTCGTCGCCGGCCTCGGCGTCATCGGACTGGCCGGTGTCGCCAGGCTGGTCCCCGACCTGCCGAAGCCCGAGGGGGTACGGCTCCGGCACGAACTGGCCGCCTTCCGCAACGTCCAGGTCCTGCTCGCGATGGCGATGACCGTGCTCGGCTTCGGCGGGGTCTTCGCGGCCATCACCTACATCGCGCCGATGATGACCCATGTGGCGGGCTTCGCGGACTCCTCGGTCACCTGGCTGCTGGTCCTCTTCGGCCTCGGCATGGTCGGCGGCAACCTCGTCGGCGGCCGGCTCGCCGACCGGGCCACCATGCCCCTGCTGTACGTCTCCCTGAGCGCCCTGGCCGTCGTGCTGGCGCTGTTCACGCTCACCGCGCACAACGAGGTCGCGGCGGCCGTGACCATCGTGCTGATCGGCGCCCTCGGCTTCGCGACCGTGCCGCCCCTGCAGAAGCGCGTCCTCGACCAGGCCCACGGCGCCCCGACCCTGGCCTCGGCCGTCAACATCGGCGCCTTCAACCTGGGCAACGCGCTGTCCGCCTGGCTCGGCGGCCTGGTCATCGCCGCCGGCTTCGGCTACACCGCCCCGAACTGGGTGGGCGCCGTCCTGGCCGCCGCCGCCCTGGTCCTCGCCGTCCTCTCGGCCGCCCTCGAACGGCGGCGGGTCGGTGACGCCGGCACCGTCGTCACGGGCTCGGCCTCCCTGCCCGCGGACCGGCGGCACACCGCCGCCCACTGAGCCGTCCGACCGGCCTCCCTCCGGTGCGGCCGACCGGTCACCGGGGCCGGCCGGCCCCACTCCTCATCCAGCTCCCGGGGCCGGTCGGCTCCACCCCTCACCCCAGCAAGGAGAACCACCCATGAGCACCACCACCGCGGCCGTCGCCCCGCTGACCACCCAGGACGCCGACGCCCTGGTCACCGCGGCGCGGCGGGCCGCCGAGGCCGCCGGAGTGGCGGTCAGCGTCACCGTCCTCGACGCCGGCGGCCACCAGCTCGCCTTCCGGCGGGACGACCGGGCCGTGCTGATCTCCGGGGAGACCAGCACCCGCAAGGCGTACACGGCACTCCAGCTGGACGCGCCCACCGCCGACCTCGTCGAGGCGGTCCGGCCCGGCGGCCTCTTCCACACGCTGCCCACCGCGCTCGACCGGCCGCTGCTGTTCATCGCGGGCGGCGTGCCCGTGCACCGCGACGGCCGGCTGATCGGCGCGGTCGGGGTGGGCGGCGGAACCCCCGAGCAGGACCACTCCCTCGCCACGGCCGCCGTGACGGCCCTGGCCTGACGGACCGGGGTCCGCGTCCGCCGCCGAGCGTGCCGGACGGAGTCAGCCGGCCGCCACCGTCAGCGGAGCGAACCGGCGGGTCCAGTCCCCCGGCAGCTCGGCGGCGCCGCACGTCATGACCGCGTTGTCGGCGACACGCTCCAGACCGCGGGCCGTCACCCAGGCAAGCAGCTCCTCGTGCCGTACGTCGATGTCCGTCCGCAGCGGGCGTCGGGTGTGCGCCGCGAGGGAGGAGACCAGGGCCTTGGCCGTCTCCGTGTCGCGGGCGACGAGTGGGCCCACGACGTCGTCGTGCGTATGGGGCCAGGACGCGGCATAGCCGATGAGCCGGCCCTCCTCCTCCGCGACGTGGAACCGGTCGGCGAAGGCGGGCAGCCGCGCGATGATGTGCGTACGGTCCGTCCCGAAGACCTCCGCGTCCAGCCGCAGGACCGCGGCGAGGTCCTCGGCGGTGGCCGCGCGGGTGGCGGTCCGGGGCACGGGACCGCCGGGCGAGAAGCGCCCGCGGACCATCTCCGCGCGCCCGACGACCTTGAAGCCCAGCTCCTCGTAGAGCGGCCGGCCGTTCGGCGTCGCGTGCAGGGTCAGGGGCGTGGGGCCCAGCGCCGAGATGACATGGCGCATCAGCCGGCGGCCGACTCCTCGGCGGGCGTGCCGCGCGGCGACCAGCACCATGCCGACGGCCGCGAGCGCCGGGCGCTCGGGCGGTCCGTACTCGGTGACGGTGCACGCGCTGACGAGTCCCCCCTCGGGGTCGTCGATGCCGTACCCCCGTCCGGCCGTCAGGAGCAGGCCCCACTTGTGTTCTTCGCGGGACCAGCCGCGGTCCTCGGACAGATCGGCGCAGGCGCGGAGGTCGCGGAGGGTCAGGCGTCGGACCGGCAGCGCGGCGAGGGAAGGAGTCGGCACGCGGGTCAGGCTGTCGGACGGCGGGCCGTGCCGTCCACCTGTTAACACCGGGACGGACGAGCTTCGGCCATGCCGGAAGGGGCCGACGGCCCTCATGGCCCGCTCGCGCTCGGCGTTTCACGTGAAACATCGCTGAACGCGTGGTGGCGGCGCGGAAGGACGACAGTCCGGGGACAGGCGGGCAGCGTAACGTGCTGCTCCGGTCGAATTCCGGTGTTTCCGATCCCGGGGTCGTGCAGCCGGGTTCCTTCACCGTGTTAAGCGGCCGGGGCCCCTCCGTACGGTGGGATGCTCGGGCGGAACGCCGCGACGCGTGTCCCGGCGAAGGACGCAGACCGACCGCGAGCTGTTCTGGCGAGGCACCCATGGACGCGTCCCCGGACGCCCTCCTCATCCGGCGCACCCTGGCGGAGATCGCGCCCGTGTCCGGAAAGGTCACCTCGTACTTCTACGCCCCGCTGTTCGTCCGCCGTCCCGAGCTGCGCGCGCTGTTCCCGCCCGCGATGGACGTCCAGCGCGACCGGCTGGCGAGGCGCTGCTCACGGCCACCGAGCACATCGACGCCCCGCCTGCCCCCGCCGCCTTTCTGGCGGACCTCGGCCGGGGGCACCGCAAGGACGGCACCCGCCCCGAGCGCTGTCCGGCGGTCGGCGAGTGCCTCCTCGGGGCGCTCGGCGCCCACGCCACCGACACCTGGGACGCGGAGACCGAGCAGGCCGCCTGGATACGGGCCTGTACCACCGTCTCGCAGATGATGATCGACGCGGCGGCGGAGGACGAACCACGCGCCCCTGCCTGGTGGTACGCCGCGATCGTCGCCCATGACCGCAGAACCCCCGACGTCGCGGTCCTCACGCTCCGCCCGACCAGTCCTGCCCCTTCCTTGCCGGGCAGTACACGAGCCTGGAGACGCCGTAGTGGCCCCGGGTGTGGCGGAACTACTCCTTCGCGTCGGCGCCCCGCTCCGACGGGTTGCTGACGCCCCAGGTGAAGGCCGTCCCGGCGGGCTGGGTCTCCAGCGCCCTGGTACACCGCGCCCGGTCCGGCGACATCATCCGCCTCGGTCCGCCGGCCGGCTCGATGACCGTCGACCACACCACCGACACCGGGCTGCTCTGTCTCGGCGGCGGAGCCGGCATCGCGCCGATCAAGGCACTGGTCGAGGACGTCGCGGAACACGGGGACCGGCGACCGGTCGAGGTCTTCCGCGGCGCCCGCACCGAACGGGAGCTGTACGACACCGACACCATGCTCCGGCTGCAGCAGACCCATCCGTGGCTCTCGGTCCGGGCGGTCACCGACGAGCGGGCCCGCCTCCAGCTCCCCGACGCGGTGCACGCCTACGGGTCCTGGACCGAGTACGACGCCTGTCTGCGGGGTCCGCCCGGGATGATCCGCAGGGGTCTGGCCACGCTGCGCGCCGGTGGCCTTCCGCGGGAACGGATCCGCCATGACGCGGTGGACGAGCCGGACGTGCGAAAGTGACCGGACGCGCCGTCCTCAGCCCAGGTCATGGGCCTGAAGGGCCCGCACTCCCTCGATGTTGCCGTCCAGATAGTGCCGCAGCGACAGCGGGACGAGGTGGACGGTGGCGATGCCGACCCGGGTGAACGGCACCCGGACGATCTCGTACTCCCCGGCCGGTTCCTCGATCTCGGGGCCATGGCGCTGGGACGGGTCCATGGACTCCAGGTGGCAGACGAAGAAGTGCTGCACCTTCACGCCCGTGGAGCCCTCGTCGGCACCGATGTGCTCCACCGTGTCCACGAAGCACGGCACCACGTCGGTGATCTTCGCGCCGAGCTCCTCGTGCACCTCGCGGTGCAGGGCGTCGACGACGGTCGCGTCCCCCGGCTCGACCCCGCCGCCGGGGGTGACCCAGTAGGGGTCCACACCGGGCTTGGTGCGCTTGATCAGGATCAGGTCGTCGCCGTCCAGGAGCACGGCACGGGCGGTGCGCTTGACCACGGGTCGGTCGGTCATGGGGGAAATGTGGCCCGGCTGGTTCCACGTGAAACATCGCGGCACGACGCGGAGCCCGGATGCTTCCGGTGCCCGCCTGTGCGAACGCGTTCAGTTCCAGTCGGCCGCCGCCCGCAGCAGCCACTCATGGGCCCGCGCGACATGCGGCAGGGCCAGGGTGCCGGTACGCACCGCCAGGAAGTACGTCCGCAGCGGCGGCACCGCCGGATCGTGGAGGGAGACCAGATCGCCGCGCCGCAGCGTCTCGGCGCACAGATAGCGGGGCAGCACCGCCAGCCCGGCGCCCGCCAGGCAGCAGGCGAGCACCGCCCGCAGGTCGGGAGCGATGACCGTCCCGGGAGGGACGGGGCAGGTGTCGAAGACCGAGGCCCAGTAGCGGGCCACGAAGGGCAGCGACTCGTGCACCTCGATCACGGGGACGCGCTCCAGCAGGCACGTCCCGTCGCCGGGCCGTCCGGCGGCGCCGGTCTGCTTGGCCCAGCGGGGCGCGGCGACCAGGACGTGCTCCTCGTCGCAGAGCGGAGTCGCCGTGAGCAGAGCGCCGCGCGGACGGGCCGTACTGATGGCCAGATCATGATGGCCCGAGGCCAGTCCCTCCAGCGTCTCGTCCGCGGTGCCGAAGGAGGCCCGCAGGGCGAAGCCCTGGCCGTCCTCACCGGTGAGTTCCGACAGCGCGGGCAGCGCCCGCTCGGCGGTGAACTCCGGGGGACCGGCCAGGTGCAGCGTCCGTAAGGACGACCCGTCGTCGAGGCCGGTCTCGGCTATCTCCACCAGGGCGTCGAGGTGCGGCGCGGCCTTGTGCGCCAGCTCGTCCCCGATGGACGTGGGCGTCACACCACGGGCTTGACGCAGGAAGAGAGGGCGGCCGAGCTGCCGTTCCAGTGTGCGGATCTGCGAGGTGACGGCCGGCTGGGAGAGACCGAGCAGCGCGGCGGCCCGGGTGAAGGAACCGGCCCGGTGGACCGTGACGAACGTGCGCAACAAGGCCAGATCCACAAAGACGCTTCCCCTCTTCGGCCCTTCACCCGGCCTCCCGGCCCCCCGGCACCCGACCAACCATAAAAACGACGATAGGCATCTGTCGCTACTGTGATTGGACACTGACACAGAGTCAACTAGCCTTGTGGGCGCGGTTCTTCGCGCGCGGAACCGAGGGCGGTCCGAGCCACGAGGGGGGGAGGTTCGGATCGCCCGCCGTACCGGCCGGCCGGACCGGGGACGTCCGGTCGGCCGGTTCCCGCCGTACGGGTCACCCGGCGGACGCGTCCAGCGCCCTCAGCAGATCGGCTACCAGGTCCTCCGGGTCCTCGGCGCCCACCGAGAGGCGGACGAAGCCCTCCGGCACCGCGTCCCCGCCCCAGCGTCCGCGCCGCTCCGCCGTGGACCGCACGCCGCCGAAGCTCGTCGCGTCGTCCACCAGGCGCAGCGCGTCCAGGAAGCGGTCGGCCCGGTCGCGCGAGGGCAGCGTGAAGGACACCACGCACCCGTAGCGCCGCATCTGCCGCGAGGCGATCTCGTGCGAGGGGTCGTCGGGCAGCCCGGGGTAGCGCAGTCCCGTGACCTCCGGCCGGCTCCGCAGGGCCTCGGCCACCCTCAGGGCGGTGGCGTTCTGCCGGTCGGCGCGGAGCTGGAGCGTGGCGAGCGAGCGGTGGGCGAGCCACGCCTCCATCGGGCCGGGGATCGCGCCGACGATCTTGCGCCAGCGCCGTACCGCGGTCATGGGCGCACCGGTGCGGCCGGCGACGTATCCCAGCAGGATGTCGCCGTGCCCGGTGAGCTGCTTGGTGCCGCTGGCCACCACGAAGTCCGCGCCCAGCTCCAGCGGACGCTGCCCGAGGGGGGTGGCCAGGGTGTTGTCGACGGCGACGAGAGCGCCCCGCGCCTGGGCCGCCTCGGCGAGCCGCCGGACGTCGCACACGTCGAGGCCGGGGTTCGACGGCGTCTCGATCCACAGCAGCCGCGCCCCGTCCAGCACGTCGAGCTGGGCGTCCTGGCCGGTCGGCGCGGTGCGCACCTCGACGCCGTACGCCTCCAGCTGCGCGCGCACCAGGGGCAGCACCTGATAGCCGTCGGAGGGCAGGACGACGACGTCCCCGGCCTTCACCTGCGAGAAGAGCACCGAGGAGATCGCCGCCATGCCCGAGGCGAAGACGAGCGTCTCCACGTCGTCCCGGCCGGGCGCCTCCAGCCCGCCGATGGCGTCCTCCAGCAGCGTCCAGGTCGGGTTCTCGTCGCGGCCGTAGGTGTACGGCCCGGTGGGGTCGCCCGGCAGGTGGAAGTGCGCGGCGAAGACCGGGCCGGGCAGCGTCGGCTCGTGCTTGACCGGCTCGGGGAGCCCGGCGCGCACGGCGCGCGTGCCGTCACCCGCGTCGGGCGGAAGCGCCGTCCGCGCCGCGTCGTGCCCGTTGGTAGCGGAGTCGCTCATGCCGCTCGTCCTTCCACTTGCTCACGTACGGCGGCGAGCAGACCGTCGCTCGCCGCCTCCACCATCTCAAGGCACTCCTCGAAGCCGTCCCTGCCCCCGTAGTACGGATCGGGGACGTCGAGGCCGCCGTCGTGGCCGGCGGGGTCGTAGGACCGCAGCAGGCGCACCTTGGCCGCGTCCCGCTCGGTGGGCGCCAGGCGGTGCAGTTCCCGGAGGTGGCCGGAGTCGAGGGCGACGACGAGGTCGAGGCGGGAGAACCAGGAGGCGTGGAACTGCCGGGCCGTGTGGTCGACGGCGTAGCCGTGGGCCGTCAGGACGGACACGGCCCGCGGGTCCGCGCCCTCGCCCTCGTGCCAGCCGCCGGTGCCGGCGCTGTCGGCCTCGACCAGGCCGTCGAGCCCGGCGTCCGCCACGCGCGCGCGGAAGACGGCCTCGGCCATCGGTGAGCGGCAGATGTTGCCGCTGCAGACGAAACAGACGCGGTAGGTCATGGCGCGGTCCTAGTCCTTGTCCGGCAGGGCCATGTTCAGGGCCCAGGAGACGATCGAGACGATCAGGCCGCCGAGGACGGCGGTCCAGAAGCCCTCCACATGGAAGGCGAGGTCGAGCTTGTCGGCGAGCCAGGAGGTCAGCAGCAGCATGAGCGCGTTCACCACCAGGGTGAACAGGCCGAGGGTCAGGACGAACAACGGGAACGTCAGCAACTGGACGACCGGTTTGACCAGAAGGTTCACCAGGCCGAAGACGAGCGCGACGAGGATCAGCGTGCCGGCCTTCTTGCCGGTGCCGCCGCCGGTCAGCGTGATCTTGTCGAGCAGCCAGACGGCGACCGCGAGGGCGGCCGCGTTGGCGATCGTCTTGACTACGAAATTCTTCATGTGTCTGATCGTGGCAGACACGATCGGACATCACGGGTGAGGCAGGGGCGGACGAGGCGATGAAGGCATTCCGGCTGGACGAACTGGAGGCGGAGCGCGCCGCCAACGACGGTGCCTACCTGCAGTTCCTGCGGGAACGGAACATGTCGGTCGGGCTCTACGCGCTCGACGCGGGCACCTCCGACCCGCAGCAGCCGCACGCGCAGGACGAGGTGTACTTCGTCGTCAGCGGGCGGGCCGCGATCACCGTCGGCATGGAGACGACCGAGGTGGCGCGCGGCAGCGTGGTGTACGTGCCGGCCGGAGTCGCGCACAAGTTCCACCACATCAGCGAGGACCTCAGGGTGCTGGTGGTCTTCTCTCCGCCCGAGAGCTGAGGCCCCGGCCCCCGGGTTCCCTAGGGGATCGGTCAGGGGAGGACAAGGGCTGCCGGGCCCCCGCACGGGAGCGGCGCCGCCTAGCATCGGGGACAGGACATCGGAAGATCCCCGGACGCCGGGCGATTCCCGGGAGCGGGAGAGAAGAGGACGAGGGCGATGCGAGAGATCTTCGCGGGACTGCCGTGGTGGGTGAAGTGGATCGCGGTGCCGGTCATCGCCCTGGTGGTGTTCGGCGGCCTGATCGCCAGCGTGGTCGGCTTCCTGGTCGGACTGCTCTTCAAGCTGCTGGTCTTCGTGGCGCTGGTCGGCGGGCTCATCTACATCGTGCGGAAGTTCATGTCCAACTCCTCCACCCGCGGCGACTGGTGAGAGCGGCGGGGCACCGGTGGGGATGACGGGAACCGCGGGTTCCCTCGCGCGAGGGACATTTGCCGGGCGGGCCGCCTGCGAGCGGTGAGCGGCGATTAGAGTCCGGAGCTCCAGGCGGGGGCGACCCCGCAGCGGCGTACACCCCCACCCGTGTTCCCCGCAACGGCTGCCCCCTCGCTCCGGGAGTGACCCTTGGCCACGGCTGACACCGCATCCGCCCACTCGCACGCACTCCCCGTACAGCCCCGCCCGGCGTCGTCCCCCGCCGACGGCCCGCCCGCCGATCCCCCCTCCGGGACGCTCATCGGTTCCGTGCAGCGGGCCATGCGCCTGCTGGAGTGCGTGGCCGGACACCGGTACGGCGCCCCCGCCAAGCAACTGGCCCGGGAGACCGGCCTGGCCCTGCCCACGGCCTACCACCTGCTGCGCACCCTGGTGCACGAGGGATACCTCCGGCGCGACAAGGGGCTGTTCTTCCTCGGGGAGGCCGCCGAGCGGCTGAGCGGCAGCGCGGCCCAGCAGAAACGTCGCACCGCGCTGACGGACGCGCTCGCCGGCCTGAGCGAGGTGATCGGTGTCCCCGTGTACTACGCGAGGTACCGCGCCGGAGAGATCGACGTGGTGTGCGTCGCCGACACCCCGAGCGCCCCGGCGGTCGAGGAATGGACGGACTTCCGCGGGACCGCGCACGCCCACGCCGTCGGCCAGTGCCTGCTGGCCCAGCTGGACGAGGACGCCCGCCTGGACCACCTCGGCCGCCACCCCGTGCGGCCCATCACCCGGTACACCGTGCGGGACGCCCACACCCTGCTGAAGCGACTGGAGCGGCTGGGGTGCGACGAGCCGGTGACCGAGCATCAGGAGTACGCCCTGGGCACGGTGTGCGGGGCGATCCCGCTCACCGTCGGCGACATGGCGGCGACCCTGGCCGTCTCCCTGCCGGTCCACCAGGCCGACCGGCTGCTGCCCGCGGTGCGGCAGTTGCGGAGCGAGGCGGGCCGGCTCATGGGGACTCTCTCGCTCTCTATCAGTATGTGAAAACTAACTCCTTGTGATCTGGTGTGTACGTTCAGCAAGATGCCATCAGTGTTAGAGGTTGATTCCCGGCCAGTCGACGGCGAATGACGGGGTAGGCGATGCACGAGTCCGTACAGGCAGAGGTCATGATGAGCTTTCTCGTCTCCGAGGAGCTCTCCTTCCGTATCCCCGTGGAGCTGCGCTACGAGACCAGCGATCCCTACGCCGTGCGGCTGACCTTCCATCTGCCCGGAGACGCGCCCGTGACCTGGGCCTTCGGCCGGGAGCTGCTGATCGACGGCGTGGGCCGGCCCTGCGGGGACGGCGATGTGCGCATCGCTCCCGTCGATCCCGAGCCCCTGGCCGAGGTGCTGATCCGTCTTCAGGTCGGCGCCGATCAGGCGCTGTTCCGCTCCTCGGCGGCCCCGCTCGTGGCCTTCCTCGACCGCACCGACAAGCTGGTGCCGCTGGGGCAGGAGGGCGTGCTCGCCGACTTCGACGCCCATCTCGACGAGGCCCTGGACCGCATCCTGGCCGAGGAACAGAGCGCGGGCTGAAGCGTTCCGGCAGTTTCAAGCGGTGGCGTAACGCTTCGCCGGACGCCGCTTCCGATGCCGGAACGATTCTTCGGGTGCGGTGCCTTCCCGTGCCGGGGGTATCCAGGTACCGCTGTCCTCAGAGGTTCCGCTGTTCTCCGGGGTACCGCTGTCCGCAGAGGTGCCGCTGCCCTCCGGGGTGCCGCTGCCCTCCGAGGTGCCGCCGTCCTCTGGGGCATCGCCGTACTCCGGGGCACTGCTGCTCCCCTGGCACGCCGTACTCCGGGCCGTCGTCGTCCTCAAGGCGCCCCGTCCGGACGCCCCCGCAGTCACCGCTTACGGCGCCGGCCCCGCCCGCCACGAGCCGCGCCCGGGGCCGGTGCCGCCGTCGGCGCGGTGGTGCCGGCGCCCGGCCGGTCGGCCGAGACGACGAGCGCCGCGAGCGCGGTGGTCACCGGCACCGACGCCACCAGCCCGATCGAGCCGACCAGGGTGCGCACGATCTCCTCGGCGACCAGTTCGCTGTTGGCGACCGTGCCGACGCTGCTCTGGGCGATCGAGAACAGCAGCAGCAACGGCAGCGCGGCACCCGCGTAGGCGAGGACCAGCGTGTTCACGACGGACGCGATGTGGTCCCGGCCGATCCGGATGCCCGCGCGGTACAGCGCGCGCCGGCCCATCGCCGGGTTGGCCTCGTGCAGCTCCCAGACCGCCGAGGTCTGCGTCACCGTCACGTCGTCCAGCACACCGAGCGAACCGATGATGACGCCCGCCAGCAGCAGACCGCTCATGTCGATCGACGGGTACAGGCCGTGGATCAGCCCCGTGTTGTCGTCCGTGTCACCGGTCAGCGCGGCCCAGCCGATGAAGAGCGAGCCGAGGACACCGATCAGCACCAGCGAGACCAGTGTGCCGAGCACCGCGACGGAGGTGCGGGCCGACAGCCCGTGGCACAGGTACAGGGCGATCAGCATGATGGCGCTGGACCCGACCACCGCCACGACCAGCGGGTTCGATCCTTGCAGGATCGCGGGCAGGACGAAGAAGTTCAGCACCAGGAAGCTGATCGCCAAGGCCACCAGCGCCATCACGCCCCGCAGCCGCCCGACGACCACGACGGCGAGGGCGAAGATCCCGGCGAGCAGCGCCATCGGGAACCGGCGGTTGGTGTCGGCGACCGAGTACTGCAGGTCCTTCGGCGCGGAGGGCTCGTAGGCGACCACGACCTTCTGCCCCTGGCTCAGCTGCCGTGACTGGTCCGGCTGCACGATCTCGGTGAACGTCCGGCCTTTGTCCTGGCCGGTGTCGACCCGGATCGTCGCCTTCTTGCAGGTCCCGCTCTCCTGCTGCTGCGCCGACGAGCCCTCTGCCGTGGACGTGTCCCCGGTGGCGGGGACGCCGGAGGCGTTGACCTGCGAGCAGCTCAGCTCCTTCACCGTCGTGACGGTGCCCTGCTGGGTCTGCCGGTCGAACCCCACCCCGGTGCGTTCGTGCGCGGGCGCCCCGCCCGGCCACAGCACGGCGAGCCCGACGACCACGGCGGCGGCGAAGGGCACCAGGATCGCCGCGATGACCTTGCGCAGGTGCCGGGAGACCGGAGCCGCCGGGCCGTGACTGTGCGTATGCCCGTGCCCTCCGCCGCCCGGACCACCGGCGCCCTGCGCCCCGCCGGAACCGCCGCCGCCGGAACCGCCGCCGCCGTGCCCGCTGCCGCCCGGACCACCGGTGCCCTGCCCGCCGCCGAAGCCGTACTCCTGGCCGTGCCAGGGCCCTTGCTCCTGACCCGGTACGCGGCCCTGGCCCTGACCCTGCGCGAGCCCGTGTCCATGTCCGAGCCCGTGTCCATGTCCGAGCCCGTGCCCGTGCCCGTGTCCGTGTCCGTGCCCGTGTCCGCGGCCGGTGTCCTCCGGAGCGGAGCCGTCACCGCCCCAGGAGGCGCTGCCGTCGCCGCTTCCGGCACGCGGGCCGGGCCGCGGCGCGCGGCCTGGTTCGGGCGGGGGAAAGGGAGGACGCTGCGTCGTGGTCACGGCCCGATCATCGCAAGAACGAAGGGGGCCCTCTGTTCACCGCGCCCGAACTGACGCTAGCGTGGAGGCACCTTTGTACACGCGGGAGCTCGGAGCACCGGGCTGAGAGGGCGCTGACCTCCGTCCCAGCGATGTTTCACGGGAAACATCACCGAAGCCGAGTGATGTTCCCCACGAAGCGTCGGCAGACGGATACCGCTGCGTCGACCGCCGAACCTGTTACCGGGTAATGCCGGCGTAGGGAGTAGGTCTCATGACCATCAAGGACGCACGCACGCCTGCCTCCGCACAGAGCGCCGCTCAGGAAACCCCCACGGAGGCCGGGAAGTCCATCGGCTGGCACAAGGCGTATGTCGAGGGCTCGCGCCCCGACCTGCGCGTGCCGGTCCGTCAGGTGCACCTCACCAACGGGCGGTCGGTCACCTTGTACGACACCTCGGGGCCGTACACCGACCCGCTCGTCGACACCGATGTGCGCAGGGGACTGCCCCCGCTGCGCGAGAACTGGATCATCGCCCGCGGGGACACCGAGGAGTACGCGGGCCGTCCCGTCCGCCCCGAGGACGACGGCATCAAGCACACCGCACCGCGTGGCGGACTGCGCAACCTCGACGCGGTCTTCCCCGGACGCCCGCGCCAGCCGCGCCGGGGCCGCGGCGGAGCGCCGGTGACCCAGCTCGCGTACGCGCGGCGCGGCGAGATCACCCCCGAGATGGAGTACGTGGCCGTCCGGGAGAACGTCTCGCCCGAGGTCGTACGCGAGGAGATCGCGGCCGGCCGGGCGGTCCTCCCGGCCAACGTGAACCATCCCGAGATCGAGCCGATGATCATCGGCAAGCGGTTCCTGGTGAAGGTCAACGCCAACATCGGCAACTCCGCGGTGACCTCCTCCATCGAGGAGGAGGTCGAGAAGATGACCTGGGCCACCCGCTGGGGCGCCGACACGGTCATGGACCTCTCCACCGGCCGCAACATCCACACCACCCGTGAGTGGGTCCTGCGCAACTCCCCCGTGCCCATCGGCACGGTCCCCCTCTACCAGGCCCTCGAAAAGGTCGACGGCAAGGCGGAGGAGCTGACCTGGGAGATCTACAAGGACACGGTGATCGAGCAGGCCGAGCAGGGCGTGGACTACATGACCGTCCACGCGGGCGTGCGCCTGCCCTTCGTGCCGCTGACCGCCAACCGGAAGACCGGCATCGTCTCGCGCGGCGGCTCGATCATGGCGGCCTGGTGCCTGGCGCACCACAAGGAGTCGTTCCTGTACGAGCACTTCGAGGAACTGTGCGAGATCCTCGCCGCCTACGACGTCACGTACTCGCTCGGCGACGGCCTCCGGCCCGGATCGATCGCGGACGCCAACGACGAGGCCCAGTTCGCGGAACTGCGTACGCTCGGGGAACTCAACACGATCGCCAAGCGCTTCCACGTACAGACCATGATCGAAGGCCCGGGACACGTCCCGATGCACAAGATCAAGGAGAACATCGACCTTCAGCAGGAGATCTGCGACGAAGCTCCGTTCTACACGCTCGGCCCGCTGACCACGGACATCGCGCCCGCCTACGACCACATCACCTCGGGCATCGGCGCCGCCATGATCGCCTGGTGGGGCACGGCCATGCTCTGCTACGTCACGCCCAAGGAGCATCTGGGACTGCCCGACCGGGACGACGTGAAGACCGGGGTCATCACCTACAAGATCGCCGCTCATGCCGCCGACCTCGCCAAGGGCCACCCCGGCGCCCAGGAATGGGACGACGCGCTGTCCGACGCCCGGTTCGAGTTCCGGTGGGAGGACCAGTTCAACCTCGCCCTGGACCCGGACACGGCCCGCGCGTTCCACGACGAGACCCTCCCGGCGGAGCCGGCCAAGACGGCCCACTTCTGCTCGATGTGCGGGCCGAAGTTCTGCTCGATGAAGATCTCGCAGGACATCCGCCGTGAACACGGCGGCACCAGGGGCGAGATCGAGGCGGGCATGGCCCAGAAGTCGAAGGAGTTCGCGGAGGCGGGCAACCGGGTCTACCTCCCGATCGCCGACTGACCCAGCGCAGCGGCGGCCCCGCCACCGGGGCCACCGGCATGCGCTCCCCCCGGGGCGGGGACGCCCGTCGGGGAGCGCGTGCCGGCGGTCACTCGGGGCGGTGCTCCGGGCCTGTGAAGTCCGGGCTGGAGTAGTCCGGGCTCGAGTAGCTCGGACGCGATCCGGCGGGTCCCCGGTCCGGGCTGGTGAAGCCCGGACGGTCGTAGCCCAGGTGCGGCATGCGGCCGGCCGGGGCGGACGGTCCCGTGCCGCTGGCCGAGGCCGCCGCCGCGGGGTCGGCCAGCGCCTCCCGCAGGAACGGCACGATGCCCTGCTCCAGCAACGCCGCGCGCCAGGCGTCCCTGGCCCGTCGCACCTCCCCGTCGCGTTCTCCGTACACCGCGGCCTCGGCCGAGGGACGGTTGCGCAGGGCGGTGGTGAGCAGGCCGGCCGCGGCGACCAGGATGGCCAGCGCGGTCACGGCGCCGAACACCCAGCCGGTGGTCAGCATGGTCCGGGCGAACGCCTGCTCCGGGGCGATCACCCTCAGGACGTACCCGACGAGCAGGAATATCGCGGCGGCCGTGCCCGCCAGGACCGGCGCCAGCACCGCGACCACGGCGACGGCCCCCGCCCCCGCGGTCTCGGCGGCCTCCCCCATGGCGGCGGCGAGCCCCATGGGGCCCGAACCGGGCTCGGCCGGCTCCGGCTCGCGCGCGGTGGACGACGAGGCGGACGGCGCCGGGTGACGCAGCTCCTCGCGGACCTTCACGTAGTGCTGGTACTCGGTCGCCGCCGCGGCGGTGATGAGAGCGGTGGCGCTGAGGGCCATCGTGCGCAGTTGTTCGGTGGTGAGCCGCCGTCCCACAGCGGCCAGTTCCGGGCGGTGTGGTGCGGAGCGCAGCGCCTCGTTGAGAACCCGCTCGTACTCCTGGCGGTCCTCGCTCAACAGGTGCTGCGGAACGCTGTTCATGTGCATCCCCCGATGCTCCGTAGGGCTTGGGGCTCGCATGCCAACGAGCCGTCGGGCAGAAACGGAGGGGAGCCTGCTACGGATAAGCCGATGGTAGAGCGGTGACCGTGCGGGGCGTTAGGGGGTTTCCAGAAATTGGGTGTCGGCCCGCAGGAAGGCCGCCGGGCGCAAACCGGGAGAAAAGCGCGCCGGTGAAGGCTCAGTCGGCCAACGGCAGTTGCTGGACCAGCAGTTTTCCGGCCATGGTCACGCCGCCGTCCATCGCGATGGCGAGTCCGTCGGCGTAGACGTGCGGTCCTTCGACCGACGGACCGGAGTCGTCGTCCCCGTCCTCGGAACCGACCTCGCCGAGCAGATACGGGATCGGGCTGTGCCCGTGGACGATGCGGGTGCCGCCGTACGTGTCGAGCAGGGAGCGCACGGCCTCCGCGCCGCCCTCGTCCCGGAAGGAGAACCGCTTGGTGAACTTGCGGAAGAGGTCCCACACCTCGTCCGCGTCATTGCGGGTGAGGGTCTCGTGGATGGTGTCGTTGACCTCTTCGATGGAGCGGCCGTAGTCGAGGTAGGCGGTGGTGTCGGAGTGCACCAGGAGATGGCCCTCGACCTCCTCGACGGCGTCCAGCCGGGCCATCCACTGCAGGTGGTGGTCCTGGAGGCGGTCCATGTCGGTCTTCTGGCCGCCGTTCAGCAGCCAGGCCGCCTGGAAGGTGGCGGTGCCCGCGCCCGAGTTGACGGGGGTGTCGCCGAACCGCTTGGCGCCCAGCAGCAGCAGCTCGTGGTTGCCCATCAGCGCCTTGCAGTAGCCGCCGGCCGCGGCGGCCTCGGCGGACAGCCGCATCACCAGGTCGATGACGCCGATGCCGTCCGGGCCACGGTCGGTGAAGTCGCCGAGGAACCACAGGCGGGCGGTGCCGGCGCACCACTGGCCGGACGCGTCGATCAGGTTCTGCTCCTGGAGGGCGGCCACCAGCTCGTCCAGGTAGCCGTGGACGTCGCCCACGACGTACAGCGGACCGGGACCCGTGGCCGGCCCGTCCGCCGGGGCGGGCACGGGGTCGACGAGTTCCTGGACCGTGCTCGGGTCGACGACGGGCAGGTCCCGCTCCGCGGGGACGTACCCCTCCGGAAGGGCCTCCTCGTGCGGCGGTACGACGTCTGCGCCCTGGGCGTACGGACCGGTCTCATGGACGTACGCGGGCACTCGGAAGTCGCGCAACGTCGCCGTCCGCTCCACCTCGGGTCCCTGACCGGCCCCCTGAGTCATCGACCCCTCCACCATCGCGCCGCTGCTGCACCGCTTCGGACTGCCTGGTCGCAGCGGCCCGCGGTGTCGTGCGCCCATCATAGGAATGCGGATCGCGCTGTGTGATGACCCAGGGGTGGTGAATCGGAACAGGTCCCCGCCTCGACGCGGCTTTCGCCCCGATTGGCCCGCTCTTCATCCGCCCCTCTGTCACCTCACGGTCACCTTCCGGCCGTCCTTCCCCTCCCGTCCCGCCTCCCGGTCCCTACTCGCCCCCGGGGGAGCGCGGCGGGCTGACCGTCGTGCGCGGCGGCCGGCGCTGCGAGGAGGTGCGCACGATCAGCTCGGTCGGTATCACCTGCTCGACCGGCTGGTGCGCCTCGACGCTCTCGATGGCGTCGATCAGCAACTGCACCACGGCCGTGCCGATGCGGCGCGGCTTGAGCGACAGGGTGGTGATGGGCGGTTCGGTGTTGGCGTAGACCGTGGACTCGCTGCAGCAGACCAGCAGCAGGTCGTCGGGTACGCGCAGCCCGTAGCGGCGGGCCGCGGCGAGCAGATCGGTGCCGTTGGGGTCGAACAGCCCGTACACGGCGTCGGGCCGGTCCGGGCGGGCGAGCAGCCGGTCGGCGGCGACGGCGCCCGCGCACGGGTCGTGCGCCGGGTACGCCTCGTAGACCGGGTCCTGGCCGACCCGCTCGCACCAGCGCAGGTACGCGGTGGTCGACAGATGGGTGTACGTGTCGGTGGTGGTGCCGGTGAGCAGGCCGATACGGCGGGCGCCGGCGTCGGCGAGGTGGTCGAGGATGCCGAGGACGGCGGCCTCGTGGTCGTTGTCCACCCAGGCGGTGACCGGGAGCGCGCCGGCCGGGCGGCCGTCGGAGACGACCGGGAGGCCCTGGCGGACCAGCTCGCTGACGACCGGGTCCTGGTCGGAGGGGTCGATGACGACCGTGCCGTCCAGGGCGACGTTGGACCACACGTCGTGGCGGGAGGTCGCGGGAAGGATGACGAGGGCGTAGCCGCGGGCGAGCGCGGCCGATGTGGCGGCCCGCGCCATCTCGGCGAAGTAGGCGAACTCCGTGAAGGTGAAAGGTTCATTCCCGTACGTCGTCACCGTCAGGCCGATGAGTCCCGACTTGCCGGTGCGGAGTGTGCGGGCGGCGGCCGACGGCCGGTAGCCCAGCCGGTCGGCGACCTCGCGGACGTGGCGTCGGGTGGCGTCCGGGAGCCTGCCCTTGCCGTTGAGGGCATCGGAGACGGTCGTGATGGAGACTCCGGCGGCGGCGGCGACGTCCCTGATGCCCGCCCGACCCGGCCTGCTGCCTCGACGTGAGGTTTCCGCGCGGCTCACCTGGTGCTTCCCTGCTGCTGTCATGGCGAGCCGATAGTAGGGCTCATGCGGTGGGGTAGGGCGGACGCATATGCATGCATTGACAGGCACGTTTCTGCATGGCGAAAAAGGTTCAACTTCCTTGGATCGCAAGGTAGTTAGACCTCTCGACCCCCGGACGTAGGGTGTCGACGCGTGTGGGCCTGCCAAGAGTGCGATGTTGCGAAGAGGTCTCAACTCACCACTACGGGGGACGCGCGCCACGGCGCAAGCCACCGGCGCATAGATATATGTAGGGGCGCTCCCCCGGAACGTACGCCTTCGGCCGCTGATGCCCCTGATGTCGGTGTGACCGGACGGCACGCCGGAACGACCGAGCGGCGTGCCGTGTGACCGAGCGGCCCGTCCGAGCCGGTACGCGCCGGGACCGAATCCTCATAAGGTGAGAAGTATTCGATGCCGGTGGTGGTCACGAGGAGGACTGCGGTGAGCGAGACGAGCCCCAAGCTGCGCGCCGAGCTGGAAGGGATTCCCACCTACAAGCCGGGCAAGCCCGCGGCGTCGGACGGGCCGGTGGCCTACAAGCTGTCCTCCAACGAGAACCCGTATCCGCCGCTGCCGGGTGTGATGGAGACCGTCACGGCGGCGGCCGCGTCCTTCAACCGCTATCCGGACCTGGCCTGTACGGGACTGGTCGACGAGCTGGCAGAGCGGTTCGGCGTCCCGGCCTCCCATGTGGCGACCGGTACCGGTTCGGTGGGCGTCGCCCAGCAGCTGGTCCAGGCGACGGCGGGCCCCGGGGACGAGGTGATCTACGCCTGGCGGTCCTTCGAGGCGTACCCGATCATCACGCAGATCAGCGGCGCGGCCTCGGTCCGGGTGCCGCTGACGCCGGGGGACGTGCACGACCTGGACGCCATGGCGGACGCGATCACCGAGCGGACCCGGCTGATCTTCGTCTGCAACCCGAACAACCCGACCGGCACGGTGGTCGGGCGCGAGGAGCTGGAGCGGTTTCTCGACCGGGTGCCCGGTGATGTGCTGGTGGTCCTGGACGAGGCGTACCGCGAGTTCATCCGCGACCCCCGGGTGCCGGACGGCATCGAGCTGTACCGCGAGCGGCCCAACGTCTGCGTGCTGCGGACCTTCTCCAAGGCGTACGGCCTCGCCGGGCTCCGGGTCGGTTTCGCCGTGGCGCACGAGCCGGTGGCGGCGGCACTGCGCAAGACGGCGGTGCCGTTCGGCGTGAGCCAGATCGCGCAGGAGGCGGCGATCGTCTCGCTGAGGGCGGAGGACGAGCTGCTCGGGCGGGTCGGCTCCCTGGTGTGCGAGCGCACGCGGGTGGTGGAGGGGCTGCGGGCCCAGGGCTGGACGGTGCCCGAGACCCAGGCGAACTTCGTCTGGCTGCGGCTGGGGGAGCGCACGGTCGCCTTCGCGGAGGCGTGCGAGCGCGCCGGCGTGGTGGTGAGGCCGTTCCCGGGGGACGGGGTGCGGGTGACCGTGGGGGAGACCGAGGCGAACGACATCTTCCTGAAGGCGGCGGAAGGGTTCCGCAAGGGGCTGTAACCCCGGGCCAGGAGGCGGCGGGCGTCTCGCGGGTGGCGTTGGTCACCTGCGGGGCGCCCGTTTCACGTGAAACGGGGCCTTCTGTACCGGGTGCGGTTCAACGGTCCGTGGAAAAGGTCCGTCCGAGGGGTTGACGTCACAGGGGACCCCCCTTCCGGAGCCGAAAAGCAGTAGGTCATAATTGCTTGTGAATGTGAACGCGTTCACAAGCGTGTCGGATCGCTCCCGATATGGGTGTGTCATACATGCACAATGTGCCGCTGACCACGGCGATGTGAGGAGAGTGACGACGTGGACTTGGCTCTGGCGCCGGAGACGCTGGCGCGCTGGCAGTTCGGCATCACGACCGTCTACCACTTCCTGTTCGTGCCGCTGACGATCTCCCTGGCCGCCCTGACGGCCGGTCTGGAGACCGCCTGGGTGCGCACCGGCAAGGAGAAGTACCTCCAGGCGACCAAGTTCTGGGGCAAGCTCTTCCTGATCAACATCGCCATGGGCGTGGTCACGGGCATCGTCCAGGAGTTCCAGTTCGGCATGAACTGGTCCGACTACTCCCGCTTCGTCGGCGACATCTTCGGCGCTCCGCTGGCCTTCGAGGCGCTGATCGCCTTCTTCTTCGAGTCGACCTTCATCGGCCTGTGGATCTTCGGCTGGGACAAACTGCCCAAGAAGATCCACCTGGCCTGCATCTGGATGGTCTCGATCGGCACGCTGCTGTCGGCGTACTTCATCCTCGCCGCCAACTCCTGGATGCAGCACCCCGTCGGCTACCGGATCAACGAGGAGAAGGGCCGGGCGGAGCTGACGGACTTCTGGCAGGTCCTCACCCAGAACACCGCGCTCAACCAGGTCTTCCACAGCTTCTCCGCGGCCTTCCTGACCGGCGGTGCCTTCATGGTCGGCATCGCCGCCTTCCACCTGTGGCGCAAGAAGCACATCCCGGTGATGCGGACCTCGCTCCGCCTCGGCCTGGTCACACTGGCGGTCGGCGGCCTGCTCACCGCGATCAGCGGCGACACCCTCGGCAAGGTCATGTACGAGCAGCAGCCGATGAAGATGGCCGCGGCCGAGGCGCTCTGGGACGGCGAGGAGCCGGCGCCCTTCTCCGTCTTCGCCTACGGCGACGTCGACGAGGGGCACAACAAGGTCGCCCTGGAGATCCCCGGCCTGCTCTCCTTCCTGGCGCACAGCGACTTCGACTCGTACGTGCCCGGCATCAACGACACCAACAAGGCCGAGCAGGAGAAGTTCGGGCCCGGCGACTACAAGCCCATCGTCCCCGTCGCCTACTGGGGCTTCCGTTGGATGATCGGCTTCGGGATGGCGTCCTTCACGCTCGGTCTGGCCGGGCTGTGGCTGACGCGGAAGAAGTTCCTGCTGCCGGCCGCCTGGCGGACCGGTGACGACGAGGTGCCGCACCTGGTGCTGCTGCGCAAGCCGCTCGGCGCCCGGCTCTCCCGGCTGTACTGGCTGCTGGCCCTGTGGACGATGGGCTTCCCGCTGATCGCCAACTCCTGGGGCTGGATCTTCACCGAGATGGGCCGCCAGCCGTGGGTCGTCTACGGCCTCTTCCAGACCCGCGACGCGGTCTCCCCCGGTGTCTCCCAGACCGAGGTCATCCTCTCGATGACCGCCTTCACCCTGCTCTACGCCGTCCTGGCCGTCGTCGAGGTCAGGCTGATGGCGAAGTACGTCAAGGCCGGACCGCCCGAACTCACCGAGGCCGACCTCAACCCGCCCACGAAGATCGGCGGCGACGTCCGCGACGCCGACAAGCCGATGGCCTTCTCGTACTAGGCGTAAGGGAGCTGCACCGTCATGGAACTGCACGACGTCTGGTTCGTCCTCATCGCCTTCCTGTGGACCGGCTACTTCTTCCTGGAGGGCTTCGACTTCGGGGTCGGCGTCCTGACCAGGCTGCTGGCCCGGAACCGGCCCGAGAAGCGGGTGCTGATCAATACGATCGGCCCGGTCTGGGACGGCAACGAGGTCTGGCTGCTCACCGCGGGCGGCGCCACCTTCGCCGCCTTCCCCGAGTGGTACGCGACGCTGTTCTCCGGCTTCTACCTGCCGCTGCTGGTCATCCTGCTGTGCCTGATCATCCGGGGCGTGGCCTTCGAGTACCGGGTGAAGCGGCCCGAGGAGCGCTGGCAGCGCAACTGGGAGACCGCGATCTTCTGGACCTCGCTGATCCCCGCCTTCCTGTGGGGCGTGGCCTTCGGCAACATCGTCGGCGGCGTGAAGATCGACCGGGACATGGAGTACGTCGGCAGCCTGGGGGATCTGCTCAACCCCTACGCGCTGCTCGGCGGCGTGGTGACGCTGACGCTGTTCACCTTCCACGGCACGGTGTTCACCGCGCTCAAGACGGTCGGTGAGATCCGGGAGCGGGCACGGAAGCTGGCGCTGCGCGTCGGCCTGGTCACGGCGGTGGCGGCACTGGCCTTCCTGCTGTGGACGCAGCTGGACCACGGCGACGGCGCGAGCCTGGTGGCGCTGGTGGTGGCGGTGGCGGCCCTGGCCGCCGCGCTCCTCGCCAACCAGGCCGGACGCGAGGGCTGGGCGTTCACCCTCTCCGGCGTCACCCTCGTCGCCTCGGTGGCCATGCTGTTCCTGACGCTCTTCCCGAACGTCATGCCGTCCACGCTGAACGCGGACTGGAGCCTGACCGTCACCAACGCCTCGTCCAGTCCCTACACCCTGAAGATCATGACCTGGCTCGCGGTGATCGGCACGCCTGTCGTGCTCGTCTACCAGGGATGGACGTACTGGGTCTTCCGCAAGCGCATCGGTACGCAGCACCTCGCCGACGCCACGCACTGAGTCCGGCCGGGGTACGTTCACGGAGCACGCTCACTCCGCGTGTTTCACGTGAAACGCACCCTCGGGACGGGAGGGCATGTTCCACGTGAAACCCATCGATCCACGACTGCTGCGGTACGCCCGCACCACCCGGCTCTTCCTCATGGCCGTCGTCGGCCTGGGCGCCGTCGGCGCGGGGCTGGTCATCGCCCAGGCCATGCTCATCGCCGAGATCGTGGTGGGCGCCTTCCAGGACGGCCTGACGGCCACCGGACTCCGCACTCCCCTGCTGCTGTTGGTGGCCGTCGCCGGTGGCCGGGGCCTGGTGGGGTGGCTCACCGAACTGGCCGCGCACCGGGCGAGCGCGGCGGTGAAGTCGGAGCTGCGCGGCCGGCTGCTGGACCGGGCGGCCACCCTCGGCCCCGGCTGGCTCACCGGACAGCGCACCGGGTCGCTGGTGACCCTGGCCACCCGCGGGGTCGACGCCCTCGACGACTACTTCTCCCGCTATCTGCCGCAGTTGGGCCTCGCCGTCGTCGTACCGGTCGCGGTGCTGGTCCGGATCGTCACCGAGGACTGGGTGTCGGCGGCCATCATCGTCGTCACCCTTCCGCTCATCCCGGTCTTCATGGCCCTGATCGGCTGGGTCACGCAGTCCCGGATGGACCGGCAGTGGCGGCTGCTGTCCCGGCTGTCCGGGCACTTCCTGGACGTGGTGGCGGGACTGCCGACGCTCAAGGTCTTCGGCCGGGCCAAGGCCCAGGCCGAGTCGATCCGGCGGATCACCGACGACTACCGCCAGGCGACCCTGCGGACCCTGCGGATCGCCTTCCTGTCCTCCTTCGCCCTGGAACTGCTCAGCACGCTCTCGGTCGCCCTGGTCGCCGTCACCATCGGCATGCGCCTCGTCCACGGCGACATGAACCTGTACGACGGTCTGGTCGTGCTGGTGCTGGCGCCGGAGGCGTATCTGCCGCTGCGGCAGGTCGGGGCGCAGTACCACGCGGCGGCCGAGGGGCTCGCCGCGGCCGAGGAGATCTTCACCGTCCTGGAGACCCCGGCCCGGCGCCCGGGGACCGGTGCCGTGCCCGCGACCGGCGCGCTGGCCTTCGAGGGAGTGACCGTCCGCCCCCCGGGTCGGTCGGCGGACGCCGTGTCGGACGTGAGCTTCACCGTGGAGCCCGGTGAGACGGTCGCCCTCGTCGGTCCGAGCGGGGCCGGCAAGTCGACGCTGCTCGATGTGCTGCTGGGCTTCGTACGGCCGGACGAGGGCCGGGTGACGGTCGGGGGAGCCGATCTCGCCGGCCTGGACCCGGAGCAGTGGCACGCACGGGTCGCCTGGGTGCCGCAGCGACCGCACCTGTACGCCACGACGATCGCCGAGAACGTACGGCTGGCCCGGCCCGGCGCGGACGACACCGCCGTACGCCGGGCGCTGCGCGACGCCGGGGCGCTGGCCTTCGTCGACGCGCTGCCCGAGGGTGCGGAGACGGTGCTCGGTGAGGACGGTGCCGGGCTGTCCGCCGGGCAGCGGCAACGACTCGCGCTGGCCAGGGCGTTCCTCGCGGACCGGCGCGTGCTGCTGCTGGACGAGCCGACCGCGGCGCTGGACGGGGCGACCGAGGCGGAGGTCGTGGCGGCGGTACGGCGGCTCGCGCAGGGGCGGACCGTGCTGCTCGTGGTGCACCGCCCGGCGCTGCTAGAGGTGGCCGACCGGGTGGTGCGGTTGCCCGAGCCGGGGACCGGAGATCGGGTACGGCCGGCTGAGCCGGGGGCGGCCGGCCGGATGCCGTCACCGGCCGAGTCGGAGGCCGCCGTCCCCGGTGCGGGGGCCCGCCTGCCCGTGGACGGACCGGTCGCCGGGGCGGCGGGTGGCCCCGCAGCCGCCGTGGCCGAGGAGGACGCGCCGGGCGTTCCGGCCTCCGTCGCCTCCGCCTCCGCCTCCGTCGCCTCCGCCGCGAGGGACGCCCGGGGCCGTGGCGGGGTGCTCGGCCGGGTGCGGGCGATGTCCGCCCCGCGGCGTGGGCGGCTCGCGCTCGCCCTGCTGCTCGGCAGCCTGGCGCTGGGCAGTGCCGTCGGTCTGATGGCCACCTCCGGGTGGCTCATCTCCCGGGCCTCGCAGCAGCCGCCGGTGCTGTACCTGATGGTGGCCGTCACGGCGACCCGCGCCTTCGGCATCGGCAGGTCCGTCTTCCGCTACGCCGAGCGGCTCGTGTCGCACGACGCCGTGCTGCGGATGCTCGCCGACACCCGGGTCGCCGTCTACCGGCGGCTGGAGCGGATCGCGCCCGCCGGGCTGCGCCGCAGCCGCCGCGGCGACCTGCTGTCCAGGCTGGTCGCCGACGTCGACGCGGTCCAGGACTACTGGCTGCGCTGGCTGCTGCCGGCCGGGGCCGCGGCGGTCGTCTCCGCCGCGTCCGCCGGCTTCACGGCCTGGCTGCTACCGGAGGCCGGTGCCGTGCTCGCCGCCGGGCTGCTCGCCGCGGGCCTCGGTGTGCCGCTGCTCACCGGTGCCGTGGCGCGCCGGGCCGAGCGCAGGCTGGCCCCCGCCCGCGGCGCGCTCGCCACCCGGGTGACCGATCTGCTCACCGGCACCGCCGAACTGACCGTGGCCGGTGCCCTGCCCGCACGCGCCGCCGACGCGCGCCGGGCCGACTCCGCGCTGACCCGGATCGCCTCGCGGACGGCCACCGCCACCGCGCTCGGTGACGGGCTCACGGCCCTGATCTCCGGCCTGACCGTCGCGGCGGCCTCGTCCGTCGGTGCCCAGGCGGTCGCCGACGGCCGGCTCTCCGGGGTGGCCATGGCCGTGGTCGCGCTCACCCCGCTGGCCGCCTTCGAGGCCGTCCTCGGCCTGCCGCTCGCCGTGCAGTACCGGCAGCGGGTCCGCCGCGGCGCCGAGCGCGTGTACGAGGTGCTCGACGCCCCGGAGCCCGTACGGGACCCGGAGCGGCCCCGGCAGGTCCCGGCGTCGCCGTTCCCGATCGTCGTCAAGGGGCTCGCCGCCCGTCACCCCGGGCAGTACCGGGAGGCCCTGACCGGACTGGACCTGACCCTGGCCGAGGGGCGCCGGATCGCCGTGGTCGGTACGTCCGGGTCGGGCAAGACGACGCTCGCCCAGGTGCTGCTGCGGTTCCTGGACCCGGGCGCGGGGTCGTACACCCTCGCCGGGGTGGACGCCCGCGCCCTGACCGGCGACGCCGTGCGCCGGATCGTCGGGCTGTGCGCGCAGGACGCCCACCTCTTCGACAGTTCGGTGCGGGAGAACCTGCTGCTGGCCAGGAAGGACGCCACCGAGGACCGACTGCGCGACGCCCTGCGGCGGGCCCGGCTGCTGGAATGGGCCGACGGCCTGCCCGACGGGCTCGACACCCTGGTGGGGGAACACGGGGCCCGGCTGTCCGGTGGTCAGCGGCAGCGCCTCGCCCTGGCCCGCGCGCTCCTCGCCGACTTCCCCGTGCTGGTGCTCGACGAGCCCGCCGAGCACCTCGACCTGCCGACCGCGGACGCGCTCACCGCGGATCTGCTGGCCGCCACCGAGGGCCGGACGACCCTGCTCATCACCCACCGGCTCGCCGGTCTGGAGGCCGTCGACGAGGTGATCGTGCTCGACGAGGGCCGGGTCGCGCAGCGCGGGACGTTCGCGGAGCTGAGGGCGGTGCCGGGGCCGCTGCGGTCGATGGCCGAACGGGAGGCGGCGGCGGACCTGCTGGTAGCGGGGTAGGCGGTCCGGGCGGGGAGCCGGTGGCCGCACGGCACCCCCAGGGCGAGCTTCCGGACGTTCTCTGGCTTTCCTGGGCAAAAGGGTCTCATTAGGCTCGGTGCATGTCCGGTACCCCGCCGCCCCCGCCGCCTTCCGGCCCCGGGCCGTCCGGGGAGGGGGCCTCGGTGGAGCTGCGGGTGCGGGTGCGCAAGCTGCTGGCGGCGATGCGGTCCGTCGGCAGCGGCCTGGACCCGCACGCCACGCTGGAGCGGATCTGCGCGACCGCCGCCGACCTCGCCGGGGCGCGGTACGCGGCGCTGGGCGTCCTGGCCGAGGACGGTGAGGGCCTCGCCGACTTCGTCCACCACGACGCCGGCGCGGCGACCGCCGGCCTGATGGGCAGCCCGCCGGACCGCCCTACGGCGCCGGGCACCGTGACCGACGCCCCCGGGCCGGCCCGCTCGCCCGACCCGGCCGACGGTTCCCGTGACCTGGGCGGCGATTCCCGCGCCCTGGCCGGCGATTCCCGGGCCTTGGGCGGCGATTCCCGCGCCCCGACCGACGAGCCCGGTGACCCGACCGGCGCCCCCCGCGACCTGGCCGGCATCCTCCGCGCCGGCGGCCTCCCGGCAGCGTACGAGCCGCCCCCGCCCGGCGTCCTCAGCGTTCCCGTACGGGTTCAGGGCGAGTTCTCCGGCACCCTCTACCTGGCGGACAAACGCGACGGCAGGGCGTTCGACGACCACGATCTCGCCCTGGTCCGGGTGCTCGCCGTAGAGGCGGGCATCGCCCTCGGCAACGCCCGGCTCCACGCGTCCGCGCGGGCGCGGGAGCGCTGGATCGACGGATCGGTCGCCGTCACCACCGCCCTGCTCTCCGGCGCCGGCCCCGACGACTCCCTGCGGGTGGTCGCCGAACAGGCCCGCCGGCTCTCCGGGGCGGTCGCCGGCATCGTGCTGCTGCCGGCCGCGTGCGGCGGCATGGAGATCGCGGCCGTCGCCGGGCGGCGGCCCGCCGAGGATCTCGGCACGGTGCTCGCGCCGGACAGCGGGCTGGTCGCCGGTCTGCTCGCCGGCCGGTCCGAGGTCGTGACCGACGCGGCCACCGATCCGCGCCTGCTCACCGGCCCGGCCCGCGCCTACGGCCCCGCCCTGGTGCTGCCGCTGCGCAGCGACGGGCGGGTCCTCGGCGGGCTGGTCCTGCTCCGTGCGCGGGGGGAGCGGCCGTTCACCCGGACCGAGCGCGTCCTCGCCGACCGGTTCGCCGCGCAGGCCGCGCTCGCGCTGGTCATGGCCGAGGCGCAGCGGGACCGTGAGCGGCTGGCCGTGTACGAGGACCGCGACCGCATCGCCCGGGACCTGCACGACCTCGTCATCCAGCGGCTGTTCGCCACCGGGATGACGCTGGAGAACGCCGAGCGCGTCTCGGCCGTGCCCGAGGTACGCGACGGCGTAGCCAAGGCCGTGGCCGAACTCGACGTCACCATCCAGGAGATCCGCTCGGCGGTCTTCGCGCTGCGCCGGCCCGCCGAGACCCCGGCCCGGCTGCGCACCCGGGTCCTGCGGGAGATCACCATGGCCGCCGCGCCCCTCGGCCACACCCCCGCGCACCGCTTCGTCGGCCCGGTCGACGGCGCGGTCGGGGAGGCGACCGGCCGCAATCTCCTCGCCGCCCTGCGCGAGGCGCTCTCCAACGCCTACCGGCACGCCCACGCCTCCCGGACCGAGGTCGTCGTCGACGCGACGGTGACCTTGCCGGACGGCCGCCCCGGCGTCCGGCTGACCGTCGCCGACGACGGTGTGGGCCTCCCCGAGGGCGGCCGGCGCAGCGGCCTGCACAACCTGGAACGCCGGGCCCAGGCACTCGGCGGGACGAGCCGCACCGGGCCGGGCATCGGGCCGGACGGCGCCGGCACGACCGTCGTGTGGGAGGCGCCGTACTGAATCCGGCCGGGGCGGCCGGCGAGCCTCGGTCTCGCGTCGAAGCGGGCCGCTCTCCCCCATGTGCAGCAACGGAATCCCCCGCCCGTACGAGCCGGACATGACCCGGCGGCCCCGCAGGGGCCACGATCGCTGACATGCGCTCACCTCGCCGCCGTCCGCTGCTCGTTCCGGTGCTGCTGTGCGCGCTCGCCGTCCTCGCGGCCCGCCCCACCGCCGAGGGGGACGGCGGCTCCGCCGGCGAGGCCGGCACGGAGGTCGCCCGGCTCTACCAGGACGCCGCCACGGCGACCCGGCGGTACGAGGAGGGGCGACGGGAGGCGGAGGCCCGGCGGGCCGAAGCCGCGCGGTACGCGGCCCTGCTCGACCGGCAGCGCGCGGAGATCACCGTCCTGCACGAGGAACTGGGCCGCATCGCCCGTGCCCAGTACCGCGAAGGAGGCGGGCTTCCGCTCACCGCGCGGATGCTCCTCGCGGACGACCCGGAGCAACTGATGCGGGGCCGGCACACCATCCGGCGGGCCGGCCGCGCCCTGGGCGACGCCATCGGCAGGAGCCGCCGGGCCGCGGCGCGGCTGGCCGCCGACGAGGCGAGGGCGGAGGCGGCCCGGCGGGAACTGGACCGGCACAACGCGGAACTGGCCACCCTGAAGCGGAGCATCGAGCGCAAGCTGGCGGCGGCCCGGGCGAAACTCCGGGACCGGGCGGAGACACCGGCCGCCGCGGGGTCCTGCCCGGGCGCCGTCCGCCTCGACCAGCCGGACGCGCGTGCGGAGCGGGACTGGGTGGCACCGGTGGAGGCGTACGAGCTGTCCGCGTCCTTCGGCAGCGGCGGATCGCGCTGGGCGAACCGGCACACCGGGCAGGACTTCGCGGTGCCGGTCGGCACACCGGTGCGCGCGGTCGGCGCCGGGCACGTGGTGAAGGTGTCGTGCGGCGGGGCCTTCGGCATCCAGGTCGTGCTCCGGCACTCCGGCGGCTACTACACGCAGTACGCGCATCTCGCCGCCGTCGCCGTCGGCCAGGGTGACCGCGTCGCCGCCGGGCAGTGGATCGGGCAGTCGGGCAACACCGGCAACTCCACCGGCCCGCACCTCCACTTCGAGGTGCGGATCACCCCGGAGACGGGATCGGCGCTGAACCCGGTGCCCTGGCTGGCCCTGCGGGGCGTGACCGTCTGATCCGTCCCACGACCCGCCGGGAAGCCCTCGCGAAGGTCAGGAGAATCGTTCCAGCAGATGTTCGATGACGCGGGCGACCCCGTCGTCGTTGTTGGCGACCGTCCGTCCCGAGGCGGCGGCGACCGCGTCCGGGTGGGCGTTGCCCATGGCGTACGACTGTCCCGCCCAGGTGAGCATCTCCACGTCGTTCGGCATGTCCCCGAAGGCGACGACCTCCTCGTGCGAGATGCCGCGCTCGGCACAGCACAGGGCGAGCGTGCTGGCCTTGGAGACCTCCGGGCCGCTGATCTCCAGCAGGGCGCTGGGGCTGGACCGGGTGACGTTGGCGCGGTCGCCCACGGCGAGGCGGGCCAGCGTCAGGAAGGCGTCCGGCTCGATGGCCGGGTGGAAGGCGAGGATCTTGAGCACCGGCTCGTCCGGTGCCGGACCGTCCGGGCCGAGCAGTTCCTCGGCCGGCCGCAGGACGTCCGGGGCCTCCAGGTGCAGCTTCGGATAACCGGGCTCCTGGTTGAAGCCGTACGTCTGCTCCACCGCGTACACCGTGCCGGGGGCCGCCTCGCGCAGCAGCCGTACGGTGTCCAGCGCGTTCTCCCGGGCCAGCGCCCGCACCTTCACGAACCGGTGGGCGCCGGGACCGCCGTGCAGGTCGACCACGGCGGCGCCGTTGCCGCAGATGGCGAGGCCGTGGCCGTGGACGTGGTTGCTGACGACGTCCATCCAGCGGGCCGGTCGGCCGGTCACGAAGAAGACCTCGATGCCCGCCTCCTCGGCGGCGGCCAGCGCGGCCACCGTACGGGGCGAGACCGTCTTGTCGTCGCGCAGCAGGGTCCCGTCGAGGTCGGTGGCGATCAGACGGGGGCGAGCGGCGGCGGCCGGGGGCGGGGGCTGTCGAGTCGCTGAGGTCACCCGGTCATTGTCCCGTACGGGACCGCACGGGCGTGCGGCAGTCCGCACATCTGTGAGGTACGGCCCTCATGAGTGCCGCCCCCGCCCCCGCCCCGCCGCCCGGCGCCCGGTGAAGCTCAGCCCAACTGGGCGAGCGCCTCCATCGCGATCCGTTCGAAGACCTTCTCGTCGATCGCGAAGTCCGACCCCGGGATCGGCCAGTGGACGACGATCTCGGTGAACCCCGCCTCCCGGTGCCGCCCGGCGAAGTCCACGAAGGCGTCCAGGGAACGGAACGGCTCGTTGCGGTCCGGCGTGAACCCGGTGAGCAGCACCTTGTCGAGTTCTCCCGCGTCCCGGCCGATCTCGGCGCAGGCGTCGGCCAGCCGCTCCGCCTGCGTCCGCAGCGCGCGCAGTGACTGATCGGGCGTGCCGTTCTCGAACAGCTTCGGGTCGCCGGTGGTCACCCACGCCTGTCCGTACCGGGCGGCGAGCCGCAGACCGCGCGGTCCGGTCGCGGCCACCGCGAACGGCAGCCGGGGCCGCTGCACACAGCCCGGAATGGTGCGCGCCTCGTGCGCAGCGTAGAAGTCGCCCTCGTAGGACACCGTGTCCTCGGTCAGCAGCCGGTCGAGCAGGGCGAGGAACTCGGCGAAGCGGTCGGCCCGCTCGCGCGGCGTCCAGGGCTCCTGACCGAGCGCGGTGGCGTCGAAGCCGGTGCCGCCCGCCCCTATGCCCAGCGTGATCCGTCCGCCGGAGATGTCGTCGAGGGAGATCAGTTCCTTGGCGAGCGTCACCGGGTGCCGGAAGTTGGGGGACGTCACCAGGGTGCCCAGCCGCATCCGCTCGGTGGCCGCCGCGGCCGCGGTCAGCGTCGGTACGGCACCGAACCACGGGCCGTCGCGGAAGCTGCGCCAGGAGAGGTGGTCGTAGGTGTAGGCGGCGTGGAAACCGAGCTGCTCCGCCCGTGTCCAGGCCGCGCGGCCGCCCTCGTGCCAGCGGCGATGGGGGAGGATCACGGTGCTCAGGCGCAGACTCATGGCACCGAGCCTAAGCGGCGTCCGCCGTTTCACGTGAAACAGCCCCCGGCCACCGCGCCGCTACGAGCACCGCCCGCAGTTGCCGCGCCGCTACGGAAGCCGCGAGAAGCCGCCGTGTCGTTACGGAAGCCGCGAGAAGCCGCCGTGTCGCTACGGGAGCCGCCCGAAGCCGCCGTGTCGTTACGGGAGCCGTCCGAAGCCGCCGTGTCGCTACGGAAGCCGTCCGAAGTCGCCGTGTCCCTACGGAATCCACGCGGTCACCGAGCCACTACAGCAACCACGTGGTGCCGGCGCGCTACCCGAACCGCAGATAGCGCGCCGGCACCGCCTCGGTCAGCCATACGCCGTTGGCGCTGATCCGGAAGACGTGGCCGTCGCGGTGCATGGCGGCGGCGTCCACCGCCAGGACCACCGGCCGGCCGCGCCGGGCACCGACCCGGGTGGCGGTCTCGCGGTCGGCCGAGAGGTGCACCGCGTGCCGGTTCATCGGCCGCAGTCCCTCGGCCCGGATGGCGTCCAGGTGGCGGGCGACCGTGCCGTGGTACAGGTGCGGCGGCGGGGTCGCCGGGGGCAGGCCGAGGTCGACGTCGACGCTGTGTCCCTGGCTGGCGCGGATGCGGGTGCCGTCGACCGCGAAGCGCTGCTTGTCGTTGGCGGCGACCACGTGGTCCAGTTCCTCGCGGCCGATGCGGAAGCCATGGGCGGCGGTCGCCGCGAGGAGGGTGTCGATCTCGACCCAGCCGCCCTCGTCCAGCGTCAGCCCGATCCGTTCCGGCTGGTGACGCAGATGCTTGGCGAGGTACTTCGACACCTTCACGGTGCGTCTCTCGTCCTCGCCCCTCTCACTTCGTTCCTTCATTCGACCAGGGTGCCGAAAGAGACGCGCGTCACGCGATCGATTTCTCCCGGGAGGTTTGGTCCACAGCCAAGTGATGTTATCCACAGGTCTCTTGGGGATGTCTGTGGAGAACCGGCGCGTCACACCGGGGGATCGACCCGGGCGAGCGCGCGTCCCGCCCCCGGGACGAAGCGCGACAGGAACCGGGCGACACGCGCCTCCGCCGCGACCGGGACGACGGCCCGGTCCCGCGCCACCGCATCCAGGATCGCGTCGGCGACCCTCTCCGGCGGGTAGTTCCGCAGCCCGTACAGCCGGGCCGTGCGCCGCTGCCGCCGCCGCTGTCCGGCCGCGTCGGCGCCCGCGAACCGCGCCGCCGAGGTGATGCCCGTGTCCACGAACCCCGGGCAGACCGCCGTCACGCCGATGTCCCGACCGGCCAGCTCGGCGCGGAGGCACTCGCTCAGCATCAGCACCGCCGCCTTGGAGGTGCTGTACGCGGGCAGCGCCCGGGAGGGCTGGTAGGCCGACGCCGAGGCGACGTTGACGATGTGGCCGCCCTGGCCGCGCTCGGCCATGTGCCGGCCGAACAGCCGGCAGCCGTGGATCACGCCCCACAGGTTGACGCCGAGGACGTCCCGCCAGTCCTGCGGCGTGGTGTCGAAGAAGGAGCCCGACAGACCGATGCCGGCGTTGTTCACCAGGACGTCCACCACGCCGTAGGCGGCGGTGACCTGGCCGGCGAGTTCCTCCATCGCCCGTTCGTCGGAGACGTCGGCGGTCTCGGCCCAGGCCGCCGGCGCGCCGGTCAGCCGGGCCCGTTCGGCGGTGCGCCGCGCGGCCGGGCCGTCCCGGTCGACGGCGATCACCCGCGCCCCGGCCCGCGCGAACGCCAGCGCCGTGGCCCGTCCGATGCCGCCGCCCGCCCCGGTGACCAGGACGAGCTGCCCTCCGAAGCGGTGACCCCAGGGCGACTCCTCCCGGGCGTGCCCCGGGGGCGCCGTCTCCTGAACCTCCGCAGGCCCGTCGTGCCGCTCGCCCTCCACCCCCAGGGCGAAGTCCGTGATCCACACCGCCAGCAGGTCCGGCCGGGTCCGCGGAATCCAGTGCCGGGCGGGCAGGGTGCGCCGGGTCAGGTCCGGCACCCACCGCTCCAGACCGTCGTAGAGCGCCTCGGACAGGAACGCGTCGTGCACGGGGGTGATGAGCTGGACGGGCGCGTGGGCGTACGCGTCGGGGCGCGGTCGGCGCAGCCGGGGCCGTACGTTGTCCCGGTAGAGCCAGGCGCCGTGCGCCGCGTCACCGGGCAGGGACGCGGTGGGGTAGCCGGCGGAGGAACCGGCGGGCAGCTTCTCCATGCGGCGGAGGATGCCCGGCCAGCGCTTGCCCAGCGGGCCGCGCCAGGCCAGCTCCGGCAGGACCGGCGTGTGCAGCAGGCAGATGTACCAGGACTTGGCGCCCTGGCGGAGGAGCTGGCCGGCCCGGCGCGGGGTCGGCCGCCGCAGCCGGCCGTCGATCCAGTGCCCGAAGTGGTCCAGGGACGGCCCCGACATCGAGGTGAAGGACGCGATCCGCCCCCGGGTGCGCTCGACCGTGACGAACTCCCAGGACTGCACCGAACCCCAGTCGTGCCCCACCAGGTGGACGGGCCGGTCCGGGCTCACCGCGTCGGCGACCGCCAGGAAGTCGTCCGTCAGCTTCTCCAAGGTGAACCCGCCGCGCAGCGGCCGGGGAGCCGTCGACCGGCCGTGGCCCCGGACGTCGTAGGCGACGACGTGGAAGCGGTCGGCGAGGCGGGCGGCCACCGGCGCCCACACCTCCTTGCTGTCGGGATAGCCGTGGACGAGGACGACCGTCGGCCGCGCCGGATCACCCAGCTCGGCGACGCACAGCTCGACCTCACCGCTCCGCACACGGCGAACCCGCGCACCCTCGAAGCCCGCCCCATCGGTACCGCCGGTACCGCTGACCCCGTCGGCCCCATCGATTCCGCCGACCCCGCCAGTCCCCTCCGTACCACCAGTCCCGCCGGTCACATCCGCCACGTCTCCTCCGTCCGCCACCCGCCCGTTCTCCCGTCCGCCGCCGAATCTCCCAGTTGTTAGACGACCCGTCAACAGGGTTGCCCCGAACCGGCGGGCCGTCGTAGCCCTCAGGCAGGGGTACCCCTAAGGTCCCGTACGCCTGGAGTCGGACGCCAAGACGGACCTGCGGTCTGACGACCGGTGCCGCGGCCGTCATTACTGTCATGGACGTGACTGTGATCGCGACCGAAAGCCTGAGCAAGCGGTTCCCCCGGGTGACCGCGCTCGACCGGCTGTCCGTGGACATCGGAGCCGGTGTGACCGGACTCGTCGGGGCCAACGGCGCCGGCAAGTCCACCCTGATCAAGATCCTGCTGGGTCTGTCCCCCGCCACCGAGGGGCGCGCCGAGGTGCTCGGCCTCGACGTGGCCACCAAGGGAGCCGCCATCCGGGAACGGGTCGGCTACATGCCGGAGCACGACTGCCTGCCGCCCGACGTCTCGGCCACCGAGTTCGTCGTGCACATGGCCCGCATGTCCGGCCTGCCGCCCACCGCCGCGCGTGAGCGCACCGCGGACACCCTGCGCCACGTCGGCCTCTACGAGGAGCGCTACCGCCCCATCGGCGGCTACTCCACCGGCATGAAGCAGCGCGTCAAGCTCGCGCAGGCCCTCGTCCACGACCCCCAGCTCGTCTTCCTCGACGAGCCGACCAACGGCCTCGACCCGGTCGGCCGCGACGAGATGCTCGGCCTGATCCGCCGCATCCACACCGACTTCGGCATCTCGGTGCTGGTCACCTCCCACCTGCTGGGCGAACTGGAACGCACCTGCGACCACGTCGTCGTCGTGGACGGCGGCACACTGCTGCGCGCCAGCTCCACCACCGACTTCACGCAGTCCACCACCACCCTCGCCGTCGAGGTCACCGACACCGACGAGCACCCCGAGGGCACCCGCGCGGTGCGCGACGCGCTCCACGCGCGCGGGATCACCGTCGAGGACGGCAGCGGACTGCCCGGCGCCGGCCACGTCCTGCTGCTCACCGCCACCGGCGAGGAGACCTACGACGTGATCCGCGACGTGATCGCCGGCCTCGGCCTCGGCCTGGTCCGCATGGAGCAGCGCCGGCACCACATAGCGGAGGTCTTCAAGGACAGCGACGACGCGCAGCGGAAGGAGGCGGTCGGCCATGGCAACTGAGCAGCCCACAGCCGCCGTCACAGGCGACCAGACCCGCATCCACAACATCGGCTACCGCGCCTACGACGGCCCCCGCCTCGGCCGCGCCTACGCCCGCCGCTCCCTCTACTCGCAGTCCCTGCGCGGTGCCTACGGCCTCGGCCGTTCGGCCAAGGCCAAGGTGCTGCCGATGCTGCTGTTCGTCGTCATGTGCCTGCCCGCCGGGATCATGGTCGCCGTCGCCGTCGTCACCAAGTCCAAGGAACTGCCCCTGGAGTACACGCGGTACGCGATCGTCCTCCAGGCGGTCATCAGCCTGTACATCGCCTCCCAGGCGCCCCAGTCGGTCTCCCGTGACCTGCGCTTCAAGACCGTGCCGCTCTACTTCTCACGGCCGATCGAAACCTCCGACTACGTCCGCGCCAAGTACGCGGCGCTGGCCTCGGCGCTGTTCCTCCTGACCGCCGCGCCGCTGATCGTCCTCTACGCGGGCGCCCTGCTCGCCGAACTCGACTTCGCGGACCAGACGGCAGGGTTCGCTCAGGGACTCGTCTCCGTGGCACTGCTCTCGCTGCTCTTCGCCGGCATCGGCCTGGTCATCGCCTCCGTCACCCCGCGCCGCGGCTTCGGCATCGCCGCCGTCATCGCCGTCCTGACCATCACCTACGGCGCGGTCTCCACGCTCCAGGCCATCGCCGACGTCCAGGACAGCACCGGCGCCATCGCCTGGATCGGCCTGTTCTCCCCGATCACCCTCATCGACGGAGTGCAGTCCGCCTTCCTCGGCGCCACCTCCGCCTTCCCCGGCGGCCACGGCCCCGGCACCGGGCAGGGCGTCGTCTACCTCCTCGTCACCCTCGGCCTGATCGCCGGCGCCCACGGCCTCCTGATCCGCCGCTACAAGAAGGTGGGCCTGTGACCACCCTGAGCATCGACCACGTCTCCCGCTGGTTCGGCAACGTGGTCGCCGTCAACGACATCACCATGACCATCGGCCCCGGCGTCACCGGCCTCCTCGGCCCCAACGGAGCCGGCAAGTCCACCCTCATCAACATGATGGGCGGCTTCCTCGCCCCCTCCACCGGCACCGTCACCCTCGACGGACAGCCGGTCTGGCGCAACGAGGACATCTACCGGCACATCGGCATCGTCCCCGAACGCGAGGCGATGTACGACTTCCTCACCGGCAAGGAATTCGTCGTCGCCAACGCCGAACTCCACGGGCTCGGCGCCAAGGCCGCCCAGCGCGCCCTGGCCACCGTGGAGATGGAGTACGCGCAGGACCGCAAGATCGCCACGTACTCCAAGGGCATGCGCCAGCGCGTGAAAATGGCGAGCGCCCTCGTGCACGACCCCTCGCTCCTCCTCCTGGACGAGCCCTTCAACGGAATGGACCCCCGCCAGCGCATGCAGCTGATGGACCTGCTGCGGCGCATGGGTGACGAGGGCCGCACCGTGCTGTTCTCCTCGCACATCCTCGAAGAGGTCGAACAGCTCGCCTGGCACATCGAGGTCATCGTCGCCGGACGGCACGCCGCGAGCGGTGACTTCCGCCGCATCCGCCGCCTGATGACCGACCGCCCGCACCGCTACCTGGTCCGCTCCAGCGACGACCGGGCGCTCGCCGCCGCGCTGATCGCCGACCCGTCGACCTCCGGCATCGAGGTCGACCACGCCGAGGGCGCGCTGCGCGTCCAGGCCGTCGACTTCGCCCGCTTCACCGCCCTGCTGCCCAAGGTCGCCCGGGACCACGGCATCCGGCTGCTCACGGTCTCGCCGTCCGACGAGTCCCTCGAGTCCGTCTTCTCGTACCTCGTCGCGGCGTAGGAGGCCAGCATGTACGACCCCACAGTCGCCCGGCTCACCTACCGGGCCCTGCTCGGCCGCCGCCGGGCCCTCATCCTGGGCGCCCTGCCCCTGCTGCTGCTCGTCATCGCCGTCGCGGTCCGCGCCCTCACCGGCGCCGACGACCAGACCGCGGCGGACGTCCTCGGCGGTTTCGCGCTCGCCACCATGGTGCCGATCATCGGCGTCATCGCCGGCACCGGCGCCATCGGCCCGGAGATCGACGACGGCTCGGTGGTGTACCTGCTGTCCAAGCCCGTCAAGCGACCGACGATCATCTTCACCAAGCTGACCGTCGCCATCGCCGTGACGATGGTCTTCTCCGCGCTGCCCACCCTGCTCGCCGGCCTGATCCTCAACGGCAACGGCCAGCAGGTCGCCGTCGCCTACACGGTCGCCGCGCTGGTCGCCTCCATCGCGTACGCCGCGCTCTTCCTGCTGCTCGGCACGGTCTCCCGGCACGCGGTGGTGTTCGGCCTGGTCTACGCCCTGGTCTGGGAGGCCCTCTTCGGCACCCTGGTGCCCGGCGCCCGCACCCTCAGCGTCCAGCAGTGGTCGCTCGCGGTCGCCCAGGACATCGCCGGCGGCGACCTCGTCACCTCCGACGTCGGCCTGACCACCGCGACGGTCCTGCTGGTCCTGGTGACCGTGCTCGCCACCTGGTACGCGGGCCAGAAACTGCGGACGCTGACCCTCGCCGGGGAGGAGTGAGCCGACGGCGGACAGGAGCGGCCGGGTGCCCGATCCGATCGGCGGCGCCCGGCCCGCCCGTTCCCGCACACCTGTGCCATGTCCGAGCCGCCGCACCCCTGCGGGGGCGCCCCGGACCGGGAGAGGAACGGGGCGATGTCCAGGTACGACAGATCGGCCGGCTCCGGACAGGGCGGCCCGCGGCGGGTTCCGGAGCAGCAACCACCGTCCGTCGAGCCCGCCGTGCGCGGGAAGCCGCCCGGGGCGGTCGCTTCGAGCACGCGGTGCGCGCGGCGCCCGCGTGGACCGCCCACCCGGAGGATCGGCCGACCGGTGAGGCACCGGCTCGCCCCCCCGAGTCGTCGAAAGACCCGGGGCGAGCCGCGGTCGGGCCCGGACTGCCCGCGCACGTCTCGATCCGTGCGTCCTCCGCCGACGGCTCAGCTCTCGCCGAGCAGCCGTTCCAGCACCACCGCGATGCCGTCCTCGTCGTTCGACGACGTCACCTCGTCCGCCACCGCCTTCAGCTCCGCGTGGGCGTTGGCCATCGCCACGCCCCGCGCCGCCCAGGCGAACATCGGCAGGTCGTTGGGCATGTCCCCGAAGGCGATCGTGTCCGCCGCCCGCAGCTTCAGCCGGCGTGCCGCCAGCGACAGCCCCGTCGCCTTGGACAGTCCCAGCGGCAGCAGCTCGACCACCCCGGCGCCCGCCATGACGACGGTGACGAAACCGCCCGCCGTCCGCCGGGCCACCTCGGCCAGTTCGTCGTCGGTCAGCGTCGGATGCTGGATGTAGATCTTGTTCAGCGGAGCCGACCACAGGTCCTGGGCGTCGGTGAACGGCATCGCCGGGAGCTTGCCCCCGACCTCGTAACCGGGGCCGACCAGCACCTCGCCGTCCAGCCCGTCGCGGCTCGCCGCCAGGTACAGCGGTCCGGTCTCCGCCTCGATCTTCGCCAGCGCCACCCCGGCCAGCTGCCGGTCCAGCGTCACCGAGGTGAGCAGCCGGTGCTCCCCGGCGTGGTACACCTGCGCGCCCTGCCCGCAGACCGCCAGCCCGTCGTACCCGAGGTCGTCCAGGACGTGCCGGGTCCACGGGACCGCGCGGCCGGTGACCACGATGTGGGCGGCGCCCGCCGCGGTGACCGCGGCGAGCGCGTCCCGGGTACGGGCCGAGACCGTGTCGTCGGTGCGCAGCAGCGTGCCGTCCAGATCGGTCGCGACCAGGCGGTACGGGAAGCCCGCGGCGTCCGGGCCGGAGGCGACGTCGCTCACCTGGTCACCGGCTCCAGGACTTCCCGGCCGCCCAGGTAGGGGCGCAGCACCTCGGGCACGCGGACCGAGCCGTCGGCCTGCTGGTGGTTCTCCAGGATCGCCACGATCGTGCGCGGTACGGCGCACAGCGTGCCGTTCAGCGTCGCCAGCGGGCGCACCTTCTTGTCCTCGCGGACCCGGATCGACAGCCGCCGGGACTGGAACTCGGTGCAGTCCGAGGTCGAGGTCAGCTCGCGGTACTTGCCCTGCGTCGGGATCCACGCCTCGCAGTCGAACTTGCGGGCCGCGGAGGCGCCGAGGTCCGCGGAGGCCACGTCGATGACGCGGAACGGCAGCTCCAGCGAGGTCAGCCACTGCTTCTCCCACTCCAGCAGGCGCTGGTGCTCGGCCTGCGCGTCCTCGGGGAGGACGTAGGAGAACATCTCGACCTTGTCGAACTGGTGGACGCGGAAGATGCCCCGGGTGTCCTTGCCGTGCGAGCCGGCCTCGCGGCGGAAGCAGGGCGAGAAGCCGGCGTAGCGCAGCGGCAGCCGCTCGGCCTCGATGATCTCGTCCATGTGGTACGCGGCGAGCGGCACCTCGGAGGTGCCGACCAGGTACAGGTCGTCCTTGTCGAGGTGGTAGACGTCCTGCGCGGCCTGGCCGAGGAAGCCGGTGCCGGCCATCGACTGGGGGCGGACCAGCGCCGGGGTCAGCATCGGGATGAAGCCGGCCGCGGTGGCCTGCGCGATCGCCGCGTTGACCAGGGCCAGCTCCAGCAGGGCGCCGACGCCGGTCAGGAAGTAGAAGCGGGAGCCGGAGACCTTGGCGCCGCGCTCGACGTCGATGGCGCCGAGGAGCTGGCCCAGCTCCAGGTGGTCCCGGGGCTCGAAGCCCTCGGCGGCGAAGTCGCGGTGGGTGCCGTGCGTCTCCAGCGTGACGAAGTCCTCCTCGCCGCCCACGGGGACCTCGGGGTGGACCAGGTTGCCGAGCTTGAGGAGCAGTTCCTGGGTCTCGGCGTCGGCGGCCTCGCGCTCGGCGTCGGCGGCCTTGACGTCGGCGGCGAGCCGGCTCGCGCGCTGCAGCAGCTCGGCCTTCTCGTCACCGGTGGCCTTGCCGATGAGCTTGCCGAGCCCCTTCTGCTCGTTGCGCAGCTCGTCGAAGCGGACGCCGGACGACCTGCGCCGCTCGTCGGCGGAGAGGAGGGAGTCGACGAGCGCGACATCCTCTCCACGGGCACGCTGGGAGGCGCGCACACGGTCGGGGTCCTCACGGAGCAGACGAAGGTCAATCACACGGCCAAGGCTACCGGTGACCGGTGACCGGGTTCGACTCCGTATTGCGCGGGCCGGACCGGCGACCGGTCAAGAAAGAGTGCCCGTTTCGCCGGAACGGGTCGGCGACCGGCGGACGATTGACCGGATTCCCTTGCGCGGCAGGGGACTTGGGGGTACCGCCGTCCACAGATATCCCCAGCCCGGAAAAGTTATCCACAGGCTGTGCGAAAGATCTGTGGACTCCGGAGTCGATCATTCCTATTCGGGCATCCGGGATGAATGAATCCCGTCCTAAACCCGCTCCGGGCTCACTTTCGAGTGGAAACGGGTCACTCCGGAGGATGACGGGCAAGAAACAGGTGGACGAGAGGTGATCTGCGGCTCTGTGGACGAGAAGGGGTCCGTAGGGGGATTTGTCGACTGAATGGTGTTTCGTTGTCGACTTGTCCCCAGGTCGAGAAGCGGACCTGTGGATAACTCCTGTGGATAACTAAGATCGGCCCGTACGACCGTCAGAACCGGCCGTCCTGGCACCGGGCGACCCACTCCGCGGCCGCCACGAACTCCTCGTCCGACGTCCCCGGGAACCGTCCGCCCAGCTCCGCCGTGTCCGCGTCCGCGCGCGGGTACGAGCCGAGGTACCGCACCTGGAGGCAGATCCGCTTCAGCCCCATCAGGGCCTCGGCCATCCGCCGGTCGGAGATGTGCCCCTCGGCGTCGACGCAGAAGCAGTAGTGGCCGATGCCGGCGCCGGTGGGCCGGGACTGGAGCAGCATCAGGTTGATGCCCCGGGTCGCGAACTCGCCCAGCAGGTCGCGCAGCGTGCCGGGGTGGTCGTCGCGCTGCCACAGCACGACGGAGGTCTTGTCGGCTCCGGTCCGCGCGGCCGGCCGGGCGGGGCGGCCGACCAGCACGAACCGGGTCTGCGCGTTGTGCGGCGAGTCGTGGATGCCGGTCTCCAGCGCCTCCAGGCCGTACCGGGCCGCGGCGAACTCACCGGCGAAGGCGGCGTCGTAGCGGCCCTCCTGGACCAGCCGGGCGCCGTCCGCGTTGGAGGCGGCGGACTCCCAGACGGCCTCCGGCAGGTGGGCCTTGAGCCAGTTCCGTACCTGCGGCTGGGCGGCCGGGTGGGCGGTGACCGTCTTGATGTCCGACAGCGTGGTGCCGGGACGGACCAGCAGCGCGAAGGTGATCGACAGCAGCACCTCGCGGTAGATCATCAGCGGCTGGCCGGCGACCAGCTCGTCGAGGGTGGTGGTGATGCCGCCCTCGACGGAGTTCTCGATCGGCACGAACGCGGCCTCGGCCTCGCCGACGCGCACCGCGTCGAGCGCGGACTGCACGGAGACGTACGGGGCCAATTCGCGGGTCGCCGCCTCCGGGAGGGTGCGCAGGGCGACTTCGGTGAAGGTGCCTTCGGGGCCGAGATACGCGTAACTGGCTGGCATGGCCTCACCCTAATGCGCCCCGCGGCGGCCCGGTGAGCCGATCGCGCGGGCCTCACCCGGTTCAGCCCTCCAGCAGCCGCTGTCCCACGTACTCCCCCTCCGCCGCGCCGCCCGGCACCGCGAACAGGCCGCTCGCCTCGTGCCGGACGAACGCCGACAGGGCGTCCCCGCGGTCCAGCTTGCGCTGCACCGGCACGAAACCGCGCAGCGGGTCGGCCTGCCAGCAGATGAACAGCAGCCCGGCGTCCGGGACCCCGTCCGCGTCGAAGCCGTCGTGGTACGAGAAGGGCCGGCGGAGCATGGCCGCGCCGCCGTTCTGGTCGGGGCGGGTGATCCGGGCGTGGGCGTTGATCGGGACGAGGAGGTTCCCGTCCGCGTCCGTCTTCTCCAGGTCCATCTCGGTGGTCTCGCCGCCCCCTGACAGCGCGGACAGCGGCGCCCCGTCGGACTTGCGCCGCCCGATGACGGCCTCCTGCTCCCTGGCCGACAGCTCCTCCCAGTCGTCGAGGAGCATGCGGATGCGGCGTACGACGACGTAGGAGCCGTTCGCCATCCAGGCGGGATCGCTCCCGCCGGACTCCGGCACCCAGATCCGCCGGTCGAAGTCGGACTCGGTGGGCTTGGGGTTGCGGGTTCCGTCGACCTGGCCCATGAGGTTGCGGACGGTCATGGGGTGGGCGGTGGCGCCCGGCGACCGGTTGAAGCCGTTCATCTGCCAGCGGACCCGGGCGGCCGAGCCGGCGTCCTTCTGGAGCGCGCGCAGGGCGTGGAAGGCGACGAGGGCGTCGTTGGCGCCGATCTGCACCCACAGGTCGCCGTTGCTGCGGTTCTTGTCGAGGCGGTCGGAGGAGAAGTCGGGGAGCGGGTCGAGGGAGACCGGGCGCTGCTTCTCCAGCCCGGTCCGGGCGAAGAAGCTGTTCCCGAACCCGAAGGTGACGGTGAGCGAGGAGGGACCGGCGTCCCGGGCCACGTCCGTGTCACCGGAGGCGGCGGGTTCGCCCGCCATCAGCCGCCGGGCGGTGTCCGACCAGCGGCGCAGCAGCGCGGCGGCCTCCTTGCGCCCGGCGCCCGCCGTCAGGTCGAAGGCGACGAGATGACCGCGGGCCTGTGCGGGGGTGGTGATGCCGGGCTGGTGTTTCACGTGAAACGGCACCCGCTCCTCGCCCAGCGAGGCCAGCGGCGTGGCCCCGGAGGGAGCGGCGGCGTACCCGACGGCTCCGCCGGCGGCGCCGAGCACGAGCCCGGTGGCGCCGGCGGTGGTGAGCAGCCGGCGCCGGGAGACGCCCGCCGGGGCGGTGGTGTCCTCGGCGTCCGGGAGGCCGGGGGCGGCGGGGGTGCGGGCCTTCGGGAGGGACTGGTCAGCCATGGTGCGGTTCAGCCGATCTGCGCGTTCTTGGAGACGGTCACCTGGTCGATGTCGGAGGTCCGCACGGTCGCGGCGACCGTCCAGTCGCCGGCCATGGGAATCTGCACCTCGCTCGCCGACCAGTGTCCGGTGGTGATGTGGTCGGGGGCGACGGGCAGCGGCCCGATGTCCTTGGCCTCCAGGGTGAGGGCGAGCTTCACCTCGGGGATGTCGACGGCGCGGCCGTCGGGGTCCTCGACATAGACGTGGACGTCGTTGGCGCCGGTGCGGGCAGGGTCGAGTTCGACACGGACCACGCCCTTGCCGTCCTGGCCGCCGGTGTCGAAGGGCATGTCCAGGGTCACCGTGGCGGCGCCGGCCGCGGCGTCGGCGGCGGCGGAGGTGGCGGCCCGGGCCTCTTGCTCGGTGCGGCCCGGCTCGGTCTGGGTCAGGACGGTGGTCACCGCGAGCAGCACGACGGCGACCCCGGCCTCGGCCAGGACGGAGCGGCGCAGGCCGGAGCGGTGGGGGTCGGCGTCCCGCTCGCGCTTCTGCCGGGCGGCGTCCACGGCGGCCCGCTGCCGGGCGAGCTGGGCGGCGCGCCGGGGGTCGCCGGCGGCGGCCGTGGAACCCTTCACGCCGGTGGTCCTGGAACCGTCCGTGCCGGTGTCCCTGCTCCCTCCCGCTCCCGACGGGCTGCTCTTGCTCTCGCTCCTGGCCACCGGAGCCGCGGTCCGCTCCCGGTTCCGGGGCCGTGGCACGGCGGGTGCCGTCTCGGCCAGCCGGGCCGTCCAGCGCCGGGAGAAGAAGGCGGTGCCGAGGAGGACCGCCACCAGCGCGATCTTGGCGAGCAGCAGCTGCCCGTAGCGGGTGTCGGTCAGCGCCGACCAGGAACCCAGCTGGCGCCAGGACTGGTAGCCGCCGGTCACCACCAGGGCGAGCACGCTGCCGAAGGCGACGCGCGAGAACCGGCGTACGGCGCCGGCGCCGACCGGGGTGTCGGCGGGCGCCTTGGCGAGGGCGACGAGCAGGGCGGCGAGTCCGCCGAGCCATGCGGCGACGGCCAGCAGGTGGACGACGTCGGCGGGCATGGCGATACCGGGCTGGAGGCCGACCGAGGCGTGCTCGGCCATCGCCCAGGTCGCGGCGAGCCCGGCGGCGACGACGGCTCCGCCGACGGCGAGACCGAAGGTCAGGTCCCGCCGCTCCGCGTCCTCGCGCTTGTCGTACGCGCCGAAGAGCACGGCGACGAACAGGGCCGCCGCGGCGAGCAGCAGCAGCCGGGAGACCAGGGCCGCGCCCGTCTTGGTCTGCAGGACCTGCCCGAGCAGCTCCAGGTCGAAGACGTCGGCGACCGTGCCGGAACCGGTGTAGGAGCCGCGCAGCAGCAGCATGGCGAGGGTGGCGGCGGTGAGCGCGAGCCAGCCCGAGACGACCAGCCGCTGCACGGCCCGGACGCCCGAACCGCGCGGCCAGCAGGCGAGGACGAAGGCCGCGCCGCCGACCAGGACGGCGAACCCGGCGTAGGCGACGTAGCGGCCGAGACCGTAGAGCAGGCCGACGGGACCGTCGCCGGAGCCCTGGCCCGCGGCCGTCACCGAGGTCTTTGAGGGGGCGCCGATGGAGAAGGTGAAGGCGCCGGAGACCGGGTGGCTGTCGGCGGAGACGACCTGGTAGGTGACGGTGTAGGTGCCGTCCGGGAGGCCGGAGTGCAGGGCGACGCCGTAGGTGGTGCCGCTCAGGTTCACGGGCGCGCCGTCCTCGACGCGCCTGCCCTTGGGGTCGAGGACGCGCAGGGAGTCGTCGTCCAGGGAGACGGACTCGGAGAAGGTCAGGGACACCCGGGCCGGTGCCTGCCCGACCACCGCCCCCTGCCGGGGGTCGCTGCCGGTCAGCGCGGCGTGTGCGGAGGCCGGGGCGGCGGTGGCGAGCAGCGCGCCGACCGCGGCCAGGAACAGCAGCACCAGTGTCCGCGCACGGGGGGCGGTGGTCCGCGTCAAGGTGGTCCCTCCCTCAGTTGCCGGTGTGTCCGGAGTGCGCCGAGCCGCCGCCGGGCCGGTACGTGGCGGGCTTGACCGGCATCTCGACGGTGACGGGGTCGGAGTCGGCGAAGTGCAGCTCGACGGAGAGCGTCTGGCCCTGCTTCGGCTGCCGCTTCAGCTTCTCGAACATCAGGTGGTTGCCGCCGCTCTCCAGGGCGAGTTCGCCGTGCGCCGGGATCGGGAGGCGGTCGACCTGGCGCATGGCCCCGTCGACGGTCTCGTGCACGGTGACCTCACCGGCGTCGCTGGTGACGGAGGTCAGTTCGTCGCCGGTGCCGCCGTCGTTGGTGATGGTCAGGAAGCCGGCCGCCATGGTGGCGGAGACCGGCTGCGGCATGTACGCGGTGCCGACGGAGAGGTCGGCGGGGGAGTCCCCGGCCCCGCACCCGGCGAGGGCGAGCGCGCCGGCCAGCACCGACGCGCCCAGGACGGGGCGGTGCCTCACGGCTTCTCTCCCTTGACGAGCTTGGGGAGGTCCTTGGTGTAGTCGTCCACCGTGGCGTCCTCGCCGTAGAGCACGTATCCGGCGTCGGTCTTGGGGGAGAAGGCGATGACCTGGGTGCCGTGGGTGGAGACGACCTCGCCGTTCTTGTCCTTGGTGGGCGGCTCGATGGAGATGCCGAGAGAGCGGGCGCCGGCCTGGATGGTGTCGAAGTCGCCGGTCAGCCCGACGACCTGCGGGTCGATGCCCTTGAGCCACGTGCCGAGGGCCTTCGGGGTGTCCCGCTCGGGGTCGGTGGTGACGAACACGACGCGCAGGGCGTCCTGTTCGGCCCGGGGGAGCTGCTTCTTGGCCACGGCGATGTTGTTCATCGTCAGCGGGCAGACGTCGGGGCAGTTGGTGTAGCCGAAGTAGACCAGGGTCGGCCTGCCGGCCGTCTCCTCGCGGAGGTCGTACGTCTTGCCCGCGGTGTCGGTGAGCACCAGGTCCGGCTTCTCGAACGGCTGGTCGAGGACGGTGGCGGCCCGCTGCGAGGAGGAGTCCTCGGAGACCATGGTGACGGGTGAGCCGGCGGAGTCGTCACCGCCGCCGCAGGCGGACAGGGTGAGGGATGCGGCGGCGAGCAGAGCGGCCGCGGCGAACGTCTTCTTGCGCATAGCGAAAAATGTCCCAGTTGTCGGTGCTCCGGCGCGCACCGGGGGCCGTGGGTCACGGCTCCCCGGCGCGCACCGGACGTACGGTGCCCTCAGGGGGCGGTCACGCGCCTCAGGCGGTGCTGCCGCGCCGGCGGCCGGCGAGCACGCCGTAGGCCACGCCCGCCGCGCCGACCACGATGCCGACGATGCCCAGGACGCGGGCGGTGGTGTCGGTGGAACCGCCGGAGTCGTCACCGGCGGCCTCGGTGGTCCGCGCCGCGGCCTCGGTGTCGTCGGCCTCGCTGCCGGAGGAGGCGGCCGCGTCGTGGGTGCCGGAGCCGTCGGCGGCGGCCAGTTCGAGCACCGGCGCCGGGGTGTCGGGCTCCTCCTGCCCCTCCTGCGGCACCTCGATCCAGCGGACGACCTCCTTGTTGGAGTACGTCTGGACCGCCTTGAACACGAGCTGGTCGGTGTCCTCGGGCAGGGCCCCGAGGGAGACCGGGAACTTCTGGAAGTAGCCGGGCTCGATGCCGTCGCCCGTCGCGGTCCACGTCACCTTGGTGACGGCCTCGGTGAGCTTCTCGCCGTGCGACTCGATCGGCTTGTCCAGGGTGCTCCTGGTCGTCTTGATCTCCCAGCCCTGGACCGGCTGCGGCATCACCGAGGCCAGCGGGTGGTCGGTGGGCAGGGTGACCTCCAGCTTGGTGGTGGAGGCGTTGTCCCGCTCGTTGGGGACCTTGAAGTCGACGACCGCGTAACCGCCCTGGGCGGCCTCGCCCTCCGGCTGCACGGAGACGTGCGCGAAGGCGGGCGCGGACAGGACGAGGACGGTGGCGCCGGCGACGGTGCCGGCGGCGGCGATACGGGAAGCCTTCATGAAGGGCACTCCGCTTCTGGTGGTGTCCGGTGAGGGAAGGAACGAGCGCGCACGCGCGCGTGCCGCACGACGGCGTCCCCCCTCCACCGGCGGGCGGAGCGGCGGTCGCGTCGTGTCAGGCGGCGAGAACGAACGCGGCGCGCGGCGGTCCCCGCCGGATCACCGTGTGCTGGAGCGCGGTGGTACGGGGGCGCGGCACGGCGAGCAGGGCCGTACGCGGCAGGCGCGCGGCCTCGTCCGGCGCGCTCGGCAGCCCGGCGCACAGGGCGTGCACCAGGGAGAGCGCCGCTCGCAGGGAGCGCACCAGCGCGCCCTCACCGACGAGGTGCGCGGAGTGCGCCGACAGGTCGACGAGCCGGGCGAGGGCGAGGTCCCCGCGGCGCAGCAGCCAGCCCGCGGCCAGGGCGGCCAGGACGTGGCCCAGCAGCATCGGCAGGGACGGCAGCAGCGAGACGAGCGACCCGGGATCACCGGCCAGGGCGTCCGCCGAATGGTGCGCCGCGCCGTGTACGGCGGTCCCCGCGCCGGCCTCCGGCGTCAGGCGCGCGTCGCTGAGGATGCGCTGCGCCCGCGCCGGGTCGAGCGCCGCCGCGGTGGTCCCGCACACCAGCCGGGCCGCCTGCTGCACCAGCGAGGCGTCGGTCGCCGGGGCCGTGGCGGTGGCGGCCGGGGTGGTGGCACCGTGCTGCCCCAGCCCGAACAGCGCGTGCAGCGCCGTCTGCCCGACCGCGAGCAGCGCCGCGATCCCGGGCAGCGACCGCTCCCGCCCGGCGAGCGGCACGGCGACCAGGACCGCCCCGAGGAACCCGGCCCCCAGCGACCACAGCGGGACGCCGGCACAGGAGGCGAGGCTGTGCCCCGCGCCGGCCAGCACGACGCAGACCGCGGCGAACACCGCGGCCCGCAGTATCCGGAGGTCGTTCCCGGAGCGTGCCGAAGGCGGGTGGGGGGCAGTCATGGCGGGCTCATCATCCCACTGGACCCACCCGCGCGGTACGGCAGGTCCACAAGATGCCGTACGACCGGAAGGTCACGGTCCGGCAGGTGGTGTCCGGCCGGTGAAACCCGCTCTTACACCGGCGCCCGCCGGGGCGCATCCGCCGTATGGGCGGTCTGATGTCAACCCCGCGCTTACGGCCCGGCACGCCGGGCAATACGTAACGGTATGTCGAGCCGCGGCCAGGAGGCTGGTGGAGCATGAGCATCTGGTGGTCACTCCATCTGCGGCGCGAGGCCGCGAGCGTGCCGCTGGCCCGCCGCCTGCTGCTCGGCACGATGGAGACGGCGGGCGTGGACCCGGACATCTCCTACGACCTCTCCGTCGCCCTCACCGAGGCGTGCGCCAACGCCGTCGAGCACGGCGGGGACGACACGCGGGACGACCCCTCGGCGGCCTACCGCGTCACCGCCTACCTGGACGGTGAGCGGTGCCGCATCGAGGTCTCCGACACCGGGCCCGGCTTCTCCGGCGGCGCGGCGGCCGTGTCCGCCGCCACCGCCCGTACGGCGCCCGCCGACGCCGAGCACGGCCGGGGGCTCTGCCTCATCCGGGAGCTGGCCGACCACGTCCACATCGGCAGCGCCTCGGCCCGCGGCGGCGCCGTGGTCAGCTTCGACAAGATCATCAAGTGGCGCAACGACACCCCGCTCGCGGCGGTGTGAGCCCCGGGCACGCGAACGGCCGGGCGCGCCCCGCGCACCCGGCCGCCGCCGGTCCGTGACCGTCGTGGGGGTCAGCCCCTGAGACCGGCCATCCACGCCTCCACCTCGTCGGACCGGCGGGGCAGCCCGGCCGACAGGTTCCGGTTGCCGTCCGCGGTGACCAGGATGTCGTCCTCGATCCGGACGCCGATGCCCCGGTACTCCTCCGGCACGGTCAGGTCGTCGGCCTGGAAGTACAGCCCCGGCTCGACCGTGAGGACCATGCCCGGCTCCAGCGTGCCGTCGACGTACGTCTCGGTGCGCGCGGCGGCGCAGTCGTGGACGTCCAGGCCGAGCATGTGCCCGGTGCCGTGCAGCGTCCAGCGGCGCTGGAGGCCCAGCTCCAGGACCCGCTCGACGGGCCCCTCGACGAGCCCCCACTCCACCAGCTTCTCGGTGAGCACGCGCTGTGCCGCGTCGTGGAAGTCGCGGTACTTGGCGCCGGGCTTCACCGCCGCGATCCCGGCCTCCTGGGCCTCGTAGACGGCGTCGTACACCTTCCTCTGGATGTCGCTGTACGTCCCGCTGACCGGCAGCGTGCGGGTGACGTCCGCCGTGTAGTACGTGTGCGTCTCCACGCCCGCGTCGAGCAGCAGCAGGTCACCGGAGCGCACCGGGCCGTCGTTGCGCACCCAGTGCAGGGTGCAGGCGTGCGGACCGGCGGCGGCGATGGTGCCGTAGCCGACGTCGTTGCCCTCCACGCGCGCGCGGAGGAAGAACGTGCCCTCGATGTAGCGCTCGCTGGTCGCCTCGGCCTTGTCGAGGACCTTCACGACGTCCTCGAAGCCGCGCACGGTGGAGTCGACGGCCTTCTGCAGCTCGCCGATCTCGAAGTCGTCCTTGACGAGGCGGGCCTCGGAGAGGAAGACGCGCAGCTCCTCGTCGCGCTCGGCGGTGACCTTGTCGGTCAGGGCCGCCTCGATCCCGGCGTCGTGGCCGCGCACGACGCGCACCGGGCCGGTGGCCTCGCGCAGCGTGCCGGCCAGTTCCCGCACGTCGGAGGCGGGAACGCCGTACAGCTTCGCCGCCTCGGTGAGCGAGTGGCGGCGGCCGACCCACAGCTCGCCCTGGCCGTCCAGCCAGAACTCGCCGTTCTCCCGGTCCGAGCGCGGCAGCAGGTAGATCGTCGCCCGGTGCCCGTCCGCGGTGGGCTCCAGGACGAGGACGCCGTCCTCCGTCTGGTTGCCGGTCAGGTACGCGTACTCGACGGAGGCGCGGAAGGCGTACTCCGTGTCGTTGGAGCGGGTCTTCAGGTTGCCGGCCGGGATGACCAGGCGCTCGCCGGGGAAGCGGGCGGAGAGCGCGGCGCGGCGGGCGGCGGTCTCGGCGGCCTGGGGGATCGGCTCCAGGTCGCGCAGCTCGGTGTCGGCCCAGCCCGACTTCATGTTCTCGGCGAGCTCGTCGGAGACGCCCGGGTACAGGCCGTTCTTCCGCTGCTTGATCGGTTCTTCCTCAGCGGTCTCCGGGGTTTCCGGCAGCTCCTCCGACACGGTCATCCTCCTTGTTACGGCACTGGACCACCCCCCATCGTACGGTCGTGCGGAAGGGGGCCCAGGGCCGAAGGGCCTGTTACACCGGCCGCCTACCGCTCGCCGCCCCGGCCGTTACTCGAAGCGCACCGCCAGCAGGACGACGTCCTCCTCGGAGTCCGCCCCTCCCGCCCCGCCCGGCCCCTCCGCCTCGTCCGGCAGCACCGCGCGCAGCACGTGGTCGGCGACGGCCTCCGGGTCCTGCCGCTTGGCCCGGGGAACACCGGCCGCCGCCGCGTGCAGCCGGGCGAAGGCGCGGTCGACCGGGTCGCCGGTACGCCGCAGCAGCCCGTCGGTGTACAGCAGAACCGTCTCTCCTGGCGCGGCCAGCACCTCCGCGCTCGGCGCCTCCCAGCAGGCCAGCATGTTCAGCGGCGCGGAGACGGAAGTCTCCACGAACTCCGTACGCCGCTCCCCGGTCAGCAGCGGCGGGCAGTGCCCGGCGCCCGCCAGCGTGATGCGGCGCAGCGCGGGCTCGCAGTAGCCGAACAGGGCGGTGGCCGAGCGGGCGGGCTCGGTGAGCCGCAGCAGCAGCTCCAGGTCGGACAGGACGGCGACCGGGTCCTCGCCCTCCATCACGGCGTACGCCCGCAGGGAGGCGCGCAGCCGGCCCGCCGTGGCGAGCGCCCCGGGCCCGCCGCCGGTGACGGAGCCGACGGCGAGGCCGAGCGCGGAGTCCGGCAGCGGCAGCGCGTCGTAGAAGTCGCCGCCGCCGCGCGGCCCGGTGCGGTGCCGGACGGCGAGCCGGACGCCGGGGGTGCGCGGCAGCCGGGCGGGGAGCAGTTCCTCGGCGACGGCGGCCATGCACGCGCGCGTGCGCTCCAGTTCGCGGAGCCGGTCCAGGTGCTCGGCGGCGCGGCGGACGTACAGCCCGGCGAGGTGCCGCTGCCGCTCGCGCGGCTCGGCGGGTTCGTCGTAGAGCCACACGGCGGCACCGAGCCGGCCGGTGGTCTCGCCGCGCAGCGGGAGTGCGTAGCTGGCGGCGTAGCCGAGCCGGGCGGCCACCTCGCGGTGCCGGGGGTCGAGTCCCTCCCCGGCGAGCAGGTCGGGCTCGGCGATCCCGCCCTCGCCGGCCGGTAGCCCCTCCAGAATGCGTCCGTACGCCAGTGCGGCGCGCGGCACGGTCTCCAGATGGCCGAGGTCGGCGCGGGTCAGGCCGAGGCCGACGGAGGTGTCCGGGCCGAGTCCGTCGGCCGGTTCCAGGACGGCGAGGCCGCGGCGCGCGCCCAGCAGGGCGGCGCCGGCGCGCAGCACTTCGCGCAGGGCGTCGCCGAGGGTGCCCGTACGGGCCAGGCGCCCGGTGAGTTCGTGCAGGGTGGTGAGGTCCGACACCCAGCCGGCGAGACGGCCTTGGAGGAGGGCGCCCGGGGCGCCGGGGGAAGCCGCGGGTACGGACGGGGTGCCGTCCGGCGTGACGGACGCGACAGTGTGTGCGGGTGAGGGAACCGTTGAATCGATTCCGGCCACTTTCGCGGCGTGCGGGGCGTTCATGGCAGTCGGCTTTCCGACCGGCTCCTACTGCACAAAAGCATCGCAAACCCCCATGTCATGCTGCGTCGCCGGCAGTGTCTCCACATGTACACGCACTCGTAAGGAGATGTCCAGCATTGTCCTGCTGGGATTACTGGTGTCTGTGAGGCGGAAGTGACGCCCTTCTCTTCTTTGTGCGAAAAAACAAAGTTGGCCGAAAACTGCCCCGGAGGACGGCTTGTTGCGGTCGACTGGTGGTGCTTCACGGAGCGTCACAGCGGTCGTGATGGGTACGTACCCGGTGAAAGCCAGGGGTGATGGGCGGGTGGCCGGCGGCCACCCGGAACCTGGCGGGGGCCCCGGGCGTCCTATCCACCGACGACCGTGCCCCATCCTCCCGTGGCGGAGGCGGAGAGAAATACGCGGGACGGCAAAACGCCACACTCCGCCACCCCGCGCCACGCCCATGCTTTTGAGCGGCGCAGTATGGACGGACCGGCCGCGCGGCCGATGCTCGACCCATAGGGGTTCCCCTTGTCCGTCGACAAGGTGTGACGCGCCGGCAGATGGGCGCAAGAACGCGCAGTACGTGCAAGTACGCGCAAGCGAGCAGTACGCGCAAGCGATTCGCGCAGTGAAGAGATCGACACATGGTGTGATGTGGACCTCGGTGTTGCCAGGCGTGCAACGGAAAGGAACGAGCGCTCATGCGCGAGATCCTCGGAAGGCGACGCAGGCTCCTGTCCCGGCGTGGCGACGGAGGAGGGCCTGACCTGATCGGCGCGGCCCTGACCTACGCGACGCGATGGCAGTGGCCCGTGCTCCCGGGCGTGGCGGCGGACCCACAGGGGCGCTCCGGCTGCTCCTGCCCCGACCCGGAGTGCACGGTGCCCGGCGCGCACCCCTTCGACCCCGGCCTCCTCGCGGCCACCACCGACGCGCGCATGGTGCGCTGGTGGTGGACCGACCGGCCGGCCGCCCCGATCGTCCTGGCCACCGGGGGCGCCGCTCCCTGCGCCGTCTCCCTGCCCGCGCTGCCGGCCGCGCGCGCGCTGGCCGCGCTGGACCGGGCGGGCATGCGGCTCGGCCCGGTGGTCGCCTCGTCGACCCGATGGTCGATCCTGGTCAAGCCGTACTCCATGGAGCAGCTCGGCGAACTGCTCTACGCCAAGGACCTCGTCCCCGGCTCCCTGCGTTTCCACGGTGAGGGCGGCTATCTCGCGCTGCCGCCGTCCGAGAGCGGCGCGGGCGCCGTCCGCTGGGAACGCGCGCCGCTGCCCGGCTCGGCCACCCCCTGGGTGCCCGATGTGGAGGCCGTGGTGGACGCGGCGGTCGACGCCCTCACGCGCAGGGGCGTGAACGCGCCCGAGCTGTAGGGCCGCCGGGAAGGGTGCCGCCGCGCGCGGCGGCACCTCCGGGAGACAACTCACCTGCAGAAACGGGCGGTTGAGGCGTGCTCGCGCTCGGTGACCGGAGCCGCACGCAGAAAGACCCGGTTGCTGGCGACGGGGGATGCACCAGCAACCGGGCTACTGGAACGGTAACAAGAGATCGGCGGTTAGCAAATTCGGTCTCCGGATTTCCGGTCACCGACTGGCTTGATCCGGCCGGGTGTTGTGACCGGAGTCACTCGCCCCGGCCGGGACGGCGGGCCGCCGGTCAGCTGAGCGTGACCTGCCGGTTCGTCAGTCCGCCGCGCGCCCGGCGCTCCTCCGCGGTGAGCGGCGCGTCGGCGGCCAGCGCCTCGGCGAGACGCTCGGCGAACTCGGCCGCGGGCTTCTCGATGTCCGCCGCCGAGACGGCGCCGGGCAGGTCCCAGACGGGCACGGTCAGCCCGTGGGCGCGGAAGGAACCGACCAGCCGGGTGCCCTCGCCGAGGGAGGACCGGCCCGCCGCGTGCAGCCGCGCGAGAGCGTCCAGAAGCCGCTCCTCCTCGTACGGCATGACCCAGCGCAGGTGGTTCTTGTCCGGCGTCTCGCACCAGTAGGCGGCGTCCACGCCCTGGAGCCGGACGGTCGGGATCGCCGCGGCGTTGGCGCGCTCCAGGGAGGCGGTCACCTCGGGCGTGGCGTTCTCCGCGTCCGGGACCCAGAACTCGAAGCCCTCGTGCACCACCGGCTCGAACGTGCCCTCGGGGTCGAGCAGGTCCTGGAGCCGGGGCCCGTCGGCCGGCGCCCTGCGGGACTGGACCGGCGAACCCGGCGCGGCCTCCAGGGCACGCTGGAGGGTGTCGGCGAGGTCGCGGCTGATGTCGCCGGACGGCGTGTCGTTCTGGAGGCCGAGCAGGACCGAGCCGTCGTCGCGGCGCAGCGCCGGCCAGGCCATCGGCAGCACCGTGGCCAGGGTGACGGACGGGACGCCCTCGGGGAGACCGCCCTTCAGCGTCAGCTCCGCCGTGGCCGCCGGCACCAGCTCGCGCAGCGCCACCCAGTCGCCCTCGCCGGGCAGGCCCTCGAACGGGCGCTGCACCAGCTCGGTGACGGCCTGGGCGGCGGCCCGGCCGTGACACGCCTTGTACCGTCGGCCGCTGCCGCACGGGCAGGGCTCGCGGGCGCCGACGACCGGGACCTCCGCGTCGGTGAACTGCGGCCGCTCGGCCTTCGTCTGGGGTCGCTTCTTGGCCATCGTGGGTGTCTCCCGGTTACGGCTCATCTCGTACGGGCGCGAGCCTAGCCGTTCGCGTCGGGGCGGACGGGTCCCTGTGGACAACCGCGGGGCGGCCCTGGGGCGCTCCCGGGACGTCCCGGCTCCGGAGCCTCGAAGACGTGCCGGTGCGGAGCCTCAAGGGCCTCTCGGCCCGCGCCCCCGAGGACTGCCGGCCCGGTGTCCCGACGACGTCCCGGTCCGGAGCCCGAAGGTGTCTCGTCCCGGATCCCCGGAGACGTCTCAGCCCGGGGCCGGGCTCGAAGACGTCTCAGCCCGGGGCCGGGCTCGAAGACGTCTCAGCCCGGGGCCGGCCCCGAAGATGTCTCAGCCCGGGGCCGGCCCCGAAGACGTCTCAGCCGGCGGCCGGCCTCGAAGACGTCTCAGCCCAGATCCTCGAAGGCGTCCGCGAAGTCCAGGCCCGGGATGTCCGCCACCGCCGGGGCGCCCACGCGCGCGGCGAAGTCGTCACGCCGGTGCCCCGCGTCGGGGTCGTACACGTCGTCGTGGACGACGACCCAGACGGTGACCTCGCCGCCGGCGTCGTCGCGGACGCCCCAGTCGTCGGCGAGCGCCGTGATGATGTTGAGCCCGCGGCCCCCGTGTGCCGTCACCGAGGGTGTCGCCGGGGCCGGGCGGGTGGGACCGCCGCCGTCCGTCACCTCGACCAGGAGCCGGCCGCCGGGGTCCACCCGCCAGGCCGCCCGGACGTCCCCGTCACCGGCCAGGGCGTCGCCCAGGGGCCGGCCGTGCTTGCAGGCATTGCTCAAAAGTTCGGAAAGGATCAGTACGGCGTCGTCGATGACCGATTCGGTGACCCCGCCTCTGCGCAATTGATCGCGCATGCGGTGTCGCGCTTTCCCCACGCCCGACGGACCATGGGGAACGGCCATGCTCGACGACGTCGGCACCTCCTGTGCCACCACCAACGCCACCCCCGAGACCTCCTTTGCCCCACGCCACGGTGTGGATGCCCCATTGGCCTGAACCGGAAACCGGCCGCTCCCCGCCCGGTGACGCATTCGACATACCCGGACACACAGCGGACGCGCCGGTGCACAACGTGTCACCGTCCGGCCCTCCGGGCTCCCCGCGGAAGCCGGGCCGGTTCAGCGGCCGAGCCGGTCGAGGACCGCGCGCGGCCGGTTGGTGATGATGGCGTCCACGCCCAGGTCGACGCAGAGGTCCATGTCCTCCGGCTCGTTCACGGTCCACACGTGCACCTGGTGGCCCGCCCGCCGCAGACGCTCGATGTACGCCGGGTGGTTGCGCACGATCCGTACCGAGGGCCCGGCGATCCGGACGCCGGCCGGCAGCCGCCCGTCCCGCAGCCGGGGCGAGACGAACTGCATCAGGTACACCGTCGGCAGTGTCGGCGCGGCGGCCCGCACCCGGTGCAGCGAACGCGCCGAGAAGCTCATCACGCGCACACGTGCCTCCGCGTCGTCGGCCGGGGCGTCCAGCCCGAACCGCTTCAGCAGGGCCAGCAGCCGCTCCTCCACCTGTCCCGCCCAGCGTGTCGGGTGCTTGGTCTCGATGGCCAGTTCCACCCGGCGGCCCGCGTCGGCCACGAGTTCCAGCAGCCGCTCCAGGGTGAGGACGGAGGTCGCCTCCCGGTCCTCGGGCCGGTGCTCGTACTCCGGTTCCTCGCCGCGCACCCGCCACGCCTCGCGCGTCTTCCAGGAACCGAAGTCCAGCGCCGCCAGATCGGCCAGCTCCATGGCCGAGACCGCGCCGCGGCCGTTGGACGTACGGTTGACGCGGCGGTCGTGCACACAGACCAGATGGCCGTCGGAGGTCAGGCGCACATCGCACTCGAGGGCGTCCGCGCCCTCCTCGATGGCCTTCCGGTACGCGGCGAGGGTGTGCTCGGGAGCTTCGTCCGAGGCCCCGCGATGGGCGACGACCTGGATGCGGTGCTGTCGTGCGTGGGTCACCGCGACATGGTGTCACCGCGCGGGGGCGCACGGGGGACGGAAGCCGGAGCGCGGGCGGGGAACAGCTGAGGAACAGCCGGGACACAGTCGGGGGCATCAAGGCCGGTATGTCTTACATTTCCTATGTAAGAAAGAACCACGGACGCACAGCGACGGCTTATGGTGCTCTGACGGCCCGTGGGAAAAGCTGGCGGCATACAAGAAGACATGCACAGCTACAACGCGCCGGACCGTCGAGGCCGGCGTGCACGAGCGTGGCTGAGTACGACTCAGTGTGACCGAACAACAGCCGTGGATCGAGGAGAAAAGCTGTGAGCACCGAGAACGAGGGCACCGCGGTACCTCCGGCCCCGTCCGCACCCCCCGTGCCGGTGGACTCCCCCGCAGCCTCCCCGCAGCAGCCGGCCCCGCAGCCCGGCGCCCCGGCAGCGCAGGCCGGGCACCCCGGCCACGGGGCGAACCCGTACGGGCCCGGCCCCGCCGCGCAGGGCTCGGCCCCCGACGCCTCCTGGCCCCCGCCCGCGCCGCCGGCCACCCCGTACGGGGGCGGCGACGGCACGGGTGGCGGCTACGGCGGCCCGGGAGGCGGTCCCGGCGGCTGGGGAGCCGCGTACCAGCCGCCCCCGCCGAAGTCCGGTCGCGGCCGCGGCGGACTGATCGCCGCGGTCGCGGTCGCCGCCCTGGTGGCGGGCGGACTGGGCGGTGGCCTCGGCTACACCCTGGCGGAGAACAACGACTCGGGTTCCACCACGGTCTCCGCCTCGGACACCGGCGGCTCCGTCAAGCGCGACGCGGGCACCATCGCGGGCGTCGCCGCCAAGGCGCTGCCCAGCACGGTCACCATCGAGGCCGAGAGCACCAGCGGCGAGGGCGGCACCGGCACCGGCTTCGTCTTCGACAAGCAGGGCCACATCCTGACCAACAACCACGTGGTGGCCGAGGCGGTCGACGGCGGCAAGCTGACCGCGACCTTCCCCGACGGCAAGAAGTACAACGCCTCGGTGGTCGGCCACGCCCAGGGCTACGACGTCGCCGTCATCAAGCTGGCGAACGCGCCCTCGAACCTGAACCCGCTCCCCCTCGGGAACTCCGACAAGGTGGCCGTGGGCGACTCCACCATCGCCATCGGCGCCCCCTTCGGCCTGTCCAACACCGTCACCACGGGCATCATCAGCGCCAAGGACCGCCCCGTCGCCTCCAGCGACGGCAGCTCCACCAGCAAGGCGTCCTACATGAGCGCGCTCCAGACCGACGCCTCCATCAACCCGGGCAACTCCGGCGGCCCGCTGCTGGACGCCCAGGGCAACGTCATCGGCATCAACTCCGCGATCCAGTCCGCGAGCAACGGCCTCGGCGGCACCGGCCAGGCCGGCTCCATCGGCCTCGGCTTCGCCATCCCGATCAACCAGGCCAAGTACGTCGCCCAGCAGCTGATCAAGACCGGCAAGCCGGTGTACGCGAGGATCGGCGCGTCCGTCTCCCTGGAGGAGACGACGGACGGCGCCCAGATCACCGAGCAGGGCGTCGGCGGCGCCGAGCCCGTCGAGGCGGGCGGCCCCGCCGACAAGGCCGGCCTCAAGCCCGGCGACGTGATCACCAAGCTGGACGACCACGTCATCGACAGCGGCCCCACCCTGATCGGCGAGATCTGGACCCACCAGCCCGGCGACAAGGTCGAGGTCACCTACGAGCGCGGCGGCAAGGAGAACACGGTGGAACTCACCCTGGGCTCCAAGACGGGCGACGACTGACCCGGCCTCCGCCCGCTGCCGGTACGCTGTACCCGCCCCGCTCCCAGCGGACCGGGGCGAGGTGGGTTGCCCGAGCGGCCTAAGGGAACGGTCTTGAAAACCGTCGTGGCGGCGACGTCACCGTGGGTTCAAATCCCACACCCACCGCACCCGGAGACGGCCCCTGATCAGGCACCACGGTCAGGGGTCGTTCCCTGTCCGGGGTCCGTCGGCCGGGTCAGGCGGGCGGCCGAGGTGATGGTGGCGCGGGCCTCCTGTTCGGAGAGGCCGGTGCGGCGGGCCGCGGTGACCAGGGCGTCGGTGAGGGCGGGGCCGATGCCGTTCTCGTAGGCGCGGCAGGCCGCCCAGAACAGGCGGGTGTTGCGTTGGCCCTCGTGCGCGGCGAGGACGAACTGCACGAGGCCCTGGCCGTGCGCGCCGCCCGGGGAGGGCGTGGAGCGGTGTGCGCGGGGCGCGGGGAGCAGCAGGCGCAGGAGGGCGCGCGGGCAGGGCGCGGGCGCGAGGTGCGCGGTCCCGGGGGCCGTGGTGTACGCGCCGTGCCGGGTGCGGGAGCCGGGGCCGACCAGGTAGCCGCCGGCGCCGCGGACGTCGATGCCGGGGGCGAGGCGGCCGGCGGAGTTGGGGACGGCGACGCCGGGCGGGCCGGTCAGCCACAGGTGGCGTCCGCCGCTGGGGGTGAGGACGACCACCGTGGGCGGGATCGTGAACAGGTGGCGCAGGGCCAGTTCGCGCAGGGCGGCCGAGGAGTCGCCCGTCGCCTTCGTGTCCAGGTCGATGCCGATGAGGTGGTGCGGCGGCAGGCCGCAGGCGATGCCGTAGCCCGTGGCCCAGGGGGCGGCCGCGAACAGCTCGCGGACGCGGTCGGGGTCGCTCGTCGCGTCGTGGACCCCGTGGCCGGGCCGGCCGCACTCGCCGTGGCAGGGCGCGGCGCCGGGGTCGTCGCGGTGCGGGGAGCGCAGGGCCGGGAGCTTGGTGCGGGAGAGCGGGATGACGGCCAGACCGCGTTCGGCGGCTGACAGTGCGTGTGCGAGGGCCGGCGTCCTGGCCTGCCGGTGGGTGGTGGCCATGGATTCATGGTCGTACGGGTGTTCGAGAAAAGGAAGGGGGAGTGCGGCCGACGCGCCGGGCGGGGTCGGGAAGGGCGGATGCGGCGGAACGCTTCGCCCCTTGTGGGGCTTGGGGTGTTGATGCCTTTCCTGCCCCTGGGTGGGACGCAAGGGGCGCAAAAGGGTTTATCGACTTGTCCTCACGCTTGAGGGCGAATCAGGGTCCTCGGGCTGGTTCGCGGGGGACGCGATGGGCAACTCTGATCACGCGACGTCGTGCAAGTCGCCGGGGCGGACGGCCAACTGCCCTGGTGAAAGGGCTTGTTCAGGTCTGGTTCACGTACTTCTCGCGCTGTCGGCAGCTGGCCGGTGCGCATCTTTCAGGAGGAACAACATGGCAAGCATCCGTACCGCCCGCGTCATCGCCGCCGTCTCCGCCCTGCCGCTGGCCGCCGCCCTCTTCGCCGGCGTGGCCGCGGCCGACAGCGGCGCCTTCGCGGACGACGGAGCGAACGCGACCGCCGCGGAGGGCTACGCCGGCATCATCGGCAGCGGCGTCGGTGACGACAACAACGGCAACTCGGCGACCACCCAGCAGCAGGCGGTCGGCTCCGGTGCCACGAACCAGAACAACACCGCGCAGGTCGACGGCTCCGCCTTCACGGCCATCAACCAGGGCAACGACAACGTCTCCGTCAACTTCACGCCGCTGTGGTGGTGAGCTGAGGGACGGCGCGGGCGCGGGCCCACCCGGCACCGGCGCCGCCCCTCATTCCGAGTGCGGGTGTGCTTCATGGGGTCGCATGGCGTCCGCGCGGCGGTACTTCGGTGCCGTCGCGCGGACGTGTCCCGGGCCCTGCCGGGCACCGCCCCCAGGGGTGATCCCCGACGCGTCCTCCTCCCTCGTCCACCTTCAGGAGGTGCAGCTCGCCCCACCCCTACAACCTGAGGCGGAGTCCGCTTCGGGACCTGCGGCCGATCCGGCGCGCACCCGGCGCTCCTAGCGTTGAGGCATGACCACACCCGTCTGCACCAGGGCTTCGGACGCCGCGACGGCGGCGCCGCGGACGTTCCCGCACCCGCCGCTGCCCTACTCGTCGTACCCCTCCTTCGCGTCGTACGTGAAGGCCCGGCAGCCGGTGCTGCTGCGCACCGCGCGGTCGCTGACCGCGAACCCGAGCGACGCGGAAGACCTGTTGCAGACCGCGCTCACCAAGACCTACGTGGCCTGGGAGCGGATCGAGGACCACCGGGCGCTCGACGGTTACGTCCGGCGCGCGCTGCTGAACACGCGGACGTCGCAGTGGCGCAAGCGCAAGGTCGACGAGTACGCCTGCGACGAGCTGCCCGAGCCGGAGCCGGTGCCCGGCGGGAACGACCCGGCCGAGCAGCAGGCGCTGCACGACGCGATGTGGCGGGCGATCATGCGGCTGCCCGCGCGGCAGCGGGCGATGGTCGTCCTCAGGTACTACGAGGATCTCAGCGAGGTCCAGACGGCCGAGGTGCTCGGGGTCTCCGTCGGCACGGTGAAGTCGGCGGTCTCGCGCGCGCTGGGCAAGCTCCGCGACGACGCGGAGCTGAGCACGGCCTTCGGCTGAGCACGCCGGCCGCACGTACCCGCCTGGGCACGCCGCCGAGCGCCCCGGGCACGTACCCCGCCTCGGTGCGCGGCCGGGCCCCTTGCCCCCGGCATCGCGACTGAGCACACCCGAGCCCCCAGCCGGGCGGCCTGGCCCGGGCCCCTCGCCCGGTATTCCGGCCCTCGCCCGGTTTTCCGGCCCGAGCCCCTCCGCCGGGCGCCTCCCCCGCGCAGGGCCGTGAACCGAGCGGACGCGACCCCGTGGCCGGCCGATCGGACTCGTACGTGATCGATCATCGGCCGGTAGTGACATACCACTTGGTACGTGCGCAGAATCAGCGCACCCCATGCCGCCGCGTAGGCAATGTCGCCCCGGGAGGTCACCGTGCAGAGCACGATGCAGGACGTACCGCTGCTCATTTCCAGGATTCTCACCCATGGCTCGACGGTCCACGGCGCCTCCCAGGTGACGACCTGGACCGGCGAGGGCGCACCGCACCGGCGTTCCTTCGCCGAGATCGGGGCCCGCGCCGCCCAGCTGGCGCACGCCCTGCGCGAGGACCTGGGTGTCGGCGACGGCGACCGCGCGGCCACGCTCATGTGGAACAACTCGGAGCATGTCGAGGCATACTTCGCGATCCCCTCCATGGGTGCGGTCCTGCACACCCTCAACCTCCGCCTCCCGGCCGACCAGCTCGTCTGGATCGCCAACCACGCCGCCGACCGGGTGGTGATCGTCAACGGTTCGCTGATCCCCCTGCTCGCCCCGCTGCTGCCGCGTCTGGAGACGGTCGAGCACGTCGTCGTCTCCGGCGCGGGCGACCGCTCGCCCCTGCTCGCCGCCGACGGCGCGGGGAACGGCGTACAGGTGCACGAGTACGAGGACCTGATCGCGGGGAAGCCGACCGTGTACGACTGGCCGGAGCTGGACGAGCGTACGGCGGCGGCCATGTGTTACACCTCCGGCACCACCGGCGACCCCAAGGGCGTGGTGTTCAGCCACCGCAGCGTCTACCTGCACTCCATGCAGGTCAACATGACCGAGTCGATGGGGCTGACCGACCAGGACACCTCACTGGTGGTAGTGCCCCAGTTCCACGTGAACGCGTGGGGTTTGCCCCATGCGACCTTCATGACCGGCGTGAACATGCTGATGCCGGACCGGTTCCTCCAGCCCGCGCCGCTCGCCGCGATGATCGAGGCCGAGCGGCCGACGCACGCCGCCGCCGTCCCCACTATCTGGCAGGGTCTGCTCGCCGAGCTGACCGCGAAGCCCCGGGACGTCTCGTCCCTCACCCAGGTGACCATCGGCGGGTCCGCCTGCCCGCCGTCGCTGATGGAGGCGTTCGACGCACTCGGCATGCGGGTCTGTCACGCCTGGGGGATGACCGAGACGTCCCCGCTGGGCACGGTGGCCCGCCCGCCGGCCCACGCGGTCGGCACCGACGAGGAGTTCGGCTACCGGGTCACCCAGGGCCGGTTCGCGGCCGGCGTCGAGGCCCGCCTCACCGGCCCGGGCGGCGAGCGGCTGCCCTGGGACGGTGAGTCCGCCGGTGAGCTGGAGGTCCGGGGGCCGTGGATCGCCGGGGCCTACTTCGGCGGGCCGGCCGCCGAACCGCTCCGCCCCGCCGACAAGTTCAGCGAGGACGGCTGGCTGAAGACGGGCGATGTCGGGACGATCTCCCCGGACGGCTTCCTCACCCTCACCGACCGGGCCAAGGACGTCATCAAGTCCGGCGGCGAGTGGATCTCCTCCGTCGACCTGGAGAACGCCCTCATGGCCCACCCGGACGTCACCGAGGCCGCCGTCGTCGCCGTCCCGGACGACAAGTGGGGCGAGCGCCCGCTGGCCACGGTGGTCCTGCGTGAGGGCGCCACCGCCGACTTCGACGCCCTGCGCGCCTTCCTCGCCGAGCACGGGAAAATCGCCAGGTGGCAGTTGCCGGAGCGCTGGACGGTCATCGAGGCGGTACCGAAGACGAGCGTCGGCAAGTTCGACAAGAAGGTGCTCCGGCGTCGCTACGCCGACGGGGAACTGCCCGTCACGCTCCTGTGACCCGCCGGTGAGCCCGGTAGGGGCGCGTGCCTGTGACCCGCCGGTGAGCCCGGTAGGGGCGCGTGCCTGTGACCCGCCGGTGAGCCCGGTAGGGGCACCCGCCGGTGACCCGCCGGTGAGCCCGGTAGGGGCACCCGCCGGTGACCCGCCGGTAAGCCCAGTAGGGGCACCCGCCGGTGACCCGCCGGTGAGCCCGGTAGGTCACGCGCCTGCGATCCGCCGGACGCCCGGGTTGGTCACGCTCCTGTGGCCCGCCGGGGCGCCCGGCCCCGCACGGCCGTGCTCCCCCAGCCCAGCGCCAGCCAGGCCCCGGCCACCGCGCACACGCCGCCCCAGCCCCAGTGGGTGAAGGCGGTCCCCGCGACGGCCGAGGCCACGGCGCCGCCCGCGAAGCCGGCGACGACGTAGGCGGTGTTGGCGGTGGCCGGGGCGGAGGTGGTGGTCAGCGCGAGGGTCTGGTTGGCGACGTGCGAGGCGACCAGGGCCGCGTGCACCAGGACCGCCGCCGCGCACAGCGCCGCCATGACGTGCCCGCCCAGCCAGAACAGCGGCACCGACACCGCGGCCCCCGCGTACGCCGTCCGGACGACCTTGGCGGCGCCGAACCGGTCCACCAGCCCGCCCGCGAGCGGCGCGGTGACGCTCGCCGCCAGTCCGAAGAGACCGAACAGGCCGGCCGCGGCGGTGGTCATGCCGTAGCCGTCCTCCTCGGTGAGCAGCAGCGCGAGCGTGGTCCACATCGCGCTCCAGGCGCCGTACATGCCCGCCTGGCGCACGCACGCGCGCCACAGTTCGGGCGAGCGCCGCACCACCCCCGGCAGCGCGGTGAGCCCGGCGAACAGCGGGCCGCCGAGCCGCGGCGTCTCCCGGGGCAGCGCGGCCGAGGTCGCGAGGCCCAGCAGGGCGGTCAGGCCGGCCGCGCCGAGGAAGACCCAGCGCCAGCCGAAGGCCTGCCCGGCCAGGGCACCGAGCACCCGGGCCGCCACGATCCCGGTGAACAGGCCCGCGATGACGGCGGCGACGTGCCGGCCCCGCTGGTGGGCGGGGGCGCGTTCGGCGACCAGTGGAACGAGGAGCTGCGGTACGACGGTGGCGGCCGAGGCCACCAGCACCGCGCCCGCGAGGGCGTACGTCCCGCCCGTCGCCGCCCCGGCGACCAGGGCCGCGGCGGCGGCCAGCGTGAGGACGGCGACCAGCCGGCGCCGGTTCACCCGGTCCCCGAGCGGGGCGAAGAAGAGCAGGCCGGCCGCGTAGCCGAACTGCGCGACCGAGGCGAGCCAGGCCACGGCCGAGGGGGTGGAGCCGAAGTCACGGGCGATGAGGGGGAGCAGCGGGGCGGCGAGGTAGATGTTGGCGGCCGTGACGGCGGTGCAGACGGCTATCAGGGGGAGGAACAGGCGGGAGCGGAACGAGCGGGCCGGGCGGACCGGGCGCGTGTGCCGGTCCGTGGCCGTCGCGGCGGCGGGGACCCCGGTGGCCGGTGCTGGTGAGGACATGGGCGGGACGACTCCTTCACGCACACAGTTGCAACTAACTGGTTGGTTGGCTACAACCACCGGTCCTTCCGCCGCATTCCCCTGGGGACGGAAACTTTCAACCAAACAGTTGGTTACCGCTCCCGGCTACCCTGGACCCATGGCAGCAAGGGACCCCGAGGCGACCAAGGCCCGGATCTTCGAGGCGGCCGTGGCCGAGTTCGCCGCCCACGGTGTCGCGGGCGCCCGCATCGACCGCATCGCGGCCGAGGCCAAGGCCAACAAGCAGCTCATCTACGCCTACTACGGCAACAAGACGGAGCTGTTCGCGACCGTCCTGGAGAGCAAGATGGTCGACCTGGCCATCTCGGTCCCCGTCGACCCCGACGACGTCGAGGGCTGGATCGACCGCCTGATGGACTACCACGCCGCCCACCCCGAGCTGCTGCGCCTGCTCTTCTGGGAGGGCCTGGAGTACGGCGCCGCCGAACTTCCCCACGAGGCCGAACGCCAGGAGCACTACGCCCGGAAGGTCGCGGCCCTGCGGGACGGCCAGCGGCGCGGCGTGATCACCGACGCGATCCCCGCCCCCGACCTGCTCTTCCTGCTGGTCGCGATGACCAACTGGGCGATGGTCGTCCCCCAGATGAAACGCATACTGGTCGGCGGTGAGACCCCCGACGCCGCCCGCCTGCGCGCCTCCATCAAGGAGGCGGCGCGCAGGATCATCGCCGTCGAGGGCCGCTGAGCCGAGGCCGTCAGTTGGTCCCGATCCGGGCGAGCAGCTCCACGATCCGGGCCTGAACCTCACCGCTGGTGGACCGCTCCGCCAGGAACAGCACCGTCTCGCCGGAGGCCAGCCGCGGCAGGTCGGCCTGGTCGACGGCGGCCGTGTAGACGACGAGCGGGGTGCGGTTGAGCTGTCCATTCGCCCGCAGCCAGTCGACGATGCCGGCGGTCCCGGCGCCCGGCTGCCGCCGCCCCACCCGCATCAGGTCCATCACGACCAGGTTCGGCCGGAACTGCCCGGCCAGCGCCACCGCGTCCGCGTCGCTCGCGGCCCGCGCCACCTGCATCCCGCGCCGTTCCAGCGTCGCCGTCAGCGCCAGCGCGATCTCCGCGTGCTCCTCGATCAGCAGCACCCGCGGCGGATGCTGCTCGCTGTCGCGCGGCGCCAGCGCCTTCAGCAGGACGGCGGGATCGGCGCCGTACGCCGCGTCGCGCGACGCCTGCCCCAGCCCGGCCGTGACCATCACCGGCACCTCGGCCGCCACCGCCGCCTGCCGCAGCGACTGGAGCGCCGTGCGGGTGATCGGCCCGGTCAGCGGGTCCACGAACAGCGCCGCGGGGAACGCCGCGATCTGCGCGTCGACCTCCTCGCGCGAGTGCACGACGACCGGCCGGTAGCCCCGGTCGCTCAGCGCCTGCTGCGTACTGACGTCCGGCGCGGGCCACACCAGCAGCCGGCGCGGGTTGTCCAGCGGCTCCGGCGGCAGTTCGTCGTCCATCGGCTGCGGACGCGGCGGATCGGCCACCTCCACGGCCCCGCCGGGCCCGTCCAGCGGCTCGGGTCCCTCGGCGGCGTTCCGGTCCGGCGCGCCTATGGCGTACGACCGTCCCGTGCCCTCGGTCGGCTGCGCGAGCCGGGGCGGCTGGACCTGGCCCTGCGGCGCGGCCGGCTGCTCACCCGACGGGTGCGGACGGCCGGCGGCGGGGTCGGGCGGCGTACCGAGCTTGCGGCGGCGTCCGGAGCCGTTCGGGTGGTGCGGGGCGGGGGTCGCCGTCGGCTGCTGCACCTGGGCGGCCTGCCGGTCGAACGGCACGCCCTGTCCCAGCGTCCGCACGCTGATCGACCGCCCCTGGGTGGAGTCCGGGTCCACCGGAGGGGGGGCCTCCGCGGGCAGTGGCTGCGCCGCGCGGGGGGTGCTCTCCGGGGGCAGCGGCGTACCGCGCCCGGCGGTGGAGGCGGTCTCGGCGCCGGGAGCGGGGGCCTGGGCGCGCGGCGGCACCGGCGCGGGCACCCCGGCGCCCGAGGTGTCACCGGGCGCGGGCCACGGAGCCGGGGCGGCGTGCGGCTGCCTCTGCGGCGGCAGCTGGGTCTGGGGCTGGAGCCGCGGTGGGGGCAAGGGCTGGGCGGCGGGGGCGACGGGAACGGCACCCTCCGGTGCCTCCCCGGCCTCGGCCGGCTCCGGCGGCGCTCCGACCGCCCGGCGCCGGCGGCCCGTGGGCGCGCTGGTGGGGTGCGGCTGCGGCGGGGTGTGGTCGCCGGCCTGGTCCTGCGGGACGGTGTCGTGCCGGCCCCCGTCGGCCACCGCGTCGTCGGAACCGGGGTGCGCGGAAGGCACGGGGGGCACCTGCCCGGGGACCGGCACCGGCATCGGCGGTTGCCCGGGGACCTGCCCGGGGACCGGTACGGCGGTCTGACCCGGGACCGGTGCGGGGCTCCGGCCCGGAGCCCCCGGAGCGGGTACGGCCGCCTGCCCGGCGACCTGCCCCGGAGTCGTGTCCTGACCGGCGACCGGAGGGACCGGGCCGCCGGACACCTGGGCAACCCGCGGAGCCGGGCCGCCGGGCACCTGGGGAACCTGCGGGGTCATGCCGCCGGGCACCTGGGGAACCGGGCCGGGAAGAGGGGCGGCCGGCGGAACCGGCGCGGCGGGGGCGGCCACCGGCGCGACCGGGGCGCCCGGCGCAGCCGGGGCGGCCTGCGGAACGGGCGAAGCCTGGCCGGGAATCTGAGGCGCGGCGGCCGGCGGCCGGGGTCCCGCGACCGGCGCCTGCGGCACACCGACCGGTGCCTGCGGCACACCGACCGGTGCCTGGGGCATGCCGACCGGTGCCTGGGGCATGCCGACCGGTGCCTGGGGCGTGCCGACCGGCGGCCGGGGCGCGGCGGCGGTAGCCCGGCCGGCGGGGCCCGCCACCGGCGCCTGCCCCGGCTGGACGGCCGCGGTCTCGGCCTCGGCCGGCCGGTCCGCGTCGGCCGGGGGCAGGGCGAAGACCTGCCGCGGTCCCGCGTCCTGCGCTGCCGCGCGCTCGGCGGCGGAGGCGAGGGCGCGGCGCCGCCGCCCGGTCGGCTGGTCGGCCTCGGACGGCGGCACCGCCCCGGCCACCGCCGTCCCGCCGCCCTGCGCGGGCAGCGCCGGCGGCAGGGCGTGCTGTTCGCCGCCGGGCCGCCGGGCCCGCCGCCCGGACGCCTCCGCCGCACCCTGCGGCGACACCGGAACCCCTTGCGGCGGAACCGTCCCGCCCAGGCCGTTGCCCGTGGCGGCGGCCCCCGCCGCGTGCTCGGCCGCGGTGACGACAGCACCCTCGGAGACCCCGGGACCTCCCGGAACCGCCTCCAGCGCCGCCGGGCCGCCGCCCGCGTCCTCAGCGGGCCGCCCGCGCCGCCGCCCGGTGCCGCCGGACCCGTCCGTCGCCTGCGCGGGGATCGGCGCCGGCACCGCTTCCGCGACGGCCTCGGCCTCCGCGGACGCCGCGCGGCGCCTGCGCCGTCCGGTCGGCACGCCGGCCTCGGGGCCCGTACCGACGGCCGTGTCAGCGGACGCGGACGCATCCGCGACCTCGCTCTCCAGGAACGCGTCCACCGAGGGGCGCCGCGCCCGCCGCCGGCCACCGCCCGGACCGTGCTCGCCCTCGTCCCCGCCGGGAACCGGACCCTCCGGCTCCTGGGCGACCGGAACGGCCGCGGGGGCGGGCACGGGAGCGACGGCCCCCGCCCCACCCCCGATCGGCACTTCGAGGACATAGGCGTTGCCGCTCATCCCCGGCACCGCGTGCGTCTGGAGGACGCCGCCGTGGGCTCGTACGATCCCGCGGACGATCGGCTGGTGCACCGGGTCTCCCCCGGCGTACGGTCCGCGCACCTCGATCCGTACGACCTCGCCGCGCTGGGCGGCGGCCACCACGACGGTGCTGTCCATGTAACCGCCCGCCGAGACGGGCGCGTTGCCGGTCGCGTCGACCCCGGCCACGTCGGCGACCAGGTGCGCGAGGGCGGTGGCGAGCAGCCGGGCGTCGACCTCGGCCTCGATCGGCGGCGCGTGCACGGCGAACTGCACCCGGCCCGGCCCGACCAGTTCCACGGCCCCGTCGACCCCGGCGGCGACGACCGCGTCGAGCATGACCTTCGTACGGGTCACCCCGCCGCCCTCGCCGGCCTCGGCGTCGAGGCGCTGGTAGCCGAGGACGTTGTCGATGAGGGTGGTGATGCGGGAGTAGCCCGCGGACAGGTGGTGCAGGACCTGGTTGGCCTCGGGCCACAGCTGCCCGGCGTCGTCCGAGGCCAGCGCGGCCAGCTCCCGCCGCAGCTCCTCCAGCGGGCCGCGCAGGGAGGTGCCGAGCAGGGTCAGCAGCTGTTCGTGCCGCCCCGACAGGGCCTCGTACCGGTCCTTCTCCCGTTCGCCGAGGGCGGCGTACCGCTCCTCGTGCGCGGCGAGTTCCTCCGCGTGCTGCTCGGTCAGCTCGGCCAGTTCGGCCGCGTGCCGCCGGCGCAGCGCGGTCAGTTCGGCGGCGTGTTCCCCGGCGAGCCGCTCCAGTTCCTCGGCGTGGAGCCGGTCCGCCTCCTCCTTCTCCCGCACCAGCGCGTCCAGGGGCCGCCGGTCGGTGAAGGTCATCACGGCGCCGACCAGCTGGTCGCCGTCGCGGACCGGCGCGGTGGTCAGGTCGACCGGCAGCGGGTCGCCGCTCTTGGTGAAGACCACCTGCCCGCGCACCCGGTGCTTGCGCCCGGAGCGCAGGGTGTCGGCGAGCGGCGACTCGTCGTACGGGAAGGGGGAGCCGTCGGCGCGGGAGTGCAGGACGAGGGTGTGCAGCTCGCGTCCGCCGAGGTCGCTGGCGCGGTAGCCGAGGGTCTGTGCGGCGGCCGGGTTGACGAGGACGATCCGTCCGTCGGTGTCCGTGCCGACGACGCCCTCGGACGCGGCCCGCAGGATCATCTCGGTCTGCCGCTGCGAACGGGCCAGTTCGGCCTCGGTGTCGACGGTGCCGGACAGGTCGCGGACGACGAGCATCAGCAGTTCGTCGCCGGGATAGCCGTAGGCGTCGTAGGCCTGCTGGCCGGAGTCGAGGTTGGCGCTGGCCACCTCGACGGGGAACTCGGAGCCGTCGGTGCGGCGCGCGACCATCCGGGTCGGCTTCGTCCGCGCCCGGGGGTCGACGTGGTCCGGCCGGCGCATGGAGCCGGGGATGAGCTTGGAGTCGAACTCGGGCAGCAGATCGAGCAGCCCGCGACCGACGAGCGCGGTGCCGGGGGCCTCGAACGCCTCCAGCGCGATGCTGTTCGCGTTGACGACGGTGCCATTGGCGTTGACCAGGACCAACGCGTCCGGCAGCGCGTCCAGTATGGCTGCGAGGCGAGCAGCGCCCCGGGATGGCCTGCCGCTCACGAGACGCCTTCCTCCCTGTTACCGCACCTTGCCGACCGCCCGGGCCATCTTGCCAACCGGCCCGGGGCATGTCACCCGAGGGAGTCTAAGGGCTGGGGTCGTGCCGGGGGCGCCGGATGAGAGGGAGGTCGCACGACGAAGTGACGGGGAACGCCTGTGCGTACGGTCTGACGTCGCGGGACCTTTGCGAGACCTTCGCGGAACCGTTCCCCGTCCTGTCCCTCTCCTGTACCGGCTACGCGGTGGCGGTACCCCGCAGGTCGGGCAGGAGCGGGACCAGCCGGTCCCAGCGGGCGATCCCGCAGCCGTCGCGCCGGTCGTACGTGGCGTCGACGCGGTGCCCGGCCCAGGTCCCGGTGACGTGCGCGGTGGCCGGCCCGCCGTACTGGAAGGTGCAGACGCTGCCCTCGGGGACCGGGCCGAAGACGTCCTGCCCGGCCCGCGTGCTCCGGTCGACCGCGGCGCAGGCGCCGGCCGGATCGGGGTGGCTGCCGCCGCCGGGCCGGCAGTACAGCTCGTACGTCCCGTCCTTGCCCCCGCCCGCGTCGCGGACGGTGACGGTCAGGTGATCGGGGCGGTCCTCGTCCCGGACGGGGGGCGGGGCGAGGTGACCGGCGGGGACCGCGGGGGTCGTGGCGGCGACGGTCGGCGCGGCGGACAGGGACGAGACGGCGGCGGCGCAGAGGGCGGCGGCGCCGAGGAGTCGGGTGATCTGAAGCATGACCTGACCAACGCGTCAACGCGCCGAACGTTGCGCCCACCCGGCCGACGGAAGGGCTTTGCCCTGCGGGCCGCCCGCCTAGTACCGTGGGAGCCGATTGGTGACACCGCGCTCGACTGTGTCATCATCGGCAAGCACCGCTCGCGCTCACGCGTGAGGGTGTGTTGTCTGGAGGCGTCGCCTAGTCCGGTCTATGGCGCCGCACTGCTAATGCGGTTTGGGTTTTAAAGCCCATCGAGGGTTCAAATCCCTCCGCCTCCGCATCACCACACGAAGCCCCGGCCCCAGCGGCCGGGGCTTCGTCGTCCCCTGACCGCCCGCCGTGCGTTTCCGCAGGTCACAAGGGGTGGGGGGAACGGATTTCACATGACGGCGGCAGTCATGTAATGTTCTTCCTGTCGCCGCGACGGGCCGGAAGGAACGGAAGCGGGGACGACAACAGAACAAAAGCAAGACAAGCACTCGTAGCTTAACGGATAGAGCATCTGACTACGGATCAGAAGGTTGCAGGTTCGAATCCTGCCGAGTGCACAGCAGACCAGGGGCCCTGCGGAGAGATCCGCAGGGCCCCTGGTTCGTGTCGTGCCGGTGGAGAATGCTCGGCATGGCTGTCATTCATCGCACCTTTCTCAAGCCGTCCAAGCTGGAGCTGCTCGCCACCTGGCTGCCGACCCGGCCCTGGTACCGGGGCGGCGCGGGAGAGCCGGAGCTGGCCAGGGCCGGCGGGTTCCGGCTCGACGATCCCGAGGGCGAGGTCGGGATCGAGTTCATGATCGTCACCGATACCGCCGGCGCCGGGCCGGCCACCTATCTGACGCCCCTGACCTACCGGGGCGCCCCGCTCGCCGGGGCGGAGCACGCCCTGATCGGCACGGCGGAGCACGGCGTGCTGGGGACGCGCTGGATCTACGACGGCTGTCATGACCCCGTCCTGGCCGCCCGGTTGACGGCACTGATCGAGGGCCGGGCGCAGGCCCAGGCCCAGAGCACCAGCGACACCCCCGACCGGGAGGTCACCCGCTCCTTCACGGGCGACGGTCTCGCGGACCTCACCGGCTCCGCCGCCGACGACCCCGAGGGCACCGTGCTGCCCGCCCCGCAGGGCCTGACGCTCCGCCTGCACCGGGTACTGCGCCCCGCCGAGGACGCGCCCACGGAGGCGGTCGGTCATGTCGCCGGTGCGTGGCGCACCCCGGACGGGACTCCGGCGCGGGGAGTGTTCGCCGTGCTGAGCGCCGGCTCGCACGGCTGACGGCGGGTGCGCGGGGGGGTTGTGCGCGCGGGCCGCCTCAGACGGTCTGCCACGGGTTGGACTCGTAACAGCCCACCAGCAGGGCCGTACGCGCCGGGTCGACGGTCAGGGCCGTTCCGTCGATGCCCGCGACCGGGACGGCCGGTGAGACGGAGTTGGTCAGGAAGGCGGAAAGGGCCGGGGCACCGGGCGGAGCGGTCGTGAGGTCGCCGAGCCGGACGGGGCGCCGCTCGGACGGGACGCCCTCGGCCGCCATCCCCCGTTGCAGCAGCCGCATCGTGATGCCCGGGAGCACGGCGGCCTCGGGCCAGAGGAAGCGCTCGCCGTCGTAGAAGCAGATGTTCCAGACCGACGCCTCGCTGATCCGGCCGTGCCGGTCGGTGAACAGCGCGTCGTCGTACCCGGCGAGGACCGCCTGCCGCCGGTGGTGGAGGAGGCCGAACGTCCCGGTGTGCTTGACGTGGGGCAGGTCCCGCTCGTACACCGTCGTCCGCAGGCGTACCGGTGCGGACCGCGCCTCGACGGGGGCGCTCGTCGCCACCGCCAGATCCGTCTCCACGGCCTCGCCGCGCAGCACGGCGTCCGGGCTCCGGCCGAAGACGGTCACCCGGACCGACGCCGCCGCCGGGCCTCCTTCGAGGGCGTGCCGCAGACAGGCCCGCACCCGCTCGGTGTCCAGTCCGGTGCCGAACAGCGCGCGCGTGCTCTCGTCCAGGCGCCTCAGGTGCAGGTCCAGACCCCGGACCGCGCCGTTCCGCACCTGCATCGAGGTGAAGTGCGCGTAGCCGGCCCCCGCCAGCCGCCTCAGGTCCTCGGCGTCCGCCTCGACACCGTTCACTTCCACCCGGTCGATGACGATCCCTCCCTCGTCCGTGGCCGCGCCGCAGGCGCGGCGATGCGGCGGCGGGTCCCCGGACGGTCCGTCGTCAGGGCGCTCGCGCGGGACGGCCAGTCGTGGAGGACGGCCACTTCGGCGGCCGAGCACTCGCCGAGCAGTCGTCGAGCAGCGTACGCGGACGGGACGCGGTGGGGCTCGCGGACCTCCTGGACGCGGGCCGGGGCGCGGCGGCGGGTGCCGGGGCGGGATGCAGGGGAGACAGGTGAGGCTGGGCTCGCCCGAGCCGTCCAAGGGGGCCGGCGCTGAGGCTGCGGGGAGGAAACGCCGAGGCCGGGGGCGTTGTCAGTGGTGCCCCCTACTCTCGGCAGAGATGGCACGGATGTGGCGGTGCTCGGGGCTCCGGTGGACGGCGCGGGGGCCCGAGCTGGTCTGGGACGGCGGGCGGCGCACGGCGCTGACCTGGGGGAAACGCGTGGCCTTCGGGGTCGCGGACGGGGACGGGGGTGGACGGGCATGCGTGGGAGCACGGGGGTACGCGTGCCCGCTGGGGGCGGCCGTGCCGGGGCGGAGCACGGGGGCCCGGTGCGAGGAGTGCGCGCGGCTGGACCGGGCGCACTCCGTGGCCGCCGACACGATCGCGGACGATCCCCGGCCCTACCGGGTGTACCTGGCCTGGTTCGGACCGGGGCTGGTGAAGGTCGGGATCACGGCGCTGGAGCGCGGGCCGGCCCGGCTGCTGGAGCAGGGGGCGGTCTGCTTCAGCTGGCTGGGCGGCGGACCGCTGATGGCCGCGCGGCGCACCGAGGAGCTGCTGCGCGCCGCGCTCGGCGTGCCCGACCGGATTCCGTACGCCCGCAAGCGCGCGGTGCGGGCGGTGCTGCCGGGCACGGAGGCGGAGCGCGCGGCGGAGATCGCGGAGTTGCACGGCCGGGCGGTGGCGCTGGGCGGCTGGCCGGAGGCGCTGACGCCGGAGCCGTTCCGGGCCGTGGACCACGTCCGGGCGTTCGGGCTGGGGGAGGCGGGCGGGGGGACCGCCGTCGCGGAGGTGACCGAGCTGGCCGGAGGAGGGGTGGTCGAGGGTGAGCTGGTGGCGGCGGCCGGGCCGGACCTGCATCTGGCGACGGGACGGGGGGTCGTCGTCCTGGACACCCGGCTGATGACGGGGTGGGGACTGGTGCCGGCCGGTGCCGGCGGCGGCCGGGTCGACGTGCCGGTGCGGGCGTTGCGGGCGGCGGTGGACGAGGGGCGGCAGGAAGGGCTGTTCTGACCGGAGGGCCGGGCCGGGCCGTTCCGGCGCGGACGCCCCGTGTGGCGGCGTGGCCGGGTTCCTGAGAGGTGCCTGTGGGTTTCTCAGAGAAATCACAGGTCGGGGAAAGCGTGTTCTCAGAGGACCCCGACAGGGTGTCCAGCATGACCACGACCTCGCCCCAGGGGCGCACCGAACTGCTGAGGCCGGACGGGAGCCCCGTCCGAGTCCTGGTGGTGGACGACGAGCTGTCGATCACCGAACTGCTGTCCATGGCCCTGCGGTACGAGGGCTGGCAGATCCGCAGCGCCGGGGACGGGCAGGGCGCGATCCAGACCGCCCGCGAGTTCCGCCCCGACGCCGTGGTGCTGGACATGATGCTGCCGGACATGGACGGCCTCAGCGTGCTCGGCCGGCTGCGCCGCGAGCTGCCCGACGTGCCGGTGCTGTTCCTGACCGCCAAGGACGCGGTCGAGGACCGTATCGCCGGGCTGACGGCCGGCGGCGACGACTACGTCACCAAGCCGTTCAGCCTGGAGGAGGTCGTCGCGCGGCTGCGCGGGCTGATCCGCCGCTCCGGCGCGGCCGACCGGCGGTCGGACTCCGTCCTGGTCGTCGGTGACCTCACCCTCGACGAGGACAGCCACGAGGTGACGCGGGGCGGGGACAACATCCACCTCACCGCGACCGAGTTCGAACTGCTCCGGTTCCTCATGCGCAACCCCCGGCGGGTGCTCAGCAAGGCGCAGATCCTCGACCGGGTGTGGTCCTACGACTTCGGCGGCCAGGCCAACGTGGTCGAGCTGTACATCTCGTATCTGCGGCGCAAGATCGACGCCGGGCGGGAGCCGATGATCCACACGCGGCGCGGCGCCGGTTACCTGATCAAGCCCGCGGCGTCATGACGGGCCGGCGACCGCGATCGCGCCGGCGACCGCGCCCGCGCCCGCCGCGCCCGCGCACCCTGCGGACGCGGCTCGTCGTCGCGTCGGTGGCGCTGATCGCGGTCGTGTGCGCGGTGATCGGCAGCGTGACCACGCTGGCGCTGCGGTCGCATCTGTACGAGCAGTTGGACGGGCAGCTCGGCGAGGTCGCCATGCGCGCCTCGGGCGACTTCTCGATGCCGGGCGGCGGACCGAAGGACGCGGGCGCGAACGCCGGAAAGGCCACCGGCGGCGTCGGGGGCGCCGGCGGTGACCAGAAGCCGGTCGAGCCGACCGACGTCGCCGACTTCGTCTCGCACGGCCCCCAGCCGGGCGGCACCATCGCCGCGAAGGTCGTCGACGGCGAGGTCACGGAGGCCGCGTACGGCAAGAAGTCCGACGAGGACCTCTCCCTGGACGGCACGTCGCTGGACGCCGGGCAGACCGCCGCGCTCGCCTCCGTCCCCCGGGACGGCGACAAGCACACCGTCGAGGTCCCCGGCCTCGGTGACTACCGCGTCACCTACAAGTCGGGCCCCAGCGGCGCCTACTACGTCGCCGTCCCGACCGCCGGCGTCGACAACACCATCAACACCCTGATCATCGTCGAGGTGAGCGTCACCGCGGCCGGCCTGATCGCCGCCTCCCTCGCCGGACTGGTCATCGTCGGTGTCGCCACCCGCCCCCTGCGCAAGGTCGCCGCCACCGCCACCCGCGTCTCCGAACTCCCCCTGCACACCGGCGAGGTCAACCTCGACGAACGGGTCCCGGAGTCCGAGTGCGACCCGCACAGCGAGGTCGGCCGGGTCGGCGCCGCGCTCAACCGCATGCTCGACCACGTGCACGGCGCGCTGCACGCCCGGCAGGAGAGCGAGACCCGGGTCCGGCAGTTCGTCGCGGACGCCAGCCATGAGCTGCGTACCCCGCTCGCCTCCATCCGCGGATACGCCGAACTCACCCGCAGAGGACGAGAACAGGTCGGCCCCGACACCCGGCACGCGCTCGGCCGCATCGAGTCCGAGGCCGGCCGGATGACCCTGCTCGTGGAGGACCTGCTGCTGCTCGCCCGGCTGGACGCGGGGCGGCCGTTGCAATTCGGGCGGACCGACCTCGTCCCCCTCGTCGTGGACACCGTCAGTGACGCCCGCGCGGCCGGCATGGACCACGTCTGGCGCCTTGACCTGCCCGACGAACCGGCGCTGGTCTCCGCCGACGCCGCCCGGCTCCAGCAGGTGCTGGTCAACCTGCTCGGCAACGCCCGCAACCACACCCCGCCCGGTACGACGGTCACCGCCCGGGTGCGCCGGCGGGGTCCCTGGCTCTGCCTGGACGTCGAGGACAACGGGCAGGGCATCCCGGCCGGTCTGCTCCCGCACGTCTTCGAACGGTTCGCGCGCGGCGACTCCGCCCGGTCCCGGGCCACCGGCTCGACCGGTCTCGGCCTCGCCATCGTGCAGGCCGTGTCGACCGCGCACGGCGGCGCGGTGACCGTGGACAGCGTGCCGGGACGCACGGTGTTCACCGTGTACCTGCCCGCGCTCTCCGCTCCGTCCGCGCCGGAGCCCGCACCGCCCGACCCATGGACAAACCGGGCATCGCACTCACAGGTGCAGCACAGCGCCACCACACAGGGGCGACAGCGCGGTTGAGAAAAGTCGGTGCCATGCGAACCGACTCTTCTCCGGGCACCCTTCCGGCGCGGGAGCACCTCCCGGCCGCGGGGGCCGGCACGCCTGTCCTGGACGTAGTGATCCCCGTCTACAACGAGGAGAAGGACCTCCAGCCGTGTGTGCGCCGACTGCACGAGCACCTCGCGCGCACCTTCCCGTACGCCTTCCGCATCACGATCGCGGACAACGCGTCCACGGACACCACCCCGCGGGTGGCGGCGGGGCTGGCGGCGGAGCTGGCCGAGGTGCGGTCCTTCCGGCTGGAACAGAAGGGCCGGGGCCGGGCCCTCAGGACCGTCTGGGCGGCGTCCGACGCGCCGGTCCTCGCCTACATGGACGTCGACCTGTCCACCGACCTCAACGCGCTGCTGCCGCTGGTCGCCCCGCTGATCTCCGGCCACTCCGACCTGGCGATCGGCTCCCGGCTCAGCCGCAGCAGCCGGGTCGTGCGCGGCGCCAAGCGGGAGTTCATCTCCCGCACCTACAACCTCATCCTGCGCGGCTCGCTCCAGGCCCGCTTCTCCGACGCCCAGTGCGGGTTCAAGGCCATCCGCCGGGACGTCGCCCAGGTGCTGCTGCCGCTGGTGGAGGACACCGGCTGGTTCTTCGACACCGAGCTGCTGGTGCTCGCCGAGCGCGCGGGGCTGCGCATCCACGAGGTCCCCGTCGACTGGGTGGACGACCCCGACTCCACCGTGCACATCGTCAGGACGGCGACCGACGACCTCAAGGGCGTCTGGCGGGTCAGCAGGGCGCTGGCCACCGGTTCGCTGCCGCTGGACCGGCTGGCCCGGCCGTTCGGGGACGACCCGCGTGACCGGGACATCACGGACGTGCCGCGCGGGCTGACCCGGCAGCTCGTCGGGTTCTGCGTCGTCGGCGCCCTGTCCACCCTCTTCTACCTGCTGCTCTACAGCGGCTTCCGGACCTTCGCCGGGTCGCAGTTCGCCAACGCCCTTGCCCTGCTGGTCTCGGCGGTCGCCAACACCGCCGCCAACCGGAGGCTCACCTTCGGGGTACGCGGCCGGGGCGGGGCCGTACGGCACCAGGCGCAGGGGCTGGTCGTCTTCGGCATCGGCCTGGTCCTCACCAGCGGATCGCTCGCCGCGCTGAACGCGGCCACGGACGGCGCGGCGCACTCCACCGAACTGGCGGTGCTCATCGCCGCCAACCTCGCCGCCACGGTGCTGCGGTTCCTGCTCTTCCGGGCGTGGGTCTTCCCGGACCGCCACGAGGACCTCCGCCACGAGGACCTCCGGCACGAGGACCTCCGCCACGAGGATCTCCGGCTCAAGGACCTCCCCAAGGCCCCCGAGCCGTCGACCGTGGCGGCCACCCCCAGGCCGGGCCCGTACGACGCGAACCCGTACGACGCGAACCCCTACGGCTCGAAGCCCTCCGACCCGGACCCGTACGGCCACCCACCGCTGCCCCGGCGCGGCGCCGTCCCGTACGAGACCCACCGGGACGCGACGATGCGCCTCCAGCCGGCGCGCCCGGCCGACCCCGACCCGAGGGACCCGCGATGACCACGCACCACGACCGGACGCCGGACACGGCCGGTGCCGACGCCCCGGCCACCTGGGGCCCGCCCCCGACCCCGCCCCCGGCCGGACCGGCCGCCGGGGACCGGCCCCTCCTCCGAAGACTGTGGCGCGGCCGTCCCGAGGACCCCCGCTGGGCGCGCCCGGCCCTCCTCGCCCTGCTCCTCGTCACCGCGCTGCTCTACCTCTGGAACCTGAGCGCCTCCGGCTACGCCAACTCCTTCTACTCCGCCGCCGTACAGGCGGGCAGCCGGTCCTGGAAGGCGTTCTTCTTCGGCTCGCTGGACGCGGCCAACGCCATCACCGTGGACAAGCCCTCGGCGTTCCTGTGGCCGATGGAGCTGTCGGTGCGGATCTTCGGGCTGAACTCCTGGGCGATCCTGACCCCGCAGGTGCTCATGGGCGTCGGCACGGTCGCCGTCGTGCACGCCGGCGTGCGCCGCCGGTTCGGGGCGCCGGCCGGTCTGCTCGCGGGTGCCGTGCTGGCGCTGACGCCCGTCGCGGCGCTGATGTTCCGCTTCGACAACCCGGACGCGATGCTGGCGCTGCTGATGGCGCTCACCGTCTGCTTCACCACCCGGGCACTGGAGGACGGCCGGACCAAGTGGCTCGTCTGGGCCGGGGCGGCCGTCGGCTTCGCCTTCCTCGCCAAGACCCTTCAGGCGTTCCTGATCCTGCCGCCGCTGGCCGTGGTGTACGCGGTCTGCGCGCCGGTGCGGGTGCGCAGGCGGTTCGCGCAGCTGGGCCTCGCGGCCGTCGCGATGGTCGTCGCCGGCGGCTGGTGGGTGGCGGTCGTCGAGCTGTGGCCGGCGTCGTCACGGCCGTACATCGGCGGCTCGCAGAACAACAGCTTCCTGGAGCTGACCTTCGGCTACAACGGCCTCGGCCGGCTCAACGGCGAGGAGACCGGCAGCGTCGGCGGCGGGGGCGGCGGGGGCGGCACCGGGCAGTGGGGCGAGACCGGCTGGGACCGGATGTTCGACTCCGAGATCGGGGGCCAGATCTCCTGGCTGCTCCCGGCGGCCCTGATCCTGCTGGCCGGCGCCCTGGTCCTCACCCGGCGGGCGGCCCGTACCGACGCGGCCCGTGCCACGCTGCTCGCCTGGGGCGGCTCGCTGGTCATGACGATGGCCGTCTTCAGCTACATGGCCGGCATCTTCCACCAGTACTACACCGTCGCCCTCGCCCCCTATCTGGCCGCCGTCGTCGGCATCGGTGCCGCGGCCTTGTGGGGCAGGCGCCGCGAGCCGTGGGCCGCGCTGGTCCTCGCCGCCGCCTGCACGGCGACCGCGGCCTGGGGATACGTCCTCCTCAACCGCACGCCCGACTACCTGCCCTGGCTGAAGTGGCTGGTCCTGGTCGGCGGCCTGGTCGCCGCCCTCGGCCTGGTCTTCACCGGACGGCTGACCCGGCGGCTCACGTTCGCGACGGCGGCGCTCGGCCTGGCCGCCGCGCTGGCCGGTCCGACGGCGTACACGCTCAGCACCCTGGCCGAGGGCCACACCGGCTCGATCGTCACGGCCGGCCCGTCCGGCACGAGCATGACGGGCGGCCCCGGCGGCGGTCAGGGCGGCGGCGTGCCGGGCCGGAACCAGGGGAACGGCCCCGGCGGCAACGCGCCCGGCGGCACCGGCGGCCTCCCCGGCGGCGGCCTCCCGGGCCGGAACGGCACCGGCACCGGCCAGAGCCCGCGGGGCGGCGGCGAGTCCGGCGGCCCCGGCGGCGCGGGCGGCGGCATGGGCGGCCTCCTCGACGGCGCCGAGGTCGACGCCGAGGCCGAGAAGCTCCTGGCGGCCGACGCCGACGACTACACCTGGGCCGCGGCCGCGATCGGCGCGCAGAACGCCGCGAGCTACCAGCTCGCCACCGGCGCCCCGGTGATGGCCATCGGCGGCTTCAACGGCACCGACCCCGCGCCGACGCCGGCCCAGTTCAAGAAGTACGTGGCGGAAGGAAAGATCCACTACTTCGTCTCCGGCGGCGGCACCGGCGGCATGGGCGGCGGCTCCGACAGCGGTACGTCGGCGCGGATCACGTCCTGGGTCGAGGCCAACTTCACGAAGGTCACCGCCGGTTCGGCCACCTTCTACGACCTGACCCGGCCGGCCGGCTGACGGGAGGCGGAGGATGACGAGGACGGGCGGTGGCCGGCGGCGCGGCGGGCGAACGCCCGGCCTCGACCGGGAACGGATCGTCCGCGCCGCGGTCCGGCTCCTGGACGCCGAGGGCCTGCCCGGCCTCTCCATGCGCCGCCTCGCCGCGGAACCGGACGTCACCGCGACGTCCGTCTACTGGTACGTCGACACCAAGGACGACCTCCTGGCGCTCGCCCTGGACGCCGTCCACGCCGAACCGGCCCCGCCCGCGCCCGGCGCCGGCGGGGACTGGCGCGACCGGCTGCGCGCCCTGGCCCGGGAGTACCTGGCCCTCCTGGACCGGCACCCCTGGGCGGCCCGGCCGGCCGGCACCGACCCGGCCCCGGGTCCGCACGCGGCGGCCTTCGCGGAGCGGGTGCGGGACACCGTCGCCCGGGCCGGCCTGCCCGCGTGCCGCCGCCCCGGCGCCGCCGTGAGCGTCCTCCGCTTCCTGCGGGGGCTCGGCGCGGCGCCCCGCCTGCCGGAGCAGGACGTCGAGTACGCCCTGGACCTGCTGGTCAGCGGCATCGAGGCGACGGCCCGCCCGGGAGCGCGGCCGGACGGGAAACCGGGCTGCCGGACGCGCGACTCCGGGGGACGGACGCGCGACTCCGGGGGACGGACACGGGACCCCGAGAGATGGACACGCCGCTCCGGAGGGCGGACGCGTCAGCCCTCCTCGGCCAGCCGCGCCGGGAAGCCCCCCGTCGCCACCGGACCCCACCGCTCCGGCGTCACCCGGATGATCGACTTGCCCTGCTTCACCATGGCCGCCCGGTACTCGTCCCAGTCCGGGTGCTCACCGGAGATGTTCCGGAAGTACTCCACGAGCGGCTCCACGGAGTCCGGCGCGTCGATGACCTCGGCCGTGCCGTCGATCTGCACCCAGGGGCCGTTCCACTCGTCGCTGAGCACGACCACGCTCACCCGCGGGTCGCGGCGCGCGTTGCGGGTCTTGGCCCGCTCCGGGTACGTGGAGACCACGATCCGTCCCGAGTCGTCGACACCGCAGGTCAGCGGCGACGCCTGGGGGCTGCCGTCGGCCCGCCGGGTCAGCAGCAGCGCGCGGTGACGGGGGCGGACGAAGTCGAGCAACCCGTCCAGCGAGACACGGGTGTTCGTAGCGATGTTCGGTGCCATGCCGCCAGCCTAGGCCGCCATGCCGTCGACGGCGCCCAACGCCTCGGCGAGGTTGTCGTGGACCGGCACGTCCCGGCGCAGGCCGGTCAGTTCCAGGACCCGGCTGGGCACCTCGTCCGGGATGGCCACCAGGCGGAGCCGGACCCGGCGGGGCAGCCGGTGGCGCACCTCGTCGATGAGGCGGACGCCCTGGGAGTCCATGAAGACCGTCCCGGTCAGATCCAGTACGAGGAGCCGCAGCGACTCACCGCGGGGGGTGGCCGCGGCGAGGATCAGCGGCAGCAGCCCCATCGCGTTGCAGTAGTCGATCTCCGGAGGCAGTCGGAGCACGGCGCAACCGGGCGGCTCGCACGGTGCGCCGGGTGGGGGGAGGAAGGTCACGTCACTCACCTGACAGACGTTCGTCCGGCTTCACAGGGGGGGCGGCCGCTTCCTGACCGACGCTCATTCCACCATGCCGCCCGCCGGGCGCGGAAGGCGGCCGGCCGGACGGTCAACCGGGCGTCACCGGCAGGCAACCGAGCAGCTAGAGTGCTGTCCGTCCTGTGCTCGCAGTCGGGAATGTGCTGCGGAGCTCTCCTGCGCACGGCCGTACGGCCGTGCATGCCGAAGAGGTTCGTGGTGACTGCGTCCGAATTTACCGATGTGCCGCGTTTTCCGGCTGGTTACGAGCTGGCCGAGGTCCTGACCGCGGCGGCTCGGCAATTGCACGAGACGGTCACCCCGAACGGCACCCTGCGCACCGCGGTGCAACTGGCGGTGTCCCTGGTGCCCGGCGCCGAGCAGGCGGGCATCTCGGTGGTGGAGCGCGGCAGCCAGCGCCGCACGCTCGCGTGGACCGACGAGACCGTCCGCACCGCCGAGTCCCGCGCCGGCGGCCGGGAACCGCACCCGCTGTGGGACCGCCTCTGGACGGCGCCCGTGGCCCGGCTGGAGGACAGCCTCGCGGAGGCCCCCGGCACGGCGCTGTCCGACTCGGGGCTGCGCTCGGTGCTGTCGCTGCGGCTGCGGGCCGACCGGCGCAGCCTCACCGTCCTGACGACCTACGCCCGCCGCCCCCGCGTCTTCGACGAGGACGCCACCCGCGTCGGGCGGCTGTTCACCCAGCACGTCAGCCTGGCCCTGGACACGGCGACCGAACGCGAGCAGCTCACCGAGGCCATGCGCACCCGGGACCTGATCGGCCAGGCCACCGGCATCCTCATGGAACGCATGGAGATCGACGCGGCCGGCGCGTTCGAGAGCCTGGTGAAGGCGTCGCAGCGGGAGAACGTGAAACTCCGCGACCTCGCCCGCCGCATCGTCGACGCCCACGAGGCCCCCGGCGGACGCCCGGCCGAGCGCTGATCCCCGAGGGCCGGCGCGGGTGCCGCCGGGCACCCGAGGCGTTAACGGGCGGCGACGGGATATCCGTACGGTCATGACCGCCGAGACGCCCGACACGCTCGACCACGCCATGGTGCGCAGCCAGGGCCTCGACACCCTGCTGCGCGATCTCACCGACCGCGCGGTGCGGGAGGTGCCCGGCGCGGTCGCGTGCAGCATCACCGTGCGCCGGGCCGACCGCCTCCTCACCCTGGCGGGCAGCCGGGGCCTGCCCGCCGGCCTCGACCTGCGGCAGTACGAGAACGGCTCGGGTCCCTGTGTGGACGCGGCGGAGACGGGGAGCCCGCGGTACGTCCCCGATCTGGCCACCGAGACCCGCTGGCCGGCGTACACGGAGTACGCCCTGGCCACCGGCGTCCGCTGTGTGCTGGCGCTGCCGCTCCTCCTGGAGGGCGAGACGGGCGCCGCCCTGAACCTCTACGGGCTCCTGCCGCACTCGCTGGCCCGGCATCGCGAGACGGCCCGCGCCTTCGCGGCGCGGACCGTCGGCGCCGTCGACGCGGCGCTGCGCATCGAGCGGCAGCGGTCCTCGGCGGCCGATGTGCGCACCGCCCTGCTGTCCCGGAGCGTGATCGACCAGGCGATCGGCATCCTGATGGCGCGGGAGCGGGTGGAGGCCCAGGTCGCGCTGGACCGGCTGCGCCGGGTCTCCCAGAACCGCAACGTCAAGCTGCGGGACCTGTGCCAGGACCTGGTCGACCAGGTGAGCCGGCCGGGCGGCTGAGACCCGCCGGGGGGCTCAGGCGGCCGGCGGCAGCGAGTCGCCCTGCACCGTCTGGATGTCCAGCTCCACCCGGAGCGTGGTGCCGATGGCGGCGATGCCGGCCTGGAGGACCTGGTTGTAGTTCATGGCGAAGTCCTCGCGCCGCAGCTCGGTGGTGGCCTTGAACGCCGCCCGGGTGCCGCCCCACGGGTCGGCGCCGGTGCCCAGGTAGGACAAGTCCAGGTCGACGGGCCGGACCACGCCGTGCAGGGTCAGCTCGCCGTGCACGGTCCAGCGGTCCCGTCCGGCCTCGGTGACGCCGGTGGACCGGAAGGTGATGTCCGGGAACCGCTCGACGTCCAGGAAGTCCGCGGACTTCAGGTGGGTGTCGCGCATGCCGTTGCCGGTGTCGATGGACGCGGCCCTGATGACGGCCTCCACCCGTGACTTGGTGACGTCGTCCGGCGCGATCTCGACGGTCCCGGCGAAGTCCGTGAACCGGCCGTGCACGCTGGAGATGCCCAGGTGCTGGGCGACCGCGGCGACGCTGGAGTGCGCCGGGTCGATGGTCCAGGGCCCCGGCGGCGGCAGCTCGGTGCCGCCCTGCCGGGCCAGCGTCACCGTGCCGACCTCGGCCCGTCCGCTGGCGGTGACGATCGCGCTGGACGCGGCCGGCGCGTACCCGACCGCCGTGACGATCACGGTGTAGGCCCCCGGCTGCAGTTCCGTGGTGTCCCGCACGGCCCCCTCGGCGTCCGCCTCGGCGCGCAGCACCTGAGTGCCGGTCATGTCGGTCACCGTGACGACCGCGTGCGACACGGCCCATCCGTCCCGCGTTCGGATCTTCGCGGTCAGTCCCATCCCGTTTTCTCCCTGCAAAGGCTCAGAAAGTGGTCACAGAAGAACCGGCCCGTGGCGGCGAGCGCGCCTCCGCTCAGAGCGCGCGCGCCACCACGGGCCGGGGCCTCGCTACTCGCCGGGGTGGGCGAGCTCGATGTCGTGGCCGTCCGCGCCCTGGCCGCTCAGGGTCAGGGAGGTGGCCACCGGCGGGTAGCCCGTCGCGATGACGGTGTACTCGCCGCTGTCCAGGTCGGTGAAGGCGTACGCCCCGTCCGACCCGGTGGTGGCGGTGCCGACCACGTTGCCGGCCGCGTCGACCAGCGTCACGCGGGCGTCGGCCAGCGGGCCGTGCGGCGCCTTGACGGTGCCCTGCACGCGGGCGCCGGCCTCCAGGTCGACCTCGACCCGGGTGACCCCGGTGCCGCCGACCTCGACGGGCAGCGCGCGCGGCCGGAACCCGGCGGCGTTGACCGCCACGGTCACCGTGCCCGGCACCAGTTCGGCGAGGGTGAAGTCGCCGTCCTCGCCGGTGGACGCGGTGGCGAGCAGGTCGCCGCGGACGTCGGTCACGATGACCATCGCGTCCTTGACGGGCTCGCCGTTCGCCGCGGCCCGCACCAGGCCGGTCAGGCCGCTGGTGCCGCTGAGCAGCACGTCGTAGGCGACCGGTTCGTCGTTGACGACGATCGTCGACGCCTGCGGCTGGTAACCGTCGGCGGAGGCGATCAGGACGTACGATCCGGCGCCCGGCGCGTCCACCGCGTAGGAGCCGTCGGCCTGCGCGACCGAGCGGCCGAGCTGCCGTCCGCCGAGCGAGATCAGCGTCACCGCGGCCTGCGCCACGGGCGCGCTCTCGGCGCCGCGGACGTGACCGCGGACCGGGACGCCGCCGGAGACGGGGGCCGGGGCGGCACCGGAGCCGCCGGCCGCCGTGGCGACCGCGGCGAGCCGCTGGGTCCCGTCCGGGCCCGGCTCGGCGACGGAGGCGGCCACACCGGCCGGGACCTGCTCGGCGGCCGGGGCGGCAGCCGACGTGGTGGCCTCGGCGGCGGCCGGGGCGACCGGGGCGGTGGTCCGGCCGGTGGCCTCGGCGGCCTGGGCCAGGGCGCCCGTGGTGCGCAGCGGGACCTCCTTGATGAACAGCGTCACCAGCAGACCGAGGAACGCGATCGGCGCGACGATCAGGAAGATGTCGGCGATGCCGTGCCCGTAGGCGCTCTCCAGCCACTCGCGGATGCCCGGGGGCAGCAGGTCCATGTCCGGGATCGAGCCGCCGCCGGAGGCCTTGGCCGCCGCCGCCTGCTCCTGCGGGCTGAGCTGCCCGATGGTGTCGGAGGCGTAGTGGCTGATCCGGGTGGACATGATCGAGCCGAGCACGGAGACGCCGACCGCACCGCCGAGGGACCGGAAGAAGGTCACGGTGGAGGACGCGGCGCCCAGGTCGCTCGGGGCCACCTGGTTCTGCGTGCAGAGCACGAGGTTCTGCATCATCATGCCGACGCCCAGACCCATCAGCGCCATGAAGATCGCGATCCGCCAGTACGGGGTGTCGTACCGCATGGTGCTCAGCAGGCCGAGCCCGGCGGTCAGCAGGACGCCGCCGGAGACCAGCCACGCCTTCCACTTGCCGGTCCGGGTGATGATCAGGCCGGAGACCGTGGAGGAGACGAACAGGCCGCCGATCATCGGGATGGTCATGACGCCCGACATGGTCGGGGACTTGTCCCGGGCGAGCTGGAAGTACTGGCTGAAGTAGACGGTGCCCGCGAACATCGCGATACCGACGAACAGCGAGGCCAGCGACGCCAGCGAGATGGTGCGGTTCTTGAACAGGCGCAGCGGGATGATCGGCTCGCTGGCCTTGGTCTCGACGAAGCAGAAGATCAGCGCGAGGAGGACCGAGCCGCCGACCATGACACCGGTCTGCCACGACATCCAGTCGTACTTGTCGTCGGCGAAGGTGACCCAGAGGAGCAGCAGGCAGACGGCGGCGCTGATGAAGAAGGCACCGGCCCAGTCGACCTTGACCGTGCGCTTGACCACCGGCAGGTGCAGCGTCTTCTGGAGCACGATCAGCGCGATGACCGCGAAGGGCACGCCGACGTAGAGGCACCAGCGCCAGCCGAGCCAGCTGGTGTCGGTGATGACGCCGCCGAGCAGCGGGCCGCCGACGGTGGCGACGGCGAAGGTCGCGCCGAGGTAGCCGGAGTACCGGCCGCGCTCACGCGGGGAGATCATCGCGGCCATGATGATCTGGGCCAGGGCGGACAGACCGCCGGCGCCCAGACCCTGGATGACCCGCGCGCTGATCAGCATCGCCGGGTTCTGCGCGAGACCCGCGACGACCGATCCGACGACGTAGACGATCAGGGCTATCTGGACCAGGGCCTTCTTGCTGAAGAGGTCCGCGAGCTTGCCCCACAGGGGGGTGGAGGCGGTCATCGCCAGCAGCGAGGCCGTGACGACCCAGGTGTAGGCACTCTGGCCACCGCCCAGGTCCCCGATGATCTCGGGCAGGGCGTTGGTGACGATGGTCGAGGACAGGATGGCGGCGAACATGCCGAGCAGCAGCCCGGACAGCGCCTCCATGATCTGCCGGTGCGTCATCGGAGCGTCTCCCGAGGAGCCTCCCCCGTGCTTGGCATGAGCCCGCACACCGGCCGGTGTGGTCGTTGCCATGGACTTCCTTTACTTACGTGGTGATCGCGGGTGTACGGGTGGACTGCTCGGCCGGGTGCGGCGCGGCGGTCCGCGCCGGCGCCGACCGGCAGTCGTCGAAACTCGCCCTGAGCCGGGCCATGAGCCCCGCGAGCTGGCCGACCTCGTCGTCGGTCCAGTCGCCCAGGCGGTGGGCGAGCAGCTGTGTGGTCCGTTCGGACAGCTCGTCGAGCTGCGCCTGGCCCTCGGGCGTCAGACGCAGGATGCGCGAGCGCTTGTCGGCCGGATCGGGGGACCGTTCGATCCAACCCCGATCGGCGATGTGCGCGACATGGCGGCTGGTCACCGACATGTCCACGGAGAGCAGCTCCGCGAGCTTGCTCATGCGCATGTCGCCGTGGCGGCCGAGCAACGTCAGTACGGCGGCGGAGCCACCGGGGCAGTCGGCCGGCAGGATGCGGCCCAGCTCCCGCTTCACGGCGCCGAAGGCGCTGAACTGGCGGATCAGCTCCTCGTACTGCGCCTTTCCGGCCATCTGCACCTCCTGATTTGTTGCTTAGGGCAACCATAAGAGCTGATGGTTGCTGAAGGCAAATAAAGAAGGTAAGAGAGCACTAAAAGCTTGGCAAAGGCAAGTATTGCGAATGTAAACGCACTGGTGGCGGGGGTCGACCGGGGAGCGGCCCTCCGGGGCGGGCCTGCGGTTGGGGCTGCCCGCCGGATTCGCTAGTGTCTCGGCCCATGGCGAACAACCAGGGCCCCCAGGGCAATTACGACCCCGCAGGCAGCACCCAGATGTTCCGCGCGTTCGTCGACGAGGAGGGCCCGGCCACCCGGCCGACGGCCGCCGCCGGCTCCTCCGGCCCCCGCGTCGGTCTCATCGTCGGTGTCGTGGCCGTCATCGTGGTCGTCGCGGCGGTGGCCTGGCTCGCGCTGAGCTGACCACGCGCCCGCGGACCCGAACCGTACGGACGCGTACGCCCCCACCGTCCCCCCCCCGTCACCGCCGCGGCGCCCTCGGGCGCGCCCGCGGCGGTGCGGTCGTCCCGCGGCGGACGGCACCGGGCGGGTGGGCGTGCGGCTGCGCGGTCGGTACGTGGGCGATCGCCGCGGCGACCGGTTTACGGGCGTTCGATGCGGTGACCCGTACATGCGTGGTGTCCGCGTGGTGTCGGTCGCGGGCGGCCGGTGCGCGGGCGGACGGCGGAAACGGTTCGCCGGAGGGACCGCCGACGCGGGTACGACCGGCCGGCCGACGGTGACCGGCACAGTGGTCGGCGGGCGTGGCCATCGGTGAAGGAGGGCTCGGCCGAGGAGCGGTCGGCCGATACCGGGCGTGCGGTCGGGGTCAGTCGGCGATGAGTCCGTCGCGGAGCTGGGCCAGGGTCCGGGTCAGCAGCCGGGAGACGTGCATCTGCGAGATGCCGACCTCCTCGCCGATCTGTGACTGGGTCATGTTGGCGAAGAAGCGGAGCATGATGATCCGCCGTTCCCGGGGCGGCAGCTTGGCCAGCAGCGGCTTGAGCGACTCCCGGTACTCCACCCCTTCGAGGGCCGTGTCCTCATAACCCAGGCGGTCCGCCAGGGAGCCCTCGCCACCGTCGTCCTCCGGGGCCGGCGAGTCCAGCGAGGAGGCGGTGTACGCGTTGCCGACCGCGAGGCCGTCGACGACGTCCTCCTCCGACACCCCGAGCACGGTGGCCAGTTCGCCGACCGTGGGCGAGCGGTCCAGCTTCTGCGACAGCTCGTCGGACGCCTTGGTCAGGGCGAGGCGCAGCTCCTGGAGGCGGCGCGGCACCCGCACCGACCACGAGGTGTCCCGGAAGAACCGCTTGATCTCGCCGACGACGGTCGGCATCGCGAACGTCGGGAACTCCACGCCCCGTTCGCAGTCGAACCGGTCGATCGCCTTGATCAGGCCGATCGTGCCGACCTGGACGATGTCCTCCATCGGCTCGTTGCGCGAGCGGAAGCGCGCGGCGGCGTACCGCACCAGCGGGAGGTTCAGCTCGATCAGGGTGTCCCGGACGTAGGCCCGCTCCGGGCTGTCCTCGTCGAGCGCGGCGAGCCGCAGGAACAGGGAGCGGGACAGGGTGCGGGTGTCGATGGCCTCCGGCGCCGGGAGGGGCGGGAGAGCCGGGAGAGGCTGGGCCGGCACGGCATCGAGCGTTACGGCCTCGTCGATGGAGCCGAGCGCGTCGAGCGCGTCGGGCGCGGTCTCGCTCTCCACGAGCGCGAGCACCTTCGAGCTGCCCTGGTCTGCGGACATGCCACCCCCTTTGGGTCGCGGGACGGTCGTGGCCTGGCGCTCCCACTTCAGGAACGCAGCCTTCACCTGAATACCGGAGCCGGAGCCCCGGCAAACGCGTCTCACGCAGAATGTCACATGTCGGCAACACGCTGTAGTGACATGTCGACATGCGAGATGCGAAAACCCCCTGGAAACAGGGGGTCTGACGGCCTGTCGGGCCGAAAACCACGGCAAAGGGCCTGGTGGACGGTTCGTTCTCGCGGGTTATGGCCCGCTTGCGCTTGCGATTACGCGTCGATCCGGTTCGCGGACCTCAACCGCTGGAAGCTACGCGCCAGTAGCCGCGAGACGTGCATCTGGGAGACGCCGAGTTCCGCGCTGATCTGCGACTGGGTGAGATTACTGTAGTACCGCAGCAGCAGGATGCGCTGCTCCCGTTCGGGGAGCTGGACGAGGAGGTGCCGGACCAGGTCGCGGTGCTCGACGCCGTCGAGGGCGGGGTCCTCGTAGCCGAGCCGGTCCAGCAGGCCGGGCAGCCCGTCGCCCTCCTGCGCCGCCTCCAGCGAGGTGGCGTGGTACGACCGCCCCGCCTCGATGCAGGACAGCACCTCCTCCTCGCTGATGCGCAGCCTCTCGGCGATCTCGGCGGTGGTCGGGGAGCGCCCGAAGGCCGTCGTCAGGTCCTCGGTCGCGCTGTTCACCTGGACCCACAGCTCGTGCAGCCGGCGCGGTACGTGGACGGTGCGGACGTTGTCGCGGAAGTACCGCTTGATCTCGCCGACGACGGTCGGCATCGCGAAGGTCGGGAACTGCACGCCCCGGTCCGGGTCGAACCGGTCGATGGCGTTGATCAGGCCGATCGTGCCGACCTGGACGACGTCCTCCATCGGCTCGTTGCGGGAGCGGAAGCGGGCGGCGGCGTAGCGCACCAGCGGGAGGTTGGCCTCGATGAGCGCCGCGCGCACCCGGGTGTGCTCGCTGGAACCGGGTGTCAGCTCCTTCAGTTCGCCGAAGAGCACCTGGGTCAGGGCCCGGGTGTCGGCCCCCCGGCTGCTGCGCCGGGGCGCGGGCTGCGGGGCGGGTGCGGGGGCCGGGGCAGGGGCGGGGGCGGGAGCGGGGGAGTCGGCGGTCTCGGCGGTCTCGGCGGTCTCCTGGGGTCCCTGCGGCGGTGCTTGAGGCGCAGTACTGGCCGGCACGGTCAACTCCACCTCGTGATTCGTCGCGCTCATCCGTCAACTCATCCGTCAAAAGCGGTCATAGCATCACAAGACATGTGCACTGTGTGCAAGCACCGCATAAGGTCGTGTTGAGGTAGGAAAGGGCGCCAAGGTGGGTAAAACCGGCATGCGTCACAGAAGAAACCCCGCACCGGAGAGGTGCGGGGCAGGGGGCTCGGGCGCGGCCGCGGGCCGGCGGTCTAGAACTCGTAGTCGGCCATCACCCAGGTGGCGAACTCGCGCCAGAGCGTGACGCCGGCCTGGTGCGCCGGGTGCTCCAGGTAGCGCTTGAGGGCGTCGGTGTCGTCGACGGCGGAGTTGATGGCGAAGTCGTAGGCGATGGGGCGGTCGGTGATGTTCCAGGCGCATTCCCAGAACCGCAGCTCGTCGATCTGGTCGCCGAGGGCGCGGAACGCCTCGACGCCCTCGACCACCCGCGGGTCGTCGCGCCGGACGCCCTCGTCGAGCTTGAACAGAACCAGGTGCCGGATCATCACTGTCCTCCGTGGGCGACCCAGGACATGAAGTCGCCGATGGCCTTGGCGGCGTCGGAAATGCCCTCGAACCCTATCTGCACGTAGTCCGCGGCCTTGGCCGGGTCCGTGATGATCAGGTACAGCACGAAGACCACGACCACATAGACGGCGATCTTCTTCGCGTTCACCGCCACCGCGGCCTCCCCTGTCGCTGACATGCCTGCCGCCCGGCCGGCCGGCTGCTCCGCTGCCCGAGCGCTGCTCATGATCGCACGAAGGACCCCGCCGTACGACGGGGTCCTTCAAAGAGCGGTAGCGGAGGGATTTGAACCCTCGGTGACTTGCGCCACACTCGCTTTCGAGGCGAGCTCCTTCGGCCGCTCGGACACGCTACCGGGGGAGACTTTACAGCACGGTGCGGGGTGCTCCGTAATCGGTTCTCAGCGGTTGCGGAAGAAGGCGGTCAGCAGGTCCGCGCAGTCCGCCGCGAGCACGCCCTCGATCACCTCGGGGCGGTGGTTGAGCCGCCGGTCGCGGACGACGTCCCACAGGGAGCCGGCCGCGCCCGCCTTCTCGTCGCGGGCGCCGTAGACCACCCGGTCGACGCGGGACTGCACGAGGGCGCCCGCGCACATCACGCAGGGCTCCAGCGTGACGACGAGCGTGCAGCCGGTCAGCCGCCACGCGCCGAGCCGCTCGGCGGCCCGCCGCACCGCCAGGACCTCGGCGTGGGCGGTCGGGTCGCCGGTGGCCTCCCGCTCGTTGTGCCCGGCGGCGAGCACCTCGGTGCCGTCCGGGGACAGCACGACGGCGCCGACGGGGACGTCCCCGCCGACGGCGGCCCGGCGCGCCTCGTCCAGGGCGAGCCGCATCGCGGGCCGCCAGGGGTCGCGCACCGGGTCCGGCGACGGACGACGGCCGCCCGGTGCGGTCAGCGGACGGTCTCCAGTGTCTCCGAGGCGCCCAGCGACTCGGCGATCTCCATGAGCGCGTCCTCGGTCATCGACAGCAGCTCCTTCCTGCTCACGCCCAGGTCGTCCAGGACCCCGGCGTCCCCCACCGGGCCGTGCGGCACGGCGTCGGCGGCGGGGGTGTCCGCGGCGCCCCCGGGTTCCTCGTCGTCGGCGTCGCCGTCCTCGGTGCCGTCGAGGTCGAGGGCGTCGAGGTCGGGGACGTCGTCGGGTTCCCGGCCGAGCAGTTCATCGGTGAGCAGGATCTCGCCGTAGCTGCTGCGCGCGGCGGCAGCGGCGTCCGAGACGTAGATGCGGGGGTCCTCCTCGCCGTCCACGCGGACGACACCGAACCACCCGCCTTCCTGCTCGATCAGGACGAGGACGGTGTCCTCGTCGGGAGAGGCTTCCCGGGCCAGGTCGGCCAGATCCGACAGGGTCTCCACATCGTCCAGCTCCGTGTCGCTCGCTTCCCACCCGTCTTCGGTGCGCGCGAGCAGTGCGGCGAAGTACACCGTGACTCTCCCACTGGTCATAGGCGTGCCGGTCGGGGTTCCCCCCGGCGGAGGTCTCGGGCGGGCCAGGAGCGGTCTCCGAGCCCCACCCACTCGGAATCGTGGCAGAAACATGGCCGTCAGGGGACGTCTTCGGCTCCCTGTGTCCGGCCGTCCTGATCGTGGGCCCGCCCTGGACACCGTCCCGTCCACGAGCACGCCGGAACCGCGTCACGAGGGGCTCACCAGCACACTCGTCACCGCCACGTGCGGATCGTACGCGGCTTTTCCTCGGCGTCCGCGCACACCCGCGCCAGGGCAACACCGGCGCGGCGCCCGATCTTCCCCGGCGGCCGGACAACCCGGCCGGGCTACCAGCGGAAGGTCCGCATCCGCATCGCCCGCCGCAGCCGGGCGGTCCGGGCCCTGCGCGGCTGCACCCGGTCCCGCAGTTCCCGGGCCTCGCGCAGCTCCCGCAGGAACCGCTCCCGCCGCCGGCGCCGCTCGGCGTCCGCGTTCGGGGCGGGACCGGGATCGCGGGCCGGGTCCGGAGCCGGGTCCTGGGCCGGGGCCGGTGCGGGCGGCTGTTCGTCGGCCGCCGTCCGTTCCCGCGCCGGCGGGTTCTCGGCCGCGCGCCTCGTCCTCGTCCTCGTCCGCTGCGTATCCGTACGCCTCGCCTCCGTACGCTGCGTTCCTCCGCGCCTCGTCTCCGTGCGCGTCGTCGTTTCCTTGCGCCTCGTCGTCTCCGTCCGGCCCGGCGCCGTCGTCCGACTCGTCTCCGTCCGGTCCGTACGGTCCCTCCGGTCCGTACGGTCCGTCAGGCCCTTCTGGTCCGTCCGCGTCCGGCTCGTCTTCGTCCGGCTCGTCTCCGCTCGGTCCCGTTCCGTCCGGTCCCGATGCGCCGGGTCCGGTCCCGTCGCCGTTTCCTCGCCCCTGGAGGGCCTGTTGGGGATTGTCCGGTCAGGCACAGTCTCACCACCCCGCGTTCGTCCTTTCCGTCTTCCCCCGTAAGGGCGGTCCGACGCGGGCGAGTGGGCGGAGTGCGGCGGCGGGGCGTTCGCACGGGCGCGGGGACGCCGGTGTCACGGGGCCCGGTTACTGTGGGGGACATGCGTCTCCACGTCGTCGACCACCCCTTGGTCGCCCACAAGCTCACCACGCTGCGCGACCGCCGCACCGACTCCGCGACCTTCCGTCGCCTCGCCGACGAGCTGGTCACCCTGCTCGCCTACGAGGCCACCCGTGACGTGCGGACCGAACAGGTCGACATCCAGACGCCGGTCGAGCGGACCACGGGCGTCAAGCTGTCCCACCCGCGCCCGCTGGTGGTGCCGATCCTGCGGGCCGGGCTCGGCATGCTCGACGGCATGGTCCGGCTGCTGCCGACCGCCGAGGTCGGCTTCCTTGGCATGGTGCGCAACGAGGAGACCCTCCAGGCCAGCACGTACGCCACCCGCATGCCCGACGACCTCTCCGGCCGCCAGGTGTACGTGCTGGACCCGATGCTGGCCACCGGCGGCACCCTGGTCGCCGCGATCAAGGAGCTGATCCGGCGCGGCGCCGACGACGTGACCGCCGTCGTGCTGCTCGCCGCGCCCGAGGGCGTCGAGGTGATGGAGCGCGAGCTGGCCGGCACCCCGGTGACGGTCGTGACCGCCTCGGTCGACCAGCGGCTCAACGAGCAGGGGTACATCGTGCCGGGCCTCGGCGACGCGGGCGACCGCATGTACGGCGCGGCCGAGTAACGCGGGACCCGGTCGGCGCCGGCCCGCTCAGCAGCCCTTCCCGCCGTTCCCGGCGCTGGCGGCGGGCTCGGGCGAGCCGAGCGCGGCCAGCGCCCTGTCCGCCCCGGCCTTCTTCGCCAGGCCCTTGAAGTCGTCCCCGATGATCAGGTCGACGGCGGCGCCCTTGCGGCCGGCGTCGGTGCGCCGCTCGGCGGCCGGGAGCTGGGTGCCGAGCACGGGCAGCGTGGTCCTCAGGGCCGCGGCGGGACCGAGCAGGAGGCCGGTGCCGTCGACCTTCTTGTCGTACTCCGCGGGCGCGTTGCCCACGTCGCCGATGCGGAAGCCGCGCTTCTTCAGTTCGTCGGCGGTCTCCTTGGCGAGGCCGCTGCGGGTCGTGGCGTTCAGGACGTTGACCGTGATCCCGCCGGGTTCCGGTACGGTCACGGGGGACGGCGAAACGTTCGTGCCGACGGTGTCGGCCGGGGTGCAGCGGCGGGCCGTGCCGGACCCGGCGGCGGACGCCTCGTCGCCGCCGGTGAAGACGTCGACGAGCTGCCAGGTGCCCCAGCCGAGCAGACCGAGGACGGCGACGCCGGCCACGGAGAGGGTGGCGAGCCTGCCGCGCCGCCGGGGAGGCCGCATCCGCGGGTACTTGTCACCCGTGATCCGGTATTTTCCGCCCATGCCGGGGGGAGTCAGCATGCTCATGCACGCAGCGTAGTGCGCCCGAGCGGCAATGCCTACTAGATGATCATTCGACGCCGCGGGCGGTATCGGAATGCAACCCGGACGGGTCAGGGGACGCCTGTCGGGGTGTCAGCCGGGGGTCACCGAGGCGGATGTCAGTCGAGTTCGAGGACGCGGGCGTGGAGTACCTGGCGCTGCTGGAGCGCGGCGCGTACCGCGCGGTGCAGGCCGTCCTCCAGATAGAGGTCGCCCTGCCACTTCACGACGTGCGCGAAGAGGTCGCCGTAGAAGGTGGAGTCCTCGGCGAGGAGGGTCTCCAGGTCGAGCTGGCCCTTGGTCGTCACGAGCTGATCGAGGCGGACCGGGCGCGGCGCGACGTCCGCCCACTGCCGGGTGCTCTCCCGGCCGTGGTCGGGGTACGGCCGGCCGTTTCCGATGCGCTTGAAGATCACACGGAAAGCCTACCGGCCCAGACGTTCCGGGCGCAGCCATGGAGGCGGAGTGCGGGACGGAAAAAGAAGGAGCAAAGAGGGGGGAAACGCGGAAACGGGGACATCGGCCGCCCCTCCTTCGCACCGGCCGCCCCCGCGCCCGCCCTCCCGGTTCCCCCGTCCGCCCTCCCGGTTCCCGCGCCCGCCCTCCCGGTTCCCGTCCCCTTTCTCTTGTGTCCGGCCGCCGCGCCCCGCCGTCTCGGGGGTCAGCCGCGTCCGGGCTCGCGTGCGGGTTGCTGCCGCTTCGCCGGGGTCGCCGGAGCGGGCCGCCCGGGGGCGGGTTCGGGGGCGGGGCCGGCGGTGGTGCGGGCGGCCTCCGCGCGCAGGAGGGCGCGCAGAACGGCGTAAGGGTCTCTGGGCATGGGGTCTCCCTGTTCCGTGAGTCGGGTCCGTGCGGGGCGCCGGGTGGTCCGGCCGAGTCGCGTACGGCCGGGACCGGCCCCGTCAGCAGCGCAGGACCACGCAGCGCGGAACGGGAGGGCGGGCAGGAGGAAAGGGCCAGGAGGGAGCGGGCGGCGGCACGACGGCGGCGGGCCGGTGCCGGACGCCCGGCGGTGGCGCGGGCCGCCGTGGCGCGCAGGGGCGCCGGGTCGCACGGGCCGGGACGCGCGGGGCGGTGTCGAGCAGGTCGTACTCCGCCGCCGTACCGCCGCTCCCGGCGTCCGCGGCGATCGGGGCGGACGGCGGCACCGACGCCTGCGCGTGCGCCCCGGGCACGAACAGGGCGAGCAGCAGGACCAGCACCCGCGTCGCACGCGGGCACCGCGCACGGCGCGTACGGGAGCCGCCCGGAGACTCGGCCATGCTCCATGCTGTGGACGGCCGCGCGGCAGCCGCATCCCGGAGTGGTCCGGTCGGGGCGCCCGTCCCCTCCTACTGCTTGGCCTTGGCCGCCTTCGCCGCCGCCTTCATCTCCTGCTTGTGCGCGCGGACCTTGGCCAGTGACTCAGGGCCCGTGATGTCGGCGACCGAACGGAAGGACCCGTCCTCGCCGTACGGGCCCGCCGCCTCCCGCCAGCCCTCCGGCCGCACCCCGAGCCGCTTGCCGAGCAGGGCGAGGAAGATCTGGGCCTTCTGCTTGCCGAAGCCCGGCAGCTCCTGGAGGCGCTTCACCAGCTCGCGGCCGGAGGCGGCGTCGCGCCAGACGGCCTCGGCGGCACCGTCGTAGTGCTCCACGAGGTACCGGCAGAGCTGCTGGACACGGCCGGCCATCGACCCCGGGTAGCGGTGCACGGCCGGCTTCGCTGCGAGCAGGGCCGCGAACTCCTCCGGGTCGTACGCGGCGATGTCGTGCGCGTCCAGGTCGTCCGCGCCCATCCGGCGGGCGATGGTGGCGGGGCCCTTGAACGCCCACTCCATCGGGATCTGCTGGTCCAGCAGCATCCCGATCAGCGCGGCGAGCGGACTGCGGCCGAGCAGTTCGTCGGCCTCGGGGTCCTGGGCGAGGTGCAGGGTGACGTCCATGCCCCGATGATCGCGCGCCGGCCGGCGGGCCGCGCGCCGGTACGGGGGCGGCGTACGGTCCCGCTCCGGGCGACAGCCGTGCTGCGCGCCGCCGTCGAGGAGACGGCCGCCCGCGTACCCTTCGGCGGATGAGGCAGATGAGTCCGCCGACCCCCGAGGAGCTCGTCGCGCACTACGGGCTGGAGCCGATCCCGCGCGAGGGCGGCCTGTTCCGGCGCACCTGGGCCGGACCCGAACGCTCCGACGGCCGCCCGGCGGGCACCGCGATCGTCGCGCTGCTGACCGCCCGCCCCGGCGACTTCTCCGCCCTGCACCGCCTGACCGCCGACGAGATCTGGCACCACTACCTCGGCGACCCCCTCGACCTGCTCCTCCTCGCCCCCGACGGCACCGCCCGTACGGCGGTCCTGGGACCGGACGTCCTGGGCGGCCAGCACGTCCAGCTCACCGTCCCGGCCGGCACCTGGATGGGCGGCCGGGTCGGGCCGGGTGGCGCCTGGACACTCTTCGGCTGCACGATGGCCCCCGGCTTCACCGCCGCGGACTACGAGCACGGCGACGCGGACGAGCTGACGGCTCGCTACCCGGCCGAAGCGGCCCGGATCATGGAACTGTGCCGCCCATGAGCCTCCTTGACGGACAGACAGCCCTGGTCACCGGCGCGGGCGGCGGCATCGGCCGGGGCATCGCCCTGCGCCTGGCGCAGGAGGGCGCGGCGGTCGCGGTGCACTGCCGTACGTCGGTGGCGGCGGCCGGCGACGTCGTGGACCTGGTGCGCGGGCGCGGGGGCCGGGCGGTGGTGCTGCGGGCCGACCTCACCGACGAGGACGCCTGCCGGAACCTGGTCGAGGAGGCCGCCGACTGGGGCGGCGGACGGCTGGACGCGCTGGTCAACAACGCGGCCGTCCAGCCGGTGCGCGCCCTGCCCGGGATGCCGGCCGCCGCGTGGCGGTCGGTGGTGGACACCGACCTGACCAGCGTCTTCGCGTGCACGCAGGCGGCGGCGGAGGTGATGCGCCGCACCGGCACCGGCGGCACCGTCACCCACATCGCCTCGATCGAGGCCCGCGCCCCCGCCCCCGGGCACGCCCACTACGGCGCCGCCAAGGCGGCGGTCGTGACACACGCCCGCGCGGCGGCCCTGGAGTACGGCCCGTGGGGCATCCGCGTCAACACCGTCTCCCCCGGCCTCACCGACCGGGCCGGTCTGACCGAGTCCTGGCCCGAGGGTGTACGACGCTGGCTCGCGGCGGCGCCCGCCGGCCGGCTCGGACGCCCCGAGGACATCGGCGACGCCTGCGTGTTCCTCGCCTCCCCGCTGGCCTCCTTCATCACCGGCCACGACCTGGTGGTGGACGGGGGAGTCTCGGCCCGGCCGTCCTGGTGACGTGTCCGCCCGCCGGGCCGTCCTGCGACCCGTGCCGTCGATCCCGTGCCCGTCGATCCCGTCGTCGGACCTGTCCTGCCGGCCCGTCCCGGTGAGCGCGGCGCCGCCGCGTCCGTCACCACGATCCCCTTCGACGTCGGCACCCCGGGCGGCCGGGGCGCCGTCCAGGTCACCCTGGACCCGGGCCGCACCGGCGACAACACGGTCCGGGCCGTCGTCCTCGACGCCGACGGCGCCCTGACCGCCGTACCCGGGCTCCCCCTCTCCTTCACTCTCCCCGGCACTCTCCCCGACCGGGACGCCGGCCCGATCGACGCGGGACTTGTCGACCGGGGCGGCTACTGGAGCACCAGCTCCCTCACCCTCCCCCTCCCGGGCGCCTGGACGGTCCGGGCGACGGTCCGCACCTCCGGCCTGGACCAGACGACGGCGACCCGCCCGGCCCGGACCGGACGATGACCCGCCCGTGATCCAGCTCACGCGGAACCGTTCCCTCGCTCCGGAGAGACCAGGGTGTGAGGTGCGGACACGAGCGGGACCTGAGCGACGGACATGAGCGACGGGCGATGAGCGACGGACATGAGTGAGCGCCTGCGCGCGCGCATCCGGGCGGGCGACCGGGACGCCTTCGCGGAGCTGTACGAGGAGTACGCGCGCCCCGTCTACAACTACGCCTACCGGCTGACCGGTGACTGGTCGACCGCGGAGGAGGTGATGGGGGACACCTTCCTGGAGGCCTGGCGCGGCCGGACCCGGCTCGACCCGGACCGCGGCGCGCTCGGGCCGTGGCTGCTGGGCATCGCGACGAACAAGGCCCGCAACGCCAACCGCGGCACCGGCCGGCGGCTGGCCTTCCTGGCCCGCCGCCCGGCGCCGGAACCGGTGGCCGACTTCGCCGAGGAGAGCGCCGGACGCCTCGACGACGCCCGCCGGCTGGCCGCCGTACGCCAGGTCCTCGGACGGCTGCGGCGTACGGAACGCGAGGTGCTGGCCCTGTGCGTCTGGTCCGGCCTCGACTACCCGCAGGCCGCCGAGGCCCTGGGCGTCCCGGTCGGCACCGTGCGGTCCCGGCTGTCCCGGGCCCGCGCCAGGCTGCGCCGCCTGACCGACCGGTATCTGGAGGAGGAGCGGCGCGGGCCGCCCGGGACGGCCCGCGCCCGGAAGCCGGCGGTGGACCCGGAACTCCCCCACCGCCACGGAGAGATACCCGGTGAGACCGCGTTCGCGGCTCTGCCGACAGCCCAGCGGACGAAGGAGGCACCCCGATGAACGCCACCGGTAACGGACCCGACCGGGCCCCCCGCCACCACGGCGCCGAGGGGGCCGGCCGGGAGGAGACGGACCGCGACCCGCTGCTCCGCCTCCTGCCGCCCCCGCCCGAACGGGACCTCTCCGCCGAGCGGCACTTCCACCACAAGGACCGCCTGATGCACCTCATCGACAACGACCGTGCCCGTGAGCCCCGCCCGTCCCGGTCCCGCCCGTTCCTGCGCCGCCCGGCGCTGTGGACCCCGCTGGCGGCCACCGCCCTGGCGGGCGTCCTCGCCGTCACGCTCACCACCACCGGCGACGACCGCCCCACCCCGCCGGGCGGCGGCGCGGCCGTCCTGCTCCAGCAGGTCGCCGAGGTGGCGGCCCGGACCGAGGCCACCGCCGTCCGCGACGACCAGTACGTCTACGTCAAGAGCCTGAGCGCCGGTGCGGAGCTTGAGGAGGACGGCACCTACCGGGCGGCGGGCGAGCCGGCCGAACGGGAGGTGTGGTGGTCCCAGGACCCCGCTCCCGCGAAGACGGTCGGCCTGATCCACGAGAACGGCTCCTACTTCCCCGTCAACGAACTGGTCCCGCCCGGCTCCGAGGGCGTCCCCGCCGGCCTCGACCGCCCCACCTACACCTGGCTCTCCACCCTCCCCACCGACCCCGACCGACTCCTCGAGCGCCTGTACGACCTGACCGACCCGGACGACGGCCAGGAAAAGGCCCAGGCCGTCTTCGACACCATCGGCGACCTGCTCTCCGAGACGTACATGCCCCCACGCAACGCCGCCGCCCTCTACCGGGCCGCCGCGAAGATCCCCGGCGTGACCAGGGAGACGGACGCCGAGGACGCGGCGGGCCGGCACGGCTACGGCATCCGCCGCACCGACACCCGCGCCGCCACCGCCACCGAGTGGGTCTTCGCCCCCGACACCCTCATCTACCTCGGCGAACGCACCTACCTCACCCGCGACACGACGTCCGGCAAGGCAGGCCAGACCCTGGAGGAGAACGCGGTCCTGACCCGGGGTGTGGTGGACGCCTACCGGGCCCGCCCGGACTCGCCCACCGACCCGGCGTGACCCGCCCCACACCCTGAAAGGCCCCGACCCCTGCCCGGTCGGGGCCTTTTCGGCCCCCAACACGTCGAAGGCCCCCTGTTTCCAGGGGGCCTTCGACATCGTGCCCGGTGAGGCACTGGCGGAGGATACGAGATTCGAACTCGTGAGGGGTTGCCCCCAACACGCTTTCCAAGCGTGCGCCCTAGGCCTCTAGGCGAATCCTCCGCTGGAGACATTACATGACGTCGGAGGGTGCTCGCGAACTCGTTCCGGGGGGCCGCGATCAGGTACGCTGGGTGCAGCCCCTCACGCGGCGCTATCTGACTGAACTCCCCCAGGGCCGGAAGGCAGCAAGGGTAGGTCGGCTCTGGCGGGTGCGTGGGGGGCGTTGTCGTTTCCGGGGCCGGGCCGGTTGTCAGTCGTCGCCTATAACCTCGTATGCGTGTCGTCTCTCGCGCTCTACCGCCGCTACCGCCCGGAGACCTTCGCGGAGGTCATCGGGCAGGAGCATGTCACCGACCCGCTGCAGCAGGCGCTGCGGAACAACCGGGTCAATCACGCGTACCTGTTCAGCGGTCCGCGCGGCTGCGGCAAGACGACCAGCGCCCGCATCCTGGCGCGCTGTCTGAACTGCGAGCAGGGGCCCACGCCCACGCCCTGCGGCGAGTGCCAGTCGTGCCGGGACCTCGCCAGGAACGGGCCGGGTTCGATCGACGTCATCGAGATCGACGCCGCGTCGCACGGTGGCGTCGACGACGCGCGTGACCTGCGGGAGAAGGCATTCTTCGGGCCCGCCGGCAGCCGGTACAAGATCTACATCATCGACGAGGCCCACATGGTCACGTCGGCCGGGTTCAACGCGCTGCTGAAGGTCGTCGAGGAGCCGCCGGAGCATCTCAAGTTCATCTTCGCGACCACCGAGCCCGAGAAGGTCATCGGCACCATCAGGTCGCGGACCCACCACTACCCCTTCCGGCTCGTCCCGCCCGGCACGCTCCGGGAGTACCTCGGCGAGGTGTGCGCCAAGGAGGACATCCCGGTCGCGGAAGGCGTGCTGCCGCTCGTCGTGCGGGCCGGCGCGGGGTCGGTGCGTGACTCCATGTCCGTCATGGACCAGTTGCTGGCCGGCGCGGGTGCCGAGGGTGTGACGTACGCCATGGCGACGGCCCTGCTCGGGTACACGGACGGCTCGTTGCTCGACTCCGTGGTCGAGGCGTTCGCCTCGGGGGACGGGGCCGCGGCCTTCGAGGTCGTCGACCGGATCATCGAGGGCGGCAACGATCCGCGGCGGTTCGTCGCCGACCTGCTGGAGCGGCTGCGCGACCTCGTGATCCTCGCGGCCGTGCCCGACGCCGCGGAGAAGGGGCTCATCGACGCCCCGGCCGACGTGATCGAGCGCATGCAGGCCCAGGCGCGCTCCTTCGGCGCCGCCGAGCTGAGCCGCGCCGCCGACCTGGTCAACGAGGGGCTCACCGAGATGCGCGGCGCCACCTCGCCCCGCCTCCAGCTGGAGCTGATCTGCGCACGCGTGCTGCTGCCCGCGGCGTACGGCGACGAGCGGTCGGTGATGGCCCGCCTGGACCGTATCGAGCGCGGGGTGAGCTTCTCCTCGGGCGCGGGCCTGCCGGCCGCCGGGTATGTGCCGGGACCCGAGGCCCACCCCGCCGCCGCGCCCGTGCCGCCGGGCGGCGGCGTCGCTGCGGCACGGGCGGCGGTCCGGGGACCGGGAGTGGCCGCACCGGCCGTTCCCGCAGGCCCGGACATGAACGCCGGTGCGGGTGCCGGTGCCGGTACGGGTGGTTCCGGCGACGCCCCCGCTCCCGCCTCGGCGCCCGTGCGGCCCGCCTCCGCGCCGCAGGCCACCGCGCCCGCGCGGCCCTCGCCCCCGCCCACTGCCGCCCCGAGCCCGCCCCCGCCCTCCGCCCCCGCCCAGCCGTCCGCGCCCGGTGCCTGGCCCACCGCTGCCCCCGCCGGCGGCGGCCGGCGTCCCGGTGGCTGGCCCACGGCCGCCCCCGCGGGCGGCGCCGGCCAGCCGCCGGCCCCGTCGTCCCCGCCCCCCGCCGCGGCCCCCGCACCCGCCCCGACGCCGGCTCCCGCCCCGTCCTCCGCCGGCCCCGCCTTCACGGCCCCCGGCGGCCTCGACCCCCGCACCCTCTGGCCGAACATCCTGGAGGCGGTCAAGAACCGCCGCCGGTTCACCTGGATCCTGCTCAGCCAGAACGCCCAGGTGACCGGCTTCGACGGCACCACCCTCCGCCTCGGCTTCGTCAACGCGGGCGCGCGGGACAACTTCGCGAGCAGCGGCAGCGAGGACGTACTGCGGCAGGCGCTGAGCGAGCAGTTCAACGTCCAGTGGAAGATCGAGGCGGTCGTCGACCCGTCCGGCGGCGGCTCGGCACCCCCGCCCCCGGCAGGCCCCTCCGGCGGCGGCCCGGCCGGTGGTGGCTACGGCGGTGGTGGGTACGGCGGTGGTGGGTACGGCACCTCCGCCCCCGCCCAGCGTCCGGCAGCGGCCTCCTCCCCGGCCCCCTCCGGCCCCGCGCCGTCCCCGACGGCCCCGGCGTCCTCCGCCCCCGTGTCGGCCCCGGCCCCCGCGGCCCGCCCCCCGGCGCCCGAGCCGCCGCCGGTCTCCATCGAGGACGACATCCCCGAGGACGACGACCCCGACCTCGACGAGTCGGCCCTCTCCGGCAAGGAACTGCTCGTCCGCGAGCTGGGGGCGACGGTGGTGGAGGAGATCGCCAACGAGTGAGCGCCGCCGGCCGGCGCGGGCTCCGGCCCGCACACGCTCCGGCCGTCGGTACTCCGGTCGTACGGCTGTTACTCGTGCGACCCGCGACCCGTCCGATCCGCGACCCGTTAGGGCCCGCGACCCGTACGACTCGTACGACCCGTGCGGCTCGCACCGCCCGTACGGGGTGCAGCCGTACGGGCCTCCCGCGCTCGCGCGCCCGCTCCCCTGCTCCTCGGACGATCCGACGAACGCCCCCGCCCCACCCGCTGGGCATCCCGTACAAAGGCCCCCGCCCGCTCCCGTTAGGCTGACCCCGTGAAGGTCCTCGTCATCGGCAGCGGTGCCCGCGAACACGCCCTGTGCCGTTCCCTGTCCCTCGACCCCGGCGTCACGGCGCTGCACTGCGCCCCCGGCAACGCCGGCATCGCCGAGGTCGCCGAGCTGCACCAGGTCGACGCCCTCGACGGCGTGGCGGTGACCGCGCTCGCCACGCGCCTCGGCGCCGAGCTGGTCGTGGTCGGCCCGGAGGCGCCCCTGGTCGCCGGGGTCGCCGACGCCGTGCGCGAGGCGGGCATCCCGGTCTTCGGCCCCTCCAAGGAGGCCGCGCGTCTGGAGGGCTCCAAGGCGTTCGCCAAGGACGTCATGGCCGGCGCCGGCGTGCCCACGGCCCGCTCGTACGTCTGCACCACCCCCGAGGAGGCGGACGCGGCCCTCACCGCGTTCGGAGCCCCGTACGTCGTGAAGGACGACGGTCTCGCCGCCGGCAAGGGCGTCGTCGTCACGGACGACATCGAGGCCGCCCGCGCCCACGCGCGCGCCTGCGGACGCGTCGTCATCGAGGAGTACCTCGACGGCCCCGAGGTCTCCCTTTTCGCCATCACCGACGGCGACAACGTACGTCCGCTCCAGCCCGCCCAGGACTTCAAGCGCGCGCTCGACGGCGACGAGGGCCCCAACACCGGCGGCATGGGCGCGTACTCCCCGCTGCCGTGGGCCGACCCCAAGCTCGTGGACGAGGTCGTGCACACCGTCCTCCAGCCCACCGTCGACGAGATGCGCCGCCGCGGCACCCCCTTCTCCGGTCTCCTCTACGCCGGGCTCGCGATCACCTCGCGCGGTGTCCGCGTGATCGAGTTCAACGCCCGTTTCGGCGACCCCGAGACCCAGGTCGTGCTGGCCCGGCTGAAGACCCCGCTGGCCGGCCTGCTGATGGCCGCCGCCACCGGCAACCTCGCCGATCTCGAACCCCTGCGCTGGAGCGAGGACGCGGCGGTCACCGTCGTCGTCGCCTCGCACAACTACCCCGGCACCCCGCGGACCGGCGACCCCATCACCGGCCTCGACGAGGTGGCCGCCGAGGACGCCCCGCACGCCTACGTGCTGCACGCCGGAACCCGGCGCGAGGGCGACGCCGTCGTCAGCGCCGGCGGCCGGGTGCTGTCCGTCACGGCCACCGGCGCCGACCTCACCGAGGCCCGCGACCGCGCCTACCGGGCCGTCGCCCGCATCGGCCTCGACGGCTCCCAGCACCGCACCGACATCGCGGCGAAGGCGGCGGCCGAGGTGACGACCGAGGCGTGACCGGCCCGCGTCGACGGACCGGGTGAGGACCGCGCACGGACGGAATCAGGCCCCGGTTCCCGGACTCCACGTCCCGGGAGCCGGGGCCTGATGTTCGCCGTCCGTCATCCACCTTTCCCCAAAGCCATTCCATCGAGTGACCGATGCCCCATACGGCTGACGGACCCCGGACCCCCAACTAGGGTGCGGCGCAAGCATTCCGGCACTTGGCCCACCGCGCATTGCGATGTCAGTGGCGGGTGCCACAGTGGGGGAGTGAGCACCAGCGGCGATCGCACCGCCACCAGGCGTGCGGGGTCAGTGAGGGGATGAGGTCCGGCATGAGCGGCATGGGCGTGGAGGAGCGGGGAGCGCTGGGCGCGCGTGCCCGGGCCCTGGCCGTGCTGCGGGTCCGCAGCCGGGCCCTCGCCGTCGCGCTGCTCCCGGCGGCCGCGGCGGTGATCCTGCTGGCGGGCGGAGCCACCGGCCGTCTCGTCGGCGCGGGCTGGGACGCCGCGCGCTGGACGGTGACCGTGCTCGCCCTCCTCGTCCTGCTCGCCGCCGCCGGGGTCGCCGCGGTGGTGGCCCGCGCGCGGCCCGCCGTCACCCCGACGGTCGCCGTCGCGGAGTCGTCGGCCCCTGACCTCTACCGGATGGTGCGCGACCTCGCCGACCGGCTCGACGTCCCCGCCCCGTCCGCGATAGCGCTCACCCCGGACTGCGACAGCTGGCTGGAGGACCGCACCCACCGGGCGCACGGCCGTCCGCCGCCCCCGGCGGGCGTCGACGACGGGACGGGTCCGGGCGGCCCCACCGACCGCCGGTCCTCCGCCGCGCCCGTCCTCGTCATCGGCTCCCCCTTCCTGTGGTGGATGCGTGTGGGCGAGCTGCGCGCGGTCCTCGCCCCGGTCGTCGCCGGTACGGGCCCGTCCGCGCACCCCGACATAGCCGCCGCCCGGCGTTTCGTCCGGGGCCTGGACGCGGCGGTGGCGGTGGCCGCGGAGCCGGGCCGGCACCCGCTGTCCCGTGCCGCGCGGGCCGGCGTCGGCTGGGTGGCCCGCCTGCTGCTGCGCGGTTGCCGGACGCACGCCGCCGAGATGGAGCGCGGGGTGGCGACCGCCGCCGCCGAGCGCGCCCAGGCCGTGGACTACGGGCTCCGGATCGTCGCGCAGGAGCAGGTCGGGCTGGCCTACGCGGGCTGGGACCGCCTGCTGACCCGGGTGGCGCTGCCCGCCTGGCGCACCGGTCGCTGGCCCACCCGGCTGGACGCGGGCGTCGTCGCCGCGCTGACCGAGCTGTCCCGCCGCGACCGGCTGGCCGAGGGCTTCGCCTCCCGGCTGGGCGAGCGTCCCGCCTGCGACCTGCTGGAGGAGCCCGGCGCGATGGACGAGGCCACCTCCCTCCTCGCCGCGCGCCTCTTCCACGGCGGCCCGGCCGAGCCCGGCGCCGACTGGGCGCCGCTGGAGTGGCACGAGTACCCGGAGGAGGTCGTCGACCGCACCTGGCGCACCGACGCGGCCCGCCTCCACCGGGTCCTGGACGCCCTCGGTGTCCGCCGCACCACCGACGACACCGGCCCGGAGACCGACGGCCCCACCCTGGCCCGCGTCCTCGACCACCTCACGGACGCGGCCCCGGCCACCGCCGGCACCGGCAGCGACACGACGGACGACGCCACCAGAACCGTGAGCGGCACGGACGCCACGCACGTCACGGACGACGACCACAACCCGAACGGCACGAGCGGCGGCCCGCACGACACCGCCCCCGCCCCCGGCACCGCCCCCGCACCCGACGTCGACTTCACCCCCGCACCCGTCTTCGACTTCACCCCCGCCTCCGACGTCGCCCCAGACCTCGACGATGACGACGACCTGTCCGGCACCACCGCCCGCGGCGCCGCGCTCGCCGCCGGCCTCACCGCCGAGCTGGCCCGCGAGGAGGCCGCGGCCGCCGCCGGCCTCCACCCCACCGAAAGACCGGCCCCGGCCGTCCACCCCCCGGCCCCCACCCCGGCCGCTCCCGAGACGGCCCTCTGGGACGACGGCCCCCTCCCCCTCCTCCCGCTGCGCCCCCCGCGCACCGGCCGCGAGATCCTCACCGACCACGTCACCGCGATGGTCTGCTGCGCCGCGATGGACACCGCCGGTGCCGCCCCCGGCCTGGACTGGCTCGACGGCCCGTCCCTGCTGATCCGCGGCGAGCGCGCCGCCGACCTGGCCCCCCGCGTCCTCGCCCTGGTCGAGACCGGCGACCCCGGCCCGCTGCGTACCTGGCTCACCGACCTGGGCATACGCCCCGAGAAGCCCGTACGCCTGGTCTGACCGCCGCCCGCTGCCCGCCGGCCACGGCTGCCCGTCGGCCACGATCGGTCACCGACCACGATCGGTCACCGACCACGACCGGCCACCGACCGCAGACCATCCCGCTCCCTCCTCCCGCACAACAGGTCCCCGCCACCCCCGACCACCCCTGGCACCCGGCCGCCCCGGCGCCCCCTCCACCCCCTCCCGCCCGCTGCCACCTCAGCGAACTCCCCGCGGACTCCGGCATTCCACTTCGACTCGGTCCGCGACGAACCGTGACAGCCCGCGTGCGAGATGTGATGTGCTGGGACCGATCGCGCACATGGCATTGGCGTACGTCATACGCACGACCACGGGGGCATGAGGGAGGGGATCGACCCATGGGGTCCGAGCAGATCCGCCGATGGGAATCCGGAGCACTCGCCCACGCCGTCACGGACCCCTTCGGCCAAGGGCCGGTGCCGTGGCTGCGCGGCGGCGAGACCTACTTCGGCGACAGCGGCCAGATCGTCCCCTGGTACGTCGATCCGGAGCCCGCCCCGCGGCCGGGCGGACGCGGCGGCGGGACCCGCGCCACGACAACCCGCAGCTCCCCGGACGGCGGCGGCCCCCGCGCCGCCGACGACGTGCACCTCCAGATCAAGGGATTCACCTCCACCGGCGCGGTCGCGCCCGGCGACGCGATCGACTTCCACATCACGGTGGACCCGCCCCAGGAGTTCTCCGTCGACGTCTACCGCATCGGCCACTACGGCGGCGACGGCGCCGCGAAGATCACCAGCAGCCCCCGGCTGTCCGGCATCGTGCAGCCCGCGCCGCTCGCCGCCGACCGCACCGTCTCCTGCCACCACTGGTGGCTGTCCTGGCGGCTCCAGGTCCCCACGTACTGGAACATCGGCGCGTACGTCGCCGTCCTCACCACCGCCGACGGCTACCGCTCCCACGTCCCTTTCACCGTCCGCGACAACCAACCCGCCGATCTGCTGCTGCTCCTGCCGGACATCACCTGGCAGGCGTACAACCTCTACCCGGAGGACGGCCGGGCAGGGGCCAGCCTCTACCACGCCTGGGACAAGGACGGCCGGCTGCTCGGCGAGGCCGACGCCGCCACGACCGTCTCCTTCGACCGCCCGTACGCGGGCGCCGGCCTGCCCCTCCACGTCGGCCACGCCTACGACTTCATCCGCTTCGCCGAGCGCTACGGCTACGACCTCGCCTACGCCGACGCCCGCGACCTGCACGCCGGCCGCGTCGACCCGACCCGCTACCGGGGCCTGGTCTTTCCCGGCCACGACGAGTACTGGTCCGCGGCGATGCGCCGCACCACCGAGCTGGCCCGCGAGCAGGGCACCTCCCTGGTCTTCCTCTCCGCCAACACCATGTACTGGCAGGTGGAGCTGTCCCCCTCCGCGTCCGGCGTCCCCGACCGCCTGCTGACCTGCCGCAAACGCAAAGGCCCTGGCAAGCCGGTGCTGTGGCGGGAAGTCGACCGCCCTGAGCAGGAGGTGCTCGGCATCCAGTACGCCGGCCGCGTCCCCGAGCCGCACCCGCTGATCGTGCGCAACGCCGACCACTGGCTGTGGGAGGCCACCGGCGCCCACGAGGGCGACCCGGTCGAGGACCTGGTCGCCGGCGAGGCGGACCGTTACTTCCCGCGCGCCCCACTGCCGCCGTACGACGAGCGGGTGCTGCTCGCGCACTCCCCGTACCGGGACCCCGACGGCGTCCCGCGCCACCAGGAGACGTCCCTGTACCGGTCGCCCTCCGGGGCGTGGGTCTTCGCGTCCGGGACGTTCGCCTGGTCCCCGGCCCTGGACCGTCCCGGCCACGTCGACCCGCGGATCCAACGCGCCACCGCCAACCTGATGGACCGCATCTGCAAACGCGACTGACCGGGACCCGACGGACCCGCGCCCCCGGCCGCCCCCGGCGGTTCCCCTCCCGCCCCACCCCCGACCCGCTGTCCTCCGCCCCGCACCCCGTACGGGAGAATGCGGAGGCATTGGACAGAACCACGGGGAGGAACCGTGTCCGGATTCGTCGAAAAGCCCGAGCCGACCGAGGTTCCGGGCCTGGTGCACCTGCACACCGGGAAGGTGCGCGAGCTGTACCGCAACGAGGCGGGCGACCTCGTGATGGTCGCCAGCGACCGCATCTCCGCCTACGACTGGGTGCTGCCGACCGAGATCCCCGACAAGGGCCGCGTCCTCACCCAGCTCTCCCTGTGGTGGTTCGACCAGCTCGCGGACCTGGTCCCGAACCACGTGCTGAGCACCGAGCTGCCCGCCGGCGCTCCCGCCGACTGGGCGGGCCGCACCCTGGTCTGCAAGTCGCTGGCCATGGTTCCGGTGGAGTGTGTGGCCCGCGGCTACCTCACCGGCTCCGGCCTGGTCGAGTACGACGCGTCCCGCACGGTCTGCGGCCTCGCCCTGCCCGAGGGCCTCGTCGACGGCTCCGAGCTGCCCGCGCCGATCTTCACCCCGGCCACCAAGGCCGAGGTCGGCGAGCACGACGAGAACGTCTCCTACGAGGAGGTCGCCCGCCAGGTCGGCGCCGACACCGCCGCCCGGCTGCGGCAGGCCACCCTCGCCGTGTACTCCCGGGCCCGGGACATCGCCCGTGACCGGGGGATCATCCTGGCCGACACCAAGTTCGAGTTCGGTTTCGAGGGCGAGGAGCTGATCCTCGCGGACGAGGTCCTCACCCCGGACTCCTCCCGCTTCTGGCCGGCCGGGACGTGGGAGCCGGGCCGCGCCCAGCCGTCGTACGACAAGCAGTACGTCCGGGACTGGCTGACCTCGGCGGAGTCCGGCTGGGACCGCAGGAGCGAGCAGCCCCCGCCGCCGCTGCCGCAGCGGGTCGTGGAGGCGACCCGTGCCAAGTACATCGAGGCGTACGAGCGGCTGACGGGCCTGAGCTGGTCCTGACCCCCCGGACCACATGGAAAAGCCCCCGGCCGGAGCCGGGGGCTTTTCCATCTGGAGCGAACGACGAGGTTCGAACTCGCGACCTCAACCTTGGCAAGGTTGCGCTCTACCAACTGAGCTACGTTCGCAGGTACTGCTCGCGCCTCCGCTTTCGCCGTGGCGCGAGCACCACTATACCCAACCTCGCTCTCGCGCGAGACGTACCGCGGCATGACGGTTCTCCGCCCCGAGCTTGGTCACCGCCGACGACAGGTAGTTCCGTACGGTCCCCTCCGCCAGCGCGGCCCGCTCGGCGATCTCCGCGACCGGCGCGCCGTCGGCGGCCAGTTCCAGGACCTCGGCCTCGCGCGCGGTCAGCGGCGAGTCCCCGGCGGAGATCGCGTCGGCGGCCAACTCCGGGTCGACGTACCGGTTTCCGGCCTGGACGGTGCGGATGATCTCGGCGAGCCGCTGGGCGCTCACCGTCTTCGGCACGAAGCCGCGCACCCCAGCCGCCAGGGCCCGCTTGAGGTGCCCGGGGCGGCCGTGGCCGGTCACGATCAGCACCTTGCAGCCGGGCAGCTCGGTGCGCAGCGATGTGGCCACCTTCACACCGTCGGCGCCGGGCATCTGGAGGTCGAGGACGGCCACGTCGGGGGCGTGCGCCCGCGCCATCGCCAGCGCCTCCGGGCCGGTGGCGGCCTCGGCGACCACCAGGAGGTCGTCCTCCAGGGCGAGCAGCGCGGCCAGCGCCCCCCGGATGAGGTGCTCGTCATCGGCGAGCAGCACCCGTACGACGTCACTCACGACGACCCCACCCCCCGCGCCCGTACGAAGTCACCCACGCCCCGCCTCTCGCACCCGCACGACGTCCCTCGCACCCCGACCCCGCCCCGCCTCCCGCACCCGCACGAACCTCCCTCACGCCACGCCGCAACACCACCCACACCCCTACGACGTCCCTCACGCCTCATCTCCCGCACCGGTCCCGGCGGCCACGGAGGCCCCGTTTCCCGCACCGGTCCCGGCGGCCACGGAGGCCCCGTTTCCCGCACCGGTCCCGGCGGCCACCGAGGCCCCGTTTCCCGCACCCGTCCCGACGGCTACCGAGGCCCCGGCGCCTGCCCCCACCCCCGCCCCCAGCGGCACCCGTGCCACCACCCGGAACACGTCCCCGTCAGCGGGCCCCGCCTCCAGCGTCCCGCCGACCGCGGTCAGCCGTTCGCGCAGCCCGGCCAGCCCCGAGCCGCCCCGCCCGCCCGCCGGTCCCCCGCCCGGCGCGCCGGGTGTCCCGCCGGGGGCGGCCCCGGCGCCGTCGTTCTCCACCGTCAGCACCACTCGCTCCCCGGTCGTCCGTACCGTCACGGCGCACCGCTGCGCGGCCCCGTGCCGCAGCACATTGGTGGTCGCCTCCCGCACCACCCAGCCGAGCGCCGACTGCACCGGTCCGGGCAGCCCGGCCGTGTCACCGGTCACCTCGCAGCGGATGCCCGCGGCCCCCAGGACGCCCCGGGCGCCGCCCAGTTCGGCCTCCAGGTCGGCCTCGCGGTATCCCCGTACGACGTCCCGTACCTCGCGCTGCGACTCGCGGGCGATGCGCTGCACCTCGATCATCTGCTCCACGCCCTCGGGCCGTCCGCGCCGGGTGAGCTGGACGGCGAGTTCGCTCTTGAGGGCGATCACCGCCAGGTTCCGGCCGATCACGTCGTGCAGGTCGCGGCCGAACCGCAGCCGTTCCTCGGCGACCGCGAGCCGGGCCCGGGTCTCGCGGGCCTCGTCGAGTTCGAAGACCGCGTTCAGCAGCCATACGGAGAAGACCGAGGTGAAGGCGAGGAAGCCGCCGCCCAGCACCACGCTGACCGAGGTGAGCAGCGCGGCCAGCGGATGCACGCCCAGGACGAGGGAGACGGCGACCGCGCCCGCCGCGTAGCCGCCGATGAGCGGGGCGACCCGCCGCCGGGGCAGCCCCAGCGCCATGAAGCCGATGCCGAAGGTGACGACGCAGCCGAAGAGGCCGCCCACCGCGGTGGCGAGGTCGTCGTCGTGCACGGGTCCGAACTGCACGAAGGCGATCGCCCCGGCCGCCAGCACGGCGGTGAGGACGCCGAGGGTCCACAGCAGCCGCACCGGCTGCTCGCGCCGCCCGCAGGTCCAGTCCAGCGCCCGCGCGCCGGTCACCGCGCAGACCGCGGCGTGCGCGGCGACCACCAGGCAGAGCGCGCCCGCCGGCCCGTGGCCCACCTGCGCGAAGACCGACAGTCCGGCCACGGAGACCTCGATCAGCGCGATGAAGTGGAACGACCACCGCGTGTACGTCTCCACCTTCGCCGGCGTGGTCTTGCCCCGCCACCAGCCGCCCGGCCTGCGCATCCGTGGCCCTCCCCGGTCCCGTCTCAGCGTCGTGGTTCCCAGCGGAACCACCGGCGTACAGCAAACACCGCGAGCACGGTCCAGGCCACCGCCGTCGCCAGGGCGCCCAGGGCCTCGCCGGCCGACAGGTCGCCGGTCCAGCCGCCGCGGACCAGCGCGACGACCGGGGTCAGCGGCAGCAGTTCGCAGACGGAGGCCAGCTTGTCGGGGAGGAGTTCCAGCGGGACGAACATGCCCGAGCCGATCACCGACACCATCATCAGCGGCATCGGGGTGACCTGCGCGCTCTCACCGGTCCGGGTGAAGGCCGCGGTGACGGCGGCGAGCGCGGCGCACATCACCAGCCCCAGCAGCAGACCGAGGACGGCCAGGTGCGGCGCGGGCGGCGCCGGCAGGTCCAGCAGGAGGGTGCAGCCGGCCGTGAGCAGCAGGCACTGGGCCAGTCCGATGACCACGGCCGGCAGGGCGGAGCCGCCCAGGATCTCGGCGTCGCGCAGTTCACCGGTGCGCAGCCGCTTGAGGACGAGTTCCTCGCGCCGGACGACGAAGACGCCGACCAGGGCGGAGTACACGGCGAAGAGCAGGGAGAAGCCGACCGCGGCGGGCAGGACCACGGTGCCCGGTGTCAGTCCGGCCCCGGCGAGGTCCATCTCCTCGGCCGCCGAGCGCACGCTGAGCGGCAGGACCAGCGGCACGAACACCGCGGCGAAGAGCGTGCCCTTGGCCCGGCCGAGCAGGGTCAGTTCGGCGCGGGCGAGGGCGGTCATCCGCCGCAGCGGCGTACTGGCCGGCCCCCGCGCGGCGCCGGTCCGGTCCTCGGTGGTGACGGTCATCGCACGCACTCCTTCGTCGAGAGGTCCGCCGCCGACCCGCCGCCGGCCTCTTCGGCGGCCCGCCGGGCGATCCCGAGGAACGCCTCCTCCAGGGAGGCCGGCCGCACGTCGAGGCGGCGCAGTTCCACCTCCGCGCTCGCGGCCCACATCAGCAGCCCGGTGGCGGTCCGCTGGAGTTCCCGGGTGCGCAGCCGGACCGTGCGGCCGTCGATGTCGTGGCCGCTGACGCCGAGTCCGGCGAGCGGCGGCAGGTCGCCCGCGAAGTACCCCTCGGGCAGTTCGAAGGAGATCCGGGACGGCTGCGCGGCGGTCACCTCGTCCGGTGTCCCGGTGGCGGCGATCCGGCCCTCGTGCATGATCGCGAGGCGGTCGGCGAGGTTCTCGGCCTCCTCCAGGTAGTGCGTGGTCAGCAGCACGGTCGTACCGCTGTCGCGCAGGGCCCGCGCCAACTCCCAGGTGTCGCGGCGGCCTTCGGCGTCCAGGCCGGTGGTGGGCTCGTCGAGGAAGAGCACCTCGGGCGAGCCGAGCAGCGCCATCGCCAGGTCCAGCCGGCGCCGCTGTCCGCCGGAGAGCTGCTTGACCCGGGTGCCGGTCTTCGCGCCGAGGCCGACCAGGTCCAGCACCTCCGCGACGGGCCGGGCGCCGCTGACGCAGCCCGCCCACATCCGCGCGGTCTCGGCGACGGTCAGCTCGGAGGGGAAGCCGCCCTCCTGGAGCATCACCCCGGTCCGGGGCCGTACGGCGGCCCGCTCGGTGTACGGGTCGTGCCCGAGCACCCTGATCCGTCCGGCGGTCGGCGGGGCGAGGCCCTCCAGGAGTTCGACCGTGGACGTCTTGCCGGCGCCGTTGGTGCCGAGCAGCGCGAAGATCTCGCCGCGGCGCACGGTGAAGCCGATCCCGCGCACCGCCTCGAACCCGCCCCCGTACACACGCCGCAGGCCGGTGACCTCAATCACGTGTCCGTGTTCGTTCGCATCCATGACTCCAGGGTCCCGGCGGCACGGGCGCCGGAGCAGTGCGCGGCGTCACGACTCGCCATGACAAATGTCAGACGGGCCAGGCCACTTGGAGACACGGGCACACGAGAGAACCCCCGGTCCAGAAGGACCGGGGGTTCTCTTCCCGAGCGGACGACGAGGCTCGAACTCGCGACCTCAACCTTGGCAAGGTTGCGCTCTACCAACTGAGCTACGTCCGCAATGCCGCCGACCAGCGTTCACCGATCGGTGCGAGCACCAGCCTACCCGATCGGATGAACCGGTCGGTACGGCGGTGCGGAGCGGGTGACAGGGATCGCACACTGCGTCTTCCCCCTGGAAGGGGGATGTTCTACTACTAAACTACACCCGCAAGCCCTCGTGAGCTGGGCTTTTCCGGCCCCGCCCCTCGGCGTGCTCCAGACTTTAGCTGATCGCCGGGGGTGTCGCGCAAGTCGGCTGCCGCCAGGGGCTCGTGACCGCCCGTCGGCCCCGGCTCACCGCGCCGCGGCGAAGGCCTCGTAGACCCGCTTGGGGATGCGGCCCCGGGCCGGGACCTCCATCCGGTTGGCCTGCGCCCAGGCGCGGACGGCCGCCGGGTCGGGGGCGACCTCCGTCTGCCGGTAGGCCTTGCCGGACCGCGACCGCTTGCGGCCGGCCTCCACGTACGGCTCCAGGGCCTCCCGCAGTTTCCGGGCGTGGGTCTCGTTCAGGTCGATCTCGTACATCCTGCCGTCGAGTCCGAAGGCGATCGTCTCCGCCGCTTCCGAGCCGTCGATGTCGTCGAAGAGAGTGACCACGACACGCTGCGCCACGAATATCGGTCCCTTCGTGCGGCATCTCCTCACTGACGTGCCGGGACGTCGTGGAGATGCCGACTGTTCGCCCGCAATTGGGCAAAGTATCGGCTAATGACATTTCATTTGTACAGTGCTCGGCAATGCAATGGGAAGACCGACTAAAACTCTTGGCGTGTCCGGCGCGCAATAGCTGCCCGCAGGTACTCGGCGATCTTTCCCTAAGCTTTTCCCGGGTCCCGCGCCCGATGCCGAATCGTGACAGGGCTCACGTACTTTCCTACAACTCTACACGCGTAGAAATTTCGGCGGCTTAAACCAGGTAGTCTGAAGGAACCTGCTCAGCACCACACACCGGGAGTGCCAGTGGCACGCGTCGTAGTCGACGTCATGCTCAAGCCCGAGATCCTCGACCCCCAGGGCCAGGCGGTGCAGCGCGCACTGCCGCGGCTGGGTTTCGAGGGGATCTCGGACGTACGTCAGGGAAAGCGTTTCGAACTGGAAGTTGACGGGCCGGTCGACGAGGCCGCCCTCGCCCGCATCCACGATCTTGCGGAATCCTTCCTCGCCAACACCGTGATCGAGGACTTCACCGTCCGCGTCGAGGAAGCGGCGGAAGTCGCGGGGGCGGTGAAGTGACCGCTCGTATTGGCGTCGTCACTTTCCCCGGCAGCCTCGACGACCGGGACACGCAGCGCGCGATCCGGGTCGCGGGCGCCGAGCCGGTGGCGCTCTGGCACAAGGACAAGGACCTCAAGCAGGTCGACGCCGTGGTGCTGTGCGGCGGCTTCTCCTACGGCGACTATCTGCGCGCCGGGGCCATCGCCCGCTTCTCGCCGGTGATGGACACCCTCATCGACCAGGCCAAGGCCGGTCTGCCGGTGCTCGGGATCTGCAACGGCTTCCAGATCCTCACCGAGGCGCACCTGCTCCCCGGCGGCATGCTGGGCAACGACCACCTGCACTTCATCTGCCGTGACCAGAAGCTGCGGGTGGAGAACGCCGGGACGGCCTGGACCAGCGACTACAGCGCCGGCCAGGAGATCCACATCCCGCTGAAGAACATGGACGGCCGGTACGTCGCCGACCCGCGGACGCTGGACGAGCTGGAGGCCGAGGGCCGCGTCGCCTTCCGCTACCTGGACGTCAACCCCAACGGCTCGCTCAACGACATCGCCGGCATCACCAACGCGGCGGGCAACGTCGTCGGTCTGATGCCGCACCCGGAGCACGCCGTGGAGCCGCTCATCGGCACCGGCCGCACCGACGGCCTCCCCTTCTTCACCTCGATCCTCAAGAAGCTGGTCAACGCATGAGCCGGACGCCTCTGGACACGGTCGAGCACGCGGCCGCGACCCCCGACGTCGAGCTGCCCTGGGCCGAACTGGGCCTGAAGAAGGACGAGTACGAGCGGGTCGTGGAGATTCTCGGCCGCCGCCCCACCGGCGCGGAGCTGGCCATGTACTCGGTGATGTGGTCCGAGCACTGCTCGTACAAGAGCAGCAAGGTGCACCTGCGCCAGTTCGGCGAGAAGGCCCCCGAGTCCGACGCCCTGCTCGTCGGCATCGGCGAGAACGCGGGCGTCGTCGACGTCGGCCAGGGCTACGCGGTCACCTTCAAGGTCGAGTCGCACAACCACCCGTCGTACGTGGAGCCCTACCAGGGCGCGGCCACCGGCGTCGGCGGCATCGTCCGCGACATCATCGCGATGGGCGCCCGCCCGGTCGCCGTGGTCGACCCGCTGCGTTTCGGCGCCGCCGACCACCCCGACACCAAGCGCGTGCTGCCCGGCGTCGTCGCCGGCATCGGCGGCTACGGCAACTGCCTGGGCCTGCCCAACATCGGCGGCGAGGTCGTCTTCGACGCCTGCTACCAGGGCAACCCGCTGGTCAACGCCGGTGCCATCGGCGTCATGCGGCACGAGGACATCCACCTCGCCAAGGCGTCCGGCGCCGGCAACAAGGTCATCCTCTACGGGGCCCGCACCGGCGGCGACGGCATCGGCGGCGCGTCGATCCTGGCCAGCGAGACCTTCGACGACGCCAAGCCGTCGAAGCGCCCCGCCGTCCAGGTCGGCGACCCCTTCCAGGAGAAGCTCCTCATCGAGTGCACCCTGGAGGCGTTCAAGGAGAAGCTGGTCGTCGGTATCCAGGACCTCGGCGCGGCCGGCCTGTCCTGCGCCACCTCCGAGCTGGCCTCCAACGGCTCCGGCGGCATGCGCGTCACCCTGGACGACGTACCGCTGCGCGACTCCACGCTCTCGCCCGAGGAGATCCTCATGAGCGAGTCGCAGGAGCGCATGTGCGCGGTGGTCGAGCCCGGGAAGGTCGACCGTTTCCTGGAGATCTGCGACAAGTGGGACGTCATCGCCACCGTCATCGGTGAGGTCACGGACGGCGACCGCCTGGAGATCTTCTGGCACGGTGGGAAGATCGTCGACGTCGACCCGCGCACCGTCGCCCACGACGGCCCGGTCTACGAGCGCCCCTACGCCCGCCCCGACTGGCAGGACGCCCTCCAGGCCGACGACGCGAACAAGCTGCCCCGGCCGCAGTCCGGCGAGGAGCTGAAGGACCAGGTCCTGAGGCTGGTCTCCTCCCCGAACCAGGCCAGCAAGAAGTGGATCACCCAGCAGTACGACCACTTCGTGCAGGGCAACACCGTCCTCGCCCAGCCCGAGGACAGCGGCATGATCCGCGTCGACGAGGAGAGCGGCCTCGGCGTCGCCATCGCCACGGACGGCAACGGCCGGTACGCCAAGCTCGACCCGTACACCGGCGCCCAGCTCGCCCTGGCGGAGGCGTACCGCAACGTCGCCACCACCGGCGCCAAGCCCCTCGCCGTCTCCGACTGCCTGAACTTCGGCTCGCCCGAGGACCCGGCCGTCATGTGGCAGTTCGCGGAGGCCGTCCGCGGCCTGGCGGACGGCTGCCGGCAGCTCGGCACCCCGGTGACCGGCGGCAACGTCTCCCTCTACAACCAGACCGGCGAGGCCGCCATCCACCCCACGCCGGTGGTGGCCGTCCTCGGCGTCATCGACGACGTGGCCCGGCGCACCCCGGTCGCCTTCCAGGAAGAGGGCCAGCTCCTCTACCTGCTCGGCGACACCCGCGAGGAGTTCGGCGGCTCGGCCTGGTCCCAGGTGATCCACGACCACCTCGGCGGCCTGCCCCCGAAGGTCGACCTGGAGCGCGAGCGGCTGCTCGGCGAGATCCTGATCTCCGCCTCCCGCGACGGCATGATCGACTCCGCGCACGACCTGTCCGACGGCGGTCTCGTCCAGGCGGTCGTGGAGTCGGCGCTGCTGGGCGACAAGGGCGCGCGGCTCGTCGTACCCGACGGGCTCGACGCGTTCACCTTCCTGTTCTCCGAGTCGGCCGGCCGCGCGCTCGTCGCCGTCCCGCGCTCGGAGGAGCTGCGCTTCACCGACATGTGCGGCGCGCGGGGCCTGCCCGCCACCCGCGTCGGCGTGGTCGACGGGGACGCCGTCGAGGTCCAGGGCGAGTTCGCGCTGCCCCTGGCCGAGCTGCGCGAGGCGCACGAGGGCACCATCCCGGCGCTGCTGGCCTGACCCGCCGCGCCCGTACGGGCCACCGTTCCGGACACCCCGCGGGGGACCGGGGCGGTGGCCCGTCGCCGTCCGCGGTGCCCGGGTTTCCCGAATCGTCCTGACGGGCACGGTGGTTGTGCCAACCTGAAGGCGTACGTGCGACGGGAACACCTGGGTGGGGGCCCCGATGGGTGAGCGGTTGCGGATCAGGTTCGAGGCGGACGGGCCGGAGCGCGAGGAGGAACTCCGTTCCCTGCTCGACTGGCTCGCGGACGACCGGTCGCTCCGCGGCCACCTCCGGCTGGAGCGGATCGAGGGGGAGAGCCCGGGGCGGATGAGCCCGGAGATCGCTGCGGTCCTCGCCGTGATCTCCACCGCGGCCGGCGTGCTGCAACTGCCCCTGTCGTACCTCGCGTGGCGGCAGAGCCGCAGCGACCGGACACCACCGGTCACCGTCCGGATCATCGGCGGCGACCCCGCCCGGGCCGAGGAACTGCTGCGCGCGCTGCGCGGCGAGACCCCGGAGGACAGCTCCGACGAGGGGCGGACGTGACCACCCCCGCCGACCCCGCCCCGCCCGCCGGTCCCCGGAGCCGGATCGACCCGGCCCGCTCCGCCTGCGTCCTGATCGGCGTGGACGACTACACCGTCCTCGACTCCCTGCGCAGCGTCCGGCACAACCTCGTGGACCTGCGCGCCGCCCTCACCGACCCGGAGATCTGGGGCATCCCCGAGGACCGCGTCCTCACGGTCGGCAACCCGGCCTCCGCGCGCGAGCTGATCGCCCCCGTCCGCAGGGCCGCCGAACTCGCCGAGGACACGCTGATCGTCTACTACGCGGGGCACGGCCTGATCGAGCGCCGCGAGAAGCAGCTGCTGCTCACCCTCCCCGACGCCGAGGACGACAAGCCCGAGACCTGCGTGCGGGCGGCCGACGTGAGCGCCGCCATCGGCGACACGGGTGCCGCCCAGCGCCGCGTCCTGATCCTCGACTGCTGCTTCAGCGGCAAGGTGCTCAGCGAGATGGCCGGCGAGGACCCCGGCAAGCAGGGCGGCAAGCTGGCGCTGCGGACGCTGCACGACGTCTCGGGGTCGTACGTCATGACCTCCGCGCCCAGGGACCGCCCCTCGCACGCCCCGGACCCCACGCGCTGCTCGGTCTTCACCGGAGCGCTGGTGGACGTGCTGCGGCAGGGGGTCGCGGACGGCCCCGACATGCTGGGACTGCACCACCTCTTCACGGAGGTGAAGAAGCGGATCGCGGAGATCCGGCCCATGATGCCCCAGCCCCAGGACGAGGACCGCAACGGCGTCGGCGGGCTGGACTTCGTCCGCAACGTGGCGGTGCTGCCGCCGCTGACCCCACCGGCCGACCGCGCCGCCGAGCCGCCCCGCGGCCGCGCCCGCACCCTCCTGTGGCCGCTCGCCGCCGCGGCGGCCGGCCTCGCGGTCGGCCTCGGCGCCCCCGGAGCCGTCGACTGGTGGCACACCGCGCACCCCGCCGCCGCGACCGGCGAGTGCGGCGGCCACCTGTCCACCCCCGACGCGCCCCGCGCCGTCCTCCTCGACCACTCCGACGCGCTGGACAAACGGAACGTCGACTACGAGAACATCGTCGGTCTCTCCTCCCTCGCCCTCGTCGCCGAGGGAGAGGACGGCGTCGAGGCGCTCGCCCTCGCCGACAATTCCCCCGGGCTGCTCTTCCCCCTCCGCCTCGGCACCCCCTCCGACCTGGACCCCGTCGCCGACACGGCGCGCACGCTGCGCCGGCCGGACGGCACCACGTTCCCCGAGAAGCGGCCCGACGCCGAGGGCCTCGTCATCGAACAGGGCGGCCGGACCGTCCTGGTCGCCTCCGAGGACGGCCCGGCCATCCGTCGCTTCGACACCGCCACGGGCAAGCAGCTCGGCAAGGATTTCGCCATCCCGGAGGAACTGCGCTATTCACCCGAGGGCAGCGCCCAGGTCGGCCGGGGAATCGAGTCCCTCGCCCTCTCACCGGACGGCCGGCACCTCTACGCGGGCTGGGAGGCGCCCCTCGCCAAGGACGGCGACAAGCGCGGGCGCCCCGTGATCCGCGTCCAGCGGTACACGGGGGAACCCGCCGGCACCTACACACCGGACGAGCAGTACGCCTATCTCGCCGGTGACGGGATGAACCTGGTGGAGCTGGTCGCCCTCGACAACACCGGCGACCTGCTCGCCCTGGAGCGCGAGCACACCTCCGACCTCGGCACCTCCATCCGGGTCGTCCAGATCTCCCTGCGCGACGCCCCCGCAGTGAACGACAAGGACTCCCTCCACTCGGACTCGGCGGACAACTTCGCCGACGAAACCCCCGTCCTCTCCCTCACCGCCTGCCCCTCGGGCGGCCCCGGAGCCGTCGCCACCCCCGGCTCCAACCCGGTCAACCCGCTGGTCGACAACGTCGAGGGCATGGCCGTGGGCAAGGCGTGGACCTCCGGCGCGTACGAGGGCTGGCGCCCCCTGTACCTGGTCTCCGACGACAACGGCAGCGGCGACCAGATCACCCGCCTGTACTCCCTCGCGCTGCGCCTGGAACCGTAGGCGCCCCGCGAAGACCCCGGCATAAGCTCGCCCCCATGCCGACGACGTCCAGGAAACGCCCCCGCTCCTACGACCCCGCCCGCACCCGCGCCGCCGTCCTCGCGCAGTCCGGGCACGTCCGGGAGGCCGTCCGCGGTCTCACCCCGGAGCAGCTCGCCCGGCCGACCCGGCTCGGCGACTGGACGGTACGGGACCTGGTCGCGCACATCGGCATGGCGCTCACCGCCGTACACCGCGCCCTGGACCGGCCGGCGCCGCCCGAGCGGACCGTCCAGGTGACCGAGTGGCCCTTCGCCACCGCCGGGAAGTCCGCCGCGATCGCCGACTTCACCCGGCGGCTCGCCGCCGACCACCCCGACCTCGACGCCTACCTCGCCGGTGTCGACGAGAGCCTGCGCGCCCTGCTCGACACCCACCCCGGCGGGCGGCTCCTCCAGACCAACGCGGGCGCGCTGCCGCTGGACGACTACGTCGTCACCCGCGCCGTCGAACTCGTCGTCCACACCGACGACCTGAACGCCGCCGTGCCCGGCCTCGGCGTCCCCCTCGACCGGCAGGCCCTGGCCACCGCCACCCGGCTGCTGGCCGACGCGCTCGCCCTCAAGGCGCCCGGCGGCGCCACGGAGGTACGGGTCCCGCCGTACGCCGTCGTGCAGTGCGTCGAGGGCCCCCGGCATACCCGGGGCACCCCGCCCAACGTCGTGGAGACCGACCCGCTCACCTGGCTCCGCCTCGCCACCGGGCGGCTGACCTGGGCCGACGCGGTCAAGGACGCCAAGGTCAGCGCCAGTGGGGAGCGCGCCGACCTCGGCGGGCTGCTGCCGATCCTCGGCTGACGGGAACCGGTTCCCCCGGACGCCCGTCGAATGGTCATGTACAGGCAGAAGCAGCGCACGATCATGACGGTGGCCGCCGCCGCGCTCGTCCCGCTCGCGGCGGCCTGCGGGGGCGAACACGCGGCCGGCGGCAGCACCTCGGCCGACGGCGAGGCCCAGGAGGTGACCGGCGTCCACTGGGCGATCGACAGCGTCACCACCGGCGGCGAGCGCCGGCAGGTCCCCCAGGGAGCCCACCTGACCCTCACCGCCGACGGCACCGCCGAGGGCAGCTACGGCTGCAACGACTTCCACGCCAAGGCGTCCGTCGACGGCGGCCGGGTCCGCCTCAGCGACGCCCGCTCGACCGAGATCGCCTGCGTCGGCCGGTCCGCCGACCTGGAGAAGTCCCTCGCCCGCGCCCTCACCGCCGGCCCCCTCACCGCCAAGGCCGACCACGGCCGCCTGACCCTCACCACCGCCGGCGGCGACACCGTCCGCCTCAGCGAGCGCCGGGACGCCCCGCTCCACGGCACCACCTGGACGGTGACCAGCCCCGGCACGGCCGGCCGCGCGCACCTCGTCTTCGACCGCTCCGCCGGGAACACCGCCACCGTCACCGGCCGCCTCGGCTGCAACCGCGTCACCGCGCGGGCCACGGTCGGCGACGGACGTATCACCCTGGGCCCGGCCACCACCACCCGAATGATGTGCGAAGACTCACTCATGGACGCCGAGAAGCGTCTGACGGGCCTTTTCGACCAGCGGATCGAGTATCGAATCGATCAGCGGACCCTCACGCTGACCAGCGCAAACGGCGAGACCGTCCGGGCCGTCGCGGAGCGGTGACACACGGGGGCGGCCCGATCCCCCATTCGGATCAGCCGCCGACCTCCCCTACACTCGGAGACGTGCCACGTGGTGACGGTCGACTCAATCACGATCTGCTTCCCGGCGAGAAGGGCCCCCAGGACGCATGCGGCGTCTTCGGTGTCTGGGCGCCGGGCGAAGAGGTCGCAAAGCTCACGTACTTCGGGCTCTACGCCCTCCAGCATCGGGGCCAGGAATCCGCGGGAATCGCGGTCAGCAACGGCTCCCAGATCCTCGTCTTCAAGGACATGGGCCTGGTCTCCCAGGTCTTCGACGAGACCTCGCTCGGTTCGCTCCAGGGTCACATCGCGGTCGGACACGCCCGCTACTCGACCACCGGCGCCTCCGTGTGGGAGAACGCCCAGCCGACGTTCCGCGCCACCGCGCACGGCTCGATCGCGCTCGGTCACAACGGCAACCTCGTCAACACCGCCCAGCTCGCCGAGATGGTCGCCGACCTGCCCAAGCAGGAAGGCCGCACCCCGCGCGTCGCGGCGACCAACGACACCGACCTGCTCACCGCGCTCCTCGCGGCCCAGGCCGACGAGGACGGCAAGCCCCTGACCATCGAGGAGGCCGCCCACGCGGTCCTCCCCAAGGTGCGCGGCGCCTTCTCCCTCGTCTTCATGGACGAGAACACCCTCTACGCCGCCCGCGACCCGCAGGGCATCCGCCCGCTGGTCCTCGGCCGCCTGGAGCGCGGCTGGGTCGTCGCCTCCGAGTCCGCCGCCCTGGACATCTGCGGCGCGAGCTACGTCCGCGAGATCGAGCCCGGCGAGTTCGTCGCCATCGACGAGAAGGGCCTGCGCTCCTCCCGATTCGCGGAAGCGAAGCCCAAGGGCTGTGTCTTCGAGTACGTCTACCTGGCCCGCCCGGACACCGACATCGCCGGCCGGAACGTGTACCTCTCCCGTGTGGAGATGGGCCGCAAACTGGCCGCGGAGGCCCCCGCCGAGGCCGACCTCGTCATAGCGACCCCGGAGTCCGGCACCCCGGCCGCGATCGGCTACGCGGAGGCCTCCGGCATCCCGTTCGGCGCCGGCCTGGTGAAGAACGCCTATGTGGGCCGTACGTTCATCCAGCCCTCGCAGACCATCCGCCAGCTCGGCATCCGCCTGAAGCTGAACCCCCTGAAGGAAGTCATCAAGGGCAAGCGGCTGGTCGTCGTCGACGACTCCATCGTCCGCGGCAACACCCAGCGGGCCCTGGTCCGCATGCTCCGCGAGGCCGGCGCCGCCGAGGTCCACGTCCGGATCTCCTCGCCGCCCGTGAAGTGGCCCTGCTTCTTCGGCATCGACTTCGCCACCCGCGCCGAGCTGATCGCCAACGGCATGACCATCGACGAGATCGGCACCTCGCTGGGCGCCGACTCCCTGGCGTACATCTCCCTCGACGGCATGATCGAGGCGACCACCATCGCCAAGCCGAACCTCTGCCGCGCCTGCTTCGACGGCGAGTACCCGATGGAGCTGCCCGACCCCGAGCTGCTCGGCAAGCAGCTCCTGGAGACCGAGCTGGCCGCCGGGCCCGCCGGTACGGCCGCAACCGACGCCATCCGTCGCCCGTAGCCGACCGTCCGCATCACCTGCCGTACGACACAAAGGTCAGAGGTTCTCATCGTCATGTCTGACACAACCGGTGCCAGCTACGCGGCCGCGGGCGTAGACATCGAAGCGGGCGACCGCGCCGTCGAACTCATGAAGGAGTGGGTGAGGAAGACGCGGCGCCCCGAGGTCCTCGGCGGCCTCGGCGGCTTCGCCGGCCTCTTCGACGCCTCCGCCCTCAAGAAGTACGAGCGCCCCCTGCTCGCCTCCGCCACCGACGGCGTCGGCACCAAGGTCGACATCGCCCGCCGCCTGGGCGTCTACGACACCATCGGCCACGACCTGGTCGCCATGGTCATGGACGACATCGTGGTGTGCGGCGCCGAGCCGCTGTTCATGACCGACTACATCTGCGTCGGCAAGGTCCACCCCGAGCGGGTCGCCGCGATCGTCAAGGGCATCGCCGAGGGCTGTGTCCTGGCCGGCTGCGCCCTGGTCGGCGGCGAGACCGCCGAGCACCCCGGCCTGCTCGGCGCGGACGACTTCGACGTCGCCGGCGCCGGTACGGGCGTCGTGGAGGCCGACCGGCTGCTGGGCGCCGACCGCATCCGCGAGGGTGACACGGTCATCGCCCTGGCGGCGTCCGGGCTTCACTCGAACGGGTACTCACTCGTCCGGCACGTCCTGCTGGGCGAGGCCGGTCTCGCCCTCGACGCCCACCTGGACGACCTCGGCCGCACCCTCGGCGAGGAACTCCTGGAGCCGACCAAGATCTACTCGCTGGACTGCCTGGCCCTCACCCGCACCACCGAGGTGCACGCCTTCAGCCACATCACCGGCGGCGGCCTGGCGGCCAACCTGGCCCGTGTCGTCCCCGACACCCTGCACGCCACCGTGGACCGTTCCACCTGGGCCCCGGGCGCGATCTTCGACCTGGTCGGCCGGACGGGCCGGGTCGAGCGCCTGGAGCTGGAGAAGACGCTGAACATGGGCGTCGGCATGATGGCGATCGTCCCGCAGGACTCCACCGACGTGGCCCTCGCGACCCTCGCCGACCGCGGCGTGGACGCCTGGGTGGCCGGCGAGATCACCGCGCGCGGCACGCATGACAGCGGAGCCGCCCTGGTCGGCGACTACGCCACGGCCTGAGACGGCACGACGGGAACCGGCCGGTGAGAACCGGCCGGTGACCGAACAGCCTGAACAGTCGAACAGCACAGAAGCCGGCCGGTGGCAGAGGCCACCGACCGGTCAGATGTTCAGTACAAGGTCAAGCGCCGCGACGCTGCGGTGAGGACTGGCCGTCCTCGTCCCCCTCGTCGTCGTCCTCATAGAGGTCGGCGTACCGGGAGTACAGATCGTCGTCGTCCTGCTCATCGTCCTCGAACCGCTCGCCGTTTGGCGGTTGCGGATTCGACGTCGATGCGCCCAGCTCCTCGGCCAGGCGTGAGAGGTCAGTCCCACCGCTGTTGTACTTCAGCTGGCGGGCGACCTTCGTCTGCTTGGCCTTGGCCCGGCCGCGCCCCATGGCTCGACCCCCTCAACGACGGGGCTCGACGGCCCCAGAGTCTTGACACGCGTTCATGGTCCAGAACGGGCTCTCCGCGAAGAGACCGGTCCGTAGGGCTTCCACGGTACCTGAGCCCGCGCCCATACGGTACGTCGCCCGCAGCACGTGCCCCTGACCGCAACCTCCGAGGCGCCCCGTCCTCGCTGGTCAACGGCGATTTTAACCACTTATCGGGCCACGACCCGCCGGAAGAAGTGAGAGTTCTCTCCAACTGCCCCCCGGCGGGTACCGCGGGACCCCTGCGGGCCCTCGTGGATCAGCCCCGGCCGCGGGCCTCCGCCATCCGCTGCTCGGCGATCCGGTCGGCCGCGGCGGCCGGCGGAATCCCGTCTTCCTTCGCACGTGCGAATATGGCCAGCGCGGTGTCGTGGATGCGTGCCGCCTTCGCCTTGCACCGCTCGAAGTCGAAGCCGCGCAGCTCGTCGGCGACCTGGATGACCCCGCCGGCGTTCACCACGTAGTCCGGCGCGTAGAGGATGCCGCGGTCCGCGAGGTCCTTCTCGACGCCGGGGTGGGCGAGCTGGTTGTTGGCCGCGCCGCAGACCACCTTGGCCGTCAGCACCGGCACGCTGTCGTCGTTCAGCGCCCCGCCGAGCGCGCAGGGCGCGTAGATGTCCAGGCCCTCGGTCCGGATCAGCGCGTCGGTGTCGGCGACGGCGCGGACGGCCGGGTGGGCCTCGGTGATCCGCCGTACGGCGTCCTCCCGCACGTCCGTGATCACGATCCGGGCGCCCTCCGCCAGCAGGTGGTCCACCAGGTGCCGGCCGACCTTGCCGACGCCCGCGACGCCGACCGTCCGGTCGCGCAGCGAGGGGTCGCCCCACAGGTGCTGGGCGGCGGCCCGCATGCCCTGGTAGACGCCGAAGGCGGTGAGGACGGAGGAGTCGCCGGCGCCGCCGCGCTCCGGGGACCGGCCGGTGGTCCAGCGGCACTCGCGTGCCACCACGTCCATGTCCGCGACGTACGTGCCGACGTCGCAGGCGGTGACGTACCGGCCGCCGAGCGAGGCGACGAACCGGCCGTAGGCGAGCAGCAGTTCCTCGGTCTTGACCCGCTCCGGGTCACCGATGATCACGGCCTTGCCGCCGCCGTGGTCGAGCCCGGCCATGGCGTTCTTGTACGACATCCCGCGGGCGAGGTTCAGCGCGTCGGCGACGGCCTCGGCCTCGGTGGCGTACGGGTAGAAACGCGTCCCGCCGAGGGCGGGTCCGAGGGCGGTGGAGTGGATGGCGATGACGGCCCTGAGGCCGCTCGCGCGGTCCTGGCAGAGCACGACCTGCTCATGACCGCCCTGGTCCGAGTGGTACAGGGTGTGCAGTACGTCAGCTGAAGCGCCGGATACGTCGGTCACTGTGGTGACTCCTGGGCAAGTAGCGGCGGGTGATGGCCGGCCCCCGCGGGGGTCCCCCACGCTTGTGGCAGAGGGACGGCGGTGGGGGCGTGGGACGAGATTAGAGCCTGCCGGCCCCGCCCGCCGCACCGTGCCGGGGATCACCTCCGCACGGAGTACCCCATGGCACGATTCGGGTGGGTTCCGGCGTCCCCGCGAGGGAGCCCGGCAGGTTTTCCCGGCGGTGCGCGGGGGAGGGAGCAGGCGTGCCCAAGGTGTCCTCGCTGATCGTCCCGTACGCCGCGTACTTGCGCGTGTACGAGCCGCTGGCGGCCTTTCCCGAGCCGGAGCGCGGCCACTGGACCCGCTACGCCCGCCGGACCGACCTGCCCTCGTACCAGGACGAGCTGCGCCGGTCCCTGGCCGACCTGCTGCCGAGCCCGCCGGTGCCGGTCCCGGTGCACGAGAGCGGGGACGCGTTCGTGCTGGAGTCCGACGGCGTGGTCCGCGTCTGCCCCTGGCGGACCCGGCTGCGCGGCTGGCAGGCGCTTCAGGAGCTGCCCGAGGACTTCCCGGAGCCGGTCGTGGACGCCCTGCTGCCCCCGGTCCTGCGCCGCCAGGCGGCCCAGGACTACGAACGCTGGCTGGCGGACCACCCCGACGCCCGCCCCTGGATCCGCACGGCGACCTGGCAGGTGCCGATCAACTGGTTCGTGCTCGTCTCCGACGAGGAGCGGGAGTACGACACGGGCGGCGACCCGCGCGGGGCGGCGCCGGTGCTGCGCTACCGCACGCCGATGGTGCAGGCCCGGCGCCGGGTGGCGCGGGGGCTGCGGGCGCTGCGCGAGGCCATGGACGAGGGGCCGCTGATCGACGGCCTGGTGGACGTGGGCCGCTGGCTGGAGGAGTTCCACCCGCGCTCGGTGGTCGAGCTGGACTACGGGGGCCTGGTGCACACCGTCCCGGCCGGCGCGCTGGAGGACGACCATTCCGCGGCGGACGTGGCCGAGGGCATCGACGCCCTGCGGCACGGCGACGGGGCCGCCGCGGGGGCGGCGTACGGGCGGCTCGTGGAGCGGTGGCGGGCGGTCCGGGACCGGCGGTCGGCGAACTGACGTTTGACGTGACGCCCGTTTTGGGGTTTCGTCACTCGCTCCGGGGGATTCCCGGTTCTTCCCGCTGTCGCCTCGGTGGGGGACGTAAGTCCCGATCCGGGCGTATGACTCAAGCGTGACGGACCGCACGTACACCGCCCTTGCGCCGCTTGCCCCTCCTCGTGCCAAAATAGGACAAGGAGTCCGGGGAGGGCTCCTTCCGTCCTACTGTGGTGCACTGTGGGCGGATTCTCGGCAATGCGTGCTTTGGGGGGTCCCGTGACCCCTGATCGCCGGTGTGACTGATCGTCACACCGGCGTGACTGTCCGCTATGGCATGGTCCATCGGCTTCCGTCGCTGATGGACACCTGGGAGGGCAATTCCATCGGTTTGGCCGACGCGGCTGGACAGATGGTGTAGTTGTAGTGCCGAGGACAAGCCGTTCGTCCTATAACCGACTCGACTCGCGTCCGCCATTTCGGGCAACGCGGGTCAAGGTGCAGAATTTAGAGGAAAGAACCGAGAAGGTTCGGTTCTCCCGAGGAGGCCGCTCATGACCGCTCGCACCCCTGATGCCGAGCCGCTGCTGACCCCCGCCGAGGTCGCGACCATGTTCCGCGTCGACCCGAAGACGGTCACGCGCTGGGCGAAGGCCGGCAAGCTCACGTCGATCCGCACGCTCGGCGGGCACCGCCGTTACCGTGAGGCCGAGGTGCGCGCACTGCTCGCGGGTATTCCGCAGCAGCGCAGCGAGGCCTGAAACACCGCATGACCGGACAGAACGGCAGGTCCCCCAACCCGCCGCGGCGTCCGGAACCCACAGCTCCAAGCGACGCGGGGATCTGCCCCAACAGGCCCCACGCCCACGCCGTTCACAGCTCCACAGGCATCTCAGGCAACTGACAGGGTGCGTCGTCGATCGCGCTGGACTCCGCCGGGTCCAGCGCGATTTTTTTGTGCCCGGTGACAGGTCGTGCGCGCGGTCTGTGCGCGGCCTTGTCGGAGTCTGGGGAGGGCTGCCGGGTCGGCTGTGAAGACCGCCTGGGGGGCAGTGCCCAGGTCGGTACAATTGCACATATTAAATTGACTAGTTGTAGGGGAGGTGTAAGTGCCCCCTTTTCAAAAATGAGTGCGGTGACACCCGTCACACGCCGGGTGGGTTGTTGGCCACGGCACCGGTGCGCTAGAGGAAGGGCCGCTTCCCATCGCCCCCCGCGCGTACGGGTGTTGACGCCGGCGGCGGCTCACGCGTCCTCGGTGGCGCGTCGGCCCTCCGCGGCCTCCTGACGGCCTGTCGGCGGCTGCGGGACGGAATCCATGGCCAGCCGCAGCAGACGGTGGCAGACGGGGCAGTGGCGCGTCAGATGGCCGTAGGAGGACGCGGCCGCCAGGTGCGCGCGGAGCAACGCCCGGGTCTCGTGCCTCGTCGATGCCGCCATGTGCCACCTCCGCCGGCCCGCACGGGAAGGGGCCCCTGCGTCCGGGGTACTCAGCGAAGGTGACGGCGTCAAGACCGGCACGAAAAAGCCCCACGTCATAAGACGTGGGGCTTCATACTGCGGTCCTGACGGGATTTGAACCCGCGGCCTCCACCTTGACAGGGTGGCGAGCACTCCAAACTGCTCCACAGGACCAGGTTTCGCGGCGCTTCACTCGCTCTTGCGCTGCGAGACGAAACTGTACAGGAGGGTGAGCACCCTGGTCGAACTCACCCTCCGTGGAGGCCCCGTCACGGCGCCGCCGCGTCGATCGCCTTCACGATCCGCTTGTCGGAGACCGGGTACGCGGTGCCCAGCGCGTGCGCGAAGTAGCTGACCCGCAGCTCCTCGATCATCCAGCGGATGTCCAGGACCTGGCGCGGCACCGGCCGCCCCCGCGGCAGCTGCTCCAGCAGCCACGCGTACTCGTCCCGCATCTCGTGGACCTTCTCCATGCGGGTGGTGTCCCGCTGGACGTTGGCCGGCATCTGCTGGAGCCGCCGGTCCGCCGCGATCAGGTACCGCATCAGGTCGGGCAGCCGCCGGATGCCTGCCTCCGTCACGAAACCGGGCTTCACGAGGGCGTCCAGCTGCCCGCGCACGTCCTGGAGGTTGGCGAGCAGCGCGGGGCTGCGTACGGCCTTCAGACGGCGTTCGGCGGCGCCCCAGGCGGCGAGCACCTGCTGCACCTGCCCGACCGTGCGGACGGTCGTGTCGACGATCTCCGCGCGGACCTTGTCGTACAGCTTCCGGTAGGACTCCTCGTCCCAGGCCGGACCGCCGAAGTCGGCCATCAGCTTGTCGGCTGCGGCCATCGCGCAGTCGTCGAAGAGGGCCTGGACCGAGCCGTGCGGGTTCGCCGACAGCCCCAGCTTCTGCTGGTTGGTGAGCTTTTCGGACGCGAACTTCGCGGGGTTGACCGGGATGTTGCGCAGGATCAGCCGGCGGGTGCCCTTCCACATCGCCTGCGCCTGCTCGGCCTCGGTGTCGAAGAGGCGGACGGAGACGGTGTCCCCGTCGTCGACCAGCGCCGGGTACGCCTTCACCGGCTGGCCGGCCCGGCGGGTCTCGAAGACACGGGTGAGCGTCCCGATCGTCCAGTCGGTCAGCCCGGTGCGCTCCAGGGACTCGCCGCCCTGCCGCTCGGCCGTCGCTGCGGCGGCCTGCGAGAGGGCCTTGCGCGCCTTGGGCTTGAGCTGGAGCCGGAGCGACTCCAGGTCCTTGGCCTCGGCCAGCTTCCGGCGCCGTTCGTCGACGATCCGGAAGGTGATCTTCAGATGGTCGGGGACCTTGTCCCAGTCGAAGTCCTCGGCCTCGAAGGGCACGCCGACCATGCGCCGCAGCTCCCGCGCCATGGTGGTGGTCAGCGGTTCCTGCAACGGCACCGCCCGCTCCAGGAACTTGCGGGCGTAGTCGGGGGCGGGCACGTAGTTGCGGCGGATCGGCTTCGGCAGGGAGCGGATCAGCTCGGTGACGACCTGGTCCCTCAGGCCCGGGATCTGCCAGTCGAAGCCCTCGTCGGTGACCTGGTTGAGGACCTGGAGCGGGATGTGCACGGTCACGCCGTCCGCGTCCGCGCCCGGCTCGAACTGGTACGTCACCCGGAACTTCAGCGGCCCCTGCCGCCAGGAGTCCGGATAGTCGTCCTTGGTGACCGCGCCGGCCTTCTCGTTGATGAGCATCTCGCGCTCGAAGTCGAGGAAGTCGGGCTGCTCGCGGTGCTTGCGCTTCCACCAGGAGTCGAAGTGCGCGCCGGAGACCACATGGTCGGGGACCCGCTGGTCGTAGAAGTCGTAGAGCGTCTCGTCGTCGACGAGGATGTCCCGGCGCCGGGCGCGGTGCTCCAGTTCCTCGACCTCGGTCAAGAGCCTGCGGTTGTCGGCGAAGAACTTGTGGTGGGTGCGCCAGTCGCCCTCGACCAGCGCGTTGCGGATGAACAGCTCGCGGCTGGCCTCCGGGTCGATCCGGCCGTAGTTCACCTTCCGCTGGGCGACGATCGGGACGCCGTACAGCGTGACCTTCTCGTACGCCATGACGGCGGCCTGGTCCTTCTCCCAGTGCGGTTCGCTGTACGTCCGCTTCAGGAGGTGCCCGGCGAGCGGTTCGACCCACTCGGGCTCGATCCTGGCGTTGACCCGGGCCCAGAGCCGGCTGGTCTCCACCAGCTCCGCCGACATCACGAACCGCGGCGGCTTCTTGAAGAGGGCCGAGCCGGGGAAGATCGCGAACTTGGCGTTGCGGGCGCCCACGTACTCGTTCTTGGCCGTGTTCTTCCCGCCCTCCCGCCCGGCGTCCTTCACGTCCTTCATGCCGACGTGGGAGAGGAGCCCGGCGAGGAGGGACTGGTGGACGCGGTCGCCGGGGGCGTCGTCCTCGTTGAGGTGGATGCCCATCTGCTTGGCGACCGTGCGCAACTGCGTGTAGATGTCCTGCCATTCGCGGATGCGCAGGAAGTTGAGGAACTCCTGCTTGCACATCCGGCGGAAGGAGGAGGAGCCGCGCTCCCTCTGCTGCTCGCGCAGGTACCGCCAGAGGTTGAGGAAGGCGAGGAAGTCACTGCTCTCGTCCTTGAACCGGGCGTGCTGCTGGTCGGCCTGGGTCTGCTTGTCCGACGGCCGCTCGCGCGGGTCCTGGATGGAGAGCGCGGCGGCTATGACCATGACCTCGCGGGCACAGCCGTTCTTGTCGGCCTCCAGGACCATGCGGGCCAGCCGCGGGTCGACGGGGAGCTGCGCCAGCTTGCGCCCGGTCTCGGTGAGCCGCTTGCGCGGGTCCTTCTGCGCCGGGTCGAGGGCGCCCAGCTCCTGGAGGAGCTGCACGCCGTCGCGGATGTTGCGGTGGTCCGGCGGGTCGATGAAGGGGAACTTCTCGATGTCGCCCAGGTCGGCCGCGGTCATCTGGAGGATGACGGAGGCGAGGTTGGTCCGGAGGATCTCGGCGTCGGTGAACTCGGGCCGGGCGAGGAAGTCGTCCTCGCTGTAGAGCCGGATGCAGATGCCGTCGCTGGTCCGTCCGCAGCGGCCCTTGCGCTGGTTGGCGCTGGCCTGCGAGATCGGCTCGATGGGCAGCCGCTGGACCTTGGTGCGGTGGCTGTAGCGGGAGATCCGGGCGAAACCGGGGTCGATCACGTACTTGATGCCGGGGACGGTCAGGGACGTCTCGGCCACGTTGGTCGCCAGCACGATCCTGCGTCCGGTGTGCGGCTGGAAGACGCGGTGCTGCTCGGCGTGCGAGAGCCGCGCGTACAACGGCAGTACCTCGGTGAACCGGTACTTCTTCTTCTCCAGCGCGTCGGCGGTGTCCCGGATCTCCCGCTCCCCGGAGAGGAAGACGAGGATGTCGCCCTTGCCCTCCGCCATCAGCTCCTCGACGGCGTCGGTGATCGCGGTGATCTGGTCCCGGTCGGCGTCCTCGGAGTCCTCCTCCAGCAACGGCCGGTAGCGGACCTCCACCGGATACGTCCGCCCGCTGACCTCGATGATCGGGGCGTCCCCGAAGTGCCGGGAGAAGCGCTCCGGGTCGATGGTCGCGGAGGTGATGACGACCTTGAGGTCGGGCCGCCGGGGCAGGAGCTGCGCCAGGTAGCCCAGCAGGAAGTCGATGTTGAGGGACCGCTCGTGGGCCTCGTCGATGATGATCGTGTCGTAGGCGCGCAGCTCGCGGTCGGTCTGGATCTCGGCGAGCAGGATGCCGTCCGTCATCAGCTTCACGAAGGTGGCGTCCGGGTTCACCTGGTCGGTGAAGCGCACCTTCCAGCCGACGGCCTCGCCGAGCGGCGTGTCCAGCTCGTCGGCGACCCGCTCGGCGACGGTCCGGGCGGCGATCCGGCGGGGCTGGGTGTGCCCGATCATGCCCCGGACGCCGCGGCCGAGGTCGAGGCAGATCTTGGGGATCTGGGTCGTCTTCCCGGACCCGGTCTCACCGGCGACGATGACGACCTGGTGGTCGCGGATGGCGTCGGCGATCTCGTCCCGTTTCTGGCTGACGGGCAGCTGCTCGGGATAGGTGACGACGGGCAGGTGGGCGCGGCGCGTGGCGATGCGCTGTTCGGCCCGGTCGACCTCCGTCTCGATCTCGGCGAGGACGGCGGCGCGGGCCTCCGGCTTGCGGATCTTCCGCGCGCCTTCCAGCCTGCGCCCGAGCCGGTGCGCGTCACGCAGCGACAGCTCGGTCAGACGGGGGGCGAGGGCGCCGAGGGCGGGGGCGGGGTGCGTAGACATACGGACTCCAGGATCTCATCCCGGCGAAAAGAGTGGCGAACGCTTTTGCCGTGCCTCATCCGTTCCGCCCCAGCAGCGCGGTGAGGTCACCGGCCGACCAGTGGCCGGCGGCGCCGGGGCAGGCGGCGACGTACCCGGCGACCGCGGTCAGGTCCCACGCCCCGGCGGACAGCAGCCCGGCGGCCAGGAACCGTACATAGGGGAGGGAGGGCGCGACCCACGGCACGTCGTGCATGCCCCACGGGGCGGTGAAGGTCAGGGCCGGCAGCCCGTCGAGCTGCCCGGCGCAGACCAGCGTCTCGTACCGCCCGCCCCCGAGCACGGCCCGCCCCCGCGTCAGGACGTCCGTCAGGTCGAACCCGTCCCCGCCGGGCTCCCGGTACATCTCCTGGGCGGCGATGTCGGCGAACTGCCCGGCGGTGACGAGGTGCGCCCGCGCCAGCACCCGCCCGTCCGCTCCCGGGTCGTAGAAGGCCCGGCCGCCCTGCCACACCGGTGACCTGGTGGCGAAGTACATCGCCCCGTCCAGCTCGACGGGCAGCGACCGCGCGGGCATCGTCCGGTCCCGGCACCCCGGATACCTCCGCCGGGCCCCGGCCGGCCGGCCGCCCCGGAGGTACGCGGCAAGCCGGCCGAGATGCGTGTTGGACCGTACGACGTGTACCAGACCAGCCCCGGCCGCCGGTCGCCCGGCAGCACGGGGTCGATGCGGCGCGGGGCGGTGACCATGCGGTACACGTACCCACACGAGAGAGCCCCTCTCCCGTAGTGCGGGGAGAGGGGCTCGTGCCCTGGTCGGGGCGGCGGTGGCTGGGGCCGGGGTCGAACCGGCGACCTTCCGCTTTTCAGGCGGACGCTCGTACCAACTGAGCTACCCAGCCACGAGGTTTCACGTGAAACGTGTACCTCAGCGGTCCTGACGGGATTTGAACCCGCGGCCTCCACCTTGACAGGGTGGCGAGCACTCCAAACTGCTCCACAGGACCAAGCGTGTGTACGACAGTGTCGCACACGATCTTGCGTGCCCCCAACGGGATTCGAACCCGTGCTACCGCCTTGAAAGGGCGGCGTCCTAGGCCGCTAGACGATGAGGGCTATCGGCCCGCCTGGGCGCTTCTCAGCGCGTCGGGGACGTGAGAAGCATATGGGATGGCGGGAGCTATCGCCAAAACGGTTTACGGGGAGGGGGTCCCGGCGGTGGGCGAGGGGGAGGCGCCGGGCTGGTTCTCCTTGGGGAGGTGGCGGCTGACCTCGGCCGTGGACAGGCCCAGCCCGCCCAGTTCGATCTCGTCCCACGCCTGGAGGCGGCGGCTGTCCCGGTCGAAGTAGAGGATCGACGCCTGGATCGGGTCGGGGTGCCTGCCCTCGACCGCGCGCAGGCCGCTGCCGCCCGTCGAGCCCTCGATCCGCAGCCGGGTGCCGTACTTCATGACCTCCATCTCCTCGTGGTGTACGTGCCCGGCCAGCACCAGCGGCACCGCGCCGTCCACCTCGCGGGCGGCGGACGGTTCGTGGGCGAGGGCGACGTCCACCGGGGTGCCCGCCGTGCTCTGGTCCCGCAGGGCGGAGGCGAGCCGGGCGCCGGCCAGTTCCTGGGATGCCTCCGCGCCCGGCCGCGCGTCGCGGTCCGGGGTGAACTGCGGGTCGCCGATGCCCGCGAAGCGCAGGCCGGCCACGGTGCGGGCCTTGCCGTCGTCCAGTACGTGGACGTTCTCCATGCCCTCCAGGTGGCGCTGGGTCGCCGTCGAGTCGTGGTTGCCGCGGACCCAGACGTACGGGGCGCCGAGGTCCTCGATCGGGTCCAGGAAGCCGTTCTCCGCGGCCGTGCCGTGGTCCATCGTGTCGCCGGTGTCGACGATCACGTTCACCTCGTACTGCTCCACCAGCGAGGCGATGATCTTCCAGCTCGCCGGGTTGAGGTGGATGTCGGAGACGTGCAGGACGCGGATCGTGCTGGGGTCCGGCTGGTAGGCGGGGAGCGTCGAGGTGGCGTCGTAGAGCTTGGTGACGTTCGTGACCAGGCGGGCCAGTTCCCGCTGGTAGACGTCGAACTCGGTGACGATCGAGCGCGCGTCGCCGACCAGGGAGGGGGCGGAGGAGAGCAGGCCGGAGAACTTCGGCTCCAGGACGGAGTCCGGCTTCCAGGTCGCGTACGCCGTGCCGCCGGAGGCGGCCAGGAGGGCCAGGGCGAGGCCGCCGGCGGCCAGGGCGCGGCGGGGGCGGCGGTAGACGGCGAGGCCGAGCGCGGTGGCGCCGGAGACGACGGCGACGCCGGAGCGCACGGCCAGGTCGAGGGTGCCGCGCGCGACGTCGCCGGTCACCTCGTCCTGGAGGCCGGAGAGGCGTTCCGGGTGGTCGACCAGGGCCTGGGCGCGGCCGGGGTCGAGCTGGTCGACGTTGACGTCCAGGCGGACCGGGGCGACGTGGCTGTCCAGTTCCAGGGCGCCCAGCGGCGAGATGTTGATCTTGGTGCCGCCGGTGAGGGAGGGGCGCAGGGTCATCGTCGTGTTCACGGGGCCGACGGGGGCGCGGACGTCGCCGACGACCAGCAGGCCGAGCCACGCGCCGAGCAGCACGACGACGACCAGGCCCAGGGCGCGGGTCCAGGGGTGCGGCCCGGATATCAGTGCCACGGTCGGGGGCCGGCGGTGGGTGCGGGCGCGGGACGGGCGGCGGAGGCGGCGGACGGCGTGCCGGACTGCGGTGGTGACGCGGGCCATTCGTCGCGTATGCCCATGTCGGCCGGGTGCCATGCGGGCGCGGCGGTGCCCGCGCGGCTGTGTCGTACGCGACAGCCGTACCGGACAATGGGCCTGTGCTGGAGATGACGCGCGAGGAGTTCGAGGAACTGGTCGCCGAGGCGCTGGACCGGATTCCGCCGGAGCTGACGCGGCTGATGGACAACGTCGCGGTGTTCGTGGAGGACGAGCCGCCGGCGGACGATCCCGAGCTGCTCGGCCTCTACGAGGGGACGCCGCTGACCGAGCGGGGGGAGTGGTACGCGGGGGTGCTGCCGGACCGGATCACGGTCTACCGGGGGCCGACGCTGCGGATGTGCGAGACGCGGGAGGACGTGGTCGCGGAGACCGAGGTGACCGTCGTCCACGAGATCGCGCACCACTTCGGCATCGACGACGAGCGGCTGCACGCCCTCGGGTACGGGTGACGGACCCGGTCGGTACGGCGGGGGCGCGTGTCCTCCTGCGGGCGCCGGGAGTTGGGCACGTCGACTCCTTGACGCCCCGGAGGTGGCTGCCCGTGCGCCCCTTGTACGTACCCGTCCGTCTGGCGGCCGCGGTGGTGGCCGTCGCCGCCGCCGCAGGCTGCGTGAGCGTGGGCGAGGGTGAACCGGACGGGAGCGGCGGGCCCCCGCACTCCGCGGCGGAGCGCGGCGTGCCCGGCGGCGGCCCGGCGGCCCCGGGCGCGGGCACCGGGATCGGCGCGGCGGCGGGCGACGGCCGGCCCGGGCACGGCAAGGGCAAGCGCAAGGGCAAGGACCGGGACGGCAAGGACGGCGGGCGCGAGGACGGCAAGGGCGAGGACCGGGGGAAGCGCACGGAGGCCGGCGCGGAGCCGTCGGCGCCGGGCGGCGGCTCCGCCCCCGCGCGCGGCGAGCCGGGCGGCCCGCCGCCGCCGCGGACCGCCGATCCGGAGCCCAGCCGGACGGCCGAACCGGAGCCTGAGCCGACCAGGGAACCGCCGGCCCCCCCGACGCCGGAGCCGACCGTCGCCGAGCCGTCGTCCTCGGCGCACGAGCCGCCCGGCCCGCAGCTGGAGCAGCGGGAACCGGCGCCCCGGGCGGGCGTACCGGCCTGACCGCGTGGACGAAAGGGCTGGTCAGCGTGGGTGTGCGGGGCTCGGTTTGCCTTAGGGGGTGTGGGGTGCGTATGGTGGTAGATCGTTTGATCCCATTTGCCCGGCGCCAACGCAGAGCGCGCCGTGTGGCGCGTACTCTCTCCCTTGCCGTGGTGGACCGCATTGAGGCGGTCGTATTGCGAATCGCGAATCACGGAGTTGACGGGCGCGTGCCGACGAGACTCCGGAAGGTTTCGCATTCGCATGTCCATCGCCAGTACTGATCACGTCGTCGTGCCCGAGAGCACCGAGGACACCACCCCCGAGGCCGTCGAGGTCACCGAGGCTCCCGAGGCCGTCGAGACCGCCGAGGCTCCCGAGGTCACCTTCGCGGGCCTCGGTCTGCCCGAGGGCGTCGTGCGCAAGCTCGCGCAGAACGGCGTGACCTCCCCCTTCCCGATCCAGGCCGCGACCATCCCGGACGCCCTGGCCGGCAAGGACATCCTCGGCCGGGGCCGCACCGGCTCCGGCAAGACCCTCTCCTTCGGTCTGCCGACCCTGGCCACGCTGGCCGGCGGCCGCACCGAGAAGCACAAGCCGCGCGCGGTCATCCTCACCCCGACCCGCGAGCTGGCCATGCAGGTGGCCGACGCGCTCCAGCCGTACGGCGACGTCCTCGGCCTGAAGATGAAGGTCGTCTGCGGCGGCACCTCCATGGGCAACCAGATCTACGCCCTGGAGAAGGGCGTCGACGTCCTCGTCGCCACGCCGGGCCGGCTGCGCGACATCATCAACCGCGGCGCCTGCTCGCTGGAGGACGTGAAGATCACCGTCCTCGACGAGGCCGACCAGATGTCCGACCTGGGCTTCCTGCCCGAGGTCACCGAACTGCTCGACCAGGTCCCCTCGGGCGGTCAGCGCATGCTGTTCTCCGCCACGATGGAGAACGAGATCAAGACCCTCGTCGACCGGTACCTGAAGGACCCGGCCCTCCACGAGGTCGACGCCGCCCAGGGCGCCGTCACCACGATGTCCCACCACATCCTGATCGTGAAGCCCAAGGACAAGGCGCCGGTCACCGCGGCCATCGCCTCCCGCAAGGGCCGCACCATCATCTTCGTCCGCACCCAGCTCGGCGCCGACCGCGTCGCCGAGCAGCTGCGGGACGCCGGGGTGAAGGCCGACGCGCTGCACGGCGGCATGACCCAGGGCGCCCGCACCCGCACGCTGGCCGACTTCAAGGACGGGTACGTCAACGTCCTGGTCGCCACCGACGTCGCCGCGCGCGGCATCCACGTCGACGGCATCGACCTGGTCCTCAACGTGGACCCGGCCGGCGACCACAAGGACTACCTGCACCGGGCCGGCCGCACCGCCCGCGCGGGCCGCACCGGCACGGTCGTCTCCCTCTCCCTGCCCCACCAGCGGCGGCAGATCTTCCGGCTGATGGAGGACGCGGGCGTCGACGCCACGCGCCACATCATCCAGGGCGGCACCGCGTTCGACCCGGAGGTCGCCGACATCACCGGCGCCCGGTCGATGACCGAGGTCCAGGCCGAGTCGGCGGGCAACGCCGCCCAGCAGGCCGAGCGCGAGGTGGCGGCGCTCACCAAGGAGCTGGAGCGGGCCCAGCGCCGCGCGACCGAGCTGCGCGAGGAGGCGGACCGGCTGGTCGCCCGGGTCGCCCGCGAGCGCGGCGAGGACCCGGCGGCGGCGATCGCCGAGGCGACGGCCACGGCCGGGGCCGAGGAGACGGCGGGGACGGCCGGGACGGCCGGGACGGCCGGGACGGCCGAGGTCAGCCTGCCGGAGCAGCCGGCGGCGCGGGACGTGGAGCGGACCGAGCGTACGGACCGCACCGAGCGGGCCGAGCGCACCGAGTCGCACTCGGCGCCGTACGAGCGGCGTGAGCGGCGCGACGACCGGGGTGACCGTGGTGGCTTCCGTCGTGACGACCGCCGGGACGACCGTGGCGGCCGTTCCTTCGACCGCCGGGACGACCGTGGTGGCGACCGTGGCGGCTTCCGCCGTGACGACCGCTCCTTCGACCGCCGGGACGACCGTGGTGGCGACCGTGGCGGCTTCCGCCGCGACGACCGGGGTGACCGTGGTGGTGACCGTGGTGGCTTCCGTCGTGACGACCGCCGGGACGACCGTGGCGGCCGTTCCTTCGACCGCCGCGACGACCGGGGCGGCGACCGTGGCGGCTTCCGCCGCGACGACCGCTCCTTCGACCGCCGGGACGACCGCGGTGGGCGTACCTTCGAGCGCCGTGACGACCGTGGCGGCTTCCGCCGCGACGACCGCCGGGACGACCGCCGCGACGGTGACCGTGGCGGCGACCGGGGTGGCCGTACCTTCGAGCGCCGTGACGACCGTGGCGGCTTCCGCCGTGACGACCGCGCCGGTCACACCGGCCACCGGGGCAGCGACCGCCCGTTCAACCGTGACCGCCAGGGCGACCGCCCCGGTTACCGCTCGGGCGGTACCGACCGGCCCTTCGGCCGCCGGGACGACCACCGTGGTGGTTCCTTCGGCCGCCGCGAGGACAAGCCGCGCTGGAAGCGCAACGGCTGACCCCGCCCGCAGCGCCTGAGTGAACGCCGTGGCCCCCACCGACACCGGTGGGGGCCACGGCGTTTCGTACGCGTGTCCCGTCTCCCTGTGGGGCATGTCACCCTCGATGGCTGGGAATCGCTGGGGACATGACAGATGACGCCAGAGCGAACGGCCCGGCCGGCCCGACCGCACCGCAGTCCGACGAGGAACGGCTGGCTCAGCTCGGCTACACCCAGGTCCTGGCCCGGCGCATGTCGGCGTTCTCCAACTACGCGGTCTCCTTCACGATCATCTCGGTCCTCTCCGGCTGCCTGACCCTCTACCTCTTCGGCATGAACACCGGCGGCCCCGCCGTCATCACCTGGGGCTGGGTCGGCGTCGGTCTGATGACCCTGCTCGTGGGCCTGGCGATGGCCGAGATCTGCTCGGCGTACCCGACCTCGGCGGGGCTGTACTTCTGGGCCCACCGCCTCGCGCCCCCGCGCTCGGCCGCCGCCTGGGCGTGGTTCACCGGCTGGTTCAACGTGCTCGGCCAGGTCGCGGTGACCGCGGGCATCGACTTCGGCGCGGCCTCGTTCCTCGGGGCGTACCTCAACCTCCAGTTCGGCTTCGGGGTCACCCCCGGCCGCACGATGCTCCTCTTCGCCGCCATCCTGATCCTGCACGGCCTGCTGAACACCTTCGGCGTCCGGGTCGTCGGCCTGCTCAACAGCGTCAGCGTGTGGTGGCACGTGGCCGGCGTGGCGGTGATCGTCGGCGCGCTCACCTTCACCCCGGACCGCCATCGGCCGGCGTCCTTCGTCTTCGGCGAGTTCGTCAACAACACCGGCTGGAGCAGCGGCCCGTACGTCGTCCTCCTCGGCCTGCTGATGGCCCAGTACACCTTCACCGGCTACGACGCCTCCGCCCACATGACGGAGGAGACCCGGGACGCGGCCACCGCCGGCCCCAAGGGCATCGTCCGCTCCATCTGGACGTCCTGGATCGCGGGCTTCGTCCTCCTCCTCGGCTTCACCTTCGCCATCCAGTCCTACGAGGGCGCCCTGACCTCCCCGACCGGCGTGCCGCCCGCGCAGATCCTCCTCGACGCCCTCGGCGCCACGGCGGGCGAACTGCTCCTCCTGGTCGTCATCGGGGCGCAGTTGTTCTGCGGGATGGCCTCGGTGACGGCCAACAGCCGCATGATCTACGCCTTCTCCCGGGACGGCGCGCTGCCCTTCTCGTCCGTGTGGCACACCGTCAGCCCCCGCACCCGGACCCCGGTGGCGGCCGTCTGGCTCGCCGCGCTGGCGGCCCTCGCGCTCGGCCTGCCGTACCTGATCAACGTCACGGCGTACGCGGCGGTGACCTCGATCGCCGTCATCGGCCTCTACATCGCCTACGTCGTCCCGACCCTGCTGCGGGTGCGCAAGGGCGCCGCCTTCGAGCGGGGGCCGTGGCACCTGGGGCGCTGGTCGCGGGCGGTCGGCGTGGCGGCGGTGGCCTGGGTCGCCGTCATCACGGTCCTCTTCATGCTGCCCCAGGTCTCCCCGGTCACCTGGGAGACCTTCAACTACGCCCCGGTCGCCGTCCTGGTCGTCCTCGGCTTCGCGGCGACCTGGTGGCTGGCCTCGGCCCGCCACTGGTTCCTCAACCCGGCCCACCCCCGCACCCGGGCCAGGACAGCGGCCCACGCCGGCGCCCCCGAGCCGGTCGATCCCTGACAACTCCCCCCGCGGCAGGCCCCCGACGCGGCCGTGTCCCCGATACCCGATCGGTTCCACGGCCACGTGGGGCTATGCTCGTGGGGGCGACATCGCCCTGGGCCCTTAGCTCAATTGGCAGAGCAGTGGACTTTTAATCCATTGGTTGTGGGTTCGAGTCCCACAGGGCCTACCGCGCGACCCCTGGTCAGAAGCTGTCCGACCGGGGGTCGAAGTCTGTCCGAGGCCCTGCGCGCCCCGCTGCTCCTCCCCGCCGGACTCGCCCCCGCTGCTCCTCCCCCGGACTGGGAGGGGCGTCGCCGCTGGGGGGTGCCGCCCACGGCGACGCGGCCAAGGAGCTCCTCCGGAAGGCTCGCTCCTTCTCGGGGGCGGGGCGCCTCGGGGGGCGGGGCGCCTCGGGGTGACGGGTCTCGTGTCTCGGGTCGAGCGAATAGCTGTGTTCGCCGGATCAGGTTTAGGCGGAACGCGCTCGCAGGTTTTCTGCCTCAATAAATGAGGCGGGATTTTCCCTCGCGCGTCGGGGGGCGGGGCGTGCTACTGTCGTTCTCAGTTGCAGTTGTGGTTCCCAAACTTTCCGGTTTTTCCGGATGGGGTGATCATCGCGGCGACACGGTGTCCGCACGGTGCGGTCCCGATGCACTGCCCCAAAGGAGAAATAACATGGCTGCTGGTACCGTGAAGTGGTTCAACGCGGAAAAGGGCTTCGGCTTCATCGAGCAGGACGGTGGCGGCCCGGACGTGTTCGCGCACTACTCGAACATCTCCGCCCAGGGCTTCCGCGAGCTGCTCGAGGGCCAGAAGGTCAACTTCGACATCGCGCAGGGCCAGAAGGGCCCGACGGCCGAGAACATCGTTCTCGTCTGATCTGACGCGTACTTCGTAGCTGGGGCCCGCATCCTTCGGGGTGCGGGCCCCAGCTGCTTGCGTTTTCGGGGCTGCGGGGACCGCAGGATCGCGTCTCCGCGCCACTCTTTTCTTCAGCGTCCGTGCTTGCTGTGTGCCACGCCTCATTTCCCGTCGTGGTGCCCGCCGGTCGCTTTCGCTTTTGTATTCCATCGGCCCAGTCCGGCGATTTCATGCGGCTCATCGCTGCGGGAATTCCTTGATATGTGCCGCATCGAGGAAGGTTCCGCATGAACCGCACACGTACGAACGACCGTTACGCCCGCACCCGGAGTGCCGCCGGTACCGGCGGGTCCTGGCGGGGCGGTGGCCGGCCCGCCGCCGCCCGGGGCCGTCGGCCCGCCGCCGTCCAGGGCGAGTTCGCCCTCCCCACGACGGTCACCCCCGCGCTGCCCGCCGTGGCGGCCTTCGCCGACCTCGGCATGCCCGGGGAACTGCTGGCCGCGCTCGGCACGGAGGGCGTCACCGTCCCCTTCCCCATCCAGGCCGCGACCCTGCCGAACTCCCTGGCCGGCCGGGACGTCCTCGGCCGGGGCCGCACCGGCTCCGGCAAGACCCTCGCCTTCGGGCTGGCGCTGCTGGCCCGTACGGCCGGACAGCGCGCCGAGGCCAGGCAGCCGCTCGGGCTGATCCTCGTACCCACCCGGGAACTGGCGCAGCAGGTCACCGACGCGCTCACCCCGTACGCCCGTGCCGTGCGGCTGCGGCTGGTCACGGTGGTGGGCGGGATGTCGATCGGCCGGCAGGCCTCCGCGCTGCGCGGCGGCGCGGAGATCGTCGTCGCCACCCCGGGACGGCTCAAGGACCTCATCGACCGCGGCGACTGCCGGCTCGACCAGGTCGCCGTCACCGTGCTGGACGAGGCCGACCAGATGGCCGACATGGGCTTCATGCCGCAGGTCACCGCCCTGCTCGACCAGGTGCGCCCCGAGGGCCAGCGGATGCTGTTCTCCGCCACCCTCGACCGCAACGTCGACCTGCTCGTGCGCCGCTACCTCAGCGACCCGGTCGTGCACTCCGTCGACCCCTCGGCCGGTGCCGTCACCACGATGGAGCACCACGTGCTGCACGTCCACGGCGCCGACAAGCACTCGGCCACCACCGAGATCGCCGCCCGCGACGGCCGCGTGATCATGTTCCTCGACACCAAGCACGCCGTCGACCGCCTCACCGACCACCTGCTCAACAGCGGCGTGCGGGCCGCCGCCCTGCACGGCGGGAAGTCGCAGCCGCAGCGGACCCGGACACTGACCCAGTTCAAGTCCGGTCACGTCAACGTGCTGGTCGCGACCAACGTCGCCGCGCGCGGCATCCACGTCGACCACCTCGACCTCGTCGTCAACGTCGACCCGCCGACCGACCACAAGGACTACCTCCACCGCGGCGGCCGGACCGCCCGCGCCGGCGAGTCCGGCAGCGTCGTCACCCTGGTCACCCCCAACCAGCGCCGCGACATGACCCGCCTCATGGCGGCGGCCGGCATCGTCCCGCAGACCACCCAGGTCCGGGCCGGTGACGCCGAACTGCACCGCATCACCGGGGCCCAGGCCCCGTCCGGCGTCCCGGTCGTCATCGCCGCGCCGGTGGTCGAACGCCCCAAGAAGCGCGCCGGCACCTCGCGCGGCCGGCGCCGCCGCCCCGCCTCGGCGGCCGGCCGCGGGCCCGTACGGCAGTCCTCCTCCGGTGCGGCGGCGTAGCGCCCGCGTGCCAGTGACCCGACAGGCCGCCGCCCCGACGCCCGCAGGAGGCACCCCATGACGCCGTCACCGACGCCACCGACGCAGCCCCGGACCCGCGGGGCGGACCCGGCCGGGCCGCGGGTCTGGCTCACCATGACCGTCGAGGTGGCGCTCTCCGTCATGGCCGCCGCCCGCGCCGCCCACCTCGTCGTCTGCGACGAGGACGGCCTCCGCGTCGGCCTGGTCACCCGGGCCCGGCTCACGGCCGTCCGGGACGGCGCCGGCTACACGGACCGCGTCCGGCTGAGCGATCTCACCGACGGCCACGGCCCCTTCGTCCTCTCCCGCTGAACCGTCTTCCCCCTCTCCCTGTGAGGCGTCATGCGCTGTGTCATCGCCCGTTTCCCGTTCGAACTGACCAAGAGCGGCGTGCTGGAAACGATGAAGGGCGTCAAGCCCGAGCCGGTCACCGGTGAGTCCGTGATCATCGGACGGCGGCACTACCCCGTCAAGCAGGTCGGCCAGGTCCTCACCCGTCAGGACCGCCGCGACTTCAGCGCCGCCGAAGTGGTCCGCGCCATGGTCCGGCTCGGCTTCACCTGCCGCACCGCCCTCCCCGCGGCGGAGCCCGCGCCCGCGCCTGCCCAGAGCCCGCTCCAGCGGGCCTCCCTGCTGCTCGGCGCGCCCCTGCCCGCCTGACCGACCCCGCCGGCACCGCCGGACGACCACCACGAGGACCCCGCCCGGCACCCCGCCGGGCGGGGTCCTCGTCGTCGTAGATCCGCGGATACGGATACCTCATCGCCGCGTGCGCCAAAATCTGTGATCGCCGCAGTAGACATTTGGTTCCGCAGTCTCTATCGTTTCTCTTGTAGCCGAGATCAAGTGAAGCCCGGCAGACACGAACTGCCGGGCAGCAGTACCCCGCATGACGGTGCGGCCGTGGAGTCTCGAAGCCAGGGTTGTCGTACGACGGTGACGAGGCTGACGGCCGGACCGGGTGGCCCGAGGTGATGAGGGGCCGCCGTCGGCAGGACCACGTGAAAGAGAACGGTTCGGAGGAAGAAACGGAGGAGTCGAGCGCCATCAGGATCGCCTGGGCCGCATGCATGAGCCCGGGTACCGCAGGACATCGATAGGCAGGTGGTCTCCGGTCACGCATCCGCGATCCCCGCACCCCCGTCGCAGTACCGGGCGGCCGTGCGGACACAGAAGGCCGGCGCCTCGACAGGGCCGGTAGATGGTGTTGCAGTTCCTTCGGGGCCTTGGTGCCGCATGGCACCAAGGCCCCTCGACGCGTGCGTTTCCCCGGTCCTCCAGTTCCCCGTGTCCCGACCCGAGCCCCTGGTCCCAGAGAGGTGAGATGACAGCAGACGAGTCGCTGGGCCGTCTCGACGACGACGACTACCCCGCCTACACGATGGGCCGGGCCGCCGAGATGCTCGGCACCACCCCCGGTTTCCTCCGCGCCCTCGGCGACGCCCGGCTGATCACGCCGCTGCGCTCCGAGGGCGGTCACCGCCGCTACTCCCGCTACCAGCTGCGCATCGCGGCCCGCGCCCGCGAACTGGTCGACCAGGGCACCCCGATCGAGGCCGCGTGCCGGATCATCGTCCTGGAGGACCAGTTGGAGGAGGCCCGCCGGATGAACGACGAGTACCGCCGGACCTACGGGGCGTCCAGCCCGACCCCGGCGATGTGAGGCGGACGGGCCGGCCGGCACCGCTCCCGTAGCGTTGCCCTGCCCGCCCGACCCGCCTCCCCTGGAGCCCGCCCATGCCCCACCCCCATGTCCTCCTCTCCGCGGCCGTCTCCCTCGACGGCTGCCTGGACGACACGGGACCCGAACGGCTGCTGCTCTCCTCCCCGGCCGACTTCGACCGGGTCGACGCGGTACGCGCGTCCGCCGACGCGATCCTCGTCGGAGCCGGCACGATCCGCGCCGACAACCCCCGGCTGCTGGTCAGGTCGGCCGAGCGGCGGGCCGCGCGGATCGCCGCCGGGCGGCCGGAGTTCCCGCTGAAGGCCGTCGTCAGCGGGACCGGCGACCTGGACCCGGCCGCCGCCTTCTGGCACACCGGCGGGCAGAAGGTCCTGTTCACCACCGACCAGGGGGCCGGACGCGCCCGCGCCCGCGCCCTCGCCGCCGACATCGTGCCGCTCGGCCCCGCGCTGGACTGGGACCGCACCCTGGAGTGCCTGTACGGGCGGTACGGCGTACGGCGGCTCATGGTCGAGGGCGGCGGCAGCGTCCACACCCAGTTGCTGCGCGACGGCCTCGCCGACGAACTCCAGCTCGTCGTCGCCCCGGTGCTCGTCGGCGACCCGGCCGCGCCCCGCCTCTTCGGCCCCGGCGCCTACCAGCGCGGCCGCCTGCGACTGGTGGAGACCCGGCGGATCGAGGACGTCGTGCTGACCCGCTACGAGCCCACCGCGCCCGGCACCGGCGACCGGGCCGCCGCCGCCGACCGGCACTGGCTGGCCCTCGCCTGCGAACTGGCCGAACGGTGCCCGCCCTCGGCGACGGCGTTCAGCGTCGGCGCGGTCGTGGTCGCCGCCGACGGCACGGAGCTGGCGCGCGGCCACTCCCGGGAGGGCACGGACCCCGTCGCGCACGCCGAGGAGGCCGCCCTCGCCAAGATCGACCCGACCGACCCGAGGCTGGCCGGCGCCACCGTCTACAGCAGCCTGGAACCCTGCGCCCGCCGCGCCTCCCGGCCCGCGCCCTGCGCCCGGCTGATCCTCGACGCCGGGGTCCGCCGGGTGGTCACCGCCTGGCGGGAGCCCGACACCTTCGTCCCCGGCGCGGACGGCAGCGGAGTGCTCACCGCGGGCGGGGCCGCGGTCGTCGTCCTGCCGGAGTACGAGGAGCGGGCCAAGGCGCCCAACCGCCACCTGCCCGGCTGACCGCGCGGCGGGGGACGCGGACGGGGCCGATCGGCCCAACCCGCCCTGCGGCCCGCCGCCTCCCCGGGCACGCTGCCAGTGATCGACGCGACAGTGCTCGACGCGACGCGGAGGTGGGCATGAGGGCAGTGCGCAGGCGGGCGGCGGCGCTGCTGGCGGCGGTGCTGCTGGCGGGAACGGCCGGCGCGTGCGGCCAGGAGTCCGGGCGGGTGCGGGCGGCGGCGCTGCCCGCCGACGCGGAGTTCACCCACCCCGGCGTGCTCGTCAGCGCGGCCCAACTGAAGACCGTACGGGAGAACACCACCGCCGGGCGGCAGCCATGGCTCTCGTCGTACCTGACCATGCGGGACAGCCCCTACGGGTCGTACCGGTACCGGGCGCGGCCCTACGCGACGGTCCACTGCCCAGGCGGCCAGGCGGCCGGGCGGGGCTGCGAGGAGGAGCGGCGGGACGCCATCGCCGCCTACACCCAGGCCCTGCTGTTCGGCGTCACCGGCAAGCGGCAGCACGCCGTCAAGGCCCGGCAGATCATGGACGCCTGGTCGGCGAGGCTCACCCGGCACACCGGGGAGAACGCCGGGCTCCAGGCCGGGTGGACCGCGTCGACCTGGGCACGGGCCGCGGAACTCGTCCGGCACACCCCGGACGCGGGCTGGCCCGAGAAGCGCGTACGGCGCTTCGCGCACATGCTGCGCACCGCGCACCTGCCCCGGCTGGCGGAGCGGACCCCCGACCACAACGGCAACTGGGACCTCGTCGTCACCGACGGGGCGATCTCCGCCGCCGTCTTCCTCGACGACCGCACGGCCTTCGACCGGGCCCTGCGCCGCTTCCGGGACCGCGTGCCCGCCTACTTCTACCTGCGCGAGGACGGCAAGCTGCCGTTCACCCCGGCCGGCAGCAGCATCGCCACCCGGCAGCGGCTGCTGACGTACTGGCACGGGCAGCGGACGTTCCGGGACGGCGTCGCCCAGGAGACCTGCCGGGGGCTCGCGCACGTCGGCCACTCCATCGCCGCCACCGCCCACATCGCCGAGACCGCCTGGCACCAGGGCGTGGATCTGTACGGCGAGGTCAAGGACCGGCTGACGGCCGCGCTCGCCCTGCACGCCCGCGGGCAGCAGGCCGGCGGCACCCCGCGGTGGCTGTGCGGCGGCAAGGTCGAGGGGAAGCTGGGACCGGACCTGGAGGTCGCGCTCAACCACCTGGAGAACCGGCTCGGCGGTTCCGTCCCCGCCGCGCACCGGCTCGCCGTCCGCACCCGCCCGGCCGGCACCGACGACCTCTTCGTCTCCTGGGAGACCCTCACCCACGCGGAGAATCCCGGGGACTGACCCGGCCCCGGGAAACCCGTGTGCCCAGCGGTCCGGACATGACGTACACTGGACACACAACGACGCGGGGTGGAGCAGCTCGGTAGCTCGCTGGGCTCATAACCCAGAGGTCGCAGGTTCAAATCCTGTCCCCGCTACTGAAGACCGAGGGCCGGAATCCGAAAGGGTTCCGGCCCTCGGTGTTTCCCGGCCCGGCGCCCCCGCGTCATCCGATCGGCCCGCCCCCGCTCGCCGCCCGTCCCCGTTCCGGGAACCCTGGACGGACGGGACGGGACGAAAGCAACGCGGACGCGCATGGCTGGCGGGAGACGAGTGGTGCGGCCTGGTGACGTGGAGGAGGGGCCGTACGCGCGGGCCGGCGGGCGGCTGCCCGGCGACCCGGTGCCCGACCCCGGCCTCGGCGACACCCCGCCGCCCGCGCCGCCCGCGCCGGCCGCGCGGCGCCGTTGGCTCTCCCACGACCACGCCCTCGTCCGCCTGCTCCCGCCGGTGCTGATCGCCGTCGCCGTCGTCTACGACCTCGTCACCCCGCGGTACTTCACCGCCGGCCCCCTCTACACGGCGGCCCCCCTGGTCGCCGCCCCGCTGTACTCCCGGCGCGGCACCCTCCTCACCGGGCTGGCCGTGGTCGCCGCCGTGGTCGGGCTCCAGTTCGGCAAGGGCGTCGCCCACTACATCGACTCCGTCACCGAACTGGTGACCATCACGACCGTCGCCGGGCTCGCCGTCCTCGTCAACTCCCTGGTCCGCCGCACCGACGAGCGGCTCGCCTCCGCCCGCGAGATCGCCGAGGCCGCCCAGCGCGCGGTGCTGCCCGAGCCCGCCGAACGGCTCGGCGGCTTCGAGATCGCCGCCTGCTACGAGGCGGCGCAGGCGGACGCCTTCATCGGCGGCGACCTCTACGCGGTGCAGGACAGCCCGCGCGGGATCCGGATGATCGTCGGGGACGTCCGGGGCAAGGGGATGGGCGCGGTGGCGGCCGTCGCCGTCGTCATCGGGGCGTTCCGGGAGGCCGCCGAGCAGGAGACGACGCTGGAGGCGGTGGCGCAGCGGCTGGAGCGGGCGCTGGCCCGGGAGGGCACCCGGCGCGAGGGGCTGGACGCCTTCGAGGGGTTCACCACCGCCGTCCTCGTCGAACTCCCGCACGGCGACGGAGTGGCCCGCGTCGTCAACCGGGGCCATCCGCCGCCCCTGCTGCTGCACGCCGACGGCCGCCTGAGCGCGCTGGCCGCCCGGGAGACGGCGCTGCCGCTCGGCATGGGGGAACTGGGCGTCTGGCCGGACCGCGCCGAGGAGGTCCCCTTCCCCGGCGGGGCCACGCTGCTGCTCTACACCGACGGGGTGACCGAGGCGCGCAACGCCCGCGGCGAGTTCTACGACCCGGCGGTGCGGCTGGCCGGCCGCCGCTTCCGGCGCCCCGGGGACCTGCTGGACGTCGTCGCCGAGGAGGTGCGCCGGCATTCGGGCGGCGGGATGGCGGACGACATGGCGCTGCTCGCCGTACGCCGTCCGGACCATCACGAGCAGTGACCGCCCGATCCCCCTCCGCATAACAATTGACGAACGGTCAGCGCGCGGGAGGTGTGACATCCGAGGTGAGGATATGGCGAGAGGGGGTCAACTCGCCCCGTTTTCGCCGGTCGTGCGGCCTTGGTTCCAGGGGGAAAGGTTAATGATCAAGAGGAACGGCTTGGAATGGACGCCCCGCTTCTATTAACGTTCGATAACGCAGCGCGGTCGTCCCAGCCGTCACAGAAGGCGGCTCCGCGCGCACGCGCCGAATCCCGTGAGGGAACCGGGGAACCACCACCTTGGGGTGAATCGGGCGTACACGGCTGTGGCGACACGGCCCGTTTACGCGCGTAGGAGACCTTCCTGCTCCGAACCCGTCAGCTAACCCGGTAGGCGGAGAAGGAAGGAAAGGAGTACGCCCACGTGGCGTCCAACCGGCCTGCCCCCGAGGCCCCGTACCTGCCGACCCAGCGCGACACCGAGACGTTCGGCCACGGCGGCTTCCGCGCCGATGACGGTTCCTTCGACCACTCCTACGACGCTTTCTCCGCCGGTCCTGCGGCAGGCGGCCCGGCCGACGGCCCCTTCGAGGAGTGGAACCCCACCGCCGACACCGTGCTTCCCGTGCGCGGCCGGCACCGCGTCGCCAAGCAGCGTGGCGGACTCGCCCGCAGCTCCACCGTCCTCGGCGTCGGCGTCATAGCCGCCGTCGGCGCCGGCGGCATGGCCAGCGCGCAGACCGGCAAGCCGCCGGTGTCGATCTCCATGCCGGACCTGCCCTCCGTGGGCTCGCTCCTCCCGGGCGACGAGGACGACCGGGCCGGGACGGACACGGCCACCCCGCTCAGCAGCGCCGCCGGCGTCGTCACCGCCGCCGCCGACGACGACCGGAGCACCGGTACCACCGCCGGCCAGGCCCTGGTCGGCCGGATCATGGCGCAGGCCGAGGAGCAGCAGGACCAGGTCGCGGCCAAGGCCGCCGCGGAGGCCGCCGCCGCTGCCGAGAAGCAGGCCGCCGAGGCCGCCGCGAAGGCCGCGAAGGAGGCCGAGGCCAAGGCCGCCGCCGCCAAGAAGAAGGCGGCGGAGGAGGCCGCGAAGAAGGCCGAGGCGGAGCGGCTCGCCGCGCTGGCCAAGCAGTACACGCTGCCGACCTCCTCGTACACCATCACCTCCACCTTCGGGCAGGCCGGCGTCTACTGGTCCTCCGGTTACCACACCGGCCTGGACTTCGCCGCCCCCACCGGCACCCTCATCAAGGCCGTGCACTCCGGGACCATCACGGAGGCGGGCTGGGCCGGCTCCTACGGCTACCGCACGATCCTGACCCTCGACGACGGCACCGAGCTGTGGTTCTGCCACCAGTCCTCGATCAATGTCAGCGTCGGCCAGCAGGTCAGCACCGGTGACGTCATCGGACGCGTCGGCAAGACGGGCAACGTCACCGGCGCGCACCTCCACATGGAGGTCCACCCCGACGGTTCCGCGAGCGGCGTCGACCCGATGGCGTGGCTCCAGGACAAGGGCCTCAACCCCTGATCCGCCCTTCCGGGTGAGACCCCGGCGGCCCGGCCGGCGACCCCCGGTGCCAGGGCTGCCGGTTCACGGGCGGTACGGGTGCGGGTGCGGGCGGTACGCGGCGGGCTGGTAGGGATACGGCGCCGGGGCGGACACCGGTGCCGGGTGCCCGTACGCGGGCCAGGGCGGCGCGGTCACCGGGACGGCCCGCGGTGCCGTGCTCCGCGCCGCGTGGACCAGCGCCGGACCCGCCGTCTCGCGCCGCCGCCACAGCTGTGCCAGCAGCTCCCGCTCCCGTACGACGAAGTCGGCGCCCGCCCTGCCCCGGCCCGCCCGGCGCCGCAGGACCGCCAGTGACGTCGCGTACGCCTCGTACTCCGCCACCGTGCGGGCCGCCACCCGGCCGCCGTGCCGGCGGGCATGGGCGCGGGCGATCCGCCGGGCCCGCATCGAGCCGAGCGCGTACGGTTCGGCCGGGGTCAGCCAGCCGGCCACCGCGTAGGCGGGCAACTCGGTACGGACCGTGCGCAGGTCGCGCTGCCGGAGCCCCACCGCCAGCCAGGTCAGCAGGCCGAACGCGGGGACCATGAACACCACGTAGACGGCGAAGAAGCCGTACTCGCCGAGGGCCGAGGAGCCGTTCCACAGCGCGTGCGTGCCCATCGCGAGCAGCAGGCCAGCCGGCGGAAGCAGGGCCCGGCGGGCGCGCCGGCCCTGGCCGCCGAGCGCGGCCAGGCCGAAACCGAGGCCGGTGAACGCCGTGAACAGCGGGTGCGCGAACGGGGACATGACGATCCGGACGAAGAACGTCGCCGCGGTGACGGAGGCGATGCCGCTGTCGCCGGTGAGCCGGTCGGTGCCGAACGCGTTGCCCAGGTAGAGGATGTTCTCGGTGAACGCGAAGCCGGTGGCGGTGACGCCGGCCAGCACCACGCCGTCGAGCAGCCCGGTGACGTCCCGTCTGCGGAAGAGGAAGACCAGCAGGACCGCCGCGGCCTTCGCGGACTCCTCCACCACCGGCGCTATGACGGTGGCCCCCCAGGTGTCCGCGCCGGCCGGATCGGCGGTGGCCGTCGCTATCCAGCGGGTCGCGAAGCTGTTGGCGACGATGGCGATCAGCGCCGCCGCGCACGCCCCCCAGGCGAAGCAGAAGACCAGGTTCCGCCAGGGGCCGGGCGCCACCCGCTCCAGCCAGCGGAACGCGGCGATCAGCAGCGGCACGGGCAGGACGGCGAGACCGAGGCCGACCAGGAAGCCCTCGGTGCCGGTCTGCTCCCGCACCAGGGCCAGGATGACCAGACCGGAGAGCGCGAGCAGCGTCGTCAGGGCGCCGAACCGCACCCAGCGGCGCTGCCACCAGTGCGGGCCGCCGGACCGGGGCGGGGCCGTCGGGGGCGGGGGCGGGGAACTGGTGGCCACGGCATCGATCCTGACGAGACGAAAGGCGCCGTCCTGGCTTCAGGCGCCGGTGGGGGGCTGGTCCTGGTGCGGTACGCGGCGGAAGAGCAGGTCGTTCACCACATGTCCCTTGTCCAGTCCCTGACCCTCGAAACGGGTCAGCGGCCGGTGCGCGGGCCGGGGCGCGAAACCACCGCCGGGCCGGGTGTTCTCGAAGGCGGGATGCGCGGTGAGGACCTCCAGCATCTGCTCCGCGTACGGCTCCCAGTCGGTGGCGCAGTGCAGCACCGCACCCGGTCTCAGCCGGGCCGCGGCGAGGGTGAGGAACTCCGGCTGGATCAGCCGGCGCTTGTGGTGCCGCTTCTTGGGCCAGGGGTCGGGGAAGTAGACCCGCAGCCCGGACAGCGAGTCGGGGGCGAGCATCTCGCGCAGCAGGATGACCGCGTCGCCGTTGCCCACCCGGACGTTGGTCAGGCCCTTCTCCTCGGCGAGCGCCAGCAGATGGCCCTGGCCGGGGGTGTGCACGTCGACCGCGAGCACATTGGTCCCCGGGTCGGCGGCGGCCATCTCGGCGGTCGCCTCGCCCATGCCGAAGCCGATCTCCAGGACCACGGGCCGGTCGTCACCGAACAGCTCGGGCAGGTCCAGGACGCGCTGCCCGTCGATGTCCAGGCCCCACACGGGCCACAGCCGCCGCAGGGCGTCCGCCTGCCCGGCGGTGACCCGGCTGCGCCGGGGCTGGAAGCTGCGGATGCGCCGCTCGAAGTGGGACCCGGCGGGATCGGCGCGGGGTCCTTCGGGGAAGCGGGGCTCGCCCGTGCGGCGCGACGGCGGCTGCCGGGGGGGTTCGGGGGTGGGGTGCGAATCAGACACAGTGGATCGATCTTACGGTCGTGAGGGCGCTGCCCGGTGCGCGGTGGCGCGGTCGCCGCCGGACCGGCCCAGCGCGGTCAGGGCGCGGCGGGCGACCTCCCGGCCGATGGGGAGCGCGGCGGTGGCGGCGGGCGACGGCGCGTTGAGCACATGGACCGCGCCGGGTGTCTCGCGGATCAGGAAGTCGTCGGCCAGCGTGCCGTCCGCCAGCACCGCCTGGGCCCGCACCCCGGCCGGCGCCGGCACCAGGTCGTCCTCCGTCACCGCCGGCAGCAGCCTGCGGACCGCCGAGGTGAACGCCGCCTTCGACAACGAGCGGCGCAGCTCCCCCGCGCCGTACCGCCAGTGCCGGCGGGCCAGGTGCCAGGAGCCCGGCCAGGCGAGGGTGGCGGCCAGCTCGCGGGGCCGGACGGTGGCCCAGCCGTAGCCCTCCCGGGCGAGCGCGGGCACCGCGTTGGGGCCGAGGTGGACGCTGCCGTCGACGCCGCGGGTGAGGTGCACGCCGAGGAACGGGAAGGCCGGGTCGGGGACCGGATAGACCAGGCCGCGCACCAGCTCCGGGCGGGCCAGCTCGTAGTACTCGCCCCGGAAGGGGACGATCCGCATGCCCGGGTCGTCGCCGGTGAGGCGGGCGATCTCGTCGCAGTGCAGCCCCGCGCAGTTGACCAGGACCCGGCCGCGGACCACGTCGCCGGAGCGGGTGCGGACCGCCACGCCGTGACCGGGCCGGCGGTCGATCCGGACCACCGCGCCGCCGTAGCGCAGCTCCGCGCCGGAGGCGGCGGCGAGCTGCCGGGCGACGGCCACGTAGTCGCAGACGCCGGTGGTGCCGACGTGTATGGCGGCCAGGCCGCGGACCTGCGGTTCGTACTCCGCGATCTGGGCGGGGCCCAGCTCCCGGACCGGTATGCCGTTCTCCCGGCCGCGCTGGACGAGGGCGTGCAGGCGGGGCAGCTCGGCGCGGTCGGTGGCGACGATCAGCTTGCCGGTGACGGCGTGGGCGATGCCGTACTCCGCGCAGAACTTGACCATCTCGGCGGCGCCGCGCACCGCGTACCGGGCCTTGAGGGAGCCGGGGCGGTAGTAGATCCCGCTGTGGATCACCCCGCTGTTGCGGCCCGTCTGGTGGCGGGCCGGGCCCGGCTCCTTCTCCAGCACCGTGACCCGCGTGCCCGGCGCGGCGCGCGTGATCGCGTGCGCCGTCGACAGGCCGACGATCCCGCCGCCGATCACCAGCACGTCGCAGTCGTACGTGTCCGCGCTCCGTGGCCGCACCTGCTTCACCTCCCGGGTTCGATAGTGCCTTGCGCCACTGACAACGCCCTCAAACCCGGCAGCCGCCGCAGGCTCAGGCGGGTGCCATCAGCAGCGGGCGGGCGCGCTCGCGCAGCTCGGCCACGCGCGGCTCGTCGCCGTACGGCTCCAGGCGGTGCAGCAGGTCCTTGACGTACTCGGTGGTGCGGGCGGAGGAGATCCGGTTGGCCACCTCGACCGCGCGGACGCCCTGCTCGCAGGCCGCGTCCAGGTTGCCCGACTCCAGCTCCGCGACCGCGGACACCACCAGCCGCAGACCGTGGCTGCGGACGAACTCCTCGGTGGGCCTGGAGAGCGCCTGCTCGGTGAAGCGGCGGACCTGGCGGGGCGCCTTCAGGTCGCGGTAGCACTCGGCGGCGTCGGCGGCGAAGCGGTCGTAGGAGTAGAACCCGAGCCAGTTCGGGTCGTTGTCCCCCGGGCGGGCGCGCTCCAGCCAGCTCTCGGCCGCCTTCAGCGCCCCGCCGGCCGCGTGCGCGTCGCCCGCGCGGGCGTGGGCCCGCGCCTCGACCAGGCGGAAGAAGCTCATGGTGCGGGCCGTGGCCAGGCCCCGGTTGCGCTCCAGGGCGGCCTGCGCGAGGTCGACGCCCTCGTCGCCGAAGCCCCGGTAGGTGGCCTGGAGCGACATCGACGCCAGCACGTACCCGCCGAGGGGGACGTCGGCCGCGGCGCGGGCCAGGCGCAGCGCCTGGATGTAGTACCGCTGGGCGGCCTCCTGCTGGCCGGTGTCGAACGCCATCCACCCGGCCAGCCGGGTCAGTTCCGCCGAGGCGCCGAACAGGGCGCGGCCGACCTCGTCGGAGTAGGAGCCGAGCAGCAGCGGGGCCGCCTCGACCCGCAGGCACTCCGGCACCATGGACGAACGCCAGTCGCCGCCGCCGTACTTGGAGTCCCAGCGCCGCGCGTCCTCCGCGGCCTCGCGCAGCTTGCGCACATCGCTGTGGCCGACTTTGAGCGGTGCGGCGGAGCCCTCGGCCGGGCCCGCGTCACGCGCCACCGAGCTGTCGGCCGGGGTTATCAGCCAGCGCGAGGCGGGCGTCGCGTACGCGCTGACCGCGAACGACCCCGCCAGTGACTGCCATATGCCACCGGAACCGGCCCGGCGGCCGGCCAGGTCGAGCCGGTACAGTTCCGTCGCCGTGCGCACCGCCTGGCCGACGTCCCGGGGGAAGGCGAGGCCCACCTCCGGCGCGGGGTCCGCGTCCGCCAGGCCGATCTCGTGCAGCGGCACCGGGCGGCCGAGCTTCTGGCCGATGGCGGCGGCGATGAGGTGCGGGGCCGCACCTTGCGGCACCATTCCCTTCGACACCCAGCGCGCCACCGACGTCTTGTCGTAGCGCAGGGTCAACCCGCGTTGCGCCCCGAGGTCGTTGACGCGCCGCGCGAGTCCTGCGTTGCTGATTCCCGCGAGGGCGAGAACGGCGCCGAGTTTCTCGTTCGGCCCGCGTTGCTCCCTGGACATGCGCCACCCCTCGACACAGACGGCTGCCGCGCTGGCATAACCATGCGGCATTCGTAAACCCAGCGTAGTTCGCCGCATCCCAAGCGTTAAGGGGCATTGTTCCGGATGGCGGGATTGTGGTCCGTACGGAAGTGCGGGGTCTGTACGGACTGTTGCGGCGTGCTCCCGGTGTGTGGCCGTGCGCCCGTGCGTGCGCTCTGGTCCGGCCACCGGGGGAGCGGTTCCATGGGCGTTGCGTGGGTCGGCCCGCTGTACTGGATCCAGTGGGCTGGGGGACACCGCCGCCTCATATCCCCGCGGGCGGCGGACCGGTCCGGGGGGCGCGTCCCGCCTCCCGGACCGTGCGCGGTGCGGGGGTGCGCGGAGCCTGGCAGAGCGTGTACGGAGCGTGTTCGAACGCGGTCATGGCTCCGCGAATTGGCTGAAAATAAGCTCCGTCGGTTCGCGTGTACTACCGCTTCTACCACGGCAGTTGAGGGCGCGTTGGGCGTCCTTGGGGCGCACGGTGGGGGCGCATTCGCGTCGCAGGGGCGACCGCCGGCACGGGTGGCCGGGGTCGCGCGAGGGCATACCGAAGGTGTGGCCGCAGGTGGGTGAGCGGCTCCGCCGACGCTCTGGCACGCGCCCTTCATGGCAGCATGGGGAACCAGTTCGTACGGTGCACTGGTTTGTCCACAGGCTGTGGAGGCGTCGATGCGGTGGTTGGTGGGGTGGAGCAGCGCCGCCGCGGGGGTCGCGGGTGCCCTGGGAGGCGGCGCCTCCGCCGGGGCCACCGGGTACGACGGGGAGACCGTGCAGCCGGTCGGCTCCCACCTCCTGTGGGGCGATCCCGACCCGCTCTGGGCGGTCGGTGACTGGCGGCCCGACGAGGTGCGCGTGGTCAGCGCCGACCCGCAGACCCGGATCGCCGTCCTCGGCCTCTGCGGGGCCAGCGACGAGCAGTTGCGGGTCGCCCTGTTCGCCGCGCGCGGCGGGGCGCTTCGGCACCTGACCGCCTGGCCGGGCAGTTACACCGCCGTCGTCCAGGTCGGGCGGCGGATCATGGTCTGCGGCGACCTCGCGGGCGCGCGTCCCGTCTTCCACACCCCCTGGGCCGGCGGCACCGCCTACGCGACCGCCGCGCTGCCGCTCGCCGACCTCGTCGAGGCCAACCTCGACTTCCCCTACCTCGCCGCGCTGCTCGCCGCCCCCGACGTACCGGCCGCCCTGGACGACTCCACCCCGTACGACGGCGTGAAACGCGTTCCGCCGGGGCACGCGCTGATCCTGCGCGCCGGGGCGCGCGAGATCGCCGGGTACGAACCGGTGGCCTCCCTCGCGGTGGCCGCGCCGCCCGCCGATCCCGAACGGGCGGTGGACGGCGTGCGGGACGCGCTGGTCGAGGCGGTACGGACCCGGCTCGCCGCCCCCCGGCACGTGCCCGGCAACGGCATCGACCCCGGGCCGGTGCCCGGCATGGGCCCCGCGGAACGGCGGGCGGCGCGCGGGATGCCGGTGCCGGGGATCGGCGCGGACCTGTCGGGCGGCCCGGCGTCCGGGACGCTGGCGCTGCTGGCCGCGGGGCTGCCGGGGATGCCGGGGACCGTGCTGGGACACGGCACGGGCGCGGGGGAGCGGCTGCTGGCCGTCACCTTCAACGACCTGGCGGTGGGCGGGCGCGAGGCCGAGCTGGAACGGGCGGGCGCGCTGGCCGCCAACCCGCGGCTGCACCACGTGGTGGTGGCCGGCGGCGCGGAGGTCCTGCCGTACGCCGAGCTGGACGGGCCGCTGACCGACGAACCGGCGGCCTGCCTGGTCTCGGTGGCGCGGCACCGGGCGCGGCTCGCGGCGGGCAGCGCGGACCACTTCACGGGGTACGGGGCGCGGGAGGTGCTGGACGCGCATCCGGCGCGCCTGGCCGACCTGTTGATGGACCGCAGGCGGCGGCATCTGGTCCGGCCGGTCGCCGCGCTGGCCAAGGCCGACGGGTCGGTGGGGTCGGTGATGGTGCCGGCCCGGGTGTACGGGGCGGCGCGGCGGCTGTCGCGGACGTCGTACCGGGCGGGGCTGGACGGGCTCGCGGAGCAGTTGCGGGCGCGCGGCCCGGTCCTGGACGGCGCGGAGGACGGGGCGGTGGGCGCGTCGCTGGCCGCGCTGAGCTGGGGCAGACCCGGTCCCGCGGCGCGGTGGGTGACGGGAGAGGCGCTCGCAGAGGTATCGGTTCGTCTTCAGACGGCGGCGCGGCGGTCGGCGCTGGGACCCGGGCAGCGGCCCGGTGACTTCCGGGCGCGGGCGGCGCTGTCGCGGCAGGCTGCCCAGGTGCGGGTGCTGGAGCAGGCGGCGGAGATCCGGTCGCAGCGGCTGCACACGCCGTTCCTCGACAACCAGGTGGTGCGCGCCTGCCGGGAACTGCCGGAGGCGCTGCGGGTGCGGCCGGGGGCTCGGGCGGCGATCCTGCGGACGGTGCTGGAGGGAGCCGGGGTCCCGGAGGTGCCCGGGGGGTGGGGCACGCCGGTGCAGGGAGTGGCGGCGCGGACCGCGCGGGCGGGGCTGCGGTCCGCGGCGGACGCGCTGATGGACGTGTTCGACCGGCCGCTGCTGGCGCAGGCGGGGCTGGTGGAGGCGCGGGTGGTGCGCAAGGCGGTGCGGGCGGCCGCGGCGGGGGAGGCGCTGCCGCTGGACGGGCTGGCGGACCTGATCTCGCTGGAACTGTGGCTGGGGCGGCTGCTGGCCCGCCGGGGCACCTGCTGGACGGGAACCCCGGCCCGCGCGCGAGCGGTACCGGGCGGCATCGCACCTCGCCGGGGGGCGCTGGCCTCCGGCGGTTGACCGGGGGTGCGGTGCGTCTATGTCCTTTATGTCCTTCGTCAAGCGAGCTGTGGGCTCCGTGACTGGTAGCAGGTTCCGTCGCGGAGCATGGCGAACAGGACGCTGATGCGGTGACGGGCGAGGCGGAGGAGGGCCCGGAGCCTGCGGCGGCCTCGGCGGGGTGCGGGGTGCGGTGGGGTTCGGTGCGGGGTGCGGTGCGCGGTGCGGTGGGGTTCGTGCGCGGTGCGGTGGAGTGCCTGCGGGTGGTGTGGGGTGCGGTGTGATGCCTGCGGCGCCTGTGCGGGTGGTGGGGGTGCGCGTAGCGCCTTGTGCGGGCGGGGTGGGTCGGGCCGGGGTGGGAGGTGTCCGTCGTAGGAACGGTGCGGCATCGGTTCTCTGCGGTGGTGAACGGGGTCGACGCGCCGACCGCTGCGGGCGGACACCCCCCGGCCCCGTCCCCTCCTCGCCGTACGCGACCGCGGCTCTCGCCCGGCTCCGGTGACCCCCGGCCGACCCACGCGTCGGGCTGCGCGCCGGGTGGGCTGGGTGTGCGGTCGGGCTTCGCGCTGGGTGGGTCGGGTGTATCTGTGGGCTTTGTGTGGCGTGGGCCGGGTGTATGTCCGGGCTCGCGCCGGGTGGGCTGGGTGTGCGGTCGGGCTTCGCGCCGGGTGGCCGGGTGTACTGCGGGCTTCGTGTGGCGTGGGCCGGGAGTACGTCCGGGCTCGCGCTGGGTGGGTCGGGTGTACGTCCGGGCTTCATGTGGTGTGGAGTGTGCCGTTGTCCGGTTTCGCGCGCCGATGGGCTGCGAGTGGGTCCGGTCTCGCGCCGGGTGGGCTGGGTGTGCGTCCGGCTTCGTGAGGCGCGCTGTTACTGCGTCTCAGCGTGCGGCGCGGGTGGCGGCGGTGTCCGGCTGCGCGTCGCGCGGGCGGTGCCCAGGTCTTCTCTGCGCCGGTGCTGGCGTGCCGTGTCCGGCGCAGCCGGGCTGCTGCCCCGCCCCACCGCGGCTGTGACGCGCCGGGCGGAGCGGCCGACTCCACCCCACTGCGGCTGTGACGCGCCCGGCGGGGCGGGCCGGCCCGCCTCACCGCGGGCAATCGTGCCGCCAAGGGCGATGGGGGCCCCTGCCTGAGCGAAGCCGAGAGCTTGGGGGAGGGCGGGCGCGGCGGCACCCCGCTCGCGCCGGCCCGTGCGACGCCCCCGCCTCAGCCGCGACCCCGGTCACCACGTGACGTCGGCCCGCGCCACGCCCCGGCCTCAGCCACCACGCCGGTCACGAGACGCCGCCGACCCGCGCGACGCCCCCGCCTCACACGCAACCCCGGTCACCACATGACGTCGGCCCGCGCCACGCCCCGGCCTCAGCCACCGCGCCGGTCACCAGGTGAACGCGGCCGGCCCCGACCACAGCCCCGCTCAGCAGACGACACCCCGCGCCCGCGGCTACGTACAGGTGAACCGCGACTCCACCCAGTCCGCCAACGCCAGACGATCGAACGCGCCCTCCGGCTCCACGACCAACCGCACGGACTCGTGCCCCGCGATACCGACCCGCACCGGCACCGCCGCGTCCCCGCCCTCGACCACCGCCGACCGCCACAGCCGCACCCCGTCGCCGAAGACGGAGAACCGGACCCTGCCCAGCTTCATCGTCAGGTCGTCGACCCCGACCAGCGCGTCGTACGACGTACAGGAACGGTTGAGGTCGATCGTCACGGAGGACCTGCCGTGCACCGTGACCCCGTGCGCGTACCGCTCCCCGCCGATCCGCGCGTCGGGCCGCTGCCACGCCCAACTGCTCTCCCCCATCCGCATCTCCGGCTCACTCCCGTCCCCGGCGATGTCGTACGACAACTCGCTCAGCTGGTAGACGGCCGGCGCAGCGGAAGGCGTCGGAGCCGGACTCTGCGGAGGCGTCGGAGCCGGACTCCGCGGAGGCCTGGGAGCCGGCGTCGGTGTCGGAGTGGGAGTCGGAGGCGGAGGCGGAGTAGGGGTCGGCGTGGGTGTCGGTGTCGGCGTAGGAGTGACCGTCGGCGTCGGTTCCACCGGCTCCGGCGTCCGCTCCACCGGCTCCGGCTCCGGCGTCGGCTCGGCCGGCCGGACCACCGGCGACGACTTGGGGGGCGCCGCCTCCGGCTCCGGTCGCTCCTCCGGCGTACCCCCCGTCAGTGCCATGACCACCGCCGCGACGGCCGCCGCCACCACCCCCGCCGCGATCCCGGCCTTCACCGGCGCGCCCAGCCCCTCGGACGCCGCCGCACCCCCGCCCCCGCCGGCCCCACCCGACGTACCGCTCGCGGCCGCCGCCGCCCCGGCCGCCCCCGCACCGGCGCCACCGGCGATGATCCCGGCCGCCTTGGCGTACCCGGCGGCACCGAACCACCCGATGACCGCGACCGGCACGACCGCCGGGATGCCCCCGGCGACCTCCGCGATCTGGCTGGCCGCCAGCCGGCACTTGGCACACTCCTCCAGATGCTTGCGCAGCCCCCGCTCGGCCCGGGTGCGCAGCCTGCCGCGCGCGTAGGTGCCCAGCCGGTCGGCGTACCGCGCGCACTCCTCGTCGGCGGCGAGGGCATCGCTGACATGGGCCTGGAGGTACGCCTGCCGCAGCCCTTCCCGGGCCCGGCTCGCCAGCACCCGCGTGCCGTTGGCGTCCAGCCCGAACAGCGTCGCCACCTGGCTCGGCGACTCCTCCTCGACCTCGGTGTGCCACAGCACCGCCTGCCACCGCTCGGGCAGCGAACGGAACGCCCGCATCGCCATGGACTGCTCGGCCTCGTGCATCGCCCGGACGTCCGCGCCCAGTTCGAGCGTGTCGTCGGCGGCCGTCGACGCCGGACGGGCGGCCTGCGCGGCGAACACCGCGAAGTCGTCGACGAGCTGCTCGCGCCGCGCCGACCGCGTCCACCCGGCGGCGACCCGCCGCACGCTGGTGAGCAGGTACGCCCGGACCGCGTACTCGGGGCCGGAACCGCCGCGCACCGCCTGGAGCACCCGGGCGAACACCTCGGCCGTCAGGTCCTCCGCGGTGTCGGCGTCCCGGCAGCAGGTGCGGGCGTACCGCCGCACAGCGTCCGCGTGGCGCCGGAACAGCTCCGCGTAGGCCGTGTCGTCGCCCCCGCGCAGCCGCTCGATCAGCTCGGCGTCCGACGGCGGCACCTCGCGCGGCGGCGGCAGGACGCTCTCGCCCCGCGGATCACGCTGGGGCGGGACACCCTCCGGAGATACCTCCTGGAAGACACCCTCGTGGGAGGCACCCTCCTGGGGGACGCCCGCCGCCTGCCCGTCCTGCGGCAGGTCCTCCGGCAGGTCATCGGATTCCGGGTCCCCGTCATCGGGTGAGCCGCCCCGCCTGTCAACGTCCATCGCGGTAAGCCCCCGCCACCTGCCCGACCGATCCGAATACCGGATCAGGCTGTCACAGAGGCTCACCGGCAGGAACAGGCGGTACCGAGCATCACTCGTCCGTGGGATTTCACCGCCAGGGAGCAATGATCTTCATCCGCGTGGGGAAACATCATGGCTCCCCCGGCGACCCCTGGGGCCTGTCGTTCGGATCACGCCGGTGAGCGGGGCCTGGCACGCGCACCTGCCGCGTTGTCGTCACTCGCCGGCGCTCCGCGTCGACTCCCTCCTCCGCCTCGCATCCGCACGCACCAGGCCCCGCTCACCGGCGCGAGGAAGGCGCAGCCGATTCCCCGCGAGCTGATCCAAACGACAGGCCCCAGCGGCGAGGCCCGTGACCGCCTCACGCCGGCCGCGACCGCAGCCCCTCCAGCAGGATGTCCAGCAACCGCGCCGACGCCGCCGCCTGCTGGGCCGCGTCCGGCAGCGAGGGCGCCGCCGTGGCTATGACCAGCAGGACGTCCGACACCGACACGTCCGGCCGCAGCTCACCCGCCGCGCGGGCCCGCTCCACGAGCCGGCCGACGACCTCCAGCAGCGCCGCCGCACCCGCGTCGTCCTCCAGGGCGACGGCCGCCGCGGGCTCCTCGGGCACCAGCCGCAGCTCGCCCGAGCCCGGCTGGTGCCGCTGCTGCGGTACCCGGTGCTCGTCGGCCGCGCCACCGTCGGCGGGCTCGTCGGCCACGCCCACCCGCAGGATCTGCGGCGGCAGCAGCCTGCCCGCCCCGGACGCCACCGACGTCCGCAGGAACCGGGAGAGCGCCGACCACGGCTCGTCCTCCTGCCCGAGCGCCGCCCGGGCCTGGTCGGTCAGCCGGGTCGTCTCCTCCTCGGCTATCCGGCGCACCAGCACGTCCTTGCTGGGGAACCGCCGGTACACCGTGCCGACGCCGACCCGGGCGCGCCGGGCCACGTCCTCCATCGGCGCGCCGTACCCCAGCTCACCGAAGACCTCACGCGCCGCGCGCAGCACGTGTTCCAGATTGCGCTGGGCGTCCACGCGCAGCGGCGCCGTGCGCGCGCCGTCCCCGCGACCACCGCCCGCCGCACCCGACGTCGTACCCCTCGTACCCGCCGCCGCGCTCATCGTGCCGCCGGCGGCGACAGTGGAGGCGGACGACCAATGAGAGCCCTGAACATGCATAGACAATCCCCCGGTAATGACGTCTCCCCCCGGAGACACTCCCCGTCATCGGAAGCCGGAGCGTGTGCGGAACAGGCCCGCGTCCCGGGCCGCCCGTCGCGGGCCCGATGAGCGCATCCCCCCTACACTCCGTCGAGACGAACATAGTTGAGTGGGAGTCAATTCAGAAGGGGCAGGTTCCGCACGGCGCGCACCCCGATCGGAGTACGGGCCCGATATGCCCCCGACGACCTCCTCGACCGTCCCCGGACCACCCGTGCTGACCTGCGTACTCGGTTCCGGCATCGACGATTCGGCCAACCCTGCCGACCCTCGGCCACCGGTCATACGAATCGCCGGGCCTGTGGACAAACGCAAGCGCCGGGTGCGTCATGGGATGGTGAAGGAACGTGCGCGCATTCTCGTTGTCGGCGGCGGCTACGTCGGGATGTACACGGCCCTGCGCCTCCAGCGGAAGCTCAAGGGCGAACTGCGCCGGGGCGAGGCCGAGATCACCGTAGTGGCCCCCGACCCCTATATGACGTACCAGCCGTTCCTCCCCGAGGCGGCGGCCGGCTCGATCTCCCCGCGCCACGTGGTCGTCCCGCTGCGCCGCGTCCTCGACCGCTGCCGGGTCCTCGTCGGCGAGGCCGAGTCCGTCGACCACGCCCACCGCACCGCCGCCGTCACCACCCTCGCCACCGAGGAGGAGGGCCGCGGCGCGCACCGCATGCCGTACGACGAGATCGTCCTCGCCCCCGGCTCCGTCTCCCGTACCCTCCCCGTCCCCGGCCTCGCCGACCACGGCATCGGCTTCCGCACCGTCGAGGAGGCCATCGGCCTGCGCAACCACGTCATCGAGCAGATGGACATCGCCTCCTCCACCCGCGACCCCGCCCTCCGCGACGCCGCCCTGACCTTCGTCTTCGTCGGCGGCGGCTACGCGGGCGTGGAAGCCCTCGGCGAACTGGAGGACATGGCCCGCTACGCCGCCCGCTCCTACCACAACATCGAGCCCGACGACATGAAGTGGATCCTGGTGGAGGCGTCCGGCCGTGTTCTGCCGGAGGTCGGCGAGGAACTGGGCCGCCGCACCGTCACCGAACTGCGCCGCCGCAACATCGACGTACGCCTGCGCACCCGCCTGGAGTCCTGCGCCGACCGGGTCGCGGTCCTCAGCGACGGCTCGCGCTTCCCCACCCGTACGGTCGTCTGGACCGCCGGCGTCAGACCGCACCCCCTCCTCGCCGCCACCGACCTGCCCCGCACCGGGCAGGGACGGCTGGAATGCACCCCCCAGCTGACGGTCGAGGGAGCCCCGCACGCGTGGGCGGCGGGGGACGCCGCCGCCGTCCCCGACGTCACCGCCGGCGTGCCCGGCCGGATGTGCGCCCCCAACGCGCAGCACGCGCTCCGCCAAGCCAGGGTCCTCGGCGACAACATCGCCCACGCCCTGCGCGGCGAACCCCTGGAGACGTACGCCCACCGGTCCGCCGGCTCCGTCGCCTCGCTCGGCTTCCACCGGGGCGTCGCCCAGATCCGGGGCCGCCGGCTGACCGGCTACCCGGCCTGGTTCGTCCACCGCGCCTACCACCTCAGCCGCGTACCGACCGTGAACCGCAAGGCGCGCGTGCTGGCCGAATGGATGCTCTCCGGCCTCTTCCAAAGAGAGATCGTCTCCCTCGGCTCGCTCGAACATCCCCGAGCAGAATTCGAACGCGCGGCCGGGGGAATCCCTCCCCAGGAGCCCCCGCGCAACCCGAAGGGGTCGTCCTGACCGGACCCAGGAACTCCACCGCCCGGCCCGGCGTCTGACGGATGTCGACCCGGTCGGCACCCTGCCAGACTGGTCCACACCACCGCGGGCGGCCGCCGCTCGCCCCGCGCGGCCCCCGCCGGCCCCGGTGCCGGCCGCCGACGACTACCCGAGGCAAGGATTCGTGAACTTCACGCGCTGGAGCGCCCGACTCCCCGGAACACAGCGCCGCGCCGCGGCGCGGACCGACACCACGGTCTCACCGGGCCGACGGGGAGAGAGCCGGCCGGAGACCTCCGTGCCCGCCGCCCGCGTCGAACAGCTGACCGACGAACCCCCTCCCGTACCGGCCGTCGACGACCTCCCCGTCCGCGACGTCCTCGACCGCGTCCCGGCCCTCGTCGCCCTGGTCCACGGCCCCGACCACCGCATCGCCTACGTCAACGACGCCTACACCGCCGCCTTCGGCGTCCCCCCGCTCGGCCAACGCGCCCGCGAGGCCCTGCCCGAACTGGCCGAACTGGGCCTCTTCCCCCTCCTCGACCAGGTCCAGCGCAGCCACAAGCCCCGCACCCTCAAGTCCCGCAAGGCCCCCGACGGGCGTTCCTACACCTTCACCTGCGCTCCCGTGGGCGACGGCGCCGGCGGCGGAGACGGCGGCGTGCTGGTCTTCGCCACCGACGTCACCGACCATGCCGAGGCCGCCGAGCGCCTGCGTGCCAGCGAGCGCGGGCAGCGCGAGACCGCCGTCACCCTCCAGCGCTCCCTCCTCCCGCAGAAACTGGAGGAACCCGACGACCTCCGCATCGCCGCCACCTACCACCCCGGCGGCACCGAGGCCGCCGTCGGCGGCGACTGGTACGACGTGATCACCCTCGGCGGCGGACGCACCGCACTCGTCATCGGCGACGTCATGGGCCGCGGCGTCCGCGCCGCCGCCGTCATGGGCCAGCTCCGTACGGCGGTCAGGGCCTACGCCCGCCTCGACCTGCCCCCGCACGAGATCCTCCAGCTCCTCGACGGCCTCGCCGCCGAGATCGACGCCAACCAGATCGCCACCTGCGTCTACGCCATCCACGACCCCAACGAGGGCCGGCTGCTGTACGCCTCCGCGGGGCACCTGCCGATCCTGGTCCGCGACGAGAAGGGCACCGTCCACCGCGCCGACGAGCCGACCGGCCCCCCGCTGGGCACCGGCGGCTGGGTCCACGCCTCGGGCTCGATCGCCCTCGCTCCCGGCTCCACGGCCGTCCTCTACACGGACGGCCTGGTCGAGCGCCGCAACCAGGACCTCGACGAGGGCATCGAGGCCCTGGAACGCGCGCTGGCCGGCGCCCGCGGCACGCCCCAGGTGATCTGCGACCGCCTGGTCCGCTCGGCGGGCGTCACCCCGGAGCACGACGACGACGTGGCCGTCCTGGTCCTCCAGCACCCGGCGCGCACCGGCCCCGAGCACGACCTCTTCCGCAACGCCGCGCTGGAACTCCTCGGCGGCGTGGAGGCCGCGCCCCGCGCGCGTGCGTTCGCCTCGGGCGTCCTGACCAGCTGGAGGTTCCCCACGGAGCTGCACGACCTGGGCGTCCTCGCCGCCAGCGAGCTGGTCGCCAACTCCCTCCAGCACGGCACGCCCCCGATGCGGCTGCGCCTGCGCCGCACCGACCGCCGCCTGATCATCGAGGTCACCGACGGCGACGACCACCTGCCCCGGCGCCGCCGGGCGGAACCGGGCGACGAGTCCGGCCGGGGCATCGCCATCGTCGCGACCATCGCCTCCGGCTGGGGCAGCAGACACACGCCGGGCGGCGGCAAGGCCGTCTGGTGCGAGTTCGCCCTGCCCCGCCCGTGACGCTCCGCCCGGTCACGCCTGGGCAGGCTCCTCCGCCTCGGCGGGCGTGCCGCCCTGCCGCACCACCCGGGTGGCCCGCAGCGACCACGGCCGGTCCTGCACCTGGGTGAGCCGCTGCCCCAGCCGCACCGCCAGCGCGGTCATCAGCAGCGAGAACAGCAGGAAGACGACGATGTACGGGCCGGGCAGCGCCGCCGCCAGCGGCCCGCCCACCGCCGGTCCGATGGCCAGCGCGAGCTGCTTGACCAGCGCGAAAGCGGAGTTGTACTGCCCCGCCATGCCCTCCGGCGCCAGATCGGCGACCAGCGGCACCAGCGTCGGCGAGAGCATCGACTCGCCCAGACCGAACAGCGCGTACGTCGAGACGAACGCGGCCGTCGCCATGGTCTGGCTGCCGTGCCCGAGCCCGGCGTACCCGGCGATCGCCCAGGCCACGGCCCAGATCAGCCCCACGGCCGCGATCACCCGCGACCGCCTGCGCCGCTCCACGAACCGCAGCACCGCGAACTGCGCGACCACGATGGCGAGGGTGTTCGCCGCCAGCGCGGTCCCCAGCGCGGACGTCGAGATCCCCGCCGCCTCCACGCCGTACGCGCTCAGCCCCGACTCGAACTGCCCGTAGCACGCGAAGAACAGGACGAAGCCCAGCACCAGCAGCTGCGTCATCGCCCGGTTCCCCAGCAGCTGCCGCCAGCCGCCCTTCGCACCTTCGGGAGCGTCCGCGACCCGCGGCGCCCGTGGCATCCGCACCGTGGCCAGCACACCGACCAGCAGCAGGAACATCGCCGCCTCGATGCCGAACAGCAGGGTGAACGACGCCGGGCTGGAGGTGTCGACGAGATGCCCGCCGATCAGCCCGCCGATACCGAGCCCGAGGTTCTGGAGGAAGAACTGCAGGGCGAACGCCCGCGACCGTGTCTCGGCCGGCGAGCAGTCGACGATCATCGTCGCCAGCGCCGGCTGCATCACGGCCTGCCCGGCCCCGAGCAGCGCGGCGGACAGCAGCACGGTCGCCGCCTGCCCCGACACCCCCAGGCTCAGCGCCCCGACCGCGGCCACGACCAGGGCGGTGAGCAGCACCGGCAGCGGGCCGCGCCGGACGATGGCCCGTCCGGCGAACGGCAGCACGACCAGCGCGGCCACCGCGAAGACGGCGAGCACGAGCCCCGCCGTCACGGAACCCAGCCCCCGCACCTGCGCCACATAGACGTACAGGTAGGGGACGGTGAAACCGAGCCCGAACGCGCTGAGTGCGTTGCCCACATGGATCCGGCGCATCGCAGCGCCCATCGCCCTGGTCACGTTCACCTCTCTCACGAGTTAGGAGTGAAGACTTCGATACTAAACTTCGATGCTAAAGACTATATTCCGAAGGACTTCAAGGCAAAGCCATGCCGTGCCATACTGCGACCCATGGGCGACACCTCAGCTGCCGGAGAGCCGACACTCGAAGAACAGATCGCCGCCTACCAGCGCGAGTTCCAGGACCTCGACCCCCAGGTCGAGAAGATCGTCTCGGCGCTCTCCCGGCTGAACCGCCGCATGAACGTCGCCTACGGCCGTCAGACCGCCGACCTCGGCATCAGCAACGCCGACTGGGAGGTCCTCAAGGCCCTCGTCCTCTCCGGCGCCCCCTACCGGATGGGCCCGGGCGACCTGGCCAAGCGCCTCGGCCTCACCCCGGCCGCGATGACCCACCGCATCGACCGCATGGTCACCGAGGGTCTGGTCACCCGGGAGCGCGACGAGTCCAACCGGGTCCGCGTCATCGTCGAGCTGACGGGCGGCGGCCGGGAGAAGTGGCTGGAGGCGATGCGCCTGGCCTCGGTCTTCGAGGAGGACCTCCTCCAGGACCTCTCCCCGGACGAGCGGACGGCCCTCGGTGAGGTCCTCACCCGCATCCTGCGCCGGGTCGAGCACGACCAGCCGGACGCCGGCGGCCGGCTCAGCGACCTCGACTAAAGATCTTGACAGGCGATGCTTGACGGCCCCCGTCCCGATCTGTAGGGTTCTTCGAGTTGTCGCAGCGCCGTAACGGTTGTGCGGCAGCGCTTCCGCCGCAGCAGCGGCACCTCACACACCACCAGCACGACCTCCCCTCGGGATCAATTCGACGTGCCCGAATTAATTCTCGAACTCCGATTTTGGAAACAGGGAGCGGGTCCGCTAAGGTTTGAGACGTCGGAACGGCCCAACAGCCGGGAAGGCAAACCCCCTCTGACTGGGAATCAGGCCCGAAAGGATCTGATAGAGTCGGAACCGCCGGAAAGGGAAACGCGGAAGCGGAAACCTGGAAAGCACCGAGGAAATCGGGTCGGAAAGATCTGATAGAG